>NZ_JANUGW010000005.1 GCF_024753285.1 Massilia pinisoli | reverse complement strand
TGAAAAAGGGCCGGGCGCGCAAACGCCCGGCCCTTGTCGCGTCAAGCGTAGGTCAGTGCGTGCCGCCGGCCCAGTTGTTCGCGCCGTTATTGTTGTTGCGGTCGTTCTCGAGCGCCTGCTTGTCGGCGACGGTCACGTTGTCCGCTGCGCCCTTCGACGCCTTGCGCGGGATGAGGGTCCCGGTCGGGGTGTAGCTCGCGTCGAGGTATTTGTCGGCCGGCTGCTGTTGCTGCGATTGCGTGGCGTCGGCCGCGCAGCCGGACAGCAGGGCGATGGCGGCCGCGGCCAGCGCGGACGGGACGATGCGATTCATTGTGCTTCTCTCCTTGATTTGGAATGGTTGGTGGTTATTTGATGCAGACGGCACGCACCATCTTGATGTCGGTGATGCCGTCCAGGATCTTCTCGATGCCGTCCATTTTCAGGGTCAGCATCCCGTCCTCGAGCGCGGCCGCCAGCAGCTCGGCCACGCGCGCGTGCTCGGTCAGCAGGCGCTTGACGCGCTCGCTGCCCAGCATCAATTCATGCAGGCCGACGCGCCCGCGATAGCCCTTCGTGCACTCGGTGCAGCCCACTGCGCGGTACAACGTCAGGCGGCCGTCGGCACCGCCGTGGCGTGCGCGCCAGCCGGCCAGCACGGCGGCGCGCGCGGCGGCCGGGTCCGCGACGTAGGCCGCCTGGCCCCGCAATTCCTCGCAATACTCGTCGAGCAGCGCCTCCACCTCGGCGTCGTCCGGGTGGTACGGTTGGCGGCACGCCGTGCACAGTCGGCGCGCCAGGCGCTGCGCGAGGATGCCCAGCAGCGCGTCGGCAAAATTGAACGGGTCCATGCCCATGTCGAGCAGGCGCACGACGGATTCCGGCGCGCTGTTCGTGTGCAGGGTGGAAAACACGAGGTGGCCCGTCAGCGACGCCTCGATGCCCGTGCTGACGGTCTCGCGGTCGCGCATTTCGCCCACCATGATCACGTCCGGATCGGCACGCAGGAACGCGCGCATGACGGATGCGAAGTCGAGGCCCGCCTTGCGATTCACCTGCACCTGGCGCAGGCCTTTCTGCGTGATCTCGACGGGGTCTTCCGCCGTCCAGATCTTCGTCTCCGGCGTGTTCAGGTGCGCGAGGATCGAGTGCAAGGTGGTCGTCTTGCCGGAGCCCGTCGGGCCGCACACGAAGAACAGGCCGTAGGGCTTGGCGACCGTCGCCTTCAGCCGGTCGAGGTTGTGCGGCAGGACGCCCAGCTTGTCGAGCGGGATCGGCTCGCCGGCCTGCAGGATGCGCATGACGATGTCCTCGACGCCGCCGCTCGACGGTATCGTCGCCACGCGCAGCTCGATGTCGAGGGGCCCGTACTTGCGGAAGCGGATCTTGCCGTCCTGCGGCTTGCGCCGCTCGGAGATGTCGAGGTCGCACATGATCTTCACGCGCGCGACGAGGGCGTTGCGGTAGCTGGACGGGATCTCGATGTACGGCACCAGCACGCCGTCCTTGCGGAAGCGGACGCCCGTCTTGCCGCGGCCCGGCTGCGGCTCGATGTGGATGTCGGACGCGCCCTGGCGGTAGGCGTCGACGATGATCCGGTTCAGGAGCTTGACCAGTTCGTTCTCGACGGCGGCCGAGACTTCGGCACCGGCGTTGTCGCCTTCCGCATCGGGGTCGACGTCCTCGTCGAGGTGCGACAGCAGCTCGCCCACGCTCGTGTCCTCGGCGACGGTACCACCGAAGAACTGGGCGACCGTCAGGCGCAGGTCGTGGCGCGTCGTCACGCGCCAGGCGATGCGCGGCCGGCCGAACACCTCGGCGGCGATGCGGCTGGCGGCCACGCGTTCCGGGTCCAGCGCCATCAGCACGAGGCCGTCGGGGCCGTCCTCCAGCGGCAGCCAGCCCTGTTCCAGGGCGTACTGCGGCTTCAGGTTGCGCAGCAGCTCGATGGGTTTCACGCGCTCGGCGCGGAACGGTTCGTACGGTACGCCGGCATGGTCGGACAGCGCCTGCCCGAGCTGGGCCGGCTTCAGGTGGAAGTCGCCCAGCAGCACGTCCTCGATGTCGGCGTCGCGCTCGCGCGCGAGGCGCGTGGCCTGTTCCAGCTCCTGCTGCGTGAGGAGGTTGCGCGTGACGAGGGCGTCGTAGCGGCCGCGCGGCAGCGGCGCGCGCAGGCGCTGGCCCAGCGCGACGGCCAGGGTCTCGCACAGCTGCTTCAGGCCTTCCATGTACGCGGCCGGGAACGGGCCGCCGGCGCGGTGGTTGATGAACTGGATGACGCCCAGCAGCGCGCCCTCCGCGTCGATCAGCGGCGCGACGAGCATCTCGCGCGTGCGGTAGCCCGTGCGCTGGTCGACGCCGCGCTGGAAGCGCACGTTGGAGCCCAGGCGGCGCAGCTCGGCCTCGTCGTACACGTCGGCGATGTTGACGGTCTGGCGCGACAGCGCGACGAAGCCGGCGATCGAGCCGGGTCCGATCGGCAGCTGCAGATGGCGGATCGAGGTGAGGCCCGTCTTGACCTTGGCGACGAGGGCGTCCTGCTCGGGCGTCACGGCGTACAAGGTGAAGCGGTCGCTGTCGAACAGCTCGCAGAAGTCGCGGCCCAGGTCGAGCATGATCTGGTCCAGGTTGCGGGTGGCGTGGATCCGCGTCGTGATGGCCTGCACGCGGCGCTGGACGTCCAGGCGCCGCCCCGTCTCGTCATGCTGGCGCCGGTCGCCCTGGCGCCGTTCCACGAAATCGGCGCTCATCGGAGTTCGACTTCCAGGCCTTCGTAGGCCAGCGCCACGGCGAGGCCGCCCAGCCGGCCCTGCCAGCGCGCCAGCGCCTGGCCGAACACGGCTTCCAGGTCGGCGTCGGAACGGGTGGGCTCGTGGTGGGTGCAGTACAGGCTGCGCACACCCGTCTTCAGCGCCAGCGCGATCGCGGCGTCGAACGTGCCGTGGCCCCAGCCCTGCTTGGACGGGTATTCCTCCACCGTGTACGAGCAATCGGCGACGAGCGCGTCGACGCCTTCCACCGCCTGCTCGATCTCGCGCTCGCGCCGCGCGATCTCGCGCTGCGCGGCCGCGTGCTCCGCGCTGCCGGGCGCGTGCGGATTGAAGAACGGTTCGTGGTCGCCCGTGAAGAACAGCGCGTGGCCGCCGCATTCGACGCGGTAGCCGAAGTTGGCCACCGGGTGGTTCATCGTGACGTTGTGCACGACGATGTCGCCGACGGCATGCGGCACGCCGGCTTCCAGCGTGCGGTATTCGATCGTGGCGTTCATGCGTTCCTCGCTGACGGGGAAGTAGCTGTCCTGCAGCTGCACACCCATCACGTGCTCGATGCCGCGGCCCGTCGCGTCGTCGCGCGCGCCGTGCAGGCACACGCGCGTACCGCTCACGAACAGCGGCGTGAACAGGGGCAGGCCGTGGATGTGGTCCCAGTGGCTGTGCGTGATGAAGATGTTGGCGTCCACCTCCGCGCCGTCTTGCGCGCGCCGGCGCATCAAGTCCTGGGCGAGCGCGTAGATGCCGGTGCCGGCGTCGAGCACGACGAGTGTGCCGTCGTCGCCGCGCACTTCGATGCACGTGGTGTTGCCGCCGTAGCGCACGGTCTGCGGCCCGGGGGACGGGATCGATCCGCGTACGCCCCAGAATCTGAATTTCATGACATCGCTCCTTGCTGCGCAGCCTCGTCGTCTGCTCGTGTTGTACGCTACGGTTGCGCCCGCACCGTTGCAATATATGTCAGATCATAGCGGCAATCTGTAACCGATTATCTGAATTTTGCATTTTCGCCTCAGCGTGTGTACAGCGCGGCGTAACACGGCTACACTGTTAAAAATTTCGATCCGGCAATCCTTGTTTCTTTACAAACATACCCGGACCCGCGGACAATGATCATGCAAGAGCTCACCCAGACCGACATCGTGGAGCGCCTCGACCTGCTCACGGAGGTCAGCGTCGCCCTGGGCGACGGCCACGACGACATCGACATCTTCCTCGACCGCATCCTGAGGGTCGCGAAGAGCATGACGAACGCCGACGGCGGCACGCTGTACCGGCCCAGCGCGGACGGGCGCAGCCTGTGCTTCCACATCTGGTTGAACGACACGCTGGGTATCTGCCAGGGCGGCACGAGCGGCAATCCCATCGACCTGCCGCCCATTCCCCTGGTCGACGACGCCGGCGAGAAGAACCTCGCGTCCGTGGCGGCGTATGCGGCCAACTTCCACCGGTCGGTGAACATCGCGGACGTGTACCGCGCAGACGTCTTCAATTTTTCCGGCATGCTGACGTTCGACGAGACGTTCGGCTACCGCTCGCAATCGAACCTGACGGTGCCGATGACGGACCACGAGGGAGAGCTCGTCGGCGTGCTCCAGTTGATCAACGCGCGCGACCGCGAGACGGGCGCCATCCGCCCGTTCTCCGACACGGACCAGCGCTTCATCGAAGCGCTGGCGGCGCAGGCGGCCGTCGCACTCACGAACCAGCAGCTCGTCGTGCAGATGGAGCGGCTGCTGGAAGCCCTCGTCAACCTGATCAACATCGGCATCGACGAGAAATCGCCGTACACGGGCCGCCACTGCCAGTTCGTGCCCGAGCTGACGATGCTGCTGGCCGAGGCCGTGCACGAGACGGAGCGCGGCCCGATGGCGGACTTCCGCATGACGGACGCCGACCGCCGCGAACTGTGGCTGGCCGGGCTGCTGCACGACTGCGGCAAGATCACGACGCCCGTGCACGTCGTCGACAAGGCGACCAAGCTGCAGACGATCTTCGACCGCATCCACATGATCGACACGCGCTTCGAGGTGCTGCTGCGCGACGCCGAGATCCGCGCGCTGCGGGCGCAGTGCGCTGAGGGCGCGGACCGCGCCGCGATCGCCGCCGCGCTTGCCGCCGAGCAGGCGCGCCTGCGCGCGGACCGCGATTTTCTGCGCAGCGCGAACGTCGGCAGCGAAGGCATGTCGGAGGCCGACCAGGACCGCGTGCGCCGCATCGCCGCGTACCGCTGGACGGGGCCGGACGGCGTGGAATGCGACTTCCTCGACGAGGACGAGGTGCGCAACCTCACGGTGCGCTTCGGTACGCTCAACGACGACGAACGCAAGATCATCAACAACCACATCGTCGTGACGATCCGCATGCTCGAATCGCTGCCGTGGCCGAAGCACCTGAAGAACATCCCCGAATATGCGGGCGGCCACCACGAGCGTATGGACGGCAAGGGCTATCCGCGCGGCCTCGTGCGCGAGCAGATGTCCGTGCAGGCGCGCGTGATGGCCATCGCCGACATCTTCGAAGCGCTGACGGCGCGCGACCGCCCGTACAAGAAAGGCAAGACGTTGTCGGAGTCGCTGCACATCCTCGGCAAGTTCGCTCTCAACGGCCACATCGACCCGGACCTGTTCGACATCTTCGTGCGCCAGAAGGTCTACCTGAAGTTCGCTTGCAAGAACCTCGATCCGGCGCAGATCGACGCCGTCGACGAGGCGGCGATTCCAGGCTACCGGCCGTAGCATGGGCCGGCTGCGCAAGATGGCAGGCCGTTACGGCGCGCGCTGGGCACTGGGCGTCGTGCTCACGCTTGCCGCGGCGCTGTACACGAACGGCACGTGGCACAGCCACGCCATCGAGCGCCAGGACACGCTCGTCGCCGACCTGCGCATGCGCCTGGAAGGGCCGGCGCCCGACCCGCGCATCGTCATCGTCGACATCGACCCGAAGAGCCTCGCCGCCGTCGGGCGCTTCCCGTGGAGCCGCGACGTGATGGCGCATCTCGTCGACCAGCTGGCCGGGCACTACGGTGCGCGCGCGATCGGCTTCGACGTCTCGTTCCCCGAGCCGGACACGAGTTCCGGCTACGCCGTGCTGGAACGGCTCGCGCGGCGCGAGTTGAATAGTGTCCCGGGTATCGAAGCGAAGGTGGCGGCGCTGCGCCCGCAGCTCGATTACGACGGCCGCTTCGCGCAGGCGCTGGCCGGGCGGCCCGTGGTGCTGGGCTATAACGTGTCGCCGATCCTCGCCAAGGGCGTGCTGCCGC
Organism: Massilia pinisoli; assembly: GCF_024753285.1. Lineage (GTDB taxonomy): Bacteria > Pseudomonadota > Gammaproteobacteria > Burkholderiales > Burkholderiaceae_D > Telluria > Telluria pinisoli. Next base: position 385,482 of record NZ_JANUGW010000005.1, on the reverse strand, counting down.
CGCCCGCGTTCACCGTCGCGGACCTGGGCGGGCGCCAGCTCGACGCCTACCGCGCGCCCGGCTACGAAGCGAACATCGCGCGGCTGCAGGCGGCGGCGCGCGGCGCCGGCAGCTTCACCGTCGAGCCGGACGCGGACGGCGTCGTGCGCACCGTGCCGCTGCTGCAGCGGATCGGCGCCGGCTACTATCCGTCGCTGGGCTTGGCCACGGCCGCCGTCTACCTGGGCGCAACGACGATCCGCCCGGACTTCGGCGCTGGACAGGATGACGCGGCCGGTGCCGACGCCATCGTCCTCACGTTGCCGCACGAACGCCGCGCCATTCCAGTGGGCGACGGCCTGACGACGGTCGTGCAATTCCGCGGCCCGGGCGGCCCGCAGGGCGGCACGTTCCGCTACGTGTCCGCCGTCGACGTGCTCGAGGGCAGGGTGCCCGCGCCCGTGCTGAAGGATGCCATCGTCCTCGTCGGCACGACGGCGCCGGGCCTGCAGGACCTGCGCTCGACGCCCGTCAATGGCGACTATCCCGGCGTGGAAGTGCATGCCAACGTCATCAAGTCGATCCTGGACGGGCGCTTCAAGTCGCGGCCCGACTATGCGACGGCGCTCGAATTCTTCCAGGTGCTCGTGGCCGGCACGCTGCTCGCGCTGCTGCTGCCGGCGCTGGCGCCGCTGCCCGCCGTGCTGGTTTCCGGTGCCGTGTTCGCAGCCGTCGTCGGCTTCAACGGCTTCCTGTACCGCGAGATGGACTGGGCGGTCGACATGGTGATCTGCCTGATGCTCGTCGCGCTGCTGTTCGTCGTGAACGTCGCGTGGGGCTATCTGTTCGAGTACCGCAAGGGGCGCGCGCTCGTCTCGCGCTTCGGCGAATACGTGGCGCCGGAACTGGTCGCGCAGATGGCCGAGAATCCACAGGCCTACACGATGGAAGGCGAGAGCCGCGAGCTGTCCGTCATGTTCGTCGACGTGCGCGGCTTCACGACGATCTCGGAAGGCCTCGCGCCGAAGGCGCTGCGCGAGTACATCAACCGCTATCTGACGGCGATGTCGGAAGACATCCGCGCCAGCCACCAGGGCACGCTCGACAAATACATCGGCGACGCCGTGATGGCGTTCTGGGGCGCGCCCGTCGCGTTTGCCGACCACGCCAGCCGCGCCGTCGCGACGGCCTTGCTGATGCAGGCCAGCGCGGCCCGGCTGGACGCCGAGTTCCGCCAGCGCGGCTGGCCGCCGCTCGCCATCGGCATCGGCATCAATTCCGGGCTGATGCACGTGGGCGACATGGGGTCCGCGATCCGCCGCGCGTACACGGTGATGGGCGATGCCGTGAACCTCGCGTCGCGCCTGGAAGGCATCACGAAGGTCTACGGCGTGGGCATCGTCGTGGGCGAGGCGACGCGGCTGGCGGCGCCGGAATTCGCCTACCGCGAGCTGGACCTCGTGCGCGTGAAGGGCAAGCATGCGCCGGTCGCCATCTACGAACCGCTGGGCCGCCCGGCCGACCTGTCCTCCGCCATGCTCGAGGAGCTGGCCGCATGGGACGCGGCACTCGCCCGCGTGCGCGCGCAGGACTGGGACGGCGCGGAACACGCCGTCGCCGCGCTGCGGGCGGCGCACCCAGGGCGGGCCCTGTACCTGCTCTACCTCGAGCGCATCGCACGCTGGCGCGACGCCCCGCCCGGCGCCGGGTGGGACGGGGTGACGACGTTCGACACGAAGTGACGCTGTGTCGGGCACGCAACGTCCCTTGTCGGGGTGTTAACGATCCCGTCGCGCAGGCGGCGAATTCGTAACAATTTTTCTGTGGGGCAATGAAAAATGAGTACACTCGCGAAAGACGAGTCATGGCGCACGCCCTGGCTTCCCTGGGCAGAACAATAACGAGTTGTCATGCAAAACATGAGATTGACCTTAACGCGCCTGGCACGCCTGGTCGCGGCCGCCACGCTGGCCGCCGCTGCGGGCGCCGCCTGGGCGGACGATCCGATCCGGTTCGAGATCAGCCGCTTCGACGTGAACGGCAACACGGTGCTGCCGGCCGCCGACGTGCAGGCCGCCGTCGCGCCGTACACGGGCGCCGGACGCGATTTCGGCGACGTCCAGCGCGCGCTGGAAGCGCTCGAGGCGCTGTACCGTGCGCGCGGCTACGAGATGGTCACCGTGCAGCTGCCGGAACAGGAGCTGAACGGCGGCGCCGTGCGCCTGAACGTCGTGCAGACGACCGTGCGCCAGGTCGAGGTGACGGGCAACCGCTGGTTCTCGGAAGCGAACGTGCGCGCCAGCCTGCCGACGGTGGTGCCCGGCGCGACGCCGAACCTGGCGGCCGTGTCGCGCAACCTCAAGCTCGTCAACGAGAACCCCGCGAAGAAGGTCAAGCTCACGTTGGCCGGCGCGGACGCCGAGGGCGGCCAGGAGGCCGTCGATGCGCGGGTCGAGGTCACGGACGAACGGCCGTGGAAGGTCATGCTCAACGTCGACAACACGGGCACCGAGTCCACGGGCAAGACCCACGCGGGCGTGCTGCTGCAGCATGCCGACCTGTGGGGCCGCGACCACGTGGGCACCTTGCAATACACGACGACGGCCGAGCGCCCGGACCGCGTGGCCGTGTGGGCCGCCGGCTACCACGTGCCGCTATACGCCTTGGGCGATTCGCTGGACCTGTTCGCGAGCTATTCGGACGTCGATTCGGGCGCCATCAACGCGGGCCTGTTCAACCTCGCCGTGAGCGGCAAGGGCACGATCTACGGCGCCCGCTACAACCAGGTGCTGGCCAAGCGGGGCGACCTGGAGGGCCGGGTCGTGTACGGCATCGACGTCAAGGCCTACCGCAACAGCGTCATGTTCGGCACCGAGGACTTCGGCAACGACATCACCGTGCGCCCCGTAAGTATCGGCTACACGGGCAGCCGCGCGACGGCGGACGGCCAGACCGATTTCACTGTCGCGCTGCTGCAGAACGTGGCGGGCGGTTCGCGTGGCGGCTCCGACGACTTCGCGCGCACGCGCGCTGGCGCGAAGGCCGGCTATCGCATGGTGCGCTTCGCGGCGTCGTTCGCCAACGTGGTGCAGGGCGACTGGCAGACGCGCGTCCTCCTGAACGGCCAGTGGACGCACGACGCGCTCGTGCCGGGCGAGCAGTTCGGCGCGGGCGGCGCGACGACCGTGCGCGGCTTCGGTGAACGTGACCTCGCGACGGACACGGGCGTCGTGGCGAACGTGGAACTGTACACGCCCGACCTGTGCGGCCGCGCAGGCTGGCAATGCCGGCTGCTCGGCTTCTACGACACCGCATGGGGCGAGCGCAACCACGCGCTGCCGGGCGAGCTGCACCACGCCGCGATCTCCAGCACGGGCCTCGGCCTGCGCGTCGCCGTGGGCAGCTCGGCCAGCGTGCAGCTCGACTACGGCCACGGCATGCACGCGGGCGACGTGAACGCGACCAGCAGGAACAAGCTCCACGTGCGCGTGGCGCTGGCGTATTGAGGACCACTCCATGACTTCATCGACACTCGTTTCGACCCGGCGCCGCCTCGGCGCGCTGCTGGTGGCCGCATGCTATTGCGGCGCGGCCGGCGCCGTGCCCACCTCGCCCAAGGTGGCGGCGGGCCAGGCGACCTTTTCGCAGCAGGGCACCGTGTTCACCATCACGAACACGCCAGGCACCATCATCAACTGGCAGACCTTTTCGATCGACGCCGGCGAGACCACCCAGTTCATCCAGCAGAGCGCCGACAGCGCGGTGCTGAACCGCGTGCTGGGCCAGGACCCGACGAAGATCCTCGGCGCGCTGCAAAGCAACGGCAAGGTCTTCCTGATCAATCCGAACGGCATCCTGTTCGGCCAAGGATCGCGCGTGGACGTGAACGGCCTCGTGGCCTCGTCGCTGAACATCACCGATGCCGATTTCCTCGCCGGGAACAAGACCTTCCAGGCCGGTGCGGTCGCCGGTACCGTGCGCAACGAAGGCTCGATCACGACACCGAAGGGCGGCCAGGTCTTCCTGATCGCGCCGGACGTGGAAAACGCGGGTGTCATCACGACGCCGAAGGGCGACGTGGTCCTCGCGGCCGGCAACAGCGTCCAGCTGGTGGACTCTTCCGATCCCGACCTGCGCGTCGAGATCTCGGCCCCCGCGGAGCAGGCGCTGAACCTGGGCCAGGTGATCGCCAAGGGCGGCCGCATCGGGATCTATGGCGCGCTCGTCAGCCAGCGCGGCACCGCGAACGCGGATAGCGCCGCGGTGGGCGAAAACGGCCGCATCGTCCTCAAGGCCAGCGGCGCCGTCACCCTCGATGCCGCCAGCGTGACCAGCGCGGGCGGCGGCGATACGGCGGACGGCGGCACGGTCAAGGTGCTGGGCGAACAGGTGGCCGTCGTCAAGGGAGCGGGCATCGACGCCAGCGGCCGCAATGGCGGCACGGTGCTCGTCGGCGACGATGGACAGCCCAACGGCAAGCATGCGCAGACCACGAGCGTCGAATCCGGCTCGTCCATCCATGCCGACGGCAAGGCCGGCAACGGCGGCAAGGTGGCACTCGCGGCCGACAGCGAAACGAAGGCCCACGGCACCGTGTCCGCGAAGGGTACCGCCCAGGGCGGCTCGGTGGGCACGTCGGGCTACGCCGTCGACGTCGACGGCATCGCGGTCGACGCGTCCGGCGACAAGGGCAAGAATGGCACGTGGCAGCTCGCGCCTTACGACATCGAAGTCGTCGCGGGCGGCACGGCCGGCGCGGGCGACGTCGTCGCGGGCGCGCAGGCCGCAGCGGGGAGTGTCACCCGCGTCGCGCCGGGCACGCTGACGGCGGCCGGCACGGACGTCCTGTTGCAGGCGCAGCACGACCTCACCGTCACGGACGCGCTGGACGCGGCCGGCAGCGTGCGCGCGCAGGCGGGCAACAGCATCTACATCAATGCGCAGGTGAGCGCCGGCGGCGACCTCGATTTCCGCGCCGGGAACGTGTTCCTGCTCGGCGCCGGCGGTACGCTCAAGACCGGGAACAACATCGGTATCGGCGCGAACCAGATCACCCTCGCGGGCAATATCGTGGGCAACGGCCAGCTGCCGACCTTGTCGCTGCTGTCGGCCGACCCGTACCGCGCGATCAGCATCGGCGCGGCCAACGAGAGCGCGAATACCCTCGTGCTCGACGCGGCCGCGCTGCAGCGCCTGAGCCCGAACCTCGCCGCCATCAAGGTGGGCGATGGCGGCCACCAGGCTGCCGTGACGGTCGACGGCGCGCTGAGCGCCGCGTCGGACGTCGTGCTGGCGAACGCCGGCGACATCCGCGTGCGCGCCCCTGTGGACCTGTCGGCGAATGCGGCCAGCCAGCTCACCGTCAACCAATATGCCGTCGGCGGGATCGTCGACATCGAAGCGCCGGTGACGGCATCGAAGTCCGTGCTGCTGCAGGGCGACCGCCTGACCGTGGCCGCGGCCGTGACGGCGCCCGCCGTGAGCCTGATGCCGAACAGCCTGGCCGCGCACGTCAGTCTCGGTGGCGGCGACGGCTTCGTGCTCGACCAGGCCGCGCTGGACTACGTCAAGGCGACGGACATCACCGTCGGCGGCCTGGCCGGCAACACGGCCGGCATCGACGTCGTCGGCCCCATCGCGCTCGCGGGCGTGGGCACGCCCATGACGCTGCGGCTCGACGCGGGCGCCGGCGCATTGAACGTGAAGGCGCCGCTGACCACGTCGGGCACGCTGGCACTGGGCTCCACGGCCGGCATCTACGAGACGGGCGACGGCATGGTCGGCGCGAACGCCGTCGTCGTGCGCGGCGGCCAGGTCGTCCTCACGGGCGCCAACAAGATCGGCACGCTCGCGGGCACCACGGACGCGGACCTGTTCCACGTGACGACGGCGGGCGACCTGCGCATCGGCATGGTCGACGGCCTGTCCGGTGTCATGGCACCGAACGCCGGCATGCAATTCATCAGCGGCGGCGCCGTGACGTTCGACGCGGGCCTCGGCGGCGCCATCGCCACGGTGGACGCGGCCGGCATCTACGGCAACGGCCTGCTGCGTGTCGGTACCTTGTCGCTGACGTCCAGCGCCGGCATCGGCACGGGCGACAATCCACTGAAGACGCAAGCCGGCACGCTTCTGGCGTACAACCACGGTGCGGGCGGGCAGCCGATCAACGTCGCCAACATGGGGCCCCTGACGGTTGTGCGCGCCGTGCAGGATGGCGTCGGCAACACGGGCGCGATCGCGATCGACAGCGTCGGCGGCATGACGGTGCCGGTGTACGAGAGCGGCGACGCCGTGAAGCCCGCCAGCGGCGAAGTGCGCACGGTTAGCGGCGACATCAGCCTGACGACGCACAGCCCCCTCACCATCAACGGACAGGTGACGACGACGAGCGGCAATGTACGCCTGCTCGCGGACAATGGCGGCGCATTGACGATCACGCCCGGTGCGCGCGTGGCGACGGCCAGCGGCAGCGTCAGCATGACGGCCGGCTCGACGCAGATCGCGCCCGACAGCGTGGCCGTGTCCAGCCCGGACAAGGCGCTGGTGAACGGCGCGCCGTTGACGCCGCCGACGCTGGACGTCTGCCTCGCCAACCGCGCGGCGCCTGGCTGCGCGCCTGTGCTGGCGGCCGCCGTCCAGGCGTGCGTGACGGATCCGGCCGGTCCGCGCTGCGGCGAGATCCTGCCGACTTACGATGTGTGCGCGGCGAATCCTGCGACGGCGGGCTGCGCACCCGTGGTCCAGGCACACGACGCCATCACCGCGTGCATGGCCGATCCGTCGGCACCCGGCTGCGCATTGATCTTGCCGCCGCTCGACAAATGCCGCGCGGACGCCGGCGTCTATGGCTGCAAGGCCGTGCTGGCGGTCGCCGCGCTCGACGCGTGCGTCGCGAATCCGAACGGGGCGGGCTGCGGCGCCATCCTGCCGACGTACGACGTGTGCGCGGCGAAGCCCGCGACGGCCGGTTGCGCACCCGTGGTCCAGACACACGACGCCATCACGGCATGCATGGCCAATCCGGCAGCGCCGGGCTGCGCAACGATCTTGCCGCCGCTCGACAAATGCCGCGCGGACGCCGGCGTCTATGGCTGCAAGGCCGTGCTGGCGGCCGCCGCGTTCGACGCGTGCGTCGCGAATCCGAGCGGCGCGGGCTGCGCGGGCATCCTGCCGTCGCTGGACGTGTGCAAGGCCACGCCGACGGTCGCAGGCTGCGCGCAGGTGCTGGCGCTGGGCTTCACGGCCTGCCTCGCGAATCCGCACGACCCGTCGTGCACCGGCATCCTGCCCACGCTGACGCAATGCCAAGGGAATACGAAGCTGCCCGGCTGCGACGTCGTGCTGCCCACGCTGACGCAGTGCATCGGCAGTCCGAGCCTGCAAGGCTGCGACGTGCGCCTGCCCAGCCTCGCGGCGTGCGCGGCCGCGCCCGGCACGGCGGGCTGCGAGGCCGTGCTGCCGACGGCGGCGTTCTGCACGACGCATCCGGGCGACGCCACGTGCGTGACGTTCAGCGGCAGCACTGCCGGCAAGGACACGGGCGCGCCGGTGGCGCAGGCCGTGCAGACGACGGTCCAACTCATCAACACGGCCGCCCCCGCCGTCGCGGCGTCCGGCGCGGGCGAAGGCGGCGCGGCGGACGGCAAGGCCGTGGAACGCGTCGCGACCACGGCGAAAGAGGAACATACGGGAGTCAAGAATGAAAAACCTGCGGCGAAACTGTACTGCAATTGACGCGCTGGCCCGCGTGCTCGTCTGCGGCGCGCTGCTGCTGGCAACGGGTGCCGTGTGGGCGGGGCAGGCCGTGGGCGTCGTCGCGCACCTGAGCGGGCCGCTGATGGACCGCAAGGCCGACGGCACCGTCAAGGTGCTCGCGGCGCAGTCGGAGGTCGAGAACGGCGACACGCTCGTGACGGAGAAAAACACGTACGCGCAGATCCGCTTCATCGACCACGGCGAGATCACGCTGCGTCCCGGCACCACCTTCAAGATCGAGAACTACGCCTACGACGCCGACAAGCCGGACGGCGACAGCGCCGCGTTCAGCCTCCTGAAGGGCGGGCTGCGCTCGATCACGGGCCTGCTGGGCAAGCGCAACAAGGAGAAGTTCTCGCTGAAGACGCCGACCGCCACCATCGGCATCCGCGGCACGACGTTCATCGCGCAGTGGGTCGGCGACGCGTCCGGGCTGCCGTCCGTGCCATCGTCCGCGCCGTCGCCTGCCGTGCCCGCGCTGGCGCCCGGCCTGCACGTGGCCGTGCAGGAGGGGATGATCGTCGTGACGAACGCCGGCGGCGCGCAAAACTTCCCGGCCGGGCAGTTCGGCTTCGTGGCAAGCATGCACCAGCCGCCCATCGTCGTGCCGCAGAATCCGGGCTTGAAATTCGCGCCGCCGCCGTCGTTCGCGGCCGGCACCGGCGGACCGGTCGCGTCGCAGGGCCCGGCGGCGCAGCAGGGCGGCACGGACTGCATCGTGCGCTGAGCGGCAGCAAGCGATAATAAAAAAGCCTGTGCACCTCGCGGTGCACAGGCTTTTTTATTATCTTCGTTCCGGTTGTCTTCGTTCCAGCGGCGTTACAGCACGTCGCTCGCGTGGTCCGCCAGGCGCGAACGCTCGCCGCGCGCCAGGGTCACGTGGCCGCCGTGGCCCCACCCCTTGAAGCGATCGACGACGTACGTCAGGCCGCTCGAGCCTTCCGTCAGGTACGGCGTGTCGATCTGCGCGATGTTGCCGAGGCAGAGTATCTTCGTGCCGGGACCCGCGCGCGTGACGAGCGTCTTCATCTGCTTCGGCGTGAGGTTCTGCGCCTCGTCGATGATGAGGAATTTGTTCACGAACGTGCGGCCGCGCATGAAGTTCAGCGACTTGATCTTGATGCGCGAGCGGATCAGGTCCTGCGTCGCCGCACGGCCCCAGTCGCCGGCGTCGCCGTCGCCCTTCATGAGCACTTCCAGGTTGTCGTCGAAGGCGCCCATCCACGGCGACATCTTTTCTTCTTCCGTACCGGGCAGGAAGCCGATGTCTTCGCCGACGGGCACCGTCACGCGCGTGACGATGATCTCGTTGTAGACCTTCGTCTCCAGCACCTGGGCGAGGCCAGCGGCCAGCGCCAGCAGCGTCTTGCCCGTGCCGGCCTGGCCGAGCAGGGTGATGAAGTCGATGTCCGGGTTCATCAAGAGGTTCAGCGCGAAGTTCTGCTCGCGGTTGCGCGCCGTGATGCCCCATACGTTGTTCTTGTTGCTGGAGTAGTCGCGCAAGGTCTGCAGCACCGCGGTCTTGCCGTTGATCTGCTTGACCTGGGCGTACAGCGGCGCCTCGCCGTTCTTCGGTTCCAGGAACACGAACTGGTTCACGAGCAGCGTGGGGATCAGCGGACCGGTCACGCGGTAGAACGTGGACGAGTAGCCGCCCTTGATCTCCTGCCACGATTCGACGCCCTTGCCGTGCTTCGTCCAGAAGTCGTCCGGCAGCTGGACGATGCCCGAGTACAGCAGGTCGGTGTCTTCCAGCACGTGGTCGTTGAAGTAGTCTTCGGCGGCGAGGCCCAGCGCGCGCGCCTTGATGCGCATGTTGATGTCCTTCGACACCAGCACGATGGCGCGGCCCGGCTGCTCCGCTTCCAGCGCGCGCACGACGCCGAGGATCTGGTTGTCGGCCTTGCCGGACGGGAGGCCCTCGGGCAGCGCGGCGCCGTTCAGCCGGGTCTGGAAGTGCAGGCGGCCCTTCGCATCCTTGTTGCCCAGCTTGGCGAGCGGGATGCCCGTCTCGATGGCCTCGTCGTCGACATTCGCGATCAAGGCGTCGAGGGTGCGCGAGACCTGGCGCGCGTTGCGCGCGACTTCCGACATGCCCTTCTTGTGGTTGTCGAGTTCTTCCAGGGTCATCATCGGCAGGTAGACGTCGTGTTCCTCGAAGCGGAACAGCGACGTCGGATCGTGCATCAGCACGTTCGTGTCGAGCACGAACACCTTCGTGGCGCCCGCCGTGTCGGCCTTGCGGCTCGCCGGCGACTTGACGTTGACTTCCACCGGCTTGTGCTTGGCCGGATGCGGTTCATTCATGTCCGACTCGCGCAGCTTGGCGGCGGTGCCCGGCTTCGCGGCCTTGCCTGCGGTTTTGTCCGACCTTGCGGGTTGTTCGGCGCGCGCGGGGACGGGCGCTGCGACCGGCGCCGCGGCGACGGCGGGAGCGCCTGCCGGCTTCTCTTCGCGCGCGGGCGCTTCGGCCAGCAGCGCGGCCTTCGACTTGCGTGCCTTCGTCGTCTTGGGGGCCGGCACGGCGGGGCCGCTGATCAGGTCTTCGACCGGGTCGTTCTCCGCCTTCGCGGCTGCGCGGACAGGCGATTTGCCCGGTTCGGCCCTCGGATAATCTTTGGCCAGCAGGATGGTTGCCGGCTTGGTGGGGAGTTTAGGCAGTGGCATCAGGTTCTCAATCCAGAAAAAAAGTCGGAAAAACGCACCGCGCGGCGCAGGCGCGCCGCCGGGCGGACAGATGCAACTGGGGGAAGCTGCGAGGCGCCGCCGGGCCCGGACGGGAGCCCTGGCCGGCAGCCAGATTGGAATGATGCGGTGAGGTAAAACTGTGACTCAAAATAGGCGAACGCTCGGCTAAAGGTTTGTCGAAACCATCGCCAGCCCGCTCTTCAAGGCTGGCTATTCAAAAAATCCAGCACTTCTTGGACGTGATCATTGACCTTCACGCCACGCCATTCTTTCACCAACCTGCCATCAGCGTCAATGACAAACGTGCTGCGCTCGACCCCCCGCACTTTTTTACCGTACATATTCTTCATCTTCATGACGTCGAACCGGTTGCACACGGCTTCGTCGGCGTCGGAGATGAGGTCGAACGGCAGTCCCAGCTTCGTCTTGAAGCCTTCGTGCGAGCGCAGCGAATCGCGGCTGATGCCGTAGATCGCCGTGTCCAGCGCCTTGAATTCGTCGTAGCGGTCGCGGAAGTTCATCGCTTCCGTCGTGCAGCCGGGCGTATTGTCCTTGGGATAGAAGTACAGCACCGTGTAGCGGGCGGGGCGGCCGTTCAGCTCGAAGGTCTGCTCGCCCGTCATCGGCGCGCTGAAGTTGGCGATCACGTCGTTGACCGCGGGCGCGGCGGCGGCAGGTAGGGATGCGGGTGCTGCGGTTGGGCTTTCGGCCACGGTTTTCTCCTGTCTCGCGGCCTGGCGCCGCGTCTTACTTCAGCGTATCGAGGATGACCAGCTCGCCTGATCGCCCCGGCAATTCGCCCCACTGGACCGGGTGCTCGGGCAGCGGCTGCGCTTCCTGTTTTATCTTCTCATAATAGTCCGCCATCGAGGCAAGTTGGTAACCTTGGGCTTTCCAACCTGACAACAGCTGCTCGAATATGGGGGCAAGTTTCTGTCCTTCAAGCTCCGCGTGCAATGTGTACACGTGGTCGCGTTGCGGGTTCGCCGTCAGCTTCAGGATATGCGCGGCGATATTCTGTTCGTCGATGACGATGCCGTCGATCTCGCGGCCCAGCAGCTCGTCCAGCGTGGGCAACGTGGTCGGCATCTGGATGTGCGCCAGGCCCCGGTAGCGGTACGGCCCCGCGTGCGGATCGGCCAGCGAGCCGTCGTCGCGCAGCTGCGCGCGGCTGTCCGATGCGTAGCGGTAGCCCGCGGCATCATGGCGCGCGAACGCGTGCGGATTCATCTGCCAGCCGGCCGCGCCGAACGTGTGCGGCGCTTCGCCGAACACCTGCGCGTAGCGCTGCTCGCTCTTTTTCATGATGGCGTCGGTCCACGCGGCGTCGCGGCCGCGCACGTTGTCCTGCCACCAGACGTGGTCCCACGTGTGGATGCCGCATTCGAAGCCGGCGTCGCGCGCGGCGCGCATCTCGGCCGCCGCTTTCGCGCCGATGTCCGGGCCGGGCAGCAGCACGCCGTACATCAGCGTCTTGAAGCCGTAGTGCTCCACGACGGACGTGCGCGACACCTTCTGGAAGAAGCCGGGACGCAGCGCGCGCCGCATCGCCCATCCCGTGTGGTCGGGGCCCAGCGAAAACAGGAACGTCGCGCCGGCCCCGTGTGCTTTGAGCATGCGCACGAGGTTCGGCACGCCTTCGCGCGTGCCGCGATAGGTGTCGACGTCGATCTTGAGGACGAGCAGCGGTGCCAACGTGCGTCCTTAATCGACGAGGGCCTGGGCCGCCGCGACCTGGCCGCGGTACGCGTCGAAGATGTGGCGCAGCGCGTCGGCCATCGTGACGGTCGGCGCCCAACCGAGGTCGTTCTTCGTGTTCTCGATCTTCGGCACGCGGTTCTGCACGTCCTGGTAGCCGGTGCCGTAGTAGGCGCCCGAGCTGGTCTCGACGATCTTCACTTTCTGCGCGCCGGCCGCGTACTCGGGGTATTCCGCCGCCAGCTTCATCATCATGTCCGCGAGTTCGCGGATCGAGTAGTTGTTGACCGGGTTACCGATGTTGTAGATCTGGCCCGTGGCACGGCCGTCCTTGTTCTCGATGATCTTCATCAGCGCCGAGATGCCGTCGTCCACGTACGTGAAGGCGCGCTTCTGGTTTCCGCCATCGACCAGTTGGATCGTTTCGCCGCGCACGATGTGGCCGAAGAACTGCGTCAGCACGCGCGAGCTGCCTTCCTTCGGCGTGTGGATCGAATCCAGGCCGGCGCCGATCCAGTTGAACGGACGGAACAAGGTGAAGTTCAAGCCTTCCATGCCGTAGCCCCAGATCACGCGGTCCATCAGCTGCTTGGCGCAGGCGTAGATCCAGCGCGGCTTGTTGATCGGGCCGTACACGAGTTCCGAGTTCTCCGGATCGAATTCCGCGTCGCGGCTCATGCCGTAGACTTCCGACGTCGACGGGAAGATCAGGTGTTTTTTATATTTCGCGGCCGAGCGGACGATCGGCAGGTTCGCCTCGAAGTCCAGTTCGAAGACCTTCAGCGGCTCTTTCACGTACGTCGACGGCGTCGCGATGGCGACGAGCGGCAGGATCACGTCGCACTTCTTGACGTGGTACTCGACCCATTCCGTGTTGATGGTGATGTCGCCTTCGAAGAAGTGCATGCGCGGGTTGTCGAGCAGGTGCGCGATGCGGTCGGACGACATGTCCATGCCGTAGACTTCCCAGTCGGTCGTCTCGAGGATGCGCTTGGACAGGTGGTGGCCGATGAAACCGTTGACGCCGAGGATGAGGACTTTTTTCATGTTGGGTTTTCCTGGAGTTGTGCCCGCAGTTCGGCAGGGGAGATGCGCAGGCCGTCGGCCAGCAGGCTGTGGATGACGAGCGCGCGGCCGTCGCCGCAGACGCCGAGGATGGCATTATCCACGACAGTCAGGCCTTGCGCGAGGCCTTGCACATTACCGTTGAAGAGGCGCGCGCGCTCGATCACGTAGCGGCGCGGGCCCACGTCCGTGAAGGCGCCAGGGTAGGGCGGGGCGACGGCGCGGTGCAGGTTGTAGACCTCTTGCGCAGGCTTGCTCCAGTCGATGCGGCCGTCTTCCGGCTTGCGGCCGCCGAAGTAGCCGCCCTGCGTCAGGTCGTTCGGGATGCGCGGCGCCGTGCCCGCGAGCAGGCTTGGCAGCACGTCGTACAGCGCCAGCTCCGCCGCCACCGTCACCTTGCCGAACACTTCGAACGCCGTGTCGTCCGGCAGGATGGGGACAGCTTGCTGCGCCACGATGGCGCCGGCATCCGGCTTCACCGTCATCTCGTGCAGGGTGGCGCCCGTTTCCTTCGCGCCGTGCAGCACGGCCCAGTTGGTCGGTGCGCGGCCGCGGTAGGCGGGCAGCAGCGAGCCGTGCATGTTGTACGCGGGGGCGACGTCGAGGATCGCCTGCGGCAGCATGTGGCGGAAATAAAAGCTGAACATCAGGTCCGGTTGCGCGGCCTGGATGGCGGCCAGCAGGTCGGCGCCTTTCGCGTCCTCGGGCGTGAGGTAAGGGATGCCTTCCGTCTCGCACAGCGAGAGGACGGATTCGAACCAGATGTTTTCCGTGGCGCTGTCCTGATGCGTGATGACGAGGGCGACGTCGACACCGCCGGCCAGCAGCACCTTCAGGCAGCGCACGCCCACGTTGTGGTAGGCGAAGACGACTGCGCGTTTGCGGGGTTGGGTCATGTTCTTTGTGCCGTGACGGCGGTGATGGTGTTGCGCCGCCCGGGCCGGCAAGGCCGGGCGGCATGGGAAATCAGCGCCCGACCTGGCGCTTCTCGAGCGCGTTCACTTCCGCCATGTCGGGCGGCACGCCTTGCAGGATCGTGGCGACGACGTAGCGCGGCCGCGCGCGCACCTGCTGGTAGATGCGGCCCACATACTCGCCCACGAGGCCGATGCCGAACAGGATCACGCCCATGAAGAAGAACGCGATCGCGAACAAGGTGAACACGCCCTCGGCCTCGGCGCCGAGCAGGAATCTGCGCACGACGAGCACCAGCACCAGCAGCGCGGACAGGAGCGACAAGGTCATGCCCAGCAGCGAGAACATCTGCAGCGGCACGAGCGAGAACCCGGTCATCAGGTCGAAGTTCAGGCGAATGAGGCTGTACAGCGAATACTTCGATTCGCCGGCCGCGCGTTCCTCGTGCTCGACGACGATCTCCGTCGGCTTGCGCGCGAACTTGTATGCGAGCGCCGGCACGAAGGTGTTCACTTCGCCGCACTGGTTGACGAGGTCGATCACGTTGCGGCCGTAGGCGCGCAGCATATTGCCCTGGTCCGTGATGTGGATGTTCGTGATGCGCTCGCGCACCCGGTTCATCGCCTTGCTCGCCACGGTGCGCCACGCGGAATCCTGGCGCTTGCGGCGGATCGAGCCCACGTAGTCGTAGCCCTCGCGCATCTTGGCGATCAGCTTGTGGATCTCTTCCGGCGGGTTCTGCAGGTCGGCGTCGAGGGTGATGACGATCTGGCCGTGCGTCTGCTCGAAGCCCGCGAGGATCGCCATGTGCTGGCCGTAGTTGCCGTTGAAGAGCACGACGCGCGTCACGTCCGGGCGCTTGCGGTATTGTTCCGCGAGGATCGCGACGGAGTTGTCGCGGCTGCCGTCGTTGACGAAGATGACTTCGTACGGCAGGCCCAGCCCGTCCATCGCCGGGTACAGGCGCGCGAACAGGTTCGCGAGGCCCGCTTCCTCGTTATAGACCGGAATGACGACGGAGATTTCCGGCTTCATCATCGTCACCCCCGTCATTTGGCCAGTACCGATTTGACAGCGGCGACGGCGCGCTCGACATCCGCGATGGTCATCGCATTGAACATCGGCAGCGTCACGGTCAGGCGGCCGATCTTCTCGGCGACGGGGAACATCCCTTCCTTGAAGCCGCGCTCGCGGTACAGGGTGAACAGGTGGATCGGCGCGTAGTGGTAGCCGGTGCCGACGTTGTGCTCCTTCTGCATGCGGGTCATGAAGTCGGCGCGGGTGCCCGGGCCGTTGTCTGGCAGGATGATCTGGAACAGGTGCCAGTTGCTCGTGCCGAAGGCCTGGATCGGCAGCTGTGCGCCATATTGTTCTTCGAAGTCTGGACCGAAGCAGTCGAAGTAGTGGCGCGCCAGCGCGGCGCGGTGCGCCGTCAGCTTCTCCACGTTCTTCATCTGGCCCAGGCCGATGGTGGCCATGATGTCGCTCATATTGTATTTGCCGCCCAGGACGTCGACGTCGATGCCGTCCACGCCGCTGCGCGTCACGCCTTGCAGCCGGTATTTCTCGGCCAGGCGCGCCTCTTCGAGGTTGTTCAGCACGAGGCAGCCGCCTTCGCCCGTCGTGATGTTCTTGTTGGCCTGGAAGCTGAACGACGCGAAGTCGCCGAACGAGCCGATGCGCTTGCCGTTCCACTGCGAGCCGATCGCCTGCGCGGCATCCTCGACGACGCGCAGCTTGTGCTTGTTCGCGATGGCGTACAGGCGATCCATGTCCATCGGCAGGCCGGACAGGTAGACAGGGATGATCGCTTTCGTACGCGGCGTGATCGCGGCCTCCAGCTTGTCGAGATCCATGTTGCGCGTGACGGGATCGATGTCGGCGAAGACCGGGGTCGCGCCCACTTCGATGATCACGTTGGCGGTGGCGGGCCACGAGATCGGTGTCGTGATCACCTCGTCGCCGGCGCCCACGCCCGCGATGCGCAGCGCGATCTCCATCGTGCACGTGCCCGAGTTGAAGGTGCGCACGGGACGGCCGCCGAAATACTCGGACAGCAGCGCCTCGAATGCCTGGTTCTTCGGTCCGGTCGTGATCCAGCCGGAGCGCAGCACCTCACCGACCGCGGTGATGGTGTCTTCGTCGATGGTGGGCCGGGAAAAGGGCAGGAAGGGCAGCTCTGCAGTCATGGGAGGCTCGTTATTCTCTCGGTAAGGACGTCGTTCGCGGCAAGCCGTCGTGCGGCCCGCCAGCGTGTTCAAATGTTAATGCGGACAAAGCTCGCATTGTAGCAGCGCATTGCGCGCCGCCGTATTACGTTCTCGCCAGCAACACCACGCCGACGATGATGACGCCGATGGCGGCCAGGCGCTGCGGCGACACGGCCTCGCCCAGGAACATCCACGCGCCGAACGCCGACACGACATAGCCCAGCGACAACATCGGGTAGGCGATCGTCACGTCCGTGCGCGACAGGCCGATGATCCACACGATGAGCGAGACGCCGTAGCACGCGAGGCCGCCCAGCACGGGCAACGTGGTGAAGACCTTGACGAGGGTCGAGAACCACGTGGACATGGTGAGGTGGATGGCGCCGCCGAGGGCGTTCGTGCCCGCTTTCAACAGGATCTGGGCGCAGGCGTTCAGCAGCACGCCGGAAATGATGAAGGCAAACGTGGTCAGGTTCATGGGGTGTGATCAAAAAGTCGCGATGACGGTGCGGCGCGCATCCGCCGCGACGATGCGCAGGGGAACGCCCTGGCGTTTCAGCTCGGCGGCGATCTCGGGGCGGGTGATCGCCACGGCGCGCCGGCCGGCCGCCGCGGCGGCGCGCCAGGTCGCGACGAACGCGGGAATGTCCGGGATCGCGAGTTCAGGCTGCTGCTGCAGGCCGAAGTCGAATTCGTCGCGGTAGTCGACGAGGACGACGGGGCGGCGCAGGTAGAACGTCAGCGACTGTTCATAGATGCCGACCGAATAGACGTTCACGGCCGGATCGGCGGCGCCGGCAGCCTTGAGTGCCGGCAGCAGGTTGACGCCGGCGCGCACCTGGCCGATCGGCTCGAAGCCGACGAGCATCAGCTCCGTGCCCGCGAAACCGGCGACGGCCAGCACGACGACGAACAGGTCGCGCAGCATCTGGCGCGCGTACAGCATGGCGAGGCAGCCGCCGATCAGCAGCACGAGGCCCGCGGCAAGCACCCACGGTTGATACGCCGCGTACAGCACGTCCTCGCCTGCATGCTTGGCCAGCTTCTGCATGAACGGGACGGTGACGAGCAGCGCGATGCCCATCAGTGCCGTGAGGCCCGCGGTGACCATGCGGCCGCGGCGCGTGCCGCCGTCCAGGTAGTGCGCCACGAGCAGCGCGACGCCGGGGAACACCGGGAGGATGTAGCCGGGCAGCTTGGAATTCGACTTCGTGAAGAACAGGACGATGAACGCGACCCACACGAGCAGCATCAGGCGCGGACGGAAGGTGCCCGCTTCGCCGTTGCGGCGCGCGCCCGCGACGAGGCTTTGCACGAGCACGCCGAGCCACGGCACGCTGCCGGCGGCCAGCAGGGCGAAGAAGACCCACCATGCGGCCTCGCGGTGGTGTTCTTTTTTGAGGAAGCGGTCGAAGTGCTCGTGGATGAAGAAGAAGTGCGGCTGTTCCGGATTCTTCATCCCGACCAGCACGAACCACGGCGTCGCGATCGCGAAGAACAGGATCAGCCCTTTGACGAGGTGCAGGCGCTTCCAGATCGCCCAGTCGCGCGAGACGAGCGTGTACACGACGAGCACGCCGCCCGGCAGCATCAGGCCGATGAGGCCCTTGGCCAGCACGGACAGCGCCATCCCGGCCCAGCATGCGAGCATCCAGTTACGGCGTTCGGTCTCCGACGCGCCGTCGCGCTGCGCGACGAGCAGGGCGCACAGCGCCAGGGTCATCATGCCCGAGAGGCCCATGTCGAGCGAATCGATCTGGCTGCACGCGACCCAGTAGAACGAGGAACCCAGCACCAGAGCGGCGTAGAAGCCGATGCGCGCGCCGAACACGCGCGTGCCCGCGTACCCGGTCAGCACGACGCCGAACAGGCCGCACAGGCCCGTCCACAGGCGCGCCTGCCAGTCGCCGAGGCCGAACAGGGTGAACGACAGGGCGTTCATCCACGTCTGCAGCGGGGGCTTTTCGAAATACTTGATGCCGTTCAGCCGGGTCGTGACCCAGTCGCCGCTGGCGAACATCTCGCGCGCCATCTCGGCGTAGCGGCCTTCGTCGGGCGGCACGAGCGTGCGCGCGCCCAGTACGTACAGGAGGACGATGGCAAAGGCGATCAGCAGGGTCCAGGTGAAGGTCTTGTTGCGGTGCAGGTCGTTCATTCGGCCTTCGCGCCCTCGTCGTGGCTGTCGATGATCAGGGCGAGCGTGACCTTGCGGCCTTCGCCCATCAGGATGTTGTAGGTGCGGCAGGCGGCGTGGCTGTCCATGCTCTCGACGCCGATGCGCAAGGCCGACAGGCTCGCCACGAGGCGCGGATGGACGAAGCGCTGGCGCTCGCCCGTGCCGAGGATGACGACGTCGGGCTTGTCCGCGGCGATCGCCTCGAAATGTTCCGCTTTCAGATCCTCGAAGTGCGCGACGGGCCACGCGCGCGGCGCCACTTCGGGCATCACGAGCACGCTGTAGTCGAAGCGCTGCGCGTTGATCTCGACGCCGGACCGGTCGTAGCCGGTGACGGTCTGGTATTTTTCGGTGCTGCTGGAATGGAGCTTCATGATGGAGAGCCGGGAATGACAGGCACAGGGCGCGTATTGTAACTGTTTTCGATGACGGGCCAGCAATGGCGGGTTGCTTAATCCTTGCGCTTTCGGCAGAATGAAGTTTTTCGCATTGCAACAACGCGCTACCGCTCAGGCTGCATAACAGGCATTTTTCCGCAGCCACTATTTCCAAGGTGATATTTTGCGACCGATTCTGAAATCCAACAAGCTCGACGACGTCTGCTACGAGATCCGTGGTCCGGCGCTGCAGATCGCGCGCCAGATGGAAGAAGATGGCCACAAGATCATCAAGCTGAACATCGGCAACCTGGCCGTGTTCGGCTTCGATCCGCCGGACGAGATCGTCCAGGACATGATCCGCAATATGCACGGCTCGGCCGGCTACACGGATTCCAAGGGCATGTTTGCACCGCGCAAAGCGATCATGCACTACACCCAGGAAAAGAACATCCGCGGCGTCACCATCGACGACATCTACCTGGGCAATGGCGCCTCCGAACTGATCGTGATGGGCATGCAGGGCCTCTTGAACAGCGGCGACGAAGTGCTCGTGCCCGCACCCGACTATCCGCTGTGGACGGCGGCCGTCAGCCTGGCCGGCGGCAATCCGGTGCACTATGTCTGCGACGAACAGGCCGGCTGGCTGCCCGACATCGACGACATGCGCAAGAAGATCACGCCGAACACGCGCGCGATCGTCGTCATCAACCCGAACAACCCGACCGGCGCGCTGTATTCGCGCGACGTGCTGCTGGAAATCGTCGAACTGGCACGCCAGCACCAGCTGATCGTCTACGCCGACGAAATCTACGACAAGACCCTCTACGACGGCGAAGAGCACACGTCGATCGCGTCGCTGGCCGACGACGTCCTGTTCGTCACCTTGAACGGCCTGTCGAAGAACTATCGCTCGTGCGGCTACCGTGCCGGCTGGATGGTCCTGTCCGGCGAGAAGCGCCATGCGAAAGACTATATCGAAGGCCTGAACATGCTCGCGTCGATGCGCCTGTGCGCGAATGCGCCGGGCCAGTTCGCGATTCAGACCGCGCTCGGCGGCCACCAGAGCATCGCGCATCTCGTGGCCCCAGGCGGCCGCCTCGCACGCCAGCGCGACCTGGCTCACCAACTCCTGACCGATATCCCGGGCGTTACCTGCGTCAAGCCAAAAGCTGCGCTGTACATGTTCCCGCGCCTCGACCCGAAGATCTACCCGATCGCCGATGACCAGCAATTTATCTGTGAGCTGCTGTCCGAGGAAAAAGTCCTGCTGGTGCAAGGCACTGGCTTCAACTGGAAGACGCCGGACCATTTCCGCCTGGTCTTCCTCCCCAATTCCGACGACCTGACGGACGCGTGCACCCGTATCGCCCGCTTCCTCGACGGCTACCGGCGCCGCCACGCGCGCTGAGAACGACAGACAGCAGACAGTAAATCATATGAAACCCATCAAAGCAGGCTTGCTCGGCCTCGGCACCGTCGGTGCAGGCACCTACAAAGTTCTTCAACGTAACCAGGAAGAGATCCGCCGCCGCGCGGGCCGCGGCATCGAAGTCGCGATGATCGCCGTCCGCAACCTCGACCGCGCCAAGCGTATCGTCGGCAGCGACGTGGAGGTCGTGGTCGACCCGTTCGCCGTCGTGAACAACCCGGACATCGACATCGTCGTCGAACTGATCGGCGGTTACGACCTGTCGCGCGAACTGGTGCTGCAGGCAATCGCCAACGGCAAGCACGTCGTCACCGCGAACAAGGCGCTGCTGGCGCTGCACGGCAACGAGATCTTCGAAGCGGCGCAGGCCAAGGGCGTGATGGTCGCGTTCGAGGCCGCCGTCGCGGGCGGCATCCCGATCATCAAGGCGCTGCGCGAAGGCCTGTCCGCGAACCGCATCGAATCCGTCGCGGGCATCATCAACGGCACGACGAACTTCATCCTGTCCGAGATGCGCGACAAGGGCCTCGATTTCGCCACCGTGCTGAAGCAGGCGCAGGAACTGGGCTACGCGGAAGCGGACCCCACGTTCGACATCGAAGGCGTGGACGCGGCGCACAAGCTCACGATCATGTCCGCCATCGCGTTCGGCATCCCGATGCAGTTCGGCAGCGCCCACATCGAGGGCATCAGCCAGCTGCAGGCCGTCGACCTGCGCTACGCCGAGCAGCTGGGCTACCGCATCAAGCTCCTGGGTATCACGCGCCGCACGACGGTCGACGGCAAGGACGGCATCGAGCTGCGCGTGCACCCGACCCTCGTGCCGGGCGCGCGCCTGATCGCGAACGTCGAAGGCGCGATGAACGCCGTCCTGGTGCAGGCCGACGCGGTCGGTGCGACGCTCTACTACGGCAAGGGCGCCGGCGCCGAGCCGACCGCGTCCGCCGTCATCGCCGACCTCGTCGACGTCACGCGCCTGGCGACCGCCGACCCGTACTCGCGCGTGCCGCACCTGGCGTTCCAGCCGACGGAACTGGCCGACGTGCCGATCCTGCCGATGGAAGAGATCCGCACCAGCTACTACCTGCGCGTGACCGTGCAGGACCAGCTGGGCGTCATGGCCGACCTGACCCGCATCCTCGCGGACGCCGGCATCTCGATCGACGCCGTGCTGCAGAAGGAGCCGGGCGAGAAGGCGCGCACGGACATCGTCATCATCACGCACCAGACCCGCGAAAAATACGTCAACGCGGCGATCGCCAAGATCGAGAGCCTCGCGACGACCGTGGGCAAGGTCGTGCGCATCCGCCTGGAGAGCCTGGGCTGATTGTCATGCCGGGCCCGCGCGCCCGGCAGTTTGCGACGAAGCCGCCCATCGTGCGAACGGTGGGCGGCTTCGTCGCTTCGTCGCTTCGTCGTTTACCGTTATTTTGCGCTGCTCAGGATTTGCAGCTTGCGCTGCCCGGATTGCAGCAGCAGGTCGAACGTCATGGTCGTCGTGCCATGACCGACTTGCATGTTCTCGCGCCACCACAGCAATCTGGTCTGCGATAACGCGTCATTGGCGAAGCGCCGGTCACCGGCCACGAGTGCGAAGACGTACGATGCGTTTGCGTGCTGCGGCCCGAGGATCAGGGAGATGTTCGCATCCGTCCTGGCCTGCGCTTGCCCGAATGCGCACCAATCGACAAGCTGGCCAAACCCGCCCAAAAAGCGCGTACCGAGATACGGGGCCTTGCGTTTTTTCTTTTCGAACAGCGTGTGGGGCTCGCAGTTTTCCAGCTCGATCAACCCGACGGTGGCATCGACTGCCGGATCGACCTCGGTCCAGCCGAAGTCCGCGCGGAAGTCGCCGATGGTGAGCTCACGCGCGACGTGGGTGGGAACGATGCCGTGGATGACATATGCCAGCAGCGCAATCCGTTCCACCGACGCCCCGAACCATTTGAGTAACGCGGTTTCGCCCACGCCATCGGGTGCGGCCGCTGCCGAGATCAGCGTGCTGAATGCCGCCAGATCCGCCTTCCATTGCGGAAGTGTTGTGGCGTCAAAATTGAACTTGTGGAAGGTGTTGGCCGCGACAGTGTTCGTCTTCGTCGATCCGCCGGTCGCCAAGATCAGCCTTTCAGCAGACCCACTTCGCGAGGCGTCAGTACGGACACGATCGTATTGCTGTCGATACCTGGCTCGTACAACACCCTGAAGCCGGAGGACATCTTTTTCACCATCAAGGTTTGCTCGCCCACTTTTACGGTCTTCAGACTGGCGTCGCGTACGGTGCACGGCTGCTCGACAGCCTTGAGGATTTCAACTTTCGTATCGGACGGAATCCGGCTCCATGCTTGCATGGCCTGATCCGCGATGGATGTGTTTTTGATACAGGTTTCCCATGGCTCTTGAAGTTCAGCATGTTGCCTGGTCAATTTTGTGGCCATGGTTCACTCCGGTGTCTGCTGGTGCTGCGTCAGTCACGACGATTATATGCTCATTTGTGGTCTCATTGCATACCATTGCTCGAAACCAACGCTGGCTACAGGCGTAGCGCAAACACTCGGTTCCGGTGTGGGCGAACAATACAGTTCGCCACATTCCCTGCCAATGCATGTTGAAATTTGGATTTGTCAGCGAGGTACTCAGCTGAATTATAGAAAAAGACCCAGCCATACGGCAGCGCAAGGGTATTTGTACGATCAAGTATCACTTGGTCATCCGTCACTGTAGATACCCAGCATTCAGCAATTTTTCATGCTTGGCTAAAGTTCATTACAACCCGTCATTGTGTAATCACCGTATACATTGGACTATCGACCATGCGTCCGCTTGTGGGCGAACCCGGCCGTTCGTCCGGACTCGACCCCAAAGCCCTTGCATGATTAATATCCTGATGGCAACATGGTTGAACTGGCATGCGGTCTCCATCCGGCCCCGTCAGCAAGTCACCCCCTTGATGGTACTGGATCGCATTTGGACAAGAACTCGAACACGATGCCTGCGCTGACCACCTTTGAACTTGGCCTGATCACGAAATTCCTATCGATCGCCGAAGACGAATTCTCGAACGAATCCTGCGACGAATTCGTGATTCCCGCTTCCCCCGCCAACTTGGCGGTGCTGGCGCCAATGGTCGCCGGGAAAATCGCCGAGTACGGCGATGAGTGGGAACACGAACGCAACCCGACCGACTATCTTGCTCACTCCTCGACGCTGCCAGAGTTTTACGTCGTTCCAAACGAATGGCTTGCGGCCTACCTGCACACCCGGTACGCCGCGGCGCTGCCGGAGCGGCTGGACGCGGCCGAATGCCGCATCCTGGCCGGTCTGCTCGAGAATCTGACCGAACTGTTTGAGATACGGGCCAAGCATTGCGACGACGAGGACGCCGATCCGTTCATGTTGCCGCCTACCGGCCCAAACAAGGCGTTCATGGCCGCCGTGTTCGAGAAGCGCAAGAAACGCGCGCTGGCGAAAAAGGCGCTGGAGGCGACGAAGCCGATCACCGCGCCCGATTTCTGGGTGATCGGGTTCCTGGCGCACGCCTGCGCGCGCGCGGCGGAAGGCGTGGAATCAGTATCCATCGTCCGCGTCGATGCGAGCGACGAACCGGATGTGCCACGCGCCGGCCCCGATCCGCGTT
This sequence comes from Massilia pinisoli, assembly GCF_024753285.1. Taxonomy (GTDB): domain Bacteria; phylum Pseudomonadota; class Gammaproteobacteria; order Burkholderiales; family Burkholderiaceae_D; genus Telluria; species Telluria pinisoli. The sequence goes on along the minus strand of NZ_JANUGW010000005.1, from coordinate 361,550 downwards.
TCCCTGCCGTGCAGCAGTTCCTCAAAAAATACTCCCAACCATTCGCTGAATGGCGTACCAAGGAAATGGCCGACCTGAAACGCTTTGCCGACGAAGGGCCGGGCTTCACGACCGAGCGACGGAGTTGGGGCTATGGCGACAAGGCGGCCTTCGAAGACTTGTGGCACTGCGCGCGCGCCGTCAAGCGGTTGGCGATCCACGCCGCGCTCGGGACCGGCAAACCGTCCGGGAAAAAGAAAAGGCCACGCCTGGATGCCGCGGCCGCGAACCAGACGTTCGCCAAACTGCTCGCCAACGGGAAACACATTTATGTTGACGGGGGGGCGCTGTTCTCGGCCAGTCATTATTTCGGCAAGGAGACGGTACCAGAGGACGAGCGCGTGCTGGCCGACGAGTGCGATAAAGCTGTCTCCATGTCCGAATACAAGATCGTCCGTCACATGCTGTACGAAGGCCATGCACCGGAACACATCGGCGCCGCCATGCAGCAGCTCGCGCCCTACCTCGATAAGCGCAAGGGCAAGGAATGCGACGTGTACATCGCCCAGACGGTGCAGGCGGCACAGGCCGACGAGGATTTGCTCGACTGGATCCGGCGGCGTGACCGGTCGGAGCGCGACAACGCCGGCGCCGCTGCTGAACTCGCCGACGACTGGCGCCCCGGCTGGCGGCAGGCGGTTGCCTACGATTACTGGTCGTGCCGCTTGGCGGGCGAAAACAAATACGAACTGGGGCTCGACGACGCCTGCTGCACCATCGCGAATTGCCTGGCGCTGGGCTGGGACGCTTGGGCACTGCAACTTGTCCGACAGGTGATGAAGCGCTTGGAACAAGGGCGATTCTGGGATTTCGACGCCGGCAAGCGCCCCTTCCACCAGCGCCGCACCCAATATTTCGTGCTGCGCCTGATCGCGCAATGGCAGGGCTGGGCGTGCCGCAACCTGCCCGTGCAGGCGTTCGACGAACCGCTGTTCGAACAGTTGCTGGAACGCTGGCGCGATCCGGATCCGGACAAGGTGGCGCCGCTGTTGCTGGCCGCCTGCGACCGCCGCATGTATCAGTCACGCTGTTTCACCGGCGCGAAGGTCCTTGACCTGGACAACTACCGCTTCTGGTACGACCCGTTCGAGATCCTGCTAATGCTGGACCTGCGCCGGCGCCTAGGTCTGGCCAATCCGGTCCTCGACCACCCGTTGATGGCGACGCCGCTGGGCCGGCTGCCGACTGCGGCGCCGCCCTATACGGACGAGGTGCTGGACGGCGTCGTCGCACGCGCGCGGCTGGAAGATGCCTCGCTATAGGACAGCCGTGCGGCCGCACACCTGCATGTTCATGATGTCGTGGTAGGCCGACACCTGCTTGTTGCGCACCTGGACGGTGGCCTGGAAGGAGAGCCAATGACCAGCGGCCACGTGCCCAGATAGGTTACCGCCGACTGAACGGCCGCTGTCAACCCCACCCAAAGGAGACGTTCGCGAGGCTTAGTCGTCGTCTTCCTCAACTGCTCCCATGAACATTTTGCGCAAGGATTTTATCAAAGGATCGTATGAAGGCCACGGTCGACCTGCACCTTTCGCTGGCTGCCAGAATTCTTCTGGACTTACACCAGACGGCGAGCTTTCAGGCGAGTCAATCATCAGGTAAAAGATAGGTCCAAAAACCGGCAGCAGCGTGAAACTGAGGGCCGCCGCACCAACACGACGGGTGCGTCCAACTACACGTTCACGTTCGGCCAGGCCGACGACTTCGTCGCGTTCGTCCACGCCAATGGCATCAACGTGCACGGGCACACGCTCATCTGGCACGCCGATTACCAGGTGCCCAGCTTCATGACGAACTACACGGGCGACTTCGCCGCCATGCTGAAGACGCACGTGCAGACCATCGTCTCGCACTTCAAGGGCCAGGTGGTGAGCTGGGACGTCGTCAACGAGGCGCTGGCCGACGATGGCCAGCCGACGGTCGACAACATCCTGCGCAGCAGCCTGTTCAGCCAGAAGATGGGCCAGGCGTTCATCGACCAGGCGTTCGTCAACGCCCGCGCCGTCGATCCGCAGGTCGACCTGTTCTACAACGACTACAACATCGAAGCGGGCGGGCAGAAGACGACGAACCTGCTCGCGATGATCGACGGCATGCGCTCGCGCAGCGTCCCGATCACGGGCGTCGGCTTCCAGATGCACGTGACGATCGACTGGCCGAGCATCTCCGCCATCGAATCGTCGCTGAAGGCCGTGGCGGACCGCGGGCTGAAAGTCGAGATTTCGGAAATGGACGTGAGCATGAAGAGCGCCTACACGACCTTCACGGCCGATGCGGCGCTGCGCCAGCAGCAGCGCTACCACGACATCATCGCCGCCTACCTGCGCGCTGTGCCGGCGGCGCAGCGGGCCGGCATCACGGTGTGGGGCGTGTGGGATGCGGACAGCTGGATCAACCAGCCCGGATCGCCCGACTGGCCGCTGCTGTTCGATGGGAACTTCCAGGCTAAGCCTGCGCTGCAGGGCTTCAAGGACGCCCTGATGGGGAACTGAGCGTCAACCAATGCGGCAGTGCGCGGGAGCGCACGAGGCGGAGGGTTGGAGGCACCCATGGTTGTTTGGTAAACTCCGCGAGTAAATACACACTCCCGATCCTCATCCATGAAATTTCAATTCCTCGCCCTGGCCGCGATGCTGGCCTGGGTACACCCGGCCAGCGCGCTCGATAATTCCGCTTCCGTCAAAGTGACGCCATTACTGAAAACCTCGACGAGCTGGGACGGCAAGCCGCTCGTCTACCCGAAGGGGCAGGCCGAGGTCACGGCGCTGATCGTCGAGATCGCGGCAGGCGGGCAGACAGGGTGGCATGAGCATTCCGTGCCTTCGTTTGCGTACGTGCTGGAGGGGACCCTGGAAGTCACCCAGGGCAACGGCGCGACTTGCCAGCTGCATGCTGGCGACACGCTGCCGGAAGTCGTGCAGACCCTGCACAACGGCCGCGCCCTGGGCGACAAACCGGTCAAGTTGTTCGTGCTCTATACGGGCACCGTGAACCAGTCGCTCACGCTTGCCCATCCGGAATTCGTGCCCCCTTCACCGATCCAGTCGAAGTAGCGCGCGACTGGCGTGCCGCGCTCATTCCAGCGGCTCGGCGGGCCGCCCGGACAGCATCCCGAGCACGCCCGCTGCGACCGCACCGACGGCGAAGCATGACGGCCATCCGAACAGGACGACGGCAATGACGGTCATCGGTGCGCCTCCGCCAGCGGGGAAGGCTTCCATGCGGAGCGCCCAGACGAACACGCAGGCGGATGCCCAGGCCCCCGCATGGCCCGCGATCCTGCTGAGCGACGAAAGAACCAGCGCCGGTATCAGCGTCACGATGCCGAGGAGGGCCGTGGCTGCGATCGTCATCGACGAGTTCAGCGCGACATACAGCGCAGCGCCGATGTAGACGGCAACGATGGCAAGCAACGAGCGCCGCGAGGTGAAGAATGGAAGTGTCATGGAGTGCCGGCGGCACGAAGTGCGATAACGACGCGAGTCTAGCACCGTATATCGGCTGGAAAACACGCGCATTCCCACACTTCGGAAGCCCGCTGCCGGCGGGCACCGCAACAACAGATCTTACGGATACAGGCCGCGCACCTCGCGCGCCTGCAGGATGCGCGTGCACGCGACGATGAACGTGGCCGTGCGCAGCGACACCTTCTTCTCCTGCGCGACCGTCCATACGGCGCCGAACGCGTTCTGCATGATGCGCGTGAGGCGCGCATTGATTTCGTCTTCGGTCCAGAAGAAGCTCGAGAAATCCTGCACCCATTCGAAGTACGACACCGTCACGCCGCCCGCGTTGGCCAGCACGTCCGGCACCACCAGCACGTCCTTGTCGCCGAGGATGTCGTCCGCTTCCGGCGTCGTCGGGCCGTTCGCGCCTTCCAGGATGATCTTCGTGCGCAGGCGCTGCGCGACGTCGGCCGTGATCTGGCGCTCCAGCGCGGCCGGGATCAGGATGTCCGATTCGACGTCCCAGAAGGCGTCGCGCTCCAGCGTCGCGTCGGCGCCGGGGAAGCCTTTCACGCCGCCCGCTTCGGCGACGTACGCATGCAGCTGTGCGACATCGAGCCCGCCTTCGCGCAGGACGGTACCCGTATGGTCCTGCACGGCGACGATCTTGGCGCCCGCGTCGGCGAAGATCGTGGCCGCGATGCCGCCCACGTTGCCGAAGCCCTGGATCGCGATTTTCGCGCCGGCGATCGCGACGCCGCGCCGCTGCGCCGCTTCCTGGCCGACGACGAACACGCCGCGGCCCGTCGCTTCACGGCGACCGAGCGAGCCGCCGAGCGAGATCGGCTTGCCCGTCACGACGCCCGTCGACAGATTCCCTTCGATCATGGCGTAGGAATCCATCATCCAGGCCATGACCTGCTCGTTGGTATTGACGTCCGGCGCCGGGATGTCCTTCGTCGGGCCGATCAGCATGCTGATCTCGCTCGTGTAGCGGCGCGTGAGGCGCTGCAGCTCGCCCTTCGACAGCTTGGACGGATCGACGCGAATGCCGCCCTTGGCGCCGCCGTACGGCACGTTGACGGCGGCGTTCTTCACGGACATCCACGCGGACAGCGCCATCACTTCCGACAGCGTGACGTCCTGGTGGAAGCGCACGCCGCCCTTGCCCGGGCCGCGCGACAGGTTGTGCTGGACGCGATAACCCTCGAAGTGGGCGACCGTGCCGTCGTCGCGCTCGATGGGCACGTCGACGGTGAGGATGCGCTTCGGACGCTTCAGCGTCTCGACCCAGCGGGCCAGGTTGCCCAGGTGCGGGGTGACGCGGTCGACCTGCTGCAGGTACTGGCCCCATGGGCCGAGGTCGTCGGGGTTCAGGTAGGAGGGGAGGGCGTGGCTGGTCATGCGATGTCTCCGATAGTCGGTGATGGGTTCGGGGCGCAGGCTGATGCGCGGCGAACGAATCATAGGATGGGCTAGCGGATCATTGCCAATGCTGCTTGCGCATGCAGGTATGCGCAAAAAGCATCACGACACAGCGTCACGACACGGCTTCGTGTGAGACGAGGTAATCCCACAGGTCCGCCACCAGCGGCTTGCCGGGACGGGCGTCGGACGGGCGCTCGCGATACAGGCGGATCTCCATCTCGATTTCCCACGTGCCCGCGTCGCTGGCGCGCGCGAGCTGCCCCTGCTCGACCTCGCGCACCACCGCCGACTCGGGCAGGAACGCGATGCCGTGGCCGTCCAGCGCCATCATCTTGAGCCCTTCCGCCATGTCGGTCTCGTAGCGTTTTTCCAGGTGCGGCCCCGGTTGCGCGTCGGCGAGGATCAGGTCGACCATCCGTCCCAGGTAGGCGTTCGTCGTGTACGACAGGAACGGCAGCGGCGCGTCCTTGCGGCCGGGCAGGCGGTAGGCCGGTTGCCCGTCGGCGTCGCAGCGGGCATAGGCGCACAGCGCTTCGCGGCCCATCAGCAGCATGTCGTAGCGGCCCGGGTCGAGCTGCACCGGCTGGCGCGGGTGGTGGTAGCACAGCAGCAGGTCGCAGCCGCCTTCGACCAGTTGCAGCACGGCGTCATGGACGTTGAGGGCGATGAGGCGGCTGTTGATCGCCGCGAAATCGCGTTCCAGCGCGGCCAGCCACTTCGGCACGAACGTCAGCGACAACGTATGCGGCACGGCCAGGTCGAGCGTCTGTTCGGCGGCCGCGCGGTTGTTGCGCAGCAGGTCGCGCACGCCGTTGATCTGCGCGAGCATTTCCAGCGCCTGCTCGTAGAACACCATGCCGGCTGGCGTGACGCGCGTGGGGAACGTGGTGCGGTCGATCAGGTCGGTGCCGAGCCAGTTTTCCAGCGAGCGGATGCGGCGCGAGAACGCCGGCTGCGTCACGTGCCGCAGCTGCGCCGAGCGGCTGAAGTTCTTGGTCTCGACCAGTGAAATGAAGTCTTCCAGCCATTTGGTTTCCATGCCGAGTCCCGTGCGGTTGAATCATCGCGGCATTGTAACGCCACCGGCGCGCCGTTCGGAAAGCGCGATACAAGTTCGGTTTGCGGCGCGGGCCGCGCGTCCCCGGCCGATACAGTACGACTCATGGACCGACGCACTTTGCTTCGGCACCGAGCCAGGAGTGGAACCATGAACAAGCACATTCGTATTCTGAGCGGACGCCATCGCGGCGCCTCGCTGCAGCTGGCGCCCGGCATCTGGCGCATCGGCTGCGACGACGCGGCCGCCGTCCACATCAGCGACTGGGCGCACGCCTCGGTCGACGTGGCCATCGACGCCGACGGCCGCATCCGCCTGCACGACGGCGACGCCACGATCGACGTCGTCGAGCACGAGACGCTCCACTTCGACGGCATCGACTTGTGCATCGGCGACCCTGCCGGCGAGCCGGTGGCCGCACCGGCGGCGCCGGTGCCCGTGCGCCGGTGGCCCCCGCGCCGCTGGCTGGCGCTGGGCGCCGTCGCGGTACCGGCCACGCTGCTCAGCACCGCGCTGCTGGCGATGCAGCCGGCGTCCGCGCCGGCGGCACGTGGTGGCATGCGCCTCGACATTCCGGCGCTGCTGGCCGGTATCGGACAAGGCGGATTGCGCGTCAGCCAGCGTGACGGCATGACGGTCGTGCAGGGCGTCGTTGCCACCGGCGCCGACGCCGATGCCGTGCGCGACCTGCTGCGCCGCACCGTGCCCGACCACGCGGTCGCCCACCTGGCCGTCGTCAACGACGTGCTGGCCAGCATAGCCGATTCGCTGCACGAGCCCACGCTCAAGGCAGGCTACGCGGGCAACGGCCGCTTCATCGTCACGGGCACCACCCGCGACGGCGCCACCGTCCAGCGCAGGCTGGCGCAGCTCGCCGCGGACCTCGGCCCGGCCGTCGCCCGGCTCGATGCCGACGTCACCGAGGTGCGTCCCGGCTGGAGCGTGGCCGACAGCGATTCCGCGCTCGATGCCGGCGGCCTGCGCTACGTGCAGTCGCTCGACGGCAGCAAGCATTTTCCGGGCGCCGCGATGGCCGCCCACGACTGATACGAGGAGATCCGATGTTCGATGCACTGACACCCCCGATCGTGGCCGATATGGATCGCTTCCAGGCCCTGGTCGAGTCGAACCCGAACGATCCGCGCTGCCGCGCCGTCGTCGTCGCGCTGGAGCACGGCGCCGCCGCCTTCGACGGCTGGGCGGCCGAAGCCGACCCCGCGCTGCGCAAGGAAAAACAGACGCTGCACGCGGGCCTGCTGGCCGCCGCGCAGATCTGCCAGGCGATCCGGCAGCAAAACGTTTAACCCCCAGCAGTACGTCGTAGTTCGCAGTACCCGTAGTCCAACCATTCGTAGTCGATCATCACTTTTTGAAGGAGTCACACCATGTCGAAGACCAGCAAAGCATCGAGCGGCGCTTCCACCGCAGGCGCCTACGGCGCCGCCGGCGCGGACATCGCGGCATCCGAAGCGGCAGCCCGCATCACGATGGCCGCACAGGACAAGATCGCGCAGATCCAGAACGAAATCGCGCTGAACCAGGCGAAGAACGCCGTCATCGAAGAACTGGGCAAGGGCGTGAAAGCGCTGTCGCAGTAATCGAATACCGCCCGCGCCGGGGCCGGCATCGCGCCGGCGCCGTTCGCGGGGCATGCCGATCCGGCACCCCTGTTCGTAGTCCCTCAACCTCAAGGAGTCATACCATGTCGAAGACCAGCAAAGCATCGAGCGGCGCTTCCACCACAGGCGCATACGGCGCCGCCGGCGCGGACATCGCAGCATCCGAAGCGGCAGCCCGCATCACGATGGCCGCTCAGGACAAGATCGCGCAGATCCAGAACGAAATCGCGCTGAACCAGGCGAAGAACGCCGTCATCGAAGAACTGGGCAAGGGCGTCAAAGCGCTGTCGCAGTAATGCCGGCAACGCCGCCGCGCCCCTTCGCGGCGGCGTTCCCGCAGTATCGGACAACCGGCGCAAGCCGGTTTTTTTTATGTCTTTCACCGGATCGGATTGATCGTGAGCGCAGAACGCTATACCGCCGTCGTCGAGCAACTGTGCGCCGTGATGGGCATCCCGGACGTCGACGCCGTGCTGGACGAGCGCATCCTCGACGTCGAAGGCTTCGAGGTGCTGGTCGACCACGTCGAGACCGACTCCGGCGCGCTCTATCTGAACGTCAACTACGGCATCGTCACGAGCGGCCGCACGCTCAAGGTGTTCCGCCTGCTGCTCGAGGCGAACCTGCTGATCTACGCGCAGGACCAGGCCCAGCTGGGCATGGACGCGGACACGGGCTGCATCGTGATGGTCGTGCGGGTCGAATTCCACGACGGGCTCGATGGGGAGGGGCTCGCCGGGCTGCTCGCGCACTACGCGGAACATGGCCGCTACTGGCGCGACAATATCTTCCAGACGGACGACGAGATGTTCGAGCAGATCGCCGACGGCTCGTATTTGTGGATGAAGGTCTAGCGGCGGGCGCCGCGCAGCAGCACGTCGATTTTCGCGAGCGCCAGCGCGCGCTGGCGCGACGTGCGTGGGCGCTGGGCATTGAGCAGCAGGATGGGCAGCAGCAGATGCAGCTGGCGCAACGCGGGCGCGGCATGGGACGTCGGCGGGGGCAGCAGCGCGAGCAGGCGGGTCTTGACGTCCGCCAGCCTGGCGGCGCCGGTCGCGGCGGGCTGGGCGAGGAATTCGCGCGTGATGCGCAACACGGCCGTCGCCAGCGGCACCGCGTGTGCGGGATCGCGTTGCAGCGTGTGCAGCGCGCGCATGGCGCCGTCGATCGTGCCGCTCGCGCTCACGTGCTCGCGCACCAGGCGGTCCACGGCCTGTTGCTGCCGCTCGCGCAGCGTGGGTTGGGGGCGGTCGTCGGCGGCGCGCTGCCACGGCGATTGCGGATGCGGGTCCGCCTGCTCGTCCGGCTGCTGGCCGCGCCGGCGGGCGCCCACGCGGATCTGGGGCAGCGACGTCGTCTGCGTCTGCGCCTGCGCTTCGAGCAGCAGCAGCAATTCCTCGAATTCGCCGGCGCTGTCGTTGGCTTCCGAACCGGCGGCGCCGCGCTTTTTCTTCGAACGCAGCTTGTTCTGCAGGGCGGCGAGGCGCGCGTGGTGCAGCGGCACGACCACGAGGTCCGGCGGCCCGGCGTCGGGCGCCGTCGCTGAATGGCCAAGGCCGGTGCGGCGGCCGGACAGGTTGCGCTGCGCCGCCGCCAGGCCCGGCACGGGCCGGTTGGCGGCTTCGATGTCGGCCTGCGCCTGCAGCAGCTGCAGCGCGCCGGGCCCGGCGCCGTCGACCTTCATGAGAAGATCGCCTGCATCACGCTGCGCGCGAACTGCAGGATCGCGGAAGCGCCCCAGGGCGCCGCGAGCATGATGGCGACGGATACCGCCACCAGCTTGACGCTGTGCGAAATGCTGGAATCCTGCAGCGACGTCACGGCCTGCACGAACGAGACGAGCAGGCCGACGAGGGCCGCCACCAGCACGGCCGGCAGCGAGATGAGCAGGCACAGCATCATTGCGGAGGACGTCAAGCGTCCGATGTTGTCGAAGTCCATCGTGTCACCTGTAAGTCAGAACGAGGCCGTGGATCAGCGTCGACCAGCCGTCCATCACGACGAACAGCAGCAGCTTGAACGGAATGGCGACGTTGCTGGGCGTGACCTGCGACAGTCCCAGTGCCATCAGGACGTTGGCGATGACCAGGTCGATGACGACGAACACGAGGTACAGCAGGAAGCCGATCTTGAAGGCGGCCGTCAGTTCCGTCAGCACGAACGCGGGCGCCAGCACGACGAGGTCGTTCGGCTTGAGCTGGGCCACCTTGTCGGCGGGCCAGACTTTCGCCGCCGAGCGCAGGAAGAACGCTTTCTCGCGCTCGTTCGTATGCTTGACGAGGAATTGGCGGAACGGGTCGCGCGCGCCGTCGAGCAGCTGCACGACGGCGTTGCCGCCGCCTTCCGCGCCATGCGTCTGCGCCTGCTTCATCGCCTCCATGCCCACCGGTGCCATCACATAGCACGACACGATGATGGCGATGCCGTTGAGGACCGTCGTGGGCGGCACCTGCTGGACGCCGATCGCGTTGCGCAGCAGGCCCAGGACGACGACGATCTTCGTGTACGACGTCACCACCATCGCGGCGAACGGCAGCAGCGCGAGCGCGAAGATCCCGAGGATCAGCGAGGCGAAATCAGGCGTCTGGCTCATCTTGGTGCACCATGGTCGCGACCTGGAATCCGAGTTGTTCGCCGACGACGACCAGCTTGCCGTGGCCCAGCGTCTGGCCGCAGGCGACGAGGCGCACGCGCGTGTCGGCCAGCGCCAGGGGCAGTTCCAGCACCTGGCCAGGCAGCAGGGCGCCGATCTGCTGCAGCGGCATGGCGAGCGTGACGATTTCCAGCGTGACGGGCAGCTCCAGCGCGGCGACGTCGGTGACGGGGTGTTCTGTGTGATCCATGGGATGGGACTCCAGGCAAAGTGTGGGAGAGGTGGTCAGCGTGGCGGCGCGGCCGGCGATGGCGGCGACGGCGCTGACGTGCCGGCCCCGCGCCGCGCCCCAGCGCAAGGTGACGCGGTCGAGCTGCGCGCTGCCGGGCATGCCGCCGCGCCAGCCCAGCAGCACGTCGCCGGCGCGCAGCGACGCGAGCAGCGCCGTCGTGGCGCGGCGCGCGGCCAGCACGGCGGTGCCGGGTAGCGGCAGCGCGTCCAGCCAGCTGGGCAATCCGGCCGGCGGCGGCAGCGCCGCTTCCAGCGCGTCCAGCAGGCCGGCGTCGATGTCGGTGATGAACAGGGTGGGTGCCGCCGCGTCGCCGTCCGCACGCAGTTGCAGTGCGACGCCCGCGTGGTGCGCGGTCGCGTCGGCGTCCGTCAGCAGTGCCGCCACCGACAGCGCCGGCAGGCCCCTTTGCGTCAGAACGGCCCAGCATGGCCGCAGCAGCGCGTCGGCCAGCGCCGCGCGCCAGTGGCCGGCGGCCGCCAGCGCGGCGCTTTCGAGGGCGGGGTGCGCGGCCAGGTCGATCACGCAGCGCAGGCCGCCGTGCGCGCTGTGCAGGTGCAGGCATGCCGGCTGCGCGGGCGCGCTGCCGTGCGCGGGCGGCACGATGCGCCATCCCGACTGCGCGGCGAGGGCGGCGGCCGTCGGCGTGAACAGCACGCGCGTGAGACGCGCGAGCGAAGGCGCAAGCAGGGGCAGGCGCGGATGCAGCGGGGCGATGGTTTTGCTGTCTCGGGGCATGATGTGGTCTCGGTGCGGCGCCGGCGTCACCAGCAGGCGATGTCGACGTCGATGTGCGGCGGCAGCAGCGCCTGCAGGCGGCGCTGCAATTCCCTGCTGTTCTCCAAGATTACGCAACGGGCGTCGCGGTCGGCGCTCTCGAAACGAAGGGACAAGCGACAGGACGAAAGATGCAGGCGCAACCGGGTGGCGGGCAGCAAGGCCGGGTCCAGCGCGATCTGCAATTCCCAGCAGCCGCTGTCGAGGATCGCGGGTGCGTTGACGAATTCGCCGATGACGGCGGCCAGCCGCGCGATGCGCAGGCCGTCGTGTTCGTCGCGCATGCACGCGTGGACGACGCGCCGCGACAGGGCCGGTTCGGCGGCGATGGGCGGCGCGACGGCGGGCGTCGTCTCCGTGCCCGGTCGCGGCGCGTGCGCGTCGACGTCCGGCGCTGCGCCGTCGTCGTCCGGCAGTGCGGGGCCGGGCCGATCGTCGACGGGCGCGAGCCGGTCCTGGAAGCGGCCGCGCAGCGCGCGCGCCCGGCCGGCGGGCACCGCGTCGGAACGGGGCAGCAGGCGGACGGCCTGCACGAGCGTAGTCTTGATCGTCATGGCGGCTACAGCGCGAGCTTGCCGAGCGGCTGCAGGTCGACGTTACCGCCCAGCTCCTGGAACGAATACACGTCCAGCCAGCCGAGCGGCTGCTCGATCATGCGCCGCACGTAGCGCCGGATGTCCATCGACGTCACCACCGCCAGCAGCGGCACGGGCGCGGGGCCGGCGATCTGCTGGATGCGCGCGATGATGGCCTGCACCTGGTCCGGCGGCAGCGTGAGGTAATTCCCGGCCGGCGTCGTCTTGATCGCCTGGCGGATCAGCTGTTCGACGCCGCTGTCCAGCAGGATCGCGGGCAGCTTGCGCCGGCCGCCCGTGGCGCGGTGGGCGATGAAGCGGCCCAGGTCGCCGCGCACGTATTCGCACAGCGTCAGCATGTCTTTTTCGCGCGGTCCCCACGCGACGAGGCTTTCCAGGATCGCGCGCATGTTGCGGATCGGGATGCGCTCTTCCAGCAGGCGCCGCAAGACGTCGGCGATGCGCGGCACGGGCAGCGCCTTCTTGACTTCGTCCACGAGCCCCGGATAGTCGGCGGCCACGCGGTCCAGCAGCCACTGGGTCTCCTGCAGGCCGACGAACAGCTGGGCGTGCGCGCGCAGCGCCGTCACCGTCGCGTCGACGAGGGCCGCTTCCAGCGCGCCGGCGCCGGTACCTGCTTCGAGCCGCTGCTCGCCCATCGGCACGTCCTGCAGCGCCAGCTCGTAGGCCAGGCCGTCCAGCGCGGCGCTCGTCCAGACGGCGGCGCCGGGGAACGGCAGGCCCAGTTCCTCGACGAGGCCCTGGCGCGCCCGCTCGAACGCGGCGTCCAGCGCGGCCGGGTCCAGCAACGCGGCCAGCGGCGCGGACAGACGCAGCGCGATGGGCGGCGAGAACGGCGGCGCGCAGGCGGCGATCGTGGGAGCGGCCTGCTTGTCGTCGACGCCGCCGAGGCGCTTCAATGCCGGCAGTTGCGCGTCCGGCGGCGCGGCCGCGCGCTCCTTCTTGCGCAGCACGGCGCCGGCCGCGCCCACGAGGGCCGCCAGCAGCAGGAACATGGTGGACGGGAAGCCGGGCACGAAGGCGAAGGCGGCCAGCAGCGCGGCGGCGCTGAACAGCGCGCGCGCGTTGCCGCTGAGCTGGCGGGCGATCTCGGCGCCGAGCGACTGCTCGCCCTCGCGGTGTTCGTCGGCCACGCGCGTGATCATGATGCCGGCCGCCACCGAGATCAACAGCGACGGGATCTGCGACACCATCGCGTCGCCGATCGACAACACGGCGAAGCGGCCGGCCGCCTCGCCCGCGCTCATGTTGTGGTAGGTGATGCCGACGACGATGCCGGCCAGGATGTTGACCATCGTGATGATCAGGCCCGCGATGGCGTCGCCCTTGACGAACTTCATCGCGCCGTCCATGCCGCCGTGCAGTTGGCTCTCCATCGCGAGCATGGCGCGCTTGCGGCGCGCGGCGTCGGCGGTGAGGTTGCCGGCGCGGAGGTCGGCGTCGATGCTCATCTGCTTGCCGGGCATCGCGTCGAGCGTGAAGCGGGCGCCGACTTCCGCCACGCGCTCGGACCCCTTCGCGATGACGATGAACTGCACGGTGGCGATGATGAGGAACACGACCAGCCCGACGACGAGGTTGCCGCCGACGACCAGTTCGCCGAAGCTCTCGATGATGTGGCCGGCGTCGGCGTGCAGCAGGATCGACTTCGTGGACGCGATGTTCAGCGACAGCCGGAACATCGTCGTGAACAGCAGCAGCGACGGGAACGACGAGAACGCGACGGCATTCGGGATGTACATCGTCATCATCAACAGGGTCACGGAGACGGCGATGTTGAGGGCCAGCAGGCTGTCGATGGCGAAGGTCGGCAGCGGCAGGATCATCAGCGCGATCACGGCCACGACGAGGGCGGCGATGGCGATCTCGCCGCCGAATTCCATTTTTCCGGGCAGTTTCATAGCGGGTCCACGAGGTCGGAAGAAGTCGGGGGCACGTCGGCGGCGTGCGGCGTGCCGATGTCGCGCACCCAGCGCAGGATGGCGGCGACGGTGTCGAACAGGGGTTCGGGAATGGCGCAGTCCAGCGGCACCGTGTACAGCGCGCGCGCCAGCGGCGGATTGCCGACGATCGGGATCGCCAGTTCCTGGGCCATGCGGCGGATTTCCAGCGCCTGCTCGTCGAGCCCCTTGGCCACCACCTGCGGCAGTCCGAGGCCGCCGGGCTCGTAGCACAGCGCCACCGCGTAGTGCGTGGGGTTGACGATCACGGCCTGGGCGCGGCGCAGCCGGTCGCGGTCCGGCGGCGGCGGGCCGAGGGCGATTTCCTTGGCGAGCATCTTGCGCTGACCCTTCAGGTGCGGGTCGCCGTCGGACTCCTTGTACTCGCGCTTGACCTCGTCCTTGCTCATGCGCTGGTCGCGCATGAACAGCCAGCGCTGGATGCCGTAGTCCGCGGCGCCCAGCAGCAGGAACAGCACGCCGCCGACGAGAAGGAAGCGGGCCAGGACGCGCCAGGCCAGCTGCGCGGCGTCGAGCGCCGGCTGGTACGCGGCGCCGACGAGCAGGGGTGCCAGCACCGTGAGCGTCTTCCACATCACGAGGAAGATCAGCACGGCCTTGACCGTCATCTTGCCCAGGTCGACCATCGACCGCACGGAAAAGATGCGGGTCAGTCCGGCGCCCGGATTGACGGCGTCGAATTTCGGCTCGACGGGCTTGAACGACAGGTTGATGCCCGTCTGCGCGAGCGTGCCCACGACGGCCGCGAGCATGCCCACCAGCAGGAACGGCGCCAGCAGTAGCAGGCCTTGCAGGCCGATGCGGCGCGCGTACAGCAGCAGGTCGGCGTCGGGCCGGCCGATGGCGACCGGGTCGAGTGCGGTCGTCAGCAGCGCGCGCAGGCCGTCGCCCAGCGCGGGGCCGGCCAGCAGCATCAGGCCGCCGGTGGCCAGCAGCACGGCGGCCGCCGTGAGGTCGGCGCTCTTGACGACCTTGCCGTCGCGCCGGGCGTCTTCCAGCTTCTTGTCACTGGGTTGTTCGGTTTTTTCGTCTGACATGGCATCGCCGGGTCCGTGAAAGGCACGCCCGGATTGTCGGCCCGCCGTGCGGCGCGGCCGTGGCGCCGAACGAAGCGCGGGTGCATGGTGCGAAGCGGGGAGGGCCCTTTCGTTTCGCGCGCGGACGCTTCGCTTCGGCGGCGGGCGGCGTCCAGGCGGGCCGCTACTGTGACGACCGGCGCAAGACATCTTGCGGACGCAACCAATGCGAGGAAAGCTCATGAACGATTACAGCAACTGCGACAGGGCCGTCGTCACCGGCCTGATCGAGGTATTGATGGCGGGGATCAAGCACGGCAAGCTGGCCGAATCCGATGCGCTGCTGGCGGCGCTGCGGGTACTGCGCCCGCGCTTCCGCGAACTCGATACCTTCGACGTGTGGCTGCTCATGAAGCGCAAGCGCTACATCGAAGCCACGCAAGTGCTGCGCAACCTGCACGGCAGCAGCGCCGACATGCAGAACCTGCCGATCTGCACCGCGCTGCAGGCCATGTGCCTGTACGCGTCCGGCGACGACGCCTGGCGCATCAGCGCGAACGAAGTGCTGACCCGGAACGACGATCCGGAAGCCGTGGCGATGGTCAACCTGTTGTTCGGCAAGGCGCCGGACGCCGAGCCCGAGGCCGCGCCCGCGCCGCCGCCCGTCGCGGCCGACCTGGCCCCCGCCTATTACCTGCGTGCCTGAGGAGCCGACATGATCGCACCCCTTCCCCCCGTCTCGCCCGTCGCCCCGGCGGCCCCCGTCGCGCCGGCCGAAGCCGCACCGTCCGCGCCGCCCGCGCTCGTCGACCGCTTCGCCGCCTTGATGCAGCAGATCGGCCAGGGTCCCGCCGGCCACACGCACGCGCACGGCCCGTCGCAGCTGAGCCGCATCGTCGGTGCCGAAGACCAGGCCGCCAAGGCCACGCTGGAGACCATCCAGTCGTTCTCGATCGGCGACACGACGAGCATGCCGGAAGCCGCCGCCGCCGTCATGCACATGCAGTCCGACATGGCGGTGCTGTCGTTCAAGCTGAACGTCGTGAACACGCTGGCCGAATCCGGCAAGACGGCGATCCAGACACTGATGAAGAACCAATGACCCACCGGGAGCCGACGTGACCACCTTCCGATCCCTCCTTGTGCTGCTGTGCCTCGCCGCCGCGCTGGCCGGCTGCAGCAAGCAGCTGTATGCGCAGCTGTCCGAAGGCGACGCCAACGACATGGTGACCGTGCTGCTGGAAGCCGGCATCGACGCGAGCAAGAGTTCGCCCGACGACGGCAAGAGCTGGCTCGTCAGCGTCGCCGACGACGACTTCGCGCGCGCCATGGAAGCGCTGCACGCGCACGGCCTGCCGCATGCGAAGTACACGAACCTGGGCGAGATGTTCAAGAAAGACGGCCTGATCTCGACGCCCACGGAGGAGCGCGTGCGCTTCATCTTCGGCGTCTCGCAGCAGCTCGCGCGCACGCTGAACGACATCGACGGCGTGGCGCTGGCGCACGTCGAGATCGCGCTGCCGAACAACGATCCGCTGGCTAGCGTCGTGAAGCCGCCCAGCGCGTCCGTGTTCATCAAGTACCGTCCGAATACGGACGTCGCGTCGCTCGTCCCCGGCATCAAGAACCTCGTCGTGCACAGCGTCGAGGGGCTCAGCTACGACAACGTCAGCGTCGTGCTGGTGCAGGGCGCCGCCGCTGCGCCGCTGCCGCCGCGCGTGGGGCGGTTGCCGCACGGCCTGCTGTGGGGCGGCCTGGCCGCGCTCGCGGCGTTGGCGCTCGCGCTGGCCGCATGGCGGCTGCACCGCCGCGCCTGGGCGGCCGCCGCGCTGGCGCGGTTGCGCTCGCGCGTGACGCGGCGCGAGGGCGTGGCGTAATGGACGCGACACCACTGCTGCCCGTGCTCGAACTGTCGCTGCTGCTGCAGGCCTACCAGTCGCGCCTGCGGCGGCTGGCCGACGACATCGACCCGAGCTGGCTCGACGCACTCGCGCGCGACGAGGGCTTCGTGCCGCCGTCGCCGGACCTCGCGCCGCTGTGGCGCAGCGCGCTGCTGCGCAGCCGGTTGCGGCTCGGGCCTGTGGCGCCGGCCGCGTTCACGCCGCCGACGCATCGTCTGGCCACGCTGGACAAGCCCGCGCTGCTCGTCGTGCTGGCGGCGCGTGCGCTGTACACGCACCGGGCCGCGCTGGCGCGCTGCGTCGACGGTGCGCTGCTGGCCGGGCTGCGCGGGTTCGTCGGTGCCCCGGCGCTGGCGGGCCTGCGCGCGGCCGGCGCCGACGCCGCGAGCGATCGCCCTGCGGCCTGGCCGGACCACGCGACCTTGCTGGACTGGGCCGTCGACGGCTACGCCCGCTTCGAGCGCGACGGCGCGTGGGGCGACCCCACGCTGCGCCGGCTCGTGCAGGTGGTGCTGCCGGCGGGCGCCGTCGCGCATGCCGGCGGCCTGGCCGAGGGGCCGACCGGCGACAGCGCCGCGCTGACGGCGCTCCTTCCCACCCTGTATCCGGAGTTGGCATGGTTATTTGGCTGAGAGGCGACACGGGCCTGCTTGGCGTCGGCGGCGACGTCGTGCGGCGCGACGACCTGGCGCGGGTGCTGGCGCTGGATGCCGCGGCGCAGGCGCTCGACGACCGCGGCGCCGCGCTGCTGGCCGAGGCCGAACAGCGGGCTGCCGCCATCGTGGCCGCAGCGGAGGCGCGCGCGACGGCGATCGAGGCCGACGCCGAGCGGCGTACGGCCGGCAGCACGCGGCTCGGCTACGCGGCCGGCCACCGCCAGGGCCTCGCGGATGCGCACGCGCGCATGCAGGCGGGCGCGCGCGACGGCCGGGCGGCACTCATGGCGATGCGCGAACGGCTGGCGGCCATCGTGTTCGCGGCCGCGCGCAAGCTGTTGACGGACGCCCCGCGCGAGAGCCTGTTCCGGCGCGCCGCGGACCTCGTCGGCGCCGAGCTGGAACAGGCCTCGTTCCTGACGGTGACCATCCACCCGGACGACGCGGCACACGTGCACCAGGTCTTCGCCGGCACCGCCTGGGCCGTGCGCCCGGCCATCGTCGAGGATGCGGCGCTGGCGCCCGGCAGCTGCGTATGCGAATGGGACGACGGCGTGCTCGACGCCGGCCTGCCGGCCCAACTGGCTGCGCTGCGCCAATCGCTCGACCGCGCGCTGGAGACGGCACCATGAACGACCGCGCGCACGCATTGCACGCGCTGGCCGACGCCATGGAAGCGGCGGTCGCCGCGCAGCCTGTCGCGGCGCGCGTCGGCAAGGTCGTCGAAGTGACGGGGACGTTGCTGCGCGTGGGCGGCCTCGCCGTCCAGTTGGGCGAATTGTGCGACCTGCGCCAGGCCGACGGCAGCCTGCTGCAGCAGGCCGAGGTGGTCGGCTTCACGCGCCACCTCGCGGTACTGGCGCCGTTCGGCAGCGTCGAAGGACTGTGCCGCGCGACCAGGGTGACGGGCCATGGGCGGCCGCTCGCGGTGGGTGTCGGGCACGAGTTGCGCGGCCGCGTGCTGGACGGTTTCGGCCGCCCGATCGACGGCGCCGGTCCGCTGCATTGCGCGGAGCACGTCAGCATCCATGCGCCGGCGCCGAATCCGATGACGCGTCGGCTGATCGACACGGCGCTGCCGACGGGTGTGCGCCTGATCGACGGCCTGACCACGCTGGGCGAGGGCCAGCGCATGGGCGTGTTCGCGCCCGCCGGCGTGGGCAAGAGCACGTTGCTGGGCATGCTGGCGCGCGGCACCGCGAGCGACGTCAATGTGATCGTCCTGATCGGCGAACGGGGCCGCGAGGTGCGCGAATTCATGGAGATGGTGCTGGGGCCGGCCGGCATGGCGCGCAGCGTCGTCGTGTGCGCCACGTCCGACCGCTCGTCGATCGAGCGCGCCAAGGCCGCCTTCGTCGGCACCGCCATCGCCGAATGGTTCCGCGACCGCGGCCAGCGTGTGCTGTTGATGATGGATTCGCTGACCCGCTTCGCGCGCGCGCAGCGCGAGATCGGCCTCGCGGCGGGCGAGCCGCCGGCCCGGCGCGGTTTTCCGCCCTCCGTGTTCGCGGAACTTCCGCGCCTGCTGGAGCGGGCGGGCATGGGCGAGCACGGCTCGATCACGGCGCTGTACACGGTGCTGGCCGAGGACGACAGCGGCAGCGACCCGATCAGCGAGGAGGTGCGCGGCATCCTCGACGGCCACCTCATCCTGTCGCGCCGCATCGCCGCCCGCAACCAGTACCCGGCGATCGACGTGCTCGGAAGCCTGAGCCGCGTGATGAGCCAGGTCGTCGACGCCGACCACCGCGCCCACGCGGGCCGCGTGCGCGCGCTGATGGCCAAGTACGACGCCGTCGAGACGCTGCTGCAGATCGGCGAATACCAGGCCGGCGCCGACCCCGAGGCCGACGACGCCATCGCCCGCCAGGGCGCCATCGCCGCCTTCCTCAACCAGGCGACGGACGAATGCGCGGACCCCGGCGACACGTTGCGGCAGCTGGCCGCGCTCGCATCATGAGCGGGGCCCGCCGCTCGCCCTGGCACACGCTGCACGGGGTCACGACGCGCGCCATCGGCCGCCTGGAGCGCACGCTGGCCACGCGCCGGGCGGCGCTGGCCGAGGCCGAGGAGGCCGCGTCGCAGCGCGCCGCCGCCGTCGCCGTGGCCGACGCCGCGCTGGCCGATCATGCCGCGCGGCTCGACGCGCTACTGGCCGGCGCGGCCGGCGTATCGCCGCAGCGGTACCTCGAGTACGACGCGTGGCGCGGCCAGCTCGCCGCCCGGTGGGCCGCGGCCGGCGCCGCGCTGGGTGCGGCGCAGCAAAATGTCTTGGACAAACGGGACGACATTCGGCAAACTCGGCAGGAAATCGCCGCGGCCACCGCGCGGCGCGACGACCTGGCGCGCCGCCTGGCCGACGAAGCCCGGTTTGCCGACGCGGCGCAGCAGGATGCGCAGGACGAGGAAGCGGCCGAGGCGGCGCTGGCGCGGCGCGGCGCGGGCAGGGCGGAGGCGACGGCATGAACGGCATCGACAACCTCGCCACGCTGTGGCAGGCGCACGAAAGCCTGTACGCGGTGGTGACCCTGCTGGCGCTGTGCAGCATCCGGCTGCTGGTGGTGTTCGTCGTGCTGCCGGCGACGTCGGACCAGGTGCTGCCGGGTGGCGCGCGCAACGGCGTGGTGTACCTGATCGGCTGGTTCATCGCGGTCGGCCAGCCGGCCGACACGCTGGCGCGGCTGGACGGCGTGACCGCGCTGATCCTGGTGGGGAAGGAGATGTTCATCGGCATGGTGATCGGCTATGTGGCGTCGCCGGTGTTCTGGATAGCGCAAAGCGTGGGAGTGGTGATCGACAACATGGCGGGCTTCAACAACGTCCAGACCAGCAATCCGCTGCGCGGCGAGCAGGCCACGCCCGTGTCGAACGTGCTGATCCAGTTCGCGATCGTGCTGTTCTATGTCTCCGGCGGCATGCTGTTCCTGCTGGGGGCGATCTTCGCCTCGTTCCGCTGGTGGCCGCTGACGGCGACTTTGCCGTCGCTGGACGCGCTGGCCGACAGTTTCCTGATCAGCCAGGTCGACGGCATCGCGGCGGCCACCGTCAAGCTGGCGGCGCCCGTGATGCTCGTGCTGGTGCTGATCGACCTGGGGTTCGGGCTCGTGGCCAAGGCGGCCGACAAGCTCGAGCCGACCACGTTGAGCCAGCCGGTGCGCGGCGCCGTCGCGCTGCTGATGCTGGTGCTGTTGACCGGCACCTTCGCCGAACAGGCGAAGACCTCGTTCACCTTCGAGCATTTCGAGCGCTTCGTCCGGCATGGCGTGCTGGGCGCGGCGCCCAACCGATGAAAGTCGTCATGTCCGTCCTGCGTTCCTTGTTCCTTCGTGGTGTGTGGTTGTCGTGTGTGGCGTTCAGCGGTGCCGGC
Source organism: Massilia pinisoli (assembly GCF_024753285.1). GTDB lineage: Bacteria > Pseudomonadota > Gammaproteobacteria > Burkholderiales > Burkholderiaceae_D > Telluria > Telluria pinisoli. Next base: position 340,802 of record NZ_JANUGW010000005.1, on the reverse strand, counting down.
ACCGCGCAGGCGGCCGAGCCGCCGGAAACGCCCGTGCATGCGGAACTGATGCGGATCCACGGACTGTTCCAGACCGACCGCCAGGCGGCGCTGGCGCAGCTGCAGGCGTTGCACGACCATATGCCGGCGTCGTCCACGCTCGACGACCGCAGCAAGACGCTGAACACCCTCGTCAACTTCTACATCGAGGCACACGACGAGCGGGCGCGCCGCTACATCGACGAGCTGGCTGCGTTCGGCGCGCGCGAACACGATCTGCAGAGCGAGCTGTGGGCGCAGAACTACCGGGCCCGCGTGCTGTCGCTGTTCGACAGCCGGCAGGTCGAGTGCGTGCAGCTGATCGAGGTGGCGCTCGCGCGCGACGACGGCGCCGTGCACCGCACGAGCGCCGCCATGCACGACACGGCCGCCATGTGTTCCGAGCAGCAGGGCGACATGAAGAGCGCGCTGCGCCACCAGACCGCCGCGCTGGGCCTGCTGGACGGCCGCAGCCGGACCGACGTCCTGCACCGCGCGATCGCCCTGAACAACATCAGCACGCTGTACACGCAGATGGGCGACTACCGCCAGGCGCTCGACTACAACCTGCAGGCGCAGGCGATCGTCGACGCCCAGCACGCGCAAGCGATGCAGGGCACGCTGGCGGCGGGCCGCTGCGACTTGTACGATGCGCTGGCTCAGCCTGAGCGCTCCGAACGCGCTTGCCAGCAGGCGCTGTCGCTGGCGCGGCTGGTGGGCGACAAGCAGCTCGAGGAGAGGATGCAGCTCAGGCGCAGTCAAAACGCCTGGAAGGCCGGCCGCTACGCCGACTGCCTGCGCCTGGCCGAGGGCGCGCTGGCGCTGCTGCCGCCGAATCCCGGCGCCGGCGACAGCGCCGACGTGCGCGCGAACATCGGCCTGTGCCATATCGGACTGGGTGCCGTGCGCCAGGGCGAGGGCGAGGTGCGCGCGGCGCTGGCGGTGTACCGGGCCGGCAAGAACGACGAGGCCCTCATCGACACGCTGGACAGCCTGGCGAAGGCGTACGAGCGGGCCGGCCAGTTCCGCGACGCGTATGCCACGGTGCGCGAGCTCGGCACGTTGAAGGACGACGTCGCCGCGCACGCGCTCGATCGCGCCACGTTGAAGATCCGGTCCGAATTCGAATTCACGGCGCGCCAGAAGGAGATTGCGGCGCTGCGCGAAAAGACGCAGTTGCAGCAGGCCGAGTTGAAAAACGAGAAGCTCGAACTGGCGCTGGGCGTCGTGGTGGCGCTGCTGGTGGCCGTCGTGGGCTTCTTCAAGTTCCGCGACAAGGAACGGTCGCGCCGCCGCGCGCTGCACGAGAACCACAAGAAATCGCAGTTCGTCGCGGAGGCCGCGCACGACCTGCGCCAGCCGATGCAGGCCATCGGCAACCTGCTCGGTGCGGCCAGCCATGCGCTCGACCGCGGCGACGTCGCCCGCGGCCGCGAGCTGCTCGACACGACGCAGAAAGCGACGAACGCCATGCGCTCGTCGTTCAACGCGGTGCTGGAATTGTCGCGGCTGGAATGCGGCGCCATCGTCGCCGAGTACGGCAGCTTCGACCTCGGCGAACTGGTCGCCGAGACGGTGCTGGCGCTGCGCCCGCTCAGCGAGCCGCGCCAGGTGACCATCCGGCTGCGCATGCCCGCCGAGGGCTCGCTGGCCGTGCGCAGCGACCGCCAGATGCTGGGCCGGGTGCTCGCCAACCTGCTGTCGAACGCCATCAAGTACAGCGATCCCGCGCGACCCGGCGGTGCGGTCGTCGTCGTGGGCGTCGTGCGGCTGCGCCACCACTGCCGGGTCGACATCGTCGACAACGGCGTCGGCATCCCGGACGCGTTGCAGAAGCAGGTCTTCAAACCGTTCTTCCAGGTCGACAATCCGGGGCGCGACCGGAACCGCGGCATCGGTCTCGGCCTGTCGATCGTCGCATCGTCGCTGGCGCTGCTCGAACGCCACGCCCTGAAGCTGCGCTCGCGGGCCGGCGTCGGCAGCCGCTTTTCCGTCAGCGTACCCCGTGCCTGCGCAGGCGACGTGGCGGCCCCGGTAGCGGCCACCGTCGCGCCCACGGATGCGGCCGACGTCGCCGGCCTGTACGTGCTGTACGTCGAGGACGACGGCCTCGTGCGCCAATCGACGGAGGTGCTGCTGCGCGAATACCGGGTGCTGTACGAATCGGTCGAGTCGCTGGCCGCGCTGGAAGCGCTGCTGCCGGGACTCGAACGCATGCCCGACCTCGTGCTGACGGACTATTCGCTGCCGGGCGGCCGCACGGCGCGCGACGTCGTGCGCGTGGTGACGCGCGAATTCGACCGGGCGCTGCCCGTCGTCGTGCTGACCGGCGAGAGCGCGCGGGTCGCTTTGACGGACGAGCTGGAACACGCGACGGTGCTGCGCAAGCCCGTGTGCGCGGCGGCGCTGCTGGCCACCATCCGCGCCGCATGCGGCAGCACTGCGGTTGATCTGCCGTCAGCCGGAGGTTGATCGCCAATAACGCCTGCCGGCGCAGGGTTTGCGACGATGCCCCGTCAACTTCACGGAGGCAGCGATGGCAATCGACGTATATCTGCAGATCGACGGCATCAGGGGCGAATCGGCCGACGGCGAGCATCCCGGCTGGATCGAATGCGCTTCAGTCAACTGGAAGCTGCACCAGCCCAGGAGCGCGACGGCGTCGACGGCGGGCGGCCACACGGCCGAACGCGCGGAACTGTCGGAAGTGGCGTTCACCAAGCTGTGCGACCTGGCGTCGCCGCTGCTGGCCCAGCACTGCGCGATGGGCCGGACGATCCCGAAGGCGCGGTTCGAATTCTTCCGGGCGGACGGCCAGGGCACGCGCGTCAAGTATTACGAGGTCGAGCTGGACAACGTGGTGATCGGCGACGTGGCGCAGTCCGTGGCCGCGGGCATCGGCATGCTGGACCACGTCGGCCTGAAATTCTCCCGCGTGAAGTGGCGCTACACCCAGCAGCGCATCGCGGGCGGCGCGGGCGGCAATACCGCCGGCGGCTGGGACCTTGCCACCAACCGGGTCGCATGACATGGGCGCCCTGTCGAACGTGCGTGCAGCCGCCGCCGTGCTGGCCCTGATGCTGGCGGCGTCCTCCGCGGCGGTGACCCAGGTGCCGGATGACGAGCATCCGTTCATCATGCCGGGGACGCCGGCCAAGACGATTCCGGCGCCGTCGCCGTGGCTCACCGGTGCGCAGTTGCTGCACAGGCTGGAGCAGGGGAATGCCGACGCCGTCGAGTACATCAAGGGCGTCTATGACGCGACCGAGAGCGGGTTGTGGTGCTACACGGGTCGCACGCACGTCAAGCTGCACAAGCAGTCGCCCGAGGCCATGCGCGCGGACGCGATGGCTTACCTGCGCAAGTTGACGGCCGCGCAGCGGAAGGAGCGCGCATCGGATCATCTCGTGCGCATGTGGCAAATTCGCTGGCCTTGTCCGCCCGATGGCTGCTGCCCTTGACCCGGGAGGACTCGATGCTCAGGCCCACACCACCCTATGCGCTGCTGCGCACGCATTTCCCCGATCCGTACAACGTCCCGCCCGAAGAGCTGTGGCGCTGGATCGGACACACGGAAAAAATACTCGACTCGGACTGGCGCAACACCTGCGCCATCCGCATGAGCCTCGCCCTTCACGGCGCCGGCGTCCACCTCCCGGCCGGCTACCTGAGGATCGAAGCGGGCAAGTACCGTGGGAGGTTCATCGAGATCAAGCAGGAGACGCTGGCCAACTACCTGTGCACGATCTGGGGCGAACCCGAAAAATTCGGCGCCGCGCTGTTGCGCGAGCGCGTCGGCGACCGGCACGGCGTGATCCGCTTCGTCGGCCTGTGGGGGCCGTACGACCCGCAGGGACACATCGACCTGATCTGCCACGACTCGCATCACCGCCTCGCGTGCGAGGGCGGCCACGTGTATGTGCAGGCCGTCGAATGCTGGTTCTGGGAATGCCCGTGAAACCCGCCGCGCCGCTCAGTGGGGCAGCGGCGGGATGATGACCCCGCGGCGCGACACCTCGACCAGCAATTCGGTGCGGCGCGTGACCTGGAAGATGCGGAACAGCTTGGGCACGTAATCCTTGCGGATCGTGCCTTCCTCGACCTGCATCTTGCTGGCGATCGTCTTGTTCGGCAAGCCCTGGCACAGGTAGTACAGCACTTCGGCGCAGCGTCCCGTCACGCCCAGCTCGGCCGCGGGCACGCTGGGCAGCGGCGTGACGGGCGGCGTGTGCATGCCGTCGCGCGCCATCGCCGTCACCGGCACGAAGATGCCGCCCTGGAACACGGTGTCCAGCGCGCGCTGGAAGATGCCTTCGTGGTCCATGTCCTTCGGGATGTAGCCGCAGGCGCCGGCCTGGATGCATTCGAGGACCAGCGGCCGGTCGGCGCGGGCCGACAGCATGATGGCGCGGGTCTCGAGATTCTGTTCGCGCAGGTATTTCAGCACGTCGAGTCCCGTCTTCTCGGATTTCAGCGTGAAATCCAGGAAGGCGAGGTCGAACCGCTTCGTGCCGAGCAGCGCGATCGCGTCGTCGTAGGTCGCCGCCTCTTCGATGTGCGCGGCCGGCTGCGCGATCCGGATCAGTTCCCGCATGCCGGCGCGCACCAGGCCCTGGTCTTCCAGCACCAGGATCGTCAATTCTGCCACGTCGCTCATCTGTTCTCCGAGTTTGTTACTTGAGAATTGGAAACATTTTTACATTACCATAGACTAAATGTTTGCGTCGGACAATTGTCGGACGGGCTATCCGACATATGCGGGATCGTCAGCGTTCCGTTGTTTTGCGACCATGGTTGCACTGCAGACAGCCAACCCGGCGCTGCTCCCATCGCATGTTGCACGAACGAGGTGACGCCCATGTTTCAGATTTATCTCGCGCTGATTTCCGCACAAACCCATGACCAGGCCATGCCGTCCTATGCCCGCGCCATGCAGGAAGGAGATTTCGAGGCCGCCCACCGCCACGCGCGCCGGCTGGGCGGTGACGACGGGACGGCCGACGCGCCGGCGCTGCAGGCGCTGGCCGACGCGGCCCTGCTGCTGGGCTACGAAGAAGACGCCGAAGACCATTTCCGGCGCGCGCAAAAACTGCAGGGCTCGAACGATGCCGTGCGCCTGCTGTCGTGCCGCAATGCGGGCTGGCAGGCGCTGAACCTGCACCGCTACAGCGCCGCGCTGCACTGTTTCGCCCGTATCGTCCAGGACGGCGCCGCGACCGTGCCGCAGAAGGCCGAGGCGGTGCTGGGGGCGGCCCTCGTGCACCACCAGCTGGGCCAGCAGGCCGCGTGCGACGACGCGCTGCGCCAGGCGCGCGCGCTGGGCGAGGCGGCCGAGGACGGCCGTTGGCTGCTGCTGGCCGACCTGCTCGCGCTCGACTGCGCCGTGCGGCTGGGCGTGCGCTGCGCCGCCGGCCTGCGCGATCACGTGTTCTGGCAGTCGGCCGCGGTGCGCGGCGACCACCGCGAAGAGTGGCAGCGCTTCGCCGACGCGATGGCCGCCTGCGACGCCCGCCGGCCGGCGCCGGAACTGGCGGCACGGCGCCATGCGTGCCTGGCCCTGCTTCTGCGCCTGGCCGACGGCGAGCGCGACGTGATGAGCGTGCTGTATCGCCACTGCGCCGGCGACGTCGCCCTGCACGTCGAGATCGCGCTCGCGGCGCTGGCCGGCGACCACGTCGACCTGGCCGAGCAGAGCCTGCAGCGCGGCCGCCACGCCGACCCGCGCGACCGCCGCTGGAGCCTGGACCAGCGCTACTGCCAGGCCAAGATCGCGATGCTGAAGGGCGACAGCGCGGCGGCGCTGAAGGCGTATGCCGCCTACACGGCCGAGGCGCTGCAATGCCTGCGCAGCGAGACCCAGGTCATCAAGCCGCTGGACGGCATGGCGCCGCCGGCCGCCCAGCCCAGCGACGACATCAGCGCGCGCCTGCCGGCCAAGTACCGCCGCGCCTACCGTTACATCGCGGACCACTATCGCAACAACGACCTGTCCACGGGCGAGATCGCGGCGCATATCGGCGTCACGGAACGCGCGCTGCAACTGGCGTTCCGCGAGAACCTCGGCATGTCGCCGACCGCCGTGCTGCGGCGCATGCGGCTCGACGCCGTGCGCGCCGAGCTGCTGGCCGACGACGGCGCCAGTGACGGCATCCTCAAGACCGCGCACCGGGTCGGGCTGAAGAGCCGCTCGTCGCTGATCCGCGGCTACCGCAAACAGTTCAACGAAGCGCCGTCGGCCAGCGTCTGCCGCTGAACGCCGCCCGCCACCACCACAGGAGTCCCATGCACAAGTGTTCCCCGTCCGGCGCCGCGCTGCTGGCGCTCTGGCTCGCCTGCGCGCACCCGGCAAGCGCGGCACCCGCCGCCGCGCACACGATCCCCTGGCGCACCGGCAGCATCAAGTACGTCGCCGACCACAAGGACGTCAAGGAGATCCTGCGCGAACTGGCCGCGAGCCAGAACGTGATGGCGTCGATCTCGCCCCAGGTCGAGGGCAACGTCACCGGCAGCTTCGCCGAGCCGCCGCAGCGCTTCCTCGACCACCTGGCCGCGTCGTTCGGCTTCGTCTGGTACTACGACGGCACCGTGCTGTACGTGGCCGGCGCCAACGAGGTGAAGGGCGCGTCGATCGGCTTCACGCATGCCCATCCGGCCGACCTGCGCGCCGCCGTCGCGCGCCTGCGCATCGCCGATCCGCGCTTTGCGATCGTGTACGACGACCCGACCGACACGGTGCTCGTGTCCGGTCCGCCGCGCTACGTGGAGCTGCTCACGGAGCTCGCGCACAAGATCGACGTCGACCACCAGCAGCGGCGCACGCTCGAGGTACGCGTGTTTCCGCTGCGGTATGCGTGGGCGGCCGACCATCCGCTGCGCATCGGCGGCCAGCAGGTCACGCTGCCCGGCGTGGCCGGCATCCTGCGCAGCATCTACCAGAAAAACGCGGCGGCGCCGCCGCTGGCGCCGATGGCGACAGGACTCGTGGCGCGCGTCGCCAGTGCCGCGCCGAAGACCGGGCAGCCGGCCGCGCCGGGCGGCTTCTGGAGCGCCGCGCTGCCGGGCCTGGGCGGCGCCGACAACGCGCCGCGCAAGCCGCCGCTGCCGACGGGCACCGCGACCGAGCCCGCGGCGCCCGCGGGGCAGGGCGCCGCGCCGGCCGAGGACGACATGCCCACGATCCAGCCCGACCCGCGCACGAACGCCGTGCTGGTGCGCGATCTGCCGGAAAAGATGGCCGACTACGAACGCCTGATCGCCACGCTCGACACGCGGCCGCAGGTGCTGGAGATCAGCGCGAGCATCATCGACGTCACCGAGAACGCGCTGGCGCAGCTGGGCGTCGACTGGCGCTTGCACGGCAGCCACGTCGACCTGGAGACGGGCGCCGGCAACCTGGCGCAGGCCGGCTTCCCGGGCTCCCTGAACCCGTCCGGCTTCGGCACGCCCACCGCCGACAACACGCCCGCCATGACGCCCACCGGCGGCACGTTGACGGCCGTGCTGGGCGGCGCCGGCCGCTATCTGCTGGCCCGCGTCAGCGCGCTGGAGCAGACCAGCGAAGCGCGCATCACGGCGAGTCCGAAGGTCGCCACGCTGGACCACGTGGAAGCCGTCATGGACAACAAGACGACGTTCTACGTGCCGGTCGCGGGCTATCAATCGTCCGACCTGTACAGCGTGTCGGCCGGCACGTCGCTGCGCGTGCTGCCGATGGTGGTGCCGCAGGCCGACGGCGGAATCCGGCTCACGGTCCACATCGAGGACGGCCAGCTGACGGGCCAACTGGTGGGCCAGCTCCCGGTCGTGAACAACAGCGAGATCGACACGGAGGCGCTGATCCGCGACGGCGAAAGCCTCCTGATCGGCGGGTACTCGGTCGAGCAGATCACCACTGGCAACACGGACGTGCCGTTCCTCTCGAAGCTGCCCGTCGTCGGCGCCCTCTTCAAGAACAAGCAGGACCAGAAGCAGAAATTCCGCCGCCTGTTCCTGCTCACGCCGCGCATCGTCACGCCCACGTGACCCGTGCTTCGCCGCGGCGGCGACGCCTTCGCTTGCCGCGCGAAGGGGCCGTCCGCGCCCGCTAAGCTGACCCAACGCATCTTCTCAAGGAGTTCCGCATGATCCGCACCGGCAGCACTTCCCAAATCGCTACCCATCACGTCGACGACCATGCCACCGAAACGCCGTCGACCGCGCCGGCCGCCGTGCCCCGTGGCCGCCGCGGCAGCGCGCCTGCGGAACTGAACCGGTTGCCGACGCTTGCGCAACTGATCCGCAGCGCCAGCAGCGACAGCGGCAACCGCAGCAGCCGCAGGAGCGCGGCCGTCCATCCGGTGGCACCGTCCATCAGCGAGATCGAGGAAGTCGCGGAAACGCACCCGACCCCGCCGCCCGCCGCGCCCCCCGCCGCGCCCCCCGCCGCGCCCCCCGCCGCGCCCCCCGCCGCGCCGCCTGCCGCGCCGCCTGCCGCCCGCGCCACCCCGCGCCGGCCGACGGTCAACGACGTGGCCCACACGATACGCAATCCGGCTCCGAAGCACGTATCGACACAGACGTCGAGCCTGTTCACGCGCGTGCGCACGCGGCCGGCCAAGGGCGTGCAGCTGCCGCAGACCGGCCCCGCGCTGGCGCCCGCGAAGCTGCCCCCGCGCATGCGGCCCGCGCCGCCGCCGCCGGCGCCGGGCCAGCCCTTGCCGAAAGGCCCGCTCGGCGCCAACCGTAACAATTACCTCAAGACGATGCGCACTGTCGTCAAGCAGATCGCGCCCGAAGTACCGACGCCGGCCAAGACGGGCAAGCCGGCCGCGCCCATGGCGGCGCTGCACGACGAGGTCGCAATGAAGGACCACGTGTGGAACATGTTCGCCCATCCGCGCAACCAGATGCAGTCTGCGGCGCGCCTGACCGTGCTGGTCGAGCACCTGATGCCCGCGCTGGCCGGACCGGCCGCGCCCAGCGGCAGCCATCTGCCGGCCGACCCGCCGGCCACCAGCTTCCCGTTCACCCAGCACCTGCTGGTGGGCGAGCACCTGGCGCAGGCATGCGCGCGCGACCCCGGGCGCGCGACAGCCGCACTGGCCACCCTGTGCTCCGGGCCGCAAGTGGACGCGATGCTGCACGCGCTGAAGTCCGGGACGCTGGAAGGGGCGGGCGTCGACGCGCTGCGCACGGCGGCCGGCCTGGCGTCCACGCATGCGGGCTTCCAGGCGCTGCTGAAGATGATGCAGCCGCCGCCCGCGCCCGAGCGCCAGGCCGGCATGCAGCGGCTGCTGACGGCAGCCGCCAAGGTCTCGGAAGAGCTCAAGCTCGTACACGGCGACCCGTTGGCGCAGGCGGGCATGCACGCCACGCTGAAGGTGGCGACGGGTGCTCCGGCCACGCTGGCGGAAACCGTGCTTGCCGTCGAGCTGCGCATGCATGCGGCGCCTGCCGTCGCGGGCGCGAGTCCATATGCGGCACTGCCGCCGGCCGAGAAAGCGGCGGTGTTCGCGTGGAAGCAGGGCTTCCGCGCAAGCGGTCCGGGCACCGACCTGTCGAAGCTGCAGGGCCGTCTCGCCAAGTTCGGCAAGTACGTGGCGCGCGCGGCCAAGCACGAAAAGAACAGCGCGGTGAAGCTGGACGTGCGCAAGCCGGCCACCGCCGTGCCGTTCGTGAAGGCGCAGGCAAAGCTGGCGATGACGGGCCTGCACAACGCCTTCGGCCGCAAGAAGTCGCCGATCGATTCGCTGCGCTCGATGGGCGTCAACAATGCCGCGCAAGGCCACCCGGACGACAACATGACAGCGCTCGACAAGCACGTCGGCACCGCGATGAAGACGCTGAGCGAACACCTCGCGGCGCATCTGCCGACGACTGGCGTGGACGCGCACGCGCTGGCCACGCCGGGCACGCCGCTGCCGTCCGCGGTGGAGCGCAGCGCGCTGCTGAACCACGTGACAGGCACGATGGAGCAGACGCGCCCGCTCGGCCACGTGCTCGACAAGAACGCGCTGATGCAGGTGGCGCTCGACATCGCGGCGCGGCACGGCGTGCCGGAAAGCGGCGTGCAGGCGCTGGCCGCCAAGCTGACGCACTGGGAAGGCAAGAGCGTGACCCTGGCGAACGTGCGCGCGTGGGCCAAGGAAGGCGGCCTGCACGAGTCCGAGCCGGCGCCGGCAGGCAGCCCGACGGCCAACAAGGAGACGGCGTTCGGCGCGGCCATGCGCAAGGCCGCCACCCTCGTCGACCCGGCCAACACGAAGCCGGCCGACCTGACCCCGGAAGGCGTGCAGGCGTTCGTGCGCAGCTTCATGCAGGAACACCAATGGGGCGCCGTGGTCACCGCGTCGAACGGCGGCACGCTGGGCATCAACACCAACGCGGTGTCGATCGCGCTGAAGAAGGCATCCGAGCAGTTCACGGCGGCGATGTCCTGCTGGACCATGAAGGGATCGGTGGCGCCGGTGGCCGACGTGCGCGTGCTGCACGGCAGCAATGCCGTGTTCAGTTTCGGCACGAGCCATCACGGCGCCGAAGTGTTCCTCGGCACCCAGCGCCAGCTCGCCGGCGGCCTCGGTGGCGGCATCGCGGCGTCGGTGCGCAAGGGCTTCTCGAAATTCGGCCTGCAGGGCGGCGGTGCCGCGACCGTCACGCCGCTCGCGGGCGACACGACGCAGGTGCGCGGCGTGATGGTGCGCACGATGCGCGAGGAGAATCCGAACGGCGAAGGCTGGAATGCCGGCAAGTCGCGCGACGAGATGGTCAAGTTCATCGACACCATGTTCGCCCTGGCCAAGGGCCCGGACGGCGCCAAGCTGGACCCGGCGCGGACGTGGGAACACGTCGCGAGCGAATTCCTCGAAAGCGACACGCTGTCGATCGGCTGGCAGTCCCAGTCCGCCAACAGCGTGCACCACACGGCCACCGCGTCGGCCAACGCGCGCGCCGTGGGCATCGCGTCGCCCAAGCCGTTCGAGGCCGCGGGCGTGAGCGTAGCCAGCAGCATCACCGCCGACCTCACGTCGAAAGCCATGAACCGCCGTACGGAGACCACGGGCGACCACCGCATGATCCGCAATAACGAGTTGTCGCGCTTCCAGGTGAATGCCACGGTGAGCGGCTCCACGGTCATGCCGACGGTTCCCGTGGCCGGCGGCAGCGGCACGTTCGCGCCGGGCACCACGACGGACCCGACGTCCGAGACGTTGAACCGTCCGATCCCGATGTTCGGCAAGCAGATGAATCTCAGCCTGGTAGACAAGGGCGTCAACACGACGTTCCGCGCGCTCGTCGACAACGGCCGCCTGTCCGAGACCTATACGCTGCGCGAAGTCGATTACCGCGACCCCGCCCACTTCAAGGCGATGGTGGCCGAGCCGGGCCGCCACGAGCAGCTCGAGCGCGTGTTCGTGGCGGCGCACGGACCGGAAGAGGGACCGCAGGAGATGCAGAAGTTCATGTCCCGCGTCGAGAACTGGGCGGGCGCCGGCCAGCGCTACGCGGTGCGTTCGCGCCTGCGCGCCGACGTGCGCAAGGGGCTCGACGAGAGCGCCGCGCTGGCGTCGGCCATCCATGCGCGCAATCCGGACGATCCGCAGCTCGCGCAGATCTCGCAGCACATGATGGCGCGCCTGAGCGACGAGCATTCGTGGGTGCCAATGCAGATGCAGGCGATCGAGTCGCAGAGCGCCGCCGACGTGCGCGGCCTGAACTTCGGCCTCGTGTCGATGGCCAGCCGCACGGTGAACACGGACCGTGAACTGTACGCGACGGCGGCGCCGCCGGACGTCGTGCGCGCGTGGGCCCAACAGCCCGCGCCGCACGCCGAACCATCCGACCACGAACCCGGGGCCGTGTGATGCGCCGCCTCGCCGCGCTCGCCCTGTGCGTGGCCGCGTCGGCGCACGCCGACTGCTTCGACGATGCGGCCGCGTACCAGCACGTCAATCCGGCCGTGCTGCGCGCCATCGCGTGGCAGGAGTCGCACGGCCGCCGCGACGCGCTGCACCGCAACGCCAACGGCTCCGTCGACTATGGCCTCATGCAGATCAACTCGATCCACGCCGGCGAACTGCGGCGCTGGGGCATCGATCCATCGCAGTTGATGGAGCCGTGCGTCGGCGTCTACGTCGCCGCCTGGCACCTGCGCAAGATGATGCTCAAGTACGGCAACACGTGGGACGCGGTGGGCGCCTACCACTCCGAGACGCCGGCGGAGCGCGCCCGCTACCAGGCGTCGATCCGGCGCATCGTCGAAGCGCACGGCGGCTGAGCCGCTTCGCGCCGCAGCGCGCGGCTTCGTTCCGCGCGCCGGCCCGCCGCGCCGCGGCCGCTACGCTGGAAGGGGCGCTTCGCGGCCCGTGGGGAATCCAATTTCAACTCGCAGAAAGGCAACAACATGAGCTTCAAGAGCTTCTTCAAACATCTGGGCCATGCGATCGAGCATGCGGCCAAGGACGTCGTGCACGGCGTCGAACACATCGCGAAGGACGTCGTCCACGCCGGGGAGGCGGCCGCCCACATGGTGGACGACGTCGCCCACGGCAGGTTCAAGGCGGCCCTCAACGACGCGGTGCGCTGCGCGCAGTGCAGCGTCAAGGCATTCACCGAGCTGCCCAAGACCGAAATCGAGGCGATCTGCGACGCCACCACCGACATGCACCTGAATAAGTCGCTCGACAAGATGGCACAGAAGGTCAAGGGCTTCGAGGACAAGGCGGTCGACTTCGAGCGCAACGTGGCCGACAAGATGGTCCAGGACGTGGCCGATGCCGTCGAGGGCACGGTGAACGGCACGGTCAACGCCGCCAAGGACATCGCCTCGGGCGATTTCCGCAAGGCCTGCGGCGACGTCATGGGCGTGGCCGGCGATGCCGTGTCGCTCGCCTGCGACCTGACGCCGGAGGGCATGGCGGCGAACGCGGTGGTGGGCGCGATGGAGGCCGGCCACGTCGGCAATTCGGCGGTGCAGGGCTTCGTGGGCGACGTCGTCGGCGGTCCGAAGGGCCTGTTCAAGCGCGCGGCGGAAAGCGGCGCGGGACTCGCGGCCGGCGCCGCCGCGAACGAGGTGGCCCAGAAGGTCGGCGCGGGCGCGGGCGCCGGCGCGGGTGCGGCGGCGGGCGGCGCAGCGCTGCTGGCGGCCGGCGCGGCGGCCCCGCTCGCGGCGGACGCGCTCGCGGGCCGCCGCGGCCATCGCGGCGGCGGCGCGGACGCCGGCCATGACACGGCCGGCAAGCGTCCGGACACGGGCGCCCCCCACACGTCGGAAAAGCTGGCCGACACGAACGCCGGCAAGGACGCCTGCAAGGGCGCGGGCAAGACCGCCGACAAGGATGCCGGCAAAGGCACCGACAAGGTCGCGGACAAGGACGCGGGCAAGGGCACCGACAAGGTCGCGGACAAGGACGCCGACAAGCGCAAGGACAAGGACGGCGCCAACGGCGGCGGCGCCGCGCCGGGCGGCGCGGATGTCGCCGCCAGTGCCGGCACCTATGGCGCCGCCGGCGCGGACATCGCGGCCTCCGAGGCAGCGGCACGCGCCACGATGGCGGCCCAGGACGCGATCGCCCGCATCCAGAACGAGATCGCGCTCAACCAGGCCAAGAACCAGGTCGAGGACGAGCTGGGCAAGGGCGTCAAGGCGCTGTCGCAATAACGTCAACCCGTCCGGCGCGGTCGGCGACGTCCGTGCCGTCAATGTGAACCAGGAGAACCATCATGACCATCAATCGTATCGGCACGCCGTCCGCGGGGACGATCGGCGTGCACGCGACTGCGGCGCCAGCCAACGCGCCGGCTGCCGGCGCCGCCGCCGTCCGACCCGCGCGCGCGGTCGTCAACGGACCGCTGGCCAAGCTGGCGGCGCCCGCCGTCCGGACCGGCAACCCGGGAGGCGCCGGCGCGGCGCCACGCCAGCTGCGTCCGCCGCCGCGGGGACCTGCGCCGGCGCCCGCCGGCAACGACATGGCGGCCATGCACGCGTCCGCGATGGCCACCATGGCCGCGCAGAATGCGCTGGCCCAGATCCAGAACCAGATTGCCGTCAACCAGTCGAAGAACGCCGTCATCGAGGAACTGGGCAAAGGCCTGAAGTCGCTGTCGCAGTAACCCTTCCAAGTTTTCATACGGCGCCCTGCCGGACCCTCTGGATTTCGGTACGGTATGGGCCGCCATCTGCAAGTTTCTCTAGAAAAACTCCTTCCAAATCATAGGGTTGCCAGAACAAATTTCTGGTGGCCATTCTGGCATGTGTATTGCTGTTGTCCATACACCCGGTGCCCCGCCGGGTCATGACAACACGCGGCGCAGCAAGCGCCGCGATCTTGGAGATTAAATTGAAGAAGACACGCCCCCTGACCCTGTACATCCTGATCGCGATGGTACTGGGTGTCGCAGTCGGCTACGGTTGCCATGAGACCGTCGCGGACAAGCAGGTCAGTGCCGACATCGCGGCACACGTTTCCATCGTCACCGATGTGTTCCTCCGCCTGATCAAGATGATCATCTCGCTGCTCGTGTTCTCGACCTTGACGGTCGGCATCGCGCACATGGGCGACGGCCGCGCCGCCGGCCGCATCGGCGTCAAGGCCATGGCGTGGTTCGTGATCGCCTCGCTGACGTCGCTGAGCCTCGGCATGATCCTGTCCAACGTGATGCAGCTGGGTGCCCACCTGAACCTGCCGCTGCCGCCGGTCGACGCCGCCACCGGGCTGAAGACGTCCGCGTTCACCTTGAAGGACTTCGTCGTCCACCTCGTGCCGAAGTCGCCGATCGAGGCGATGGCCAACAACGAGATCCTGCAAGTGCTCGTGTTCTCGCTGTTCTTCGGCGGCGCGCTGGGCGCGCTGGGTCAGTCGGCAGCCGGCCTCACCGCCGTCGTCGACCAGCTGGCGCAGGTCATGCTGCGCATCACGGGCGTCATCATGAAACTGGCGCCGCTGGCCGTGTTCGCCGCGATGACGTCGGTCATCACCACGAACGGCCTGGGCATCCTCGTCACGTTCGCGAAATTCATGGGCGGCTTCTACCTGGGCCTCGTGTGCCTGTGGCTGCTGATGATCCTGGGCGGCTCGCTGTTCATCGGCAAGCGCGTGCTGCGCCTGCTGGTGCTGATCCGCGAACCGTTCCTGCTCGCGTTCTCGACCGCGAGCTCGGAAGCGGCGTATCCGAAGCTGCTGCTGGCGCTGGACCAGTTCGGCGTGCAGCGCAAGATCTCCAGCTTCGTGCTGCCGATGGGGTACTCGTTCAACCTGGACGGCTCGATGATGTACTGCACGTTCGCCGTCCTGTTCATCACGCAGGCCTACGGCATCGACCTGGCGCTGAGCACGCAGATCACCATGCTCCTGCTGCTGATGCTGACGTCGAAGGGCATGGCCGGCGTGCCGCGCGCGTCGCTCGTCGTGATCGCCGCCACCTTGAACCAGTTCCATATCCCCGAAGCGGGCCTCCTGCTGCTGATGGGCATCGACCAGTTCCTCGACATGGGCCGCTCGGCCACCAACGCGGTCGGCAACGCCATCGCCACGGCCGTCGTCGCCAACTGGGAAGACGCGCTGGAGACGTCGCCGCAACAGGTCGCCCCGGTCGCCGCGCAAGTCGGCTGACCCTCTGCACGACCGCACACAACGATTACACAACCAACGGAGACTTGATTGAAATATCGATATATCGCCGGCGCCTGCGCGCTGAGCCTGACCGCTGCCTGCGCCCACGCGCAATCCCTGGTGAAAGTCTATGGTGTCGCCGATGCTGGCATCGTGCTGGAACGGGGCGGCCCGAACGGCTCGATGGACAACATCAGCAGCGGCGTGGCGTCCGGTTCGCGCCTGGGCTTCAAAGGCAAGGAAGAGCTCGGCGACGGCTTGAACGCCTTCTTCGTGATCGAAAACGGTTTCGCGATGGACACCGGCAAGGCGGGGCAGGGCGGCCTGCTGTTCGGGCGCCAGGCCCTCGTGGGGCTGTCCGGCGCCGCCGGCTCGATCAGCCTCGGCCGCCAGTACGCGCCGTACTACAAGGCCTTGCGCGACATCGCCGATCCGTTCTGCACGGGCCTCGCGGGCAATGCGCAGAACCTGTTCTCCACGCTGACCCGCGTCGACAACTCGGTCGATTACCAGTCGCCGAAATGGCACGACCTGCAGGCCGAGGTGCTGTACGGCGCGGGCGAAGTGGCCGGCGACACGGCCAAGCACCGCACGATCGGCGCGTCCGCCACGTACGACGCCGGCCCGCTGACCGTCGTGCTGGCGCACCACCAGCAGGGCGACATGGCCGGCACCGCGCACAGCCGCAACACGATGCTGGTCGGCCGCTACCGCTACGGCGACATCGTCTTCCACGGCGCCTACTCGCGCAACCGCGACCTGCTGGGCAACCCCAGCCGCGATGCGCTCGTGGGCGTGGCCGTGCGTGTCGGTCCGGGCCGCTGGCTCGCGTCGCTCGCGGCGCACCGCGACGACTACGGCCGCGACGCGCAGGCCCGCCAGGCGGCGATCGGCTACGAGTACAACCTGAGTCAGCGTACGGACCTGTACGCGGCCTACGGTCACATCGTCAACCGCGACGGCGCCGCCTTCCACGTCGGCAACGCCACCGATGACGGTACCGGCACCACCGGCATCAACCTTGGGGTCCGCCATGTGTTCTAATTGCACTAGCTAAACCTTCCAGGATCCCCATGCCAGCAGCCGACCCCATCGTCACCCCACGCCGGGCCGGCCGCTGGCCACGTCGGCGGGTGGCGCTGTGGGCCGCTCTGCTGGCCGGGTGCCTGCTGCTCGCGTTCGTGGTGTACCGCTATGCCGAGGACGCGGCGATCGGGCGGCTGCGGGTGACCGGCACGCAGCGGCTCGACACGGACACGTCGAGCCTCGAGCACCTGCTGTCGAAATACGATTTCCTGCCCGGCACCTTCGAGCTGAACAAGGACGTCATCGCCATGCTGCAGCGGCCCGGCGACGAGGCGCTGCGGACGGAAGTCAACGTCTACCTGGAGCGCGTCAACCGCCTGGCCAGGTCCACCACCATCTACATCGTCAACCTGAACGGCGTGACGCAGGCCGCCAGCAACTGGCGCGAGCCCGACAGCTTCGTCGGCGACAACGTCGCGTTCCGGCCCTATGTGCGCGACGCGATGCGCGGCGCGCCCGGCGGCTTCTACGGCGTCGGCACGACGCGCGGCGAGCCGGGCTATTATTTTGCACGCGGCATTTATCGCGACGGCCGCATGCTGGGCGTCGCCACCGTCAAGGTCAACATCGAAAGCGTCGAGGGCAGCTGGGCCGATGCCGGCGGCAAGGTCTTGCTGGCCGATGCGCACGGCGTCGTGTTCCTGAGCTCGGTGCCGGCATGGAAGTACCGCACCTTGGCCCCGCTGGCGCCCGCGGTCCGGCAGGAACTGGAACAGTCGCGCCAGTATTTTTCCCACGCGCTGACGCCGCTGGGCCTGCGCGAGGTGCGCGTGCTCGACAGCAGCACCCGCATCGTCGCCGTGCCCGGCGTGCCGGGTACCATGCTGAGCCAGTCGCGCGCGCTCGTCACGCGCAACTGGCAGATGGTGTACTTGTCCGACCTCGCGCCCGCCCGCGCGAGCGCACGCGCGGCCGCGTCGCTGACCTTGCTGTCGGAAGCGCTCGTGATCATGCTCGTGCTGTACGCGCGCCAGCGTCACCGGCTCGGGCGCCAGCGCCTGCGCGCGCGCGAGGACTTGCAGCGCGCCTACGACAACCTGGAAAGCCTCGTGGCCGAGCGCACCGCCAGCCTGCAGCAGATGACGCACGAGCTGCGCGAGGAAAACATCGTGCGGCACCAGACCGAGGAGCAATTGCGCAAGACGCAGAGCGAGCTCGTGCAGGCGGGCAAGATGGCCGTGCTGGGACAGCTGTCGGCCGGCATCACGCACGAGCTGAACCAGCCGCTGACGGCGCTCCGCACGATGGCGGACAACGCCCGCGTGCTGATCGAGCGGGGCCGCATCGACGACGCGCGCGCCAACCTGGCGACGATCGCGCAACTGGTCGAGCGCATGGGCCAGCTGACGGGGCAGTTGCGCCAGTTCGCGCGCAAGGCCGACGCCACGCTGAGCGCGGTGGCGGTGGCGGACGTCGTCGCGGCCGCGCTGTTCCTCGTCGAGCGCCGCATCGCGCAGGAGCGCGTGGGCTTCCGCATGTCGACGCACGCGCGCGACCTGTACGCACTGTGCGACAGCAATCGGCTGCAGCAGGTGCTCGTGAACCTGTTCAGCAACGCGCTCGACGCGATGGAGATGGCGGGCAGCACGCAGCGCCAGCTCGTCGTCGACGCCGAGCCGAGCGGCACGCGCGTGTTAATCACCGTGATGGACAGCGGTCCCGGCATCCCGGAGAACATCCGCGCGCATTTATTCGAACCCTTTTTTACCACCAAGCCGCAAGGGAAAGGGCTGGGCCTCGGGCTCGCCATTTCCGAGCAGATCGTGCGCGAGTTCGGCGGCCACCTGCGCGCCGAGCCGGCGCCGGGTGGCGGCGCCCGGTTCATCGTCGATCTGCCGCGGGCGGAGTAGGATAACGTCATGTCCACGTATGAAACACTGAAAGTCCTTCTCGTCGAAGACGACGCCATCGTCCGTGCGGGCAGCGCCCAGGCGCTCGACCTGGCCGGCTTTGCCGTCGATGCCTTCGACGCCGCCGAACCCGCGCTGGCGCAGGTGGTCCCCGGTTTTGCCGGCGTGATCGTCAGCGACGTGCGCCTGCCCGGCATGAGCGGCCTCGACCTGATGGCCGCCGTCAAGGCCATCGACCCGCAGATCCCCGTCCTGCTCGTGACGGGCCATGGCGACATCTCGATGGCCGTGGGCGCGATGCGCGGCGGCGCCTACGATTTCATCCCCAAGCCCTATTCGTCGGAGCAGCTCGTCGAAGCCGTGGGCCGTGCGCTGGAAACGCGCCGCCTCGTGCTGGAAGTGGCGGCCCTGCGCGACCGCATCGCGAACGGCGCCGGCATCGAGGCCTTGCTGCTGGGCGATTCGACGCCGATGCGCAACCTGCGCCGCCTGATCCTCGACCTCGCCGACGAATCGGCCGACGTGCTCGTCTACGGCGAGACCGGCACCGGCAAGGAGATGGTCGCGCGCTGCCTGCACCAGTTCAGCAGCCGCCGCGCGCACAACTTCGTCGCGCTGAATTGCGGCGCGATCCCGGAAAACATCTTCGAGAGCGAAGTGTTCGGCCACGAGATGGGCGCGTTCACGGGTGCGGCCAAGCGCCAGATCGGCAAGATCGAGCATGCGCACAAGGGCTCGCTGTTCCTGGACGAGATCGAAAGCATGCCGATGTCGCTGCAGGTCAAGATGCTGCGTGTGTTGCAGGAACGCTACGTCGAACGCCTCGGCTCGAATAACCCGGTGCCCGTGGACGTGCGCGTGATCGCCGCGGCCAAGGTCGACCTGAAGGAATGGTCGGACCAGGGAAAATTCCGCAGCGACTTGTACTACCGCCTGAACCTGATCGTGCTGAACTTGCCGCCGTTGCGCGAGCGGCGCGAGGACATCCCCCTGCTGTTCGAGCACTTCATGCTGGGCGCCGCCGCGCGGTACAAGCGCGCCGTGCCGACGGTGCCGGGCCCGTTGATGCAATCGCTGATGGCGCACGACTGGCCCGGCAACGTGCGGGAACTGCGCAACATCGCCGAACGCTATGTGCTGGGCCTCGCGAGCGGTGCCGACGGTCTGCTGTCGGCCCGCAGCGCGACGCCCGTGCCGCTGGCCGACCAGGTCGGTGCGTTCGAGCGCGCCGTCATCGAGCAGGAACTCCGCAGGGCGGCCGGCAGCATCGCGGAAATCAGCGTGACGCTGGGCATGCCCAAGCAGACGCTTTATTACAAGATGCAGAAGTACGGCCTGTCGCCGGACGATTACAAGTAACCGTTCGGGCGGTACGCCGCCAGCTGGCGCGCCAGCTGCCGTGCCGGCAACCCCGGCCCGCCCGTGTAGCCGAGGAAGCCGTCCGCGAATTCGTCCACGCAGCGGCTCGGGACGGCGGACGGCGGGTGCAGCGACGCAGTGGTGAGCGCGCGCAGGCGGCGCTCGATGTCGTCGAACAGCGCATCGTCGGCGCCGGGGAACGGGGATGGGGTGTCGGTCGTTTTCATGCGGCTAGTGTAGCGGTGCTGCGGCGCACAAGATTCACGTCTCGCAGGCCCCTTGCTGTCGCTCAAAAACGCCGGGTGGGTGCCGCATTGCATGCTTATCTGCGCGCAATATGCGTAGAAAAACAGCTTTTTGGAGTCGCATGGCGCCGTACCGCCGGGATCGCCGGATGGTGCGTGAACGTGCAGGTGGCCGTCGTTTGCGCATCGACAATGCATGGTCGGCATTTGAGGCCCGGGGGCCTCAAATGAAACGTGCCCACCGTTCAACCGGCGTTGAACCGGCTGCGGTCGTCCGTTTCCATCGACGCCGGCAACTCCCGCGCAGGAAACGTCACGCTGACCTTCAACCCGCGCCCGCCCTCCGCGCGGTCCAGCGCCAGCGTCGCGCCGTGCACGGTCGCGATGTCGCGCACGATGGCGAGCCCGAGCCCGGTGCCGCCCGGATTGCTTTCCAGCGCCGCCTGCGCCCGGTAGAACGGCATGAACACCTTGTCGTATTCGGACGGGTCGAGCCCCGGCCCGCTGTCCTGCACGTCGAGCACGACGACGCCGATCAGCCGCCGCACGCGCAGCAGCACGGTGCCGCCCGGCGGCGTGTAGCGGATCGCATTGTCGACGAGGTTGCTCACCAGTTCGTGCAGCAGCAGCGCTTGGCCGTCCACCGTCGTGGCGCCGTCGTCCTCCGCTTCCAGCGCGAGGTCGATGCCTTTCTGGACGGCGGGCAGCGCCAGTTCCAGGCCCACTTGCCGCGCCACGTCGGACAGCCCGACGGGCGACAGCAGCGCGTTGGCGCCGCCGTGCTCGATGCGCGCCAAGGTCAGCAGGCGGTTCGCCAGGTGCACCGTCGAGTCCGTCGTCGCCGCGATCGAGCGCACGATGGCCTGCATCGCGGCCGGATCGTTTTCGCGCAGCGCCAGCTCGGCCTGGGTCTTCAGCACCGTCAGCGGCGTGCGCAGTTGGTGCGACGCGTCCGCGATGAAGCGGCGCTGGCTCGCGATCAGGTTCTGCATGCGGGCCATCGTCCCGTTCATCGCGGCCACGAGCGGGCGCACCTCGCGGTGCACGAGCGCTTCGTCGACGTCGGACAGGTCGGTGACGGCGCGCGTCTCCACGACCTGCTTCAGGCGCATCAGCGGCTGCAGCACGAGGCGCACGGCGAACCACACGAGCGTCGCCACCGCGAGCACCAGGAGCGCCTGGCGCAGCAAGGTGTTCAGCAGGATGCGGCGCGACAGCGCGCGGCGCGCGTCCAGCGTCTCGCCGACCTGGATCAGCGCGATGCCGCGCATGGAATCGTCGTACACGGGCTGCAGCAGGGCGGCAATGCGCACCGGCTCGCCGTTGTAGTCGGCGTGGTAGAAGCGCACGAGGGCAGGATACAGCTCGGAGCGGGGCGTGTCCTTCGGGACGGGCGGCAGGTCGTCGTAGCCGGACACCGTCTCGCCATGCAGGCCGCCCACGCGGTAGTAGATGCGGCCCAAGGTGTCCGTCTCGAAGCTGTCCAGCGCCACGTAGGGCACATCGGCCACGACCTTGCCGTCGCGGACGGACACGCGCTCCGCCAGCGCGCGCGTGGAGGCGAGCAGCGAGCGGTCGTAGGCGATGTCGGCGGCGTCGAGGGCGTCGCGGTACAGCGACACCGCGTTCGCGGCGACGAGGATCACCAGGGGCACGATCAGCCAGCGCAGCAGCTGCCCGCGCAGGCTGCCCAGCGGTGCCGCGGGCACGTCGTCCGCGCCCGCGCGCCGGCCCGCGCGTGGCCACAGGCGCGCGAGGAGCTCGGACGGGGCGAAGGACGAGGGCATCGCGGGATTCAAGACCCGGCGGGCGGGCGCTCCTGCAGCAGGTAGCCGATGCCGCGCAAGGTGGCGATGGCGGCGCCGCCCTCGGGGCGCTTGTCCAGCTTCTTGCGCACGCGGTGGATGTACAGCTCGATGGCGTCGAGGTTGGCGTCGTCGTCCAGCGCGAACACTTCGTCGAACAGCTTTTCCTTCGACACGGCACGGCCCGGGCGCGAAATCAGCGCTTCCAGCACGGCGTGCTCGCGCGGCGTCAGCGCCAGCGGCTCGCCGCAGTAGGTGAACATGCGGGCGACCGTGTCGAAGCTGAGCTGCCCGCAACTGTGCACGGGCGCCTCGTTTCCGACGCTTCGGCGCAACAGTGCCTTTACGCGCGCCTCCAGTTCCGCAAGTTCGAACGGCTTCGCCAGGTAGTCGTCGGCGCCCAGGTTCAGGCCTTGCACCCGTTCTTCCAGGCCGCCGCGCGCCGTCAGGATCATCACGGGCGTGCGTCCGCGCGTGCCGCCACGCGCGCGCAGGCGGCGCAGCACGTCCAGGCCGTCCATGCGGGGCAGAGTGAGGTCCAGGATGACGAGGGCGTAGTCCTGGGTGTGCAGCAGCGCGTCGGCGTCGGCGCCGGTGGCCGCGCATTCGACGGTGAGATTGGCGTCGCGCAGGGCTTTCGATACCCAGTGGGACAGCTCGACGTGGTCTTCGACTAACAGGATTCGCATCGTGCCAGTGTAAGCGACGGAGCGCGCCGTGTCTCGGCTGCCCTTGCACTGTTACGTGATTTCCACAATGTTGCGATTGAAAGGATTAATGAAAGCTGATTGAAAGCTAAGGGAACCTATCCTTGGCTTCACGAGGCGGCTCACGACCGCATTGATTACAACAACGGAGACATTATGAAGAAATCGGCCCTCGCGCTTGCCGTCCTGGCAGCGCTTTCCCTGAACGCATCCGCGCAAACCAACGTCCAGGTCTACGGCATCGTGGACGCCGGCGTCGAATACGTGAACCATGCCGCCGCCAACGACGGCAGCCAGGTGCGGGTCATCTCGGGCGGCAAGAACACGTCGCGCTGGGGCTTCCGCGGCAGCGAAGACCTCGGGGGCGGCCTGAAAGCCATCTTCAACCTGGAAGGCGGCATCCTGATGGACACGGGCGCCCAGGACGGCAACCTGTTCAAGCGCCAGGCCAACGTCGGCCTCGAAGGCGGCTTCGGACAGGTCATCATCGGCCGCTCGTTCACGACGACCTACGACCTGGTCATCAAGTTCGACCCGATGGGCTTCGCCCCGAACTACTCGTGGGCGACGTCGGGCAGCGCCACCGGCCCGTCGAAATACGGCATGACGACCGCGTTCGACAACCTGATCAAGTACACGGGCCACACGGGCGGCTTCACCTACGGCGCCACCATCGGCATGGGTGAGCAGGCCGGCAACAACGCGGACAGCCGCAAGTACGCCGTCGGCGGTTCCTGGTTCGGCGGCGGCTTCGGCGCGATGGCCGCGTACGAGCAGGTCAACGGCAACACGGTCGTCGCCACCGGCAACCGCGACAAGACGACGGCATTCCACCTGGGCGGCGAGTACAAGGCGGGCCCGATGAGCTACCAGGTCGGCATGCGCGGCTACAAGCTCCAGGCAGGCAAGGCCAATACGGCCGACCTGCGCGGCGACACCTACTGGGCCGGCGCGACCTACCTGGTCTACCCGTGGACCCTGACGGGCGCCGTCTACCACGTCAACACGAAGAACCTGCCGTCGGCAAAGGACGCCGACCCGACCATGTACGTGGCGCGTGCCATGTACTCGCTGTCCAAGCGCGTCTGGCTGTACGCCGCCGTGGCGCATGCCACGGCCGACCACGGCCAGCTCGTGGGCCTGTCGCGTGACGACCCTGGCTTCGGGACGACGCAGACGGGCGTCACCACCGGCATCCAGTACCGGTTCTGACCCCACGCCGAGGCCGCGACATCATGATCCGCGCGCTTCACATCCTGTTCGCCGCGGCGTTCGCCGTGGCTTCCCTGCCGGTGTCGGCGGTATCCGCCGGCGCCGAATGCGTGGTGCCGTCCAAGCCGGGCGGCGCCATGGACCTGACCTGCAAGCTGGCCCAGAAGGCCTTGCCGGACGCGAAGTTGAAACTGGCCTACCTGCCGGGAGGGATCGGCGCCGTCGCGTGGCACACGCTCGTGTCGCAGCGGCGCGCCGAATCCGACACGCTCGTCGCGTTCTCGGGTGGTTCGCTGCTCAACCTCGCGGAAGGCAAGTTCGGCAAGGCGACCGCCAGTGACGTGCGTTGGGTGGCGGCGCTGGGCGTCGACTACGGGATGATCGCGGTGCGTGCCGATTCGCCCTGGCACAGCCTCGGCGAATTGATGAACGCGATCAAGCGCAATCCGGAGCAGGTGCTGATCGGCGTGTCCGGCACCATCGGCAGCCAGGACTGGATGAAGGTCGCGCTGCTGGCGCGCCGCGCCGGCGTGGAGCCGCGCCGCCTGCGCTTCGTGGCGCTGGAGGGCGGCGGCGAGACGTTCACGGCGATGAGCGCCAACTACGTGCAGGTGATCTCGGGCGACGCGTCGGAAGCGGTGCTGTACGCCGGCCCCGGCAACGTGCGCGTGCTGGCCGTGCTGGCCGACCGCCGCCTGCCCGGCGTGCTGGCCGCCGTGCCCACCGCGCGCGAGCAGGGCTACGACATCGTGTGGCCCGTGATCCGCGGCGTGTGGATGGGGCCCGGCGTGCCGGATGCCGACTACCGCCGCTGGGTCGACGCGTTCGCCCGCGCGCAGGCGACACCCGCGTTCACGCAACTGCGCGCGGCCACCGGCCTGTATCCGTTCTCGCTGACGGGCGACGCCCTGACGCGCTGGGTCAAGCAGGCCATCCTCGATTACAACCGACAGGCCAGGGAATTCAACCTGGTTCGCGAGCACTGAGGCCGGCACCACCGGCCGACAACAATACCTACCCTAGGAGACAACAACCATGAACTTCAAGAAGACCCTGATCGCAGCAGCTGTCTTGGCATCGGCCGCATCGTGCGCATCCGCACTGGCCGAGGTTCCGGCAGGCTATCCGGCCGGCTACCAGCAACTGGTCGACGGCGCGAAGAAGGAAGGCAAGCTCGTGATCTACGGCGCCACCGACAGCAAGGCCGCCCAGCCGCTGATCAAGGATTTCAACGCGCTGTACCCGAACATCACGGTCGAGTACAACGACATGAACTCGACCGAGGTGTACAACCGCTTCTTCTCCGAGAACGCGGCCGGCGGCGACACGGCCGACGTGCTGTGGTCGTCGGCGATGGACCTGCAGATGAAGCTGGCCGCGGGCGGCTACGCGATGCAGTACAAATCGGTCGAAGCGTCCAAGCTGCCGGCATGGGCCGTGTGGAAGGACACCGCGTACGGCACCACGTTCGAGCCGGCCGCCTTCGTCTACAACAAGCGCCTGCTCAAACCCGAAGAAGTGCCGCAGACGCACGCCGACTTCGTGCGCATCATCCAGCAGCCGAAGTTCCAGGACAAGGTCACCACGTACGACATCGAGAAATCGGGCGTCGGCTTCATGTTCATGACGCAGGACTCGCGCGACTTCGCGCAATACAAGCAGCTGGAGCAGGCGTTCGGCGCCGCGAAGGTGCGCGTGCAGTCGTCGACCGGCACCATGCTCGAGCGCATTTCGTCGGGCGAGAACCTGATCGGCTATAACGTGCTGGGTTCCTACGCCCTCGTGCGCGCCAAGACCGACCCGTCGCTGGGCGTCGTGCTGCCGAAGGACTACACGCTGGTCATCTCGCGCGTGACGTTCATCAACAAGGTCGCCAAGCACCCGAACGCCGCCAAGCTGTGGACGGACTACATCCTGTCGCACCGCGGCCAGACCGTCATCGCCAACGCATCGAAACTGTTCGCGATCCGGTCCGACGTGACGGGCGAGACGACGTCGAGCGAATTGATCAAGGAGATCGGCGAGAAGAACCTGAAGCCGCTGCCCGTCAGCCCGGCCGTCGCGGAATACCTGGAGCCGGCCCTCCGCCTCGCGTTCCTGAAGGAGTGGAAGGCCACCGCCGGCAAGAAGTAAGCAGTCATCAAGCCGTACACGGCGGGCCAGGGCCCGCCGGCTTCATTCGATCGGATATCCCATGCCTACTTCAACCATGCCACTCGACACCAAGGACGCCGACGGCGTCGGCAGCCTGCCGGCCGTGCGCGCGCCGCGCTTCAACTGGACGCGCGGCGTCGTCGTGCTGCTCACCTGCGTGGCCATCTTCCTGCCGCTGTTCCTCGTTTTCTACCAGAGCTTCCTGACGGCGCCATTCTTCATGCCCGACAAGATGCTGGGCCTGGACGCGTTCCGCTTCATCTTCGACGACCCGGACTTCTGGCTCGCCTTCAAGAACGGCATGCTGCTGGCCACCGGCCTCGCCGCCATCGCCGTGCCGCTGGGCGGCATGCTCGCGTTCCTGATGGTGCGCACCGACCTGCCGGGCCGCGGCTGGATCGCGCCGCTGCTGCTCGTCCCGATCTTCGTGTCGCCGATGGTGATGGGCTTCGGCTACGTCGTCTCCATGGGCCCCGTCGGCTTCTACACGACGTGGATCCACGAGATGCTGGGCTTCGTGCCCTGGAACGTGTATTCGTTCACGAGCATCGTCGTCATCGCCGGCCTCACGCACGTGCCGCACGTGTACCTGTACGCCTCGTCCGCGTTGAAGAGCCTCGGCTCCGACGTGGAGGAAGCGGCGCGCGTCTCCGGCGCATCGCCGTGGCAGGTGATGTTCAACGTGTCGCTGCCGATGATCATGCCGGCCCTCGCGTATGCGGGCGTGCTCGTGTTCTTCCTCGGCTTCGAGGTGTTCGGCCTCGTCCTCGTGCTGGGCGACCCGGAAGGCCACCTCGTGCTCGCGACGTACCTGTACAAGCTGACCAATAAACTGGGCACGCCGTCGTACCACCTGATGGCCGCCGTCGCCGTGTGCCTCGTCGCCGTCACCTTGCCGCTCGTGATGCTGCAGCGCTGGCTGCTGAAGTCGGCCAACAAATACGTGTCGATCAAGGGCAAGGGCGCGCGCCAGAAGCCGCTGTCGCTGGGCAAGTGGAAGTGGGCCGCGCTCGCCGTGCTGGCCGCCTGGATCCTCGTGACCATCGTGCTGCCGCTGTCCGGCATCGTGCTGCGCTCGTTCGTCCAGTACTGGGGCGAGGGCGTCAAGCTGGCCGATGTGCTCACCCTGCAGCACTTCCGCGACATCTTCCAGGAACCGTCGCTCGTGCGCGGCATCGTCAACACGATCCTGATCGGCGTCATCGGCGGTGCGCTGGCCGTGGCCTGCTACACGGCGATCGCGCTGGCCATGCACCGGAAGAACGACGGCATCACGCGTCTGCTGGACTACAGCGTGCTGGTGCCGCGCGCCGTGCCTGGCCTGCTGGCAGGCCTGTCGTTCCTGTGGGTGTTCCTGTTCGTGCCGAGCTGGCTCGACGGCCTGCTGCGCGGCATGGACAACGGCGTCGCCGCCTGGCTGTCGGAGCACCTCATCCCGCAATTGCGTCAGATCCGTTCGACGATCTTCGCGCTGTGGCTCGCGTACTCCGTCGTGTGGCTCGCGTACGGCATGCGCCTCGTGTCGACGTCGCTGCTGCAGGTCGGCCCGGAACTGGAAGAGGCGGCACGTGCCGTGGGCGCGAGCCGCGGCCGCGTCACCCGCGACGTGACGCTCCCGTTGATCAAGTTCGGCATGCTGGGCGCCTGGCTGATGGTCTTCCTGATTTTCGAACGCGAGTACTCGACGGGCGTGTACCTGCTGTCGCCCGGCACCGAGGTGATCGGCGCGATGCTCGTGTCGCTGTGGGCCGGCGGCTCGACGGACCTCGTGGCCGCCCTGTCGTTCATCAACATCACGCTGGTGGCCATCGGCCTCGGCATCGCGTTGCGCTTCGGCGTCAAGTTACACAATTAAAAAAGCGAGACAACCATCATGAACGTTTTGACCGTCAACGACCTGCACCTCGACTACGGCCACGGCGCCACCGCCAACCCGATCCTGAAGGGCGTGTCGATGCATTTGCAGCGCGGCGAAGTCGTGGCGCTGCTGGGCCCTTCGGGCAGCGGCAAGACCACGCTGCTGCGCGCCGTCGCCGGCCTGGAAAGCCCGAAATCGGGCACCATCGACATCGGCGAGCGCCGCGTGTTCGACGGCAGCAAGAAGCTGGAGCTGCCGGCCGAGGCGCGCAACCTGGGCCTCGTGTTCCAGTCGTACGCACTGTGGCCGCACAAGACCGTGTTCGACAACGTGGCCTATGGCCTCAAGCTGCGCAAGCTGGCCGCGCGCGACATCGAGCCGAAAGTGCGCGAAGTGCTGGCGCAGCTGGGCCTCGGCCACCTGGGCGAGCGCTTCCCGCACCAGCTCTCCGGCGGCCAGCAGCAGCGCGTGGCGATCGCCCGCGCGCTCGTCTACAACCCGCCCGTCATCCTGCTCGACGAGCCGCTGTCGAACCTCGACGCCAAATTGCGCGAGGAAGCGCGCGCCTTCCTGCGCGAGCTGATCGTGCGTCTGGGCCTCTCGGCACTGATGGTCACGCACGACCAGGCCGAGGCGATGGCGATCTCGGACCGCATCCTGCTGCTCAACAACGGCAAGATCGAGCAGCAGGGCACGCCGCAATCGATGTACGAATCGCCGGACACCCTGTTCACGGCGGAGTTCATGGGCAGTAACAACCGCCTGCCGGCCAAGATCGTGGCCCGCAACGGCGGCGGCGCCCGTTTGCAGGTGGAGGGCATGGCGCTGAACGCGACGGCGCGCGGCAACGGCGCGCCGGACGTCGAGGGCACGGCGCTGATCCGGGTGGAAGAAGTCCGCATCGGCCGCGACCCGGTCGACAACGGCATCAAACTGCCGCTGTCCACGTGCATGTACCTGGGCGACCGCTGGGAATGCCTGTTCAAGCATGGCAGCGCGAGCGTGCGCGCCTATTCCAAGCACCGCATCGATCCGGGCAATTACTGGCTCGAGATGCCGGCCGAGAAGCTCTGGGTGTTTTGATCCGGATTTTGATCGGGACTTTTCTGCCCGCGCTGGCGCTGGCCTTCGTGGCCGCGCAGGCCTGCATCGCCCTCGACACGCCGCTGCCGTGGATGATCGGGCCGCTGTTCTCGACCGCGATCGCGTGCATGCTGGGCGCACGCCTCTCCGCACCCGTGCAGGCGCGCGAGGCGGGGCAGTGGGCCATCGGCACGGCGCTGGGCCTGTACTTCAGCGCGCCCGTGCTGGCGGCGCTGGCACGCAACGTGGGCTGGATCGCCTTGGCCGTCAGCTTCGCCGTGTGCATGGGCATGGCGGCAGGTGCGCTGCTGCGCCGGCTGTCCGGCAGCGACGATGCCACGGCGTTCTTCGCGATGGCCGTCGGCGGCGCGTCCGAGATGGCCGTGCAGGCCGAACGCCATGGCGCCGTCGTCGAACGCGTGGCGGCCGCGCACAGCCTGCGCATCATGATGGTGGTCGGCACGATACCGTTCGTCGTGCGCTGGCTCGCATCGCATGGCTGGGGAGCGGGGCTCGACGCGTTCGTGCCGCTCGCGGGCCGGGTCGACGTGGCCGGCTTGAGTGTACTGATCGCCGTGACGAGCGCCGCCGCGCTGGCGCTGAAACGCCTGCGCCTGCCGAACGCATGGGTGATCGGCCCGCTGCTCGTCGCGATGATGTTGACGGCGGCCGGCGTGCAGCTTTCACGTTTGCCGGAATGGATGATCCGCACGGGCCAGCTGTTCATCGGCGTCTCGCTGGGTACGCGCTCCACGCCCGCGTTCGTGCATACCGCGCCGCGTTACCTGGCCAGCGTGGCCGCGTGCACGGTCGTCACGTTGCTGCTGGCCGGCGCGTTCGCGTTCTGCGTGGCGGCGATCACGGGCATGCATCCCGGGACGATGGTGCTCGCCACGTCGCCGGGCGGCATCGCCGAGATGGCGCTGACGGCGCGCGTGCTGCACCTGGGCGTGCCCGTCGTGACGGCGTTCCACGTCGCGCGCATGGTGGTCGTCGTGCTGGGCATCGGGCCGCTGTACCGGGCGTGGACGCGGGTGGCTTGACCCGGTTGGGGTGACGTTTGCCGCAACGTCGGCCGCTGAGGGCGCAGTTTAAGCCCGTTCGGGTAGCGGAATCCACGACTCTTGATTCAGGTGGAGAAACATCCTGTGTTCAACGTGCCGGTTGTGTTGTAGATTGTCGCATCCCTGACATCCGCATCGACCGACAAGCATGAGCCACCCGACCCACCGCAGCCAGTTTGCCCTGCTGACCGAGCGCCGCTTCGGCCCGTTCTTCTGGACCCAGTTCCTGGGTGCCTTCAACGACAACCTGTTCAAGACGGCGCTGCTCGTCGTGCTCACGTACGACGCGCTGGCGTGGACGACGGTGCCTTCGTATCTGTTGAACCAGTTGATCCCGGGCCTGTTCATCCTGCCGTACGTCGTGTTCTCGGCCACGGCGGGCCAGATCGCGGACAAGGTCGAGAAGGGCCGGCTGGCGCGCTTCGTCAAGCTGCTCGAGATCGGCATCATGGCCGTCGCCGCCGCTGGCTGGTTGACGCACACGCTGTGGCTGCTCGTCGCGGCCGTCGTCGGCATGGGCGTGCACTCGACCTTGTTCGGCCCCGTGAAATACGCGTACCTGCCGCAGCATCTGAAGGCCGAGGAACTCGTGGGCGGCAACGGCGTCATCGAAATGGGTACGTTCGTCGGCATCCTGCTGGGCGAGGTGGTGGGCGCGGTCCTGGCCGGTCACGGTGCCGCGGGCGTGCACCTGGTCGCATTCGGGACATTGGCCGTGGCCGTGCTGGGCCTCGCCACGAGCTGGCGCATCCCGCAATCGCCGGCGCCCGCGCCGACGCTGAAGATCAGCGCGAACTTTGTCGCGGAGTCCTTCCGCAACCTGGCCTTCTCGCGCAAGAACCGCACCGTGTTCCTGTCGATGCTGGGCAATTCGTGGTTCTGGTTCTACGGCGCCCTCGTGCTGGCGCAATTCCCGCTGTACGCGAAGGACTACCTGCACGGCGACCACAGCGTGTTCGTTCTGCTGCTGACCGTGTTCTCGCTGGGCATCGGCACCGGCTCGCTGCTGTGCGAAAAACTCTCGGGCCGCAAGGTGGAGATCGGCCTCGTCCCGTTCGGCGCCATCGGCCTGTCGCTGTTCGGCATCGACCTGTATTTCGCGAGCATCGGCTACACGAACACGGCGCCGGTCGATGTCGCGGGCGTGCTGGCGCAGGCGGGCATCGTGCGGATCCTGGCCGACATCCTGTTGCTGGGCGTGTTCGGCGGCTTCTTCATCGTGCCGCTGTTCGCGCTGATCCAGACGCGCTGCGACCCGGCCCACGTGTCGCGCACGATCGCCGGCATGAACATTCTGAATGCGCTGTTCATGGTGGCGTCGGCCGGCGTGGGCGCCGTGCTGCTCGGCCATGGGTTCACGATTCCGCAGGTGTTCCTGACGACCGCGCTGCTGAACGCCGTCGTCGCCATCTACATCTTCTCGCTCGTGCCGGAATTCCTGATGCGCTTCCTGGCCTGGCTGCTGATCCACACGATCCATCGCGTGTCGACGGTGGACGTCGAGCGCATCCCGGAAGAGGGCGCCGCCGTCCTCGTGTGCAACCACGTGAGCTACGTCGACGCCATCGTCATCCTGGCCGCGAGCCCGCGCCCGATCCGCTTCGTGATGGACCACCGCATTTTCAAGACACCGCTGCTGGGCTTCATGTTCCGCACCGGCAAGGCGATCCCGATCGCGCCCGCGCAGGAAAACCCGTGGCTGATGGAAAAGGCGTTCGTCGACATCGCGCAGGCGCTGCACGAGGGCGAGCTCGTGTGCATCTTCCCGGAAGGTAAGCTGACGCGCACGGGCGAGATGAACGAATTCCGCGGCGGCATCGCCAAGATCGTCGCCCGCAGCAAGGTGCCCGTGATCCCGATGGCGCTGCGCGGCCTGTGGGGCAGCGTGTTCTCGCGCGATCCGTCGAACGTGTTCGAGCGTTCGTTCGCGCGCGGCCTGCGTTCGCGGCTGGCGCTGGCCGTGGGCCGGCCGGTGCCGCCGCAGGAGGTCACGCCGGAGGGGCTGTATGAAGAGGTGCTGGCGCTGCGGGGGGAGTGGAAATAATGGCAACATGCTTCATGACAAAAGGGCTAGTCATCCTGCGTGCCTCTGTTATAATTGTCGCCCAAGTCGGGGCGTAGCGCAGCCTGGTAGCGTACGTGCATGGGGTGCACGTGGTCGGAGGTTCGAATCCTCTCGCCCCGACCAATGAATTCGACGAATTGGGCCAGCTTTCGAGCTGGCTTTTTTCGTTTATTTCGGCCGTACCGACAAGTCATGGGGCGTGTACGTCGAGCGGTGAACGGTGTAGACTGTCGTTCATGAAGCCGTCCGATGCCCTCAATTCGAATCGCGCTGCAATTCGTTCTGTGGTCGAGTCCCACCGTGCTCGCAATGCGCGTGTGTTCGGCTCTGTCTTGCATGGCAATGACACGGACTGCAGCGACCTGGATATTCTTATCGATCCAACGCCGGACACGACACTGTTCGACATCGGTGCCATTCGGCACGAACTGGGTAAGCTGCTAGGCGTCCCTGTCGATGTACTGACTCCCAACGCGCTTCCCGACAAATTTCGAGCGGTCGTGCTGGCGGAGGCCGCACCCGTATGAGCTGCGACCAGCAACGTCTGGGCGACTATCTTGCGCATATCCTCGAAGCCATCGAGCGGATCGACCGCTACACGGAAGATATGGACGAGGTCGCTTTCCTGGGTAACAGTCTGGTTCAGGACGCCGTCGTTCGCAACCTCGAGATTATCGGGGAGGCCAGCAACAACATCGGGAAGCACTATCGTGAGTTTGTGGTCGCGCATCCCGAGCTACCGCTGGCGTTCGCGTACCAGATGCGTAACGCTGTCGCGCATGGGTATTTCACGGCGGATTTTGAAATCGTCTGGAAAACGATCCACCGCGATCTCCCGACGTTTTATGTGGCCGTTCGAAGGTCGGCCGAGTCATCGCCCAGCAGTGGCACGCCTGATTAAGCAAAAGCCGATCATTGTTTCGCATCGCGGGCTTCTGTGAATGAGATCAGCTTCTGATCTGACCTTTTCGTTTTTTGCGCGATTTCCGCACGGAAACTATCGCCACTGCATGACGTTTTCAGTATATTGATCGCCAATCAATACATGAGCGATCTCCCAATGCTTCGTCGACCCGCGCGCGCCGTCACGATAGTCCAGTTCCTGGTTGGATTATTGCTGATCCTGACCCCCACGCTCCTGGTCTGGCAGCACCTCGGCATGACCCGTGTCTTCGAGATATCGCCGCGGCACCCGTACGGCGTCACCGTCGCCGACGACCGTCACGAAGACGGCAATTCCGTCGCGACGCTCGTGCGGTCCGACGACGCATTCGTCATGCGCTGCGACCTCGGCGCCGCATTCGCCTGGCCGTTCTGCAAGCTGCAATTCCACCTGGGAGAGGGGGGCAAAGGCATGGACTTCAGCCAGTTCGACTCAATCACGTTGAACATGCGTTATTCGGGCACGGCCCAGCGAAAAGTCCGCCTTCACTTGACGAATTTTGAGCCGGAATTCTCCACCGTCGGCGACTGGAATTCGCAGCGGTACGACTCGGTCGAATTCGACGTGCCTGCGCAGCCCACGTTCACGATTCCCGTCAACGTCCTGCGTACGGCGGACTGGTGGATCACGTCGAACCACGTCCCCCTGGAAAAAACCTACAGCAGGTTCGATAACATCACGGCGGTGGAGATCTCGACGGGATCGGTACCATCGGGCCAATCGGTCACGATCGAGGTGCGCTCCATCGAGTTCCGCGGGAAGTGGATCTCCACCACCAAGCTGCTGACCTATCTGGTGGCCGCGTGGATCGCCTGCGGCGTGTTCGGATTGTCACTGAGCCTCGTTCACGTGCGCTCCAATCTCTCGGCCAGCAATGCGCGCGTCGAACTGCTGGCCGCCATCAACAAGGCGCTGGAACTGGAAGCGCGCGACCTCGCCAACCAGGCCCATACCGACCCGCTGACCGGTGCATTGAACCGCCAGGGCCTGAGGGAAGTGCTGATGCGGCGCCTGCACGTCGCGGGCCACGTCGACGAGGAGATGGCGGTCGTCTTCATGGACATCGACCATTTCAAGCGGATCAACGACCAGTACGGCCACGATGCCGGCGACGAGGTGTTGAAGCGCTTCGCCGGCGTGATCCGCGGCGAAGTCCGCTCCAGCGACAAGCTGGTGCGCTGGGGCGGCGAGGAATTCCTCCTGCTGTGTCCCGAGACCGACGTCCCGCACGCCGTGGCGATGGTCGAAAAGCTGCGCGCGGCGCTGACGGCGCGGGCGTGGCCGCACGGCTTGCGCGTCACGTCGTCCTTCGGTGTGACGTCGCTGAAGCCGGACGAGGACTTCGGCGCAGCGATCAAGCGGGCCGACGGCGCGTTGTACCGCGCCAAAGCGAACGGCCGCGACCGGGTGGAGATCGCCTGACGGGCGACCCGTCACGGCATGCGGCGCCAGACCGAAATCGGAATGCCGCCATCCGGGCGCGCCGGCACGCGGTAGCGCAACTCGTCGCCGTGCAGTTCGAAGGTGCGGCGCTGCACCGTGCCTTCCCAATTCGGGAACGAGGCGGCCTCGATGCGGAAGACCAGCTGGCCGTCTTCCAGCGCGACGGTGCCGTAGTGCGTGCTGGATCCCAGCATGGCGGCGCGCAATTCGTCGACTGTGCCCGCAGCCTTGTCGGCGGACGCGAAGCGCGGACGTTCCGCCTTGAAGATCTGCAGCGCGTAGCGGCCCCGCGCGTCGATGAAGAGACGGCCTTTCGGTGCGGCGCCGTAGTCGCGTTCGATGCTGCCGTCCGGACGCTGCACGTCGGCAGCGACGAGGGTCCAGGTGCCCGCGAGTTCGGGCACCGCGGCGTGTGCGGCGGGGACGGCGCTGGCCAGCACCATGCCGGCGATCTGTTTGTTCATGTCGTTCTCCTGTCGATGAAAGCGTCAGCGTAGCCGCGCGGCCGCCTGAACGGAATTCCCGAAAGGTGCACGCGTTCCGTGCGTAATTGCACAACGCACGTTCCGTGCATAATGGCACAATGCAAAACCCTGACTGGGACGACCTCCGCTTCTTCCTCGCGCTGTGCGACGCGGGCACGCTGTCGGGTGCGGCGCGCGCGACGGGCGTGGAGCACACGACGGTGGCGCGCCGCGTCGACGCGCTCGAAACGGCGCTGGGCGCCCACCTGTTCGACCGCTTCCCGAAGGGCTGGTCGCTGACGGCCGCCGGCACGGCCCTCGTGCCTTACGCGCGCACGCTGGAAGACGGCATGCATGCGCTGCTCAACGCGGCGCGCGGCGCGAGCGAGGTGGCGGGCGTCGTCCGCGTCTCCGCACCGCCCGCGCTGGCGGCGTGCCTGCTGGCCCCGCGCCTGCGCGGGCCGCTGGCGCGCCTGCCCGGCGTGGAAATCGACTTGCGGGCCGAAGCGCGCACGTCCGACCTGATGCGGCGCCAGGCCGACATCGCGCTGCGGTTCGCGCGGCCGACGTCGCCGGGCCTCGTCGCGAAGTTGCTGACGCACGTCGATTACGCGCTGTACGCGCACGTAGACTACGTGGCGAGCCGCGCGCCCGCGCATTGGGAATTCCTCGGCTACGACGAATTGCAGCGGGACGCGCCGCAACAGGAATGGCTGGACAAGCTGCGCGGCGCCCGCCGCCATGCCCTGCGTTCGAACGATCTGCTGACGTTGCTGCAGGCGGCCGTCGCCGGCTGCGGCGTTGGCGTCTTTCCGCGTTACGCGGCGGCCGGCGCACCGGGGCTCGTCGTGCTTGCGCCGCCGTGTCCCGTGCGGCGCAAGCTGTGGCTCGTCATGCACGACGACGTGCGCCGCTCGCCGCACGTGCGCGCGGTGGCGGACGAGATCATTGCCATGTTCGAGCAGGAATAGGCGGTCTGTGGCACGTCCACGCATGTCCCTTGACTTGCCGCACTCTCGACATTGGCTGTCGTTAATTTTGCCTCGCTAAACGCTGACAAGATGTGCTCTTCACCGACGGGAGGGCATATGCCACATGTGTACAAAGGCGTTAGAGAGTTGGCCGGGCACGAGCTCATTGGTACCGGCGATTGCGTCGAACTGGTCAAAGCCTATGCGCCCGGATTGAAGGGTGTGCCGACGACTGCGTGGCGGCCCGGCGAGCGCGTTGTCGATGTCGCTCACAAGCTTGCTCCCGGCACGGCGATCGCGACGTTCGAGAACGGCCGCTATCCGCATCGTATCTCGGGACAGCACGCCGCGTTCTTCGTATCGTCGGCTGGCGCGGGAATATGGGTGATGGACCAGTGGAAAAACGATCCGCACAAGCCGGTGGTATCGTTGCGTCACATCGAGCGCAAGGGCAAATCCAAGGAGGGCAAGTGGAGAGATCCAAGCAACAATGCCGAGGCGTTCTCGGTCATCGAATGATGCGGCCGCTGTTCCTGCTCCTCGTTGCGACGCCGGCGGTCGCCGCAGCGCAGCCCGCCGCATGCCCGGAGACCGTTCCCGGCGCGTCGATCGACGTCAAGCATCCGCCTGTCGGGTGGGTTGCGTCGTCACCCGTCGTCCTGCGGTTGGACGGTGGGGGCATGTTGAGCGGCGATCCGAAGCAGATGCAATATCTGGTGCCGGCAAGCTCAAAGAAGGTCAAGGGCGACGCCATCTCGACCTGGAACTTCGATCGTGGCGAGCAGAAGTGGCTGTACTGCACCTACGGAAGGATGGCCGTCCAATTGGCGAAGCGGATGGACGACCAGGCGACGCGCTGCGAGGTCACGGTGCGGTATGAACGGAAGGCCGCGATTTCCGGAATCACGGCGGTGTGTCGCTAATCAGGTCCCGACGCGTGGCGTTGGCCGCCGCGCCCCCGTTTTCAATCTGTAGCATTTTTTCAACCTCTCCCCCGAACTCGACAATGTTTGTAGTAAAATTTCATAACATTGCACTCCCCGCTATGCCAAGCCCAGTTATATCGGCTGGTATATACAAGGAGTTGCCCGCCAACGCTGATCGGCAGGTGCGTGTTCTGTAAATTATTTACATTTTTGCGTCGCCCCGCGACGACTGATCTGGAGAGTTTGAATGAGCGTTGAAGAGGCACGGAACTTCAAGGAAGAGTTGCTGGGACGGGATATCCGCCAGCTGGGCCGCATGCTGGGCGAAACCATCCGGGCCCAGGAGGGCGACGGCGCGTTCGAGCGCATCGAGTCGATCCGTAGAAGCAGCATCGGTTTCCGCCGCGACGAGGACGGCAGCGCGCACGAGGAACTGGCGGCGATCCTGGCCGGCATCTCGTCCGACGAGCGCACCCAGCTGATCCGCGCCTTCACGTATTTCTCGCTGCTGGCGAACATCGCGGAAGACCAGCACCACATCCGCCGCAGCCGCGCGCACCTGTCCGCGGGGTCGGCGCCGAAGAAGGGCAGCATCGCGCATGCCGTCGACGGGGTGTTCGACGCCGGCCGCATGGGCGACCTGCCCGCGTTCTTCGACAACGCTCACGTCAGCCCCGTGTTCACGGCGCACCCGACGGAAGTCCAGCGCAAGAGCGTCCTCAATTGCCAGATGGCGATCGCGCGCCTGATCGGCGAGCGTGACCGCACCCAGCTGACGCCGGACGAAGAGCAGGACAACGACGAAGCGCTCGCGCGCGCGATCCTCACGTTGTGGCAGACGCGCCTGCTGCGTCCCGCCAAGCTGTCGGTGCTGGACGAAGTCGAGAACGGCCTGTCCTTCTTCGACTACACGATGTTCAGGAGCCTGCCGCGCCTGTACTGCGCCCTCGAGGACACGCTGGCGCAAAAGGACGCCGCGTGGGCCGGCACCGAGCTGCCGTCGTTCATGAAAGTGGGCAGCTGGATCGGCGGCGACCGCGACGGCAACCCGTTCGTCACGGCCGACATCCTGCGCGCGACGCTCCGCGCGCAAGCCACGCGCGCGCTGGATTTCTACCTGCCCGAAGTGCACACCCTGGCGTCGCAGCTGTCGCAGGCGCAGTCGCTGTGCGGCAGCACCGAGGCGCTGCATCGCATCGCCGAGCGCGCGCCGGACAACTCGCCGCACCACCAGGACGAGCCGTACCGCCAGGCGCTGCACGGCATGCATGCACGGCTCGTGGCGACGCGCGAGTGGCTCGTGTCGGACGCGCTCGAGCCGCAAGCGGCGGCCTACGCCAGCGCGGCCGACCTGCTGGCCGACCTGGACGTCATTCATGAATCGCTCGTCGCGCACGGCGCCCGCCAATTGGCGCGCGGGCGCCTGCGCCTGCTGCGCCGCGCCGTGAAGGTGTTCGGCTTCCACCTGGCGCCCGTCGACCTGCGCCAGAACTCCGATGTGCACGAGCGCGTGATCGCGGAACTGATGGCGCAGGCGCGCCCCGGCGTCGACTACCTGGCGCTGGCCGAAGCCGAGCGCTGCACCGTGCTGCTGGAAGAACTGCAGTCGCCGCGCCTGCTCGTGTCGCCGTTCGAGACCTATTCCGACGAGACCGCGTCCGAACTCGCGATCCTGCGCGAGACGAAGCACGCGCACGTGAAGTACGGCCGCGACGCCGTCACGAACTACATCATCTCGAAGGCGGCCTCCGTTTCCGACCTGCTGGAAGTGGCCGTGCTGCTGAAGGAAGCGGGCCTGCTGCATCCGACGCTCGGCACGGTCGACGTCAACATCATCCCGCTGTTCGAGACGATCGACGACCTGCGCGCCGGCCCCGCCATCATGGCCGCGGCGTTCGGCCTGCCGTTCTACATGCGGCTGCTGCAGTCGCGCGATCGCCTGCAGGAAGTCATGCTGGGCTACTCGGACAGCAACAAGGACGGCGGCTACGTCACGTCGGGCTGGGAGCTGCACAAGGCGGAGCTGGAACTGATCGCCGTGTTCCGCGCCCACGGCGTCAAGCTGCAGCTGTTCCACGGCCGCGGCGGCTCCGTCGGACGCGGCGGCGGGCCGAGCTACGAAGCGATCCTCGCGCAGCCGCCGGGCGCCGTGCAGGGCCGCATCCGCCTGACGGAGCAGGGCGAAGTCATCACGGCGAAATACGCGAACGCGGACGTCGGCCGGCGCAACCTGGAGGTGCTCGTCGCGGCGACGATGGAAGCGACCCTGCTCTCGCACGCCCAGCCGCAGCCGGACGCGGCGCAGGTGGCCGCCATGGACCGCCTGTCCACGGAAGCGCTCGCCGCGTACCGCTCGCTCGTGTACGAGACGGACGGCTTCGAGACCTATTTCTGGGAGTCGACCGTGATCTCGGAAATCGCGGGCCTGAACATCGGCAGCCGTCCGGCATCGCGCAAGAAGTCGCGCTCGATCGAAGACCTGCGTGCGATTCCATGGGTGTTCAGCTGGGCCCAGTGCCGCCTGATGCTGCCGGGCTGGTACGGCTTCGGCACGGCCGTGGAGCGCTTCATCGCGGACGCGCCCGCGGAGCGCCTCGCGCTGCTGCGGATGATGTACAAGGAGTGGCCGTTCTTCACGACCCTGCTGTCGAACATGGACATGGTGCTGGCCAAGAGCGACATCGCGATCGCCGGCCGCTACGCGGCGCTGGTGGCGGATGCGTCGCTGCGCGACCGCATCTTCGGCCGCATCAGCGCCGAGCATGCGCGCACGGTGGCCATCCTCAAGCAGATCATGGAGCAGGACGAGCTGCTGGACGGGAATCCGCAGATGCAGCGCTCGCTGCGCAACCGTCTGCCGTACATCGACCCGCTGAACCACCTGCAGGTGGAGCTGCTGCGCCGCTACCGCGCCGGCGTGGACGACGATGCGACCCGCAACGGGCTGCACATGTCGATCAACGGCATCTCGGCGGGCCTGCGCAACAGCGGCTGAGCGACGCGCAAGCGGGCGACACGGCCGGCCTTCGCGCCGGCCGTTTTTTCGTCCCGTTGACGCCCCACAAGCCATCGATGTCCTATCCAAGAAATGATGTCGGTTGGTGCGCGGCGCGTGTCCCTGCCGGACAGATCAGGCGGCATGCGCGCGGCGCTGCGTCGTTCGATCGAGTCCGGAGACCCAATGAAATTCACCCACCTGCGCATCGCCACCCGCCTTCACCTGGCCTTCGGCCTGATCATCGCCTTGATGGTCGTCCTGTCGGCGGTCGGTATCACCCGGTTGAAGAGCCTCGACCGCATCACAAGCCATATCGCGGACGTCGAGTGGGCGAAGGTCGAGGCGGCGCTCACCGTGAGCGCGCTGACCCGCGCCAATGCGCAGGGTGCCAACGAACTGTTCCTCGCGGCCGATGCCGCCCATGTCGACCGCATCCTCGCCCAGATGGCCGCGAACCGCGCGAAGGTGGCGGACTACCTGCGCACGCTCGACCGGCTCGTCGCATCGAAGGCTGGCCTCGACCTGCTGGCGCACATCAAGGACGAGCGCGAAGCGTACGTGGCGTCGCTGGACAAGGTCACGCAGGCAATCACGTCCGGCCGGCGCGACGACGCCACGCGCACGATGCTGGGCGAGACCTTGCCCAGGCAGGACCGCCTGCTGGAACGCTACCAGGCTCTTGTCGACCTGCAGCGCGACATTGCCCGCACGCAGCTCGAGCTGGGACGCGAGGCCGTGGCGTCCGGCACGACGGCGCTTTTGGGCTTGGCCGCGGTGGCCGTGCTGGCCGCGGCCGTGCTCAGTTATTTCATCACGACGAGCATCACCGTCCCGCTGGGCAGGGCCGTCGCCGTGGCGCGCGACGTGGCCGCGGGCGACCTGACGGGGAGTGTCGAGGCCGGCGGACGCGACGAGACGGGACAGCTGCTGACCGCGCTGAAGGACATGAACGGCAGCCTGCTGCGCATCATCCACAAGACCCGGCAAGGCGTCGACGCGATCGCGACGGCGTCCAGCCAGATCGCCGCGGGCAACCTCGACCTGTCGGCGCGCACGGAGCAGCAGGCGACGGCGCTGGAACAGACGGCGTCCTCGATGGAAGAGCTGATGGCGACCGTCAAGCGCAATGCCGACAGCGCGCTCGAGGCGAGCCGCATGGCGTCGCAGGCTTCGGCCATCGCGACGCAAGGACACGATGCCGTGTCCGGCGTCGTGGCGACCATGGGCGACATCCGCACGGTGGCCGGCCAGATCGCCGACATCATCGCGATCATGGACGGCATCGCCTTCCAGACCAATATCCTCGCGCTGAACGCGGCCGTCGAGGCGGCCCGCGCCGGCGAACAGGGCAGGGGTTTCGCCGTCGTGGCGGGCGAGGTTCGCGGCCTGGCGCAGCGGTCGGCCAGCGCGGCCAAGGACGTCAAGAGCCTCATCGAGTCGTCGCTGGCGCGGGTGGAGGCGGGTACGGTGCAGGTGACGGGCGCCGGCCGGACGATGGCCGAGATCGTCACCAGCGTCCAGCACGTCACGTCCATCGTCAACGACATTGCCGAGGCATCGCGCGAGCAGGCGGCCGGCATCGACCAGATGCACCGCGCCGTGGCCGACATCGACCAGGTGACGCAGCAGAACGCCGCCCTCGTCGAAGAAGCGGCCGCGGCCGCGAGCGCACTGGACGAGCAGGCGGCGGCCCTTGCAGACACGATCGGCCATTTCCGCTTGAAGGAGGAGCATGGCGCGCGGGCCGCCGTCGCCACGCGGCCTGCGCTGCCCGCGCAGGGCCGGCGCACCGCGGTTGCCGCGCCGGCCGATGCGCAGGCGTGGCAGGCGCTCTGAGTCGGGAGGCGCTGCTCGGCTAGAACGGCGGCGGCAGCTCCGGCGGCGCGGGCGGCACGTCGAGGTCGATGACCGTGCGCGGCAGGTGCGCCAGGTCCTCCAGGTCCTCGCTGTCGACGAGCGCCTGCGCCTGGAACGCCGCATGTGCGCGCACCTCATGCCGGTGCACGGCGACGAGCATGATGGGCAGCGCGGGAAAGTACGGGCGCAGCCGGTCGAGCAGCACGTCGCCGACGCCGGGCGCGACCCACGACGGCGGCGGAAACACAAGCGCGACGCGCACGCCCTTCAGCTCGGCGACGGCGACCTCGACCTTCATATGCGGTCGCTTTCCTTGCGCACGACGCGGCCGATGACGAGGCAGGCATTCGTCTGGCACAGCTTGCGATGGTACTTGCGCTGGTCCGGATTGTCCGACGTGAGCCACCACTTGCCGGCATCGCGCGTCAGCCGCTTCACGACGGCTTCGCCCTCGTAGTTGAAGGCGTACACGGCGCCGTCGACGAGCTTCGTGTCCAGCGTGTTGATGATGACGATGTCGCCCGCGTACAGCGACGGTTCCATGCTCTCGCCCTTGACGAGGATGGCGATCAGGTGGTCGGGATGGTAGTTGTGCCGCTCGATCCACGTGCGCCGCATGCCGAGCGTGCCGCCGTCGCGCCGCTCGGGCTCCGCCTGGAAGCCCGTGATCCCGGCCGACAAGCGCAGCTTGACCATGCGGATCTGGACGAATTCGGCATCGTCGTTCTCAGCCGCGCGGATGGCCAGCCCATCCTTCACGTGGTGCAGCGGGGCCTGGCGCGGATCGCCGTCGCCCGTCATCAACCAGATGTGCGAAATGCCGAGCTCGCGTTCGAGGTTCAGCGCGTAGCGGATGTCCATCGACTTGATCTTCCCCGTCAGCCACTGGTTCACCACGCTTTTCGAAGCACCCGAAGCCTTCACGAGGCCGGTCTGGCCCCGCTCGCCTTCCAGCTGCGGCAAGGTGCGGTGGACGTAGTCGAGGCGGTCGGATAAGAGGTTCATGTTTAGCGTCCTAAACTCGATTGAAGTTTAGCGTTCTTGACGTTGATCAGTTTAGAGTTCTATACTTTACGCGACGGAACGGCCCTTGTGAAGGGGAGACGGAAAAAATCGTGGACGGGGGAGAACAGCTATGAGCAGACCAAACATTTTCGGCGTGGTGAGCTACGTCGCCGGCATGGCGTCGATCGGCGCGTCGTTGACCCTGGCGGACGTCGGCACGGCGGTCGGTATCGCGACTGCCGTGCTGACCTGCCTGACCAACACCTTCTACACGTACCGCCGCGACCGGCGCGAGCAGCGGGAATGCGAGGCGCGGCTCGCGCAGTTGGAGCGGCAGGCGTGAACGCGTGCGGCGGGGCGCACACAGGCGCGGCGCGCGGCCGCGCGCATGCGCGCACGCGACCGTGGCCGCTGCGGCGCATGCGGTGCGGCAGCGTCGCGACGCCCGTCAAATGACCACGGACTCGTCCGATGCGCCGGACGACACGCACGCCGCTGCCGTCCCCGGCACCGGCACGCTATCGAGCAGCTCGCGCACGGCATCCGCGACGCGCTCCGGTGCGACGCCGTCGAGGCAGGCGTGGTGGCCTTGGGGACACGTGCCGCGGTAGCAGAAGCCGCATGGCACGTCGTGGAATAGAACGCGGCTGCGCACGTGCCACGGCGTGTGCTGTGGATGCGTCAGTGCATACAGGTCGACGACGGGCGTGCCGACGGCGGCCGCCAGTTTCAGCGCCGCGCCCAGTTCGCCCAGCGACAATCGCCCCGCGAGCGATATGATAGGCACGGCGGCATGATGCAGGACCTCGTCGACCAGCTCCGCATCCGCCGCGCCGCCCGTCAG
This sequence comes from Massilia pinisoli, assembly GCF_024753285.1. GTDB lineage: Bacteria > Pseudomonadota > Gammaproteobacteria > Burkholderiales > Burkholderiaceae_D > Telluria > Telluria pinisoli. Next base: position 297,258 of record NZ_JANUGW010000005.1, on the reverse strand, counting down.
GACGAGCGGCACGCGCGGATCGTCCGCGAGCAGGCGTAGTGCCTGCGCCCAATGCCCGGCCGGATAGCGGCGCGACGCGGCACCGGCACCGGGATGCAGCAGGATCCACGGCCGCGCGGGATCGACGCCGGCCGCACGCAGCCGTTCCGCCACTGCCGCGGTGTCGCTTGTACGGGGCACGAATGACAGTCCAGCGGCGCCCCCGCGGCACCCGATCCGCTGCACGAGGGCGAGCTGTCTCTGGACTTCGTGACGCACGAGCGTGGCCGGTTCGGGATCGGGAATCCAGTCGGTCAGCAGGTCGTGCGGATTGTCGCGGCAATGTGCCAGCTGCAGCGGGATGCCGGCCAGGTGGCACAGCAGCGCGGCCGGCAGCGCGCTCTGCGTGTACGACGTGAAGATGACGGCGGCGTCGAAGCCGCGCTCGGCCAGCGTGCGCAGCGGTGCCTGGCTCGTCGTGTGCGGCCGTTCGTCGGCGACGTTGGCTGCCGGCGCCCAGGGCGCTGTCCACGGGATCGCATCGTCCAGTTCCGGAATGAACGGTTGCGCGGCCGCGCCGGACGGGCCGGCCAGCAGCGTGAGCGCGCGTCCCGGCACGGCCTCGCGCAGCGCGCGCATGGCTGGCGTGCTCATCAGTACGCCGCCGAGCGAGTCGAGACGCACGCACAGGATGCGTCGCGCGTGGTGCCAAGGCGCGGTCATGGTCGTCCTCAGTGGTTGCCCGTGCATTGCAACGGATGGCAATGTGACGGTTCGACCGCGCAAGGAATGGCCGGGTTCCGGACCTCGGCCGGCACTTGGATGTGGATCAAGAAGCGGGGAAGCGCCGGCCGCGTCCGGGCCGGCGCGGGGACTCAGGGCTTGCTCTTGAAGCCCGTGTCGTCGTCCATGTTGTCGTCGCCGTGCAGCTTGTTGGCGAAGCCGGGGCTGCGCGGGTAGCCGCCGGCGGCATCGTTCGACTTGTGCACGGACGGGCCGCCGGCCGATGCGGTGGAACCCGTCTGCGAGCCCTGGCGGTCGGTGCTGTCCGCGCCCGTGTTGCCCGGCGAGCGGGGCAGGCCGCCCGCCACGTCGTTCGACTGGTGCACGCCGCCGACGTCCGAATTCTGGTTGGACATCGAGCGCGAGCCCGTCACTTCCAGCTGCGTGTTGCCGCGCTGCGCTTCGCGGCCGCCGGCGGCGCCCGGTCCCGGCATGCCGCCGCCCTGCGTCGACGACGCGCCCGACTGGCGGTTCCCCATCGAGCCGCCCGGCGGCTGGGACGGCAGTTCGCTGCGCGGGCCGTGCATGCCGCCGCCGTACGTCTGAGCGGACCCTTGCAGGTTGCCGCGTGAATCGGAGAGCGAGCCGCCCTGCAGATCGGGTTGCGCCGGGTTTTGCGACGCCATATTGCCGCGCACGACGTCGCGGTGCATGTCGCGCTCGTGGACCAGGTCGACGCCCGAGTCCTTTGGACGGTGGCCGACGGCTTGTTCCAGCAAGCCGTAGGCACCCGATTTCTGCTCCATCTGGCGCTGGTGGCTGTCCGTGATGCCCTGCACGGCGCCGGAGCCGCCGTTGATCTGCGTGTCCATCGAGCCGCCCGGGATGCCGGCATCGTCGCCCGTCGGGTGGGCGCCGGCACCGCTCTGCTGGGTGCCCATCATGTCGCGCTGCTGGTTGCCCTGCTGTACGCCCAGGCCGCGCGGGTAGGTGTGGTCGAGCGGCTGGCCGTGGTCGGCGCTGGCGCCCTCGGACCCCGGCGTCCATTTTTCGTTGGCGCCGTTGTTCGTCTGGTTATTCGCTTCGCTGCGTTGATTCGCGTCCATGGTCGTCTCCTTTCGATCTGGAACAACATTGACATGATGCGCGTCCGGTGCAAACTTCAGTATAGGAAGACGCACCGGGTATATGTAGGACGAATACCGAAGAGTTATTTACAACCGGAAGTAGAATTTCAATATTGCATTTTCTGTCTCATGTTGTCCTACAAAGTCATCTGAAATGGTCCTATAGTCTCATCCAATATCGGTGCCTAACATGTCTTCCGACCGAGCGCTCATCGGTGCATCGATGGCATCGGCCGGCCTGCCGCAGGACGCGGCGGTTTCAACTGTAACGAGGAGAGAACCATGGCATCCAGCAATCAAGGCAACAAACAGAGCAGCGGCACGAAAAACCGCGGTTTCGCATCGATGGATCCGGAGCGCCAGCGCCAGATCGCCAGTGAAGGTGGCAAGGCTGCCCACCAGAAGGGCACCGCCCACGAGTTCACCTCGGAAGAGGCACGCCGCGCCGGCAGCATGAGCCACGGCAACCGCCAGTCGGCATCGGGTTCGTCGCGCAGCTCGTCCAAAGGCAATAAGCAGTAATGCCGTGCAGACGGGACGGTAGCGGCGCCGTCCCTCTGCCTTCGATTCCACACGGGGAGCGCAGACTCCCCGTTTTGCATTTCTTTAACACACCACGAAAAAGGAATGCGATAGAATCCCCGGGCTTTCAACCACTCTGCCCATAGGAATTCGTCGTGAAATCAGCGGTCATCCGTCAAGTCAAGAGCATGTCCATGTCGTGCGACCGGGTCGGCAACCTCCTGCTGACCAAGTTCTCTGCGCACGGGGCGAGCGACGTCGCCATCTTCGTGCCGGCGTCGGTCGTGTTCTGGCTCCTGAAACACCTGCCGGTCAACCAGGACCCCGCCCTGCAGCCGCCGCCCCCGGGCCCGGAGATCACCCAGTGGGACTGGGACCATCCGAACATCCCGCGCGCCTTCACGGTGCAGTGCAAGGTCTTGCCCGGCAAGATCAGCATGACGTACAACCTCGACCGCAAACCCGACCTCACGGTCGTCCTCGACCGCAGCAACGTCGAGCTGATGCGCCAGATCATGCTGGCCTACAGCAAGGACTTGATCGACCTCGACGCGTAAGCGGCAGCGCCGGTCCGCACGGCCCCGCCGCGCCGGACATGGCCGGCGGGCGTGGGCTCGGCTATCATTCCTTTTTCGACCGTTTTTCCAGGAAACCGCCCCATGCCCATCAAGATCAGCCAGCTTTTCGATTCCGGTGCGATCGACGTCGTCCAGGCCACCGACCCGCGCCAGATCGATCTGAAGCTGCGCAAGGATTCGCACGCCGACATCCACCAGTGGTTCCACTTCCGCCTGCAGGGCGCGCGCGGCAAGGCGTGCACGATCCGGTTCCTGAACGCGGGCCAGGCGACGTATCCGAAGGGCTTCGAGGGCTATCAGGTGGCGGCCAGCTACGACACGGAGAACTGGTTCCGCGTGCCGACGTCGTTCGACGGCCAGGTCATGACCGTCAACCACACGCCTGAACTCGACAGCATCTACTACGCCTATTTCGAGCCCTACACGTGGGAACGCCACCTGCGCCTGCTCGGCGAGGTGGCGGAAAACCCGGTGGCGCGCGTGCACGACATCGGCACGACCGTCGACGGGCGCGACATGAACCTCGTCGTGATCGGCAATCCGCAGGCCGAGAAAAAGATCTGGGTGATCGCGCGCCAGCATCCGGGCGAGACGATGGCCGAGTGGTTCGTCGAAGGCATGATGGATGCGCTGCTCGACAATTCGAACCCGGTCGCGCGCAAGCTCCTGCAGCGCGCCGTGTTCTACATCGTGCCGAACATGAACCCGGACGGTTCCGTGCGCGGCAACCTGCGCACGAACGCGGCGGGTGCGAACCTGAACCGCGAATGGATGACGCCATCGCTGGAACGCAGCCCGGAAGTGCTGTGCGTGAAGAACAAGATCCACGAGACGGGCGTCGACATGTTCTTCGACATCCACGGCGACGAGGCGTTGCCGTACAACTTCGTGGCGGGCAGCGAGATGCTGGCCGACTTCACGCCGGAGCGCCTGGCCGCCCAGAACGCGTTCATCGAGCGCTACATGGCGTCCAGTCCCGACTTCCAGAACGTGTACGGCTACGCCGCCAGCAAGTACAACGAGGAATTGCTCACGCTGGCCTCGAAATACATCGGCCACACGTTCAAGTGCCTGTCGCTCACGCTGGAGATGCCGTTCAAGGACAACGCCAACCTGCCCGACCCGTACGTCGGCTGGAACGGCGCCCGCAGCAGCGCGCTCGGCGCCGCCATGCTGCAACCGATCCTGCAATCGCTGGACGACTGACCGGGAGCGCACATGGGCGTCGAGATCGAACGCAAGTTCTTGCTGGCCAATGAAGGCTGGCGCGGGCAGGGCATTGCGACGCGCATGCGCCAGGGCTATCTCGTGGCCGACCCCGTGCGCACCGTGCGCGTGCGCATCGAGGGCGGGCGCGCCGTCATCACCATCAAGGGCAAGACAACCGGCGCCTCGCGCGGCGAGTGGGAGTACGACATTCCCGTCTTTGATGCGACCGAACTGCTGGACGGCCTGTGCGAACAGCCGCAGGTCGAAAAAATCCGCCACCGCATCGAGCACGCGGGCCACACGTGGGAAGTCGACGAATTCCTCGGCCTGAACGCGGGGCTCGTCGTGGCCGAGATCGAGCTGGGCGCGGAGGACGAGGCGTTCGAGAAGCCGGACTGGATCGGCGTCGAAGTCACGGGCGACAAGCGCTACTACAATTCCAGCCTGATCCGGCAGCCGTATTCGCAGTGGCCCGACAAGACCTGACCCGACCTTAGGCCAGGCCACACGGCGCGCGAATTGCGCTAGGATGCGGTGGTATCGATCCCAACCACGCAGCAAACCACGAGGCGGCCGACCATGTCCGAACACGTTCCCGAGCTGATCCCCGAAAGCCTCATCCCCGATGGCGAGGCACGCGCCGCCGTCGACCTCGCGACGCGCGCCCACCAGATCTATCCCGTGCTGAGCGCCGACGACATCCAGCGCCTGCGCCGCTTCGGCACGTGCCGCCACTGGGCGGACGGCGCCACCGTGTTCCGCGCGTGCGTCGATTCGCCCGGCATGGTCGTCGTGCTGGCCGGACGCCTGTCGTGCAGCCGGACCGATGCACTCGGCAAGCGGGTCGAGGTCGTGGAATACGGGCCCGGCCAGTTCGCCGGCGAAGTCGCGCAGCTGTCGGGCCGGCCGCCGCTGGCCGACGGTGTCGCCGTGGGCGACCTCGAGGCGCTCGTGCTCGACGCCGAGTGCCTGCGTGCCGTCATCGTGGCCGAGGCCGAGCTGGGCGAGCGCCTGATGCGCGCGTTCATCCTCCGCCGGGTGCAACTGATCAGCAATAAGCCGGGTGGCCCCATCCTCATCGGGCCCGCCGCGCATGCGGGCCTGTTCCAGATCGAGAATTTCCTGTCGCGGAACGCCTACCCGTACACGCGGCGCGATCCGGAGACGGACCCGGAAGCGGCCCAGCTCGTGCGCGAGCACTGGCGCAACGAGTCCGACTGGCCGCTCGTGGCGCTGCCGGACGGCTTCGTGATGAAGAACCCGAGCCTGGCCGAAGTGGGCCGCTGCCTGGGGACATTGCCCCGCATCGAGCGCGGCACCGTGTTCGACGTCCTGGTCGTGGGCGCGGGCCCGTCCGGCCTGGCGACCGCGGTGTACGCCGCGTCCGAAGGTCTGCGCGTGATGGTGCTGGACCAGCGCGCATACGGCGGCCAGGCGGGCGCGAGCGCGCGCATCGAGAACTTCCTCGGCTTCCCGACGGGGATCTCAGGCCGCGCGCTGGCCGGCCGCTCGTACGTGCAGGCACTGAAGTTCGGCGCCGAGGTCGCGATTCCCGCGCAAGCCATGCGCCTGCTGTGCGACGAGCGCCCGCTGAAGGTGGAACTCGACGACGGCACCTGCCTGCAGGCGCGTACGGTCGTGCTGGCGGCGGGCGCACGCTACCGCAAGCCGGACCTGCCCGACATCGGCCGCTACGAAGGGCGCGGCGTGTACTACTGGGCGTCGCCCGTCGAGGCGCGGCTGTGCCGCAACGAGCCCGTCGTGCTGGTCGGCGGCGGCAATTCGGCCGGCCAGGCGGCCGTCTTCCTCGCGGCACACGCATCGGAAGTGCATATGCTCGTGCGTGGGCCTGGCCTGGAAGCGACGATGTCGAGCTACCTGATCGAGCGCATCGCGGCGACGCCCAACATCCACCTGCACGTGCGCCGCGAAATCGTCGGCCTGGACGGCGACGACGACGGCCTGACGGGCGTGCGCTGCCGCAGCCGCGACGGCGGCGACGAACGCGCGTTCGCCGTGCGCCGGCTGTTCCTGTTCATCGGCGCCGACCCGAACAGCGACTGGCTGCACGAGTGCGGCGTGGAGCTGGACGACAAGGGCTTCGTGCTGACCGGTGCCGACACGCGCGCCGAACACGGCGCGCGCACCTTGGAGACGAGCGTCGACGGCGTGTTCGCCGTGGGCGACCTGCGCGCCGGATCGACGAAGCGCGTGGCCGCCGCGGCGGGCGAGGGGGCGGCCGCGGTGGCGCAGATCCACGGCTATCTGGCCACACTCGCCGAGCGCTGACAGCGGCCGTTGTGCGGAAGGTACGACCGTTCGGTTGAACCTTCTAGACGACAGCGGGCATAATGGCGCGCACGCGGCCGTACGCCGCCCGGCCTGGCCCGAGGAGAGCAATGGCATTTCCCGTACCGTCACCATCCAGCACGCGCAGCCGCGCCACGATCCTGCGCGGCTGCGCCGTCGTCCTGTTGCTGTGCCCCTTGCCGGCCCGTGCCGACGAGGCGCAGGCGACCCGCCTGCGCGAGGTGGGCAGGATGGCCAAGTTCGTGCCGGACGTGGCGTCGAGCCGGCTGCGCACCATGGAATGGCAAATGGCCGGCGCGCCGGCGCCGCTGCGCACGGACTTCCTGTATTACTACAGCACGGCCGAACGGGGCATCGGCGACTTGACGCATGCGCTGGACCTCGCGGACCAGCTGATCAGCTTCGGCCGCCGCAACAACGACAATGTGGCGCTCGCCAAGGGCCTCGTCGCCCGCGCCAACGCGCTGTACGTGCGCGAAGACCTCGCGGGTTCGCACGCGACGGCGTTCGAGGCGGAGCGCGTCGCCGGGCTCACCACCGACGTGCCGACGAAGGTGCTGGCGATCGTCGCCGCCGGCCAGTCGTTCGAGGAGCAGGGCGATTATCCGGCGGCGCTGGCGAAGTTCCACGCCGCCGTCGACCTGGCGCGCCAGGTCACGACGGACGCTGCCCCGCTGGCCGGCGCCCTGCACGCGCTCGTGCTGCTGTACCTGAACATGGGAGATCTCGACAAAGCCGCCGAGGCGCAGCAGGAATCGCTGGCGGTGGCCAGGAAGATGGCGTCGCCGGGGTACGTCGCGGCGGCGCTGGGCGACGAATACGCGCTGGCCGTCGAGCAGAAGGCGTTCGAGCGGGGGCGTCGTGCGCTGTTCGAGGAGCTCGGCCTGGAGCGCGGCATCGGCGCCCGCCAGATGGCCGTGACGACGCTCGTCAACCTCTCGGACTGCTACCTGAAGGAGGGCCGCTTCCGCGCCGCGCAGACCTATGCCGCGCAGGCGCTGGATGCGGCCATCGACGCCAGGAGCAACAACGACGTCGCCACCGCGCGCGTCAACCTGGGCCAGGCGCTGCTGGGGCTCGGCCAGCTGGCCGAAGGCAAGCGCCAGTTCGAGGCGGGCCTCGGCACGTATGAAAAACAGGGCGACAAGCCGGAACTGCTCGGGGTGCTGCGCGAGTACGGGCGCGCGCTGGAACACGCCGGCGACTACAAGGGCGCCGTCGACGCCTACAATCGCGAGCGCAGCATCTCCAGCGAGATCTTCGCCGAAGAGCGCCAGAAGGCCGTGCTGGAACTGCAGCAGAAGTACGAGGCCGAGAAGAAGCAGCGCCGCATCGACGCGCTGCGCCAGGAGAACCGGGCCGCGAAAGCGGAGCTGGACAACCGCCGCCTGCAGCAGCGCGTGTGGTGGCTGCTGGCCGGCGCGTTCGCGCTGGCGGCGGTCATCGTCGGCATGCTGTACCGGAAGGTCCGGCGCGCGAACGCCGAGCTGGAAGAAAAGAACGTGCAACTGAAACGGCAAGGCGCGCTCGATCCGCTCACGCTGCTGTACAACCGCCGCCACTTCCAGGACGTCATGGCGCGGGCCGCCCACGAGCGGCGCACGGGCGGCGACGCGGCCGCGGGCGCGCTGTTCCTGCTGGACGTCGACCATTTCAAGGCCATCAACGACTCGCTGGGCCATGCCGCCGGCGACACCGTGCTGACGACGGTCGCCCAGCGCCTGCGCGTGGCACTGCGCGACACCGACCTGATCGTGCGCTGGGGCGGCGAGGAATTCCTCGCGTTCGTGCCCGCCGTCGTTCCCGGCGAACTGGAGGAGGTGGCGCTGCGCATCATGCGCGGCGTGTCGGCGGAGCCGATCGAGTACCGGCACGGATCCGTCCCGGTGAGCGTGTCGGTCGGTTACGCGCCGTTGCCGCTGGCGTTCGGCACCGCGGCGCTGACGTGGGAACAGGTCGTCAACCTGGCGGACATGGCCCTGTACCTGGCCAAGTCGCACGGCCGCAATTGCGCGTACGGCGTGCGCGGCTTCCCCGCCGTCGTTGCCGCGTCGCTGGATGCGATCGAGCGGAACCTGGAGCAGGCATGGCGCGCGGGCTGGGTCGACCTGGCGGCCGTGCGGGGCGATGCCGGCGACGCGGACGTGCCGCTGCCGGCGTAGGCCTGGCGGCGCGTCAATCGCGCGGCAGGTCGTCCTCGAGCGCCGCGACCTGCATCAGCCAGCGCGCGACGATGTCCAGTTCGTCCGCCGTGAACCCGGCCGTCAGCCGGGCGTTCAATCCCTTCAGCACGGCGCCGGCCTGACGCGCGGCGTCCTGCCCGTGTGGCGTGAGGCGCACGCGCGTGACGCGGCCGTCGGCCTCGTCGCCGACCCGCTCGATCAGCTCCGCCGCCTGCATCCGCTTGGTGAGGTTCGTGACGGCGGCCGGTGCCACCTGCAGGCCCTGCGCGAGCTCGCCGACGGTGGCGGGGCCGTCGCGCGACGCGAGCAGGAACAGCAGGCCCGCCTGCGCCGAGCTGATGCCGTCCCATGCCTGCGGGCGCGTCTCGATCCAGCGCTGCAGAATCTTCTGCGCGCGGTTCAACAGGAAGACGAAGCGCGGCGGCTTCTTCCCGGCCGTCATGCCTCGCTGCCCGTGCGCACCGGCGCCCGCGCGCACTGCGCGAGCAGCCAGTCTGCCACTTGCGGCCACACGCGGTCGGCGCACTGCTTGCGGAAGAATCCCATGTGGCCGATCGCGGCCAGGCCCGCGTCGCGCGGCACGAGGTGGCGCCGGTCCACGCGGGCATTGACCAAGGGTCGCAGCAGGATGTCCATCGCGTCCGGATTCGCCCACGGGTCGTCGGCGAAGCCGAGCACGAGCACCGGCAGCTGGACGCGCGCCATGCGGCGCCACGCGTCCATCGCGGGGTCGTCGAGGAAGTAGCCGGGCAGCGTCGTCCAGCGGCTCCATTGCAGCATCACGGTGCGGGGCAGGTCTTCGCCGAGGCCGATGCGGCGGCCCGGCATATAGCCGAACGCGGCGCACATGATCGGGGCCAGCACGCGCATCACACACCACACGCGCAGGCGCTCGGCGGCGCCACGCACGGTGCGCGTGACACCCGCATGCGACGCCACGAGCACGGCCGCCGTCAGCGCCTCGCTGCACGACGACAGCGCGATCGCATGCCCGCCCACGCTGTGCCCGACGGCGAGCAGCGGCAGACCGGGAAAGCGGGCCGCGGCCCAGCGCGTGACGGCCGTGTTGTCGTCCTCGATCCACTCGGCCATCGTCACCGTGCACTGGCGCAGGTCGGCCGGACGCGAGCGGCCCGTGCCGCGGTAGTCGTACGTCAGCACGGTCATCCCGAGGCCGTGCAGATAGCGCGCGAACGCTTCGTAGTAGCGCTGCGTGACGGCGGTGGCCGGGTGCACCAGCACGACCGCGCGCGGATCGGCGGCTTGCCACAGCGTGGCGCCTATCGTGCCCTTGTCGGGCAGGAGAATGGTGACGGGTTCCATGGTGGCGGCGATTTAGTTAACGTGTTAACCAATTTAGCGACCGGAGCGGGGGGCGTCAATGAAGAAAATTAGAGTCCTGCGTCGACTTGGCGGCCAAAACAAAACCCGGCGCATGGCCGGGTTTCGTGGGCGGGCAATGCGCGCGTCAGTGGAAGTGCTCGTTCCCCGCCGGCGTGTCTTCCGGCATTTCGGCGTGCACGAGTTCGCCGGTCGGGTCGGCGAACAGCGGGGCGCCGCAGTCGTCGCAGTATTCGGCGACATAGCGCTCGCCGATGCGCTTGACGTGCGTGATGCCGACGTCGTTCAGGTGCTTGACGATCTCGTCCAGCGGCGCGAGCGGACGGTCGCCGCCGCCGGCCGGGCCTTCCATCGGCGTGCCTTCCTCGTCTTCCTGGCCGTACAGGGGCCAGACGATGCCGTACACGACGTCGGGCGACTGGCGCAAGGTGAAGCCGACGCGGTATTCGTCGACCTGGCTGTCGTTGATCTCGTCGCCGAAGCCCGCGACGACGGCGCGCAGGTCGTTCGGTTCCACGCCCAGCGTGTTCGTCAGGTAGTGGACGGCGGCGCGGATCGACACCGGACGGATCAGCTTGTCGGCCTCGCGGCACGCCACGTAATACGCTTCCGGCAGCAGCAGCTCGACGCCGCAGCCCGGCAGCAGGCGCGCGACGTTCGGGCCGGCCTGGGCGCGCCATTGCTCGAGCGCATTCTCGCGCTCCGCTTCGAAGTTGATGTGGTGCTGCGGCTCCTGCCAGCGGAACAGTGGGGCGCCCACGGGGGCGACGACCGCGACGAGCAGGTAGCGCGTGTCGGCCAGGAATTGCGACGTGTCCGGGCCGGGCGCGGCCGGCTTCACCGTCGCGCCCTTGTGCGCGGACTGCGCGAGCTTGTGCGTCAGCGCATAGGTCTCGGCGTGGGTGCGCGGCAGCTGGTCGATCGAGTACAAGGTCGGCGCGATCGCGACCTTGGTGTTGTCGGCCAGCAGGTGGGCGCCGAAATGTGCCGTCAGCGTGTTCAGGATGTCGCCGGGGATCGTGCCGGACGCGATCGAGAAGCGGGTCCAGGCGAGGATGGGCGCCGCGACGAGCAGGGTCTGCCACGTGGTTTCGGCGCCGTCGGCGGCCTGTTCCGTCATCGTCGACGACTCGCTGATCGCCTCGACGCCATCCATCAGCACGTCGTACACCGCGAGGTCGCCCTTGAACAGGACGTTGAGGGCGGCGTCGATGGTGTCCTGGTGGTTCGTCTTCAGCAGCTTCTGCAGCTGGGCGTCGAGGTTGCGTTCCCACGTCCGTTCTTCAACGCGGCTGGCGGCCTGCACGATGGCGCTGCTGATGCTGATGAGACGCTGGCTTTCTGCCGAAAGTTTGGGTGAGTCTTTGGAAGGGCGACGCATACGCTTGGGGAGTCTTTACGGTAAGGGTGATCGTGTTCTGGGTTCGGGCTGTGGGTCATGATAAACCCTTATCCCCGTTATTGTAGTTGATTCGGCCACACCCCAGTAACACGGCGGCAATATTGGCGCCAGCGTCGAGCTTGTCAAATATGTCAATAGGAACGATAATGCGAATCGTTCTCATTAATATTCATTCGACAGGCAGCGCGCCGAAACGCCTGCCGGGCCAGCCATCCACCATGACCATCAAGCACAACGACACCGTCACGCCGACTTCCTTCATCACGAGCCGCAAGCATGCGCGCCCTCTGCCGGCGCACACCTTGGCCATGCTGGCGTCGCTGGCGCTGCCGGCCGCCGCCCATGCCGCTGCCGACGTGACGCCCGACCCGGCGATCCCGAGCGTGCAGGTGACGGGCACGAGCCAGCCGCAGCAGGCTTCGGCCAACGAGAAATTCACCGCGCCGCTGCTCGATACGCCGAAATCCGTCACCGTCGTGCCGGCCGAGGTCATCGCGCAGACGGGCGCCACGTCGCTGACGGATGCGCTGCGCACCGTGCCCGGCATTACCATCGGCGCGGCCGAAGGCGGCAATCCCGTGGGCGACAATATGTTCATCCGGGGCTATAACGCGCAGACGGACACGTATGTCGACGGCATCCGCGACGCCGGTTCGCAGTCGCGCGAGATCTTCGCCGTCGAACAGATCGAAGTGGTGAAAGGGCCGAACTCGGCACTGGGCGGCCGCGCGTCGGCCGGCGGCGGCGTCAACCTGATCACGAAGACGGCGCTGGCCTACGACTTCAACCGTGCCAGCATCGGCATCGGCTCGGACAAATACCGCCGCCTCACGGGCGATTTCAACCGCAACATCGGCAGCGACAGCGCGTTCCGCCTGAACGTGATGGCGCACGAGAACGACGTGCCGGGCCGCGCCATCGTCGGCGGCAAGCGCTACGGCGTGGCGCCCACGGTCACCTTCGGCCTGTCGGGCCCGACGCGGGTCATCATCGGCGTCTACCGCCTGACGACGCACGAGATCCCGGATACGGGCATCCCGTTCAACAATCCCCTCACGACGGGACCGGACGTCGCAAAGAACGGCAACGGCCGGCCGTTCGACGTCGACCGCAGTACGTTCTACGGCCTCGCCAACCGCGACTTCCGCGACACGAAGAGCGACATCGTCAACATCGACCTGCGCCACCAGCTGGCGGGCGGCATCGTGCTGCGCAACGTCACGCGTTACGGCAAATCGAACAACGACTACGCCTGGACCCAGCCCGACGACTCGAAGGGCAACACGGTCCTGTACGGCACCGTCTGGCGCCGCGCGAACACGCGCGTGACACAGACGCGCACGGCGACGAACGTGACGAGCATCTCGGGCGAGCTGCAGGCGGCGGGCATCAAGCACACGTACAACGCGGGCATCGAGTTCGACCGCGAGACGACGGACCGCAGCAACTACGTCTTCACGCCGGGCACGAACAATCCGCTGACGGGCACGTTCACCTGCCCGACGTCGGGCAGCGCGACGCTGTACAACTGCACCACGCTGGTCGATCCGAACCCGTACGATCCGTGGGTCACTACGCGCACCGTGTCGCCCGCGCTGACGCACGTGAGCACGAAGACGAAGGCCGCGTACGCATTCGACACCATCGAATTCGATCCGCACTGGCAGCTCAACCTGGGCGCGCGCCACGACGACTTCAAGAGCGTCCTGAACACACTGACGACGGCGACCCGCGCCGCGGTCGACAGCGGTTTCTGGAGCCTGCAATCGGGCCTCGTGTATAAACCGGCGGAGAACGGCAGCGTCTATCTGGCCTATGCGACGTCCGCGACCCCGCCCGGCAACGACGGCGGCGATGGCCTGGATGCGCTGACGGTGGCCGTGCAGAACCTGCAGCCGCAGCGCAGCCGCAACGTCGAGCTGGGCACGAAGTGGGACGTGATGCCGGGCGGCCGGCTGTCGCTGACGGCGGCCGTGTTCAAGAGCACGATGAACAATGCCCGCGTGACGGCGCCGGACGGCACGACGCAGAACGTCGGCCGCAAGGGCGTGAAGGGCGCCGAGCTGGGCTTCTCGGGCAAGCTGTCGTCGCAGTGGAGCGTGTTCGGCGGCTACACGTACCTGGATGCGACCGTGGCCGACAACGGCTACCTGAACGTGGGCACGACGGCGAATCCCGTGTACGTCGTCTCGCCGTACAATGGCAACCGCTTCCCGGCGACGCCGAAGCACTCGGCCACGCTGTGGACGACGTACGCCGTCACGAAGGACTTCTCGGCCGGCTTCGGCGTGAACACGCTGTCCAAGGTCTACGGCAACGTGAACAACAACAAGTGGGCGCCGGGCTATACGCGCGTCGACGCGATGGCCAGCTATGCGCTGAACCAGGACGTCAGCCTGCAACTGAACGTGCAGAACCTGACGGACAAGTTCTACTTCGACCGCGTCTCGTCGCCGCACTATGCGGGAGTGGGCCCGGGCCGGTCGGCGACGCTGGCGGCCAACGTCAAGTTCTGACCCCGCACGAGGAGGCGACGATGATGCTGCACATTCCGGGCGTCCTGACCCCGGACCAGGTGAACGCGATGCGCGCGCGCCTGCAGGCGACGGACTGGGTCGACGGCCGGGCCAGCGTCGGTACGCAGGGCGCGCAGATCAAGCGCAACCGCCAGCTGGCGGAGGGCTCGCCGCTGGCCGTCGAACTGGGGCAGATCGTGAGCGCGGCGCTGATGGCGCACCCACTGTTCTTCTCGAGCGTGCTGCCGCTGCGCATCCTGCCGCCGTTCTTCAACGGTTACGCGGGCGGCGAGCATTACGGCCCACACGTCGACGGCGCCATCCGCGCCCGGCGGGGCGGGGCCGCGCTGCGTGCGGACGTGTCGTGCACCGTGTTCCTGTCCGACCCGGCCGACTACGACGGCGGCGAGCTGGCCGTCGTCGACACGTACGGCACGCACGAGGTCAAGCTGCCGGCGGGCGACGCGGTCGTCTACCCGTCGTCCAGTGTGCACGAGGTGAGGGCGGTGACGCGCGGCGAGCGGCTCGCGTCGTTCCTGTGGGTGCAGAGCATGGTGCGTGACGACGGGCGCCGCGCCATGTTGTTCGAACTCGATACCGCGATCCAGGCGCTGCGCGCGAAGCATGGCGACGGGGCGGAGCTCGTGGCGCTCACGGGGCATTATCACAACCTGTTGCGGATGTGGGCAGAGACGTGAGTGGTGTGCATGGTGGGCTCGGGGAGCCCACCATACGAGTGGGCGGACACGTAACGAACGGAGTAGGGTGGACGGCTCGACCGCGAACGACGATTTGACGGGACGTATGCGCCGTCCACGCGTCCAACGAACGCGAACATGTCGCGACGAATCAGGTAATGATTGAACGCGTGGACGGCATAGCCGTCCACCCTACGCAGATTACGCGGCCAGCAGCTGGCGCAGCACGAACGGCAGGATGCCGCCATGCTTGTAGTAATCGACTTCGATCGGCGTGTCGATGCGCAGCAGCACCGACGTTTCCTTGGTCGAGCCGTCGGCGCGGTGGATCACGAGCGTCGCCTGCATCTGCGGGCGGATCTCGCCTTCCAGGCCCTTCAGGTCGAAGGTCTCGTTGCCGGTAATGCCCAGCGTGTCGACGCTGTCGTCGGCCAGGAACTGCAGCGGCAGCACGCCCATGCCGACGAGGTTCGAACGGTGGATGCGCTCGAACGAACGGGCGATCACGGCCTTCACGCCCAAGAGCTGCGTGCCTTTCGCGGCCCAGTCGCGCGACGAACCGGTGCCGTACTCTTCGCCCGCGAAGATCATCGTCGGCGTGCCTTCCGCGATGTACTTCATCGCGGCGTCGTAGATCGACAGCTGTTCGCCGCTCGGCTGGTGGAGCGTGATGCCGCCTTCGACGGCGGAACCGTCGGCCTTCGGCGGGATCATCCTGTTCTTGATGCGGACGTTCGCGAACGTACCGCGCATCATGATCTCGTGATTGCCGCGGCGCGAGCCGTACGAGTTGAAGTCGGCCTTGATGACGCCGTGGTCCTTCAGCCATTTGCCGGCCGGGCCGTCTTCCTTGATCGAACCGGCCGGGGAGATGTGGTCGGTCGTGATCGAGTCGCCGAACACGCCCAGCGCGCGCGCGCCCGCGATGCCGGCGGCCGCGGCCTTCGGCGTCATCTCGAAGTCGGCGAAGAACGGCGGTTCGGCGATGTACGTCGACTCCGGCCAGTCGTAGACCTGGCCCGACACCGACGACACGGCTTCCCACAGCGCGCCCGGATTGCCCTTGACGTCCGCGTAGTTGGCCTTGAAGACGTCGGAATTCATCGCGAGCTTCATCAAGTCGTGGATCTCCTGCGAGGTCGGCCAGATGTCGCCCAGGTAGATGTCGACGCCGTCGGCGCCCTTGCCGACCGGTTCCGTCATCAGGTCGCGCGTGACGTTGCCGGAGATCGCGTAGGCGACGACCAGCGGCGGCGATGCGAGGAAGTTCGAGCGGATGTTCGGGTGGATGCGCGCCTCGAAGTTGCGGTTGCCCGACAGGACGGCGGCGGCGATGATGTCGTTCGACGTGATCGCGGCGTTCAGTTCCGGCGTCAGGTCGCCGGCGTTGCCGATGCAGGTCGTGCAGCCGTACGCAGTCACGCCGAAGCCCAGCTGCGTGAGGTACGGCAGAAGGCCGGCCGCTTCCAGGTAGTTGGTGACGACGCGCGAGCCCGGCGCGAGCGACGTCTTGATGTGCGGTGCGACTGTCAGGCCTTTTTCGACGGCCTTCTTGGCCAGCAGGCCGGCGGCCAGCATCACGCTCGGGTTCGACGTGTTCGTGCACGAGGTGATCGCGGCGATCAGGACGTCGCCGTTCTTCACGCGTAGGCCGTTCGTCGTTTCGTAGACCTTCGACAGGTCTTCCGGGGCCTTGTTGAAGCCGTTCGCGCTCGTCGGCTTCGAGAACAGGTCGGTGAAGTTGCCCTTCACGTTGCCCAGTTCGATGCGGTCCTGCGGGCGCTTCGGGCCGGCCAGCGACGGGGTGACGGTCGACAGGTCGAGCGACACGACGCGCGTGTAGTCGATCTCGCCGTCCTTCGGGATGCCGAACAGGTGCTGGGCCTTGAAGTAGTTTTCGAAGGCGGCCAGTTCCTCTTCCGTGCGGCCCGTGCCGCGGAAGTAGTCGATGGTCTTGTCGTCGACGGGGAAGAAGCCCATCGTCGCGCCGTATTCCGGCGCCATGTTGCCGATGGTGGCGCGGTCGGTGGTCGACAGCGACGCCGTGCCTTCGCCGAAGAATTCCACGAACTTGCCGACGACCTTTTCTTTACGCAGCATCTCGGTGATGGTCAGCACGAGGTCGGTCGCGGTGCAGCCTTCGCGCAGCGCGCCGGTGAGGTTGACGCCGATGACGTCCGGGGTCAGGAAGTACACGGGCTGGCCCAGCATGCCGGCTTCCGCCTCGATGCCGCCCACGCCCCAGCCCACGACGCCCACGCCGTTGATCATCGTCGTGTGCGAGTCGGTGCCGACCAGCGTGTCGGGGTAGTACGTGGAACCGTTCTTCATCACGCCGCGCGCGAGGTACTCCAGGTTCACCTGGTGCACGATGCCGAAGCCCGGGGGCACGACGCCGAACGTGTCGAACGCCTGCATGCCCCACTTCATGAACTGGTAGCGCTCGTTATTGCGCTGGAACTCGATCTTCATGTTCAGGTCGAGCGCGTCCGGCGTGCGGAAGTGGTCGATCGTGACCGAGTGGTCGACGACGAGGTCCACCGGCACGAGCGGCTCGATCTTCTTCGGATCGGCGCCCGTCTTGGCGGCCACGTTGCGCATCGCGGCCAGGTCGGCCAGCAGCGGCACGCCGGTGAAGTCCTGCAGGACGACACGGGCGACGACGAACGGGATCTCTTCGGTGCGGGCAGCGGTCGGGCCCCAGTTCGCCAGCTGGCGGACGTGTTCTTCGGTGACCTTCTTGCCGTCGCAGTTGCGCAGCACGGACTCGAGGACGATGCGGATCGACACCGGCAGGCGCGACAGGTTCACGCCCAGGGCTTCGCCCAGCGCCGGCAGCGAATAGAACTGGCCGGTCTGGCCCGCCGCGAGCGGGAAATCCTTGAGCGTGTTCAGGGTATTGCGAGACATAAAAGCTCTCCTTAGTGAGATTTTGTTGTTACCTACAACTCGGTCAGCCTTGCCGGTCAGGCATCAGCTCGTTTTGTCGCCCGGGGCGGCTGCCATGGCTGGCTTGGCCTGTTCGGCGTCCTTGCATTCGTTGGCCAGCTGGCGGTTCTGTTTCGAGTCGAGCAGGATACCCTTCGACGGGATGCCGATCCAGACCAGCCCGGTCTTCGCGCTCTCGTAGCGGCGCGCGCCCGTCGTTGTGCCCACTTTTTCCATGCGGCGCAGGTGGTTCTGCCAGCGCAGGATGATGTAGCTGTCGTCCATCAGGTTGCGGTACACGGAGACCTTGTTGTTCAACTCGCACGAGAACTCGGTCAAGGTCGTGTCCGTGACGTCCGGGATCGGCTCGTCGTCGGCGACGTCCGGCTTCGGTTCTTCCTTGTGCGTCTTCGCGTCTTTCTTGTCTTTCTTGTCTTTCTTGTTTTCCTTCTTGTGCTTGGCCGGCTTGGCCTTTTCTTTTTGTTTCAGGACCTTGCTGGCCTTGGGGTGGGTGTCGCCGGTGGCGCCGGATGCGGACGCGCACAGGCTTGCCGCCGCGAGCGCGAGGGCGCAGGCGGCGAGCGGTTGTTTCAGAGTGATGGCCATCAAATGGATTCCGGTTGATTGACGAGTGCCGCCGCGGCCTCCGGCAGCGCTAGGCCGGCCAGCTTCGCGCGCTGCAACACCGTCCAATAATATCGGTAGCTGGCGCGGTCGTGCAAGCGGCCTCCATGGGCAATCGGTCCCCAATCCTTCGCCATCGCCGCCTGCAGGATGCTCGTCGCTTCGTTCACTTCCGCGAGGCGCGGCGTGAAGGCTTTCACGATGGGCTTGATCTGGTCGGGATGGATGCTCCACATGCGGGTGAATCCGAACTCGGCGGCGGCGCGCTGGGCATCGTTGGCGACGACGGCGCTGTCCTTGATCTCGGTCGTCACATTGTGCGACGGGACTTTGTCATGCGCGTGACAAGCCGCCACCATCTCCAGTTTCGCGCGGACGACGAGCGGATGGGTGAACTGGCCGGGCGTGCGCATCGCGGCGGACGGAATCGCGCCGTGGTGCGCCGAGACGAAATCCATGATGCCGAACGACAGGCTTTCGACCTGGGGCAGGGCGGCGATGGCGTACGCGTCGTGCAGGGCGCCGTGCGTCTCGATCAGCACGTGCAGCGGCAGCACGGCGCGCCCGGCCTTGGCGGCGGCCTGGTTGACGACGTCCTGCGCGCGCAGCACGTCCTCCAGGCTGTCGGGCTTCGGGAGGACGACGTAGGCGAGCGTCTGCGCGGCGGCCCCGACGATGATCTCGACGTCCTGCGCGAAGTGCGGGCTCGTGACGTCGTGCAGGCGGGCGCCGATGCGGTGCGCGCGGTTGTCGGGGCTGTCGACGAGGGTCGCGACCAGCTCGGCGTGGGCGCGTTCGTTGCCGGCGGCGGCGCCGTCCTCGCAATCGAAGGTGATGTCGAACAGGGGGCCAAGTTCTTGTTGCAGGGCCATCGACTTGCGCATCAGCTTCTCGCTGCCGGCGTAGTGGTCGCAGGCGGGGAGGAGCAGTGGCTGGCGTTGGCCCTGGAATAAAACCTCGGAAGGGTGCATTGTCTCGCTCTGGAAGATGGAACGATGGGCTCGTAGGGTGGGCAGCTCCACCTATTATCGCAGCGCCGTCGAAACATGAGCGCTGCCCACGCGGTGATTGTTGGCGGCTCCGTGCTCGTGCGCGATATCGAAGCCGCCAACAATCACCGCGTGGACGGCAGAGCCGTCCACCCTACGTGACAGATGAGCCTTAGTTGCCCAGCAGGTGCGCGACGCCAGCGCGCTCTTCGTTCAGCTCGTTCAGCGTCAGGTTGATGCGCTCCTGCGAGAACTGGTCGATCGGCAGGCCTTGCACGATCGTGTACTCGCCGTTCTGCGTGGTCACCGGGAAGCCGAAGACGATGCCTTCCGGGATGCCGTACGAACCGTCCGACGGGACACCCATCGTGGTCCACTTGCCGTTCGTGCCCAGGACCCAGTCACGGACGTGGTCGATGGCGGCGTTGGCGGCCGAGGCAGCCGACGAGGCGCCGCGGGCGTCGATGATGGCCGCGCCGCGCTTGCCGACGGTCGGCAGGAACGTGTTGCGGTTCCAGTCGTCATCGTTGATCAGGTCCTTGACCGACTTGCCGTCGACGGTGGCGAAGCGGTAGTCGGCGTACATGGTCGGCGAGTGGTTGCCCCAGACGACCATCTTCTCGATGTCGCCGACGGCCTTGCCGGTCTTGGCAGCCACTTGCGACAGGGCGCGGTTGTGGTCCAGGCGCAGCATGGCGGTGAAGTTCTTGGCCGGCAGGTTCGGGGCCGATTTCATCGCGATGTGGGCGTTCGTGTTGGCCGGGTTGCCGACCACCAGCACCTTGACGTCACGCGAGGCGACGGCGTCCAGCGCCTTGCCCTGCACCGTGAAGATCTGGGCGTTGGCTTCCAGCAGGTCCTTGCGCTCCATGCCCGGGCCGCGCGGACGGGCGCCGACCAGCAGGGCGACGTCCGCGTCCTTGAACGCGGTCATCGGGTCGCTGTGCGCGGTCATGCCGGCCAGCAGCGGGAATGCGCAGTCGTCCAGTTCCATCATGACGCCCTTCAGCGCCTTCTGTGCCTTTTCGTTGTCGATTTCGAGCAGCTGCAGGATGACCGGCTGGTCCTTGCCCAGCATGTCGCCGTTGGCGATGCGGAACAGCAGGGAATAGCCGATCTGGCCGGCCGCACCGGTGACGGCAACGCGCTTAGGGGTTTTTGCCATGATGAATCTCCAAATAAGAGGGAAGAAGCGTACTACTGAGCGGACGACGCAGAAGGATACGCCTGTTTGGGAAAACTGCAATCATACCAAAAGCGCCATCGCCAAGCGGGCGTGCGACGCAATGCCGGCAGGCGGGCGCCCACGCTCGATCGACCGCGAGTGTAGTCCCGCGCTATTCCATCTGTCAATTCATATCATATGTCTTATATAAGACACATAATTGAAGGGTTTCTCCACTGGACGGACCCTTGGATTTATGAAAAAATCGCTGTCTATGAACCAAGCCCCGTCTAATCCGAACAGCAATGGTGCCACGACAAGCGGCGCCGGCAGCGCTGTCGGCGGCGCGGCCCCTTCGCCCACGTTCTCTCCACTGTACCAGCAGATCAAGGCGCTCATCACGCAAAGCCTGCAATCGGGCGAGTGGAAACCCGGCGAACTGATCCCCAGCGAAGTCGAGCTGGCCGGCCGCTACAAGGTCAGCCAGGGTACCGTGCGCAAGGCCATCGACGAGCTCGCCGCCGAGCACCTCGTCGTGCGCCGCCAGGGCAAAGGGACGTTCGTCGCGTCGCACAACGAGGCGCGCGCCCACTTCCGTTTCCTCAAGCTGATGCCCGACGAGGGCGTCCCCCAGCATTTCGAGCACGACTACCTCGAGGTCAAGCGCATCCGCGCCCCGGCCGAGGTGGCGCGCCTGCTCGACTTGAAGTCGGGCGACGCCGTCGTGTACATCAAGCGCCTGATGAGCGATACCGGCGCGCCGACGATCCTCGAGGAATTGTGGCTGCCGGGGCAGCTGTTCAAGGGGCTGACGGCCGAGCGCCTGGCGGAATACAAGGGGCCGATGTACGGCTTGTTCGAATCGGAATTCGGCACGCGCATGATCCGCGCGACGGAGAAGATCCGCGCGATCGCGGCGGACGCGCCCACGGCGCAGGCGCTGAAGGTGGCGGAGGGTACGCCGCTCTTGTGCGCGGACCGGGTGTCGTTCACGTATGGGGACAAAGCGGTGGAATTGCGGCGCGGTTTGTATCTCACCGCAAAGCACCATTACCAGAACGAATTGTCCTGAATAGTTTTTGCGCCGAGCCTATGCTGGGTGCAGGAATCGCTGGCAGCGATTACAATGCTTTGATTTTGGGAAAGCGTCGGAGAGGCCCGGCCGACGTGTTCCAGCAAGGATCCGGGACGATGACATCCAGGTCCGGCG
The DNA here is from genome assembly GCF_024753285.1 of Massilia pinisoli. Classification (GTDB taxonomy): domain Bacteria; phylum Pseudomonadota; class Gammaproteobacteria; order Burkholderiales; family Burkholderiaceae_D; genus Telluria; species Telluria pinisoli. The sequence goes on along the minus strand of NZ_JANUGW010000005.1, from coordinate 275,754 downwards.
CAGGTCACAAAATCGGCGAAGTGCGGGTTCCAACATAAAATCAGTCAGTTTTAAGGGAGGTGTTCCAATGTCCGAAGCCGTGAAAAACGTGCAAAAAAGAGGGCAGCCGATCCGTAATGTGAGCATTACGGACATTACGATGAATTACAAGCAGCCGCCATCGGCCATCGTGTCGATCCTGCACCGTATCAGCGGCTTCGTGCTGTTCCTCTTCCTGCCGTACCTGATCTACCTGTTCGGCGAGAGCATCCGCTCCGAGATCTCGTTCGCCCACTGGGCCGGCATCGTCAGCCACCCGTTCGTCAAGATCATCCTGCTGGGCCTGTCCTGGGCTTACCTGCACCACTTCTGCGCCGGTATCCGCCACCTGTTCATGGACAACCACATGGCCCTCGACAAGGACGCCTCGCAGCGCACCGCGCGCTACGTGCTGGCCGTCGGCCTGGTCCTGACCCTGCTGGTCGCTCTCAAACTGTTCGGAGTGTTTTAATTATCATGGCTACTACCCCCAAGAACATCGGACAGCGCCGTCTCGTCGTCGGCGCGCACTACGGCATGCGCGACTGGCTCGCGCAGCGCGTGACGGCCATCGTGATGGTCATCTTCACGGTCATCCTGCTGGTCTCGTTCCTGACCGGGCAGAACTTCACCTACGAAGGCTGGGCCGGTCTGTTCGCCCGCCAGTGGTTCAAGCTCTTCACCATGGTCACGTTCTTCGGCCTGTTCTACCACGTGTGGGTCGGTATCCGTGACATCTGGATGGACTACGTCAAACCGGTCGGCATCCGCCTGACCCTGCAGATCGCCACGGTGCTCTGGCTGCTCGCCTGCGCCGCCTGGACTGTGCAAATTCTCTGGAGCGTGTAATCGTGGCAGCAATCAACACCAATATCCCTGTCCGCCATTTCGACGTCGTCATCGTCGGTGCCGGCGGTTCCGGCCTGCGCGCCGCGCTGCAATTGTCCGAAGCGGGCCTGAACGTGGCCGTGCTGTCGAAAGTCTTCCCGACCCGTTCGCACACCGTCGCCGCACAGGGCGGCATCGGCGCGTCGCTGGGCAACATGAGCGAAGACGACTGGTACTGGCACATGTTCGACACCGTCAAGGGTTCGGACTACCTGGGCGACCAGGACGCCATCGAATTCATGTGCCGTGAAGCACCGAAGGTCGTGTACGAGCTGGAACACTTCGGCATGCCGTTCGACCGCAACCCGGACGGCACGATCTATCAACGTCCGTTCGGCGGCCACACCGCGAACTTCGGCGAGAAGCCGGTGCAGCGCGCCTGCGCCGCCGCCGACCGTACCGGCCACGCGCTGCTGCACACGCTGTACCAGCGTAACGTCCGCTCGCGCACGCACTTCTTCGTCGAGTGGCAGGCGCTGGACCTGGTGCGCAATGCCGACGGCGACGTCCTCGGCGTCGTCGCGCTGGAAATGGAAACGGGCGACGTCATGATGCTGCAGGCGAAGACCACCGTGTTCGCCACGGGCGGCGCCGGCCGTATCTTCGCCGCGTCGACCAACGCCTTCATCAACACCGGTGACGGCCTGGGCATGGCGGCACGTGCCGGCATCCCGCTGCAGGACATGGAATTCTGGCAGTTCCACCCGACCGGCGTGGCCGGCGCAGGTGTGCTGATCACGGAAGGCGTGCGCGGCGAGGGCGGTATCCTCATCAACAGCAATGGCGAACGCTTCATGGAGCGCTACGCGCCCACGTTGAAAGACCTGGCGCCGCGCGACTTCGTGTCGCGCTCGATGGACCAGGAGATCAAGGAAGGCCGCGGCGTCGGCCCGAACAAGGACCACGTGCTGCTGGACCTGCGCCACATCGGCGCGGACACGATCCGCAAGCGCCTGCCGTCGATCCTGGAAATCGGCCACAAGTTCGCCAACGTCGACGCGACGAAGGAACCGATCCCCGTCGTCCCGACCATCCACTACCAGATGGGCGGCATCCCGACCAACATCCACGGCCAGGTCGTCACCCCGGACGGCACCGGTTCGCAGAAGGTCGTCAACGGCCTGTACGCGATCGGCGAATGCTCGTGCGTGTCGGTGCACGGCGCGAACCGCCTGGGCACGAACTCGCTGCTGGACCTGGTGGTGTTCGGCCGCGCGGCCGGCAACCACATCGTCGCGCAGAACCTGAAAGAGCAGGGCAACCGCGCGCTGCCGAAGGACTTCGCCGACTACGCGCTGGGCCGCCTGAACCGTCTGGAAAATTCGACGGGCGGCGAGAAGGTGCAGGACGTCGCGAATGCCATCCGCGCCACGATGCAGAAGCACTGCGGCGTGTTCCGTACGCAGGCGCTGATGGACGAGGGCGTCAAGGAAATCATGGCACTGGACGAGCGCCGCAAGCACGTGTCGTTCAAGGACAAGTCGAAGGTGTTCAACACGGCGCGCATCGAAGCGATCGAGCTGGACAACCTGATCGAAGTGGCCAAGGCGACCGTCGTGTCGGCCGCGGCGCGCAAGGAATCGCGCGGCGCCCACGCCCACAGCGACTACGAGCAGCGCGACGACGAGAACTGGATGAAGCACACCCTGTTCTACTCGGAAGGCAACCGTCTCGACTACAAGCCGGTCGTCACGAAGCCGCTGACCGTCGACACGTTCAAACCGAAGCCCCGTACGTTCTAATCCGGCGCCGACACAACACGATATTTTGCGGACGGGGCACGGCCCCGTCCCCGACAGATAGGTAAAACATGGCACGCACAGTCCACCTGAAGATCTACCGCTACGATCCGGACAAGGATTCGAAGCCCTATATGCAAGACGTCACCGTCGAGCTGAAAGACACCGACAAGATGCTGCTGGACGCCCTGCAGCGCATCAAGTCCGACGTCGACGACTCGCTGGCGCTGCGCCGCTCCTGCCGCGAAGGCGTGTGCGGTTCGGACGCGATGAACATCAACGGCAAGAACGGCCTCGCCTGCACGACGAACCTGAACGAGCTGACCCAGCCGATCGTGCTGCGTCCGCTGCCGGGCCTGCCGGTCATCCGCGACCTGATCGTCGACATGACCAACTTCTTCAAACAATACCACTCGATCAAGCCGTACCTGATCAACGACTCGATCCCGCCGGAGAAAGAGCGCCTGCAATCGCCGGAAGAGCGCGAAGAGCTCGACGGCGTGTACGAGTGCATCCTGTGCGCATGCTGCTCGACGTCGTGCCCGTCGTTCTGGTGGAACCCGGACAAGTTCGTCGGCCCGGCCGGCCTGCTGCAGGCCTACCGCTTCATCGCCGACTCGCGCGACGAAGCGACGAACGAGCGCCTGGACAACCTGGAAGATCCGTACCGCCTGTTCCGCTGCCACTCGATCATGAACTGCACGGACGTGTGCCCGAAGGGTTTGAACCCGAACAAGGCCATCGGCAAGATCAAGGAATTGCTGGTCCGCCGCGCGATCTAAGCCAGGCTGCACGATGCGTAGGGTGGACGGCTCCGCCGTCCACGCGGTGATACGCGACGTTTGCCTAGGGGCGCTGGCTATCGAAGGTGTGATAGGGTAGGCCCGCCATAGGCGCCAACGATGTATCGGCGTCACGCGTGGACGGCGCATCCGCTGCCGGCAACGCAATATGCCCGGTTCAGCCGTCCACCCTACGCCGGTAATCCGCGCCAAGTATTGCCTTAAATACAGTAAAACTACCGTACTGTCGCGAACCGGCAGCCGGAGTATAGTGTTGACCCAACAACGGACTCTAGTGTGAAAACGCATCAATCCGACCCTGCCAACCGTGCCCGCCTGCGCTGGCGCGCGCGCCGCGGCCTGCTCGAGAACGACCTGATCCTCACGCGCTTCCTGGATGCGCATGAAGAAGAATTGACGGACGAGGAAGTCGATGCGCTGACCCGTTTGCTGGACCTGGCGGACAACCCGCTGATGGACCTGCTGCTGGGCCGCGCCGAGCCCGAAGGCGAGGTCGACCTGCCGCACGTGCGCGCCCTGGTGGCGCGGCTGCGGCAAGCCTGAGGCGCCCGCGCCGTCGCGGACGCCGGTAACGAAACCGGAAGATTTCGTTTTATTTTATCTTGTAGACCCACTCCCACAGAAGGAAGTGCCATGAACATCTCTGATACCAAAGCCACCCTGTCGTTCTCGGACGGCAGCCCGTCGGTAGACATGCCGATCTACAAGGGCACGATCGGCCCGGACGTCATCGACATCCGCAAGCTGTACGGCCAAACCGGCAAGTTCACCTACGACCCGGGCTTCATGTCGACCGCCGCCTGCCAATCGGCCATCACCTACATCGATGGCGACAAGGGCGAGCTGCTGTACCGCGGCTACCCGATCGAGCAGCTGGCCGTCAACTGCGACTTCCTGGAGACCTGCTACCTGCTGCTGAACGGCGAACTGCCGAACGCCAAGCAGAAGGAAGAGTTCGTCGGCACCGTGACCAAGCACACGATGGTCCACGAGCAGATGCAATTCTTCTTCCGCGGCTTCCGTCGTGACGCGCACCCGATGTCGGTGCTGGTGGGTACCGTCGGCGCGCTGGCGTCGTTCTACCACGACTCGCTGGACATCAACGACGCCAAGCAGCGCGAGATCTCGGCTATCCGCCTGATCGCCAAGCTGCCGACTCTCGTCGCGATGGCTTACAAATACTCGATCGGCCAGCCATTCGTGTACCCGCGCAACGACCTGTCGTACAGCGCGAACTTCATGCGCATGATGTTCGGCAATCCGTGCGAAGAGTACAAGGTCAACGACGTCCTCGTCCGCGCCCTCGACCGCATCCTGATCCTGCACGCCGACCACGAGCAGAACGCATCGACGTCGACCGTCCGCCTGGCCGGTTCGTCGGGCGCGAACCCGTTCGCGTGTATCGCAGCCGGTATCGCCTGCCTGTGGGGCCCGGCACACGGCGGCGCGAACGAAGCCGCACTGAACATGCTGAAGGAAATCGGTTCGGTCGAGAACATCCCTGGCTTCATCGAGAAGGTCAAGGACAAGAACTCGGGCGTGAAGCTGATGGGCTTCGGTCACCGCGTGTACAAGAACTTCGACCCGCGCGCCAAGCTGATGCGCGAAACCTGCCACGAAGTGCTGAACGAACTGGGCCTGCAGGACGACCCGCTGTTCAAGCTCGCGATGGAACTGGAAAAGATCGCCCTGAACGACGAATACTTCGTGTCGCGCAAGCTGTACCCGAACGTCGACTTCTACTCGGGCATCGTGCAGTCGGCACTGGGCATCCCGGTCTCGCTGTTCACCGGTATCTTCGCGATGGCCCGTACCATCGGCTGGATCGCCCAGTGGAACGAGATGATCGCCGACCCGGAACAGAAGATCGGCCGTCCGCGCCAGCTGTTCGTCGGTTCGACCGTTCGCGACGTGCCGGCGATGGACAAGCGTTAATTCGTTCTGTCGTTAAACGAAAAAGCGGGCCTGCGGGCTCGCTTTTTTTCGACGTTCGAGCCCGCTGTGCTCGCGAGATCAGAGCTCGTATTCGCTACGTTTGGCCTTGCGCTGCGCGAGGTAGACGCCCAACATCAACACCGGTGCCTGAATCAATCCGGCGGCAATCAGTAGTCCAATGTCGGGAAGCGGATGACCGGCGGAAAGCAGCATCGGCAGCACGATACTGGTCACTGCATATATCAAGAAGCTGACAGGCAAGCACAAGGCATAGATCTTCCAGCTTTTTGCGAGGAAGGTTCCGAGCGCATAGCCGCTCATCAGAGCAACCAACAAATAGATCAAAATATTCTCCACCAAGTCTGTTGTGGCAATCGGGCGCCATGGTGATTCCGCAGAGCGGGCCTACGCCGTATTTTTCGCGTACATATTACTGAACAGCACAGTAGCACATTCTAATTGCAAAAAATCATCGCTTTGTAACGCAGAGCAACTGCCGCACTTGACGGACAGACGAATGAAAACGGCCGCGGGATTGCTCCGGCGGCCGTTGCAGGGACGTTATCGGTGGATGATCAAACGGCGTAATACGCCTCGACCGTGCCTTTCAGCTTGATCAGCATCGGACGGCCCTTGCGGTCGAGGGTCTTGCCGGCGGCGACCTTGATCCAGCCTTCGCTCAGGCAGTATTCCTCGACGTCGGTGCGGTCCTTGCCGTTGAAACGGATGCCGACCGGGTGCTTGAAGACTTCCGCGTTGTGGTGCGGGCTCTTCGGGTCGATGGACAGGCGGTCGGGCAGGGGTGGGAGTTGGGTAGTGTCGTTCATGGCCAGAATTATCCACGATTCCGCGCGCGCACGCGAGCGCGGGATGATCGCGGTCATTGCTGGGTTGAACTTTCTGTATGGACGCGCCAGCGCCGTTTCGCTATGCTCGACAGAATGTGAATTCGACGGGGTGCGCCATGGCACGACAAGCGGGCAATGTCTACCGGATACCCCGGCGCTTCAACTGGCCATTCGTGATCGGCGGTTTCGCCGTGCTTGCCCTCGCCATCATGCTCGGGCGCTGGGGCGGCGCGGTCGGCGACTCGATCGCATATTCCGACACCGCCGGTTGGCTGCGCGGCGACGCGCCGCTGTCCGCGTTGCGCGCGCCGTTCGCCTACCGCCTGGCCGTGCCGGCGCTCGCGGCGGTGCTGCCCGGTGCCCTCCAGAACACGTTCGCGGCGCTGAACTGGATCTGCGTCACCGCGACGGCCAGCCTCGCGACGGCCGCCGTGCGCCGCATGGGATTCGGCGCACGGCGCGCGCTGGCGGCGGGGCTGCTCGTCGTGCTGTCGCTGCCGACGTTCTGGTACGCGCCGTGCCCGCTCGTCGATCCGGCGTCCGTGTGCATGCGCATGCTCTTCGTGTTTGCCGTGCTGACGACACAGCCCCGCCTCGCCCTCGTGGCCGCGCTCGCGGCGACGGCGGTCCTCGAGGAGAATATCCTGCTGCTGGGCTGGCTGCTCGTGACGCGCCGGGTGGCCGTCAACTTCGGATTGGCCGCGCTCGCGGCCGCGGCCGGCTGGCTCGCCGCCGTGCGCGGCGCGATCGTCCCGGGCCTGACGCAGGCCGCCTGGCTGCCCGGTATCGGGGCGATGGGCGCCCGCCTGGGCGACACGCGCGGCCTGCTGGCGCTCGCCGGTTGCGCCTGTGTCGTGCTGCCGCTGGCGCTGGCCGGCATCTGGCGCGCGCCGCCACGCATCCATGCGCTCAGGAGCCTGCTCGGATTGATGGCCTTGCCGGCGCTGTACGGTGCCGTCAATCTGCGCGTGGACGGGACCGGCGTGTGGGCGCTGTATCCGTTCCTCGTCCCGTTCGCCGTCTCGTTGGGCCTGCCGCGCCGGTCCAGGACGGTGCCCGACGTGCGCCCGCTGCGCACGTCGCGGCGCGCCTGACCCTTCAGGCTACTGGCACTTGCCCCTGACCTTCGCCACCGCGATGAAGGGCAGGGCCAGCAGCCCGCCGAGGAAGAACGTGGGCTGGCGCTTCAGGCCGTCCTCGTGGAGGCAATCGGGCACCGTGGCCTCCTCGACCTTGCGCGCGAAGATGTCGTAGTGGTTCGCGCGGAAGGTGTCGGCCTCGTGCAGGCGGGGATGGTCCGGCCTCTCGGCCAGCGTCTCGCGCACGGCGGCGCGGATCGCGTCCTCGCTGGGCAGCGCGGTGGGCTTCACCGGCGCCGGCGCGGGACGGTCCGGCAGCGGTTCCAGGGCGACGGCGGCTGCGGCGGCCGTCAGCACGCCCGCGAAGACGATGGTTCTCATGGATCATGCGTTCGTGGCAACATTAGCAAATGTACACCAACGCCACCCGCGTTGTTGAACTTGCACATTTCGTTACACAATGTGCGTCACCACCCATCCAAGGACTCAAGCATGAAATCGCTCATCCTCGCGTGCTGCCTGTTCCTCGCGCAACTCGCGCACGCCGCCACCGACCCGGTCCTCGTGCAGCAGGTGAACGCGTTCGTCGACGGCTGGCATGACGACGCCGCCCACGCGCGCATGCGCTACTTCGACAAGATGGCGCCGGACGGCGTGTACATCGGCACGGACCGCAGCGAGCTGTGGCAGCGCGACGCCTTCCGCGAGTGGGGCCGCACATACTTCGAGGGCAGGCAGGCGGCGTGGGTATTTCACCCCACGCGGCGCAACGTGTATGCGACGCCGGACGGTGCGCTGATCTGGTTCGACGAGCTGCTCGACACGGAAAACATGGGGCATTGCATGGCCAGCGGCGTCATTCGCCGGACGGCGGCCGGGTTCGAGATCGTCCATTACCAGCTGTCGCTGGCCGTGCCGAATGAAGTGGCGAAGCAGGTGCTCGGGATCGTGACGGCGGCGGAGGCGAGGGCGGCTGCGCCGGGACAGGCATCCGTACCGGCACAAACGTCCACAGTTGCACCTGTACCGGCGACTGCGTCCGCGGCAGCACCAGCGCCAGCAGCCGCACCCGCTGCGACGTCCACAGCTGCAGCTGCCCCGGTGCCTGCGTCCGCAGCTGCGCCCGCGCCACCACCCGTATTCAGGCCGGCGGCGACGCCTGCGGTGGCACCGGCGTCCGCGCCCGTACCGGCGCCCGCATCTGCACCCACCGCGACGCCCGCGGCGGCACCGGCGTCGGCGCCCGCAGCGTCACCCGCGGCAGCACCCGTACCGGCGTCCGCACCCGCAGCGACACCCACGGCTGCACCCGCACCCGCAGCGACACCCACGGCTGCACCCGCACCCGCAGCGGCACCTGCACGCGCTCCCGCTGCGCCGCCGGCAACCACGCCCGCGCCCGCGCTGGAACCCACGTCGTCGTAACGCGCCGTCCCTACCAAAGGCTCTGCTGTTCCGGCTGCGCCTTCACGACGGGCGCTTTCGGCGCCGCCCACGCCTTCATCGCCTCGGCCGGATACGCGCGCAAAAAGCTGCGCGCCAGCTCCGGATCGCGGCAGTGCAGCCAAGCGTCGACGTCTTCCGGCGGCAGCACGACGAGCGCGCGCTTTTCGTCGTCCGGCTTGTGGAAGCGCCGCATCAGCGGGTGCTCGTCCGCGTTGATCGTGATCTGCGTGAACGATGCGCCGAGCGTCCCGTCGGCCTCCGACCACTCGCGCCACAGGCCCGCGACGAAGAACACGCTGTCATCTTGCATGCCGATGCCGAAGCGCTCGGCGCGGCCGCTTTCGTAGCAGGGTTCGTAGAAACAGGTCATCGGCACGGCGCACAACTGGGCGCGGCGCCAGGCCGGCGCGAACGAGCGCTTCTCGCCCAGCGATTCGGCGCGCGCGTTCATCGTGTCGAACGGCTTGACGCCGGCCGGGATATAGCGACGCGGCACCATGCCGTAGCTCGCCAGTTGCAAGGTACGTTCGCCGTGCGCGCCCGCGCGCACGATCGGGGCCGTGTAATCCTTCCACGTCTCGGTGGGCCAATCCCAGTCGCGGTAGAGGTCGACGAGGGTGCCCAGCACCATGTCGAGTTGTTCGGGCAGCGGGGGGCGGTAGTTGACGCACATGGCGGTCGATGGTCAGTGGCAGACCGGTGAAGTTTGACATAAACGCGCAGACTGCGCGCGGCGTCTTGCCTTCCTGCGCTGCCACCACATGGCCAGTCCCGTGATGAGGAACGCGGCCGGCGCAAGGCCGACGACGGTGATGACAATTCGCCCGGCCGTGCCGAATGCCTCGCCCGTGTGCAGCGGGAATTGCCAGTCGAGGAAGGCGTCGCCCGCGCGTGCGCGCAGCGGGTCGCGCACGCGCAGGATGCGGCCCGTCGATCCGTCGACCGTGACGCGGGTATTGCCGTCGCCCTGGCGCACTTCGCCCGGCTGGCGCAGCCGGACTTCGTACGGCAGGCCCGCCCGTGCAGGCAGCACGACGCGCGATACGCGCGCGGCCGGGAACACAGCGGCGGCCGCCTGCGTCGCCTGAGCCGCGCCGATCGGACCTCGGCCCGCCGCCGCATCGGGCCTGGGCTTGTCCTTTGGCGACACCGCTGCGACGCCGGCCACGATGGGCGTGATCCACTGCGGCTGGTTGAACAGGCAGCCGGAAAAGCCCAGCACCGCGAGCACGGGCGCGACGACGGCGCCGGCCGCGCGGTGGAAGCTGTAATTGAAACGCGGCCACGAGCCCCGGTGCGCGACGGTGAACGCCTTGCGCCAGGCAGCAACGGTCGCCCTGGGCCACCACAGCACGACGCCCAGCACCGACATCGACAGCAGCGCGAGGCCCGAGACGGCGATGACGGTCTTGCCCACGTCTCCGGCGAGCAGGTAGCGGTGCAGGTGGAACAACGTGGGCATCAGGAGGGGCCGCGACAGGCCCGGCTCGCCCCACACGCGCTCGCCCGTCACGGCAAGAGTGGCCGGATCGACCATCACTTGGCGCGAGCGGTCCGTCGTGAACGGCCCGCGCCCGCCGGGCGGCGTCAGGCGGTACCACGCGACGGCCACTTCGCCGGCGCGCTCCGGCAGCGCCAGTTGCGAGGGGCGGCCGTACGCCGGATCGGCAGCGAGCCGGTCGACGATACGTCCGACGTCGGCCGCAAGCACGGGCGCGCGCGTCGTCGCCTGGAACAGCGCGGGGTTCAGCATGCCGTCGAGTTCATGCATCCACGCGAGGGCGCAGCCCGTGAGGCCGGACAGCGCGAACAGGCCGCCGAAGACGAGCGCCACGCCCAGGTGCACGCGCCGGAACAGGGCGCGGAGGGAACCGCTTACCATCGCGCGGCCGTCAGAAGCGGTAGCGCGCGCTGACCAGCACCGTGCGCGGTTCGCCCGGCATGTTGTAGTCGTTGGCGCCGCTGTGCGCGGAGACGAAATACGTCCGGTTCGCGACGTTGCGCACGGTGACCGTCACGTCGACGTTGCGGCCTTCGTAACCGACGCCCAGCTGCAGCACGCCATAGCCAGGCAAGGTGGTCAGGTCGTCCGGCGACGCGTAGCGGGCCGATTCCGCGCGCGTGCCGCCCGCGACGTAGAACCCGCCGTCCAGGCGATGCTTGATCCACGCGTTGAACGTGTGGCGCGGCGTCAGCGCGGCCGTGTTGCCCTCGAACGGCTTGCCGGCGGACGTCAGCTCCGTCGAATCCTCGATCGTGCCGCGCATGTTCGCATAGCCGGCGATCGCGTCCCAGCCGGGGGCGAGCTCGCCCGAGAAGCTCACTTCGAGGCCGCGCGTGCGCTGGCGGCCGACCGGAAGCGAGAAATTCGTATTGGTCGGATCGGCGACCTGGATGTTCGACTGCGTCATGTCGAACAGCGCGGCCGTCAGGCTCGAACGCGCCGACAGGTCGAGCTTCACGCCCGCTTCCTTGTTGACGGTCTGCGTGGGCTTCAAGGTGTCGCTGTTGGCGCGGAACGTGAACGAATCGGAGATGGGCTGGAACGACCGGTTCCACGACGCGTACACGGCCACGCGGTTCGTCGGCTGGTACACGGCGCCGAGCCGCGGCGACCACGTGTCGTCGACGCGGTGCAGGTCGAGGTTCTTCGCCGTGCGATCGTCGCGGTCCTGCTTCAGGCGGTCGTAGCGCACGCCGGCCAGCACCTTCCACTCGGGCGTGAGCGCCACGAGGTCCTGCACGTACACGCCGGCGATGTCGACGCGGTTCTGGTTGTCGGCGCTCGGCGTGACGGTATCCGGCAGCACGGGCAGGTCGACGAGCACGGGGTGGAACAGATCATAGGTCGCCACGTTGTTCTTCGAACGCAGTACCTCGCGCTTGTTCTGGCGGCCGAGCTCCAGGCCGTACAGCAGCTTGTGGTTCGTCGCGCCCCAGTCCACGGTCTGCGACAACTCGTTCTGCAGGTAGCGGCCGTCCTCGTCGCGCAGGCGGTGTGTCTGGCCGATGGAGACCGTGGGATTCGCGCCGTCCTTGATGGTGCCGATCGACGTGTAGTTGCGGTCGAGCGCGAAGTCGTAGGCGCGCAGCACCGTGTGCAGTTTCAGGTCGGGCGAGAACGCGTGGTCGAGGGTGACCGTCGCGCTTTTCACGTCGCTTTGCACGAACGCGCGCTCGGTGCCGTTCGCGGCGCCGAAATACGTGTCGATCGGGACGTCGACGGGGCGGCCGTGGTAGCTCGGCACACCCTGGTCCGCGAGGCGCTTGTCGTGCAGGTAGTCGGCCTGCAAGGTCAGGGTCGTCGCCTCGGAAAGCTTGAACGTGCCCGACGGCGCGAAGGCCTGGCGGCGCAGGAAGTAGCGGTCGCGGAATCCGGTCGAGTCCTCGACGGCGCCCGTCAGGCGGAACAGCGCGTCCTTGTCGCTGCTTGCCGTGCCGACGTCGAACTCGCCGCGGCGCTGGCCGCGCGAGCCGAGCATGATGCCCGCTTCGAGCAGCGGGTCGGCCAGCGGCTTCTTCGTGACGCGGTTGACGAGACCCCCGGCCGAGCCGCGGCCGTACAGCACGGACGCCGGGCCTTTCAGCACTTCGACGCGCTCGATATTCGAGAGGTCGCGGAAGTACATTGCGTCGTCGCGCACGCCGTCCACGAACTGGTCGCTGATGGCGGTGAAGCCGCGGATCGTCACCTGGTCGCGCTGGCCGTCGCCGACGGAAAACGACAGGCCCGGCACGTTCTGCAGCGCGTCCTGCAGCGACAGCGCGTTCTGGTCGTGCAGGACGACGGCCGGCACCACGTAGACGGTCTGCGGGATGTCGCGCAGCGGCACGTTGATCTTGGTGGCCGTCGTGCTGTCCGTGACGTCGTACGAGCGGGTGTCGATTTTCTTGTCCCTGACGATCACCTCCGGCATCGCGGGTTCTTCGGCATGGGCCTGCGCGGCGACGCTGCAGGCGAGGGCGACGAGGTACGGTAAAGGACGAAGTGCGTGATTCATGAAATCCCTGTTGGTGTTTGGAGTTGTTGGAAAAAATTCGAGTGGGTGCGGATGACGCGCAGGCCGACGGCCGCGAGCGCATACAGCAGCGCGACGGTCCAGAACATGGCGGCCAGCGGCACCCAGGCCAGCGCGAGTCCGCCCGCGCCGGCGCCGAGCAGCGCACCGGCCTTCGCGGCCGCATTGCCGGCGCCGAGCACGCGGCCTTGCTCGTCGTCCGGCGCTTCGCGCGACAGCAGGCCATAAAAGACGGGCAGCAGCGCGGCGAGGCACACGCCCCACAGCACGCGCGCGGCCACGAACAGGACGACGTTCGTGGCGAGGGCCTGCACCGCGACGATGGCGACGCACGCCCAGCAAATCCACTCGACCTGCGCCAGCACGCGCGCATGCGGCAGGCGCGCGAAGCGGCGCGCCCAGAACGGCGCGGCCGCGCACAGGCCCAGCGCGGTGCCGGCGTAGCACAGGCCCGTCACACGGTTCGATACGTGCAGGACCTCGGCGGCGTACAGGCCGAAGAACGTCTGCGGCATCATCTTCCCGGCCTGGACCAGGACGATGCCGAGCAGCAGGCCGAGCACCGTGCCGTGCAGCCCCACGGGCCGCACACGCGCCCCGGTCGGAGCGACGACGGCCAGCGGCGCGGCTGGCGGCAGGACGAGCGCTGCCAGCACGAAGCACAGCAGACAGGCGGCGCCCGCCCACACGTTCACGCTCGTGAAGCCCCACGCATCGAACAGCCAGCCGCCGAGCACGGGACCGGCGACGGAGCCGATCGCGGTCGCGGCCTGCAGCTGCGCCATCAGCGCGCCGCGTGCGTCGCGCGCGACGAGCCGGGCGCCGTAGGCCTGGGCGGCCGCGATGAAGCCGGCGAGGGCGCCCTGCAGCAGGCGCACGGCCAGCACGACGGCCACGCTGTCCGTCGCGGCGATCCACCATTGCGTAGCGGCTAGCGCGAACAGGGCGCGCAGCAGCATCGGCTTGTGGCCGGTGCGGTCGCCCAGGCGGCCCCACCATGGCGTCGTGCACATCGCCATGAACATGGGGCCCGCGTACGCGACGGCGCTGACCCACGCCAGCGTCGCCGGCGACAGGCCGCCCAGGTGGCGCAGGTGCAGGGGCCAGAACGGGCCGCTCATCTCCATGGCACCCATCGCCACGAGCTGCAGCGCGAACAGCCAGCGCGTCGTCGTCATGCGAGTGGGTTGGCCATGGTGCCGTGCACGTCGTCCTGCGTGTCGGACAGGCGCATGCGCAGGAACGCTTTCGCGGGCCAGTCGTGTTCCAGCAAGGCCGCGCGTTCGGCATGCCAGCGGCGGGCGTCGACACGTGGACGAAGTGCCGAGAAGACGCCGTCGATTTCACGCCGCAGCACGTCCCAGAAATAGTGCTCGGGATGGCCGTACGCGCGCGCCAGCAGCAGCGCCAGTTCCGCGAGGTGGCACAGCAGCACGGCGTGCAGCAGCTTGTCGCGCACGGGCGCGTCGTCGTCGTACACGGTGAAGCCGGCGCGGTAAGGTTCGATCGCGAGGCCGGCGCCAGCCAGCGTCGGGCCGTGGATGCGCAGGTCGCCGAAGTCGCGCGCCAGCAGCTGCATGGGCGCATAGCCGGCGTCCACCACGATGAAGCTGTTCTGCTGGTGCGCCTCGAACGCGATGCCGTACACGAGGTAGGCGGACAGCAGCGCCGTCAGCACCGTGCGCGCATGCTGTTCGAAATAGGCGACGGCGCCGTCGGCATGGTCGCCGTAGGCCAGCGCGACGAGCTCCGTCGCGAGCGGCCGGCCGCTGAATGGCGATTCCGCGAACAGGGCGCCGACCGGCATGGGGAACCGTGCGTGGCCGGCCTTGGCCATCGGATTGTCGCGGTACAGGATCGCGAGATGGCGCGCGCGGTCGTCATCGCCTTGCGGGTCGATGTAGTGCAGGCCGACTTCCTCGCGCACGACGTCGAGCGTGCCGCCGAAGCCGTCCTCGAGGTCGAGGACCGTGGCGAGCAGGCGCGTGATGCGCGGGCCCATCACGGCGGACTTCGGCGACACCGTGCGCTGGACACTCGTCAGCCGCAGCGACACGGGCAGCTTCAGATGCGGCAGCGACGCCGAGCCGCCCGGGACGACGGTACGGAACGACATCGTGGGCGTCGCGTCGAGGGTGGCGCCGTCCGGCAGCAGCAGGTCGCCGCGCGCGATCTCGGCCGCGAATTTTTCCGGCAGCACGCGGCGCGCCTGGAATGGATGGGCGGGTAGGGGCAGCCATTCGGCCGGGTTCTCGCCCTGTCGTTCGAGCGCGTCCTGCCAGCGACGCAGGCCGTCCGGGAAGTGGCGCGCAAACCAGGCGACGTAATCGCCGGCGCCGTCCGCGAATGTCACGCGGGCCTTGGTGGCGCGCAGCGCGGCCAGGGGCACCTGCAACGTGGGCTGGAATTCCGGCGACAGCGCGAGCACCTCGTCCGGGGACAGTCCGAGCTTCGTCTTGAACGTCGGATGCCACGGGTGGCCCAGCGTGCCCCACTGTTCCAGCAGCAGCGCCGGATTCGCGTGGCCGCCATGGCGCAGCGCCGCGATGAAGTGCTCGCCGGCCGCGCCGAATTGGGCACGCAACGCGCGCGCCCACGTCCGGCGGTAGCTCAGGCACAGGACGTCGTTCTCGAGGCTGTTGTCGAGTTCGTGCACGAGCCGCTGCAGGTCCGCGCCGCGTTTCCCGTCCGGCAGCGACGGCACCAGGCAAGCCAGCAGCGCGCAGGCATGCGATACCGGCTGCGGCCGCTCTCCCGTCGCGTAGTACGACACGCCGCCCGCGAGCCGGCAATCGCCGATGCGGCCGAAGTGCAAACCTTCGAAGCGCAGCATGCCCTGCTGCGACCATAGCGGCAGCCACGACACGGCGCCTTCCGTGATCAGTTGATCGCGGTTCAGCAGGCGTTCGCGGAACAGTGCCTGCAGCGTGCGCTGCAGGCTGCGCTTGCGCGCGTCGGACCAGGCCCGCTCCGCGGAGACGGCGTCGAGCAGGGCATCGTGGGAATCCAGCGGTTTCGGTATCGCGTTCATGTCTTGCCTCGTCAATAACGGAAACGAAGCATAACGTAAACGCGAATCATTCTCAATACGATTCTCAACTGCGCGTCAAAAATCTGCGTGGGGCGGGGTATGCTAAGGTTGCGCCTTCGACATTCGCAGTCCGTCCATGAGCACCCCATCCACCCCTGGC
Source organism: Massilia pinisoli (assembly GCF_024753285.1). GTDB lineage: Bacteria > Pseudomonadota > Gammaproteobacteria > Burkholderiales > Burkholderiaceae_D > Telluria > Telluria pinisoli. The sequence continues at coordinate 259,788 of NZ_JANUGW010000005.1, read as the reverse complement.
TACGTCGGCCGCTTCGCGCCTTCTCCGACGGGCCCGCTGCACGGCGGCTCGCTGGTCGCCGCGCTGGCCAGCTACCTCGATGCGCGCGCCCACGACGGCACGTGGCTCATCCGCATCGAAGACATCGACGAAGGCCGCAGCGTGCCCGGCGCCGCCGAGGAGATCCTCGATCTGCTGCAGCGCCTCGGCATGACGTCCGACCGCGACGTCGTGTGGCAGAGCCGTCGCAAGCATTTGTACGCGGCCGCCTACGATCGCCTGGCTGGCCACGTGTACCCGTGCGGCTGCAACCGCCGCGAGATCGCCGATTCGCGGCTTGGATTCGCGCCCGACGGCGCTGCGATCTACCCGGGCACGTGCCGCCACGGCCTCACGCCGGGCCGCAGCCCGCGCAGCCTGCGCCTGCGCGTGCCCGACGCGGGCGAGGACGTCATCACGTTCCACGACCGCATGGCGGGCACCGTCACCCAGCGGCTCGCGAGCGAATCGGGCGACTTCGTGCTGAAGCGGGCCGACGGCTATTGGGCGTACCAGCTGGCGGTCGTCGTCGACGATGCGGAGCAGGGCGTGACGGAGGTCGTGCGGGGTGCCGACCTGCTCGACTCGACGCCGCGCCAGATCTTCCTGCAGCGCCTGTTGGGCGTGCCCACGCCGCGCTATCTGCACGTGCCGGTCGTGCGCAACGCGGCCGGCGAGAAGCTGTCGAAGCAGACGGGCGCGCTCGCGGTGCGCCCGGGGGACGAGGCGGGCGCCGTGGCCGCGCTGCGCGACGCGGCGGGGTTTCTCAGGCTGGACGTGCCGCCGGCGGGCTCGCTGGCGGAATTCTGGCGGCTCGCGGTGACGGCGTGGAAGGCATCGGTCGCGTTGTAGGCGCCGCAGAATCGGAAAGCTTGGCATACTCAGCAAAAAACAAGAGGACACGACCATGCGCTCCTTCCTTGCCGTTTTGCTTTTGACATCCGCCACCGGCGTGTGCTGCGCACAGGACGCGTCCCTGCTGGCCGGCGCGATGCGCGTCGACAAAGACCACGGCGACGCCTCGTTCGCCGTCAACGTCGGCTACACGCAGCGCGTGACGCCGTGGCTCGCACTGAGCGCCGACTACCTGAACGAAGGCCACCCGCGGCTGCACCACCGGGACGGCCTCGGCGCGCAGGTGTGGCTGCACACGCGGGTGCCGGAGCGCGGCTGGTCGTTCGGCGCCGGCGTCGGGCCCTACTATTATTTCGACACGACGACCGGCAACGGCTCGCTGAGCGACTACCGCAACGAGCATGGCTGGGGCGAGCTGGCGAGCGTCAACGCCATCTATCACCTGCATTCGCGCGCCTACGTCGAAGCGCGCCTGTCGCACACGAGCGGCCTGCGCGACCGCGACACGACGGAGCTGATGGTAGGGATGGGCTACGAGCTGGGCACGGTACCGAACTGGGAGCGCCGCGAGAACGCGAACCGCGGCGACCGCATGGTGTTCGCGCTGGCCGGCCGCTCCATCGTGAACAGCTTCAAGTCGGAAAAGGCGACGTCATATGGCATCGAATACCGGGACACGATCAATCCGAATACGGAGTGGAGCGTGATCCTGATGGACGAGGGCAAGGTCGGTGTGGCAGAACGCATCGGTGTCTCGAGCCAGGTGTGGCTGCTGCGCCCGTTCACGGACCGCACCGTGCTGGAGCTGGGCTTCGGTGCCTACGGCGTGCGCGACCAGCTCGATCGAACCGACGCGGAAGCCGAGCGCGTGACGCGCCTGGCCGGACTGGCGTCGATCGGCATGCGCTACCGCATCAACGACACGTGGCGCGCGCAGCTGACGTGGAACCGTGTGATCACGGACTATCACCGCGATTCGGACGTGTTCCTGCTGGGGGCAGGCGTGGTGTTCTGAGACGCCGCCGCCGTCGGCTTAGTGCTGGCCGAGCTTGAGTTCCCAGTATCCCACGTCGAGCCAGCGCCCGAACTTCTTGCCGACTTCGGAAAAATGCGCGACCTTGCGGAAGCCGAGCGCTTCGTGCAGCCCGGCGCTGGCGTCGTTCGGCAGCGCGATGCCGCCGATGACGATGTGCAGGTCGCGTTCGCGCAGCCGGTCGAGCAGGGCGCCGTACAGCGTCCGCCCCAGGCCGCGGCCGGCGTAGGCCTGGTCGAGGTAGACCGAGCTTTCGACGGAATAGCGATACGCCGGCCGCACGCGCCACTTGGTGGCGTACGCGTAGCCGGCGAGCGCGCCGTCGACTTCCACCACGAGCCACGGCAGGCCGGCGGCGCCGACGTCGGCGATGCGTTGCGCCATCTCGGGCTCGCTCACCGCTTGTTCCTCGAAGCTTACCGTCGTCGTCGTGACGTAGTGGTTGTAGATGGCGCAGATACGGGCGGCGTCGGCGGGCGTGGCGGGGCGGATGTGAGTGGTGGACATATGTATCGTCGTGGAGGGGCGTGTCTGTCGGGGCGTTGCGATCAGCGTCGATCCGGCACGGGCTTGGCGCGGCGCCGGCCCGCGCGCACGCGCACGCGGCGCCACACAAGATAGCCGCAGATGCCTGCCACGGCAAAGGGAATCGTCGATGCGACGAAGGTGATGAGCATCGCCACGCCATGCAGGAAGTCGTCGCCGAAATCGTCGACGGCCCGCTTGATTCCGCTGGCCTGGCTGGCCGTCGCATGTTCGCGTATCTCGACCGTCAGCAGTTCGGTGTCCACGCGCCGGCGCAGCTGCGCCTGCGCCGTGGCCGCGTTGTCGATCTCGCTCTGCACCTCGGCCAGTGCGCGGTGCAGCTTGATCAAAGGAGGACTCGACCTGCTCAGGCAATCGGCAGGTTAGAGCGGGCTTGGCAAAATTGATCGTGCAGCTCTTGCACTGCGCGCGCGGCGGGTGCGCTGACGCCACTGCCGATCGACTCGATAAATTGGCACGCGGCAAACCCAGCGGCCCTACGGTCGTAGCGTTCGAGCCACGCGCGGCGCTGCGGTAGCCGCTCGGACGAAACCGGCCAGACCCCTGGCCGCGGCGTGAGCCTGTCCTCAATGCCGATGCGCCATGGTTTCGCGGACACGCGTGCCCTGAAGCAGTGCTGGTTCAAACACATGGCCACGTACACAGGATCCGTACCCAGTTCGCGGAAGCATTCGGCCACCTCGGCTTCCCGCGGATCAAACAGGCGATGCGTTGCGAGCAGGCGCAACCCGGCCGGCGTCCGATAGACATGGACAAACCAGTCGGAACGTTTACTCATGAAGCGCTGAACATTCGCGCGTGCGATTGTCTCTGGTCCGCCTGCGACCCAGACCATCATTCGCCGGATGAGGTTCGCCATGGGGGAAGCAAGCAAAAGAATCAGCAGCGCGCCAATCACACCCGTTATCCAGAACATACCGCGGTTCTGGCCGGGCGCCGCTAACAGAAACATTGCACCTGCATCGACTGCGAGCAGGAACAGCGCGGTGGCCCGCACCATGCGTGGGCTAGGAGCGTCAGGGAAATCGATATCGGCAAATAGCACTCCTGGCGTATTCAGGCACCGCGCACCGTACGAATTGCGGGTGATGACGGTTTCGTCGAAGCGGGCGATGACTTCCTCCCGGATCGGAAGTCCGTTGCCACCGTTGTACGGAACTTTGCGCTCGCGTCGAGGTAGCGTTTCGCCTGAGATAGCGCGTGCAAGCGCTTCGTCGACGCGCGCTTGCGCGTTGCCTTGCGCGTCCTCCATACTTGCGTCAGACCAGCCGAAACGCCTGATTGTGATCTGCTTCCCTTTACGGCGATATTGAGCCCTCGCTTCGGCCCAAAAACTTGGGACGATCATCATTCGCTGGCCAGTCCCATTGCTTGTAGATTGGATGTCATTTGGTAAGTCGTCATATCACCAGCCCCGTCAAAGCGCAGTGCACGCCCGTTGTTGCTAGTGAATTTTCGTTAACCGAAAATCTCCCATCTCCTCACTAAACCCGAGACCAAACGCGCGATAGGTACCAAAAATGGTGTCATCGTCAAGCTTGCCGCTCAAGAACGCATAGTCATCACATATTCTCGTCCGACCGATCGTGATGTTGCCGTTTTCGATTTCGTACGCGAGCGGTTCCGTCAATGGGAAGAATTTTTGATCGTTCACAGTCGTTGCCTCAACGACAGCGATCTTCCAATGACCTGCCATGCAGGACCTGGTTTCGGGTTCCTCCGTAAGCCGAACCGTGCCTTCGGCCTTCAACTGATGTTTCGAGTCCATGACGCGCAGTTGCCAACGCGTTCCGGAGACTTGTGCATGGCCGGTAAGCAGTACGCAAGCCATGGCGATACCGGCGCAGAACTTGCTAAGAGTAGCAATAGGCATTGGACTCATCGGGTGGCTGAACTCATATGTAAATAAATGCGATTAGTGAATAGAGGGCGCTCAGCTGCGACTGCTGGAACCGGTGGAAATGAAATGTGAGTCAAGTCGCAGCTCCACATTAATCGAGTAAAACAAACTCCACTTATTGCGGTGTCATCGCAGATGCGTAGGCTTCAATATCAGGGATCAAGCGTTCGAGCATGAGCTGGGCAAGCTTTTCCCTCGCTTCGGCGCCGTTCGTGTTCATCTTTGTCCAGAGCGAATCTTTCTCCGACGATACGATGTGGTAGTGCTGGCGGAACGGCTGTTTCCCGCCGGTGATCGACATCGTGATATCCAACGTGTATTCCACGAAGTCACTCTTCAGCACCGCGCGGTCGATGTTAACCGCGGCAACGATGTCGGTCCTTTCGTCGGCGTCAGTCGTCGCCGACTTGACGACGCCTAACCGTACGAGCTCCTTGCGCAGCGATTGCGAAAACTCCTGCTGATCCTTGACGTCGAAGGGCGATTGCCCCGAATTCTTCGTCATCGCAATAAAGGTCCCGCCCGCAGGCATCAGGTACGTGCTGTTGCTATCTCCCAGTCCGCTGGAAGTCATGACGATTCTGGCGGTCTTGTCAGTCCTGACGCTCGCCGTGCCCTTGTATGTGAGGTTGTCGATTGGTATCGGTGTGACGCATGCGGCGAGCAGGGTGGCGACAGTGATGAAACCTAAAAGTCGAGTTATTCTTGTCATTTGGACGCTATATCAATGAATGGAAGGGCAAGTTTTTGGTTGTTCCAGAAGACTGCACATCAGCAGCCCCACTACTTGGCGGCAGCTGCCTTCGCCACCAGCGCATCCATGATCTGCAACGTCGCGCCAAGAACCTGCGGTTCGCTCGTCGCCCGCACTGCGGCTTGCGCCATCGCCGGGCTGGTCTGGTATTTCCCGTCGATGACGACGGTCGGGACGGATTCCACTTTGTATTCGGCGACGGTTTGCGGAAGACGGCGCAGCTTGGTTTGAACGCCGAACGAGTTCCAGGCGTCGAGGAATTTGGCGCGGTCGATGCCGTTCTTGCTCACCCAGTCGATGATCGCGTCATCCTTGTTGAGGCGCAGCCGATCGACGTGGAATGCCTTGAAAACTTTCGGCTGCATCTCTTCCGATTTACCGAGCGCCTCCAGCGTGAGGAATAAACGCGCTTCCGGATCGTTCGGGCCGCTGTACGGGTAATGCACTCTGCGGAACTTGATCTTGTTACCCTGCTGTTTCACCCACCGTTCGAGGTCCGGCTCGAACGCGTTGCAATGGGGGCAGTGGTACATGAAGAATTCGATGACCTCGACTTTTTTCCCGGCGGTCTGCACCGGTTGCGGCGTATTCAGCGTAATGTACTCGATGACGCCTTGTTGAGGCGCAGTCGGAGATGCGATGGCGGCGCTGGCGCACAGCAAGGCCGCGACCAGGGCGAAAAACGGTAGACGCATGGCGGATCAGAAGTGGGTGATGAAAACATCGAGATCGAACCATGCGCTGGCAAATGGTCCGAGGCCAGCGTAGATGTTATCACTTTGATTCGGCCGGGAAACTATCTAATAGTCACTGGGCCGGAGAGAACCACTTCGATGAGACGGCAGAGGCATGGAGCTTATCCCAGTAGGGTGGGCGCCCTGTGCCCGCCATGCATGATCGCGACGCATACGGTTGGTGGGCGGAGGCAATGCCCCCGGCATTACCTCCCCGCCCACCCTACTGATTTTATTGATCGGCTGGTGTGCCGGCCTGGTCCGGATGCCTGGCTTCCCACCCGGCCAGCGCCTGCTTGTAATTCTCCAGCAGCATCTGATAGACGTCGAAGATGCAGTTCGGGCAGCCGGAGCCGCAGCAATCCTCGAGCGCCGGTTCGATGGGCGGCAGCGGGCGCGGGTCGGGGTCGGGTGTGGTGGATGGTACGGGATCGGACATGCGCGCAGCATACCCATTCGCGCCGCGAAAGTCGAGGCGCGCCCGTCCCGGCGGTCAGCCGTTCAGTTCATAGCTGCGCAGCACGAACACCATCTTGCCGTGCTCCTTCGCGCAGACACCTTCCATGACTTCCCCTTCGCCCAGGCGCCACGTGAGGGCGCTGCCGGCCGGCTTGCTCGCGCACGCCGCGTGCGCTCCGGCCGGGATCGGCGGCAGTTTCGGTGGCGGAGGCGGCGCGGGCACTGCCGGCATGGCGGGCATGGCGGGGAGGGCAGGCAGCGCGGGCGGCACGCCTGCCTCGGCGCTGTCCATCGGGGGCGGCGCGGGAGGTGCCGGCGGTGCGGGTGGGGCCGGTGGTGCCGGCGGGGCGGGCGGCGGCGGGCACTTGTCCGTGTACTTCTCGCAGTGGATGCGCACCTGCACGCGCGCGTCGCGGTCGTGGTCGTCCGTCGTCGTCTGCGCCAGCGCGGGCGCCACGGCGGCACCCAGCAGGATGCCGAAAATGGCAGTCTTCATGTCGTTCTCCTCGTCGCGGCCCGCGCCACGCGGCGGGCCATGCGTGCATCGTGCATCCCGATTGTGGAGAAAAAATGAAGGCCGCGCGTCAGAGGTCGAAGCGGTAGCCGAGGCCGTAGATCGCGTGGATCGCCTCGACACCCGGCAGCACGGCATCGAGCTTGCGCCGGAGGTTCTTGACGTGGCTGTCGATGGCGCGGTCCGTCACGTCGAGGCTCGCGTTGCCCTCGCGCGCGAGGTCGAGCAGCTGCGCGCGCGAGAACACCTGGCCGGGACGGCGCGCCAGCGCGGCCAGGATGCCGTATTCCGTCGGCGTCAGGTCGAGCGGCTTGCCGTGGACGGCGATGCGGCGCGCGGCCGCGTCGATCGCGACGGCAGGCACTTGCGGGGCGGCTTGGCCCGCGCGGCGCAGGATCGCCTTGACGCGCGCGATGAGTTCGCGCGGGCTGAAGGGCTTGCACAGGTAGTCGTCCGCGCCCGCGTCGAGCCCCAGCAGGCGGTCGATTTCTTCCACGCGCGCCGTCACCATCACGATGGGCAGCGCGGCCAGCACAGGGTCGGCATCGGCGCGCAACGCGCGGCACAGCGACAGGCCGTCGAGGCCCGGCAGCATCAGGTCGAGCACGACGAGCGCGGGCGGGTGCTGGCGCAGCGCGGCCAGCGCGGCGGCACCGTCGCCGTGCACGTCGGCCGTGTAGCCGGCCGCGCGCGCGTAGTCGGCCACGAGCGCGGCCAGTTCCGGTTCGTCCTCGACGATGGCGATGCGTGCGCTCATGTCGCGTCTCCTTCCAGCGGCAGCGCGATCGTGGCGCGCAGGCCGCCCTGCGGCGCGTGCGCGAAGGCGAGCGTGCCGCCTTGCGCTTCCAGCAGGCGGCGGCTCAGCGCGAGTCCGAGCCCGGCGCCGCCGTGCGCGCGGCTGCGCGATGCGTCGACGCGGTAGAAGCGTTCGCCCAGGTGCGCGAGCGCGGCGTCCGGCACGCCCGGCGCGCCGTCGTCCAGGTGTACGAGGAGGCGATCGCCGTCCGCGTGCGCGTGCAGGCACACGCGGCCGCCGGGCGCCGTGTAGCGCAGGCTGTTTTCGAGCAGGTTGTCGAGCACTTGCCGCATGCGATCGGGATCCGCGCGCACCGAGGCTGCCGCGGGCGCGTCGCCGATGTCGAGCACCAGGCCGGCCTGCGCGAACCGTTCCGCGAAACCTTGCGCCTCGGCGCGGGCGAGCGTCCACAGGTCGACCGGTACGGGCTTGCAATCGAGCGCGCCGACGTCGGCGCGGGCCAGCACGTACAGCTCGTCGATCAGCTTGTTCAGCGCGAGTACCTGGCGCAGCATCGCGTCGAGCGTGTCCGGCGTGGCGCTGCGCACGCCGTCCTGCAGCGCTTCCAACTGGGCGCGCAACACCGCGAGCGGCGTGCGCAGTTCGTGCGACGTGTCCGCGACCCATTGGCGGCGCGCCGCTTCCGCGCCGGCCAGGCGGCCCGCCAGCGCGTTGAAGTGGCGCGCGAGGTCGCCCAGTTCGTCGCTGCGGCCGGCGTCCAGGCGCAGGTCGAACCGGTCTTCGGCCAACGCGCGGCTGCCCGCGGCCAGTTGCCGGATCGGGCTGCGGAAGTGGCGCGCCAGCAGCACGGCGGCGACGGCGCTGAGCAGCACGGCAAGCGCCACGATCTGCCACAGGCTGCTGGTGAGCTGGCGCAGGAACGCGTAGGCCAGCGCGTCGCTCGGCCGGGCACTGCGGGCGACGGCAAGATAGCCGACCGTGCGGCCACCGACGTCGAGCGCGCGCCGGGCCAGCACGGCGTCCGGGCCGGGACGGCGGCCGGCAAGCCAGACGCCGTGCGCGTCGAGCAGCGAAATGCGGCGCGCCAGCGGCAGCGGGGCGGGATCGACGTCGGGCTCGGGGGGCGTGGGCGGCGCCGCGGCGACGTCCGGACCGGGCAGCGGCGGCAACGGCGGCGGTGCGGGCGGCGCAGGTGGCGCGGGCGGGGCCGGTGGCGCGGGCGGAGCGGCCGACGCGAGGGGGACGGGCGACGCCGGGACCCCGTCCGCGCGCTGGCGCTGCAGGCGCGCGAGCTCCTGCGCGATCCAGTCGGCGCGGGCGTCGTCCGGGATGAACTCCCAGCCGCCGCGGGCGCGGTATTGGCGCGCGAGCGCGTTGGACAGGTCTTCCAGTCGGTCCAGTTCGATGCCGACAGCATACTCGCCGAAGCCGGCCAGCACGTTCTGGCGCAGCAGGAACACGGCGGCGGCTGCCACGGCGAGGATCGCGAGCAGGACGGATGCGAACAGGCGGTGGCCGATCGAGAGTTTCATGAGAGCAGATTGACAGTCGTCATGTCATTCTAGGATATTTCGTGTGGTAAATACGACGTGGTAGCGCTGCCTACGGGAAATGGCTGGACAGGGTATTGATTTTGCCGAATGATGATATGTGTCCAAAATGCAGTTATATTTTCCACGAATTAAGTCGTTGGTCGAACTAATAAGGTAAAACCGGGAGACAAGCATGTTGAATTGGTTGAGGGCGACGTTCGTACCGTCCGCCTCGGCATTCGCGCCCACGGGCAGGTCGGGCATGACGGCACGGGTGCGCAGCCTCGTGCTGAATGCGCGCGACGGCAGCATCCGCACGGCGATCAACGCGGCGCGCCTGCGCAAGGAAGTCGACCAGTCGCTGGACAAGGCAAAGGCCCAGTACGAGGCGTCGCGCGAGCTGGCCGCGTCGGCGCGCGAGGTGACGACGCTGTCGGCCAACGTCAAGGCAGGCACGGACGAGATCGCGGGCACGGCGGACCGCAACCTTGCCGTCGCGCGCGCGTCGATGGACGAATTGCAGCGCCTGGAAGCGCGCATGCGCGCCATCGAGGAAAAAGTGGATGGCTTCGCGCGCACCGTCGGGCAGCTGGACCACCACGCGCGCTCGATCAGCGAATTCGGCGGCATCATCCAGCGCATCGCCAACCAGACGAACCTCCTGGCCATCAACGCGGCGATCGAGGCGGCGCGCGCGGGCACGGCGGGCCGCGGGTTCGCCGTCGTGGCGGCCGAAGTGCGCCGGCTGTCGCAACTGGTGAACGAAGAGACGTCGAAGATCGCTGGTGTCAACAGCGAGATGCTCGCGCTGGTGGAGTCGACGACGGGCGCCACCCACGCCATCCTCGAAGGCGTGAACGTCTCCGCGCGCGAGGTCGGGCAGGCGGCCGGCCACTTCAAGACCTTCGTCGCCGACTTCGAGCGCATGACGGGCACCGTCAACGAGATGGCCGTGGCGATGCAATCGCTGGACAGCATCAGCCAATCCATCGGCCGCCAGGTGGGCGACATGGCGGCGAATGCGTCCGAGACGGGCAAGGCGATGGCCGACGCATCGCGCCGCGTCGACGAGGTGCGCGCGACGACCGAGGAAATGCAGGGCGTGCTGGCCGAGTTCCGCACGGGCGGCACGCCGTTCGACGGCCTCGTGGAGGCGACGACGCAGCTGCGCGGCGCCGTCAGCCGCTGTCTCGACGGGCATCTGGCGCGCGGCGTCGACATCTTCGACCAGGCATACCGGCGCATCGAGGGGTCCGACCCGCCGCGCTTCACGACGGGCTATGACCGCGCCGTGGAGAGCGACCTGCAGGCGCTGTACGACCGCGTGCTGAAAGACCTGCCGGGTTGCGCGTACGCGCTGGCCGTCGACACGCGCGGCTATGCGCCGACCCACAACAGCAAGTTCTCGCAGGCGCCGACGGGGCGCCGCGAGCACGATCTCGTCTATTGCCGCAACAAGCGCATCTTCGACGACCCGGTCGGCGCGAAGCTGGCCGCGAACCGGAAGCCGTTCCTGTTCCAGACCTATCTGCGCGATACCGGGGAGGTGATCAACGACCTGTCGATGCCGCTCGAGATCGGTGGCCGGCATTGGGGCGCGGTGCGCGTCGGGTTCGATTCGTCGAAGTTGTAACCCCGGGCGCGCCGTAGATTCAACCGGAGTTGGACGCGTGGACGGGGGACCCGTCCACCTTACGGGCATGGCGCGGGTAGGGTGGACGGCTTGGCCATCCACGCGTTCAACGATCGGGTGCGGGCGTTACATCAGAACTTGTAGTTGTACGCCAAGCCAATCAACTGCATACGCGTCTTCCACGTCCCGCGCGTCGTCTCGCCGTTACCGGTGCAAGTCGTCATCGTCGGGTTGCAGTTGTTCGTGTAGTTGCCGCTCGCGTCGTTGAAGTGCAGCCAGCTGTAGGCGAGATCCAGTGACGAGGCCGGGGTCAGCTTCCAGTTCGCGCCGAACGACAGTTGCAGGCGGTCGGCGTCCGGCAGCGCGGCGTGGCGCAGCGTGTCGCCCTGGATCGGTGCGTCGTCGTGGGCGATGCCCGCGCGCAGCACGGTCGTGTCGTTCAGCTGGTAGTTCGCGCCGAGCGCCACGCGCACGGTGTTCTTCCACTGCTGGCGGATGACGAGGTCGCCCACGCCGGCGCCGACGAACTGGATGTTGATGTCCTGCAGGCGCGAGTTGCGCGTCCACGTCACGTCGGCCATGCCCGCCCATTTCGGATCGAACTGATGGAACGCGTTGATCGACAGCGTCTCGGGCGTGCTCACGTCCACGCGCGACGCCGAGTTGGCGTGGTGCGAGGCGCCTTGCAGCACCTTGTTGACGACGGCGTCACTCGTGACCGTCGAGAAGTCCCACACGGCGCCGCCTTTCAGCTCGTGCTTGATCGACGAGCGGTACGCGATGCCGAAGCGCGTGTTCGCGTCGGGCGAGTACAGGTAGCCCACGTTGAAGCCATAGCCCCAGTCCTTGCCGTCCACGCCCGCGTGCGCGTCGCCCGCCGTCGCCAGCGCGGCCGGGTTGCCGCCCAGCGCCATGATCTGGCCGACCAGTGCGGCGCCTGCACCCGCGACCTTCGCGGCGGCGATGGAGCCCGGCACGTCCACGGCCTGGCCCAGGCTCGCCTTCATGTATTCGATGTCGATGCCGAAGCCGAAGCTGTGCTGCTCGGAGAGCTTGAACGCCACCGACGGGTTGATGTTCACGGATTCCAGCTTGATGTTCGTGAGCGAGTAGCGGCCCGACCAGTTGTTGTCGTAATCGAGCTTGGTGCCGTACGGGACGAACACGCCCACGCCGGCCGTCCACTGGCCGTCGATCTTCTGGCTGTAGTACAGCGACGGGCCGGCGACGACGCCCGGCGCGTAGGAGTCTTGCGACGTCTTGCCGCCCGTGGAGGTACCGGTGAAGCGGGTCGAGCCGCCGTCCTGGAACGTCGAATGCGGCACGACGGCCGTGATGCCGCCCATGATCTGGCGGCCGTCCAGGCGCGACAGGCCGGCCGGGTTGGCGAAGATGGTGGATGCGTCGGCTGCTTCCGCGCCGTTGGCCTCCGCCGTGCCCTGTGCGGACACGCTCTGGGAGCCGAAGCGGTAGCCGGAGGCGGTCGCGTCGAGCGACGTGCCGAAGGCCAGGGCGACGAGCAGGGTCAGGTGTTTCTTGTTCATCAGGTCTCGCTCCAAATAATGATTCTCGGTCCGCCCCCCGGGTCCGAAGCTGGCCGGGGTCGGCGGGTGCCGAAGCATACACTATTTGGCACGACCGTTCTATTTCTGTTGTATCACCGACACGTGCGGCGGGACGCGCCGGCTCAGGAGCGCAACAGGCGCAGATCGATCTGGTGCGCCATCACGCGGTAGCCTTCCTCGTTCGGGTGCAGGTGGTCGCCGCTGTCGTACGCCGGGTTCAGGTGCGTCGGGTCGGACGGGGCGCGCATGGCCGCGTCGAAGTCGATGACGGCATCGAACACGGCGGATGTGCGGATCCATGCGTTGATGGCCTGGCGCTGGCGCTCGACGTCGTCGGAATAAAAGCGCTTGGCGCCGGCCAGTGGCATCAGGGTGCCGGCCCAGATGCGCACGCCGCGCGCGTGCGCGCGTGCCGCCAGCGCGCGCAGGCCGGCTTCGAGCTGTTCGACCGTCACGTGCTGGGCCGGATCGGTCAGCAGGTTCGTGGCCGTGAAGTCGTTCAGGCCAGCGTGCACGAGAATCCAGCGCACGCCAGGCTTGTCGAGACCGTCGCGGTCGAACCGCGCGACTGCGCTCGGGCCGATGTACGGGTCGGCGCCGTCGTGCAGGATCCGGTTCCCCGCGATGCCGCCGTTGGCGATGCCGATGCCGGCGAGTGCGGGATCGAGCTGCAGCCGGGCGGCCAGTGCGTCGGGCCAGCGCGCGTCGTGGTCGGTGCCCGCGCCGACGCCGTCCGCGATCGAGTCGCCGACGATCGCCAAGGTGCGGGCCGGGCGCGGACCCTCGACCTCGACGTCGCTGAGGAAGTAGCGGCTGTCGTCCGTGGCGGCCGAGGGGAGGTCGGCGGCGGCCGTCGCGTCGCCCGGCACCTTCATGTACACCGTCTGCAGCGCGAAGCCGTGGATCGTCGAGACCTCGACCTTCCGCGGCACGTACAGGCTGACGGCGAGCGGCTGCAGCGCGCCGACGGGCAGGGCGGCAGGGTCGCTCAGTGCGCTGGCGCCGGGCGCGATCGTGACGGTGGCCTTGCCGCCGAACGTCAGCGCGCGGTCGCTGCCGGGCGCCACGCGCGCGCCGCCGGCGGACAGGGCGACGTGCGCCGCGCCGATCACCAGCGGCTGCGTGCCGAACAGGTTCGAGAGGCGGATGCGCACGCGCGTGCCGCTCGTTGCCGTGCGGACGACCTGGCGCAGCGTCTGCGCGTCCAGCGCCGGTCCGGTGGAATCGGGCGCGGTGGCCCAGGCCGTGCGCCAGCCGTCGTGAGGCGCCGCGGTGGCCGCACCGAGGAAGGAGAGGAACAGCAGGGCGGTCAATACGCGTTTTAGCATGGCGGGAAACACCGGAGTGAACGAGGTACCGCATGCTCACATTCTGTTGTCGCCGCATCAACTATTACATGTGCTAGCCCGGCGCGGCGCGGACGCCCATTGACGGGTTGCCATCCTCTCTTTAGCATCGGGACGCGTTTGCCTCATCCCCGGCCACTATCCCCACACCAAAAAGGAGACGTTCCATGCCCAGTCCACGTGCGCTGCCCCTGTTGATGTTAGCGTTATCGCCCATGTTCGCCGCGGCCCCGGCGAGCGCCGGCAGCGGTCCCGTCGTCGCCATCGACACCGGCAAGGTGCAGGGCGCCGTCGCGGGCGGCGTGGCCAGCTGGAAGGGCATCCCGTTCGCCGCGCCGCCCGTGGGCGCGCTGCGCTGGCGCGCGCCGCAGCCGGCCGCGGCGTGGTCCGGCGTGCGCCAGGCGCAGGCATACGGCAACGACTGCATGCAACTGCCTTTCCCCAGCGACGCGGCGCCACTCGGCACGCCGCCGGCCGAGGACTGCCTGTACGTGAACGTGTGGCGTCCGGCGGCCGTGCGCGCGACGCAGAAGCTGCCCGTGATCGTGTGGATCTACGGCGGCGGCTTCGTCAACGGCGGTTCGTCGCCGCCGACCTACGCGGGTGCCGCGCTGGCAAAGCAGGGCGTCGTGCTGGTCAGCTTCAATTACCGCCTGGGCCGCTTCGGCTTCTTCGCGCATCCGCAGTTGACGCAACAGGCAAACGGCGCCGGCGAGCCACTGGGAAACTACGGTTACATGGACCAGCTGGCGGCCCTGCGCTGGGTGAAGCGCAACGTGGCGGCGTTCGGCGGCGATGCGGCCAACGTGACGATCATCGGCGAATCGGCGGGCGGCATGTCCGTCAATGCGCTGCTCACGTCGCCGCAGGCGCAGGGCTTGTTCGCGAAGGCCGTCGTGCTGTCCGGCGGCGACGGCAAGTCGCCCGACCCGGGCCTGGCGGCCGTCGAACGGATCGGCGCCAACTTCGCGGCGGCGAAGGGCATCGCCGCGGACGACCCGCACGCGCTCGACAAGCTGCGCGCGTTGCCGGCCGACGAGGTCGTGGACGGCATGAACCTGGCCAACCGCGCGCCGCAGGACCCGGCCACGTATTTCGGTCCGTTCGCCGATGGCAAGGTGGCCGTCGACTCGGGCGCCGCGTTCGCGTCCGGGCGGTTCATCAAAGTGCCCGTGATGATCGGCGCGACGAGCGCGGACATCGGCGGCAAGACCGGTTTCATGGTCGCGGGCGCGCGCAGCCTGGCCGGACGCCTCGCCGCGCAGGGCGTGCCCGTGTACGCCTACCGCTTCTCGTACGTGGCCGACAGCATCGGCAAGCCTGGCGCGCAGCACGCCAGCGACATCCCGTATTTCTTCGCCACGGTGGACGTCAAGTACGGCGCCGAGGCCACGAAGAAGGACGTCGCCATGGGCCGGACGATGAGCGCCTACCTCGTGAACTTCGCGAAGAAGGGCGATCCGAACGGCGGCGGCCTGGCGGCATGGCCGCGCTATGCGGGCGACAAGGATGTCATCATGGATTTCGCCGCGGACGGCAAGCCCGGCGCGCTGCGCGACCCGTGGGGCGCGGAGATCGACGCGACGACGGTGGCCGCCGCCGGGCGCTGAAGGCGGGGATGTTCAAACGATAACGATCGCCATCCGGCGGGGCTGTCCGGCCCCGTCACGTTGTTGTTGACAAATTGAATAAAAACGTTGGAAACCCCGAAAAACACGGCCTGAGGCCTGTCGCTTCGCACTCCTTGCGTTACAATACCGTGCGCAATTGGGCAGGTCGGCCGCATTGATTTGCCTGCAAAGTCCTTCCCCCACAACTTGATATGTAGTAAGTGCGATCCGCTAACCGGTCAGGCCGTGTCGCGGAAGGTTAGATTAACCCGCCCTAAAATCGCGAAACGCGAAGAAAGGTGAGCAAGAATGATGCAACAATATAACGCCAACTCGTACCTGTTCGGCGGTAATGCGCCGTACGTGGAAGAGTTGTACGAAGCGTACCTGAACAATCCGGGTTCCGTGCCGGACAACTGGCGCGCCTATTTCGACGCGATGCAGCACATGCCCGCCGTCGACGGTACCGCCAAGCCGGACGTGGATCACTCGTCCGTGATCGCTTCGTTCGCCGAACGCGCCAAGCAGGGCCCGATCCGCACCGTGACCGCGTCGCCGGACGCTGAGCTCGGCCGCAAGCGCGTCGCCGTGACCCAACTGATCGCCGCCTACCGCTACCTCGGTTCGCGCTGGGCCAACCTCGACCCGCTGCAGCGCCAGGAGCGTCCGCCGATCCCGGAACTGGAACCGTCGTTCTACGGTTTCACCGAAGCCGACCTGGACACCAAGTTCAACGTCAGCAACACGTACTTCGGCCAGGAGACCGCCTCGCTGCGCGACCTGCTGAACATGTTGCGCGACACTTATTGCCGTTCCATCGGCGCAGAATTCATGTACGTCAGCGATCCGACCGAGAAGCGCTGGCTGCAGGAGAAGCTCGAGTCGATCCGCTCGACCCCGACCTTCACCGCTGAAAAGAAAAAACACATCCTCGAGCGCCTGACCGCGGCCGAAGGCCTGGAGCGCTACCTCCACACCAAGTACGTCGGCGCCAAGCGCTTCTCGCTGGAAGGCGGCGAATCGTTCATCGCCTCGATGGACGAAGTGATCCGCCGCGCCGGCGAGCAGGGCGTGCAGGAAATCGTCATCGGCATGGCCCACCGCGGCCGCCTGAACGTCCTGGTCAACACGCTGGGCAAGGCCCCGTCCGAGCTGTTCGAGGAATTCGAAGGCAAGCACGCCGACGACCTGCCGTCGGGCGACGTGAAATACCACCAGGGCTTCTCGAGCGACATCTCGACCCCGGGCGGCCCCGTCCACCTGTCGCTGGCGTTCAACCCGTCGCACCTGGAAATCGTCAACCCGGTCGTCGAAGGCTCGGTCAAGGCGCGCATGGAGCGCCGCGGCGACCGCAAGGGCAAGGAAGTCCTGCCGATCCTCGTGCACGGCGACGCGGCCTTCGCCGGCCAGGGCGTCGTCATGGAGACGCTGAACCTGGCGCAGACCCGCGGCTACGGCACGGGCGGCACGGTCCACCTGGTCATCAACAACCAGATCGGCTTCACGACGTCCGACCCGCGCGACGCGCGCTCGACCCTGTATTGCACCGACGTCGTCAAGATGATCGAGGCGCCTGTGCTGCACGTGAACGCGGACGATCCGGAAGCCGTCGTGCTGGCCTCGCAGATCGCGATGGACTACCGCACCGAGTTCCATAAAGACGTCGTCGTCGACATCATCTGCTACCGCAAGCTGGGCCACAACGAGCAGGACACGCCGGCCCTGACCCAGCCGCTGATGTACAAGAAGATCGCCAAGCACCCGGGCACCCGCAAGATGTACGCGGACAAGCTGGCCGCACAGGGCACCATCGCCGCCGACGGTGGCGACCAGCTCGTGGCCGACTACCGCGCCGCGATGGACGCCGGCAAGCACACGGTCGACCCGGTCCTGACCGACTTCAAGAACAAGTACGCCGTCGACTGGGCGCCGTTCCTGAACAAGAAGTGGACGGACGCCGCCGACACCGCCGTGCCGCTGACCGAGCTGAAACGCCTGGCCCAGCGCATCACGACCGTGCCGGAAAACTTCAAGCTGCACTCGCTCGTCGAGAAAGTGCTGGCCGACCGCGCCAACATGGGCAAGGGCGAGGTGAACCTCGACTGGGGCATGGGCGAACATCTCGCCTACGCGTCGCTGCTGGCATCCGGCTACGCCGTGCGCCTGTCGGGCCAGGACGCCGGCCGCGGCACGTTCGTGCACCGCCACGCCGTGCTGCACGACCAGAACCGCGAGCGCTGGGACCAGGGCATCTACCTCCCGCTGGCCAACGTGTCGGACAACCAGGCCAACTTCACCGTCATCGACTCCGTGCTGTCGGAAGAAGCGGTGCTGGGCTTCGAATACGGCTACTCGACCGCCGAGCCGAACACGCTGACGATCTGGGAAGGCCAGTTCGGCGACTTCGTGAACGGTGCGCAGGTCGTGATCGACCAGTTCATCGCGTCGGGCGAAGTGAAGTGGGGCCGCGCGTCGGGTCTCGTCATGATGCTGCCGCACGGCTACGAAGGCCAGGGTCCGGAGCACTCGTCGGCCCGCATCGAGCGCTTCCTGCAGCTGTCCGCCGACCACAACATGCAAGTCGTGCAGCCGACGACGGCCGCGCAGATCTTCCACCTGCTGCGTCGCCAGATGGTGCGCCAGTTCCGCAAGCCGCTCGTCATCTTCACGCCGAAGTCGCTGCTGCGTAACAAGGACGCCGGCTCGCCGCTGACCGACCTGGCCAAGGGCGGCTTCCAGACCGTCATCGGCGAACTGGACGACAAGATCGACGCCAACAAGGTCAAGCGCGTGATCGTCTGCTCGGGCAAGGTCTACTACGACCTCGTCAACGCACGCAAGACGCGCGGCACGGCCGACACGGCCATCATCCGTATCGAGCAGCTGTATCCGTTCCCGCACAAGGCGTTCTCGGCCGAACTGAAGAAGTTCCCGAACGCGACGGAAGTGGTATGGGCGCAGGACGAGCCGCAGAACCAGGGTCCGTGGTTCCAGATCCAGCACAACGTGTTCGAAAGCATGGAAACCGGTCAGCGCCTGGCATATGCCGGCCGTCCGGCTTCCGCGTCGCCTGCCGTCGGCTACACCGACAAGCACGTGGCGCAGCAGAAGGAACTGCTGGAAACCGCGTTCTCGAAACTCAAGGGTTTCGTCCTGACCAAATAAGCAGCGCTCATTGACCCCGCGCCGACCGCGCGGGGTTTTTTGCACAGAATACAAAAACGGAGTTTTTTAAATGGCACAAATCGAAGTCAAGGTCCCCCAGTTGTCGGAATCGGTCGCCGAAGCGACCCTGCTGTCGTGGCACAAGAAAGTCGGCGAAGCCGTCTCGCGCGACGAGAACCTGATCGACATCGAGACCGACAAGGTGGTCCTGGAACTGCCGGCACCGGCTGCCGGCGTGATCGTGCAAATCATCAAGAACGACGGCGGTACCGTCGTCTCGGGTGAAGTCATCGCTGTCATCGACACCGAAGCCTCCGCCGGCGCCAGCCCGCAGCAAGTGTCCGCCGCCCCGGTCGCCGCCGCTGAAGCGCCTGCCGCCGCTCCGGCAGCTGGCGCATCGACCGGCTCGAAAGGCGACGTCGCCATGCCGGCCGCCGCCAAGATCCTGGCCGACAACAACATGACGGCTCTCGATGCGACCGGCACCGGCCGCGATGGCCGCGTGACCAAGGGCGACGCCCTGGCCGCCGTCGCGAACAAGCCCGCAGTCGCCGCACCGGCACCGCTGGCCGCCGCAGCACCGAAGGCAGCCCTGCCGCAAGTGGCAGCACCGGCCGTGAACCTGGGCGACCGTCCGGAAGAGCGCGTGCCGATGAGCCGCCTGCGCGCCCGTATCGCCGAGCGCCTGCTGCAATCGCAGTCGACCAACGCCATTCTGACGACGTTCAACGAAGTCAACATGGCGCCCGTGATGGAAATGCGCGCCAAGTACAAGGACAAGTTCGAGAAAGAGCACGGCGTCAAGCTGGGCTTCATGTCGTTCTTCGTCAAGGCTGCCGTCGCCGCACTGAAGAAGTACCCGATCCTGAACGCGTCGGTCGACGGTAACGACATCATCTACCACGGCTACTTCGACATCGGTATCGCCGTCGGTTCGCCGCGCGGCCTCGTCGTCCCGATCCTGCGCAACGCCGACCAGATGTCGATCGCCGAGATCGAGAAGAAGATCGGCGAATTCGGCCAGAAAGCCAAGGACGGCAAGCTCACGCTGGAAGACCTGACGGGCGGTACGTTCTCGATCTCGAACGGCGGCACCTTCGGTTCGATGCTGTCGACCCCGATCATCAACCCGCCGCAGTCGGCGATCCTGGGCGTGCACGCGACCAAGGACCGCGCCGTCGTCGAGAACGGCCAGATCGTCATCCGCCCGATGAACTACCTGGCGATGTCGTACGACCACCGCATCATCGACGGCCGCGAAGCCGTCCTGGGTCTGGTTGCGATGAAGGACGCGCTGGAAGATCCGGCCCGCCTGCTGCTCGACCTGTAATCACGCGCTTCGGGAAGGGCGCGCCGGCTCGGCGCGCTCGTGCCGTGTCTGATGGAAGGGAATGATGATGATCTCCGATGAAATCAAGCGTCTGCACGAGCTGCACCAGGCCGGTGCCCTGACCGACGCCGAATACGAACAGGCGAAGGCGAAGGTGCTGTCCGGCGCCTCGTCGACGGTGAACCTGAACAAGGGCGAGGGCGACTTCGCCTCCGAGCTGAACACCCTGCGCCGCTCGCGCACCGACCGCTGGCTCGGTGGCGTGTGCGGCGGGCTCGCCCGCATCTCGGGCGTGGATGCGTGGGTGTGGCGGCTGGTGTTCACGCTGTTCACCGTCACGTTCGGGTTCGGCATCGTGATTTACCTGTTGTTGTGGATTTTCGTACCCGAAGAATAAATTCGAAAACCTGATCGTACGACGTAGGGTGGGCACCCCGTGCCCACGCGGACGCATGCGGCACGCCGGCTTTCGCGTCGGCTCGGGGAGCCCACCCTACCAAACCGGGTGTCCCGGTTCGGCGGTCAGGATAAACAAGGAATCGATTAATGAGCACTGAAAAACAATTCGACGTCGTCGTGATCGGCGGCGGCCCCGGCGGCTACGTGGCCGCGATCCGCGCAGCGCAGCTGGGCTTCAAGACCGCCTGCATCGACGAATGGCAGAACGCCAAGGGCGCCCCGGCACTGGGCGGCACCTGCACCAACGTCGGCTGCATCCCGTCGAAAGCACTGCTGCAATCGTCGGAACACTTCGAGCACGCGGGCCACGCGTTCGCCGAGCACGGCATCGACGTCGCCGGCCTGTCGCTGAACCTGCCCCAGATGCTCAAGCGCAAAGAGGGCGTCGTCAAGGCCAACAACGACGGCATCGTCTACCTGTTCAAGAAGAACAAGGTCACGTTCTTCCACGGCCGCGGCACGTTCGCGGGTAAAGCGGGCGAAGGCTACACGATCAACGTGTCGGGCCCGACCACCGATTCGATCACCGCGAAAAACGTGATCATCGCGACCGGCTCGAACGCCCGCGAACTGCCGGGCGCACCGTTCGACGAGAAAGTCATCCTGTCGAACACGGGCGCGCTGACCATCGACGCCGTCCCGGCCAAGCTGGGCGTCATCGGCGCCGGCGTGATCGGCCTGGAGATGGGTTCCGTGTGGCGCCGCGTCGGTGCCAAGGTCACCGTGCTGGAAGGCCTGCCGACGTTCCTGGGCGCGGTCGACGAGCAGATCGCCAAGGAAGCGCACAAGCTGTTCACGAAGCAGGGCCTGGACATCCAGCTGGGCGTGAAGATCAACGGCGTCACCAAGGGCGACAAGGGCGTCACCGTCGACTACGCCGACGCAGCGGGCGCCGCGAAGAGCGAAACGTTCGACCGCCTGATCATCTCGATCGGCCGCGTGCCGAACACGAACGGTCTGGGTATCGAGACCGTCGGCGTGCAGCTGGACGAGCGCGGCTTCGTGGCCGTCGACGACGAATGCCGCACCAACGTCCCGGGCATCTGGGCCGTGGGCGACGTCGTGCGCGGCCCGATGCTGGCGCACAAGGCGGAAGAAGAGGGCGTCGCTGTTGCCGAGCGCATCGCCGGCCAGCATGGCCACGTCAACTTCAACACGATCCCGTGGGTGATCTACACGTCGCCGGAAATCGCGTGGGTCGGCAAGACCGAGCAGCAGCTCAAGAAGGAAGGTGTTGCGTACAAGGCCGGCACGTTCCCGTTCATGGCCAACGGCCGTGCGCGCGCGCTGGGCGACACGTCGGGCATGGTGAAATTCCTGGCCGACTCGACGACCGACGAAATCCTGGGCGTCCACATCGTGGGTCCGGTCGCGTCGGAGCTGATCTCGGAAGCTGTCGTCGCGATGGAATTCCGCGCATCGGCGGAAGACATCGCCCGCATCTGCCACGCCCACCCGTCGCTGTCGGAAGCGACCAAGGAAGCCGCGCTGGCCGTCGACAAGCGGTCGCTGAACTTCTAAAGCAGTAACGACATGTCGCCCTGCCGCCGGCTGGGCGATGTGCGCCGTAGGGTGGGCACCCCTGTGCCCACGCGAACGTTTGCGTCATGCCGGCGTACGCGTGGGCACGGGGTGCCCACCCTACGTTTTAATCGAAGCCCTCCATGAACGTCCAAGAGTACTACCAGCACGCGCTGACCGAGCGCGGATTCAAGTCCGATCCCGCGCAGCAGCGCGCCGTCGACCGCTTGCAAGAGGCGTACGACGACTGGGTCGCGTACAAGTCGCAGCGCTCGTCCGCGTTCAAGCGCCTGCTCAACCGTCCCGACGTGCCGCAAGGCGTCTACATGTGGGGCGGGGTGGGGCGCGGGAAGTCCTTCCTCATGGACAGCTTCTACTCGGTGGTGCCGGTCGTGCGCAAGACGCGCCTGCACTTCCACGAATTCATGCGCGCGGTGCACCGCCAGCTCGACGAGCTGAAAGGCATGGAAGACCCGCTGATCGAGGTCGCCCGCCGCATCGCCAAGAAATACCGCCTGATCTGCTTCGACGAATTCCACGTCAGCGACGTCGCCGACGCGATGATCATGTACAACCTGCTGTCCGCGCTGTTCGAGAACGGCGTGTCGTTCGTGATGACGTCGAATTACGACCCGGACAAGCTGTACCCGGACGGCCTGCACCGCGATCGCATGCTGCCCACGATCGCCCTCATCAAAGACAAGCTGGACGTGCTGAACGTCGATGCCGGCATCGACTACCGCCACCGCGCGCTGGAGCAGGTGCAGGCCTATTACACGCCGCTGGGCGCGGCCGCCGACCATGCGCTGCGCGACACGTATGCCAAGGTCGCCGACACCGCGGACGAAGACCCGCGAGTGCACATCGAGCAGCGCGAGATCCGTGCGCTGCGGCGCGCCGGCGGCGTCATCTGGTTCGACTTCGCCACTTTGTGCGGCGGGCCGCGCTCGCAGAACGACTACCTGGAACTGGCAAGCCAGTTCCACACGGTTATCCTGTCCGGCGTGCCGCGCATGTCGGCCGCGATGTCGTCGGAGGCGCGCCGCTTCACGTGGCTGATCGACGTGTTCTACGACCACAAGGTCAAGCTGATCATGTCGGCCGAGGTCGAGCCGGAGCAGCTGTACACGGAGGGCGCGATGTCGAACGAGTTCCATCGCACGGTGTCGCGTATCATTGAGATGCAGTCGCGCGAATACATGCTGGCCGAGCGCCGTGGCGCCGCCGACGCGCTGGCCTGACACGATCAAAGGAACCGAATGAAAGCTGACTTCGTAACAGACACCCGCACCGTGCGCGCAGGCGCCGCGCTGCTCGCGGCCGCGTTGCTGGCGGCATGCGCCGGCCCGGACGTGGCGCCGCGCGAGGTGCCGCCGCCGCCCGTGACGTCCGTCGCGCAGGCCGACCAGCAACTGGCCGCGGTGGCGCGCGAGCGCGCGGCGATCGAGGCCCGCTTTGCCGAGCGCGAACGCGTCTGCTACGACAAGTTTTTCGTGACGAACTGCCTCGACGAAGCCAAGGAACGCCGCCGCAACGCCCTCGCGGCCCAGCGTGCGATCGAGGTGCAGGCCGCGCGCTTCAAGCGCCAGGCCATCGTCGAGGAACGCGACCGCAATCTGGCGGAAGCGGACCGCCGCTTCAAGGAACAGGAAGCCAAGCTGGCGGCGGAACCTTTGACGCCTGCACCGGAACCGACGCCGGCACCGCCGCCGCGCAAGCCGACCGTGGCCGACCGCACGGCCCAGCGCGACGCGCGCCTGCGCGCGGAGCGCCAGCAGGAAGCGGCCGACGCCGGCAAGCGCGCGCAGAACGTGCGCGACTACGAGGCGCGCAAGGCGGAATCGGCGGCGCGCCAGCGCAAGGTCGCCGAGCGCAAGGCGGAGAAGGCTGCCAAGGCCGAGAAGGACGCTAAAGCGGCGAAAGCAGCCGAGGACGCGAAGGCGGCGCCGGATCCGGCCAAAAAATAACAACGTATGCGGTTTGCGGAGGTCCGCGTGGGCACATGGTGCCCGCGCGCGACAGCCGTGTCGCGCCGGCGTTACGCCTGATCGAGCGTGGGCTTGACGAGCTTGACGATCGCCATGCTGCAATTCCCGCCCTTGCCGCGCGAGCGCTCGCCGGCCTTGTTGATCAGCATTTCCGACGCCTGACGCGGGCTGGACTTGGCGATCGCCGACCCCAGCTCCGCATCCGTGAAGAAATGCCACAGGCCGTCCGAGCACAGCAGGAATGAATCGCCCGCGCCCAGGTCCGTGCGGTGACCGAACGTGATGAACGGCTCCTTGCGGCTGTTGCCGATGACGTTCACCAGCAGCTTGGACTTGCGGTGGTTCTTCGCGGCGTCCAGCGGCAGGCGGTCGCTCGACACGAGGTGTTCGACGTAGGCCGCGTCGCTCGTGCGCGCGAGGCATTCGCTGCCGTGGAAGTAGTACAGGCGCGAATCGCCGACGTGGGCCCAGACGGCGTCGCCGTGCGGCGTCAGCACGAGGCCGACGAAGCTGGCGTGCGCCTGCGTTTGCGTCGTCACCGCGTTCATGTTGGTGACGATGTGGGTTTCCTGCACGATGTCGCGCAGCAGGTCCTGCTGGCGCTCCACGCTTGCGCGGTCGCCCGGCTTGAATTCGTCGAATACGTGCTTGGCCGTGTGCAAGACCTGTTCCGATCCGACCGACCCGGCGATGCCGTCGGACAGCACGGCCAGCACATGGCCGGGCGCGCGCGCGCCGGTCATCAGGGCGACCCGGTCGTTCTGCTGTGGGCGATTACCGACGTGCTGTGCGGTTCCCGCTTCTAACTTGTATGAGGTCATAAACGTGGCTTTCCGATGCCGCCCTGCCGGACTTTGTTGGCGGCAACGACGGTGTAGTTTAAACTATGCACCGGTTTGCAGTGGAGTTGCAAGCCGTAATGACGACGCGCCCCGGGCCAGCGGGCAGTGTTCCCATCCCCTTTACGCTTAACTGTTCGGAATTGCCTACCATGATCGACGTCCAGGAGATCCAGCGCCGTATTATTGAACTCGACGTGGAACATCGCGACCTCGACGCTGTCATAGAAATGTTGACCCGCGACGGTCATGCCGACCAGTTGCAGCTGCGCCGCCTGAAGAAGCGCAAGCTGCAGTTGAAGGACCATATCACACTGCTGAAGATGCAATTGGTGCCGGACGTTCCGGCATAATCTGCTCCGGCATCAGCCCTGTCGTTTCTCAGTTCACTAAGCAGTCCACCTTGACCGATCACCTTCCCCTGTCCGGCGCCGACGCCGGCGAGCCCGACACCGCGCAGGCACCCACCGAGCCGGCCGGCAAGTACGACGCCGAAGTCGAACGCATCTTCGGCGCGGGCGGTCCGCTCGCGCCGGCCGTCGGCACATTCAAGCCACGCGAGTCCCAGACCGAGATGGCGAAGGCGATCGCGCACGCCATCAGCGAGCAGGGCACTCTGATCGCCGAGGCGGGCACGGGCACGGGCAAGACCTTCGCCTACCTCGTCCCCGCGCTGCTGTGGGGCGGCAAGACGATCATTTCGACCGGCACCAAGAACCTGCAGGACCAGTTATTTTCGCGCGACATCCCGACCGTGCGCGCCGCGCTGCGCGCTCCGGTCTCGGTGGCGCTGTTGAAAGGCCGTTCGAACTATCTGTGCCACTATCATCTGGAACGCACGCTGTCGAACGGTCGCCTGACGTCGCGCGACGACGTGGGGCATTTGCGCGAGATCTCGCGCTTCAT
This sequence comes from Massilia pinisoli, assembly GCF_024753285.1. Taxonomy (GTDB): domain Bacteria; phylum Pseudomonadota; class Gammaproteobacteria; order Burkholderiales; family Burkholderiaceae_D; genus Telluria; species Telluria pinisoli. The sequence continues at coordinate 234,324 of NZ_JANUGW010000005.1, read as the reverse complement.
CAAGATGAGCCAGTCGGGCGACAAGGCCGAGTTGACGAAGGTCCCGGAAACCGCGTCCGTATGGAACCTCGTCACGTCCACGCGCGAGAACTGCGTCGGCCAGGAATGCCAGTACTACCAGGACTGCTTCGTGATGAAGGCACGCCGCGAAGCGCAGCAGGCCGATGTCGTCGTCGTCAACCACCACCTGTTCTTCGCCGACGTGGCGCTGAAGGAAGGCGGCATGGCCGAGCTGCTGCCGTCCGCGAACACGATCATCTTCGACGAGGCGCACCAGTTGCCGGAAGTGGCGACCTTGTTCTTCGGCACGACCGTGTCCACCGGACAGGTGCTGGAACTGTGCCGCGACGTGCTGGCCGAAGGCCTCGCGCATGCGCGCGGCGGCGTCGACTGGGCGAAGGTCGTCACGGTCGTCGAGAAGGCGGCGCGCGACCTGCGTTTGACGTTCCCGGAAGGCGGCACGCGCCTGTCGTTGCCGCAGATTCCGCCCAGCTCCGAATTCTTCCCCGCGCTGGAAAAACTGAAGGAAGAGCTGGAAGGTCTCATCGACGTGCTGGAAGCGCAGGCCGAGCGCGCCGAGACCATCGAGCAATGCCGCGTGCGCGCCGTCGAGATGCTCGAGCAGTACAAGGCGTGGAAGTCGGAACCGAAGAAGGGCAAGGAAATCGAGGGCGACGATGCCGTGCTGTGGGTCGAGGCTTTTTCCTCGTCGCTGCAATTGCACAAGACGCCGCTGTCGATCGCGCCGATCTTCGCCGGCCAGCGCGCCGGCACGCCGCGCAGCTGGATTTTTACCTCTGCCACCTTGGCGGTGAAGAACGACTTCAAGCATTTCACGGCGCAGTTGGGCATGACGGGCGAGCCGGCGCAAAGCTGGCCCAGCCCGTTCAACTACCAGGAGCAGGGCATCCTGTACGTGCCGACCGGCCTGCCGGAACCGAACACGTTCGGGTACACGGACGCCGTCGTCGACATGGCGCTCCCCGTCATCGAAGCGGCCGGCGGCCGCTGCTTCTTCCTGTGCACGACGATCCGCGCCGTCAACCGCGTGGCCGAACGCTTGCGCGAGGAGTTCGCTGAGCGCGGCCTCGACTTTCCCCTGTTCGTGCAGGGCGAGCGGGGCCGCACGGAACTGCTCGACTCGTTCCGCAACGCGGGCAACGCCGTGCTCGTCGGCAGCCAGAGTTTCTGGGAAGGCGTGGACGTGCGGGGCGAGGCGCTGTCGCTCGTCATCATCGACAAGCTGCCGTTCGCCCCGCCCGACGACCCCGTGCTCGCGGCGCGCATCGAAGTGATGGAAAAGAAGGGCATGAACGGCTTCGTCCACCACACCTTGCCGGAAGCCATCATCAACCTGAAGCAGGGCGCGGGCCGCCTGATCCGCGACGTCGAGGACCGCGGCGTGCTGATGCTGTGCGATCCGCGCGTGATCAGCAAGCCGTATGGCCGCCGCGTCTGGCAGAGCCTGCCGCCGTTCCGCCGCACGCGTGTGCAGGCGGACGTGATCGAGTTCTTCAAGCAACCCAAAGACTGACCCCTCTGCGCTTCCACAACATGCACCATGGGTGCGTTGTTTAGAGTCTTGTAGGCCCGGCCGACGGCAGACTACAAGGGGGAGCAATGGCGATTCGTTACGGCTGCTTTTTCAGCTATGCCCATGGTCGGCATGAGCTGATGCAGCGCTTCAAGGCCACGCTGGCCGATGCCCTGCGCTGCTACCTCGAACCGTATTTCGACAACGAACACGAACTGTTCATCGACACCGAACAACTGGGCGGTGGTGACGACCTCGACCGCAAGATCGCGCGCGCGCTGTGCGAAAGCGCGTGCATGGTGCTGATCTACACGCCCAAGTACGAAGCCCACGCCTACACGCGGCGCGAGTACGCCGCGATGCGCCTCATCGAAACGGAGCGCGCCACCTGGTACACGCTGCCCAGCCAGCTGATCATTCCCGTCATCATGACGCAGCACCCCGACAGCCTGCCCCCGCAGGTCAGCGAGTCCACGTTCTACGTCGACTTCTCGCGCTTCACGATGGCCACGGCCGACCTCAAATCGAATCCCGATTTCTTGCCGGACATCGACAAGATGGTCCGGCGCATCGTCACCCATTACCAGTATCAGAAAAAAACCATGCCGCCGGGGCACGATTGCAACCAATTCGTCCTTCCCGCTGTCCCACCCGCATGGCGTGAGTTACCGGAACCTACCTTCCCCAAAAAATGAGGAGCCTTATGGAAACCAACCGCATCACCGCAGCACCGGCCGGGCAGGCCGGCGAGGTGACGACGTTCTACTCCTACGACAGCGCCCCCGTGCGCAGCCTCGCGCTGGCCCATGCCGCCTGGCTGCTCGCCGGGCGCGCGCATGCGAAGACACCGGTGCTGATGATCGACTGGGACCTGGAAGCGCCAGGGCTCCACCATTATTTTTCCCGCGCGGACGACGTCCATAGCGGCGCCGGCCTGCTCGAACTGTTCGAAACGTGCCGCGAGCAATTGCAAGGCAGCACAGCGGGTGACGATGCCGAGGCCCTCGCGGCACGCGTGCTCGACGCCGTCGACTGGGACCACTATATCGTGCGCGTCGACGACAGCCGGCCGCTGTACCTGATGCGCGCCGGCCGCTTCGACGACAGCTACGGCGAACGCGTCGACCGGCTCGACTGGGACGCGCTATTCTGCGCCTGTCCGGCCCTGTTCCGCACGTTCGCGGCCCGCGTCGCGCGGCGCTTCGCGCACGTCCTCATCGATTGCCGCAGCGGGCGCTCGGCGGCGGCCAGCGTCTGCACGGCGCTGTTGCCCGACAAGATCGTGGGCCTGTTCACACCGGATGCGCGCAGCCTCGACGGCTTGCGGGGCGTCGTCTCGCGCGCGCTCGACTACCGCTGCAGCCACGAAGACGAGCAGCGCCCGCTGCTCGTGTATCCGCTGCCTTGCCCCGTCGACGGGACGGGCGAGGCGCGGCTGCGCTGGCGATTCGGCGACGGCACGCGCGGCCAGGCGGGCCCGTCCGGCTACCAGGCCGCGCTGGAGCGCATGCTGGCCGAGTGCTATGGCCTGTCCGGCGTCGTGCTCGACAGCTACCTCGACGAAGTGCAGCTGCCGCAGGCAGCCGTCGTCGGCATGGCGCCGGCCGGCGGGCGGGCGCTCGCCGGCGCATCCGACCGGCTCGGGCCGCAACGGGCCATCGAGGCGCTGCTCGAATGGCTGGAACCCGGCCATTTTCCGTGGCGCCCGCTGCCTGAAGTGCGGCTCGTGCAGGCCGTCGGCGCGTTGCGCGACCGCGCCGCCGATGCCGACGCCCCGGCGCTCGTGCGCGAACTGGCTCGGCTGGCACAATTGTATTTAGGGCAACAGAACGAGCTGGAGGCGGCGCGCCGCATCGAGCAGCACGTGATCGCGCTGGAGCAGGGCCTGCACGCGATGGAGGAGGGCAAGCGCGGCCACCTGGCGCCGCGGCGTCCCGGCGAGCCGCCGCCGGATGCCCTCGACGACAAGTTGTCGCGCCTGCAGGAATTGATCGACAGCCGCAGCCCGCGCGAGGCGCGCGCGCTGGCCGACAGTCTGCGCTCGACGATCCTGCGGCCGAGTGTGGCGCATCCGCTACGACGACGCGGCGCCGCGATGATCAAGCAGGTCTACCTGCAGGAAGGCGACAAGGACGCCCTGCTGGCCTTCACCCTGGACGAGGTCTCGTCCCTCGAAGGTGCCCTGATCCAGGCGGCCGAAGGGCAACCCGTGGTGACGGGCTGACGCTGCGCGGGGCGCGCCGGTCGCCTCGCCGGGAGCCAATAAATGTGCATTCCGACAGATCGATCTCGCCGTTGCTTCAGGTAAAATCGCTGCATGCGTATCCTTATCAGTAACGACGACGGCTATCTCGCCCCCGGCATCAACGCCCTGGCCGACGCGCTGGCAAAGGTCGCCGACATCGTGGTGGTCGCCCCCGACAGCAACCGTTCGGGCGCGTCCAACTCGCTGTCGCTCGACCGCCCGCTGTCGGTGTCGAAGGCTGCCAATGGGTTTTATTTTGTCAACGGCACCCCCACCGACTGCGTACACATCGCATTGACGGGGATGCTCGACACGCGTCCGGACCTCGTCGTCTCCGGCATCAACAACGGCCAGAACATGGGAGACGATACCTTGTACTCGGGCACGGTGGCCGCGGCGACGGAAGGTTATCTGTTTGGCATCCCGGCCATCGCCTTTTCCCAGGTTCATGGCGGCTGGGCTGAAATCGATTCCGCGGCGCGGGTGGCGCGCGACATCGTGTTGCGTCGCTTCGAGATGCTCGACTCGCCGTTTTTGCTGAATGTAAATATTCCGAACGTGCCGTACGACCAGATGGGACCGCTCACACCGACGCGCCTGGGCCGGCGCCACCAGTCCGAGCCCGTCGTCCGCGGGCAAGACCCGCGCGGGCGCGAGATCTTCTGGATCGGTGCGCCGGGCGCCTGCCGCGACGCGGGCGAGGGCACCGACTTCTACGCGACGGCCAAGGGCTGCGTATCCGTCACGCCGCTGCAGGTCGATCTTACCCACCGCGACCAGCTCGACCAACTGCGGCGAGGCCTGGCATGAGCGAGAAGCGCAGCCAGTTTCCCCTGCCGCTATCGTCCGTGACGGGCGGCAACACACGCAAGACCACGCTGCCTTCGCCCGTCGCGACGCCACAGACGGCAACGCAGAACGCGCGCAACAATAGCCAGGCGCAGCCGCCCGGCGGCCAGCGCGGCGCGCAATCCGGCGTGCCGGGACCGGCCAAGCCGGCGCCGGCCCAGCCGCAGCAAACCGTCGCGCGGTCCGACCTGGCCGCGACCGAAGCGCCGCGCCGCGCGATGGCGGCCCGCGCGGCGCGCCAGGGTGTCAAGGATGCGCAAGTGCTGGGCGCGCTGGAAATCGTGCCGCGCCATATGTTCGTCGAGCCGGGCATGCTGGCGCAGGCGTACGTCGACATCTCGCTGCCGATCGGTCACAACCAGACGATTTCGCAGCCGTACATCGTGGCGCGCATGATCGAATTGCTGAAGGAGGGCGGCCAGCCGCTGCGCCGCGTGCTCGAGATCGGCACGGGCTGCGGCTACCAGGCCGCCGTGCTGTCGTGCGTGGCGCAGGAAGTGTATTCCATCGAGCGGATCAAGCCGCTGCACGAGCTGGCGAAGGCCAATCTGCGCCCGTTGCGTATCGCCAATCTGCGCTTGCAGTACGGAGATGGTATGCTAGGGCTCCCGCAGGTGGCCCCGTTCGACGGCATCATCCTGGCGGCGGCCGGTCTCGAGGTGCCCCGTGCACTGCTCGAGCAGTTGGCCATCGGCGCCCGCCTGGTGGCGCCCGTCGGTGCTCAGGTCCAGCACCTGCAGCGCATTACCCGTACCGGCAAGGCGGAATGGACCAGCGAAACGCTGGAAGCCTGTCATTTCGTCCCGCTGCGGCCAGGCACCGCTTGAGTGCCAGAATGTTGTAAAGAATTAAAGAGAGAATGAAACCCACACCCCGCTTAGCCCTGTTGATCATCAGTCTCGGTATCCTGTCCGCCTGCGGCACCGAGACCCGCGTTGCCCCCATCATCGACCGACCGGCCCCGACCGCTTCCTCGTTCCGCCCGCGCCCGCAACCGGCACCGGCCGTCGAGGAGCCGAAACCGGACGCGCGCGGCACCTACACCGTCCGCCGCGGCGACACGCTGCTGCGCATCGCGCTCGACCACGGCCAGAACTACCGCGATCTCGTCGCCTGGAACAACCTGGCCGATCCGGACGACATCAAGGTCGGGCAAGTGCTGAAGGTGGCGCAGCCCGAGCGCACCGCGAACGGCGTCGTCACGTCGCCCGTCACGATGCCGGGCGCCGAAAAGGTGCCGGCCGTGCCGAAGAAGACCGAGCCGAGCGGCGCCAAGAAGCCGTACAGCGAGGCGAACCTCGCGAAGGAAGACAATCCGAAGGCGGAGAAAGTCGTCACGGCCGGCGTGACCCCGGGCACGACCGTCACCGCGAACGACGACGAGAAACTGAGCTGGATGTGGCCGTCCGACGGCAAGATCATCGCCACCTTCGACGAAGGCAAGAACAAGGGCATCGACATCGCGGGCAAGATGGGCCAGCAAGTGATGGCGGCCGGCTCCGGGAAGGTGATGTACGCGGGCAGCGGCATCCGTGGATATGGTAATCTCGTGATTGTTAAGCACAGCAACAGCCTGTTGTCGGCGTACGCACACAACCGCACCATCCTGGTCAAGGAAGGTCAGAACGTGACCAAGGGCCAGCCGATCGCGGAAATGGGCGATTCCGATGCCGACGGGGTCAAACTGCATTTCGAGATACGCCAGCAGGGCAAGCCGGTCGACCCGGCCAAGTTCCTGCCCAGTCGCTAGAGAGAGCCGATGACGCTGCCCCCCGATCCGCTGGACCACGACACGCCGGAAGACAATCCGGACGAGCCGCTGGACGACGGCGAGTTCGGGGCCGACGGCGTCGAGCGCGCCGAGATGCTGCCGGACGGCGCGGTGGTGGCCGTCGCGGACACCGTCGACGAACTCAAGAGCGTGCTGCAGGCCGAGCTCTCGACCGACACCACGCAGCACTACCTGAACCGGATCGGCGCCAAGCCGCTGCTCAGCGCGGAGCAGGAAGTGCATCACGCCACCCTGGCCAAGGCGGGCGACTTCAATGCGCGGCAAAAGATGATCGAGCATAATCTGCGGCTCGTCGTCTCCATCGCCAAGCACTACATCAATCGCGGCGTCGTGCTGCTCGACCTCATCGAAGAGGGCAACATCGGGCTGATGCGCGCCATCGACAAGTTCGAGCCGGAACGGGGCTTCCGCTTCTCGACGTACGCCACGTGGTGGATCCGCCAGAGCATCGAGCGCGCGATCATGAACCAGGCCCGCACCGTGCGCCTGCCCGTGCACATGGTGCGCGAGCTGAACCAGGTGCTGCGCGCGAAATACCACCTGGAAGCCCAGCACCACGACGGCAAGGAAGCGAGCGCGGAAGACATCGCGAGCCTCGTCGGCCGGCCCGTGGAAGAAGTGCAGGACATCCTCGCGCTGTCCGAACACGCGACGTCGCTCGACGCCCCGCTCGACAACGATCCGCAGAGCAGCTTGATGGACATGCTGCCGGACGAGGGCGACGTCAGTCCCGACACCCACGCGGAACAACACGAGATGACGGTGCTCGTGCGCGACTGGCTGCAGAAGCTGCCGGACAAGCAGCGCCTCGTCGTCATGCGCCGCTTCGGCCTCGACAACGATGATCCGGCCACGTTGGAAACCTTGGCCGAGGAGATGGGTGTGACGCGCGAGCGCGTGCGCCAGATCCAGCAGGAAGCCCTCGTCAAACTGAAGCGGGCCATGGCCGCCCGTGGCGTCGTCCGCGATTCCTTGCTATGATGCCCGGCTGGCCTGAGTAGGCCACGAGCCGTTTGGTCTTCCCGTTTTGCTTCTTCTATCCCCATGCAAGAAACCTTCATCAACATCAAATCCCTCGACATGGACGCGCGCGGCGTCGGCCACCTGGAGAACGAGGACGGCACGCCAGGCAAAGTGATCTTCGTCGAGGGCGCGCTGCCGGGCGAGCGCGTCAGCTTCGAGACACTGCGCAAGAAGAAGAACTGGGAATCGGGCCGCATGGTCACCCTGCAGAAGGCGTCGTCCATGCGCGTCGAGCCGAAGTGCCCGCACTTCTGGCATTGCGGCGGCTGCTCGATGCAGCACCTGGAGCCGTCGGCCCAGGTCGCGATGAAGCAGCGCGTCCTGGAAGACAACCTGTGGCACATCGGGAAGACGAAGGCCGAGAACATCATGCGCCCGATGTACGGCCCCACGTGGGACTACCGCTACCGCGCGCGCCTGTCGGTCCGTTACGTGGCGAAGAAGGGCACGGTGCTCGTGGGCTTCCACGAGCGTCACTCGTCGTACGTGGCCGACATGACGAGCTGCGAGATCCTGCCTGACCATCTGTCCGCGATGCTCGTGCCGCTGCGCGAGCTGGTGCGCGCGCTGTCGATCTACCAGCAGATGCCGCAGATCGAGATCGCCGTCGGCGAAGAGACGACCGTGCTCGTGCTGCGCATCATGGCGCCGCTGACGGCCGCCGACGAGGTGCTGGTGAAGGCGTTTGCCGACCAGTGGAACATCCAGTGGTGGCTGCAGCCGAAAGGACCGGATACGGCGGCGCCGTTCTACCCCCTCGGCAAGGAGCTGTACTACACCTTGCCCGAGTTCGGCATCAGGATGCCATTCAAGCCGACGGATTTCACGCAGGTCAATCACCAGATCAACCGCCTGCTCGTGCACAAGGCGCTGACCCTGCTGGACGTGCAGAAGGATGACCGCGTGGCCGACCTGTTCTGCGGCCTCGGCAACTTCACCTTGCCGCTGGCGACGCAGGCGCGGGAAGTCGTCGGCATCGAAGGCAGCACGGCGCTGACGACGCGCGCGCTGGAAAACGCCCGCGCCAACGGGCTCGCGGACAAGACGACGTTCTACACGCGCAACCTGTTCGAGGTGACGAAGGATGACCTGATCGCGCTCGGCAAGTTCGACCGCATGCTCGTCGACCCGCCGCGCGACGGCGCCGTCGCGCTGGCCATCGCGCTCGCGGAGCTGCGTTTGACGAACCCCGAGCTGATGCCGCAGCGGATCGTGTACGTGTCGTGCAGCCCGTCCACGCTGGCGCGCGACGCGGGCATCCTCACCCACCGCGCCGGTTATGTGCTGAAGAAGGCCGGTGTGGCGAACATGTTCCCGCACACGTCGCACGTGGAATCGATCGGCGTGTTCGAGCGCCTCGAGAATTTCCAGCCGCGCGAATTCGCGGCGCCGGACGTCAAGGACAACGCGTCAGCGGGCGGCGACGCGGTCCAATAACGCGAACAACCCCGCCGGATCCACCGGCTTCACGAAATAACTGTCGAACCCGGCATACGCCGCGCTCGCCTGATCCGATTGCTGCCCATAGCCCGTGATCGCAACGAGCGTCGAGTCGGCGCATGAAGGCAGCGTGCGCAGCCGGCGCGCCAATTCGTAGCCGTTCATGCCGGGCAGCCCGATATCGAGCAGGAACGCGTCGTAATGCGCCGCCGTGGCCCGCTCCAGCGCGTCGCCCGGGTTGTGCATCACGGTCACGTGGTGGCCGCCGGATTCCAGCAGCAGGCCCAGGGTCATGGCGGCGTCGACGTTGTCGTCCACGAGCATCAGCGATAATCCTCGCGCGGCGCCGGGCGCCGGTGTGCCCGACTGATCCGCGCCGCCGGCCGGTGTGGCGGCCGTGTGCACGCGCGGCAGGCGGATCGTGAATTCGCTGCCGTGGTTGCGGCCGTCGCTGGCCGCCGTCACCATGCCGCCGTGCAGTTCCACGAGGCTCTTCACGAGCGCGAGGCCCAGGCCCAGGCCGCCCTGCGACCGGTCGGGCGTGCGCTCGGCCTGCGAGAAGAGCTCGAACACGGTGGGCAGCAGTTCGGCGGAGATGCCGATGCCGTTGTCGGACACGGAGACAAGCACCTGTTCCGGCGTGATGCCCATCCAGATCGACAGCCGGCCGTCTTCGTGCGTGTACTTGGCCGCGTTGTTCAGCAGGTTGGCGACCACCTGCACGAGACGCTTCGGATCGCCTTCGACGATCGCGGGCTCCGTCGACAGATGCAGCGCCAGCTGGTGGCGGCGCGCCTCGATCAGCGGGCGCACCTGTTCGACGGCGTCGCCGATCACGCGGCGCAGGTCGACTTCCTCGCGAGCCAGGACGACGAGGCCGCGCGTGACGCGCGAGACGTCGAGCAGGTCGTCGATCAGGCCCGTCATGTGCGCGACCTGGCGCGCGATGATGGCGCTCGTGCGCTCCACGCGGGCATTGTCCGGCGGGCCCAGGGTCAGCAGCTGCGCGGCGGCCGAGATCGGCGCAAGCGGGTTGCGCAACTCGTGCGCGAGCATCGCGAGGAACTCGTCCTTGCGGCGGTCGGCGAGGCGCAGCGCGTCCTCCGCGCGCACGCGCTCAACGGCGCTCCACGCGCGTTCCGCCACGTCCTCGATGAGGCGCACGATGTCGGCGCTCCACAGCCGGGGCAGGTTGTCGTTGATGAACAGGCACGAGGTCAGCGCCCCGTTGCGATTCAGCGGCACGACGACGGCAGAGCGGATCTGCAGCGCCGCGTAGTTCGGCCACACGTCCGCGCCGCTCGTGCGCGGGTCGCGCTGCAGGTCGCTCGACACCCACGTGGCCTGGCCCAGCGACGCGAGGTTCGCCGTGCCGAACAGGGCGGCGGGGAAGGTGCCGTTCAACTCGGCGACGATGCCGTCCGTGTAGTTCGAGTGGAACGTGACGAGCTGCTTGTCGGCGTCGTAGTCGCCGTACAGCACGCGGCTGGCCTGCAGGAAGCGGCCCAGCATGGCGCCCGTCTGCGTGAAGATCTGCGCGGGGTCGTTCAGGCGGCGCAGCAGGTCCGAGACTTCCAGGCGGAACTCGTTCATGTCGAGCAGCGTCGTCTGGCGCGCCACGGCGTCGCGCAACGCCTGTTCGGCGCGCACGCGGTCGAGCGCTTCCCAGCTGCGTTCCGCGATGTCGGCGGCGAGGCGTTGCGCTTCCTCGTTCCAGTCGCGCGCCTGCGTGGCGTAGCCGACGAGGGCCGCCACGAGCTGGCCGCGGCGGATCTTGGGCACGACGAGGATCGCGCGCGCGCCGGCGGCCGCGTAGCGCTCGCCGCGCGCGGGCAGGCGCGGGTCGGCCATCGCGTCGCGCACGGCGAGCGGCGAGCCCGTGCGCAGCAGCGCCAGCGCCTGCGGGCCGAAATCGTCGAGGCGGGCACGCCGGCCGATGAGCGGGGCGCCGGCGTCGCGGGCCCAGTCGTGCATCACTTCGAAGCTGCCGTCGGCCTCGTCCGTTTCGACATAGCAGGCGCGCTCCAGTTCGAGATGCTTGCCGAGCAGCGTGCACGCGCTTTCGATGATGTCGGACGGGTGGTGCAGGCGCCGCAGGCTGTCGACCACCTGCAGCTGCACGGCGTGGCGCCGTTCCAGCTGGACGCGCTGCGTCGTCTCGCTCGTCACGCACAGCATGCCGCGCACGGTGCCGGCGTCGTCGCGGACGGGGGAGTAGGCGAGCGTGAACCAGGCGTTGTACGGCTTGCCGTCGCGGTCGACGGGGCTCGGTACGTCCTCGCCGTACGTGGCGTGGCCGGCGAGCGCTCGCTCGACGAGCGGTTTCAGGCCGGGCCAGCGGTCGGGCCAGACCTGGGCCAGCGGCCGGCCGAGCGCCGCGGGATGCGTGCCGTCGAGGAGGGGAATGAAGGCGGCGTTGTAGAGCAGCGCCAGCTGCGGACCCCACGCGACGTACATGGGGAATTCGGATTCGAGGATCAGGCTGACCGCATTGCGCAGTGCGGAACTCCATTGGTCCGGCGGGCCGAGCGGGGACGACGACCAGTCATGGACGTGGTAACCGGCGCGGACGGCGCCAGTGCTGTCGAGGAGATGAAAGTCGCGCGTCGCTGCTTCCATACTGATCGCTTCCGAGTCCGAAAGCGGTCATTCTATGCGCAAATGCATAAGCTGGAACAGCTGTGAAAAAAAATACATTTTCCGCGCGAGAAGGTCCATTGATACCTGGGGAACAAAATGTCTCCAAAGGACCAAATGAGGCGGCAAGACGCGTGATGCTGATGCCGAAGGGATTGGGTTCGATGGCAATACTATAACGACGGCGGTGACAACGTGGCGCACGGGACGCCAATACGTCACGCGCCGGTGGTGACGCAATGGTGGGCGGAGGCCGCCCACCCTACGGCAGTCACGTAGGGTGGGCGCGGCCGGCGTAGGCACCCCGTGCCCACCATCGACGCGCCATCAGAATTTGGCACGCACCCCGAACGTGATGTTCCGCCCCGGCAGCGGGGCAATATCCTTCAGCAGCGACGTCGACAGCCGGATATCCTCATTCAGCAGGTTTTTAGCCGTGAGGAAATACGTGAGGTCCATGCTCTCGAGCTTTTGCGTGTACGACAGGTTGGCATCGACGAGATTGTAGGCCGGCGTGGGCGACGTCTCGAACGCGGCCAGACGTTCCTGGCCGCGGGCGTGCGTCCACTCGAGGCCGGTGCGCCAGTGCGGCTGGCGGTAGCCGATCGAGGCGCCGACGCGGTCGGCCGGCTGCAGCGGCAGGTTGCCGGCGTCGTCGAGGTAGCCGCGCGACGTGTCGGCGAACACGCGGCCGTTCCAGCCCATGCCGATCTGATTCCACGTCATTTCGGCTTCCGCGCCCTGGACGTGCGCCTTGGCCTGCTGGAACAGGCGCTGGCGGAAGTCGCCGCCCGGGTTGCCGTCCTCGTCGAACATCGCGTCCGTGACATGGCCGTAGATGAAGTTGTTGACGTTGTTGCGGTAGGCGTTCACGCGCCAGCGCAGCAGGCCGCTCGTCTTTTGCAGCGACAGCTCGACGTTGCGCGAGATTTCCTTGTGCAGGTCCGGGTCGCCGACGTCGAACGTCAGCGTGGCGTCGTGCGGGCCGCCCGAGTACAGCTCCTCCGTCCCCGGCGCGCGCTGGGCGTACGACAGCGTGGTGCCGAAGGAATAACCCTGCGTGAACGGCCACAGCGCGCCGATCGAGCCGGAACCGAGGTCGAACGTGCGCTCGCGGTTCGAGACGGGCTTGCGGTCGACGTTTTCGTAGCGCACGCCGGCGTTCCAGCGCAGCGGACCCTGTTTCCACTCCTCGACGAGGAAGGCGGCCTGCGTCGTGGAGTGGGTGACGGGCACCGTGTCGGGGCCGCCTGCCGCGCTCAGCGCCGAGAAATGCGTGTTTTCCGTCTGGACGCCGACCGTGCCGTGCAGGCCGAGGCTCGTCAGCGGCTTGTGCGTCAGTTCGATGCGCGACTCGAACGACTTGTTCGAGAACAGCGTCGCCGGCACGCCGTCGTCCAGTTCGGCGTGGTGGTAGTCGGTATAGCCGGCCTTCACGCGCGCGCTCTCGAAGCCGGCCAGCGGGTTTTTGACGACGCTGTCGAAGTCGTAGCGGTTCTGGCGCTGGTCGATGTGCGACCCGGCATTCGTCGGAATGCCGTAGAAATTCGTCAGGTGCGACACCGACAGGCCCGCATAGCCCCAGTCGTCGACATACGAGCCGCCCACGCCGACGTTGCGTTCGCGCGTGTCGCTGTTGGGCAGACGGTGCATGGCGGACGACGGGTCGTTCAGCACGCGGTCGCCGGGGATCTGGTAATCGTCCGTGTTGCGCAGATTGGCGTCGAGGTGCAGGCCGAGCTTGCCGACCGCACCGTCCAGTGTGCCGGAAAGATTCTTGCCGTCGTCGACGGAGCTGTAGCGCGTCTCGATCTGGCCCGTCGGCTTTGGCTCCAGCGCCGTCGGGATGCGCTCGTTGACGACGTTGACGAGGCCGCCGATGGCGCCCGAGCCGTACAGCAGGGCGGCGGGGCCGCGCAAGATTTCGATCTGGCGCGCGACGGCGCCTTCCGATGCGACGGCGTGGTCGTTCGACAGGCCGGACACGTCCGACGTCGCCATGCCGTTTTCCAGCATTTTTACGCGCGAGCCTTCCATGCCGCGGATGATGGGGCGCGACGCGCCGGCGCCGAAGGCGGACGATGACACGCCCAGTTCGTTCTGCAGCGTCTCGCCCAGCGAGTTGCCGACCTTGTCGCGCAGTTCGTCGCCCGCGAGCACCTTGGCCGGGGTCAGGATCTGGTCGCCTTCGCCGTTGCGCAGCGGGCTGGCGGTCACCACGACTTGCTGGACCTTGCCTTCATTGATGGTCTGCTGGTCGTCGGCGGCGCGGACGGCCGGGTGGAAGGCGAGCAGGAGCGCGCTGGCGAGCAGCGTATGTTCGATGTTCATGACTGTGTAAAACCTCAAGCGAATGGATAACGGCCCGCACCGCCGGGACGCGCCGGGCGGTGCGGGAAAAACGGGACGTTATTCAGGCCTGGGGTGGGGCGCGCGACTGGAACGGGCAGGCCTCGAGCAGGCAGATGCCCGGGGTGGCACGGACGACCGGCGCGGCGTAGGCCAGCTCGGCCGGGACGAACCGGCGCAGCGTCGTCGGCAGCGCGAAGGCGATCTGGGCGCTGGCCGCGCACTGGCCGCACAGGTCGTGCAGGGCCGGCTTCGGCAGCTTGCCGCTGTTGTCGTCGGCTTCGTCGGCGCCGGCGGCCGCTTGCTGGACGAGCGCCTCGTCGACCTCGGCCCAGTGCGTATAGCCGTGGCCGAGCGACAATTGCTGCGATACGAGCAGCAACAGCGACAGCAACACATGGACCAGGCTACGGGGCATTGGGGAGGCGGAATCGACGGCGAACGGATATTGTACGCAGGCCCGTTCAATTCTGCCAATCGGACTTTTCGTCGACGCCGCTGTTCGCATGGGCTCGGGGTGCCCACCCTACGACAGCGTCACTCGTAGGGTGGGCACACCCCTGTGCCCACGCGTATGCATGCGTGACCGCGAAAAAAAGCCGGCCACGCGGGCCGGCTCCGATGCATCAGGCAAGCAGGGAATCAGTCGCGGTTGCCGAACCCGACGCCCAGCAGCTGCAGCATGCTCGTGAACACGTTGTAGATGTCCAGGTAGATGGCCAGCGTGGCGCTGATGTAGTTCGTCTCGCCGCCGTTCACGATGCGGTTCACGTCGAACAGGATGAACGCGGAGAAGATCACCATCGCCAGCACCGACACCGCGAGCATCAGCGCCGGCAGGTGCAGGAAGATGTTGGCGAAGGCGGCCACGATCACGACCATGGCGCCGGCGAACAGCCAGCTGCCCATGCCCGAGAAATCGCGCTTGGACACGGTGGCGATCGTCGCCATCGTGGCGAACACGACCGCGGTGCCGGCGAACGCCGTCATGATCAGGGTGCCGCCGTTGGAGAAGTGCAAGGTGTAGCGCAGCAGCGGCGTCAGCCACAGGCCCATGAAGAACGTGAACCCGAGCAGGATCGGCACGCCGGCCGCCGAGTTCTTCGTCCTCTCGATCGCGAAGATGAAGCCGAACGCGATGGCGAAGAACAGCAGGACGCCCATGCCGCCGGCGAAGATCGGCAGCGCCATCTGCAGGCCGATGTAGGCGCCGAACACGGTCGGGATCATGGACAGTGCGAGCAACCAGTAAGTGTTGCGCAGCACGCGGTGACGCGAGGCCTGGATGGCCGACACGTCGTAGGTTTTCTGCAGGCTGGGAATCATAATGCCTCCGTTGGAAGAAATCGCTTTGCACCCCATATGGGGATGGGACCCGTCTTCAACAGGCCGTGGGCTGTCGGAACCGCAAGATTTAAGCCCTGCATAAGTGCCGGCGCACGCGACCGTATGGACGAGGTCTGACTGATGTCACTCTAACATCCGGGGCGCGGGCGGCGCAATATGGGTAGGATGACGGATGTATGGTAAAATAGAAGGTTGATTGAGTTCCCAAATCTCGATTTAAACCTTTCTTTTTATTGGAGTTTTTAAATGGCAATCGAACGCACCCTGTCGATCATCAAACCTGACGCAGTCGCTAAAAACGTGATCGGCCAAATCTACAGCCGTTTCGAAGGCGCAGGCCTGAAGATCGTCGCTGCCCGTATGGCCCAGCTGTCGCGCGCCGAAGCCGAAGGTTTCTACGCCGTCCACAAAGAGCGTCCGTTCTTCAAGGATCTGGTCGACTTCATGATCTCGGGTCCGGTCATGATCCAGGTGCTGGAAGGCGAAGGCGCGATTGCCAAGAACCGCGAACTGATGGGCGCAACCGATCCGAAGAAGGCCGACAAGGGCACCATCCGCGCCGACTTCGCCGATTCGATCGACGCCAACGCCGTGCACGGTTCGGACGCTGCCGAGACGGCCGCTGTCGAGATCGCTTACTACTTCCCGGCACTGAACGTCTACTCGCGTTAATCGCAGTTTATTTTTTGTAGCAATTATTTGTGTTGGCCGGCCAGAGGTCGGTTTAACATATGCAATAACCCGCTCGCCCATGCTCGAAGAGCCCGGCGGGCGGGACTTATTTTGAAGGCACAGGATTCAATCATGGCAACTCTCACCAACTTGCTGGACTTCGATCCCGCGCAGCTCGCCGCTTACTGCGCCGAGTTGGGGGAGAAGCCCTTCCGCGCCAAGCAGCTGCAGCGCTGGATCCACCAGTTCGGCGCCGCCAATTTCGACGACATGACGGACTTGGCGAAATCGCTCCGTGAAAAGCTGAAGACGCGCGCCGAAGTCCGCGCGCCGGCCGTCATCAGCGACCACACGTCGAGCGACGGCACGCGCAAATGGCTCGTGGACGTCGGCAACGGCAATGCCGTCGAGACCGTGTTCATCCCGGAAGAGACGCGCGGCACCCTGTGCATTTCCACGCAGGCCGGCTGCGCCGTCAACTGCCGCTTCTGCTCGACGGGCAAGCAAGGCTTCAACCGCAACCTCACCGTCGCCGAGATCATCGGCCAGCTGTGGATGGCCGAGTTCGAGCTGCGCCGCACGAAAGGCATCGAGCCCGGGCCGAAGGGCGAGCGCCAGATCACGAACGTCGTCATGATGGGCATGGGCGAACCGCTGCTGAACTTCGACCCCACCGTCACCGCGCTGAAGCTGATGCTGGACGATAACGCGTACGGCCTGTCGCGCCGCCGCGTGACCGTGTCGACGTCCGGTGTCGTGCCGAACATGGACAAGCTGTCGCAGGAATGCCCGGTGGCGCTTGCGGTGTCGCTGCACGGCTCCAACGATCCGCTGCGCGACATGCTCGTCCCGCTGAACAAGAAATACCCGCTGCGCGAGCTGATGGCCGCGTGCAAGCGTTACCTGGAGTTCGCCCCGCGCGACTTCATCACGTTCGAATACTGCATGCTGGACGGCGTCAACGACACGGACGAGCATGCACGCGAACTCGTCGCGCTCGTCAATGACCCGGTCGTCGGCGTGTCGTGCAAGTTCAACCTGATCCCGTTCAATCCGTTCCCGGAATCGGGCCTCGTGCGCTCGAAGAACCCGCGCATCAAGGCGTTCGCCCAGGTGCTGATGGATGCGGGCCTCGTGACGACGATCCGCAAGACGCGCGGCGACGACATCGACGCCGCCTGCGGCCAGCTGGCAGGGGAAGTCAAGGACCGCACCCGCGTCAACGAGCGCATGAGCAAGATGACCGAATACCAGCAAAAGTTCGGCCCGAACTTCGGCAAGATCGTGGAGATCGCGTCCTGATGCCGCGGCTGCCCGGACGCCTCGCCTGCGCGCTCGCCATCCCGCTGCTGCTGTCGGCCTGCGCCGGCACGAACGGCGGCCTGGAAGGCGAGTCGCATGAGCTCAAGACGCTGTCCGACCAGACGGCCGCGGAAAAGCGCGCCCAGATCCGCCTGCAACTGGCGGTGGGCTATTACCAGGACGGGAAGTACGACGTCGCGCTGGACGAGGTGAAGCAGGCCATCGTCGCCAACCCCGAGTACGCGGACGCGTACGGCGTGCGCGCGCTGATCTACACGGCGATGGGCGAGAATGTGCTCGCCGACGAAAACTACCGGCACGCGCTGCGCCTCGCGCCGCGCAATCCCGACCTGGCCAACAACTACGGGCTGTTCCTGTGCGGCGCCGGCGGCAAGCCGCGCGACGCGATGGCGTATTTCGACGCGGCGCTGAAGAATCCGAATTATGCGACGCCGGTCAAAGCCATGATCAATGCAGGCAATTGCAGCCTGAAGATGAAGAATGCCGACGCGGCCGAGCGCTATCTGCTCGACGCCCTGCGTTACGATCCCGATCAGCCGGCGACGAGCGCCGGCCTGGCCCGGGTGTATTTCGAGCGGCGCGATTATTCCCGCGCCGGGTTTTTCATTAACCGCCTGACGGAGACAGCGAAGCTCGATACGCTGTCGGCCGACGTGCTGTGGCTGGCCATCCGGGTCAAGCACATGGTCGGCGACCGGAGCACGGAAGCGTCGCTGGCCGCGCAGCTGCGCAAGCGCTTCCCCGGTTCGCCCGAGTACGCGGCCTTCGAGCGCGGTGCATTTAGTGAGTGAGACAACGACAATGACTTCCGAGCGTGCAGATCAGCCGGCGGCACCCGATAATCCGCCTTCCTTGCATGGCGTCCCTGGCCAGACCCTGGCCGCCCAGCGCGAGGCGATGGGATGGTCCGTCGAACAGGTGGCCGACCAGTTGAAACTGGCCGTGCGCCAGGTCATCGCATTGGAAGCGGGCGATTACGCCTCGCTGCCCAGCCCCGCCGTCACCCGCGGCTTCGTGCGGGCCTATGCCAAGCTGGTGAAGCTCGATCCGGCGCCGCTCGTGGCGCAGATCGCGATGGAGACGGAACCCGCGCCCGACACGAGCGCCGTCACGGCGACCCGCCGTCCGACGCCGGCCTCGTTCTCCGAGTCGCGCTTCCCCAGCCACGGCAAGCGCTCGTCGCTGCCGCTGGGCTGGATCGCGGGCGGCATCGTCGTCGTCGCGGCAGCCGCTGCCGGCGCGTGGCACTTCGGCCTCGTGCCGGGCAGCCAGCGTAACGAAGCAGCGACGACCGCCGTGACGCCGCCGGCCGCGAACGGCGTCGTGACGGAGACCCCGGGCACCACCGTCGAACCCGTGCAGAATCCGTCCGTGCCGCTGATTTCCGTACCGGGCCCGGGCGCCAGCGCCACCGCGCCGGCCGCGCCCGCGACCAATGCGGCACCGGGCCCCGTCGTCAACGTGCCGGGCACGACGGCGACGGGTGCGCCGCCGACGACCATCCCCGCGCCGGCTGCCACGCCGGCCGTGACGCAGGCGCCGGCCGCAGTCGCACCTGCGCCCGCCGCAGCCGCGCCGGCCGCAGGTGCGCCCGCGGGCGCCAACGCGCTCGTGCTGAACGTGCGCGAAGATTCCTGGATCGAAGTGCGTCCCGCGAAGGGCGGCGCGCCGCTGCTGTCGCGCCTCGTGAAGGGCGGCAGCACGGAGACGGTCAACGTCGAGCAACCCGTGCGCGTCGTCGTCGGCAATCCGTCCGGCGTGACGGCCACCCTGCGCGGCAATGCCGTCGCGCTGCCGCCCGTGCCGGGCAAGACGCTGGCGCGCGTGAACCTGCAGTAACAACGGAATGGAAGAGATGACTTTTTCGAACAACGCCAACGAGCCGATCGGATCCGGCCCGCTGTCGCGCCGCGCCAGCCGCGGCGTGGTCGTGCAGCACGGCGCGCGCAAGGTCGTGATCGGCGGCGATGCGCCCGTCGTCGTGCAGTCGATGACGAACACGGACACGGCCGACGTGATCGGTACGGCGATCCAGGTGAAGGAACTGGCGCGCGCCGGTTCCGAGATCGTGCGCATCACCGTGAACACGCCGGAAGCGGCGGCCGCCGTGCCGGCGATCCGCGAACAGCTCGACAAGATGGACGTCGACGTCCCCCTCGTCGGCGACTTCCACTACAACGGCCACCTGCTGCTGCGCGATTTCCCCGAGTGCGCGCAGGCGCTGTCGAAATACCGCATCAATCCGGGCAATGTGGGGCAGGGCGCCAAGCGCGACACCCAGTTCGCCCAGATGATCGAGACGGCGATCAAGTACGACAAGCCCGTGCGCATCGGCGTCAACTGGGGCAGCCTCGACCAGGCGCTGCTGGCGCGCATCATGGACGAGAACGCTTCTCGCGCGCAGCCGTGGAGCGCGCAGTCCGTCATGTACGAAGCGCTGATCACGTCGGCGATCGAGAACGCCCAGCGCGCCGAAGAGATCGGCCTCGCGCGTGAAAAAATCGTCCTGTCGTGCAAGGTGTCGGGCGTGCAGGACCTGATCGCCGTCTACCGCGAACTGGGCCGTCGCTGCGACTACGCGCTGCACCTGGGCCTGACGGAAGCGGGCATGGGCAGCAAAGGCATCGTCGCCTCGACGGCCGCGCTGTCCGTGCTGCTGCAGGAAGGCATCGGCGACACGATCCGCATCTCGCTGACGCCGGAACCGGGCGGCGACCGCACGAAGGAAGTCGTCGTCGGCCAGGAAATCCTGCAGACGATGGGCCTGCGCAAGTTCACGCCGATGGTCATCGCGTGCCCGGGCTGCGGCCGCACGACGTCGACCGTGTTCCAGGAACTCGCGGACAACATCCAGACCTTCCTGCGCGAGCAGATGCCGGAATGGAAGAAGACGTATCCGGGCGTGGAAGCGATGAACGTGGCCGTCATGGGCTGCATCGTGAACGGTCCGGGCGAATCGAAGCACGCGAACATCGGCATCTCGTTGCCGGGCACCGGCGAATCGCCGGCGGCGCCGGTCTTTGTGGATGGGCAAAAGGTCGCTACACTGCGGGGCGAGCGGATCGTGGATGAGTTCAAGACGATCGTGCTGAATTACGTGGAAAAAAATTACGGCAAGGAAACCGTGTAGGGTGGACGGCTCCGCCGTCCACGCGGTGATGGTTGGCGTTAGCAAGACGCGCTCGATATCGGAGCCATCGTTTTGCGGCTTCGTGAACGTCGGCTTCGTGAACGTGTGCGGTGTCGGGGCCGGTAACTATCGCCGCGTGGACGGGGGACCCGTCCACCCTACCGGACGGGAAACCGTTCGTCATACGAGAACAAAAGAATATGTCTAAAGCAGAGAAAATCGTCGCCATCAAAGGCATGAACGATATCCTCCCGGCCGACGCGCCGCTGTGGGAATTGTTCGAGAACACCGCGGAATCCGTGCTCAAGAGCTACGGCTACCAGAAGATCGTCACCCCGATCGTCGAAGAGACGGGCCTGTTCGCGCGCGCCATCGGCGCCGTCACCGACATCGTCGAGAAGGAGATGTATTCCTTCACCGATTCGATGAACGGCGACCAGCTCACGCTGCGTCCGGAAGGCACGGCGGGCGTCGTGCGCGCCGTCATCGAGCACAATCTTGCGTACGACGGTCCGAAGCGCCTGTGGTACAAGGGCCCGATGTTCCGCCACGAGCGTCCGCAGCGCGGCCGCTATCGCCAGTTCTTCCAGTTCGGCGCGGAAGCCATCGGCTTCTCCGGCCCGGACATCGACGCGGAACTGATCATGCTGTGCCGCCGCCTGTGGGACGACCTGGGCCTCGACAACATCCGTCTCGAGCTGAACTCGATCGGCAACGCGGACGAGCGCCAGCGCCACCGCGCCGACCTGATCGCCTACTTCGAAGCGAACATCGACGTCCTCGACGCGGAAGCCAAGCGCCGCCTGCACGCGAACCCGCTGCGGATCCTGGACACGAAGAACCCGGCGATGCAGGACCTCGTCAACCAGGCGCCGCAACTGCTGGCCTACCTGGGCGAGGAATCGCTCGCGCACTTCGAGGGCCTCAAGAAGATCCTCGACGCGAACAACGTCCAGTACACGGTGAACCCGCGCCTCGTGCGCGGCCTCGACTACTACAACCGCACCGTGTTCGAGTGGGTCACCGACCTGCTGGGCGCGCAGGGCACCGTCTGCGCCGGCGGCCGTTACGATCCGCTGATCGAGACGTTCGGCGGCAAGCCGACGCCGGGCATCGGCTTCGCGATGGGCATCGAGCGCCTGATCGAGCTGATGAAGGCGCAGGGCGAGCCGTCGCAGCCGGCGCAGTGCGACGTCTACCTCGTGCACCAGGGCATGGACGCGCAGATGAAGGCGTTCATCCTTGGCGAGCGCATCCGCGACGCCGGCCTGGACGTCGTCCTGCACTGCGCGACGCCGGCCGGGGCGGGCAGCTTCAAGAGCCAGATGAAGAAGGCCGATGGCTCGGGCGCCGCGTTCGCCGTGATCATCGGCGAGGACGAGGTCAAGAACGGCGTCGTCGCAGTGAAGGCGCTGCGCGAAGGCGAGGCGGGCGGCCAGCAGTCGAGCGTGCCGTTCGACGACGCCGTCGACTTCATCGTCGACCAGATCGTGGGCGGTCACGACCACGATCATGACCACGACCACGTGCATTACCATCCATAATCCGCAGCCCGCGCGCGCGGGCACCTTCAACCAACGATAACGACTAAGAACGACGTCCATGGCATACGATCTCGAAGAACAGGAACAGATAGCCAATTTCAAGGCCTTCTGGGGCCAGTACGGCAATCTGATCAGCTGGGTGCTGATCATCGCGCTGGGCAGCTACGCCGGCTACAATTTCTGGAACGCGCACCAGCGCACGCAGGCCGCGGAAGCGTCCGGCCTGTACGACGGCCTGACGGAAGCCGTCCAGGCCAATGACAAGGCCAAGATCCAGCGCATCACGAGCGACATCGAAGGCAAGTACGGTTCGACCGCGTACGGCCAGATGGCCGCGCTGACCGCCGCCAAGGCCGCGTTCGACGCGAACGACCTGAAAACCGCGAAGACCCAGCTGCAATGGGCGATCGACCACGGCGACGACGAGTACAAGGCCATCGCGAAGCTGCGCCTGTCCGGCGTGCTGCTGGACGAGAAGGCCTACGACCAGGCGCTGGCGCAGCTGAATGGCGAGTTCCCCGCGCAGTTCGCGGCCGAAGTCCTGGACCGCAAGGGCGACATCCTCGTCGCGCAGAACAAGCTGCTTGAGGCGCGCACCGCGTACCAGAGCGCGCTCGACAATATGGCCAAGAACCACCCGGGCCGCCAGGTCGTGCAGGTCAAGCTGGATGCGATCGGCGGTGCCGCACCGGCGCCGAAAGCGGCAGCGTAAGTCAGATAAACCCGTCCTTCCCGCTCGCGTCGCGGGCATCGGCAGGTCGCGCCAGGCGCGGCGCCGCTGCGCCGGCCCGGCGGGAACGACGTTTTTGAGAACAAGGTAAAAAAACACATGCGTATTACCCGGAAGCTCGTTGGTGTCGGTATGTTCGCCCTGATGGCGGGCTGCTCCTCGCTCAACCCGTTCGCGTCGAAATCGAAGGGCAACCAGCCCACGCCGCTCGTCGACCTGAAAGGCTCGATGGCCGTGCGTACGGCGTGGAAGCTGGAAGTCGGCAAATCGCAGAACTACATGTTCTCGCCGGCCGTCGCCGACAACACCATCGTCGCGGCCGGGGGCGACGGTACGCTCGTGCGCGTGGAAGCCGCGACGGGCCGCCAGCTCTGGCGCACGAAGGCGGGCATGGACCTGACGGCGGGCGTCGGCACGGACGGCAACGTCATCGTGCTGGGCGGCGCCAAGGGCATGCTGCTCGCGTTCGACATGGACGGCAAGAAGCTGTGGGATGCCCAACTGTCGTCCGAGATCCTGTCGGCGCCTGTCGTCGGCCAGGGCATCGTCGTCGCGCGCAGCATCGACAACCGCATCGTCGGCTACGACGCCAAGACGGGCCAGAAGAAATGGACCGTGCAGCGCACCGCGCCGGCACTGACCTTGCGCCTCGCGCCGGGCATGGTCATCCACGACAAGGACGTGCTGATCGCCCAGCCGGGCGGCAAGCTGATGTCGCTGATCCTCGCCACCGGCGCACCGCGCTGGGAGATCGAGGTCGGCATCGCGCGCGGCGCGACGGAACTGGAGCGCGTCACCGACATGGGCGGCACGCCGGTCGTGATCGACGACGAAGTCTGCGCCGTGTCGTACCAGGGCCGCGTCGGCTGCTTCGACCTCGCGACGGGCAGCCCGCGCTGGACCCGCGACCTGTCGTCCGAAGTGGGCGTCGCCGCCGACCAGCGCTTCGTGTTCGTCCCGGACGACAAGGGCGCCGTCTACGCGTACAACCGCGACAGCGGCACGAGCGCGTGGAAGAACGACAAGCTGGCATACCGCCGCCTGTCGACGCCCGTGTCGTACGGTCGCGCCGTCGCCGTCGGCGACTACCAGGGTTATGTGCACTTCCTGTCGCGCGAAGATGGGGCGTTCCTGTCCCGCGCCGCCACGGACGGCAGCGCCATCGAATCGACGCCCCTCGTCGCCGGTTCGAACCTGATTTTTCAAACACAAAATGGAACAGTGACCGCCATCGCGGTCGAATAAGATTCAATGAAGCCGGTAATCGCACTCGTAGGTCGTCCCAACGTCGGAAAGTCGACCTTATTCAATCGCATGACCCGCTCGCGCGACGCGCTTGTGGCGGATCTGCCCGGTCTCACGCGCGACCGCCACTACGGCGAAGGGCGCATGGGCGAACGGCCGTTCCTGGTCATCGATACCGGAGGTTTCGAGCCGGTCGCCAAGGAAGGCATCATGCACGAGATGGCGCTGCAGACGCGCCAGGCCGTCGCCGAGGCGGATATCGTCATGTTCATCGTGGACGGCCGCCAGGGCCTCACGCCGCACGACAAGACCATCACCGACTTCCTGCGCAAGTCGGGCCGCAAGGTCATGCTCGTCGTGAACAAGAGCGAGGGCATGAAGTACACGTCCGTCACGGCCGACTTCTACGAGCTGGGCATGGGCGATCCGTACGTGATCTCCGCGGCCCACGGCGACGGCGTGCTGGACCTCGTCAACGAAGCCATCGACGAAGCCGTGCAGCAGCGTCCCGCGGAAGAGGAAGAGCTGGAGCCGGCCGACTACGGCGTCAAGATCGCGCTCGTGGGGCGGCCGAACGTCGGCAAGTCCACCCTCATCAACACGCTCGTGGGCGAGCAGCGCGTGATCGCGTTCGACATGCCGGGCACCACGCGCGATTCGATCGAGGTGCCGTTCGAGAAGGGCGGCAAGAACTACACGCTGATCGACACGGCCGGCATCCGCCGCCGCGGCAAGGTGTTCGAGGCCATCGAAAAATTTTCGGTGGTGAAGACCCTGCAGTCGATCTCGGAGGCGAACGTCGTCGTGCTGATGCTCGACGCGCAGCAGGACATCTCCGAGCAGGACGCGCACATCGCCGGCTTCATCCTGGAGACGGGCCGCGCGCTCGTCGTCGCCGTCAACAAGTGGGACGGTCTCACGTCCGACCAGCGCGACCAGATCAAGAACGACATCGACCGCAAGCTGAACTTCCTCGATTTCGCCGAGACCAAATTCATCTCGGCGCTGAAGGGCACGGGCATCAACCACCTGATGAAGGCGATCGACACGGCATATGCCGCGGCGACCGCGAAGCTGTCGACGCCGCGCCTGACGCGCGCGCTGCAGGAAGCCGTCGAGAAGCAGGAACCGAAGCGCAAGGGCAGCACGCGTCCGAAAATGCGGTATGCCCACCAGGGCGGCCAGAATCCGCCGATCATCGTCATCCACGGCAATGCGCTGGACGGCATCACGGAGCCGTACAAGCGCTTCCTGGAAAAGCATTTCCGCGATACGTTCGACCTGATCGGCACGCCGCTGCGGATCGAGCTGAGGAGTGGCAAGAACCCGTTCGCCAAGGACTAACCGGCGCGGGTAGGGTGGACGGCAAGCCGTCCACCCTACCGATGTTCGGCGTTGCATCCGCAGCCGATATTCGATACTGCAAGCAGCTTTTTAAGCCAGGATTAACCATAGCAGTACGACAAAAAAGACCAAAACAGGTTACAGTGAGCCTGGGCGAACATTCACAGCTTGAGAATGTTGGCGCAGCCACTTGAAATCCGGCATCCCGCCACAATTTTTATACGACAACAACATCACGGAGCTGTCATGAGCAACAAAGGGCAACTGTTACAAGACCCATTCCTCAACGCCTTGCGCAAAGAGCACGTCCCCGTCTCGATCTACCTGGTCAACGGGATCAAGCTCCAGGGCCATATCGAGTCCTTCGACCAGTACGTGGTCCTGCTGCGTAACACGGTCACCCAGATGGTTTACAAGCACGCTATCTCCACCGTCGTTCCGGCCCGCGCCGTCAACCTCAACCTCGAACAAGACGCCGAGTGAGGTCGATGGCTGACGTGTCCGGCAACTCCATGCGCGCCGCACTGGTCGGTATCGATTTCGGTGCTGGCGACTTCAAGGCCAGTCTCGAAGAACTGGCCCTGCTGGCGCGCTCGGCGGGGGCCGAACCGGTCACCACGATCACCGCGAAGCGCAACAGTCCAGATCCCGCGCATTTCGTCGGCAGCGGCAAGGCCGACGAGATCGCGCAGGCCGTTCTCGCCGATAAGGTCGAGATCGTCATTTTCAACCACGCCCTGTCGCCCGCCCAGCAGCGTAACCTGGAGCGGCGCCTCAACGTGCGCGTCGTCGACCGCACCAGCCTGATCCTCGACATCTTCGCGCAGCGCGCGCAGAGCCACGAGGGCAAGCTGCAGGTCGAACTGGCCCAGCTGCAGCACCTGGCCACGCGCCTGATCCGCGGCTGGACCCACTTGGAACGCCAGAAGGGCGGTATCGGCCTGCGCGGTCCCGGCGAAACCCAGCTCGAGACCGACCGCCGTCTCATCGGCGAGCGCGTCAAGATGCTGCGCACGCGTCTGACGAAGCTGCGCAAGCAACACGAGACCCAGCGCCGTTCGCGCGGGCGCAACCAGACGTTTTCCGTGTCGCTCGTCGGCTATACCAACGCCGGCAAGTCGACGCTGTTCAATACCCTGACGAAGGCCGGCGTGTACGTCGCGAACCAGTTGTTCGCCACGCTGGACACGACGTCGCGCCGCCTGTACCTCGGCCCCGACACCGGCAACGTCGTCGTGTCCGATACGGTCGGTTTCGTGCGCGAACTGCCGCACCAGCTGGTCGCCGCGTTCCGCGCGACCCTCGAAGAAACCATCCACGCCGACCTGCTCCTGCACGTCGTCGATGGCGCATCGCCCGTGCGGATGGAGCAGATCGACCAGGTCAACGACGTGCTGCGCGAGATCGGCGCCGACCATATTCCCCAGATCCTCGTCTGGAACAAGATCGATGCCGCGGGCCTCGAGCCGGGAATCGAGCGTGATGAATATGGTAAGATCAGCCGCGTTTTCATCAGCGCCAGGAGCGGCGCGGGCCTCGACCTGTTGCGCGACGCGATCGTCGAAGCGGCCGGCCGCCCGGCAGCCTTGCCGGACGCCGACGAGCAGGAAGGCGAGGAAGTCGGCTATGCGCATGCCGACCCCATGCCCGCGACTCCCCATCCCGGACCCCACTAGTCTATGCTTGTATCTTTGATTAAACGGATCGGCACACGCAAGGCCGGCGGCCCTCTGCTGTCCTTGAATGATCCGCGTTGGGGCCACAAACCCAAGTCGAACGAGGGGCGGCGCCCCAACAATAAGAACGACAACGAGGGACCGCCTGAACTCGCGGAACTGTGGAACGACTTCAATCAGCGCCTGAACCGCCTGTTCGGCGGCAAGCGCGGCGGCGACGGCGGCAAGTTCCGCCCGGACGCCCGCGGCATCGGCCTGACGGCCACCGTCGTCGGCGCCATCGCCTTGCTGATCTGGCTCGCCAGCGGCGCGTTCATCGTGCAGGAAGGGCAGGTCGGCATCGTGACGACGTTCGGCAAGCTGTCGCACGTGACGGGTGCCGGTTTCAACTGGCACTGGCCGGCACCGTTCCAGGCGCACGACATCGTCAACACGGCGCAGCCGCAGACGGCCGAGATCGGCTATCGCGCGAACGTGCGCAACAAGCAGCCGAACGAAGCGCTGATGCTGACGGGCGACGAGAACATCGTCGACGTCCAGTTCTCCGTGCAGTACAAGATCAAGGACCCGGTCGCCTGGGCGTTCAACAACCGCGACCAGGTGCAGACCGTCCGCGACGCGGCCGAGACCGTCGTGCGCGAACTCGTGGGCCAGAACCGCATGGACACCGTCCTCTACGAAGGCCGCGACAAGCTCGGGGCGCAGGCGCGTGAAGCGATCCAGCTCATGGTCGACCGCTACAAGATGGGCGCTGACATCGTCGGCGTGACGATGCAGTCCGTGCAGCCGCCGGACCAGGTCGTCGCCGCGTTCGAGGATGCCGGCAAGGCGCAGGAAGAGCGTGCGCGCGCACGCAGCGAAGCGCAGGCGTTCGCCGACGACATCATCCCGCAGGCCAAGGGCCGCGCGGCGCGCCTCGTGCAGGATGCGGAAGGCTATCGCGCGCAGGTCGTCAACCAGGCGACGGGCGCCGCCGCGCGCTTCGACAAGGTCGTCGCCGAGTACGCGAAGGCGCCGGCCGTCACGCGCGACCGCATGTATATCGAGACGATGCAGCAAATCCTCTCCAGCACGAGCAAGGTCATGATCGACACGAAGAACGGCACCAACCAGGTGTACCTGCCGCTGGACCGCCTGCTGGCCCAGTCGACCGCGAACGAGGCGGCGCGCGGCGCGGGCTCCGGCCCTGTGATGGCGCCGCCGCAGAACCCGGCCCAGCCGGCGCAGCAGCCGCAGGCCCAGTCGCAACCGCAGCAGCAATCGTCCACCGCGACGCAGCCGGACAACGCGTCGGGCGAATCGGCGCGCACGCGCGAGCTGCGCAGCCGCGACACGGGCCGCGAACGGGAGAGCCGCTGATGGGCCGCCTGTTTGCCATACTGCTCGGGGGCGCGCTCGTCGTCGCGCTCGCGGCGTCGTCGATGTTCGTCGTCGACCAGCATCGCTATGCCGTCGTGTATGCGCTGGGCGAATTGCGCGAGGTGATCCAGGAACCGGGCCTGAACTTCAAGGCGCCGCCGCCGTTCCAGAACGTCGTGTACCTCGACAAGCGCCTGCAGACGCTCGACACGCCGGACGGCGAGCGCTTCATGACGGCCGAAAAGAAGGATTTGCTCGTCAACGCCTTCGTCAAATGGCGCATCGTGAACCCGCGCCAGTACGTGATCGCCATTAACGGCAACGCGGACCGCGGCGCCGAGCGCCTGGGCCAGCTCGTGCGCAATGCGCTTACGGCCGAGATCGGCAAGCGCAACCTGGCGGATGTCCTCACGGGCGGCAAGCGCGCGGACGTCGCGGCCGCCGTCCGCACCGACCTCGCGCAAGACGCGAAAGACCTGGGCGTGGAAGTGTTCGACGTGCACCTGAAGCGCATCGAATTCGTCGACCAGGTGAACAACGCCGTGTACGAGCGCATGAAGGCCGACCGCGTGCGCGTGGCGAACGAATTCCGCGCGACGGGCGCGGCCGAGGCGGAAACGATCCGCGCCGACGCCGAGCGCCAGCGCAACACGATCCTCGCCGAAGGCCAGCGCGACGCCGAGACGATCAAGGGCGAGGGCGATGCGCAGGCGTCGCAGATCTATGCGCAGTCGTTCGGCAAGAATCCGGAGTTCTACCGGTTCTATCGGTCGATGGAGGCGTACAAGGCCACGTTCAAGGGTCGGAACGACGTGATCGTGCTCGATTCGAACTCGGAATTTTTCAAATACTTCAAAGGGCCCGGGAAGTAGGGTGGACGGCTACACCCGTCGGTGTGCCGATCGGCGGCCGACGGGCCGTCCACGCGTTCAAATCCCGCGTGAATGGACGGGCAAACGGTTGTTGAACGCGTGGACGGGGAACCCGTCCACCCTACGTGACACGGCACGTTTACGTGGATGATCGGCAACGTTGGCATTCGTTTCATCGCCAACCGGCCCGCGTTTTCGGTTAAAATCGTCGATTCGGCGGAATGAACGCGTGCAAAGCCGCGCTCGTGCTGCCCGAATGTTGTCCGACTTTTAATAATCCGACCCGCTTTGCCCATGCCCACCTGGCTCCTGCCCGAGAATATCGCCGACGTCCTGCCGTCCGAAGCGCGCAAGATCGAAGAGCTGCGCCGCTTGATGCTCGACACCTTCCGTACCTACGGCTACGAGCTCGTGATGCCGCCGCTGCTCGAATACGTCGATTCGCTGCTGGCCGGCGCCGGACAGGACACCGATCTCCGCACGTTCAAACTCGTCGATTCGATGAGCGGCCGCCTGCTGGGCCTGCGCGCCGACATGACGACGCAAGTCGCCCGCATCGACGCCCACCTCTTGAACCGCGACACGGTGACGCGCCTGTGCTACGCCGGCAGCGTGCTGCACACGCAGCCGTCCGGCCTGCACGCGACGCGCGAGCCGCTGCAGATCGGCGCCGAGATCTACGGCCATGCCGGCCTCGAAGCGGACGCCGAGATCCAGGAACTGGCCCTCGCATCGCTGGCTCTGGCGGGTTTCGACCAGCCGCGCCTCGACTTGTCGCACGTGGGCGTGCTGCGCGCCATCCTCGCCGAGGATGCCGCCGCCAAGCGCGACGAGCAGCTGCTGTATGCGTTGCTGCGCTCGAAGGACGTGCCGGGCCTGATCGATGCGACCGCCGGCTACAACGAGCAGACCCGTGCCGCGCTGCTGGCGCTGCCGAACCTGTATGGCGACGTCGACGTGCTCGCGCGTGCGAAAGACGTGCTGCCGCCGCTGCCGGGCATCGCCCGCGCGCTGGCGGAACTCGCGGCGCTGGCGGGCTCGGTCCTCGGCCGGGCCGAAATCGCGATCGACCTCGCCGACCTGCGCGGCTACCAATATGAAAGCGGCGCCATGTTCGCGCTGTACGTGCCGGGCCTGCCGAACGCCGTCGCGCGCGGCGGCCGCTACGACCACGTGGGCGAGGCCTTCGGCCGCGCGCGTCCCGCGACGGGCTTCTCGCTCGACCTGCGTGAACTCGCGCGGCTGCTGCCGACGGCCGAGCGCAAGCACTCCATTCGTGCCCCGTGGGGCAACGCGCCGGAACTGCGCGAAAAAATCGCCGAACTGCGCAAGCGCGGCGAAACGGTGATCCAGTCGATGCCGGGTCACGACAATGTACAGGACGAGTTCGAGTGCGACCGCGTGCTCGTCCTCGAACAAGGAAATTGGATTCTCAAAAACTTAGGCTCATGATGTCAAATACTGCTAAGAACGTCGTTGTCATCGGCACCCAGTGGGGCGATGAAGGCAAGGGTAAGATCGTCGACTGGCTCACCGACCATGCCGCCGGCGTGGTACGTTTCCAGGGCGGCCACAATGCCGGCCACACGCTGGTCATCAAGGGCCAGAAGACCGCGCTGCAACTGATCCCGTCGGGCATCATGCGCGCAGGCGTGGCCTGCTACATCGGCAACGGCGTCGTCGTCTCCGTGCCGGACGTGATGCGCGAGATCGACAAGCTGGAAGCCGCGGGCGTGGAAGTCGCGTCGCGCCTGAAGATCTCGGAAGCGTGCCCCGTCATCCTGCCTTACCACGTCGCCATCGACGTCGCGCGCGAAGCCAAGCGCGGCGTGAACAAGATCGGCACGACGGGCAAGGGCATCGGCCCCGCCTACGAAGACAAGGTCGCGCGCCGCGCGATCCGCATCGCCGACCTGCTGAACGAAACCCGTTTTGCCGAGAAGCTGCGCGAGAACCTGGAATACCACAACTTCGTGCTGACCGGCTTCCTGGGCGGCCAGGCGCTGGACTTCCAGAAGGTGTACGACGACGCGATGGCCCTCGTGCCGCGCCTGCGTCCGATGGTCGGCGACGTGTCGTCCGCGCTGTACGCGACGCACAAGGCCGGCGGCCACCTGCTGTTCGAAGGCGCGCAGGGCTCGCTGCTGGACGTCGACCACGGCACGTACCCGTTCGTCACGTCGTCGAACTGCGTCGCGGGCAATGCCGCCGCCGGTTCCGGCGTCGGTCCGGGCATGCTGCACTACATCATGGGCATCACGAAAGCCTACACGACCCGCGTGGGTTCGGGCCCGTTCCCGTCGGAGCTGCCGACGGACGCCGGCGTGGGCGAGCACCTGTCGCGCATCGGCCATGAATTCGGCACCGTGACGGGCCGCGCCCGCCGCTGCGGCTGGTTCGACGCCGCGCTGCTGCGCCGCTCCGTGCAGATCAACGGCGTGTCGGGCATGTGCCTGACGAAGCTGGACGTGCTCGACGGCCTGGAAACGTTGAAGCTGTGCACCGGCTACAAGATCGACGGCCGCGACGCGGACATCTTCCCGGTGGGCGCCGAAGAAGCCGCGGCCTGTGTGCCGGTGTACGAAGAGATGCCGGGCTGGACGGGCACCACCGTCGGCGCCAAGTCGATGGACGAGCTGCCGGCCAACGCCCGCGCGTACATCAAGCGCATCGAAGAACTGGTCGGCGTTCCGGTGGACATGGTGTCGACCGGTCCGGACCGCGAAGAAACCATCGTGCTGCGCCACCCGTTCGCAGCCTGATATCGAAACAGCGTCCCCGCCGTGCTACCCGTGCGGTCGGGACGTCAGCCACAAGCAGAAACTAGGGATACTCCAAATGACGACGCCTCCATCGACCGACAAGGACCTGTGGGTCTCCTGGGATGAATACAACCGCCTGATCGAGCGCCTCGCGCTGAAGG
The DNA here is from genome assembly GCF_024753285.1 of Massilia pinisoli. Lineage (GTDB taxonomy): Bacteria > Pseudomonadota > Gammaproteobacteria > Burkholderiales > Burkholderiaceae_D > Telluria > Telluria pinisoli. The sequence continues at coordinate 202,290 of NZ_JANUGW010000005.1, read as the reverse complement.
TGTACGAATCGAACTGGAAGTTCGACATGGTGCTGTGCCTCGCGCGCGGCGGCGTGCGCCCGGGCGACGCGATCTCGCGCATCTTCGACGTGCCGCTGGCGATCCTGTCGACCAGCTCGTACCGCGAAGAAGCGGGCACGAAGCAGGGCGACCTGGACATCGCCAAGTACATGACGATGACCAAGGGCCCGCTGGCCGGCCGCATCCTCCTGGTCGACGACCTGGCCGATTCCGGCGTCACCCTGATGCGCGTGCGCGAGCACCTGCAGCAGAACTACCAGGACGTGACGGAAGTGCGTTCGGCCGTCATCTGGGTCAAGGGCACGTCGTCGATCAAGCCGGACTACCACCTGGTCGACCTGCCGCACAATCCGTGGATCCACCAGCCGTTCGAGGATTACGACGGCCTGCGTCCGCACCAGCTGTCGTCGTGGCTGAAGAAGTTCGAGCAGAACTGATCCGCAGCGGATACGAACGAGAAGGGCGACACGAGCAGTGTCGCCTTTTTTCATTGCGGCCGCGCTGTCGTAGGGTGGGCACCCCTGTGCCCACCCTACGATCCAATGATCGGTTAATATCGACGAGTCGCAAGAACAATAACAACGCCCATGACCCAGAGCTTCTTCCAGACCTTCATCCTGCTGCTGCTCGTCACGGACCCCTTCGGCAACGTCCCCCTGTTCGTGACGGCGCTGAAAGACGTGGCCCCGGCCCGCCGCCCGCGCATCGTCGTGCGCGAATGCGCGATCGCCTTCCTCCTGCTGCTGCTCTTCATGTTCTTCGGCCGCCACTTCCTGGCGGCGCTGCAGCTGACCGACATCTCGCTGCGCATCGGCGGCAGCGTCATCCTGCTGATCATCGCCATCCGCATGATCTTCCCGCATCCCGACGGCGTGCTCGGTCGCAGCGAAGGCGGCGAGCCGTTCATCGTGCCCCTCGCGATTCCCGCGCTGGCCGGGCCGTCGGCGCTGGCGACCGTGCTGCTGTTCACCTCCGGCTCGATCGAGGAAGTGCTCGTGCACGTGGCCGCGCTGGCGGCCGTCGCCGCCGTCTGGCTGGTCGTCTTCCTCGGCGCCGAGCGCCTGCAGAACCTGCTCGGCACGCATGTCATGACGGCGTTCGAGCGCCTGATGGGCCTGATCCTCACGGCGATGTCGATCGAGATGCTGCTGGGCGGCGTACGCGCCTTCGTCAAGACCCTCTGACTTTCACAAGGATCCAACCATGAACACAATGCTCCGCGCCGCTGCCCTCGGCCTCGCGCTCACCCTGTCGCTGGCTGCCTGCAAGCGCCGCGAAGAAGCGCCGTCCGCGCCCGCCAAGGCCGACACGTCCGCCATCGCCTTCCAGAAGATCGACACCACGGCCGGCACGGGCGCGGAAGCGACGCCCGGCAAACACGTCACCGTCAACTACACGGGCTGGCTGTACCTGCCGGACGCGCCCCAGCACCACGGCGAGCAGTTCGACAGCTCCGTCGGCCGCAAGCCGTTCACGTTCCAGCTCGGCAGCGGCATGGTCATCCCCGGCTGGGACCAGGGCGTCGCCGGCATGAAGGTGGGCGGCAAGCGCACGCTCGTCATTCCCGCCGCGCTGGGCTACGGCGCGGAAGGCGGCGGACCGATCCCGCCCAACGCGAACCTGATCTTCGACGTCGAACTGCTCGACGTGCAGTAAGTCCGCCGCGGCGACCATGCACGCCTGGATGCACACGCCGCAGGGAGAGCTGACCGAGGCCGTGCACGGCATCGGCTTCTATTCGACCGTGGACGAGCCGTGGCCGCCCGCGCAGCCGCACCTGAACCGGTTCCCGGCGATGGTGTACTGCAGCCTCACGTTCTTCGCGCAAGGCGCCGTCGCGCTGCCGGACGATATGGGCGAACTGCGGGCGATGGCCGACTGGTCCGTGTCCGGACCGCGCACGCGGCCCGTCGCGTCGCTGTCGCTGGCGCCGCTGCGCTCGCTGGGCGTGCTGCTGTATCCCGACGCGTTCGCCTTGTTGACGGGACTCGCACCAGCCGCCCTGCAAGACCGCAACGACCCCGCCGACGACTTGCTCGATGCCGGCTGGGCCACGTGGCCGCAGGCGCTGCGCGCGTGCGCCGACGATGCCACGCAGCTGGCGTGGGTCGAAGCGGACCTGTGTGCGCGCTGGCGTGCCGTGCGCGGCCGCTGGGATCCGGCGCTGGGCGCCAGCCTGCGCCGCATCGCCGCGCCGGACGGCGCCGCCACCGTGCCCGCGCTCGGAGAAGCACTTGGCGTGGGCGAGCGCCAGGCGCAGCGTCAGTACCGCGCCCATGTCGGCCTGAGTCCCGCGCAGGCGCGCCGCCTGCAGCGGATGAACGCGGCCGTGTACGCGCTGCGCGACCCGCAGGCGCCCGCGCGCACGCTCGCGGACCTCGCTGCCGAACTTGGCTATGCCGACCAGGCCCACATGGCGCGCGAACTGCGCCAGCTCGCGGGCTTGCCGCCGTCGCGACTGGAAACGCACATCGATACCGACCGCGAGTACTGGCCGTATCGGCTCTGATGTCGGGTTTGTTCAAGCCGGCCGCCGCGCCGCCGGCCAGAATCGTGCCTTTCCGAACGAGGCACGACGATGAAGATCACCTTTCTCACCTACGGTACGGACGGCGACACGCGCCCGCTGCTGGCGCTCGCGCGTGAAGTGAGGGCGCGCGGCCACGAGGCGCACGTCCTGGCCGACGTGGCGGGCGCGCCGCATGCGCAGGCCCTCGGCATTCCCTTCACGGCGCTGGCGGGCGACATGCGCGCCGCGTTCCTGCCCGGCGGCGCGTTCGGCCGGCTGCTCGAGGACGGCGCCAGCATGACGCGCCTCACGCGCGCCTGCGCGGCCCTCGCGCGCGACAACACGGGGCCGTGGATGGAAGCGGCACGCGCGGTGGCGCGGGGCAGCGATGCGCTCGTGTATTCGGGCCTCGCGGGTTTCGTCGGCCTCGCCGTCGCCGACGCGTTGCGCGTCCCCGTCGCCGGCGCCGCCATGTGGCCGATGACGCCCACGCGCGCGTTCGCGCCGCCGTTCCTGCCCGTGCACCGCTGGCCGGGCTGGGCCAACCTGCTCGCGCATCGCGCGTTCGAGCACATGGCGTGGTCCATGTTCGGCCCCGAACTGAACCGCGCGCGCCGCCACGTGTTCGGCGCACCGCCGCGGCGCCGGCCGTGGCGCGGCGTGCCGATGCTGTACGGCTGCTCGCCCACGTTGCTGGCGCGTCCTGCCGACTGGCCCGCGAACGCGGAACTCACGGGCGCGTGGCATCTGCCGGCGCGGGAAGACTGGCGGCCCCAACAGGCCTTGCTGGACTTTCTCGCGGCCGGGCCGGCACCCGTCTACATCGGCTTCGGCAGCATGGCGGGTGTCGACCAGGCGACGCTCGTCGATGCCGTCACGGCCGTGGCAGCGGAGCGGCGCGTGCTGTTCCATCCGGGCTGGAGCGGCATCGATCCGGCCCGGCTGCCGGAGGGCGTGTTCGCGCTGGGCGACACGCCGCACGACTGGCTGTTCCCGCGCACGGCGCTCGCCGTGCACCATGGCGGCGCCGGGACCAGCCACGCGGCCGCGCGGGCGGGCGTGCCGTCCGTCGTCGTGCCGTTCGCCGGCGACCAGTTCTTCTGGGCCCGGCGGACGGGCGAGCGGGGGATCGCCGTGACGTGTCCGGCCATGCGGCTCGACGGCGATCGCCTCGCGCACGCCGTCGCGGCCGCGTCGGCGCCCGCGCTGCGCGACAACGCGCGCCGCGTCGGGCAGGCGATGGCGCGCGAAGACGGCGTGCGCGAGGCCGTCGACCGCCTGCTGGGCGGCGCCGCGCGCCGGCTGGCCGGCTGACGGCGCCGATGTTGGCTGATCGGACACTTCTTCGGTATATACTGGAATTCCCAGCCGGATTCCCCGCCTTAGAAACGATTGGCCTGCACATGAATCTGTCGCTCTCCCGTCCGACGGCGCTCAGCTATTACGTGGTGATCGCCTTGCTGCTGGCGACCCCGGCCTTGCTGCTCTGGCAGCACTTCGGGATGATCCGTACGATCGAGATTTCGCCCCGCCAGCCGCATGGGGTCATGGTCGCCGACGATCGGCGCGAGCTGCACGGCAATTCCGTCGGCTCGGTCGTCGTGAGGCCGGATGCCATCGTCATGCATTGCGAGTTGCGGGCGCGCGCCTCGTACCCGTTTTGCAAGTTGCAGTTCCTGCTGGGCGAACCGGGCAAGGGCGTGGACCTGTCCCGCTTCGACACGATCGAGTTCGACCTGCGCTATACGGGCCGCACGCCTCCCATTGTCAACCTTAACCTGCTGAATTTCGAACCGGAGTTTTTCAGGCCGGGCGAGTGGAATTCGCAGCGCTACAACATTGCCGAGATCGAGCTGCCCGCCCAGCCCAGGTTCAGCATCCCCATGAACGTATTGCGCACGGCGGATTGGTGGCGCACGTTGTACAAGGTGCCGCTGTCCAAGACCTATCCGCGGCTCGACCACGTGACGGTCGCGGAGATATCGACGGCCGCCATCCCGCCGGGCCAATCGATCACGATCGAGCTGCGCTCCCTGCGGTTCCGCGGCAAATGGATCTCGAAGACCGCCTTGCTCGCGGGGCTCGTGATCGCGTGGATCGCCTCAGGACTCGTCGGCCTGGCGCAGGGGCTGCTGCACTACCGGGCGGGCCTGTCCGCCAGTAACTCGCGGCTCGAGCACCTGGCCACCGTCGACCGGGAACGCAAGGCGGCCGAGGCGGCGCGCGAGGAGGCGCTCGCGGAGGCCGTCGGGCTGGCGCGCCAGCGCAGCAATTTCCTCGCACAGATGAGCCATGAACTGCGTACCCCGCTGAACGCCATCATCGGCTATGCGCAGCTGCTGCGGCGCGACCGGCACCAGTTGAACGAACGGCAGGCCGTCGGCCTCGCCACGATCCACGAGAGCGGCCAGCACCTGCTCACCTTGATCAACGACATCCTCGACCTGGCGCGCGTCGAGGCCGGCAAGATGGTGCTGCATCCCATCGCCATCCATCTCGGCACCTTCCTTCAAGTTGTCGTCGACATCATGCGCGTGAAGGCCGAGGAAAAAGGGCTCGCGTTCCACTACGAACCGGCGCCCGACCTGCCGGCCGCGGTGACGGTCGACGAGACGCGCCTGCGCCAAGTGCTGTTGAACCTGTTGGGCAATGCGGTGAAATTCACTGATCAGGGCACGGTGTCGTTGCGCGTGCTGCCGGCACCGCCGGGCGACGGTGCGAACGGGCATGGCAGTGACGCGATCGCGCGCCTGCGCTTCGAAGTGGCCGACAGCGGCATCGGCATGAGCGCGCCTCAGGTCGGCCGCCTGTTCCACCCGTTCGAGCAGGTGGCCGACGCCCGCCGGCGCGAGGGCGGCACGGGCCTCGGCCTGGCCATCAGCCAGCAACTTGTGCGCCTGATGGGCGGCACCATCACGGTGGCGAGCCAGCCGGGCAAGGGGAGCACGTTCGCGTTCGAACTGGCCCTGCCGGTCGCGACAGGCACCCCCGCCACGCAGCCGTCGATGCGCGCCATCGTGGGCTATGAAGGCGAACGCAAGCGCGTGCTGGTCGTCGACGACGTCCCGCAGAACCGCGCGATGGTGATGAGCCTGCTGCAAGACCTCGGGTTCGTCGTCGCCGCGGCCGAGAACGGCATGGAGTGCCTCGTCGTGCTCGACAGCTTCAAGCCCGACCTGATCGTGATGGACGTCATGATGCCTGTCCTCGACGGCAACGAGACGACGCGGCGCATCCGCCAGTTGCCGGCGTGGAAGACGATCCCGATCATCGCCGTCGCCGCCAGCGCCGGCCGCGACGACGAGGCGCGCAGCGTCGACGCCGGTGTCGACGCGTTCCTCGCCAAGCCCGTCGAGCACGACGTCCTGCTGCGCACCATCGGCACGCAGCTCGCGCTGACGTGGATCGCCGGGCTGCCCGCGCCGGAACCGCACGCCGCCGAGGACGAGGACGACGCGGCGCTCGTCGTCCCGCCGGCCCAGGAGATCGAGGTGTTGTGGCAGCTGGCGCGGATCGGCAACATGCGCAAGATCCGCGAGCGCGCCAGCTACCTGCAGGCGCTCGATCCCGCGTATGCGCCATTCGCGAACCGCCTGCACGCACTGGCGCAAGGCTACCATTCGAAAGACCTGGCCGCGTTCGTGGAGCGCTACCGCACCGAAAGCGCCGTACCGCCGGCGTGACTCGTTTGATTGCGATCAAACATTTGTGTGTCGAGAAAATTTACATAAATACAAATTTTTTGACACAAACAATGTGACAGGAGGATGACAAGCTTTTGATTAATTGAGGAAATGACTCTTGGTTACAGAAAATGGCATACGGCTTGCTTGATGGTCGATGGTCTGCCCCATGCGGGCAGACGTCCAACAACCATCAGGGAGTCCGCATTGAAAACGCTCACTGCAATTACCGTTGCCATCGGTGTGTTGACCAGTTCGCTGGCTTACGGCGCCACGACATCCACCCAGTTCCACGTCGATAAAGACGCGCGCATCGTCGATCTCGGGCTCGCGCCCCAGTCCGAAACGCGGCAGATCACGCTGTCGCTGGCCGTCAAGAACCTCGCCGCCATGGAAGCCCATGTCGCGTCGCTCGCCGATCCCGCCAGCCCCAACTACCGTACATTCCTGACGCCGGCCCAGGTCGGCAGCTTGTACGGCCAGGACGCCGCCACCGTCGCCCAGGTCGTCAACTTCCTGAAGGCGCAGGGCCTGACGGTGACGAAGGTCTATGCGAACAACCTGCTGATTTCCGCGCGCGGCACGAATGCGCAGCTCGCCGCCGTGTTCGGCAGCCCCATCCACGCCTACCAGGCGCAGGGCCGCGCGTACGAGGCGCCCGCGGGCGCGACCGCCGTGCCCGCCAACCTGGCCGGTATCGTGAAGTCCGTGCACGGCCTGGACGGCCGGCCGCTATTCCGCAGCAACGTCGTCCGGCAGCCCGCGACGGGCCCGTCGGCCGCCGAAGCGAAGCTGGTGCCTACCCGCATCCCGACGCCGAACGCCACGCCGGCATCGCTGCCGGGCGAATACACGGTGCTGGACCTCGCCGCCAAGTACAACGTGACACCGCTGTACGCGGCCGGCGTGACGGGCACGGGCAAGACGATCGGCATCGCCACCCTGGCCGGCTACCGCCAGTCCGACGCGTACGGCTACTGGAATGCGCTGGGGCTACCGGTGGCGCCGAACCGCATCACGGACGTGCTCGTCGACGGCGGGCCGCTGCCGGACGACGGCCCGGGCAGCGACGGTGCCGGCGAGACGACGCTCGACGTCGAGCAGTCGGGCGGCGTGGCCCCGGGCGCCAACATGCGCGTGTACCTCGCGCCGAACAGCGGCAACGGCTTCCTCGACATGTTCGCCGCAGCGATCGACGACAACATCGTCGACACCCTGTCCGTGAGCTGGGGCGCGGCCGAGATCTACAACACCGCCGCAGACCTGGAGGCGTTCCACAAGGTATTCCTGCAGGCCGCATTGCAGGGCATTCCCGTGATCGCCGCCTCGGGCGATGCCGGTGCGTTCGACATCAACCGCAACTTCCCGTATCCCGACTGCACCACGTTGCTGTCGGCGGACCACCCGGCGTCCGACACGGCGGTCCTCGCCGCCGGCGGCACGACCTTGCCGCACACGCAGGTCCACCGCTACGGCACGATCACGATCCCGACCGAGCGCGCCTGGGGCTGGGACTACCTGCGCAACTACATCACGCAATACTATGGCCAGGCCACGTACTACACGAACTACTTCCCGGTGGGCGGCGGCGGCGGCGTCAGCGTCGACTTCGCGCGGCCCGGCTACCAGAACGCGCTCGCGGGCGTGATGACGAGCGCCGCGGCGCAAAGCCTGTACTGCAAGGCGTCGCTGGTCGGCGACCCGGGTTCGGGGTACGAAGACCTGATCGACCTGCCGCCGGGCGCCCCCGGACGCAACCTGCCGGACGTGTCGCTGAACGCGGACCCGTACAGCGGCTACCTCGTCTATTTCGAAGGGCAGTGGGGCGCGGGCAACGGCGGCACGAGCTTCGTGGCGCCGCAGCTGAACGGCATCTTCACCTTGATCGCCGCGGGCACGAACAGCCGGCTGGGGCCGTTGCATCCGAAGCTGTACGGCGCGTTCAAGACCTATGGCTACGGCGCCAAGTCGCCGTTCCGCGCCATCACGGCGGGCACGAACCTGTACTACAAGAGCACAAGCACGTTCAATCCGGCGACGGGCCTCGGCTCGCTCGACGTGACGAACCTCGCGCGCGCCTTCGGCGTGAACCTGTGACCCGCAGCCCGACAACCTTTACGAAAGACTTGCGATGAAATCGATCAAACACGCTTTGTTGGGCTTCGTGCTCGCGACCTGCGCCGTCTTCAACGCCTCGGCCACGCCGACGTTCAGCGACGCGTTCTTCGTCGTGCCCGTCTTCGGTCCGACGACGACGCAGACTTGGGACTTCGGCATCACGGAACCCGCCGCCCAGGCGGGCGACACGTTCCTGTACGACTTCCTGTTCAACACGCCGCCGGAGCCCGCGTGGTTCAAGTTCGCCGTGTTCCCCGATGTGGCCGGTTCGCTGGCGTTCACCGACCTCGGCTTCTTCGCGGGCGACTTCGTGACGCCGATCGATGCGCTCACCTTGTCGCTGACGAGCGACCTGGCCGCCGGCAGCGGCACGATCACGAGCGGCACGTACGACGTGCGGCTGGCCGGGACGTTCCTCGCGGCCGGTGCCGGCTTCACGGGAGTGGCGGTCTCCGACGTCCCGGAACCGGTCAGCCTTGCGCTGATGGCTGCCGGCCTGGCCGGCATGGGCGCCGCGCGCCGGCGCCGGCGTGTCGCAAAGGAGGATGCCGTCGAAGCGACCTGATCATTCGACCCCGCTGCCCGTGCCCTCCACGAGCACGGGCGCGCGATAGCCGGCCGGCTTGTCGCCGACGCGGGCGCCGCCGTACATCATCCCCTGCATCGCATTCGTGAAGAAGTAGTAGGGGAACGGCGTTGCCGGCCGGCTGGCGTCGTCCAGGCGCTGGACGAGTTCGGCGGGCAGCTCGAAGTCGAGCGCGCAGAGGTTGGTCGTCATTTGCTCCGGCCGCGACGCACCGACGATCACGCTGGCCACGCCCGGGCGGTTCGCGACCCAGTTGAGGGCAACTTGCGCCAGCGGCCGGCCGACGGCATCCGCGACTTTTGCCAGTTCGTCGACGATCTGGAAATTGCGTTCGGTGAGGTGCTGGAACGCCGGGTTGCCATTGCCCTGCATCGCGGCGAGCCGGCCTTCCGAGGCGCCGTCGCGGCGGTAGCGGCCCGCGAGCAGGCCACTGGCCAGCGGGCTCCACACGGTGATGCCCATGCCCAGTTCCGTGGCCAGGCGCTGGTATTCGTGTTCGATGTTGCGTTCGACGAGCGAGTACTGCAGTTGCAGGGCCGACCCCGGCTCGTAGCCGCGCCACTCGGCCAGCGTCTGGGCGCGGGCCGCGTACCACGCGGGCACGTCGGACAGGCCGATGTGGCGGATCTTGCCGGCACGGACGAGGTCGTCCAACGTGCGCATCACTTCCTCGACGGGTGTCAACTGGTCCCAGGCGTGCACGTAGAACACATCCAGGTAATCCGTTTGCAGGCGCTTGAGGGAGTTCGCGACAGCGCGCATCAGGTTCTTGCGGCCGTTGCCGCCGCCGTTGGCATTCGCGGCCGCCAGGTTGAACGTGTACTTGCTCGCGAGGACGAGCTCGTCGCGTGATCTGCTGGACTTGATGAATTCGCCCAGCCACGTCTCGCTGGTACCGTTCGTGTACACGTCGGCCGTGTCGATGAAGTTGCCGCCGTGGTCGCGGTACAGGTTGAACACCGTTTCCGCCGCCGCCTTGTCCGAACCCCAGCCCCATTCCGTGCCGAAGGTCATCGCGCCCAGCGACAGGCGGCTCACGCGCAGGCCCGTGCGGCCGAGGGTGTAGTAGATCGGTTGGTTCATCGTCGTTCTCCTCGTTGGGTGGATGAACGACATCGTAATTCGCGCGATAAGGAAGAAAAAGCGGGATAATCTTCAATCCTTATTAAGCTACGCTTCATAATGAAACTCACGCAACTGGACGGCCTGCTCGCGTTCGCCACCGTCGCCAGGCAGGGCAATTTCACGGCCGCGGCCGCGCTGCTGGAAGTGACGCCATCGGCCGTCAGCCAGACCATGCGGCAACTGGAGGAGCGGCTGGGCGTGCGCCTGTTGCACCGGACGACGCGCAGCGTGAGCCTGACGGAAGCAGGGGAGCAATTTCTCGCGCGCGTGGGGCCCGCCGTGGCCGAGCTTACGCAGGCGGCGGCCGAGCTGGACGACTATCGCCGCGGCGTCAGCGGCACCTTGCGGCTGAACATGGCGAACATCGTGTACGCCGCGTATCTGCGGCCGCTGCTGCCGGGCTTCCTGGCGCGCCATCCGGCCATCAAGGTCGAGCTGGACCTGGACGACAGCTTCGTCGACATCGTGGCCGGCGGCTTCGACGCAGGCGTGCGGCTGGGCGAGTCCGTCCAGGTCGACATGGTGACCGTGCCGCTGACGCGCGAGGAGACGATGTGCATGGTGGCGTCGCCGGACTACGTGGCGCGGCGCGGGCTGCCGGACTCCATCGAGGCATTGCAGCAGCACGACTGCATCCGCTTCCGCTTCCGCAAGAGCAATACGATCTACCGGTGGGAGCTGATGCGCGACGATCAGTTGATCGAGGTGGAAGTGAACGGGCCTTTGATCGTGACGAGCAGCGTCGCGATGGCCAGCGCCGCACTCGACGGCGTCGGCATCGCGTTCGTGTTTGCCCGGCAGGTGGAGGCGGACGTCGCGGCCGGCAGGCTGGTGCCCGTGCTGCCTGCGTGCTGGCCCACGTTCGCGGGCTTTCACCTGTACTACCCGACAAGAAGACAAATGCCCGCGAAGTTGCGGGCATTTATCGATTACTGCACGGCGAGGGTGGGGTGACTCACTTGCCGAGGATGGACACCACGTTGTCCGCCCCCGGCGCGCCGAACGCCTGTTGCTTGAGGACGTGCAGTTGATCGCGCACCTGCGCGGCCTTCTCGAACTCGAGGTTCTTGGCGTGGTCGACCATGAGCTTTTCGAGGCGCTTGATCTCTTTCGAAATCTGCTTCTCGCTCATGCCCTCGACCTTCGCCGCGTCTTCCGACAGGCCGACGTCGTTCAGCATGGCCTTCTGCGCGGCCGCGCTGTAGACGCCGTCGATCATCTCCTTGATCTTCTTCTGCACGCCCTTCGGGATGATGCCGTTCGCCTCGTTGAACGCGATCTGCTTCGCGCGGCGGCGTTCCGTCTCGTCGATCGCGCGCTTCATCGAATCCGTGATCTGGTCCGCGTACAGGATCGCGACGCCGTTCAGATTACGCGCCGCGCGGCCGATGGTCTGGATCAGCGAGCGTTCCGAGCGCAGGAAGCCTTCCTTGTCGGCGTCCAGCACGGCCACGAGCGACACTTCCGGCAGGTCGAGGCCCTCGCGCAGCAGGTTGATGCCGACCACAACGTCGAACGTGCCGAGGCGCAGGTCGCGCAGGATTTCCACGCGTTCCACCGTGTCGATGTCGCTGTGCAGGTAGCGCACCTTGATGCCGTGGTCGGACAGGTATTCCGTCAGCTGTTCGGCCATGCGCTTCGTCAGCGTCGTGACGAGCACGCGCTCGTCCTTCTTGATGCGGTCCGTGATCTCGCCCATCAGGTCGTCCACCTGCGAACGCGCGGGTTTCACGATGACCTGCGGATCGACGAGGCCCGTCGGGCGCACGACCTGCTCGACCACGTTGTCGGCTTTTTCCTTTTCGTAGTCGGCCGGGGTCGCGGAGACGAAAATACACTGGCGCATCTTGTTCTCGAATTCCGAGAATTTCAGCGGCCGGTTGTCGAGCGCGGACGGCAGGCGGAAACCGTAGTCGACGAGGTTCACCTTGCGCGAACGGTCGCCGTTGTACATGGCGTTCAACTGGCCGATCATCACGTGCGACTCGTCCATGAACATGAGCGCGTCCTTGGGCAGATAGTCGATCAACGTGGGCGGCGGCTCGCCCGGCATCGAGCCGGACAGGTGGCGCGAATAGTTCTCGATGCCCTTGGTAAAACCGACTTCGGCCAGCATCTCGAGGTCGAAGCGCGTGCGCTGTTCGAGGCGCTGCTCTTCCAGCAGCTTGCCCTGCTGGCGGAATTCTTCCAGGCGGTCGCGCAGCTCGGCCTTGATGGAGTCGACGGCCTTCAGCACGGTGGCGCGGCCCGTGACGTAGTGCGAGCCAGGGTACACGGTGAAGCGCGGGATCTTCTGCCGGACCTTGCCCGTCAGCGGGTCGAACAGTTGCAGCGATTCGATCTCGTCGTCGAACATCTCGACGCGGATCGCGAGTTCGGCGTGCTCGGCCGGGAAGATGTCGATCGTGTCGCCGCGGACGCGGAACGTGCCGCGCGCGAAGTCCATCTCGTTGCGCGTGTACTGCATCTGGATCAGGCGCGCGATGACGTCGCGCTGCGCGACCTTGTCGCCCGTGCGCAACGTGAGAATCATCTTGTGGTACTCGTTCGGATTACCGATACCGTAGATCGCGGACACGGTGGCGACGATGACGACGTCGCGCCGTTCCATCAGCGACTTCGTGCACGACAGGCGCATCTGCTCGATGTGCTCGTTGATCGACGAGTCCTTCTCGATGAACAGGTCGCGCTGCGGCACGTACGCTTCCGGCTGGTAGTAGTCGTAGTAGGAGACGAAGTACTCGACGGCATTCTGCGGGAAGAACTCGCGGAACTCCGCGTACAGCTGGGCCGCGAGCGTCTTGTTCGGAGCGAACACGATGGCGGGCCGGCCCGCGCGCGCGATGACGTTGGCCATCGTGTATGTCTTGCCGGAACCGGTCACGCCGAGCAGCGTCTGGTACATCAGGCCGTCTTCGATACCGTCGATCAGCCCTTCGATCGCCGTTGGCTGGTCGCCGGCCGGTGGGAAGGGCTGGTGCAGCTTGAATGGTGAATTCGGGTACGTGATGACGGTGGGTGCTGGTGAATTTGCAACCGATAAATCTGCCATTGGATCAGACCTTTGCTAGAATGAGAATCCGCTTGCGATCTGGCACGGTCCAGACCGCCTATCTATACAACCGCTGCGAACCCAGCCGACAAACCAAGTTTATCACGATGAATTCCCCAGCTTCTGCCAGCATCTTCAGCGCCATCGCTATGGCTCCCCGCGATCCGATCCTCGGCATCACCGAGGCCTTCAACGCAGATACCAACCCCGCCAAGATCAATCTGGGCGTGGGCGTCTACTATGATGACAACGGGAAAGTGCCGCTGCTGCAATGCGTTCAGAAAGCGGAAGCGAAGCTGATGGAACAGCCGACGCCGCGTACCTATCTGCCGATCGAAGGCCTGGGCGCGTACGACAAGGCTGTGCAAGAACTCGTATTTGGTGCCGACAGCGCCGTAATTCAAGAGAAACGTGCCGTCACGGTGCAAGCCCTGGGCGGCACCGGCGCGCTGAAGATCGGCGCCGACTTCCTGAAGCGCTTCTCGCCGGATTCGCAAGTCTACATCAGCGATCCGAGCTGGGAAAACCACCGCGCGCTGTTCGAAAGCGCCGGTTTCACCGTCAACAACTACGCCTACTACGACGCAGCCACGCACGGCGTCAACTTCGACGCGATGCTGGCCGCCTTGAAAGCGATGCCGGAAGGTTCGATCGTCGTGTTGCACGCCTGCTGCCACAACCCGACCGGCGCCGAACTGAACGCCGACCAGTGGGGCCAGGTGATCGACGTCGTGCGCGCCAACAACCTGATCCCGTTCCTCGACATGGCCTACCAGGGCTTCGGCGACGGCATCGCGGAAGACGGCGCCGTCGTGCGCCGCTTCACCAACACCGCCGGCCCGCTGCTCGTGTCGAACTCGTTCTCGAAGTCGTTCTCGCTGTACGGCGAGCGCGTGGGCGCGCTGTCCGTCGTCGCCGCGACGGCGGAAGAGGCCGCTCGCCTGCTGTCGCAGCTGAAGCGCATCGTCCGCACCAACTACTCGAACCCGCCGACGCACGGCGGCAAGGTCGTCGCGACCGTCCTGTCGACGCCGGAACTGCGTCAGCTGTGGGAAGACGAGCTGGCCGGCATGCGCGTCCGCATCAAGCAGATGCGCGAAGAACTGGTGAAGAAGCTGGCCGCCAAGGCACCGGGTTCGGACTTTGCGTTCGTGCGCCAGCAGGTCGGCATGTTCTCGTACTCGGGCCTGACGAAGCAGCAAGTCGAGAAGCTGCGTGCAGAATCGATCTACGCCGTGGACACGGGCCGCATCTGCGTGGCCGCGCTGAACTCGAAGAACATCGATACCGTCGTTGACGCGATCGCAAAAGTTCTCTAAACTCTTGCTTCTTTCGCTGCGGCATCTGTCGTAGCGAAAGATCTTTTCCCTGATAGCTCAGTCGGTAGAGCGACGGACTGTTAATCCGCAGGTCCCTGGTTCGAGTCCAGGTCGGGGAGCCAAGATTCAAAGCCTCGGTAGTGCGTGCACAATTGGCAACCTTGCCTGTGCAAGCGCGCTGCCGGACGCTATAATAGCAACACCTATTCCCTGATAGCTCAGTCGGTAGAGCGACGGACTGTTAATCCGCAGGTCCCTGGTTCGAGTCCAGGTCGGGGAGCCAGAATTCAAGAAAGGACATCGAGAAATCGATGCCCTTTTTTCGTTTTGGCGGCCGGCGTCCTTGCCGGCCAGGCCGGCCACGTTCCACGTCGCGGGATTTTCGAGGCCACTTGTCGAAAAACGGAATTGAACTCATCCGCACGATTGCCAATGATGTGTTCTTTGGTCCGTTGAAACTGGTGGAGTGATGGAGATGAACAAGAGAATGATGTGCCTCGTGGTTGCCGTTGCCACGGCGCTGGCAGGATGTGGTGGTGGTGGCGGTGGGGCCTCGGCGGGCACGAGCAGCACGGGTGGCACGACCGGCACGGGTGGCTCCGCCGGAACGGGAACGCCGAGCCCGCCGGCGGTAACCAGCGTCAGCGCCGTGAACGCGACCGGTGCCGATTTCGCGACGGCAGCCAGTCCGCGTCTGAACCAGCAGGCCTATTTCCAGGTCACGGGCAGCAACCTGCCTGCCGGCGTGACGCTGGCCGTGCCCGGCTGCGCCGACATGAACACGGTCTCCACCAGCACCACCGAAGTGCACTTCAAGTGCACGCCGGTGGGCGTGGCTGGCACCCGGGCCGTCACGGTCCTCGACAAGCCGGGTGGCACGACGCTGTCCAGCAGTTCGGTCGCCGTGCAGGCCGCGACCCCCGCCGGCGACGACGTGCCGCTGCCGATGCCCACATATGGCTTCAACCTCGGCAATTCGCTGGAAGCCGTCTGGGGCTATTCCGTGCCGACCGCGGCCGTGTTCACGAGCGCCGCGGCGGCCGGATTCAACGCCGTGCGTATCCCTTGCGCCTGGGTGTCGAATGCCGACAAGGTCACCGGAAAGATCGATCCCGCGTACATGGCCAAGGTCAAGCAGGCCGTGGACTCGAGTATCGCCGCCGGCATGTATGTCATGATCAACGTCCACTGGGACAATGGCTGGTTCGACAGCAATATCGGCGACACGGTCGACCCGGCCCTCGACGCCAAGTACCGCGATGTCTGGTCGCAGATCGCCACCGCGTTCGCCGGCTACGACAACCATCTGCTGTTCGCGGCCGCGAACGAGCCGGACATCAAGACGCCCACGAAGATGAAGACGCTGTTCGCGTATTACCAGAGCTTCGTCGACACGGTCCGTGCCGCCGGCGGCAAGAACGCCAACCGCTGGCTCATCCTGCCGATCCAGGGCGACGCGTCGTGGATCACCGCGATGCCGACCGATTCGACGACGCACCGCGTGATGCTCGAGTTCCACAACTACACGCCGTCGCTGTTCACGATCATCCACGACGACCAATCGTGGGGCAAGGCCATCTATTACTGGGGCACTGCCTACCACAACCCGGCCGACCCGACCCGCAACGCCACGTTCGGCGAGGAGGGCGACATCGACTGGGGATTCCAGCAGTTGAAGGAACAGTTCGTCGACAAGGGCATCCCCGTGCTGATCGGCGAATTCCAGGCCGCGTCGACGCCGGGCCTGACGGGCGATGCGAAGACGTGGAACAGCGCATCCGCGCTCTACTGGAACAAGTTCGTGGGCGATTCCGCCCGCGCCCACGGCCTGAGCCCATTCTACTGGAGCACGCCGAACGCGCCATTTACGTATGACAGCGCCGGCACCATCACGAGCCCGGACGTCGTCAACGTCCTGACCGGCGGCGCCGCACCGCCGCCGCCGAACGGCGCGCCGTATGCGGTGACGGGGCTCGCCGCGACGGGCGCCACGGGCAAGGTGTCGCTGTCGTGGAATGCCGTCGCCGGTGCCACCAGCTACAGCCTCTACCGCACGACGAAGTCGGGCTCCGAGCCCGCCGCGGCGTCCGTCACCGGCATCACCGGCACGTCGTACACGGATACCGGCCTGAACGACGGCACCACGTATTACTACCGGGTCGTCGCCGTCAACGGTTCGGGCGCATCCGGCTTCTCGACCGAGGCGCATGCGGCCACGCCCGGCACGAACCCCGATCCGGCGCAGTTCTCGTTCGAGACCGACACCCGTGCATGGACGCCGAGCGGCGCGCAGATCAGCGGGGTCGCCACGTCCACCGCCCAGCACTATGCGGGCAAGCAGTCGATGGCGGTGAATTTCGGCGGCACGTCGGGCGGGACGTCGTCGGTGGATGCCAGCTACATCGTCGTACCTCCCGGCGCAACGGTGACGTTCCACGTGTGGGTGCCGGCCGGCAGCGCGATCACGACGATCGAGCCGTACGCGACGGACTACAACTGGGGCTGGAGCTCGAATCCGACCGGCAGCTTCACGGCCGGCGCGTGGACCACGGTGACGCTCACGGTGCCGCCGGCCGCCATCACGCCGCTCAATCGGCTCGGCCTGAGATTCACGACCAGCGGCGCGTGGACCGGGACCGTCTACGTCGATGCGATCGACTGGACGGCGCCGTAGGCCTCTATCGTTCGCAAACCTCCATGCGTTTGGTGGGCACGTTTCATTTGGGGCCCCCGGCCCCAAATGCCCGCCATCACGTCAGCGGCCCACGACCGGCTTCACTTTCGAGGCTGCCTCCAGCGCGCGCGCACGCGCCGTGTCGACGTCATCCGCCGTCGCCAGCGCCACGCCCATGCGGCGGCGCGCGAACGACTCCGGCTTGCCGAACAGGCGGATGTCGCTGCCCGGCCCGCGCAGCGCGTCCGCGACGCCTTCGAACGCGATGCCCGCTTCCTCCAGCTGGCCGTAGATCACGGCGGACGCGCCCGGCGCGCGCAGCGCCGTGTTCACGGGCAGGCCGAGGATCGCTTTCGCGTGCAGTTCGAATTCGCTTTGCACTTGCGTGGCCATCGTGACCATGCCCGTGTCGTGCGGGCGCGGGCTCACTTCCGAGAACCACACCATGTCGCCCTTGACGAACAGCTCGACGCCGAACACGCCCTGGCCGCCCAGGTTCGCCGTGACCTTCTCGGCGATCTCCTGCGCGCGCTGCAGCGCGACCGGGGCCATCGGTTGCGGCTGCCACGATTCGACGTAGTCGCCATGCACCTGCTTGTGGCCGATCGGTTCGCAGAAGCGCGTCTCGACGTTGCCGTCGGCGCCGACGGCGCGCACGGTCAGCAAGGTGATCTCGTAGTCGAAGTCGATGAATCCTTCGACGATGACGCGGCCCGCATCCACGCGCCCGCCGGACGCGGCGTAGTGCCACGCGTTCTCGACGTCCGCGGCGCTGTCCAGCTTCGATTGACCCTTGCCCGACGACGACATCACGGGCTTCACGACGTTCGGAAAACCGATCTCGGCGCACGCGGCCTTCAGCTCGTCGAGGCTCGACGCGAAACGGTACGGCGACGTGGCCAGGCCCAGCTCCTCGGCGGCGAGGCGGCGGATGCCTTCGCGGTTCATCGTCAGCTGCGCGGCGCGCGCGGTCGGGATGCAGGTGATGGTGCCTGCCGCTTCCAGCTCGGCCAGCCTGGCGGTGGCGATCGCCTCGATCTCGGGCACGACGAGGTCCGGCCGCTCGCGCTCGATCAGCGCGGCCAGCGCGTCGCCGTCCGTCATGTCGATCACGTGCGCGCGGTGTGCGACCTGGTGGCCGGGCGCGTTCGGATAGCGGTCGACGGCGATCACTTCGACACCGAGGCGTTGCAACGAGATGATGACTTCCTTGCCGAGCTCGCCGGAGCCGAGCAGCATGACTTTCGTTGCGGAAGGGGAGAGGGGCGTGCCGAGGGTGCGTGCAGTGGTCATGAGGAAATAAGGTTGGGTCGCAAAGAGTGGCGACTATAACAAACCGCGCCGCCCGGCGCACGCGAGGCCGGCATTTGGCAATCCCGGATTTCCTGCTATAATATTGCCTCAATTCCCTGATAGCTCAGTCGGTAGAGCGACGGACTGTTAATCCGCAGGTCCCTGGTTCGAGTCCAGGTCGGGGAGCCAGAATGCAAGGCCTTGCGAGCGATCGCAAGGCCTTTTTCGTTTGGGGATGCCGATGAATCAAATCCTGACCACCCTCATGGGCACGCTGGCCATTGTCGCCGGCCTGTTCTGGCATGCGCCGGCGTTGGCGCGCAGCGACTGTGCCGACTATTTCTTCAATCCGCAGAACCGCTATCCGCACAACACGGCCAGCGCCGCTCCAGCGCCGTTCCCGCTGAAGCCGGGCCCGGCATTGGGCGACGTGACGTACAAGCTGCGCGACGATCCGACCACTTACACGCTCGAGCAATATCTAACGACATTCTGCACCACGGGATTTCTTGTCCTGAAGGACGACCGGATCGTTTTCGAGCGTTATTTCCAGGGCCGCAAGCCGAGCGACAGTCTGCTGTCCGCCTCGATGTCGAAATCGATACTCGCGCTGTTGATGGGAATCGCCGTCAGGGACGGCAAGCTGGCTCTCGACGAACGTGTCGCGGCGGTGCTGCCCGATTTCAAGGACAGTGCGTTTGCCGATGTGACGATCGAAGACCTGTTGCGCATGGCGTCGGGCGTCGCGATGGTCAACTCGTTCGAGCCGGGCGCCGACGCGGACAACCAGGCGATCAATCCGATCATCGCCCCGCGGCAGAATGTGCACGACTACCTGAAAGCCAAGAAGGAACGCGCCGCGGCGCCCGGTACGGCGTTCGCGTACAACGGCGCGCAAACCGCGTTGCTGGGCCTGATCCTCGCCAAGCGCTTGAACACGAACAACCTGACCGCTTATCTCCAGGAGAATCTCTGGATGCCGATGGGCGCCGGAGCCAGCGGATATTGGATCAAGAACTATCACGACGAAGAGGGCGTGCAGGGACAATTCGCCGCAACGCTGCACGACTATGCGCGGCTGGGCTATCTCGTCATGAACCAGGGCCGCGTGGATGGCAAACAGATCGTGCCCGCCGACTGGATTGCGAAGATGACGGAGCTGCGGCGCGACAAACCGCAACCGTCGCACCCGCCGTTCTACGGACTCCAGATCTGGATACCGCAAGCGGCCGGCGGACGGTCGATGTTCTGGGGTGTCAACGGCCAGAACATTTTCATCGATCCCGTGGCGCGGGTCGTGATCGTCCATACGGGGAACGGTCCGCACGCGGAGTTCGACGGCAACCGGCACCTGTTCGCGCTGCGGGACGCGATCGTGCGCCACCTGAGTGCATCGCATGACTGACGCATCCCCGCTCGCGCCGCGCGACGCCGCGCGCATCGCCCGCCACGCGGCCGCCGCCGACGCGGAGGGCTGGCTGCACCCGGCGCAGCAGGCGCTGATTCACCACCGCGGCTGGCTGCGCATGCTGGCGCCGCGCGCCGTCGGCGGGGAAGAGCGCCCGCTGCCGGACGTCGTGCGGCTGGAAGAGGCGATCGCGCGGGTCGACGGCAGCGTCGGCTGGACGGTGACCTTGTGCGCCGGCGCCGGCTGGTTCGCGGGCTTCCTGCCGCCGCACCTGGCGCGCGCGATCCTCGCGACGCCGCGCGCCGGCCTCGCGGGCAGCGGCGCCCCGACCGGCCACGCGGACCGCGAGGGCGACGGTTGGCGCATCGGCGGCGAGTGGGACTACGCGAGCGGCGCGCCGATGGCCACGCACTTCACGTTCAACGCCTGGCTGCGCGAGAACGGCCGGCCGCTGTGCGACGCGGACGGACAGCCGCGCATGCTGGCGTTCGTCGTGCCGAAAGCCATCGTCGAGATCGTGCCCCGCTGGCGCAGCATCGGCCTCGCCGCGACGGCGTCGCACGCCTACCGCGTCCGCGGCGCGTGGGTTCACGCGGACCACGGCTTCGTCATCGACCCGGCTTGCGCGCGCGCGCAAGGCCCGCTGTACCGCTTTCCATTTCTGCCGTTCGCGTTCGTCACGTTGGCCGCCAACGTCGCTGGGATGGCGGCCCATTTCGTCGACCTGGCGGCCGCTTGCATCGCGCGCCGCCGCAACCGCTTTGGCGCGCACAACGAACCGCTGATCGAGGTGCCGGCCGTGCGCGCCGCGCTGGACGGCGCCCGCGACCGCCTGGACGACGTGCGCGGCCGTTTCTATGCGCTGCTGGATGCGTGCTGGGCCGACGTGGCGGCGGGCGGCGCCGTCGGCGACGAAGAGGCCGCCCAGATGCAGGCGCTCGCGCAGGAATGGGTCGCGGCGGCGCGGCACGCGGTCGACACGTTGTACCCGTACTGCGGCCTCGTCGCGGCAAGCCGGGACAGCGACATCAACCGTGCGTGGCGCGACTTCCATACGGCGTCGCAACACGCGCTCTTGATGCCGCAAGGTTGAGCCGCTATAATGCGGCCTCCATTCCCTGATAGCTCAGTCGGTAGAGCGACGGACTGTTAATCCGCAGGTCCCTGGTTCGAGTCCAGGTCGGGGAGCCAGAATTCGAAAGGCCGTGTATTGTTCTGCAGTACACGGCCTTTTTGCTATGCAATTCGCGACGGGGAGATGACGATGTCCGGAAGACGATCGGGCGCGCTGGCGCTGGCAGCCCTGCTGACGAGCGGTTGCACCATGAACTCGACGGTGCCGCTGGCAACCGGTGGCGCGCCTCATGCGGGCCGTGCCGTGATCGTCTACGGCGTCGGCGTCGACGGCCCGTGGGCTTACCCCAACTTCGCAGTACAACTGACCGAGTACAGCATCGAGAAGCAGGCCATCACGGGCAATTGCTTCCGCTTCAACCGGGTCGACGCGGTCGTGCCGGCCACGGCCATCGGCATCCGCTATTTCGCGTTCGACGTCGCGCCCGGCAGCTATGTGTACAGTCCGATGAACGGGGCGCAGCCGAACGGCGAACCCGTCGCGTTCCGCGCCCCGGCGGGGCGTGCCGTCTACCTGGGCGATTTCGTCTACGGCAAGGATGGGCGCGTCACGCGCGGCGGTAATCTCGACGGTGAAAAATCCGCGATCCGCCAGGCGCTGCCGGCCGTGCCGGACGACCTGGCCCTCGCGGACACGGTCGTCGTCGCGGCGCCGAAGCCGTTCCTCTGCGCGCCCTGACGCAGTCGCGGCCAATCCGGGCCGTCGCCAGCAGCAAACAAAAAAACGAGCGAAAATAACGACTTACGTCATCCATCGCTCGTTTCCAAATGTCTATTTCTGCTTCTCCGTCACTGCGTGGCGGCATCGACGTCAATCCGAAACCGCTCGGCGTGTCGCTGCTGCTCATCGTCCTCGGCGCCTGGTACCTGGCGCAGACCGTCGATACGAAACATGCCGCGCTGTTCGTCGTCGGCGCGCTGCTGGGCCTCGTGCCGTACCACGCCGCGTTCGGCTTCACGTCCGCGTGGCGTGTGTTCATCGCGGACGGCCGCGGCGCCGGCCTGCGCGCGCAGATGATCATGCTCGCCGTCGGCGTCGCCCTGTTCTTCCCCGCATTGTCCGCCGGCGCCTTGTTCGGCAATCCCGTCACGGGCCTCGTGTCGCCCGCGGGCACGTCCGTCGTCGTCGGCGCGTTCCTGTTCGGCATCGGCATGCAGCTGGGCGGCGGGTGTGCGTCCGGCACCTTGTACACGGTGGGCGGCGGCAGCACGCGCATGATCGTGACCCTGGCCGCGTTCATCGCCGGCTCCGTCATCGCCACGGCGCACATGCCGTTCTGGACGGCACTGCCGCATCTGCAACCCATCTCGCTCGTGAAGACGCTGGGCCTCGCGCCCGCGCTGCTGCTGAACTGGGCCGTGTTCGCGCTGATCGCCGCCGTCACGGTTGTCGTCGAGAAGCGCCGCCATGGACGGCTCGTCGCGCCCATGCTGCGGCCCGCGCAGGCGTCGCCGTGGCTGCACGGCCCGTGGCCGCTGGTGGCGGGCGCCGTCGCGCTCGTCGTGCTGAACTTCGCGACGCTCGCGTTGTCGGGCCGGCCGTGGGGCGTGACCTCGGCATTCGCGTTGTGGGGCGCGAAGGCCGCGCAGCTCGTCGGCATCGATACGGCGAGCTGGACGTACTGGTCGACGAAGGCGAACGCCGCCGCGCTGGCCGCGCCCGTGTCGCACGACGTGACCTCCGTGATGGACATCGGCATCGTGCTCGGCGCGATGCTGGCGGCCGCGCTCGCGGGCCGCTACGCGCCGCAGTGGCGCGTGCCGCTGCGTTCGCTCGTCGCGGCCGTCGTGGGCGGACTGCTGCTCGGCTATGGCGCGCGCCTCGCGTACGGCTGCAATATCGGCGCGTACTTCAGCGGCATCGTGTCGGGCAGCCTGCACGGCTGGCTGTGGCTCGTCGCCGCGTTCGCCGGCAACGTTCTCGGTACGCGGCTGCGGCCGCTGTTCGGGCTCGAGGTCGAGCGGGTGAAGCGGAGCGCGTGCTGAGCCGTTTCGCCTGTCAGTACGGGCCGTATGAAAAACGGCGGCCCGCTGCACGCTTCGTCCAACGGGCCTACAATCGATCCTTTGCCGTCAGGATCGAGCATGCAAGCAACAGTCAATACAACACCTCTCGAACACGACGGACTCCCGCCCGGACCCCGCATCTGGGCCATTCTCGCCCTCTCGCTGGGCGTCGGCATGTCGGCACTCGACACCGCCATCGCCAACACGGCGCTGCCCGCGATGGCGCAGCAATTGCACGCCTCGCCGGCCGACTCCGTGTGGATCGTGAATGCTTATCAACTGGCGATGGTCGCCACGTTGCTGCCGATCGCGGCGCTGGGCGAGACCATCGGCTACCGCCGCATCTACGTGGCCGGCATGGCGTTGTTCACGCTGGCGTCGCTCGCGTGCGCGCTCGCGTGGTCGCTGCCGCTGCTGATCATCGGACGGCTGTTCCAAGGGCTCGGCGCCGCCGCCATCATGGGCGTCAACACGGCGCTGCTGCGCGCAACGTACCCGGCCGCGCTGCAGGGGCGCGGCTTCGGCAATAACGCACTCGTCGTCGCCGTCGGGTTCGCGCTGGGGCCGAGCCTCGCGTCGATCATCCTCGCGGCGTCATCGTGGCAATGGCTGTTCGGCATTAACGTGGTGCCGGGCATCGTCGCATTTTTCATGGCGCGCAAGGTCTTGCCGGACACGCGCCGCGCCAGCCACAAGGTCGACGTCGTCGCCGGCGTCTTCAACGTTATCGCGTTCGCGATGGCCGTGCTGGCGCTGGGCGACGCGGCGCACCGCGTGCCCGTCGCGACCCTGCTGCCCGAAGCGCTGGTTGCGCTCGTGTTCTTCGGCCTGCTGCTGCGGCGCGAACGGGGCCATCCGGCGCCGCTGTTGCCGGTCGATCTGTTCCGGCGGCCATTGTTTGCACTGTCGACCATCACCGCGATCTGCACGTTCGCCGCGCAGGCGCTGGCATTCGTCGCGCTGCCGTTCTACTTCGAGACGACGCTGGGCCGCTCGCCCGTCGAAACAGGCTTCCTGATGACGCCGTGGCCCGTGCTCGTCGGCGTGATGGCACCCATCGCCGGGCGCCTGTCCGACCGGTATTCGCCGGGCCTGCTGGGCGGTATCGGCCTCGTGATCCTCGCCGCGGGCCTCGTCGCGATGATGACCTTGCCGGCCGACCCGTCGGCCCTCGCCATCGGCTGGCGGATGGCCGTGTGCGGCATCGGCTTCGGCTTCTTCCAGGCACCCAATGTGAAAGCGATCATGGGCAGCGCGCCGGCCTCGCGCGGCGGCAGCGCCAGCGGCATGGTCGCGACCGCGCGCCTGACGGGGCAGGCGACGGGCGCCGCGCTTGTCGCGTTCTGTCTTACTATTTCCCATGTGCGCGGACCATGGCTCGCGCTCGGCATCGCGGCCGCGTTCTCGGCCGCGGCCAGCGTCGCGAGCTTCTCGCGCCTCGTCGTCGCGGCGCCGGCCGTGTGAGCCGGATACATTACAAGGACAACAAATGACACGACGTTTCAAGATCGCCGCCATCGCCGGCGACGGCATCGGCAAGGAAGTGCTGCCGGAAGGCCTGAAGGTATTGGCCGCGGCGGCCGAGCGCTTCAACCTGCATCTCGACTTCGCGCATTTTCCATGGGCCAGTTGCGACTGGTACATGCAGCACGGCGAGATGATGCCGCCGGACTGGAAGGAGCAATTGTCCGGGATGGACGCGATCTATTTCGGCGCCGTCGGCTGGCCCGCGCTCGTGCCGGACCACGTGTCGCTGTGGGGCTCGCTGCTCAAGTTCCGGCGCGAATTCGACCAGTACATCAACCTCCGTCCCGTCCGGCTGTTCGAAGGCGTGCCATGCCCGCTGGCCGGCCGCAAGCCGGGTGACATCGACTTCTTCGTCGTGCGCGAAAACACGGAAGGCGAGTACACGAACCTGGGCGGCGTGATGTTCCCCGGCACCGAGCGCGAAATGGTGATCCAGGAATCCGTGTTCACGCGCCACGGCACCGACCGCGTGCTGCGCTACGCGTTCGAGCTGGCCAACGCGCGCCGGCGCCGTCACCTGACGGTCGCGACGAAATCGAACGGCATCGCCATCAGCATGCCGTGGTGGGACGGCCGCGCGGACGCGATCCACGCCGACTATCCGCAAGTCACCGTCGACAAGCAGCACATCGACATCCTGACGGCGCGCTTCGTGCTGCAGCCGGACCGCTTCGACGTCGTCGTGGCGTCGAACCTGTTCGGCGACATCCTGTCCGACCTCGGCCCCGCGTGCACGGGCACGATCGGCCTGGCGCCGTCGGGCAACCTGAACCCGGACCGCACGTTCCCGTCGCTGTTCGAGCCCGTGCACGGGTCCGCGCCGGACATCGCCGGCCAGGGCATCGCCAACCCCATCGCGATGATCTGGTCGGGCGCGATGATGCTCGCGTTCCTCGCGGCCGGTCCGAACCCGGACCCGCGCTGCGGCGAGGCGCACGACGCCATTGTCGCGGCCATCGAGGAGGTGCTGCGCACGGGCCCGCGCACGGGGGACCTGGGCGGCACGGCGACGACGGTCGAAGTCGGCGATGCCATCGCGGCGCGCGTGCGCGGCTGAGAGGCACTTTAAACGGCGGCGCCCGCCTCGATATGGAGCCCATGGCGCGCCGTCCCGTTCTTCCCGTTCCTCCCGACCCGCCGCCCGCGGCCGACGGTCCGTGCCCGCTGTGCGGCCGGCCGCTCGGCACGGTCAACATCGACCGCCATCACCTCGTCCCGAAGTCGATGAAGGGCAGGGAGCAATTCCCCATCCACAAGATCTGCCATCGCAAGATCCACGCGACCTTTTCCGAACGCGAATTGCTGCGCGCGTATCACACGTGGGACGCGCTGCGGGACGATGCCGATATTCGCGCGTTCATCGACTGGGTGGCGACGAAGCCGCCCGGGTTTTATGCGCGGACTTTTACCTCGAATAAAAAGAAGAGCCGCTGACGCCCTCCATTTTTGTCTCCGATTTCTTCATTTTCATTCTTGACTCGCCATGGGGAGGCGGCCCATATTCGGCTTCTGCTATCCCATTCGACGAAAGGCTGTCCCATGTCGTTTACCCGGCGTTCGATGCTCAAAGCGACCCTGGCGGCGCTGCCGGCGCATTGTGCCGCCCACGACCTTGGTCAACCGGTGCCCCCGGTGTCGGGCGCCGCACCGGTCGATGCGGCCCGCGCCTTCCTGGCAAATCAGGTGCGCCTGCTGCCGGGCAGTCCGTTTTACGCACGGCAGGAACTGCATCGAAATGGGGTGCTCGCGGCTTACGATCCCGACAAACTGCTTTACCACTACCGCGCTGTCGCCAAGCTTCCCCAAAAAGAAGGTGTCGACAAGGGGTACGACGGCTGGGACAGTGAATTTATCCGTGGGCACATGACCGGGCATTATTTGTCGGGCGCATCGCGCATGGCGGCGGCGACGGGAAGCCTCCTGTTCCGCGACCGGGTGAACTATCTCGTGGGTGAGCTCGCCGCATGCCAGCGGGCGCTGAATCTGGACGGCTACCTGGCCGCCTTTCCCACGGCCGCGTTCGACCAGCTCGAGGGCAAGCCCGGAGCCGATGCCCAGGGCATCGGCGTGCCTTATTACACGATCCAGAAGATCATGTCGGGCCTCGTCGACGCCTATACCTATGTCGGCAACAAGCAGGCACTGGACGTCGTCACGAGGATGGCCGACTATTTTGGGAAACGGCTCGCGGCGCTGGATGCCGCGCAGATCGACAAGATGTTCCGGACGGACGGCAGCCGCAATCCACAAAACGAGTTTGGCGCGATGAGTGACGCGCTCACGGAACTTTTTAAAATCAGCAACGATCCGCGCCACCTCGAATTTGCCCGCATGTTCCATCGCGCCTGGTTCGTCGGTCCGCTTGCCGAGGGCGAGGATAGGCTGGGCGGCTTGCACGCCAATACGCACATCGCGCCGGCAGTGGGCCTTGCCAACTCGGCGAACGTCGACGGCGACCCGGTCGAATTGAAAGCGTCCGAGAATTTCTGGCGACTGGTCGCGCACCGGCATTCGTTCGCCAACGGCGGCAACTCGTTCAACGAATGGTTCGACAAACCCGGTGTGGAGGCCGGCCCGTCCATCGATAGTCAGAAGGCGTTGCCCCCGACCACCGCCGAAACGTGTAACACGCACAATATGCTGAAGCTGACCGCGAGGCTGTTCGAGCGCAACCGCCGTGCGGAACTCGCCGACTACTACGAGCGCGCGTTGTACAACCACGTGCTCGCGTCGGTGGCGCCCGACACGGGTGCCGTGACCTACTTCACGCCGTTCCATGGGGATTTCCGCACCTATCTTCGCGGCACCTTTTGCTGTTCGGGCACCGGTCTCGAAAACACCGCACGCTACAACGAAGGCATTTACTTTCACAACGATGGTGCGCTGTGGGTGAACCTGTACATCCCATCCGAGCTCAGCTGGCGGGAACGTGGGATGGTATTGCGGCAGCAAGGCGACATCACGCGGGGGGAGCCGGTGCACATGACGGTGGTGAAGCCTGGCGCCCACGCCGTCACGCTCCACCTGCGCATTCCCGCGTGGGTGGCCAAGCCGGTGACAGTCAGCATCAACGGCAAGCCGCAGCGCGTTGACGCCAAGCCGGCAAGTTATCTCGCGTTGCGGCGGCAATGGAAAGCCGGCGACGTGATCGACCTGACGCTTCCCGCGGGGCTGCGCCTCGAGCAAGCGATGGACGATGCCTCGATGATCTCGATATTCCACGGCCCCGTGCTGCTGGCCGGAGAACTCGGCAAGGCCAATATGCATGCCAGCGACGTGGGCGACAAGGATGCCTATTTGAAGATCGCGCCAGTGGCGGTGCCCGATATCGTCAGCACGTCCGGCGATCCCGCCGATTGGCTCGTTCCACTCGCCGGCGATCCGTCCGCGTTCCAGATCAAGGACGCCGGTCCGGCAAGCGGCATCGTCGTGCGGCCGTTATTCGACCTGCACCATCAACGATATTCCGTGTATTGGCGCCTGCGCAAGGACACGCGACCGCACCTGGTCGGATCGAGATGACGCAATGTTGTGGTGGATGGGGCGTGGTAAACCCTGATTCAAATTGGCACGACGAGAAATTTACGGCGTCATCAAGTACAACCGTGCGGGCCGGGACGATCCGCACTGGTCGGATAACGGAGCGTGAGCCATGAAAACAATAGTGCTTTGTCTGTCTTTGTCGGTGCCATTCCATCCAGTCCTGGCAAATGAACAGCTTCCAAACGATGTGCGGACTTTCATCGAAACACGCGAGGGTTGCGATCACATGCGAGGCGAACTACCTGATCCAGTCGATAAACATCGCACGCAACAGCTGCGGCGCGAAACACGGAAGCTGTGCAAGGGAACTGATCAGAAACTGGCGCAGCTCAAGAGAAAGTATGCAAAAAATTCGTCGGTGTTGCAGCACCTCGACGCATTCGAACCTGCCGTCGAGGAAGTCCAGAAAACGCATTAGCCAACAAAGTAGTGCGCCGCCCGCATCAGCAGTTGCTCATAGGCATCGAGACTCAGGGCAATCGAGCTTGCGCCCGCCCGCGATATCGAATTGTCCCACCGTCGTACGCTTCAATCGAGCAACGTCACCCGCCATGGTTGGTGTAAAATCAACCCTTACTATTTTGCAATTTTGGTTCTCTCTTCCATGCCGTTTCCTGCCGTTTTGCAATGAACCAAGACGACCCCAGCGCCTGCTCGATCCTGCTGATCGATGACGAACCCTTTGCCGAGGACATCATTTCCCATGGCATGAAAGGGTGCGCGTCGTATGGGCTGCGGTATGCCCGCGACCCCGGCATGGCGGTCGCGCTGGCGAAGGAGATCGGTGCGACGGTCATCCTCGTCGACTTGCGGATGCCGGAAGCCGACGGCTTCGAGGTCACGCGCCGCCTGCGCGCCGACAAGGACACGGAGCATATTCCCGTCATCCTGCTGTCGTCCGAAGAAGATCCCGAAATCAAGGCGAAGGCGTTCGCCGTCGGTGCGAACGATTACCTCGTCAAATGGCCCGATCCGCGCGAGCTCGTCGCGCGCGTGCGCTACCACAGCGATGCGTGCATCGCCCGGCGCCAGCGCGACGCTGCGTTCGTGTCGCTGCGCCACAGCCAGGAACAGCTCGCGGCCAGCCAGTCGGCGCTGCACCAGGCGCAGAAGATGGAGGCCATCGGCCAGTTGACGGGCGGCGTCGCCCACGATTTCAACAACGTCCTGCAGATCATCGGCGGCAACCTGCAATTGCTGAAACTGGTCGGCAACTTGAACGATGCGGGCAAGGCACGCGTCGACATGGCGCTGGCTGGCGTCGAGCGCGGTGCCAAGTTGTCGTCGCACCTGCTTGCGTTCGCGCGCCGCCAGCCGCTGCAGGCCGTCGTGATCAATCCCGGCCACCTGCTGCGCGAGATGGACGACATGATGCGCCGCGTGCTCGGCCCGCGCGCGCGCGTCGTGACCGAGATCGCGGCAGGCCTCGGCAGCACGCTCGTCGACCCGAGCCAGCTCAACAACGTGCTGCTGAACCTCGCCATCAATGCGCGCGACGCGATGGCCGGCAGCGGCACGCTGACGATCCACGCCGCCAACGTCGGACCCGACGGCCCGTTGCCCACCGAAGTGCCGATCGGCCATTACGTGCTGATCGAAGTCGCGGACACCGGCAAGGGCATGGCGCAGGAAGTGCTGGAGCGCGCGTTCGAACCGTTCTTCACGACCAAGCCGACGGGGCAGGGGACGGGGCTCGGGCTGTCGATGGCCTACGGCTTCGTCAAGCAGTCCGGCGGCGAGATCGTCCTCAAGAGCGAGCCGGGCAAGGGCACCAGCGTGCGCATCTACCTGCCGCGCACCGAGGCCGAGGCCGTGCGCGCGGAACACGTCGCGTCCGGGCCGCTGCTGGGCGGCATCGAGACGATCCTCGTCGTCGAGGACGAGGAAGACGTGCGCAGCACGACGTGCGGCATCCTGTCCGCGCTGGGCTACCGCGTGCTGGAAGCGCCAGACGCCGCGCGCGCCGTCGAGATCGTCGAGGGCGGCCAGCACATCGACCTCGTGTTCACGGACGTGATCATGCCGGGGCCCGTGAGCAGCCTGCAGCTGGGCGACGTCGTGCGGACGCGGCTGCCGCAGGCGCAGATCCTGTACACGTCGGGTTATGCGGAGGGCGTGCTCGCGCACGAGGGGAAGCTGGAGGCGTCCGTGAACCTGTTGCAGAAGCCGTATCACCCGGACGCGCTCAGTGCGCGCATCCGGCACCTGTTGCGGCGGCGGCGTGCCGAGGTGGCCGCCAGCGCTACGCACTAAATCCGGCGATAGGGCGCGCTGCGTCTGCGCATGGTGGGCACCCCGTGCCCACGCGAATTCCGCGCCGTCGGCCGATTATTTATTGGGCTTGATGTAGCGCTGCGACCCCGGCGGCGGTTCGTTCAGCACGGCCCAGAAGATGCCCAGGTCCGCGATCGCGCGCACGAATTCCGTGAAATCGACGGGCTTGACCACGTAGGCGTTCACGCCCATTTCGTAGCTGCGTACCAGGTCCTGTTCTTCCCGCGACGAGGTGAGCATCACGACGGGCAGGGGCTTCAAGCCTTCGGTGGTGCGGATCTCACGCAGCACTTCGAGGCCATCCACTTTCGGCAGTTTCAGGTCGAGCAGCACGACGGCCGGGTTGCCGGCCGGGCGCGCCGCGTAGTCGCCGCGGCGGTGCAGGTAGTCCAGCGCCTCGGCGCCATCGCGCACGATGATGACCTGGTTGGCGAGCTGGCTTTTCGACAAAGCGATCAGCGTCAGTTCGAGATCGTTGGGGTTGTCTTCGACCAGCAGGATGGGCTTGAGCATGAGTATCTACGAATGACGGTCAATATTGGTTCTGTTTTGGGAGCGCGAACGAGAACGTCGCTCCCTCGCCTTGCACGGACCGGGCCCAGACCCGCCCGTCGTGGCGCTCGACGATGCGGCGCACGTTCGCGAGGCCGATGCCGGTGCCCGCGAAGTCTTCCATCCGGTGCAGGCGCTGGAACACGCCGAACAGCTTGTGCACGTATTCCATGTTGAAGCCGGCGCCGTTGTCGGCCACGTGGAACACGGTCTCGTGCGGATGGTCTTCCGCGTGGACGCGGATTACGGCCGGATCGCGCTGGCCCGTGAACTTGACGGCGTTCGACAGCAGGTTGAACACGGCCAGGTGTACGAAGGTCGGGTCGGCCCAGATCGTGGGCAGCGGGCCGATGTCCCACTCGATGTTGCGGCCGCGCGTTTCCAGCGCCAGCTTGTCGATGCAGGAGGCCACGAGGTCGTTCATGTCCACGGTCGTGGGGCGCAGCGACGCGCGGCCCATCTGCGAGAACGACAGCAGGTCGTCGACGAGCTTGCCGGCCAGGCGCGCCGCTTCCTTGATGTTCTTGAGGAAGCGCTGGCGCTGCTGGGCGTCCTCGCTGCCGGCCGATTCGAGCAGCAGGTCGGCGAAGCCGACGATGTGGCGCAGCGGCGCGCGCAGGTCGTGCGAGACGGAATACGAGAACGCCTCCAGTTCCTTGTTCGCGCGGCCCAGTTCCTCGGCCAGTTCGGCCATCTGCTCGGCGCGTTCGAGCGCGATGCCCAGCAGCGCGGTGCGGAATTCCAGCGCCAGCTCGATCTCGCCGCCGTGCCACGGCAGGCTCGTGCCGTGGATCGTCTCGCGCCACGCGGCGAAGCTCGTGCGCGGCGACAGCTGCGTGGGCGCGCCGGCTGCCGGCTCCTTCGCGTGCGGATTGCCGGCCCATTCGATCGTGTGCACCCACTCCGGCCGGAACCACAGCAGGTAGTGCTTGTGGATGCGCGAGATCGGCATCGCCAGCAGGCCGCTGGCGTTGCGCGCGAACCGCTCCGCCGGCGGGTACAGCGCGGACAGCTTATCGGTGTGGAAGACGTCCCCGTGGTCGTGCAAGGTGAGCCAGTCGACGAGGGCCACGATGTCGTCCTGCTCCGGCGTGTCGCCGTACGTGAGCACCCGGTCGTCGACGACGATCGCCGCGCCGGCCGCGCGCGCGAAGCGCAGCAGGTCGGGGAACACGTTGGCAAGGTTCTCGATGAAGTCGCTGCCCTGCGTGAGGCCGGCCAGCATCGACACCATCGTGCGCCGCACCTCGAGGCGGAACTGCAGCTCGGCCGCGTCCTCGCGCGACTCGATGCACAGCGCGAGGATCTGCCCCAGTTGCTCGCACGCCGTGCGCTTCTCGAACGCGACCGGGGCCGCGTCCTCGTTGTGGCACGAGATCAGGCCCCACAGCCGGCCCTTGACCATCAGCGACACGGACATCGACGCCAGCGTGTTCATGTTGCGCATGTACTGCAGGTGCACGGGCGAGACGCTGCGCAGCGCGGCGAACGACAGGTCGTTCGGCCGTCCGGTCACGGGGTTCAGCGCCGGCACGAGCGGCGCCGGCGTGTACGTCGCGTCCTGGATCAGGCGGATGCGCGACAGCTTGTACAGCTCGCGCGCCTGGACCGGGATGTCGGATGCCGGGAAGTGCTGCCCCAGGTACGAGTGATAGCGTTCGTCGCGCGCTTCCGCCATCACGTGGCCGTGGCCGTCGGCGTCGAAGCGGTACACGAGCACGCGCCCGAAGCCCGTGACCGAGCGCACGTGCTGGCACGCGAGCTGCGCCAGCGATTCGATGCTGCCCGCGCTGTTCACCTTCAGCAGGAAGTCGCCGATCAGCGGATACAGGTTGCGGAAATCGGCCGGCTCCGCGCGGTCCACGGCTTCGAATTCGGCGATCGTGACGCCGTCCCAGCGGTGCGCGAGCACGTCGAAGTGGCGGCCGTTGGCCGTGGCGACGGTGCCGAGGTAGTAGGGATGCGGGCCCCGGTCCGCCGCGAGTTCCGGCGCCAGGCGCTGCGCCGCCGCGGTGCCGATCACGTCGGCCAGCGGTCGCCCGATCGCTGCGTCCGCCGCCGTTCCGGACCATGCCGCCACGTTCGCGCTGGCCTGCAGCACGGTCAGATCGGGCGCCAAGGTGAGCAGGAAACCGTGGGGCTGGATGCTGCCGGGGGTGCGGATCGGTTCCTTGTCGCAGGTCGACAGGTCGAGGACGGGAACTGGAGCGGCCTGGGTCATGGATAACAGCGGTGGGGACGTCGGTTGCAAGTCCGGCATTTTACAATGAAACGGCAAACGTCAATTATGCTCGGCATGTTATTATGCAATATGCATAAAACAATGTTGCAGCGATACCTCATCGGTTTGTGCGCGAATCCGGCGAATTGGGCCGGAGAACGACCATGTTGTCGTTCCAGAAATGGGCAATTTGACGCCCGCGCGACGACGTCATTACCTGGGAGGTAATCGCCGCGCGGCGCGGCGGCGGGCACACTGGCTCCATCGTCAACCCACCAAGGAGCCCATCATGAACCAAGCCACCCATATCGCCGAACGCTACCTCGCCGCCTGGAACGAACGCGAACCGGCCGCCCGCCGCGCGCATGTCGTCCAAGTGTTCGCCCCGGATGCCAGCTACCTCGACCCGATCATGCGCGGCAGCGGCGTGGACGGCATCGACGCGATGATCGGCGCCGCCCAGCAGCAGTTCCCCGGCTGCCGGTTCGCGCTGCATGGCACGCCGTCCGGCCACAACGACGTCGTCCGCTTTTCCTGGTCGCTGGCCGCCGAGGCCGCACCGGACGCCGTGCTCGCCGTCGGCACCGACTTCGCCACCGTCGACGCGCAAGGCCGCCTGGTCCGCGTCACCGGTTTCCTCGATGCCGCCTAAGCAAAGGAGACGATCATGCACAATGCCCACACCTCCCGTCCGGCCCGCGCCTACACGAGCGCACCGAACACGATCATCGCCGGCGACGTCAACCTGTACTACCGCGACTGGGGCCGCGGCCGCCCCGTGCTGTTCGTGTCCGGCTGGTCGATGTGCTCCGATTCGTGGGGCTACCAGATGATGGCGCTGCAACGCCAGGATCTGCGCTGCATCGCCTTCGACCGGCGCGGCCACGGCCGCTCGTCCGACCCGGGCCGCGGCTACGACCTCGACACGCTCGCCGACGACATCGCGGCCGTCATCGAAGCGCTGGACCTGCGCGACGTCGTGCTCGTCGGGCACTCGATGGGCTGCAACGAGATCGTCCGCTACCTCACGCGCCACGGCAGCGCGCGGGTGGGGCAGGTGGCGCTGCTGGGGCCCATGACGCCCGGCGTCACGCTGTCGGCGACGAATCCGGAAGGGATCGATCCGGCGCTGCTGGAACAGTTCCGCGCCACGCAGCTGCTGCACGACTTCCCGCGCTGGATCGAGGAGAACGTCGAGCCCTTCGTCCCCGGCGCCGGCCCGCGCATGTGCGACTGGCTCGCGCAGATGGCCCTGCAATGCTCGCTGCAGGCGCTGCACGACTGCCACGTCGCCGTGCAGGCGTCGGACATGGGCGCGGAGCTGGAAGCGCTCGACGTGCCCGTGCTCGTGATCGCCGGGATGCTGGACGTCTCCGCGCCGTTCGCGCTGACGGCACGCCGCACGGCCGCCCTCGTGCCGGACTGCCGCCTCGTCGTGCTGGAAGATGCCGCGCACGGCATGTTCCTCACGCACGTGGAGCGGGTGAATGCCGAGCTGCTTGAGTTCGTCCGGGCCGCGGGGTAGATTCATGTTTTCCTATCAAGGAGGCGAGATGCAGGACGGACACGTGGAAGCGGCCGAGGCCCGCAGCGAGGGCTACTTCAGCGACTTCGGCTCGGCGCTGCGCTACTGGCGCACGCGGCGCGGCTACAGCCAGCTGCGGCTGGCGGTGGACTCCAGCGTCTCGCAGCGCCACCTGAGCTTCTTGGAAAGCGGGCGCGCCCAGCCGAGCCGCGACCTCGTGCTGAAGCTGGGCATCGCGCTGGACGTCCCGCTGCGGCAGCGCAACGCGATGCTGCTGGCGGCAGGCTTCGCGCCCGCCTACCAGGAACGCAACCTGTCCGACCCGGAGCTGTCGAGCGTGATGCAGGCGCTCGACTTCATGCTGCGCCAGCAGGCGCCGTTCCCCGCGCTCGTCGTCGACCGGCTGTGGAACCTCGTGCGCTTCAACGAGCCGGCCGCCGGCTTCATGAAGTGGCTGCTGGGGATGCCCGCCGACGCCGTCATCCCGCGCGACGGTTCCATCAACGTGCTGCGCCTGATGCTCGACCCGGCCGGCCTGCGGCCGCGCCTCGTCAACTGGCAGGCCGTGTGCGCCGACAGCCTGCTGTGGATCCAGCGCGAAGCCATGGCGGACGGCCCGGGCAGCGAGGCGACGGCGCTGCTGGCCGAGCTGTCCGCGCTGCCCGGCATCGCGGGCGGCCTCGCCCCGGACCACCACGTGCCGAACCTCGAGCGGCGCGCGCTGCCGTTCCTGCCGCTCACCCTCGCGCACGAGGGCGTCGAACTGAACCTGTTCACGACGATCACGACCTTGGGCACCCCGCACGACGTGACCGTGCACGAGTTGCGGCTGGAGTCGTTCTTCCCGGCGGATGGCGCGACGGCGGACTGGTTCCGCGCACGTTTCGGCGCGACAATATAACGGGTGTTGCGTTCTTGCTCATCAATTCCGGTGATTTTTCGTGAACATGCATCGAGGATGCACGTTTCTTGGTGGTCCGGTTTGCGAAAATTGGCAATGTGAAATTCGTTAAATGGCAGCGCGCGCGGCCATTTTTGCTGCGGTGTATGATGGGCTGGTTCCGATACCCTTTAGGCCCATGAAAACCGCAGTACATGAATGATCTGACCCTTACGCAACGCTGGCCCGACGAGAAGCGCTACCAGTACCTGATCTCCGGGATCAGCGACTACGCCATCTACATGCTCGATCCGGAAGGCCACGTCAGCAGCTGGAACGCGGGCGCCAACCGGTTCAAGGGCTATGTCGCGCAGGAGATCCTCGGCGAACACTTCTCGCGCTTCTACACCCCCGAGGACCGCGA
The DNA here is from genome assembly GCF_024753285.1 of Massilia pinisoli. GTDB lineage: Bacteria > Pseudomonadota > Gammaproteobacteria > Burkholderiales > Burkholderiaceae_D > Telluria > Telluria pinisoli. The sequence continues at coordinate 166,415 of NZ_JANUGW010000005.1, read as the reverse complement.
GGCGGGCAAGCCGGCGCGGGCGCTGTCGATCGCGCTGGCGGAGGGCAAGTACGAAGCGGAGGGCTGGCGTGTGCGCAAGGACGGGTCGCGTTTCTGGGCCCACGTGGTCATCGACCCGATCTACAACGAGGAAGGCGTGCTGCTGGGCTTCGCGAAGGTCACGCGCGACGTCACCGAACGCAAGCGCGCCGAGGATGCGTTGCGCGAGAGCGAACAGCGCTTCCGCCTGCTCGTGAACGGCGTGACGGACTACGCGCTGTTCATGCTGTCGCCGGAAGGCACCGTCACGAACTGGAACCCGGGCGCCGAGCGCATCAAGGGCTACAGCCAGGCCGAGATCATCGGCAGCCATTTCTCGCGCTTCTACACGGCGGAAGACCAGGTCGCCGGCCTTCCGAAGCGCGCGCTGGAGACGGCCGCGTCGGCGGGCCGCTTCGAGTCCGAGGGCTGGCGCGTGCGCAAGGACGGCTCGCGCTTCTGGGCGCACGCCGTCCTCGACGCCATCCGCGACGACGACGGCGCCTTGCTCGGCTTCGCCAAGATCACGCGCGACCTGACGGAAAAGAAGAAGGCCGACGAGGCGCTGGAACGGGCCAATATCGCGCTGTTCCAGGCGCAGAAGATGGAATCGATCGGCCAGCTCACGGGCGGCGTCGCGCACGACTTCAACAACCTGCTGTCCGTGCTGTCCAGCGGCCTGGAAGTGCTGGGCCTGCAGCGCGGCGAGACCGACGTGCGCACCCTCGAATCGATGCGCCGCGCGATCGACCGCGGTGCGCGCCTCACGCAGCAACTGCTCGCGTTCGCGCGCCAGCAGCCGCTGCAGGCGGAGACGCGCAACGTCAACGGCATCATCCGCGGCTTCGAGACCGTGCTGCGCCGTGCCGGCAATCCCTCGATCGACTTCGTGATCGACCTCGACCGCAAGGCCCACAGCGCCGTGATCGACAGCGCCCGTTTCGAGTCGGCGCTGCTGAACCTCGTCGTCAACGCGCGCGATGCGATGCCCGACGGCGGCCGCCTGACGATCGCCACCGGCAACGTCGTGGCGGACGGCCAGCAGCCCCCCGGCCTGGCGCCGGGCGAATACGTGCGCGTGACGGTGAGCGACACGGGCACGGGCATGCCGCCCGACGTCGTCGCGCGCGCGTTCGAGCCGTTCTTCACGACGAAGGAAGTGGGCAAGGGCACGGGCCTCGGCCTGTCGCAGGTCTACGGCTTCATCAAGCAGTCGGGCGGCGAAGTCGCCATCGACAGCCGGCCGGACGAAGGCACGACCATCGCGATCTACCTGCCTGCCGCGATCCATTCCGTCGAGGAGACGCGCGCCGAGCACACGGAGCGCGTGCTGATCGTCGAGGACGAGCCCGACCTGATGGACGTCGCGGCGTCGCTGTTCACGAGCATGGGCTACGACGTCGTGACGGCGTCCAGCGGCCAGGAAGCGATCGAATTGATGGAGCAGGGCGACATCGACATCCTGTTCACGGATGTCGTGATGCCGAACGGGATGAACGGTATCGAGCTCGCCAGCTACACGCGCGAGCACTATCCGGGCACCAAGATCATGCTGGCGTCCGGCTATCCGCTGCCGGCGCTGAAGCAACGGCATGGCGTCGACCTCAACGAGTTCGCGTTCGTCAACAAGCCGTATCGCCTGTCCGACCTGGCGCGCACGCTCAGGTCGGCGATCTGACGCGGTGCCGCTCACTGCAGGCCGAAGATGATATCGCTGATCCGCTCGTAGATCGGGTCGGCCGACGGCCCCGGGTTCGGCCAGTTCAGCACGTCGAAGTGGTCGTAGCCGCGGTAATTGCCGAGGAAATTCCACATCCCCCGCACGGCCGTGCCGTCGTAGTCGCGCACGGGGTGCCCGCTCGGTGCGCGCATGCTCACCGTGTTGACGACGCCGTCGTTGGGAAACCACCTGCTGTCGATGCGCACGCGGCCCGGTGCGTTCTGCGTGTACGACCCCATGCCCGGCTGGGCCAGCGATCCGACGATCCACTCGCCGGCGAACAGCTTGAAATACGGGATCATGTCGGCGCGCGGGTATTGGAGCTCGGTGTTTTGCACGGGTGCGATGATGCGGTCCGTGTCGTTGCAGCACCAGGCGCCCGCTTCCGTGGCCAGGGTGCCGACCGAAAAATAATAGGTCGACGGCGACGTGAGGGCCCAGCGGTTGAATTCGCGTGCGCCGTCCGGGGCCAGTTCCCAATGGGCCAGCTCGTTGTCGAGGATGTCGCGCAGGGGGCTGCGCAGATTCGGCAGGACGTCGAGCACGGCATCGCGCAACGTGGTGCCGTCGTGCGGGGCGGAGATCGTGACGACGCTCTTCACCCAGCCGACCTTGCCGCCTTGGTAGAGCGCGCCGCCGCCTTCGTCGCCATCCGGTGAACCGTGCTCCAGCAGCTGGATCAGCGCGCGGATCGTCGTGCCGCCCTGGCTGTGGCCGATCATGTGGATGGGGTGGGCCGCGTCCCATTGCGGGTAGAAGGCGAGCGGGTAGCCCTGCGGATTGTGCGTGGGGTCGGCGGCCCAGCACTTGCCGGCGGGCTTCTGCTGCTGGCCCGGATAGCCGTAGCGCGCCACGTGATGGGCGCCGTAGTCGACGCAGCCGCCCTTGATCTGGGCATACAGCTCGGCGGCGCGGTCCCAGTTGGACGCGATCGCACCGACCTGCGCCGTGAACACGGTGTGCGGCCCGTGGTAGACGGCCAGGTGCGCCGCGATGTCGCCGTAGCCGCCCCAGTACAGGAAGCTGCCGAGCGGATGCGACTGCGGGCCGAAGCCGAGGACGCCATGCACGAGCACGACGGGATCGTTGTTGGCCGCGCGGGCAGGGGCGCCCAGCAACGCGGTGAGCGCCAGCAGCGCGCAGGCGCAGGTGTTCGTCAGTCGCAACATATGACCTCCATTGGACGTGGCGAGCCCATTGTCGGTTTGATATGCGGCGCTACGTTTGCGCTGGCTCGACCGGAGCTGCAAATCTGTTGCAATGCAACAAAAGTTGCGGACGTATGAAGCACGCAGGGTGGGCACTCCGTGCCCACCCTGCGGTGATTGTGCTGGACGAAAAAAAGCGGCCGTCCGGCGGCCGCTCGTGCGTTGCGAGGACGGTACTCAGTTCGCCGCCGTCATCCCCGCCGCATTGCCCACCGCGCCGTTGCCAGGCGCCGGGACCGGCGTGTTGGACGCCGTGACGGCCGCCTTCTCGGCCAGGTCCGGATTCCACACGACGTGCTCGTCGACGGAATACAGGCGGCACGGCTTGTCGCTCTTGGCCGAGCACGTCGCGAGGGCGCGTGCGTCCGGGTCTTCGCCTTCCTCCGCCCAGCACCAGGCGCCGCTGGGCGACACGGCGAACGCGCGCGGCGTCATCTTGGTCAGATATTCGCGGTAGGCGCGGCGGCCGTTCTCGCTGAGGAAGGGCACGGCGTCGATGTCGTCGACGCCCGCGAAATTGGTCGCCTGCGGCTGCGGCGGTTCCGGCACCTTGTACACGATTTTCGTGGGCATGCCGACCTGCTGCAGGAAGTTCATCGTGTCCGCGAGCCAGATCTTCTCGCCGTCACGGCTCGCCAGCATGCCGTGCGAATCGCGCTTGAACGGCGCGAATTCGACGAGCTGGGCGTGGCCGCCGGCCTGCTCGAACGCGTCGTGCATGCGCGCCACCAGTTCCGGCGAGAACAGCGAATCGTTCTGGCCGTACATCCACAGGCTCGGGATCTTGTTCTGCGCGCCGTATTCGGCGAACGCCGAGACGAGAGCCGAGCGCCAGCCGCAGCCGTTGCTGTCGTCGCGCAGGCCGCCGGCGAAGTTGATCAGGCCGCGCACACCCGGCAGATCCTGCGTGCCCAGCGCCATCGTCGCGAGGCCGCCGTACGACTGGCCGGCGACGACGATGTGGTCGGCATCGATCCAGCGCTGCCCGCGGGCATAGGCGAGGGTGGCGGCGATGTCCTCGGCCTGCGTGTAGCCGTTGGCCGTCATGTCGCAGCCGTGATCGCGGTAATAGCCCGTCGAACTCGCGAAGCCCTGGCGCATCGGCACCATCACGGCATAGCCGCGCTCCACGAACGCGTGGGCCATGTGGTAGAAGCGGTCGCGCGGCTGCAGGTTCGGATGGCCCGGGTCCTTGCCGTGGTTGATGATGATCAGCGGGAACGGGCCGGGGCCGTTCGGCTGGAACACGGTCGTTTCCAGGCGCGCCTGGTGGTCCTGGCCGGCCGGAATCAGGATGATGTGTTCGTTGATCCGGTAGTCGAGCTGCAACTCCTGTTCGATCGCGAGGCCCGGCAGCAGGGCGAGGGCGGCGAGGAAGGCGGACGTCAATTGGCGAACGGAAGGGCGGACTTTAACCATGGGACACTCTGAACGACACCGGGTTTGCTTGTTATCCGCCAGCACTGATTGCCTTGCGGAATGAATTGATTCTAAGCACGGTGATTTCTCAGAGCAATGCCTGAATAACCAGAACTCGAACTAAATCTTTGCGTGTGGCGACTTTTGCCATAACGGGCCGATAATCTGCATGACCAACGATTGGGACGCCCATGTTTCCTTGACATGAACAACGCCGACGACCCCGACGACCGTTTTCTGCACGCCTTGCAAGGCGCCGCGCGTGCATGGCGCTTCGCGCTCGAACGCCACCTGAAGGCGCACGGGCTGACGACGGCCGCCTGGAACGCGCTGGCAGCCGTGGCGGACAGCACCGAGCCGCCGTCGCAGCGCGAGCTCGCGCGCCGGCTGGGTGTCGACGGCGCGACGCTCGTGACGACCATCGACCGCCTCGCTGCCGGCGACCTCGTGCGGCGCGATGCGGCACCGGGTGACCGCCGCGTCAAGCGCATCGGCTTGACGCCGGCGGGGGCGTCGGTCGCGGCGCAGGTGCGCGCGGACGCGGCCGCCCTGCGGGCGCGCACGGTCGCGCGGCTGGATGCCGATGCGACGGCCGCCGCCGCCGGCCTGCTGGACGACCTGCAACGGCTGCTGGAGGGCGCATGAGCGACGAGTACGCGCCGCGCGAATGGCATCCGGACGAGCGCCCCACCTTGCCGGGCAGCCCGTCGTTCCCGAAGCATTCGACGCCGCGCCGCATCGCCTACTTCCTCGTCGGCGTGCTGGTGACCTTGACGGGCGGCCTGGGCAACGCACTCGTCACCGTCAACCTCGTGAACCTGCAAGGCACGCTGGGCGTGTTCACGGCCGAGGTCAACTGGCTGCCGACGGCGTACGTGATGACGAACGTGTCGATGAACCTGCTGCTCGTGAAGTTCCGCCAGCAGTTCGGCCTGCGCGCGTTCACGGAATTCTTCCTCGTGCTGTACGCGCTCGTCACGTTCGGCCACCTGTTCGTCAACGACCTCGGCTCCGCGATCGCCGTGCGCGCGGCCCACGGCATGGTCGGTGCGGCGCTGTCGACACTGGGCCTGTACTACACGCTGCAGGCGTTCACGAAGGCGTGGCGGCCGCGCGGCATCGTCATCTCGACGGGCATCGCGCAGCTGGCGCAGCCGATCGCCTATATCTTTTCGCGCAGCCTGCTGCAGGTCGCGGAATGGCGCGGGCTGTACCTGTTCGAGCTGGGGCTGACGCTCGTCACCCTCGCTGCCGTGCTGTGGCTGAAGCTGCCGCCGGGCGACCGCTTCCGCGCGTTCCGCCCCACGGACTTCCTCACCTTTTCCCTGTTCGCACCGGGCATGGCGCTGCTGTGCGCGGCGCTGACGTTCGGCCGCGTGCTGTGGTGGACGGAGAACCCGTGGGTGGGCATCGCGCTCGCGGTGTCGATCGTGCTGCTGCTCGCGGCGATCTGCGTCGAGCACAACCGCGACAATCCGCTGCTGAACATCCGCTGGCTGACGAACGGGATGATCGTCCGGCTCGCGCTCGCGCTGATGCTCGTGCGCGTCGTGCTGTCGGAGCAGAGCGTGGGCGCCGTGGGCTTCCTGCGCCTCGTGGGCCTGAACAACGATGAAATGCAGACCATGTTCGTCGTGATCCTCCTCGCGACCACCCTCGGCATCGCCGTGTCCGTGCTGATCATCCGCCCGCCGCACCTGATGGCGCCGCAGGTGGTGGCGTTATTGATCATGGCGCTGGGCGCGTGGGTCGATTCGCACGCGTCCAACGTCACGCGCCCCGCGCAGCTGTACGTGGGCCAGGCCATGCTGGCGTTCGGCGGCGTGATGTTCCTCGGGCCGCTGCTGCTCACGTTGATGGGCTCCGTGATCTCGAACCCCGCGAACCTGATCAGCTTTTCCGTGCTGTTCGGCCTGACGCAGAACCTCGGTGGCCTGATCGGCTCGTCGTTGCTGGGCACGTTCCAGGTGATGCGCGAAAAATACCATTCGTCCGTGCTGGCCGAGCAACTGAGCGCGCTCGATCCGCTCGTCGCCGCGCGCATCCAGCAGGGCGGCGCCGCGTATGCGCGCCTGCTCGCGGATCCGGCGCTGCGCACGCGTCAGGGCATCTCCGTGCTGACGCAGACGGCGGCGCGCGAAGCCAACATCCTTGCCTACAACGACGTGTTCCTGCTGATCGCGATCCTCGCCGCCGTGCTGGCCGCGTGGATCTGCGGCCGCGCGCTGTGGCTCACGTACGTCGCGCCGCCACCGCCGCAACCTCCCGCGCCGCCGGCACCGCCCGACCCGACCGATTCGCCGCTCGCCGTGCCGTCCGGCGACCGCCGCTCGGCGCCGCGTCCGCCCGAGCCGACGCGCGCCGTCCCAACCTGAAGCGAGCCTGCCGCCATGCCCGAAACGACAACGACGACCACCACGACCACCACAGAGACAGCAGCGACGACGCAGCAGAAGTCGAACCGCAACGTCATCGCCAGCGGCCTGCTGTTCGCGCTCGTCGCGCTGATCGGCGTGCTGATCGTGCTGTACGCGTGGAACCTGCCGCCGTTCCACAGCGCGCTGCAGACGACGGAGAACGCGCTCGTGCGGGGCCAGGTGACGATCATCAGCCCGCAGCTGTCCGGCTACGTCGTCGAGGTCGACGTGCAGGATTACCAGCAGGTGCGCCAGGGGCAGCTCTTGATGCGCATCGACGACCGCATCTACCGGCAGCGGCTGGAGCAGGCGCAGGCCCAGCTGGCGGCACAGCGGGCGGCCCTCGCCAACTTCACGCAGACGAGGAACACGGCCAGCGCCACCATCGCGCAGAACCAGGCCGCCGTCGCCAACGCGGCCGCGCAGGCGCAGCGCGCCAATGCCGACCTGCGCCGCGTGGAAGAGCTGGCGGCCGACGGTTCGCTGTCCGCGCGCGAACGCGACGCGGCCCGCGCCACGCGCGCGCAGACCGTGGCCGCGGCCGAGCAGGCCCGCGCCGCGCTGGAAATCGCGCGCCAGAGCCTGCGCACGGTGGACGTCAACCACGCGTCGCTGGAAGCGGCCGTCGCGAACGCGGAGGCGGCCGTCCGGCTGGCCGAGATCGACCTCGCCAACACGCAGATCATCGCGCCGCGCGACGGCCAGCTGGGGCAGGTGAGCGTGCGCCTGGGCGCGTTCGTCAACGCGGGCGCCCAGCTGACGGCGCTCGTGCCGCATACGATGTGGGTCGTCGCCAACATGAAGGAGACGCAGATGGCGGACGTAGCCGTGGGCCAGCCCGTCACGTTCACCGTCGACGCGCTGAACCGCGCGAAGCTGCGCGGGCACGTCGAGCAGATCGCGCCGGCGACGGGCTCGGAATTCTCCGTGATCGTGCCGGACAACGCGACCGGCAACTTCGTCAAGATCGCCCAGCGCATCCCCGTGCGCATCAGTATCGATCCGGACCAGCCGCTGGCGGCGCGGCTGCGGCCGGGGATGTCGGTGGTGGCGAGCATCGACACGAAGGCGCCGGCCGAGCCGCGTCGGGTGCAGCCTGCGGCGCCGGCTGATGCGTCACCGTCAGGGCAGGGGGAGGCTCAACGTAGAGTGGGCACCCCCGTGCCCACGCGAACGCCAGCGGTTACGCAAGCGCCGGCCGGTCCACGCACCGGCAGCACACCGGTGCCCGCCGCAACGCCGCCCGCCCAACCCGCGCCGGGACAAGGCCAATGACGCGCCACCTCCTGCTCATCGCCTGCGCCGCGCTGCTGGCCGGCTGCCGCATCCCGGTGCAGCCGCCGCCGCAACCGACACTGGTCGTGCCGCCCGCGTGGCACGCGCAGGTCGGGCCGGGCACACCGGTGGAACGCGACTGGTGGCGCGCATTCGCCGACCCGGCGCTGGACCGCCTCGTCGCGCAGGCGCTCGCGCGCAACAACGACGTGCGTACGGCGCAGGCGCGGCTCGCCGAATACCGGGCGCGCATCCAGGTCGCGCGGTCCGCGCAGGAACCGAGCCTGTCGGTGGGCTTGTCGCCCACGCGGGCGCGCGCGATCGGCCCGTTCGGCACGCCGATCGATTCCACCGTCCTGCAGGGCAGCTTCCAGGCCGCGTACGAACTCGATCCGTTCGGCCGCCTGGCCGGCGCCACGGACGCGGCGCGCTTCGACTACGCGGCGCAGCAGGCCGCGTTCGATGCGACGGCGCTGGCGGTGGCCGCGAACACGGCGTCCGGCTACCTGAACCTGCGCGGCCTCGATGCCCAGCTGGCCCTCGCGCGCGCGACCCTGGCATCGCGCCAGCGCTCGCTGGAACTGGCGCGGCGCCAGTTCGAAGTCGGCTACAGCTCGCGCCTCGAACTGTCGCAGGCCGAAGCCGAATACCGCGCGACGGCCGCCGTCGTGCCGCAGCTTGAGCGCGCGATCACGCAGCAGGAAAATGCCCTCGACATCCTCGCGGGCGCGAATCCCGGCCCCGTCGAACGCGGCACCGAGCTCGCCCGGCTGGACGCGCCGGCGATCCAGCCCGGCCTGCCGTCGGAACTCTTGCGGCGCCGGCCGGACGTCGCCGCGGCCGAGCGGGCCGTCGCCGCCGCGGACGCGAGCCTCGCCGCCGCGCGCGACCAGATGCTGCCGTCCCTGCGGCTGACGGCGTCGCTGGGCGCGTACGCGCACGACCTGCCCACGTTGCTGCGCTCGCCGACGGCGCTATGGAGCGTGGGCGGCAGCATCCTCGCGCCGCTGTTCGACGGCGGCCGGCTGCGCGCCCAGGCCGAGATCAGCGCGTCGCTGCGCGACCGCGCCGTGTTCGCGTACGAGGCCGCCGTGCGCAACGCGTTCGCCGACACGGAGAACGCGCTGACGGCCGTGCAGCGCCTGCGCGAACAGCTGGACGAGGTGGAGGCACGGCGCGTGGCCGCGGCGGAAGTGCTGCGCATCGCGCACAACCGCTACCGCAACGGCTATTCGTCGTACCTGGAAGAGCTGGATGCCCAGCGCAACGCGTTCAGCGCGGAGACCGCGGCGCTGCAACTGCGCGCCGCCTGGCTGCAGGCCCACGTCGACCTGTACCGCGCGCTGGGCGGCGGCTGGGCGCCCGTACTGGCCGCACGCGGCTAGAATCGATAACAACCTTGGAGGAGGAACCATGATCAAGATCGGGATCATCGTCGGGAGCACCCGGCCCGGCCGCAAGGCGCCGGACGTGGCGCGCTGGGTGCTGGACATCGCGGGCATGCGCGCGGATGCCGTGTTCGAGCTGGTCGACATCGCGGATTTCGACCTGCCGCTGCTGGACGAGCCGGTCCCGCCGGCGGCCGGCCAGTACGCGCAGCCGCACACGAAGGCGTGGGCCGCCGCCATCGCCGGCTTCGACGGCTTCGTGTTCGTGACGCCCGAGTACAACCACGGCACGTCCGGCGCGCTGAAGAACGCCATCGACTACCTGTACAAGGAGTGGAACAACAAGGCCGCGGGCTTCGTCGGCTACGGCAGCGCCGGCGGGTCGCGCGCCATCGAGAGCCTGCGCCTCGTGATGGGCGAGCTGATGGTGGCCGACGTGCGCGCCCACGTGATGCTGTCGCTCCGGACGGACTTCGAGAATTACAAGACGTTCAACCCGGCCGAGCACCACGAGCAGGCCGTCGACGCGATGCTCGACCAGGTGGTGGCGTGGAGCCGCGCGCTGAAGACCTTGCGCCCGGACGCACCGGTCACGTCGGCCGATGCGCCGCAGGCCGGCCAGCGCATGGGCAGCCAGTGAACGCGCGGCGGCGCTACAATCGCCGCCCATGACCGTTCCTTCCTCTACCACCCGGCGCGCCACCTGCGCCGCCTGCCTGCGCGCACAGAGCGCCTGCATTTGCCACTGGGTGCGGCCGCTGGCCAGCCGCGTCGACGTATTGATCCTGCAACATCCGCTCGAGGTGCGCAACGCCAAGAACAGCGCGCGCCTGCTGCACCTGTGCGTGGCCGGCAGCCGGCTCGAAGTCGGCGAAGCGTTCGATCCTGCCGCGTTGCACGCGTTGTTGTATGCGGACGGGCGCGTGCCGCTGCTGCTGTATCCCGAGACGCCGGGCGATGCGCCGGCTCCCGTCCTCGATCCATCGCCGCGGGCGCAGCCGGAGGGGCTGCGGCTCGTCGTGCTGGACGCCACCTGGCGCAAGAGCCGCAAGATGCTGTATCTGAATGCCGGGCTGCAACGCCTGCCGCGCCTCGCGCTGCAGGACGTGCCCGCGTCGGCTTATCGGATTCGCAAGGCGCACGCGCCGCACCAGCTGTCGAGCCTGGAGGCGGCCGCGCTCGCACTGGCCCAGCTGGAAGGCGATCCCGACGCATACCGGCCTCTGCTGCAGGCGTTTGACGGTTTTGTGCAACAACAAGCTGCTCTTTTTTCGCGCTTGAACCCATCCTGACATCGGCGTACTATACTGTATAAACATACAGTACTTAAGGAGCGCCGTGTGAACCGGGTAAAAGCAAACGCAAGTCGGGCGGTCAGCCAGGTTATGTTGCCGTTCCCGCAAAAGTCCGCCGAGGTCGTGCCGATCGATGGTCCGATCAAAGGCCGTGGTGCCGTCACCAATATTCAAGGCCGCTACGAAGTGAACGGCCGCGAACGGTTCGACGACGGCTGGACCGTGCCGAGACCGAAGGACGAGGCACCGGCGCCCCTGAAGACGATCGTCACGGACGAGATCGCGAAAACCATCCTCAGCCGCAACACGTCGCCGGACATCCCGTTCAGTGTCTCGCTGAACCCGTACCGCGGCTGCGAGCACGGCTGCATCTACTGCTTCGCGCGGCCCACGCACGCCTATCTGGGCTTGTCGCCGGGTCTGGACTTCGAAAGCCGCCTGTTCGCCAAGGTGAACGCGGCCGACCTGCTGCGGCGCGAGCTGGCGCGGCCCGGTTACGTTCCGGAAAACATCGCCATCGGCGTCAACACGGACGCCTATCAACCGTGCGAACGCGAGCGCCGCATCACGCGCGAAGTGCTGGAAGTGCTGGGCGAGTGCAACCACCCGTACGGCCTCATCACGAAGTCGGCGCTGATCGAGCGCGACATCGACCTGATCGCGCCGATGGCCGAGAAAGGCCTCGTCTGCGCCGCCATCACGTTGACCACGCTGGACGGCGAAATCTCGCGCACGCTCGAGCCTCGCGCAGCCGCGCCCGCGCGCCGCCTGCGGGCGATCCGCACCCTGACGGAAGCCGGCATCCCCGTCAGCGTGAGCGTGGCGCCGATCATCCCGTTCGTCACGGAGCCGGAAATCGAGCGCATCCTGGGAGCGGCGAAGGACGCTGGCGCCGTCGGCGCCCACTACACGGTGCTGCGCATGCCCTGGGAAGTGAACCCGCTGTTCCAGCAATGGCTGCACGCACACTTCCCCGACCGCGCCCAACGCGTGATGAACCGCATCCGCGACATGCGCGGCGGCAAGGACTACGACAGCGAGTTCAGCAAGCGCATGACGGGCGAGGGCATATGGGCCGACCTGATCCGCCAGCGCTTCACGAAGGCCGTCAAACGCCTGGGCCTGGACGGCCGCATGAGCCGCTTCAACACGTGCGACCCGTCGCAATTCCGTCGGCCGCTCGTGGTGCCGAAATCCGTCGTCAAGCCGGAAAGCAGCAAGGCGGCGCAGATGGATCTGTTTTAACAGTTCGTCGTCGTATCCGGCGGCACCAGCGACAGCACGTGCGCGGCGACGGCGTGTCCGTGCAGGTTGAGACGGTTGCGCGCGAGGCATTCGTGGACGGCCCCGGCCTTGCGGGCGATGCCGAGACTGGGCAGGTTGCCGTCCGCGACGACGATCTCGACCCGCGACTGGCCGAGGCGCTCGAACGCAAAACGCGACAGCGCCCGGATGGCCGCCAGTGCCGCGCCCTGGCCCTGGGCCGACGTGCGTACCCAGTAGCCGAGGTTGCAAAAGCCGTGCAGGCGGTTGAACTGGTTCAGGCCGGCCGCGCCGACGCAGTGCAGGCCGTCCGCCCGGAAAATGCCGAACTCGTGCGCGGAGCCGTCGGCACGCGCGGCGTCGCAGAACGCGATCCAGGCGAGCGCATCGGCATTGTCGTAGCCGGCGTGGGCCCACGGCATCCACGGGCCGAGGCTCGCCATCGATTCGCGGACGGCGGCCACCGTCGCGGGCGCGTCGTCCGGGACGAGGGGACGGAGCAGGAAGCCGTCGGCGTGGATGGGCTGTGTCATGTCGGCATGATAACCCGTCAGTTGTGGGGAGGCGGGCTCTCGGCTACGATTGCGCTCTTTGCAACGGCGGATCGGCAGGCAGGATATGGTGGAGCAGGGCAGTACAGTGGAACGCGTCGTCTTCGTGGGCGCGGAATCGACGGGCAAGTCGACGTTGTCCGAGTATCTGGCGCGCGCCTACGACACGGTGGCGGTGCCCGAGATCGGCCGCTTCATCTGGGAAGACAAAGAGGGCCGGCTGGGGCCGGACGACTACGTGGACATCGCCGTGAAGCACCGCGCCGCCGAGGACGCGGCCATGACGCATGCGCGCCGCTGGCTGTTCGTCGACACGAATGCGCTGACGACGCTGCTGCTGGGCATCGAGTTCCGCCAGGTCGGTGAACTGCCCCCTGCCGACCTGCTGCGCTGCGCCGACGAGTGCCGGGCCCGCTACGCGCATACGTTCGTCTGCGCCGACGACATCCCGTACGAGGAACAGGACGTGCGCGAGAACGAGGCGTGGCGCGGCCGCATCCAGCAACTCGTGTTGAAGGACCTCGATGCGCGCCGCATCCCGTACACGGTCGTGCAGGGCAGCGTGGAAGAGCGGGCGCGCCAGGTGCGGCGCGTGCTCGACGCGGCCGCCGCTTGACTGCCGCGACACCACAACGCGATGCTGCGGGACCGTTCGCGCGGGTGGTGCCCGCGGTGGATGTCCGCTTCCGTTCCTAGACGATCGTGCCCGGCAACTCCATCCCATGCAGGCGCCGGAACAGTTTCAGCGCGAAGCTGTCCGTCATCCCGGCAATGTAGTCGGTCGCGCCGAGCAGGCGCGCGTACCGTGTCGCGCCGCGGCTGAATTGCTGCGGAATGATCTGCGCGATCTTGCGGTCGGCCGCCGAGCGGTCCGCGTCCTCTTTCACGAGGGCCGGGACGATCTTGCCGAGCAGGCCGCCGAGGATCTCGAAGCCGGCCGCTTCGATCTGCAGCACGGACGGCGTCGCGTAGATGCGTGCGCGCGACAGCGTCGCGATGGCCTTCAATTCCGGCGCGAAGCGCGACGCGCCGGCGAGGTCTTGCTCGAAGCGCCCGTCCATGATGGCGTCGTAGTGGTCGCGGAACACGTCGAGTGAGCCACCGATGAGGTGGCCGATGGCGCGGGCGCGCAGATACTCCACGCGGCCCGTGTCGTCGGGCAGTTGCCGGTACGACTGGCTTTCGGCCTCGCCGCCGGGGAAGGCGATGGGCCACAGCAGGCCGCGCGCTTCGTCGAACGAGACGCGGCCCAGCCGGTGGCCGTCTTCCAGGTCGACGATGCCGTAGCAGATGTCGTCCGCCGCCTCCATCACGAATGCGAGCGGATGGCGAGTCCAGGCGCCTGGTCCTTTGCGTACGAGACCGACTTGAGTCGCCACGCGCTCGGCCGCCGCCACATCGTCCGCGAAATAGCCGAATTTCCGTTCGCTGATTCTGTCCTTCGCCGCCGGCAGGTCGGATGGGCGCGGGTATTTCATGAACGCGGCCAGCACGGCACAGGTCAGCTGGAAGCCGCCGTGGTCGACGGCGTTCTGCAGCCGCGTGACGAGGCGGAAGCCCTGCGCATTGCCTTCGAAGCGCAGGAAATCCTGGCGCTCGCGTTCCGTCAGGCCGGCGAGCCAGCGGTCCGCGTGTTCGGCGAACCACGACTGGATCGCGGCTTCGCCGGAATGGCCGAATGGCGGGTTGCCGATGTCGTGCGCGAGGCAGGCGGCGGCCACGATGCTGCCGAAGTCCTGCGGCGCCATCGACAGCGCGGGCTCGCGCTCCTTGATGAACTCGCCGCACAGCATGCCGAGCGAGCGTCCCACCGACGACACTTCGATGCTGTGCGTGAGCCGCGTGCGCACGTAATCGCTGTCCGACAACGGGAACACCTGGGTCTTGTCCTGCAGGCGCCGGAATGCGCTCGAATACACGAGCCGGTCCCAGTCGCGCATGTACTCCGTGCGGCTGCCGCCGTCGCCCCGGTCATCCTCGCGACCCAGACGCACCGTCGATACCAGCCGTTCCCATTCCATCGACATCGATTCCTCCTTGAACGTTCGCCGCCGCCACGTCCGCGACGGCCGGCGGCCCAGTGTAGCGCACTGCGTCGGCCCGGGACGCTGACGCGGCCGGCGTCGCCCCGCGCGCGCCGCGTGCATGCGCGCACGCAGGCGCAGCCCCGGGCGCTTGACTACTGCGTGCAGCCACGACGCCACGACCAGTGCCGTTGCGTCGTCAAGTCGCCCGTCATGCCGTCGAGCCACGCGTCATGCGCAACACGGGCCCCGTCATGCAGAGCTCGGCAACGCCGTTGGCAAGCTGTCATCGCTGCCGTATGCTTCCCCATCCATCTACGCCATCGCCAAACACAATGCGTCCTGATTCCACCACCGCCACCAGCAAGCTGCTGAGCTACGTGCTGCGCCACCGCCCAGACAGCATCGGTCTGCAACTCGACGCCAACGGCTGGGCCGACGTGGACGAGCTCTTGCAACGCCTGGCCGAACACGGCAAGCCCGTCGCGCGCGACTTGCTCGACCGCGTCGTGGCGGAGAACGACAAGCAGCGCTTCGCGTTCGATGCGCAGCGCACCCGTATCCGCGCCAGCCAGGGCCACTCGATCGACGTCGAGCTCGGCCTCCAACCGGTGGCGCCACCGGACGTGCTGTACCACGGCACCGCGAGCCGCTTCGTCACCTCCATCCTCGCGACAGGCCTGCGCGCCGGCGGCCGCCAGCACGTGCACCTGTCGGGCGACGTCGACACGGCCCGTCGCGTCGGCGTCCGGCATGGCGTCCCCGTCATCCTGCGCGTGGACACGGCGCGCATGCGCGCGGACGGTGCCGTGTTCTACCGGTCGGACAACGGCGTGTGGCTGACCGGGTCCGTCGCGCCGCGCTACCTGCGCGTGCTGGACGGCGCCGGCGACTAGTCCGCGTTCGCGTCGCTGCGACTCCCGGCCTGTCTCGTCCCCCGGGCGCGCGATCAGGGTTCGTGGCGCATCGCCGCCAGCATCTGCGCCGTGTCCGCCGCCCCCATCCTGCGCGCCGCATCGACCACCGTATTGCCGTCCGCGTCCCTGCGGACCGGGTCGGCACCACGCGCCAGCAGCAGGCGGGCGATGGTGACGCGGTTGAACATGGCGGCGAACATCAGCGCCGTCTTGCCGTTCGGCCCTGCGTTGTCGACGGCCGCGCCGTGGTCCAGCAGCAGCGTCGCGATCGCCGTGTCGCCCTTGAACGCGGCGCCGGCGAGCGGGGTCTGGCCGGCGTCGTTCATCAGTTCCGGATCGGCCCCGTGCTCCAGCAGCACGCGCGCGGCGTCCGCATGGCCGTGGTAGCAGGCCAGCATCAGCAGGCTGTCGCCCCGTTCGTTGCGCAGGTTGGGCGGCAAGCCCTGGTCGAGCAACGTGGCCAGTTCGGCGGCGTCGCCGGAGCGCGCGGCATGGAAGACCTTGCGCACGAACGCCAGCGTGTCTTCGTCGAGCTCGCTCGCCGATGGCGGACGGGGCGGTGCTTGCTCCTGCATGGTGACCTCCGGGATAGGAACGCTCGACAGGATTAGAACACAGCGCACCACCGCGCACGGTTGCGGCGCATTCGCGCTGGATCAAACGCGGCCCTGGAACTCGCGGAGGTGGCGCTCGATCTCAAACACGTGCGGGTCGGGCTTGCCGAGTGCGCGCAGGGCCTTGGCCAGTTCCAGCAGGTATTCGCTGTTCGGTCCGCTGGGTCCACGCGCGGTGGCGATCTGTAGCGCAATGTCGCGTTCGGGCGCCGGGCCGAGGTAGGCCGCGTTCTCGTGCGTGGCGATGTAGACGAGGCCTTCGGTGCCGCTGCCGTCCTCGAAGCGGATGTCGGTTGCGAGGCGCAGGTAGCCGTTCTTTTCGCGGTAGTCGAGGTGCGCGAATTCCTCGGGGGTGACGAGGTAGGCCATGCCGTGGCAGGTCGCGCCGGCATCGGGGACCAGGGTCACGACCCGGCCCGGCGCCGTCTCCGTGCCGCGGTGGTCGTGCGAGCCTTGCCAGAAGCGCCGGCTCCAGCCCGTGATGCTGGCCGGGCGCCGCTCGAGGTAGGGGAAGTCGGCCTTGAAGATGAGGGAGCCGTAGCCGAACAGCCACACGCTGGCGTGGTTGTCGAACTTGTCCATGCGTCGGTTGACCGCGATGGTGTTGTGAGACATCGATGAAGGAGGTGACATGTAGGAATCCGCATTCTAGCGCGGCCGTTCGGCGGCGTCAGGCGCGGCCCGGAGCGCCACTTGCTGCAAGCAGCGGCGTCAGCGGGCGCGCGTCCGCAGCGCGCCCGCTGGGTTGTCGGCGCCGCCGATCCAGTCGAACAGGAAGGCGATGAACGCCGCAGCCGCCGGTGACAGCGAGCGCTGTTCGCGCGTGTAGACGAAGAAGCGACGCGTCAATACGGGCGCCTCCAGCGGCAGCATGCGCAGGCCGTGCAGGCGCACGAGCGGCGCCGCGTACGGCATGCAGACGGTGATGCCGAGGCCGGACGCGACCATCGCCAGCGCGGTCGTCATGTAGGTCACTTCGTGGGACGGTCGCAACGCCAGGGTCACTTCGTGGGCTGGCCGCGGCGCCAGCTCGCGCACGTTGTCGGTCCGGCGGTCGTCCGTGCCGTCTGCGTCGACGTTGGCGTGGACGTCGGCGTTCGATGCGCGGCGGCGTTTTGCGACGTCACGCTCGTCGCCCATGTCGGCCAGCAGCCGTTCCGTGAACTGGCCGCGCAGCGTGATCAGCGGATACGGCGCCAGGTCGCTCCAGCTGACCCGACGGCGCTTGGCCAGCGGATGGTCCGGCGGGACGACGGCCTGGAACGGCATCTCCATCAATTCGCGCGCCTCGAGTTGCGGCGCGTAGTCGCGCTCCGGGCCGATGCCGAAATCGGTCTCGCCTGACAGCACGCGCGTCGTGACGGCCTCGACCGGCGAATCGGACAGGCTCACGCCGATGTCCGGGTAGCGCTCCCGCCATGCCGCGATCACCTGCGGCAGCAACGTGCAGGCCATTAACTGTGGCACGGCCACACGCACGATGCCTTTTCTTAATTGCGCCTGGTCCGCAATGTTCGCAAGCGCACGGTCGAGGTCGTCGATCATCTGGCTGAATAGGGGGTAGAGTTCGGTCCCCGTCTCGGTCAGGGCGATGCGCCGCGTGCTGCGGTCGACGACGCGCACGCCGAGCGTTTGTTCCAGTTCCTTGATCAGGCCTGACAAGGCCGATTGTGTAACGTGCATGTATTGCGCGGCGAGCGTAAAGTTACCCGTCTTCGCGAGGGCAACGAAGGCACGCATCTGGCGCAGGGTAGGATTCATAAGGAAATCCGATAAATAGAGCGGAAAATATTGTTTGTATGATAGTCCGTTTTACTTTTTAATGGCGGAAACATTTACCAGCTGAAGGAAACGCCATGAAACTCGCTACCCTGAAGACGGGCGGCCGCGACGGCACGCTCGTCGTCGTCAGCCGGGACCTGGTCACTTGCCAGGCCGTCCCCAAGATCGCCCGTACCCTGCAGCAGGCGCTGGACGACTGGGACCACGTCGCGCCGCGCCTCGCCCAGGTCTACGACCAGCTGAACGCCGCGAAGGCCACGGCGGCCGAATCCTTCATCGAGGAAGAGTGCGCGTCACCGCTGCCGCGCGCGTACCAGTGGGCCGACGGCTCCGCGTACATCAACCACGTGGAACTCGTGCGCAAGGCGCGCGGCGCCCAGGTGCCGCCGTCGTTCTACACCGATCCGCTGATGTACCAGGGCGGCTCCGATTCCTTCGTCGGTCCGTGCGACCCGATCGCCGTGCTGTCCGAGGAATGGGGCGTCGACCTGGAGGCGGAAGTGGCCGTCGTCACCGGCGACGTGCCGATGGGCGCGACGGTCGAGCAGGCGGCACAGGCGATCCGCCTCGTCATGCTCGTCAACGACGTGTCGCTGCGTAACCTGATTCCGAAGGAACTGGAGAAAGGCTTCGGCTTCTTCCAGTCGAAGCCGGCAAGCGCGTTCTCCCCGGTGGCCGTGACACCGGACGAGCTCGGCGATGCCTGGCGCGACAGCAAGCTGCACCTGCCGCTGCTCGTCACCTTGAACGACCAGCCGTTCGGCCGGCCGAACGCGGGCGACGACATGACGTTCAGCTTCGCGCAACTGATCGCGCACGCCGCGAAGACGCGCGAACTCTGCGCCGGATCGATCATCGGTTCCGGCACGGTGTCGAACAAGCAGGGCAGTTTGCACGGGTCGAGCATCGTCAATGGCGGCGTGGGGTATTGCTGCCTGGCCGAGGTGCGCATGTACGAAACGATCGAGCAGGGCGCGCCCGCCACACCGTTCCTGCGCTTCGGCGATACTGTCCGTATCGAGATGCTCGATGCCGATGGCGCCAGCCTGTTCGGTGCCATCGACCAGGAGGTTGCACATTATCACGGGAGGAAGGAATGAAGCTCTATACCTATTTCCGCAGTTCGGCCGCATACCGGGTGCGTATCGCGCTCAACCTGAAAGGGCTGAAGTACGACGCGGTCCCGGTGCACCTCTTGCGTGGCGGCGGCGAGCAGTTGCAAGCAAACTACGTCAAGATGAACCCCAGCGGCCTCGTCCCCACCTTCCAGGACGATTTCATCACGCTGACGCAGTCGATGGCCATCCTCGAATACCTGGAGGACGAGTACCCGGAGGTGCCGCTGATGCCGAAGGACTCGGCCGGACGCGCGCGCGTGCGCGAGCTCGCGCAGATCGTCGGTTGCGACATCCACCCGGTGAACAACCTGCGTGTGCTGCGTTACCTCGTCAACGAGCTCGGGCTGTCGGAAGAGGTCAAGACGCAGTGGTACCGCCACTGGATCGTGGGCGGCCTCGACGTGCTGGAAAAACATCTGGCGCGCGACCCCAGCGCGGGACCGCTGTGCCACGGCTACCTGCCGACCATCGCCGACTGCTTCCTCGTGCCGCAGGTGTTCAACGCGCAGCGCAACGGCGTCGACATCGCCGCGTATCCGAACATCGCGCGCATCAACGCGGCCTGCGTGGAAATCCCGGCGTTCGTGGCGGCGCATCCGTCCAACCAGCCGGACGCGGAATAAGGCGACCGGCGAGGGCGACCGGCGAGGGCGACCGGCCAGCGCGACCGGCCAGGGCGATCAGCGAAGCGACCCGCCGCCGCGTGATCCACGGCGCCGGCCGGCGCCGCAACGCGCGAACGCCGCTGCCGCGCGTGCATCGACGCGTCGGCGGCGGCTGGCGTCAGTGCCGCGTCTGCGACCCGGTACTCGAGCGGTCGGGCACGGCCGGTGTCGAGATCTCTTCCAGCGTATGGTCGACGCCGGCCGAGTGCTTGGCCGCCATGTCGCCCAGCGACACGATGCCGACCACTTCATGCGAAGCCTCGTCGACGACGGGCACGCGGCGGATCTGCACGTCGCCCATCTGGCCCAGCACTTCATCCACTGTCTGGTTCGGCGCGCACGTGCGCACGTCGGTGCTCATCACGTCGCCCACGCGCGTCTGGCCCGGTGCCTGGCCCGCCGCCGTCGAGCGGACCGTGATGTCGCGGTCGGTGATCATGCCGACGAGCCTGTGGCCGTCGAGCACGGGGATCGAACCCACGTTCAGCTCATCCATCATCTGCGCGGCGCGCTGCACGGTTTCCTGCGGCGAAATGCTTTGCACGTCGCGGGTCATCACATCTTGAATGGTCTGCATTTGAACCTCCTTCGCTGCGTTCACACGGCGTTGCATGATGCACGAATCCACGCAGGTCGGACGCTACGTTGACTCGCGGAACGGCCCGTACATAAAGGCCTTGTGCGAACACGGCTCGGCTACAATCTGCCCCTTTCGACTCGCACCGACACCATGACCATTCCCGCGCCCATCGCCGCCGCCCTGGACCGTGCCGATCCTTCCTGGCGTCCCCATCTCATGAACGGTCTCGACGCGATGATGCGCGCGACGCCGGACTACCTGCCGCAGCTTGCGGACGATCACTATCTGCCGACCAGCGGGCGCCTGTTTGCCGCGTTCGCGCTGCAGTTCGATCACGTGCGCTACGTGCTCGTGGGCGAGGGGCCGTATCCGCGCGAGGAGAGCGCGACCGGGGTGTGCTTCATGGACGGGGCCGTCGGACCGCTGTGGTCGGACACGGGGCTGTCGAAGGCCGTCAACCGCGCCACGTCGCTGCGCAACTTCATGAAGATGCTGCTCGTGGCCGAGGGCCGGCTGAGCCCGGACGACACGGGTGGCGCGGCGCTGGCCCCCGTCGCGAAGGCGGCGCAAGGCGACGGCTCGATCCTGACGCTGGCCGAGCTGCAGGACAATCTGCTCGGCCACGGGTTCCTGCTGTTGAACGCGGCCCTCGTGTTCCGCAAGCATGTGCCGCCGGTACAGGAAGCGCGCGCATGGGTGCCGTTCCAGCGCGCCGTGTTCGCCGCATTGGCGGCGAGGGCTGACAAGCCGACGCTGGTGTTGTGGGGCAAGATCGCCGAACAGTTGAACAAGGTGCCGGAGACGGCCGGCTTCCCGCAGATCCACGCCGAACACCCGTACAACCTGTCGTTCATCCGCCACGAAGGCATGCAGAAACTGTTCGGGCCGATGCGTTTGCTGCACCGCGGCTAAAAATGGGGGCGCCAAGCAAAGGATGGCGAAATACGCTATACTTGACTAAATCGATCAACTAATCCGGCTTTTGTGAATGGCCGGAGGGCAGATGAAAACGCCGGTCGATTGAAGAGAAGCAAGATTTTACCACTGTCTGGACAACAACCGGGGTTGTGATGCGTCTGACCACCAAAGGCCGTTTTGCTGTTACCGCGATGATCGATCTTGCCCTGCGCCAGGGCAACGGTCCTGTCACGCTGTCGGGCATCAGCCAGCGCCAGGCCATTTCGCTGTCCTATCTGGAGCAGCTGTTCGGCAAGCTGCGCCGGCACGAGATCGTCGAGTCGGTGCGCGGCCCCGGCGGCGGCTACAGCCTGGCGCGCACTGCCGACAAGGTGACCGTCGCCGACATCATCATCGCCGTCGACGAGCCGATCGATGCGACGCAGTGCGGCGGCAAGGAAAACTGCCATGGCGCCGATGCCGCCAGCGGCACCCGCTGCATGACCCATGAGCTGTGGGCGACGCTGAATGCGAAGATGGTCGACTTCCTCGATTCCGTCACCCTGCAGGACCTCGTCGACCAGCAGAAGCAAAAAGAACAGAACGTCGTGGTGATGCACCGCCACGCGCCGTCGGACAATACTGAAGCTAAGCATATTGGAGTGAACTGATGAACGCGCCCTTGGACCAAAAAATCGAGCAGAGCTTCGCGACTGCGCCGCATTTCCCGATCTACATGGATTATTCGGCCACGACGCCGATCGACCCGCGCGTCGCCGACAAGATGATTCCGTTCCTGCGCGAGCAGTTCGGCAATCCGGCATCGCGCAGCCACGCCTACGGCTGGAGCGCCGAAGCGGCCGTCGAGGAAGCGCGCGCGCAGGTTGCCGATCTCGTCGGCGCCGATCCGCGCGAGATCATCTGGACGTCGGGCGCGACGGAATCGAACAACCTCGCACTGAAGGGCGCGGCGCAGTTCTACAAGAGCAAGGGCAAGCACATCATCACGGTCAAGACGGAGCACAAGGCCGTGCTCGACACCGTGCGCGAACTGGAACGCCAGGGCTTCGAGGCGACCTACCTGGAGCCGCAGGACAACGGCCTGATCTCGCTGGAGCAGCTGGAAGCGGCGATCCGTCCGGACACGATCCTCGTCTCCGTGATGTTCGTGAATAACGAGATCGGCGTGGTCCAGCCGATCAAGGAAATCGGCGAACTGTGCCGCAAGAAGGGCATCATCTTCCACAGCGACGCGGCGCAAGCCACGGGCAAGGTCGAGATCAACCTGGAAGAGCTGAAGGTCGACCTGATGAGCTTCTCCGCGCACAAGACCTATGGTCCGAAAGGCATCGGCGCGCTGTACGTGCGCCGCAAGCCGCGCGTGCGCCTGGAAGCACAGATGCACGGCGGCGGCCACGAGCGCGGCCTGCGTTCGGGCACCTTGGCACCGCACCAGATCGTCGGCATGGGCGAAGCCTTCCGCATCGCCAAGGAAGAGATGACGACGGAACTCGCGCGCATCAAGGCGCTGCGCGACCGCCTGGCCAAGGGCCTGCTGGAGATCGAAGAGGTGTACATCAACGGCGACATGGAACACCGCGTGCCGCACAACCTGAACGTGTCGTTCAACTTCGTCGAAGGCGAATCGCTGATCATGGCCATCAAGGACATCGCCGTGTCGTCCGGTTCGGCCTGCACGTCCGCGAGCCTGGAGCCGTCGTACGTGCTGCGCGCCCTGGGCCGCAGCGACGAACTGGCACACAGCTCGATCCGCTTCACCATCGGTCGTTTCACGACGGAAGAGGACATCGACTTCGCCATCAAGCTGTTGAAGGAAAAGGTCGGCAAGCTGCGCGAACTGTCGCCGCTGTGGGAAATGCACAAGGACGGCATCGACCTGAACTCGATCCAGTGGGCTGCCCACTAATTCACCGAACAGAACATCAAGGAGCACTACCATGGCATATTCCGACAAGGTCCTCGACCACTACGAAAACCCGCGCAACGTCGGCTCGTTCGACAAGAACGCCGACGACGTCGGCACCGGCATGGTCGGCGCGCCGGCCTGCGGCGACGTGATGAAGCTGCAGATCAAGGTCAACGAAGCGGGCGTCATCGAAGACGCGAAATTCAAGACCTACGGCTGCGGCTCGGCGATCGCATCGAGCTCGCTCGTGACCGAATGGGTCAAGGGCAAGTCGCTGGACGAAGCGCTGTCCATCAAGAACACGCAGATCGCCGAAGAACTGGCGCTGCCGCCGGTGAAGATCCACTGCTCGATCCTCGCTGAAGACGCCATCAAGGCGGCTGTCGCCGATTACAAGCAGAAGCACGGCGCCGAAGAAAAAGCCGCGTAAGGGACTCGCAAACCTACTGCGCGTTGCAGGTTCGGTCTGCGATGCTCGCTGTACTGTTCGTACAGCTGCGCTTCTCGACCGAACCTGCTGCCGCTCGCGACGGTTTTCGAGGCCCTTAAGATGTATCGAGTAATCCGTAAGAACGCTGGAGATATGAAATGGCTGTGACCCTCACCGAAAAAGCCGCAAAGCACATCAACCGTTACCTCGAGCGCCGGGGCAAGGGCGTGGGCCTGCGTTTCGGCGTGCGCACGACCGGCTGCTCCGGCCTGGCCTACAAGCTGGAATACGTCGACGAGGCGGCCGCGGAAGACACCGTGTTCGAATCGCACGGCGTGAAAGTGTTCGTCGATCCCAAGAGCCTGCCGTACATCGACGGCACCGAGCTCGATTTCGCCCGCGAAGGCCTGAACGAAGGTTTCCGCTTCAACAACCCGAACGTCAAGGACAATTGCGGTTGCGGCGAAAGCTTCCGCGTCTGACCGGGAGCACCGGAACGTGCAAAACCACTTCGAGCTGTTCCAGCTGCCGGCCAGGTTCGACGTCGACATGGACGCGCTGGATGCCGCTTATCGCGAAGTCCAGGGCCGCGTCCATCCCGACCGCTTCGTGAACGCGACCGACGCCGAAAAACGCGTCGCGATGCAATGGGCCACGCGCGCCAACGAGGCCTACCAGACGCTGAAGAATCCGATGCTGCGCGCGCGCTACCTGTGCGAGTTGAACGGCGTCGACCTGCAGACGGAATCGAACACGGCGATGCCGATGGACTTCCTGATGGAGCAGATGGAGCTGCGCGAAGCGCTGTCCGACGCCCGCGCCGCGAAGGACGCGGGCGCGCTCGACGAGCTCGATGCGCGCATTCGCGGCGAGCGCAAGCAGCGCCTGAAACAGGTCGGCAAGCTGCTCGACGCGGGCGACTACCCGCAGGCCGCGCAGGGCGTGCGGGCGCTGATGTTCCTCGATAAATTTGGCGACGAGTTGCATTACGCGTTCGAGGCATTGGAGTCGTAGGGTGGACGGGTTCCCCGTCCACGCGGTGATACGTAACGGCTCCGCTCTCGTGCATGTCCCGGCTGCCGCCAACAATCACCGCGTGGACGGCAGAGCCGTCCACCCTACGCATTGCGAACGTATCCAATAATAAAACCAGGTAACACGACCATGGCACTACTGCAGATCTCCGAACCCGGCATGTCGACCGCGCCGCACCAGCACCGGCTGGCGGTGGGCATCGACCTGGGCACCACCAATTCCCTCGTCGCGACCGTGCGTCACTCGATCCCTGAAGTGCTGACCGACGAGGACGGCCGCTCGCTGCTGCCATCGATCGTGCGCTACCTCCCGAACGGCCACGCCAACATCGGCTACAAGGCCATGGCGGCCCGCACCACCGATCCGAAGAACACCATCGTCTCCGTCAAGCGCTTCATGGGCCGCGGCCTGAAGGACATCGCGCACGCCGAGAACCTGCCGTACGATTTCGTCGATGCTCCGGGTATGGTGCAAGTGAAGACCGTGGCCGGCGTGAAGTCCCCGGTCGAAGTCTCCGCGCAGATCCTCGCGACGTTGCGCCAGACGGCGGAAGACGCGTTGGGCGACGAGCTGGTCGGCGCCGTCATCACGGTGCCCGCGTACTTCGACGACGCGCAGCGCCAGGCCACGAAGGACGCCGCGCAACTGGCCGGCCTGAACGTGCTGCGCCTGCTGTCCGAGCCGACGGCGGCCGCCATCGCGTATGGCCTCGACCACGGCAAGGAAGGCGTGTTCGCCGTGTATGACCTGGGCGGCGGCACGTTCGACATCTCGATCCTCAAGCTGTCGAAGGGCGTGTTCGAAGTGCTGTCCACGGGCGGCGATTCCGCGCTCGGCGGCGACGACTTCGACCAGCGCCTGTTCTGCTACATCACGCAGCAGGCCGGCCTCGCGCCGCTGTCCGAAGTCGACACCGCGACGTTGATGGTCAAGTCGCGCCAGGCCAAGGAACTGCTGTCGACGAACGAAGAGACGAGCGTCGAGGCGATCTTGAAATCGGGCGAGGTCGTGCAGGTGACCGTCACCGCGAAGACCTTTGCCGAGATCACGCAGCCGCTCGTCGCGAAGACGATGAACGCCGTGCGCAAGGCGATGCGCGACGCGAACGTGTCCGTCGAGGACGTCGATGGCGTCGTGCTCGTCGGCGGCGCAACGCGCATGCCGCACATCCGTCGCGCCGTCGGCGACTTTTTCAAAACGATCCCGCACGCGAACATCGACCCGGACAAGGTCGTGGCGCTGGGCGCGGCCATCCAGGCGAACCTCCTCGCGGGCAATCGCGCGGCCGGAGACGACTGGCTGCTGCTGGACGTGATCCCGCTGTCGCTCGGTATCGAGACGATGGGTGGCCTCGTCGAGAAAATCATTCCGCGCAACTCGACGATCCCGTGCGCCCGCGCGCAGGAGTTCACGACGTTCAAGGACGGCCAGACGGCGCTCGCGGTGCACGTCGTGCAGGGCGAGCGCGAGCTCGTGTCCGACTGCCGTTCGCTGGCGCGCTTCGAGCTGCGCGGCATTCCGCCGATGGCGGCCGGCGCGGCGCGTATCCGCGTCACGTACCAGGTCGATGCGGACGGGCTGCTGTCCGTGTCCGCGCGCGAGACGCGCTCTGGCGTGGAAGCGGCGATCACCGTGAAGCCGTCGTACGGTCTCGGCGACGACGAGGTCGCGCGCATGCTGCAGGATTCGTACAACTCGGCGCAAACGGACATGGTCGCGCGCGCGCTGCGCGAAGAACAGGTCGAGGCCGAGCGCATCCTGCTCGCGACGCAGTCCGCGCTCGACACGGACGCCGACCTGCTGAACGATGAAGAGCAGAACGCGGTCGCGCAGCTGGTGCACGCGGTGCGCGACGCGATGATGCGGTCGAACGATACGGACGTCGACGCGGCCGCGCGCCAGAACGCATTGCACGAGGCCGTGCAGGCGCTGGCGCACGGCACCGAGGAATTCGCCGCGCGGCGCATGGACAAGAGCGTGCGCAAGGTGTTGGCCGGCAAGGCGCTGGATCAGGTATAAACAATCGAAGAGGTCAAGAAGTGCCACAAATCGTCATCCTCCCCCATCCCGTCTTCTGCCCCGAAGGCGCCGTGCTCGAAGGCCAGAGCGGCAAGTCGATCTGCGACACGCTGCTCGAGAACGACATCGAGATCGAGCACGCCTGCGACCGCGTGTGCGCGTGCACGACGTGCCACGTGATCGTGCGCGAAGGCTTCGATTCGCTGAACGAGCAGGAGGAAAAGGAAGAGGACATGCTCGACAAGGCCTGGGGCCTCGAGCCGAACTCGCGCCTGTCCTGCCAGGCGATCATCGCCGACGAAGACCTCGTCGTCGAGATCCCGAAGTACACGATCAACCACGCAGCCGAGAACCATTGATCACGACGGAGGATTCCATGAAGTGGACCGATGTCACGGCCATCGCCGAGGCCTTGTACGAAACCTACCCGGACGTCGATCCGGCCACCGTGCGCTTCGTCGACCTGCATAACTGGGTCGTCGCGCTAGACGGCTTCGACGACGACCGCACGCGCGGCGGCGAACGCGTTCTGGAAGCCATACAGGCGGCATGGATCGATGAAGCAAAGTAAAAAGGAAGTCCCGACGATCTACGAACAGGCCCCGGAAATCAAGCCGGGCCAGTCGATCGAACTGCTGAAGGAACTGCATATCCTCACGCGCGACGGGAAGCTGAACCAGGACAGCCGGCGCAAGCTGAAGCAGGTCTACCACCTCGTGCAGTTCATCGAGCCGCTGCTCAAGGACGTTGGGGAGAGCGCCACGGTTGTTGACCACGGCGCCGGCAAGTCCTACCTGGGTTTCATCCTGTACGACCTGTTCTTCAAGGGGCGAGAGAACGCAGGCCACATCTACGGCATCGAGACCCGCGAAGAACTCGTGCAGAAATCGACGGAACTGGCCGCGCGGCTGGGCTTCCCCGGCATGTCGTTCCTGAACCTGTCCGTCGCGGAGTCGACGGAATCCGACAAGCTGCCCGCGACGATCGACGTGGTGACGGCCCTGCACGCCTGCAACACGGCGACGGACGACGCCATCGACTTCGCGCTGAAGAAGCACGCGAAGCACATCGTGCTGGTGCCGTGCTGCCAGGCCGAAGTCGCGTCCGTGCTGCGCAAGAATAAGAGCCGTGATCTGGGCCGCAGCGCGCTCACGGAGATCTGGCGCCATCCGATCCACACGCGCGAATTCGGCAGCCAGATCACGAACGTGCTGCGCTGCCTGCAGCTGGAGGCGCACGGTTACCAGGTCACCGTCACGGAACTGGTGGGCTGGGAGCACTCGATGAAGAACGAGCTGATCGTCGCGACGTATAAAAACCTGCCGCGCCGCCGGCCGGCCGAGCGCCTGCAGCAGGTGCTGGCCGAAGTGGGCCTCGAAGAACTCTCCTCGCGCTTCTACACCGAACCATCGACTGTTTGACACCGACATGAGCGACCACCACGACCGCTGGATCGACCTGCGCAGCGACACCGTCACCCAGCCGTCCGCCGCGATGCGCGCCGCGATGGCGGCGGCGCCCGTCGGCGACGACGTCTATGGCGACGACCCCACAGTCAACCGCCTGCAGGATTTCGCGGCCGAGCTGTTCGGCTTCGAAGCGGGTCTGTTCGCGCCGACCGGCACGCAGACGAACCTCATCGCGCTGATGACGCATTGCGGCCGTGGCGACGAATACCTCGTCGGCCAGGAAGCGCACACGTACAAGTACGAAGGCGGCGGCGCAGCGGTGCTGGGCTCGATCCAGCCGCAGCCCATCGCGAACCAGCCAGACGGCAGCATCGCCATCACCGACATCGCCGCGTACATCAAGCCGGACGACATGCACTTCGCGCGCACGCGCGTGCTGGCGCTGGAAAACACGATCGGCGGACGCGTACTGCCGCAGGCCTACGTGAAGGCCGCGACGGACTTCGCGCATGCGAAAGGCCTCGCCACGCACCTGGACGGCGCCCGGATCTGCAATGCGGCGGTCAAGCAGGGCATCAGCTTGCGCGACGCGGCGACCGGGTTCGACACCGTGTCCGTGTGCCTGTCGAAAGGTCTCGGCGCACCCGTAGGTTCCGTGCTGCTGGGGCCGAAGGCCTTCGTCGAGCAGGGCAAGCGCTGGCGCAAGATGCTGGGCGGCGGCATGCGCCAGGCCGGCGTCATCGCGGCCGCTGCGCATTACGCGCTGGAGCATAACGTCGCGCGCCTCGCGGACGACCACCAGAACGCGGCCGACCTATCCGCGGGCCTCGCGCGCATCGAAGCACTGACAGTAACGACGCCGCAAACGAACATCTTCTACGTCGAGATCCCGCAAGCCGCGTGCGCGCCGCTGGCGGACGCGCTGGCGCGCCAGGGCATCCGCGCATCGATCGCGCCGCACACGCGTCTCGTGACGCACCTGGACGTCACGAGCGCCGACGTGCGGACGACCATCGCCGCATTCGAATCCTTCTTCCGTTACTGGACTTTGCAATGACGCAGCCCTTGACTGAGGAAGGCATCCGTCTGGCCAAGCGCGTGGCCGAGATCGTGCCGTGCTCGCGCGCCGAAGCCGAGCGCTATGTTGCGGGCGGCTGGGTGACGGTCGACGGCGCCGTCGTCGAAGACCCGGCCACGCGCGTGACGCCTGAGCAACCGGTGGCGCTGCTGCCGGGCGCACAGCCCGTGGAGCCCGCGCCCGTGACGATCTTGCTGCACAAGCCGGCCGGCGTCGATGCGGCCGGCGCGCTGGCGCTGATCGCACCGGAGACGCTGGCGTCAGGCGGCGACACGCGCTTCCTGCGCCGGCACTTGGCGCGCCTGACTGTCGTCACGCCGCTGGAACCGGAAGCGAGCGGCTTGCTCGTGCTGAGCCAGGACTGGCGCGTGACGCGCAAGCTGGTCGACGACGGCGCGCGGATCGAACAGGAATACGTGGCCGAGGTGACGGGCGCCATTCTAGAGGATGGCCTGGCGCGCCTGAACGCAGGCATGCGCGTGCAGGGCAGGGCGACCGTGCCGCTGAAGGCCAGCTGGCAAAGCGAGGCGCGCCTGCGCCTGGCCGGCAAGGACATCCGGCCGGGGCAGGTGGCCGCCATGTGCGCGGAAGTCGGCTTGACCGTCAAGTCGCTGCGCCGGCTGCGCATCGGGCGCATCGCGCTGGGCCAGCTGCCGTCTGGGCGCTGGCGTTATCTGCACGAGACCGAACGCTTCTGATTGCCGAAGCGGCCCGGTACGCCGCGCCGCGCATCATCAACGCGCAACACATGGCCAACGTGGTCGCCATCGGCCCCGTTCAGGCCACGAAGCCCCCGTCGATCGTCAACGACGCGCCGTTGACATATCCCGCCTCGGTGCCCACGAGGTAGGCCACCAGCCCTGCGATCTCGGCATCCTGCCCCATCCGCCCGACCGGGATCTGCGCGCGCAGGTACGCGCGCACGGATTCGTCCGCGACGATCTCCGTCTCCGTCGGTCCCGGCTGCACGTTGTTCACCGTGATGCCGCGCGGCCCGAGGTCGCGCGCGAGCCCGCGCGTGAGGCCTGCGACGGCCGCCTTGCTCATCGCGTACAGGGCGACGCCCGGACCACCGGCGCGGTCCGCCACCATGCTGCCGATGTTGACGATGCGTCCGCCTTCTCCCATGTGCGGCACGGCCGCCTGCGTTGCGATGAACAGGGCGCGCACGTTGACGGCGGCGATGTGGTCGTAGTCGTCCAGCGTCGTCGCATCGAGGTCCTTGTGCACGAGGATGCCCGCGCTGTTGACGAGGATGTCGAGGCGGCCGAACTGCGTGGCCACGTCCGCGATGGCGTGCTGCAGCGCCTGCGCGTCGGCGCTGTCCGCGCGCAGCGGCAGGGCGCGGCCGCCCGCCGCGTCGATCTCGGCCGCCAGTTGCAATGCGCGGTCGTAGGCGCTGACGTACGTGAACGCGACGGTGGCGCCGTCGGCCGCGAGGCGACGGACGATGGCGGCGCCGATGCCGCGCGAACCGCCGGTGACGAATGCGACCTTTCCGGTGAGGGAGTTCATACGAGCCTTTCTGGACTGATTGGTCCAAAATTGTGAAAAAAAAGACCGGCGTGGCCGATCGCGGAGTTTTTGATTATACTGCCATTCTGGATAGATCAGTCAAGATTAAAAACGATGGCAAGAACAAAGGTATTCGACCCGGCCGCGGCGCTCGATGCGGCGGTGAAGGTGTTCTGGGAGCAGGGGTACGAGGCGACGTCCACGGACGATTTGTTGCGTGCGATGGGCATCGGCCGCCAGAGCATGTACGACACGTTCGGCGACAAGAAGCAGCTCTACCTCGCCGCGCTCGCGCATTACACGGACACGGGCGGCGCGGAGTTGCGGCGCCGGCTCGCGGCCGGGGCCTCGCCGCTGGCGGCACTGGAAGCGTTCCTGCGCCAGGTCGCGGGTGCCGACGCGGCCCTGCGCGCGCGCGGCTGCCTCAGCGTCAACGCGGTGGCGGAATTCGGCCAGGCCGACGCCGACGTGCGGGCGCTCATCGAGCGTTCGCAACGGGTCACGGAAACGATCTTCGCCGACGCTCTCGCGCGTGCGCGGCGCGCGGGCGAACTGGCCGCCGGCGTTGATCCCGCCACGGCCGCCCACTTCATCCACACGGCGATCCGCGGCATGCGCATCAGCGCGAAGGCGGGTGCCGGCGCGGCGCAACTCGGCGCGACGGTCGATTTCGTCATGGCCGCGCTGAAGGCGCACGGGACGCCCGTCGCGGAAGTGTGAACGGTCAGTCTTGCGCCTTGCCTGCCGCCTCGATCAGGTTGTCGCGCAGGCGCACGATCGCTTTCTGCAGCGCGGGGAATTCCTCTGGACTCAGGCCCGATGCGGCGACCGTCTGCTTGCCGAATCCGAGGCCCTTCTCGCGCAGTGCGCGGCCGGCATCCGTGAGGGAGATCCGCACGTTGCGCTCGTCTTCCTTGTCGCGTTCGCGGCGGAGGTAGCCCATCGCTTCCAGCCGCTTGAGCATCGGGGTGACGGTGCTCGGCTCCAGGAACAGCTTTTCGCTGAGGCTCTTCACGGTCTGGTGGTCTTCTTCCCACAGGGCGATGATGGCCAGGTATTGCGGGTAGGTGAGGCCCAGCGCATCCAGCACGGGCTTGTAGACGCGCGAATACGCGAGGTTCGTGGAGTAGATCGCGAAGCACATGAAGTCCGCCATGCGGGCGGCCTTGGCGCGGGTGGTGTTGTCGGTTGCCATGGCGTCGAAAAAGTTATCGTGATAACCGTTATCGTACTTGAAAACGACGGGAAGCGCTGCTAGACTTTGCTACACGATTTCTTTAATAATCATTATTTCGATAACCAATTCGAGGAGCCACCGATGAAACTGTACGACGCCGCCATCTCGTCCGCCGCCGCGCGCGTGCGCATCACCCTCGCGCTGAAAGGCATCGCCGTCGAGCGCATCCCCGTCGAGATCGTGGGCAGCGGCGCGGAGAACCGCCGGCCGGCCTACCTGGACGTGAATCCGCAAGGCCTCGTCCCGGCGCTGCTGACGGACGACGGCGTGCTGCTGACGCAATCGCTGGCCATCGTCGAGTACCTGGACGAAGTCTATCCACAGTCGCCGCTGCTGCCGTCCGACGCCGCGACGCGGGCGTGGGTGCGTGCCTTCGTGCTGGCCGTGCTGGCCGAGACGCATGCGATCGTGACGCCGCGCGTCGTGAACCATCTGGCGAGCCTGCCGGGATCCGACGAGACGACGGCGCCCGCGTGGCGCCGGCATTGGACGGCAGAGGGCATCGACGCGCTGGAAGCGCTGCTGGCGCGGCGTCACGCCGTCGTGCCCAGCCGTTTCTGTGCGGGCGATACGCCGGGCCTCGCGGACGTGTTCCTGTTCCCGCAGGCGCTGAACGCGGGGCGCGTGGACTTGCCGCTGGCGCGCTGGCCGCACGTGGAGGCGATCGCGCGGCGGCTGGCCGATATCCCGGCGTTTGCCGACAACGCGCAGGCCACGTTGCGGTGACGGGTAGGGTGGACGGCTCTGCCGTCCACCCTACGAGAGCCGCGAGCATCGACGTTTACGGGAGCGTGAGGCGTGCTTCCAATCCACCCTCCGGCCGGTTGTGCAACGTGAGCGTCCCGCCGAGACTCCCCGCGAGCTGGCGCGCGATGGCGAGCCCGAGGCCCGTGCCGCCCGTGTCGCGGTTGCGCGACCCCTCGAGCCGGAAGAACGGTTCGAACACGGCTTCCAGCTGCTCGGCGGGGATGCCGGGACCGTCGTCCAGCACGCGCACGAGCACCGCGCCTTGGCTGTCGCGGCCAACGACGATGGACGCGCCGCCGCCGTAGCGCAGCGCATTGTCGACGAGGTTGCCGACGATGCGGCGCAACGCTTTCGGGCGCGTCTGCACGGGCGCGCCGATGCGGCCCTCCAGCGTGACGGCACTGCCCGCGTCGCGGTAGTCCAGCACGAGGCTGTCGAGCTGCGCGTCGAGGTCGATGGCGCGCGCCGGCTCCCGTTCGCCGTGCATGGCGCGCGCATAGCCGATGCCGTCCTTGACGAGGCCCTGCAATTCCTCGAGGTCCGCGCGCAAGCGCGGCTGCTGCGCTTCGTCGTCCATCAGGTCCACGCGCAGGCGCATGCGCGTGATCGGTGTCTGCAAATCGTGCGAGATGGCGGCGAGGATGCGCACGCGCTCGTCGACGTACGCGGCGATGCGGCGCTGCATGGCGTTGAACGCGCGCGCCGAACGCAGGACTTCCGATGGCCCCCGTTCCGGCAGCTCGACGGGCCGCAGGTCGGGACCCAGCGCATCGGCCGCTTCGGCCAGGGTGCGCAGCGGGCGCACGGCCTGGCGCACGGCGAGCCAGCAGCACGCGGCGAGGATCGCCAGCTGCGTCGCGAGCATGTACGGCAGCCACGGCGACAGCGGCACGCCGCGCATCGGCACGACGTCGATGGTCAACGGCGAGCCGTCCGTGAGGCGCAGGTGGACCTGCATGCGCCCGCTGTTTCCGAGGCCGTTCACGGTGAGCGGATAGCTGCGCCCGATGCCTTGCGCGATCGAAGCG
Source organism: Massilia pinisoli (assembly GCF_024753285.1). Lineage (GTDB taxonomy): Bacteria > Pseudomonadota > Gammaproteobacteria > Burkholderiales > Burkholderiaceae_D > Telluria > Telluria pinisoli. The sequence continues at coordinate 132,839 of NZ_JANUGW010000005.1, read as the reverse complement.
GCGATCTGCGCCGACAGCTTCTCGTCCGGCATCGCGCCGATCGTCTCGCCCGGGCCGAGGATGAAACGGTAGCTGCGGCGCGCGAGCCGCGGCAGCCACGCGGGCCGCTCGGCCGCCGGCAGCAGGTCGAGCAGGGCGACGGAGCTCGCCACCTCGCGCTCCACATAACCCATCATCAGTTGCGTCGTCGCCTGGTCGCGTTCCGTGAACGTGAGCGCGACGGACAGGCCCTGTGCCAGCGCGAGCCCGGCGAACAGGATCAGCGCGAGGCGCGCGTACAGGCTGCGCGGCCAGGGGATGGCCCACCGCGTGTTCATGCCGTCCGGCCCTCCAGGATCGTCACCTCGGCCGAGAACACATAACCTTCGTTGCGCAAGGTCTTGATGTAGCGGGGCTCGCGCGCGCCGTCGCCCAGGCGCTGGCGCAGGCGGCTCACGAGCAGGTCGATCGAGCGGTCGAAGAATTCCGCGTCGTTGCCGTGCGTGAGGCCCAGCAGCTGGTCGCGCGACAGCACGCGCTGCGGATGGTCGAGGAAGACGCGCAGCAGGCGGTACTCCGCGCCGCTCATCGCGACTTCGACGCCGTCTGCGTCGAGCAGGTGGCGCCCGACGGTGTCGAGGCGCCAGTCGCCGAACGCGATCAGTTTCGCGGCCTCCGTCACTTGCAGGTTCGGCGGCATCATGCGCGTGCGGCGCAGCACGGCGCGGATGCGCGCCAGCAGCTCGCGCACGGCGAACGGCTTCGGCACGTAGTCGTCCGCGCCCAGCTCCAGGCCGACGACGCGGTCGGTTTCGTCGTCGCGCGCCGTCAGCATCACGATGGGAATCGCGCGGTGTTTGCCCGCCCGTAGTTCGCGGCACAACATGAGGCCGTCGTCGCCGGGCATCATGATGTCGAGCAGGATCAGGTCGGGCGGCGCCTGCAGCAGCGCGTTCTTCATCTCGCGGCCGTTGGCGGCCAACGTGACGCGCAGGCCCTGCTTTTCCAGGTAGGCGCCGACCAGTTCGCGGATGCCGCGGTCGTCGTCGACGACCAGCACGTGGTCGTTATCGTTCATGCTCACTCCTCGGATGGTTGCGGGGCCTACTGTAGCGCGGCGCACCGGCGTCATTATGTCCGAATGTGTCGAGGGCGGCACGGGACACATGGCCTGACAAAACGGGGCGTTGCGGACACATCGCGCACACATGGCGGGCGTCCAATGGAGGCTCACGAATTCAGGAGCCTTCCATGACGAACCCGATCGAATCCCCGCTCGCGCTGCTGGCCGGCCTGGCCACGGTGGCGTCCCCGTGCGTGCTGCCCGTGCTGCCGTTCCTGCTCGGCGCCAGCGTCGAACAATCGAACCGCCGCCGGCCGCTGCTGATCGTGGCCGGCTTCGTGCTGTCGTTCTCCGCGTTCGCGCTGGCGCTGGGCGCCGTGTCGAGCGCCGCGCAGCTCGCGCAGGAGACGCTGCGCAATCTCGCCATCGTGCTGCTCGGCGTATCGGGCCTGCTGCGCATCTGGCCGCGTCCGTGGGACCTGCTCGTCGAGCGCGTCCGCCTGGTGTGGGCCAGCGTGCGCGGCGGGCGTGCCGACGCAGTGCCCAGGCAGAGCGGCGCCTTCGTGCTGGGCCTGTCGCTGGGCGCCGTGTGGACGCCGTGCGCGGGCCCCGTGCTGGCCTCCATCCTCGCCCTCGTCGTGCAGGCGCACGACCCGGCGCGCGCCGTACGGCTCGTCGGCCTGTACGCGCTGGGCGCCGCGCTGCCGATGCTGGCACTGATCCACGGTGGCCAGGCGATCGTGCAGCGCGTGCGCGGCGTCGCCCGCCACGCCGTTGCGCTGCAGCGCGCGTTCGGTGTGCTCGTGCTGGCCAGCGCGGCCGCGATCTGGTTCCAGGTCGACACGCAGATCGCTGCCCACGTCCCGTCCATTTTCCCCACCCTGTAAGGAGTTCATCATGCACAACGCCATCCGTTCCCTCGCCGCCGCCGTCGTCACGTTCGCCGCCGCCAGTGCGCATGCCGCCCCCGCACCGGAGTTCGCGGGCATCGACAACTGGATCAACAGCGCGCCCCTGTCGATGCAGCAGTTGCGCGGCAAGGTCGTCCTGGTGGATTTCTGGACATACGACTGCATCAACTGCCAGCACGTGCTGCCGTACGTGAAAGGCTGGCACGACAAGTACAAGGACCAGGGCCTCGTCGTCGTGGGCGTGCACACCCCGGAATACGGCTTCGAGCGCAACCTGAACAACCTCAAAACGGCCGTGCAGCGCAACGCCATCACGTTCCCGGTCGCGCAGGACAACCGGTACGCGACCTGGACCGCGTACAACAACCAGTTCTGGCCCGCGTTCTATCTCGTCGATAAAAAGGGCGACGTCGTGTACACGCACTTCGGCGAAGGGGATTACGCGCAGACCGAGGCGACGATCCGCAAGCTGCTGGCGCAGCGCTGAGTCAGGAGGCTTCGGCCGGCGCGGCGGCGGGCGCCGCCGTCTTCTTCGGCAGCGCGACGACGCGCGTGCCCGCGAGGCGGTCGTGCAGGAACTGGCGGTCGCGGTCGAACAGGGTCGTCAGGCTCCAGCCGGCGATGCCGACGGCGATGGCGACGCCGACCTGGCTCTTGTCCTTCAGGCCCAGCGCCGTGCAGGCGAGGAGGGCGGGCAGGAACCAGCCCCAGGCCAGCAGGTAGCGCACGACGGCCGTCGTCAGCGGCAGGCGCGCGCCGGCATTCGTCACGACCTGCATGCGCCACGTCTTCATGGCGAGAGTGTGGCCGCTGTTGGTCCAGCCCCAGACGAAATAGCCGCCGGTGACGACGAACAGCCAGACCTTCAGGCCGAACTGGAATACGGGCGCGTGGTTGTTGCGCGTGACGAGCAGATACAGCGCCACCGCCAGCATGTCCACGGCCAGCAGCAGGAAGGTCTCGTAGACCATCGCGATCAGGCGGCGCTTGATGCTGGGCGTGGTGCCGGCGGTATCGGACATGTGGGTCTCAGGCGTTGTTGGGCGAGATGCCCCAGTTGGCCGGCACCTGCTTTTCCGGCTCCGGTGCGGGTTGCGGCGCAGCGGGCGGCTGCACCGGCGGTGGCGCGGGCGTGGCGGGCTGGGTTGGCGGCACGCAGGGCGGGGCCGCGGACACCGTGTTCTTGACCGTGCCGGCCGGGCACGACGTCGCACCCTGGCCCAGCGGCGCAACGACCTTGCCGCTGGCCTGCGACGGCACGACGCGCGGCGTCTTGCGGGCGGTGGCGGAGGCGGCCAGCTTTTTCTTCTGCTCTTCCGGCAGCTGCTGGTAGCTTTCCCATGTGGCGTTCTTTTGCTCGGGGGCGATCTTGCGGGTGCGCGTATAGGTTTCGCGCGCCAGTTCGCGCTGCTCGGGCGTCAGCTTGGCCCATTCGCGCATGCGTTCATGCACGCGGTCCTGTTCTTCCGGTTTCATCGCGGCGAAGCGGTTGGCGAGCTGCAGCCACTTCTGCTTGCGTACGCCGTCCATCGAATCCCATTCGCCTTGCAGCGGCTGCAGGGCCACCTGCTGGGCGGGCGTGAGGCTGCGCCACAGCGGCTTGTCGCCGCTCTTGCGGTTGCCCGTGGCGCGCGACGGTTCGGGATGCGTGGCGGGCGCGGCGCCCACGGCCGCTGCGTGCGTCGACGCGGCGGGATGGGACGCGTTTTGCTCGTTGATGGTCAGTATGGTCGCGCCAACGAGCACGACGGCAGCGACGGCGCCGGCAACTTTGAGCTTGTTAGCCGCCATCCTTTACTGGGCTCGCTGCGGCTGTTGCTGTGCCTGCTGCTGTTGTGCCAGGTAGGCGTTGAATCCGTGGTCGGTGTAGGCGGTCAGGGGCAGGTCGTCGGACAGCACGGCCGCATCCAGCTCGGCCAGTTCGGCCACGCGCTGCTCGCGTTCGTACTGGTACACGCCGACCATGCCGGCGACCATCGCCAGCAGCGGGGCGACGACGGCGGCGCGCGCCACCCATTGCATCGAGAACAGCGAGCCGACATCGAACGCGGCACGCTGGCGCGCCTGCTTACCGCGGGCCGGCGCGTCGGCCTTCTTGCGAGCGAGCGCCTGCGCGCGCGCAGCCGCCAGGCGGTCGGTCGTCGACGCCGGCAGCTTGTCGAGGTTGTCGTTCAGGGCATGGCGGATCTTGTACGCCAGGTTGATGTCGTCGGTGTTCATAATTTAATTCCCTTGGCCTCCAGGGCTTTCTGCAGGGTATGCGTAGCGCGAGAACAATGTGTTTTTACACTGCCCTCGGAGCATCCCATCGCTTCGGCCGTCTCGGCCACGTCCATGTCCTGCCAGTAACGCATGAGGAACGCTTCCCGTTGACGCGCCGGTAGCTTTTGTACCTCTTCCTCGATCAAACGCAGGGTTTCCGCCCGTTCGACCTGGTCCGCGCTCGACTCGGCGGCGGCCGTCCCTTCCTCGGCTTCGTAAGAGGCAAGTATATCAAACTCCTCGTCGTCGTCGTCCCGGCGGCCGAGGCCTCCGAAGAGGCTGACCCAGGTGTTCCGGACCTTTTCGCGGCGGAAGTAATCGAGGATCGTGTTCTGCAGGATGCGCTGGAAAAGCATCGGCAATTCGGCCAGGGGCTTGTCGCCGTACTTCTCCGCAAGCTTGATCATGGCGTCCTGAACGATGTCGAGCGCTGCCTCGTCCTTGCGGACCGCGTACGCCGCCTGCTTGAAGGCGCGCCGCTCGACACTCTCGAGGAAGTCGTTGAGTTCTTTATCAGTGGCCATGCGATAAGTGGTGGACGCCACGGGTACGTTGCCTGTGGCTTTTCGGAAAACTTTCGAATGCTAGCAAAATTTACGGATGACCGCACCCGAAACCGGCGAACCGCGCGTACGTAGTTTCCGGCATGGTCGCTGCGGGCTTGTCGTTTTGCATCTAGAATGGTCGAGTTGACATGATTGGGAGGCAGGCATGATGCGAGTCCTCGGCAAGGCAAGTTCGATCAACGTGCGCAAGGTCTTGTGGACCTGCGCGGAACTCGGCCTCCCGTTCGAGCGTGAGGACTGGGGCAGCGGTTTCCGCTCGACGCAGGATCCGGCGTTCGTCGCGCTGAATCCGAACGCGATGGTGCCGGTGCTGGTCGACGGCGACGGTGCCGTCGTGCTTTGGGAGTCGAACACGATCTGCCGCTACCTGGCCACGCGCTACGGTGACGGGCGCTTGCTCCCTGTCGATGCGGTGGCGCGGGCGAAAGTGGAGCAGTGGATGGACTGGCAGGCGACCGAGTTGAACAATGCGTGGCGCTACGCGTTCATGGGGCTCGTGCGGGGCAGTGCCGCGCACCAGGATCCGGAGCTGATCGCGGCGAGCCTCGCCGGCTGGAACCGGCAGATGGGCTTGCTCGAACGGCAACTGGCGTCGGCGGGCGACTATGTGACCGGTGCGGCATTCTCGCTGGCCGACGTCGTGCTGGGCCTGTCCGCGCACCGGTGGCGCAAGACGCCGATGCGCGAGCGTCCCGACTATCCGGCGGTCGCGGTCTGGATGGCACGCCTTGCGGCACGGCCCGGTGCCGGCGCGTGGTTGCCCGACGATACGGCTTGAGCCGGCACCGCCCAAATGTCATGAAAAAATAATTATTTATCTTGACCAGAATGGTGCAACGCAGTAAGGTATGGAACGCTTTGCACCCCCGAAGCTTATTGTCAAGCCAGCTTGTCACACAACGTCAACCTCGGCATGACGCGCTTTCACAATGTAGGCAGTTTGCTCCAACCCGTGCCACAAGCGCGAGAGATTCGCATTCCGCTACAGTAACTCAAGCCGAACGAGTTGCGTCCAGCGCCGGTTCGTAAGGATCCTACGGCATCCTGAAAGATCGACGTGACCGCAGAAAGAAGGGAAGCATGAGCACTGTTGCGTGACACGTATCTCGTCAGGGACGAGCATCCGATCAATCTCCCTATGGGTTTTGAAAGGAAACGTATCATGAGTAACGACGCAGCAGCTCCCATCACGGGCGCTGAGATCGTAGTCCGTTGCCTGGCGGAAGAGGGCGTGAAGCACGTCTTCGGTTACCCCGGCGGAGCGGTTCTCTACATCTACGACGCCATCTTCAAGCAGGACAAATTCCAGCACATCCTGGTACGCCACGAGCAGGCAGCCGTGCACGCGGCCGACGCGTATTCGCGTTGCTCGAACGAAGTCGGCGTTTGCCTGGTCACGTCCGGTCCGGGCGTCACCAATGCCGTCACCGGCCTCTCCACCGCATACATGGATTCGATTCCGATGGTCGTGATTTCCGGCCAGGTGCCGACCGCGGCGATCGGTCAGGACGCTTTCCAGGAATGCGACACCGTGGGCATCACGCGCCCGGTGGTGAAACACAATTTCCTCGTCAAGGACGTCAAAGACCTTGCCGATACGATCAAGAAAGCCTTCTATATCGCACGCACCGGCCGTCCGGGCCCTGTGCTCGTCGATATCCCGAAGGACGTGAGCATGCAGAAGGCGACGTATTCGTACCCGAAAGAGGTCGAGATGCGTTCCTACCGCCCCGTCGACAAGGGCCACGCCGGCCAGATCCGCAAGGCGGTGCAGCTGCTGCTGGCGGCCGAGCGTCCGATGATCTACACGGGCGGCGGCGTCATCCTCGCCAATGCATCGAACGAACTGAACAAGCTGGTCGAGAAGCTCGGCTTCCCGATCACGAACACGCTGATGGGCCTGGGCGCCTACCGCGCCACCGACAAGAAGTTCGTCGGCATGCCGGGCATGCACGGCACGTATGAAGCGAACATGGCGATGCAGCACTGCGACGTCCTGATCGCCATCGGCGCCCGCTTCGACGACCGCGTGATCGGCAACCCGAAGCACTTCGCGACCAACCCCCGCAAGATCATCCACATCGACATCGACCCGTCGTCGATCTCGAAGCGCGTGAAGGTCGATATCCCCATCGTCGGCAACGTCAAGGACGTGCTGATCGAAATGCTGTCGCAGCTGGATGCCGCCGAACAGCGTCCGAATCCGGCCGTGCAGAAATGGTGGCAGCAGATCGAAGAGTGGCGCGGCCGCGACTGCCTGCGCTATGCGACCTCCGATGAACTCATCAAGCCGCAGTCCGTCGTCGAGAAGCTGTGGGAAGTGACGGGCGGCGATGCCTACGTCACGTCCGACGTGGGCCAGCACCAGATGTGGGCCGCGCAATACTATCCGTTCGACAAGCCGCGCCGCTGGATCAACTCCGGCGGCCTGGGCACGATGGGTGTCGGCCTGCCGTACGCGATGGGCGTGCAGATGGCGAACCCGGGCGCGACCGTGGCCTGCATCACGGGCGAGGGTTCCATCCAGATGAACATCCAGGAACTCGCGACCTGCAAGCAGTATCACCTGACGCCGAAGATCATCCTCCTGAACAACCGCTTCCTGGGCATGGTGCGCCAGTGGCAGGAACTCGACTACGGCTCGCGCTATTCCGAGTCGTACATGGATTCGCTGCCCGACTTCGAGAAGCTGGCCGAGGCCTACGGCCACGTCGGCATGCGCATCGAGAAGCCGGGCGACGTCGAGGGCGCGCTGCGCGATGCCTTCGCCATGAAGGACCGCCTGGTGTTCATGAACTTCATTACCGACCGCAGCGAAAACGTCTGGCCGATGGTCAAGACGGGTAAGGGCCTGTCGGAAATGCTGCTCGGATCGGAGGACCTGTAATGCGACACATCATCTCCGTCCTGCTGGAAAACGAAGCCGGCGCGCTGTCGCGCGTCGTGGGGCTGTTCTCGGCACGCGGCTACAACATCGAGACGCTGACCGTGGCGCCGACCGAAGACGCCACCTTGTCGCGCATGACCATCGTGACGACGGGCTCGGACGACATCATCGAGCAGATCACCAAGCACCTGAACCGCCTCATCGAAGTGGTGAAGGTGGTCGACCTCACCGAAGGCCAGCACATCGAGCGCGAGCTCATGCTGATCAAGGTCAGGGCAGTGGGCAAGGAGCGCGAGGAAATGAAGCGCACCGCCGACATCTTCCGCGGCCGCATCATCGACGTGACGGAAAAAACGTACACGATCGAGCTGACGGGCGCGAAGACCAAGCTGGACGCCTTCATCGACGCCATCGACCGCGCCTCGATCCTCGAAACCGTCCGCACGGGCGGTTCCGGCATCGGCCGCGGCGAGCGCATCCTCAAGGTGTGATCGGCCAGAGACCTCGATCGAAACGTAGGGTGGGCACCCCGTGCCCACGCGTGACGCCGGCAGACCCGCGGCGACATTAACGATATAAATAATTAAGCAAACAGGATACAAAATGAAAGTTTTCTACGACAAAGACTGCGACCTCTCCCTCATCAAAGGCAAGAACGTCGCCATCATCGGCTACGGCTCGCAAGGCCACGCACACGCCCAGAACCTGACGGAATCGGGCGTCAACGTCACCGTCGGCCTGCGCCGCGGCGGCGCCTCGTGGGGCAAGGTCGAGCAGGCCGGCATCAAGGTCGCTGAAGTCAACGAAGCGGTCAAGAACGCCGACGTCGTCATGATCCTGCTGCCGGACGAGAACATCGCCGACGTCTACAAGAACAACGTCGAGCCGAACATCAAGCAGGGCGCCGTGCTGGCGTTCGCGCACGGCTTCAACGTGCACTACGGCCAGGTCGTGCCGCGCGCCGACCTCGACGTGATCATGGTCGCACCGAAGGCCCCGGGCCACACCGTGCGCGGCACCTACCGCCAGGGTGGCGGCGTGCCGCACCTGGTCGCCGTGTACCAGGACAAGTCGGGCGCAGCCCGCGACATCGCCCTGTCGTACGCGATGGCCAACGGTGGCGGCAAGGCCGGCATCATCGAAACCAACTTCCGTGAAGAAACCGAAACCGACCTGTTCGGCGAGCAGGCCGTGCTGTGCGGCGGAGCCGTCGAGCTGATCAAGGCCGGCTTCGAGACGCTGGTGGAAGCCGGCTACGCGCCGGAAATGGCGTACTTCGAGTGCCTGCACGAACTGAAGCTGATCGTCGACCTGATCTACGAAGGCGGCATCGCCAACATGAACTACTCGATCTCGAACAACGCGGAATACGGCGAATACGTCACCGGCCCGCGCGTCGTGACCGAAGACACCAAGAACGCGATGCGTGCCGTCCTGAAGGACATCCAGACCGGCGAATACGCCAAGTCGTTCATCCTGGAAAACAAGGCCGGCGCACCGACCTTGATCTCGCGTCGTCGCCTGAACGCCGAGCACCAGATCGAGACGGTCGGCGCACAGCTGCGCGCGATGATGCCGTGGATCGCCAAGAACAAGCTGGTCGACCAGTCGAAGAACTGATCGGCTTCCGCTGATGTAAAAATCGCCTCCGCTTGCGGGGGCGATTTTTTTTGTGTCCCTCGTTTGCATTCATTTGCAACTTTCCATTACATAAACTCGACTTTGTCGCAAAACCGGCTATCGTTCTCCTGCCGCGGCACCGCGCCGCGAACCGAATCAAGGAGAACAACAATGTCCATCAAAAAACGGGTCCTGTTGACCGCACTGAGCCTTGCGCTGGCCGCGCAGGTGCACGCCCAGGCCGCGCCGGCGGCCGCCACCACGAGCGGCACCCTCGTGATCGTGCCCGCGTTCGGCGAGGTCAAGCATGCGAACGACGAGGCGACCGTCAGCTTCGCCGTCGAAGAGCAGGACAAGGACCGTGCGGCTGCCACCGCGCGCGTCAACCAGAAGATGAAGCAGGGCACCGAGATCGTGCGCCGCGAAGACCCGCAGGCGGAACTCAAGACGGTTGGCTATTACACGGTGCCCGTCTATCCGGAAGTGCCGGACGGCCCCCGTCCGCTGGCGAATCCGGCCGTGCGCCGCGTGCCGATCGGCTGGCGCGTGGGCCAGTACCTCGAAGTCAAAACGCGCAACCTGCAGGCGCTGCCGAAGACCGCCGCGGCCGCGCAGAAAGTGCTGAACCTGAACGGCATCGACTACCACGTGAGCCCGGAACTGGCGAAGCGCCTGGACGACGAGCGCATCGCGGCCACGTACCGCAACCTGAACGAGCGCATCGCATCGATCGCGCGCGCGATGGGCCGCAACGTGAACGACGCCGTCATCGACACGGTCGACTTCGAAGGCAGCGGCAACTATGCCGGCGGCCAGGCCGAGGCGGCACCGGCGCTGATGCGGATGTCGGCCAAGCGCGCCGACGTGGCCGAGATGCCGGAGCCGAGCTTCGAGCCGGGCGAGACGACCTTGCAGATGCGCCTCGTCGGCAAGGTGAAATTCCGCTGACGTGACCGGTAGTAGTTCGCTAACAGAGGGGCGCGACCGATATAATGGTGTCGTCGCGCGGACCCTGCGCATTGCTTAAGAAAAAGAAACCTATGCCGACACTACCCCGACGCCGCAAACCCGGCGCCATCAAGGCGCCACGCTTCGGTCGCCCCGGCCGGACCGGCCCGGCCCGCCCGCGCCGGGGCATCTACCTGCTGCCCAACGCCTTCACGACGGCCGCGCTGTTCGGCGGCTTCTACGCGATCGTGATGGCGATGAACCAGCGCTTCGACCATGCCTGCTGGGCCGTGTTCATCGCGATGGTGCTGGACAGCCTCGATGGCCGCGTGGCCCGGCTGACGAACACGCAATCGGAATTCGGCGCCCAGTACGACAGCCTGTCCGACATGGTGTCGTTCGGCGCGGCCCCGGCACTCGTCATCTACGAATGGTCGCTGCGCGGCCTGGGCAAGCTGGGGTGGATCGCCGCGTTCGTCTACTGCGCCGGTGCCGCGCTGCGGCTGGCCCGCTTCAACACGAACATCGAGGTCGTCGACAAGCGCTTCTTCCAGGGCTTGCCGAGCCCGGCCGCCGCCGCGCTCGTCGTCGGCGTCGTGATGTTCATGAGCGACCCGGACATCAACATCGACGCGCGCAAGGTCGACTGGATTTCGTGGACCATCACGCTGTTCGCCGGCCTGACGATGGTCTCGAACATTCCGTTCTACAGCTTCAAGGACGTGAATTTCCGCAAGTCGGTACCGTTCATCGTCGTGTTCCTGATCGCGCTGGGCCTCGCGTTGCTGGCGATCGCGCCGCAAGTCATCCTGTGGCCGCTGTTCGTCGTGTACGGCCTGTCCGGCTACACGATCTACTTCTGGCGCCTCGCCAAGGGCAAGCCCGTCAGCATCATCCAGACGGACGAGGAACCCCTCGACCCGAGCGAGCGGCGCTGATCGCCCGGCCATGCATACGACAACGCCCCTCGCGGGGCGTTGCGCCGAGCGGGGCCGTGCGCGCGACGGCGCATGGCCCCGTGTCGTCGGCGGCGAGGGTCAGCTCGCCTTGCTTGCGCCCTTGCCTTGGCCCGATTGCGGGCTCCCCTGGACGCTGCCGCGGTACGTGCCTTCCGGCGTACCGGCTTCGGCGTGACTGCGCGATTCGGCGCCGTTGCCGCCGCTTTGCAGATTGCCGCGCTGTGCGCTGCCGTTGGCGCGCGCTTCCTGGAATGGATCGCGGAAATTCTTCAGTGTTTCCTGCTGCGTGCGCAGGCTCTTTTGCGTTTCTTCCGAGGCGGCGCGCGCCACCTCGTCGGCCAGTGTCCGGGCCGTGCGTGACGTTTCCGGCACGTGCTGCTCGGCCACGCGGGCCATCTCGGCCTGCGAGTCCGCGACGACGCGCGTCAGGTGCTGCTGGTAGGCGCGCAGCTTTTCCGCGGCCGGTTGAGCGCGCGCGGCGGCGGCGGAGATGACCTCCGTCGGGTGATTGGTAGTCCACATTTGCTGGCTGGCGAGATTGCTCTCTTCGAGCAAGGTCTGGCTCAGCTGGATGTTCGCTTCGACGATGCTCTGGATCGAACGCGACCAGGTTTTCGACATGTCGTTGAGGAAGGCGACCTGGGCGTCCAGGTGCGAACGGACTGCGGGGGTAACCGCTTGCGAGAATAGGAACATGGATGACCTCATAAAAAGTGTATCCGCTGTGTGAGGGGCGATGCGTCAGCATAAAAATGCTAGGAAATAATTTCTGTCAGAAATTTTGCATCGCACAATCGCGCTCGGCGCAAAATGCGTCCCGGCGCGAGTTCGTAAGACTAGACGATTTCGATGACATTTCAACCGCTTTTTCAATCGTGCGGACGAAATACGCGACCTGCATCATGGTTTCCCACGGCCGGGAGTGGCTGTCGTCGAAGCCGGGCTCGCCGGCGTTTAGTCGATAAAATTGCTGCGACGCAGCAGGTCTGTCGGGCAGGCACGCTTGAGGTGGCGGCCCTCAATCCCGGGCTGTGCGCCACTCCTGCCCGTTGGCGGTCGACTCGTGCGCCGGGCAGTTGGTCTGGCGCCACTTGCCGTGCTTCTCGATCATGTCGATGCTCGCCGCGGGCGAGCGCTCCGTCATGCAATAGGTCTGGCCGCCCGTGACGATGCGCGTGCGCCGGGCGCCGTCGCCGGTGTTGTTGACCAGTTCGTCCATGCCGGGCTCCATCTGGGCCGCCGCCGCGATCCCTTTGCGCATACGGATCTGCGGGCTGTCCAGTGGGGCCACGATGTAAGGAAAATTTTCCTTGCGCAGCGCGCGGTCGACGGCGCCCGCGTCGCGGCGCGCCCGTTCGAGCAGGGTGGCCGCATCGGCACCGGCCGCCGGTGCCGCCGACGTGGATGCGGGCGGCGCCGCGGCGGCGGGCGGTGCGGCCGGTACGACCGGGACGGACGGAAGCGGCAGCAAGGTGATCGCGCTTGGCCGCGCGGGCGCATGCGCCGGTACGCGCGCGGGTTCCGGGCGCGCTTCGTCCTCGCGGCGCGGCTGCGGCCGGGCGGGCGGCGCGGGCAAGCGTATCCATTGGATCGTCGTGCGGACGGGATCGGGCGCGGGGGTGATTGGGGCCCGGCGCGTCAGCTGCCAGCCCAGCAGCAGGAGGGCGTGGATGGCGATGGTGACCGCGAGGCCGACTGGGCGGCGGTCACGCGGCGGCAGGAAGGTGGGAACGGTGGCGCTCATGTCGCCCGAGTATAGCGGGCGGCGGGCGCGGCATTCTCACACATTGTCGCGCCGGGGCCGGCGCCTTGGCGGGGTCAGCGGTGGCGGAAGCGCTCGTCGTACATCGGGTCGGGCCCGTTGAGCATCTGGCGCACGATGCCCTGAGCGTCGAAGTGCACGTTCATCAGCGAGTTCCATACACCCGCTTCCTTGTAGCGGTAGGACCAGACTTCGTAGTCGTGCACGTACACCCGCGAGACCTCGGCGGGGCGGCCGAAGTGGCGCAGGATGTCGTCCTTGGTCCAGTGGTCGACCTTCACCTGCGCGAAATTCTCGCTGGTGAGCACCTGCTCGTACGAGATCAGGCGGCCGTCCGGGCCGATGCGCGCCATGTACTGGAACTGGCCCATCGGCTGGCCGCGGTACTCGAGCACCTGGCCGCCATCCGGCTCGGGATACGTCGCGGCGGGCTGGCCCAGCGCGGCGGTGACGGCCGTGAGCGGCGCACCGATGGGCGGCGGTTGCCGGAACACGGTGGCGCAGGCCGACAGGGCGAGCACCGTGGCGGCCATCAGGCCGGCTGTGCGCCAGGTTGTGCGGGAAGGGGCGGGCATCGCAGTCCTCCGTTGATTCACAGGCCTTTCGAGCGGTCGTCGAGCACCGGATCCGGCGTATTGTCCGTGCGGCGCACTTCGCCCCGGCCGTTGAAATAGACGTTCATGTAGGCGGGCCAGACGCCGTCCTGCTTGTAGCGGTAGGACCAGACCTCGCCGCCGTCCACGCGGTCGCGCGACGCCTCGGCAGGGCGGCCGAAGCTGCGCAGCACGTCGTCCTTCGTCCAGTTCCCCGGCTGTATCTTGGCGAAGTTCTGGGTCGTCAGCACCTGTTCGTACGAGATGAGCCGGCCGTCGGCGCCGATATGCGCCATGTGCTGGAACTGGCCCATCGGTTGCCCCCGGTATTCCAGCATCTGGCCGCCGGAAGGAATCGGATAGACGGCGTCGGGCTTGCCCAGCTTGGCGGTCACGTCGGCCAGCGGCGTGCCGGCCGGCGGCGTGCGGTTGAAGGAGGCGCAGGCGGACAGGGCGGCGCCGAGCGCCAGGACGACGACAGTGTTCTTGATCGGGGTGGTCATGGTCGTATGCCTTTCGGGCATGCCGAAATGGCATCGCCAACCCGGGGATTGTAACGGAAGACGAGGAAACACTGGCCTCGCCACGTCTTTTCACCTATACTTCCCGGTCTTGGCCTTCCGGCCAGGTTTTTTATTAATTCACGGTGCGCTGGGTTCCGACTCTTGCACCGCATGTGAAAGGCAACATCATGACCGTAGAAAACATCAACAAGGCCGCGATCATCGCGGACAACGCACGTGGCCAGAACGACACCGGTTCGCCGGAAGTCCAGGTTGCACTGCTGACCGCCCGCATCAACGAACTGAACGGCCACTTCAAGGAACACCAGAAGGATCACCACTCCCGTCGTGGCCTGATCATGATGGTCAACCGTCGTAAGAGCCTGCTGGCTTACCTGAAGCGCAAGGATCTGAACCGTTACCGCGACCTGATCGCCAAACTCGGCCTGCGTAAGTAATCAGCAGTTCCCGAGCATTGCGCCAGACGGCTCAAGCTTCGAAATGCCTGCGTCAGTTTTACTGCCGCGGGCATTTTTCGTTTTGGTCGTCGTTGAAGTTTTTCCTGTAGCAAAGGTTGTCGTCGAGAGCGGCAACCCGTGGTGAGGTGAACGACAGCGCCTGAAAATCTGTCGGCAAATAGAAAGGGATTACCCATGTTTAACAAAGTTACGAAAACCTTCCAGTACGGCGACCATACCGTGACCCTGGAGACCGGCGAAATCGCTCGCCAGGCCAGCGGCGCCGTCCTCGTGTCGGTGGAAGACACCGTCGTTCTCGCCACCGTCGTGGCCAAGAAGGACGCGAAGCCGGGCCAGGACTTCTTCCCGCTGACCGTCGACTACATCGAGAAGAGCTATGCGGCCGGCAAGATCCCGGGCGGCTTCTTCAAGCGCGAAGGCCGTCCGTCGGAGAAGGAGACCCTGACGTCGCGCCTGATCGACCGTCCGATCCGTCCGCTGTTCCCGGAGGGCTATCTGAACGAAGTCCAGGTGATCATCCACGTCCTGTCGGTCAACCCGGAAATCGATCCGGACATCCCGTCGATGATCGGCGCTTCGGCCGCCCTGTGCATCGCCGGCATCCCGTTCAACGGCCCGATCGGCGCGGCGCGCGTCGGCTACGCGAACGGCCAGTACATCCTGAACCCGACCACCACGCAGCTCAAGACGTCGCAGATGGACCTCGTCGTCGCCGGTACCGAACACGCCGTGCTGATGGTCGAATCGGAAGCGCAGCAGTTGTCGGAAGAAGTCATGCTGGGCGCGGTCGTCTACGGCCACGAGCAGATGAAGGCCGTGATCGACGCGATCCACGCGCTGGTCGAAGAAGGCGGCAAGCCGGAAGTCGAATGGGCACCGGCACCGAAGAATGAAACCCTGATCGCGCAAGTCGCGCAACTGGCCGACGCGAAGATCCGCGACGCCTACCAGACCCGCGAAAAATCGGCACGCCAGCAAAAGCTGAAGTCGCTGTCGACCGAAGTGCTGGCAGGCCTGGCCGCGCAGGGCGTCGAAGCGGACGCGGCCGAAGTCGGCAACATCCTGTTCGACATGGAAGCCAAGGTCGTGCGTTCGCAGATCCTGGAAGGCGAGCCGCGCATCGACGGCCGCGACACCCGCACCGTGCGTCCGATCTCGATCCGCACCAGCGTCCTGCCGCGCACCCACGGTTCCGCGCTGTTCACCCGCGGCGAAACCCAGGCCCTCGTGATCGCCACGCTGGGTACGGGCCGCGACAGCCAGAAGATCGACGCGCTGATGGGCGAGTACACCGACGACTTCATGATGCACTACAACATGCCCCCGTTCGCCACCGGCGAAACGGGCCGCGTGGGCACGCCGAAGCGCCGCGAAATCGGTCACGGCCGCCTGGCCAAGCGCGCGCTGGTCGCCGCGCTGCCGTCGCCGGAAGAGTTCAGCTACTCGGTCCGCCTGGTGTCGGAAATCACGGAGTCGAACGGTTCCTCGTCGATGGCTTCCGTCTGCGGCGGCTGCCTGGCACTGATGGACGCCGGCGTCCCGATGAAGGCCCACGTGGCCGGCATCGCGATGGGCCTGATCAAGGAAGGCGGCAAGTTCGCCGTCCTGACCGACATCCTGGGCGATGAAGACCACCTGGGCGACATGGACTTCAAGGTTGCCGGTACCACCGCAGGCATCACCGCACTGCAGATGGACATCAAGATCCAGGGCATCACGAAGGAAATCATGCAGGTGGCACTGGCGCAAGCCAAGGAAGCCCGCCAGCACATCCTGGGCGAGATGCAGAAGGCCGTGCCGTCCGTGAAGACCGAGCTGTCGGACTTCGCACCGCGCCTGATCACCATCAAGATCAACCCGGAGAAGATCCGTGACGTGATCGGCAAGGGCGGCGCCGTCATCCGCGCGCTGACGGAAGAGACCGGCACGCAGATCGACATCACGGACGAAGGCATCGTGACCATCGCTTCGGTCGACGCCGCCGCCGGCCAGGAAGCCAAGCGCCGCATCGAAGAGCTGACCGCATCCGTCGAAGTGGGCAAGACCTACGACGGCACCGTGCTGAAGCTGCTGGACTTCGGCGCCATCGTGCAAGTCATGCCGGGCAAGGATGGCCTGCTGCACATCAGCCAGATCGCCAACGAGCGCGTGAACGCCGTCGCCGACTACCTGAAGGAAGGCCAGCAAGTGCGCGTGAAGGTCCTCGAGACCGACGAGCGCGGCCGCCTGAAGCTGTCGATGAAGGCAGCAGCCGCGGATGACGCGGTGGCAGCGGCGCAGTAAGCCTCTGCCGGCTGTTCAGCCGAACAAAACCGCCAGTGCGTGAGCCTGGCGGTTTTTTTGTGCCTGACATCCGGGGCGTCACGTACGCCTGACAACATGTCTCGTTTGTCCCGAATTCGGCGAACTGGAGCCGCTTCCTCCATCGCACTGAAGGGATGCTAGAGTTGCAATACAGCAGAGACGTTTCTTTATTGATCATGTCAGATTCTTACCTTCGCTACGTACCGAATGACCCCGCGTTCGTACCGCAGGCGGAAGCGGCTTGTGAAGCCGTACGTTTTTTGGGGAAGCTCGCGAGCGCCGGGACAATCGAGACCCGGATCAGCGAAACGGTGATGTTTGTCGACGCCGGAGAAAATTGGGACGGTGTTTGTTGTCCGACGTGCGGGGCCGATGCTGACGCCTGGTGGTCGACTGCGATGGACGCCGCCTGGCAGTCACAGTTCGCCTGCCTCGATGTGCGCGCACAGTGTTGCGGAAATCAGGTCTCGCTCAATGAGCTCCGTTATGGCTGGCCCGTCGCCTTCGGCAAGTTTGTGCTTGAGGTGAGGAACGCGGGAATACCTCGTTTGCAGCCTGAGCAGTTGGCTCGACTCGAAAGCATCTTGGGTTGCGGTCTCAAGGAGATACTGGCCAATACTTAGAAGTACGAGGAAAAGGCTGCGCGTTTATCGGGAGTCGGAATCGGGCGTGTCTTTCGAATCGAGCCCCCAGTCCTGCCAGTCGTCACCGAATAATTCCACCGGGTGCTGCGTACGCACCGAACCATTTCCGCATGCCATTGAATCCGCGGGGCAGTATTTGTCACAACCCCAGCACACGCGCTCCGGGTGTATCGGATGAATGGGAAATTTCTTGGCCATCTATGAAGTATCGTGACCTGGGCAGCGATTTTCCTTGATCCAGTTTAACTTCTTCCGAAAGTACACCACGAGCGTTCGATCGTTTCCTTGTTTCCAGCATTGCGCTGCTCGCGCATCAGCGTATGCGGTGGACATAGGTCGACACGTCTTGTCTGGCGCTCTTATTCATGACGCGAGAAGGCACTATTCGTTAAGGTGATATCTCGACAGTGCTTGGTACTTTATATATTAAATCCATGAATGACCAGTATTTGAACATAGAATTGGATTTATATCTCATCCGTTTCCATAATGTGCTCACAGTCAACGAAACGGAGAAGAGAAATGAACATCGCAAAAAACATGGAATTCGTCTTTGTCGCAACCGCCTTCGTCGCCGTCACCATGGCGAACGCGTTCGCAGCGCCCGCCGCGCCGCTGAAAGTCTCGGCCCGCTCGGCCATCGTCGCGAAGGCGCCGGTCTTTGAAGCACCGATGATGACGATCGTCGTCGTCGGCAAGCGCCCGACGGCCGCACAGAAAGCCAAGCGCACGGCCACCGTATGAGCCGCCGTGCCGAACAGGGGCGTCGCCATCCACGCGACGCCCGCTGACGCCGCATGACGTAGGTCCCTCCAGTTCCCCACCGTGCCAGCCGATTCGGCGCTGGACGACTCCCGCCTCCCCACGCATTGCCCTTCCGGCGTCTTGCCGGCATGCGTCGTGCCGTCGCACCGCACGTGCATACGCACCGAATTCGGATGCTCCCCGGATCCGCGAACATAAATATCCCCGAGCTGAAATGGTGCCGAACATGTGGCGTCATGGTGCCGGTATTGAAAAATAAATTTAGTTTTCAAAGTCCTATCGTGTCGTGTTGCCCAGGCAATGGATGGTATAGTTGGTCATTTGACAGAATTGCCGGGATCGTAAAATGGTCCGAACGGCGTAACCTTTCACGACGAAAAAGGACAACAGATGACCACCCAGGACTACGCCAACCGCATCAGCCAGCTCATCCAGGACCACGAGGCCGAGATCGGCGCCGAATGGGCCGAGCAGCTGAGCGCCCTGACGGTGCGGTCGAACGTGGTCGCGAAAGACCAGCTGCGCAAGCACTGCCAGCAATTCCTGGCCGCGTTCGCACAGGCCACGCGCGGCGGCGAACTGCAGAACATGGAACACCGTTCGTGGGACGAGGTGCGCGACATCCTGAGCGAGATCTCGGCGAGCCGCGCCCGCAACGGCTCGACCCCGAGCGAGACGGCGACCTTCGTCTTTTCGCTGAAGCAGCCGCTGTTCACGCACCTGAACGAGGGCTTCGCGAACGATCCGGCCGGGCTGGCCAATGCGACGTGGACCATCGGCTCGCTGCTCGACAAGATGGGCCTCTACACGATCGAGGTGTTCCAGCGCGCCCGTGACCAGATCATCGTGCGCCAGCAGCAGGAATTGCTGGAATTGTCGACGCCCGTCGTGAAGCTGTGGGACGGCATCCTCGCGCTGCCGCTGATCGGCACGCTGGATTCCGCGCGCACGCAGGTCGTGATGGAAAACATCCTGCAAAAGATCGTCGACACGGGCGCCGCGATCGCCATCATCGACATCACCGGCGTGCCCACCGTCGACACGCTCGTCGCGCAGCACCTGATGAAGACCATCGCGGCCGCACGCCTGATGGGTGCGGACTGCATCATCAGCGGCATCCGCCCGCAGATCGCGCAGACCATCGTGCACCTGGGCGTGAACCTCGAGGACGTCGTCACGAAGGCCACGCTGGCCGACGCGTTCCTCGTCGCGCTCGAGCGCACGGGCACGTCGGTCGTCAAGCGCAGCCACGCGTAAGGACGGGGCATGGAACGCATCCCGATCCTCCGCATGGGCGGCCTGCTGCTGGTGACGATCCAGGTCGACATGCACGACCGCCTGGCGATGACCCTGCAGGACGACCTCACCGAACGCATCGTGCGCGACCGCGCGAAGGGCGTGCTGATCGACATCTCCGCGCTCGACCTCGTCGACTCGTTCATCGGCCGCATGATCAGCAACACGGCCGCGATGGCGCGCGTGCTCGATGCGCAGACCGTCGTCGTGGGCATGCAGCCGGCCGTCGCCATCACGCTGGTCGAACTGGGCCTCACGCTGCACGGCGTGAAGACGGCACTCAACGTCGAGAAGGGCATGGCCCTGCTGGGAAAGACTAATTTTTGATGAGCGCAGCTCTCGATAACGCGGCCCGCTTCGAGTCGGAAGTGCTCGATCGGCACCGCCAGCATCGCACCGAACGCACGGCGCTGTCGCTGCGGTCGGACGAGGACGTCGTCGCCCTGCGCAAGCACGTGCGCGAGCGCGCCGTCGCGATCGCGCTGTCGCTCGTCGACCAGACCAAGCTCGTGACGGCCGCCAGCGAACTGGCGCGCAACACGCTGAAGTACGGCGGCGGCGGCAGCGTCTACCTCGACGCGCTGGAGGACGGCTTCCGCAAGGGCGTCGGCCTGATCTTCGTCGACGACGGTCCCGGCATTGCCGACCTCGAGATGGCGCTGCGCGACGGCTTCACGACGGGCGGCGGCCTGGGGCTTGGCCTCGGCGGCTCCAAGCGTCTCGTCGACGAGTTCGACATCGATTCCCGTGCGGGAGAAGGCACTGCGGTGTCGGTCGTCAAATGGAAACGCTGATCACGTCGCTGTCTCCGCAGCTCAACTTCCCGATCACCCACGCCAGCGACGTCGCCGCCGCCCGCCGCGCGGGGCAGAAGCTGGCGGATGCGCTGGGCTTCGACGACGTCAAGGCCGGGCGCCTCGCCATCGTGATCACGGAAGCCGCCACCAACATCCTCAAGCACGCGGGCGAGGGCACCGTCACCGTCATGCGCACACAGTCCGCCGTGGCGATGCCGGGCGTGGACGTGATCGCTATCGACCACGGCCCCGGCATCCGCGATATCGAATTCGCGCTGCGCGACGGCGTCTCGACGGCCGGCACGGCCGGCACGGGCCTCGGCGCGCTGCGCCGCCAGGCCGACGAATTCGACGTCTGGACGCAGCACGGCCAGGGCAGCGCGTTCTTCATGCGCATCTGGCAGGGCGCCGTGCCGCCGGAACCCTGCGGTGTCGAAGTGGGCGCCCTGTGCACGCCGCTCGCGGGCGAGGAAGAGTGCGGCGACGGCTGGGCCGTCGCGTGCAATCACGGCGGCGCCACCTTGCTCGGCGTCGATGGCCTCGGCCACGGCCCCGAAGCCGCGAAGGCCGCCGCGGGCGCGATCCGCGCGCTGGAACAGCGCCCGGCCGACACGCCCGCCGACGTGGTGCACACCGCGCACGGCCTGCTGCGCCTCACGCGCGGCGCGGCGCTGTCGGTGGCGCGCATCGACTACGGTGGCGACGAGGTGCGCTTCGCCGGCATCGGCAACGTGAATGCCATCGTCCACGACGGCCTCGCGCGCCGCGCGCTCGTCTCGCACAACGGAATCGTCGGCCACAATATGCGCAAGGTGCAGGAATTCACGGCGCCGTTCCCGCAAGGCGCGCTGTGCGTGCTGTACTCGGACGGCATCCAGTCGCAATGGGACCTGGCCGCGTATCCCGGCCTGCACGCGCGCGCGCCCGCGCTCGTGGCGGCCGTGCTGATGCGCGACTTCATCCGCCGCCGCGACGACGCGATGGTGCTGGTCGCGCGCCGCAAGGTGACGTCATGAGCGTGCAGCGCATCCTCGCCGTGGGCCTGGACGACGAGCAGGACGTCGTGCTCGTGCGCCAGCGCGCGCGCCAGGTCTCGCACCTGCTCGGGTTCTCGCACCAGGACCAGGTGCGCATCGCGACCGCCGTCTCGGAAGTGGCGCGCGGCGCATGCCAGCTCGCGTTCGGCGGCCGCACGGCATTCCTGATCCGCGACGGCGGCCGGCGCCAGGTGCTCGAAGTGACGATCAGCGCGGGCCCCGGCGCGTCGGGCCCGCTGGCGGACGACGCCGTCGTCACGGCGCACCGCCTGATGGACGACTGCGACGCCGTGCACGACGGCGCGGGCACAGCCACGATCACGATGTGCAAGGCACTGCCGCCGCAGTCCCACGTGGACAACGCGCGCCTGGCCGCGATCGCGGCGCAGCTCGCGAAGGACAGCCCCGTCGCGAACACGTACAACGAATTGCAGCTGCAGAACCGCGAACTGGTCACCACGTTGGCCGAGCTGCGCGAGCGCCAGGAAGACCTGCTGTCGCTGACGCGCGAGCTGGAAGACACGAACCGCGGCATCGTCGCGCTGTACGCGGAGATCGAGGACAAGGCCGAGAGGTTGCGCAAGGCGGACGAGATGAAGTCGCGCTTCCTGTCCAACACGAGCCACGAGTTGCGCACGCCGCTGTCGTCGATCCGCGCGCTGGCCAAGCTGCTGCTCGACCGCATGGACGGCGACCTGACGCCGGAGCAGGAGCGCCAGGTGCGCTATATCGAGGCCGCCGCGGCCGACCTGTCGGAACTCGTCAACGACCTGCTCGACCTGGCCAAGATCGAGGCGGGACGCGTCGAGGTGCTGGTGGCGCCCGTCGTCGTGGACAACCTGTTCCGCGCGCTGAAGGCGATGCTGCGCCCGCTCGTCGACGACGCGCGCGTGGACCTCGTCTTCGAACCGTGCGCCTTCACCGAGGCGTTCGACTCGGACGAGGGTAAGATCTCGCAGGTGCTGCGCAATTTCATCTCGAACGCCCTGAAATTCACCGAGCAGGGCGCCGTGACCGTGTCGGCCTTCCACGACCCCGACGCCGACACGATCACCTTCGCGGTGGTCGACACCGGGATCGGCATCAGCCCGGACAACCTGCAGCTGATCTTCGAGGAGTTCAGCCAGATCGAGCACCCGCTGCAGCGGCGCAGCAAGGGTACAGGTCTCGGACTGCCGCTGTGCCGCAAGCTGGCGGCGCTGCTCGGCGGCCGCGTGGAGGTGGTCAGCCAGCCAGGCGCGGGCTCGACGTTCAGCCTCGTGCTGCCGCGCGTCTTCCCGTCCCATTCTTCGCCGCGCAACGATGCAAACTGAGGAACGCAACATGACGACCCCGACCTTGATCCTCAACGTCGACGACAACGATGGCGCCCGCTACGCCAAGACCCGCATCCTGCAGAGCGCCGGCTTTACCGTCGTCGAGGCGAGCAACGGCACCGACGCGCTGGCCGTCGTGAAGCGCGGCGGCGTCGCGCTCGTGCTGCTCGACGTGAAGCTCCCCGACATCAACGGCATCGAGGTGTGCCGCCGCATCAAGGCCGACCCGGACAGCGCGATGGTGCTCGTGCTGCAGACGTCGGCCGCGCTGACGGGCCGCGCCGACAAGATCCGCGGCCTGGAGGGCGGTGCCGACAACTACCTCGCCGCCCCGATCGAGGCGGACGAACTGGTCGCCAACGTCAACGCGCTGCTGCGCATGCGCCAGACGCAGAGCGCGCTGCGCGACAGCGAGGAACGCTTCCGCCAGCTCACCGACAACATCGAGGACGTGTTCTGGATGTTCTCCGTGCCGGCGCGCGCGCTCGAGTACGTGAGCCCCGCGTACGCGACGATCTGGGGCCGGCCCGTCGAGACGCTCGAGCGCGAGCCGGGGAGCTGGATGGCCGCCGTGCACCCGGACGACCGCGCCTACGTGGCGTCGCTGTGGGATGCGTTGCCGTCCACGCCGCACTACGACGCCGAGTTCCGCGTGACGATGCCGGATGGTTCGCTGCGCTGGGTGCGTGACCGCATGTTCGCCGTGCGCGATACCCGCGACGAGGTGTATCGCGTGGCGCGCGTGACGAGCGACATCACGCGCCGCAAGGAGATGGAAGCGCTTCTGCGCGCGGCCGACGCCAACAAGAACGAATTCCTTGCGACGCTCGCGCATGAGCTGCGCAACCCGCTGTCGCCGATCCGCAATGCGGCCGCGCTGCTGGGCGCATCAAGCATGGGCACGGGCGCGGATGCGGTCGAGCGCCAGGCGCGCGCGCGCGACGTCATCACGCGCCAGGTCGACCACCTCGCGCACCTCGTCGACGACCTGCTCGACGTCGCCCGCATCTCGGAAGGCAAGATCGTCCTGCGCCAGGAAGAGGTCGAACTGAAGGGTGTGATCGCGCAGGCCGTGGAGACGGCCGGCCCGTTGATCGCGGCGCGTGGCCACAAGCTCGACGTCGTCCAGCCGGACTGCCAGATCTGGCTGATGGGCGACCCCGTGCGCCTGGCGCAGTCGATGGGCAACCTGCTGCACAACGCGGCCAAGTTCACGCCGAAGGGCGGCCGCATCAAGGTCGAGGTCACCCTCGACGGCGAGATCGTGCGCATCGCCGTGCAGGACAACGGCATCGGCATCGCGGAAGACAGCCTGTCGCGCATCTTCGGCATGTTCGCCCAGGCCGCCGTCCCGCCGGACCGGGCGCCGGAAGGCCTCGGCATCGGCCTGTCGCTCGTCTCGCGGCTGCTCGAGATGCACGGCGGCCGCCTGTCGGCCACGAGCCCCGGCATCGGGCTGGGCTCCACATTCGTCGTCGAGCTGCCCGTGCTGCGCACGGCGCTAGCGGGGCAGGAGACGGCCGCGGCGGGCACCGTGCCCGGCCAGCCGGCAGCGGCGTCGGGCGGGCGCAAGGTGCTGCTCGTCGACGACAACGTGGATGCGATGGAGATGATGGCGTTCCTGCTGGCCGAGATGGGTTACGAGGCGCACACGACGGCCGACGCCGGCGACCTCGTGCAGATGGCGCTGTCGCTGCGGCCGGACGTGATCGTGCTCGACATCGGCCTGCCCGGTGTGGACGGGTACGAGCTCGCGCGCAGGCTCAAGGGGAATCCGCAGCTGGCGTCCACCCGCCTCGTGGCGCACACGGGCTATGGGTCGCCGGAGGACCGGCGCAAGGCGCAGGACGCGGGGTTCGATGCGCATCTCGTCAAGCCGGCGGAGTTGGAAGACCTGGAAAAAGCCTTGCAGGGCTGATCGCTCGGCCGTTTCGACGCTGGCTGAACGCGTGGACGGCCGAGCCGTCCACCCTACCGTAGGGTGGACGGGTTTCCCGTCCACGCGTTCAACGAACTTTCGAGTTGCCGCAATACGTGCGTCATCGCACGAACACCGCCTCGGCATCGGCCTAATCTTGCGGCATCATTGCCACCAACGGAGGCCATCATGCCCAAGGGAGCCAGCCCGAAACGCGAGCGCGAGTACAAGAAGCTCGAGACGGAATTCAAGAAGGAACACCGCTATCCGGGCCGTGAGGAAGAGGTCGCCTCGCGCATCGTGAACAAGCAGCGCGCCGAGCACGGCGAGACGAAGCAGTCGTCGAGCGGCGGCTCGAAGCAGTCCGCCAAGAAGTAATCCCGCAGCGCCATCTTTAAAAGCAAAGCCTCCCGCGCCCGCGCGCGGGAGGCTTTCGCACGTCCATGCATACATCAATGACAAACGGTGACAAACCGTGACATTTTGAGCGGGTCCGGCGGGCGATAATGACCGGCTCGCCTATGCATGTCAGCCTCGTCCCCATGTCGCTCAGGTGGCCTTTTTTGCAGTTCGTCGCAATCCGCTGGGAGGTGCGGCCGGATCCGTCTATCCTGTCATCAATACTTAGTCGCTTCTACAAAAAAGAACAGGAATTCGGAGAATCGGATGAACAAGATTTTCGCGCTCGCTCCGGTGGGCGTCGCCCTGTGTACGATCCTCGGGTTCGCGCACGCCGCGCCCGATCTCGCAACGGAGACGCGTCCCGTCGATGCCCGTGTCGTGCGGGTCAAGGTGGACGGTGCCGTCGACTTGCGGATCCGCCAGGGCGGCACGCCCGCGCTGACCTTGACAGGGGAATCGCGCTACCTGACGCGCACGACGACGGCGCAGAACGGCGACACGCTGACCATCGACACGGACATTCGCGGTCACGTGCACGGCGGGTCGCTGCATGCGGAACTCGTGCTGCCGGCGCTGCGCTCGGTGACGTCCGAGAGCCTGGGCACGACGGACATCTCGGGCTTTTCCGGCGACGAACTGGAACTCACGCTGGACGGCGCGGGGTCGATGAAGATCGCCTGCAACTACCGCATCGTGAAGGCGAACCTGGGCGGCATCGGCAGCATGCAGATGGTGGGCCTGAACGGGGAGGGCGTGGAACTGAACCTGCAGGGCGCGGGATATATCTCGCTCAGCGGGCGCGCCAAGTGGATCAAGGCCGACCTCGGTGGCCTTGGCAACCTGGATGCGCAGCAGTGCAATGCGGACTCCGTCGACATCGACCTGTCGGGCCTGGGCAATGCGCGCGTGACGGCGCGCCAGAACGCGAACCTGAACCTGTCCGGCATGGGATCGGTGACGGTGTACGGCAAGCCGCAGAACCGCACGGTGGCCGTCGACGGACTGGGCAAGGTGAGCTGGAAGTAGGTGAGCTGGACGTAGCCGTATCTCGACAAGAAGTAGAAAAACGAAGAGGCGCAAGCCTCAAGATCCGAACGAGACAATGAGAAAACTGACCGTTGCGATCCTGCTCGCACTGGGCCTGAACGGTAGTGCGATGGCGGGCCTCACGGAGGGCGCCAATGCCTACAATGCCCGCAACTACGCGCTGGCGCTGAAGGAGATCACCCCGCTTGCCAAAGCCGGCAACGCGGACGCGGAGCATTTGCTGGGCCTGATGTACTACATGGGGCGCGGCGTCCCGCGCGACTACAAGCAGGCGTTCGCCTGGCACTACAAGGCCGCCGTGCAGGGCAAGGCGGACGCCGAATACGTGATCGGCGCCATGTACTACACGGGCAACGCCGTCCCCCAGGACCAGAAGCTGGCCGTGCAATGGTTCCGCAAGGCAGCCGAGCAGGGCCATCCGGACGCGCAACACGCGCTCGCCCTCATGTACCGCTACCACGTGGGCGGGATGCCGCAGGACGTCGTCATCGCCTACATGCTGTGCAACCTGGCCGCCGCCAACGGCCACCGCAACGCCATCG
This sequence comes from Massilia pinisoli, assembly GCF_024753285.1. Classification (GTDB taxonomy): domain Bacteria; phylum Pseudomonadota; class Gammaproteobacteria; order Burkholderiales; family Burkholderiaceae_D; genus Telluria; species Telluria pinisoli. Next base: position 106,239 of record NZ_JANUGW010000005.1, on the reverse strand, counting down.
AACAGCGCGCCTCGCTCGCCAAACAGATGAGCCAGGAGCAGATCGACGAGGCCCAGGCGCTGTCGCGCAACTGGAAGCCGGGCACGCCTTTGCCGGCGTCGTCGCGCACGGGCGGCGGCGGTTCCTGAACAGTTAAGTTGCTCCAAGATGTAAGGACCAAGCCCACAGCGGTATGGGGAATCGTCCTACGCGCGCATGGCGAAACCTTGATGTCCCGGCCGTCTCGACGGGACTACGATGGGGACCCTCAAGCAGTTTTCATGAGCCGTACGACAACTCAACCATTGGAGGCAATCATGGCAAACCAAGGCAATCAGGGCGGCAACAAGGGCGGCAACAACCAGAGCGGCGACACCAGCAACCGCGGTTTCGCATCGATGGACCCGCAGAAGCAGCGTGAAATCGCTTCGGAAGGCGGCAAGGCCGCACACGCTTCCGGTAATGCCCACGAGTTCACCTCGGAAGAAGCACGCCGCGCCGGTTCGATGAGCCACAAGAACGACGGCAGCCAGCAAAGCCAGCGCGGCGGCAGCCAGCAAAGCGGCGCCGGTACCCGTGGTGGCACGCCGGAGCAGCACGCCAAGGCCGGCTCGCAGAGCCACAAGAACGACGACAAGAAGTGATGTGATGCGCCGAGCCTGAACGCGAAGGCGGATCGCGCGCACCGGCAGCGCTGGTGAGATCGCATACCGTCCCGCAGTTCCGTATCGCACACACAACGTGACCGACACCGCCAGCCTCCGGGCTGGCGGTGTTTTTTTTATCCGTCCACCCCACGGTTCTTACAAATCGCACCCTGAGCCGTAAATTTACTACATTTATTGTATAAACGAGCATTTTCTTGCTCATTGTTAGCGTTACCCGCCATTTTCTGCTTGCTCATGCTTGGGTGATCCGAGCCGCTCGCGTACAATTGCTCTTTATTTAACTAGGGTATGCCATGCGTGCAATCGAAATCACCCAGCCCGGCGGGCCGGGCGTGCTCACGCCCTGCGAGCGCTCCGTACCGCTACTGAAGCCGGGCGAAGTCCTCATCCGCGTGCTCGCGGCCGGCGTCAACCGGCCCGACGTGTTCCAGCGGCTGGGCCAGTATCCCGTGCCGCCCGGCGCGTCCGACTTGCCGGGCCTGGAAGTGGCCGGCGAGATCGTCGACGGCGACCTGGGCGCCAGCGGCTTCAGCAAGGGCGACCTCGTCTGCGCCCTCGTGCAGGGCGGTGGCTATGCGGAATACTGCGCGGCGCCTCTCGCGCAATGCCTCCCGGTGCCGAAGGGCTTGAGTCCGCTCGAAGCGGCCGCGCTGCCCGAAACCTTTTTCACCGTGTGGAGCAACGTGTTCCAGCGCGCCGCGCTGGCGGAGGGCGAGAGCCTGCTCGTGCAGGGTGGCAGCTCCGGCATCGGCACGACGGCGATCCAGTTGGCGACGGCGCTGGGTCACCGCGTGTTCGCTACCGCGGGCAGCCAGGACAAATGCCGCGCGTGCGAGTCCCTAGGCGCCGAGCGCGCGATCGACTACAAGACGGAAGACTTCGCCGCCGTCGTCAAGGAATTGACGAACGGGAAGGGCGTCGACGTCGTGCTCGACATGGTCGGCGGCGACTACGTGGCCCGCGAAATCGCGTGCCTCGCGGACGACGGCCGCATCGTCGTCATCGCGCTGCTGGGCGGTGCGAAGGCCAATGTCGACCTGGGCCAGGTGCTGCGCCGCAGGCTCACCATCACGGGCTCCACGTTGCGCCCGCGCCCCGTCGCGTTCAAGGCACAGATTGCGCGCGAGCTGCGCGAGCGCGTGTGGCCGCTGCTGGAAGCCGGCCGCATCAAGCCCGTCATTTACCAGACCTTCCCCCTCGAGGCGGCAGCCGACGCGCACACGCTGATGGAAAGCAGCGCGCACGTCGGCAAGATCATGCTGAATGTCGCCGCGAACTGAGACAACAAGAATGAATAATCCATTGAACAACCATGCCAGGCCCGGTTTGACCGGTTTTTCAACGCCCGTTACAATAGCGGGTTATTTGACCGTGAGGTTGTAATGCGTGCCAAACTCATCGTAGGCAACTGGAAGATGAATGGCAGCCGCGCGGTCAATGCAACGCTGCTGGAAGGTATCGTCGCAGGGCTCGGCAACGCGAAGGCGCAGTGCGCCGTCTGCGTACCGGCCCCGTACCTGCAGCAATGCGAGGACGTGTTGACCGGCACGCCGGTCGGGTGGGGCGCGCAGGACGTGTCGATCCACGCATGCGGCGCCTACACGGGCGAAGTATGCGCGACGATGCTGTCCGAGTTCGGCTGCCGCTACGTGATCGTCGGCCACTCCGAGCGCCGCGCCTACCATCGCGAAGACAGTGCGCTGGTGGCGAAGAAGGCGCTGGCGGTGCTGGCGGAGGGCATGACACCGATCGTGTGCGTCGGCGAAACGCTGGAGCAGCGCGAGGCGGGCGAGACGGCGCAGGTGGTCGGCGCCCAGCTCGACGCCGTGCTGGAAGCGCTCGACGGCGCATCGGTGACGAAGATCGTCGTGGCCTATGAGCCCGTGTGGGCCATCGGCACCGGCAGGAACGCGACGCCGGCGATGGCGCAGGACGTGCACGCGCAATTGCGCGCGCAGCTGAAGGCGCGCAGCGCCGAGGCGGCGGCCGTCGTACCGATCCTGTACGGCGGCAGCATGAAGCCGGAGAATGCGAAGGATTTGCTGGCCCAGCCGGATATCGATGGCGGGCTGATCGGGGGCGCGGCCTTGAAGGCGGAAGATTTTCTTGCCATCATTCACGCGGCCTGAATAACGCCGGGTTGGTCATCCAGTCCAGGCGAGGAATCTCTTCCCGGTGCGCCGGGATTCGTTTTTAGTAACGTAGTTTCAACCTTGGAATGGAATAAACAATGAACGTGTTGTTCAATCTGATCGTCGTCGTGCAGGTCGTCTCCGCGCTGGCCATCATCGGTCTCGTGCTCGTCCAGCACGGCAAGGGCGCCGATATGGGCGCGGCCTTCGGTTCCGGCGCGTCCGGCAGCCTGTTCGGTGCCAGCGGCTCGTCGAACTTCCTGTCGAAATCGACGGCCGTCGCCGCCGCGATCTTCTTCGCGTCCACCTTGGGCCTCGCTTACTTCGGCAGCAACCGTCCGCATGCGAGCGTGGGCGGCGGCGTGATGGAAAACGTGACCGTGCCCGTGAAGAAGGCGCCGGCCGCCGGCGACGCGATCCCGACGACCGTGCCGGCGCCTGCCGCCGCACCGGCCGTGCCGGCCGCATCGGTGCCCGCTGCACCGCAGGATGTGCCGGCGCCGGCAGCGGCACCGGCACCCGCGCCCGCAAAATAATTTCGGGGCGGCCACTTCCTGCACGCGCGCGCAGGGTGGTGTAACATGCGCGGGCTTCGGTCCGCCAGCGCCGGCGACCGGACTCTCAACTCGGCCCGCCGTAAACACAAGTTTTATAAAGTTGAGAAAAAGAGTATTTTTTCTTGGGTTAGCGCAATTTGAGCATTGAAAAATGCTGCTAAGACAGGGTAGAATACTGGTCTCCAGCCGACGTGGTGAAATTGGTAGACACGCTATCTTGAGGGGGTAGTGGCGCAAGCTGTGCGAGTTCGAGTCTCGCCGTCGGCACCAAGATACAAGAAGCCAGCTAGGGCGCATGAGCTTCCGCTCGCAAGCCTAGCTGGCTTTTTTACGAGGATATGTCGGAGGCTTTGAAGAACCGTCCCAGCGGCGGCGCTTCTGGCCCGAGAAGCCCAGTCGTACGAACGTGCGGCGAGCCTCGAAGGTCGGGATCGGCAACGCGAAGATGATTCAGTGTCTCCAGTCGTACGATCCTGGCTCAGGCAACCGGCCGGGATTGCGCGATGCGGTACTGCAGCACTGCAGTGTTTTTTCAACCGATCGTTCAACTAAGGCTTCATCGTGAACCTCGAGAACTATTTCCCCGTCCTACTCTTCATCGTGATCGGCACCGTTGTCGGCGTCGCATCGCAGCTCCTCGGCCGCGTGATCGGCCCCCATCGCCCCGATGCGGCGAAACTCTCCCCGTATGAATGCGGCTTCGAGGCGTTCGAAGACGCGCGCATGAAGTTCGACGTCCGGTACTACCTGGTCGCGATCCTGTTTATTTTGTTTGATCTGGAAACGGCATTCTTCTTCCCTTGGGGCGTTTCGATGCGCGACCTGGGCTGGACGGGGTTCGTCACGATGATGGTGTTCATCGTCGAATTCGTCGTCGGCTTCTGGTACATCTGGAAGAAAGGTGCCCTTGATTGGGAATAAGCCATGGCTATTGAAGGCGTTTTAAACGAAGGTTTTGTCACCACCACAGCCGACAAGCTGATCAACTGGGCGCGCACCGGGTCGATGTGGCCCATGACGTTCGGCCTGGCTTGCTGCGCAGTCGAGATGATGCACGCGGGGGCCGCGCGCTACGACCTCGACCGCTTCGGCGTCGTGTTCCGCCCGTCGCCGCGCCAGTCCGACGTGATGATCGTGGCCGGTACCCTGTGCAACAAGATGGCGCCCGCACTGCGCAAGGTGTACGACCAGATGGCCGAGCCGCGCTGGGTCATCTCGATGGGTTCGTGCGCCAACGGCGGCGGCTACTACCACTACTCGTACTCCGTCGTGCGCGGTTGCGATCGCATCGTGCCGGTCGACGTCTACGTCCCGGGTTGCCCGCCGACGGCCGAGGCCCTGTTGTACGGCATCATCCAGCTCCAGAACAAGATCCAGCGCACCAATACCATCGCGCGATAATCCAAGCCGGTTTCAACCATGACGACTAAAATCGAAGCCCTCGAACTCGCCCTGAAGAATGCTCTGGGCGAGGGCGCTGCCATTACCGTGGCGCTGGGCGAAGTAACGGTAGTAGTGAAGGCCTCCGAGTATCTGGCCTCGATGCGAAAGCTGCGCGACGATCCCGCGCTGCGTTTCCAGGAACTCGTCGACCTGTGCGGTGTCGACTACTCGTCCTACGGCGAAGGCACGTGGGACGGTCTGCGTTTCGCGGTCGTGTCGCACCTGCTGTCGATCGAGCACAACTGGCGCGTGCGCGTGCGCGTGTTCTGCCCGGACGACGACATGCCGCTGGTCGACTCCATCACGAGCATCTGGCGCAACGCCAACTGGTTCGAGCGTGAAGCGTTCGACCTGTTCGGCATCCTGTTCGAGGGCCACGGCGACCTGCGCCGCATCCTCACCGACTACGGCTTCATCGGCCACCCGTTCCGCAAGGACTTCCCGATCTCGGGCTATGTCGAGATGCGCTACGACCCCGAACAGAAACGCGTGGTCTACCAACCCGTGACGATCGAGCCGCGTGAGAACATTCCGCGCGTGATCCGCGAAGAAACCTACGGGATGAAATAATGGCTGAGCTTAAGAATTACACCCTGAACTTTGGTCCGCAGCACCCGGCAGCGCACGGCGTGCTGCGTCTCGTGCTGGAACTGGACGGCGAGGTCATCCAGCGTGCCGACCCCCATATCGGCCTGCTGCACCGCGGCACCGAGAAACTCGCCGAGACCCGCACCTACCTGCAGTCCGTGCCGTACATGGACCGCCTCGACTACGTCTCGATGATGTGCAACGAGCACGGCTACGTGCTGGCCATCGAGAAGCTGCTGGGCATCGACGTTCCCATCCGTGCGCAGTACATCCGCACGATGTTCGACGAGATCACGCGCATCCTGAACCACCTGATGTGGCTGGGCGCGCACGCGTTGGACATCGGTGCGATGGGCCCGTTCCTGTACGCGTTCCGCGACCGCGAAGACCTGTTCGACGTGTACGAGGCCGTGTCGGGCGCGCGCATGCACGCGGCGTACTACCGCCCGGGCGGCGTGTACCGTGACCTGCCGGACGTGATGCCGCGCCACCGCGAATCGCCGTTGCGCAGCAAGAAAGCGATCGACGAACTGAACGAGACCCGCCAGGGCTCCGTGCTCGACTTCATCGACTCGTTCACGAAGCGCTTCGACGGCTATGTCGACGAATACGAGACCCTGCTGACCGATAACCGTATCTGGAAACAGCGTACCGTCGGCATCGGCGTCGTGACGCCGGAAGACGCGATGGGCATGGGCTTCTCGGGCCCGATGCTGCGCGGCTCGGGCATCGCCTGGGACCTGCGCAAGCTGCAGCCGTACGCCGCCTACGACAAGGTGGAATTCGACGTCCCCGTCGGCACGAATGGCGACTCGTATGACCGCTATCTGGTCCGTATCGAGGAAATGCGCCAGGCCAACCGCATCATCAAGCAGTGCATCACGTGGCTGCGTGCGAATCCGGGCCCGGTCATGACGAACAACCACAAGGTCGCCCCGCCGTCGCGCGTGGACATGAAGACCAATATGGAATCGCTGATCCACCACTTCAAGCTGTTCACCGAAGGCTTCCACGTCCCGCCGGGCGAAGCGTATGCGGCCGTCGAACATCCGAAGGGCGAGTTCGGCATTTACATCGTGTCGGACGGCGCCAACAAGCCGTACCGCCTGAAGATCCGCACCCCGGACTATGTCCACCTGCAATCGCTCGATGAAATGGCGCGCGGTCACATGATCGCCGACGCCGTCACCATCATCGGCACGCAGGACATCGTGTTCGGCTCGATCGACCGATAAGAAGGGTAGAAAAGATTATGTTATCTGAGCAGTGCTTGAAAAAAATCGACCGCGAGTTGGCCAAGTATCCGGCCGACCAGCGCCAGTCGGCCGTGATGGCCGCGCTGGCCCACGCGCAAGTCGAACTGGGCTGGCTGTCGCCGGAAACGATGCAGGAAGTGGCCGACTACATCGACATGCCCGCCATCGCCGTGCAGGAAGTCGCCACCTTCTACAATATGTACAACCTGAAGCCGGTCGGCAAGCACAAGATCACCGTGTGCACCAACCTGCCGTGCGCGCTGTCGGGCGGCGAGCGCGCCGCCCACCGCATCAAGGATGCCCTGGGCATCAATTTCCGCGAAACGACCGAAGACGGCCAGTTCACCCTGCTGGAAGGCGAGTGCATGGGCGCCTGCGGCGACGCGCCGGTCATGCTGGTGAATAACCACCGCATGTGCTCGTTCATGTCGGACGAGAAGATCGACGCCCTGCTGGAGGAACTGAACAAATGACCAGCCTGCACGACCGCCACATCAACCCGCTGATCCTGAAGGATCTGACCGGCGACAACTGGCACCTGGAAGACTACGTCAAGCGCGGCGGCTATTCCGCGCTGCGCCGCATCCTGGAAGAGAAGATCACCCCCGAGCAGATCATCGCCGATCTGAAGACGTCCGGCCTGCGCGGCCGCGGCGGTGCGGGCTTCCCGACCGGCCTGAAGTGGAGCTTCATGCCGCGCCAGTTCCCGGGCCAGAAATACCTCGTCTGCAATACCGACGAAGGCGAACCGGGCACGTTCAAGGACCGCGACATCATCCGCTACAACCCGCACGCACTGATCGAAGGCATGGCCATCGGCGCGTACGCGATGGGCATCACCGTGGGCTACAACTACATCCACGGCGAGATCTTCCAGGAATACCTCCGCTTCGAAGAGGCGCTGGAAGAGGCGCGCGCCGCCGGCTTCCTGGGCGACCGCATCCTGGGTTCGGACTTCTCGTTCCAGCTACACGCGCACCATGGCTATGGCGCGTACATTTGCGGCGAAGAGACGGCGCTGCTGGAATCGCTGGAAGGCAAGAAGGGCCAGCCGCGCTTCAAGCCGCCGTTCCCCGCGTCGTTCGGCCTGTACGGCAAGCCGACCACGATCAACAACACGGAAACGTTCGCAGCCGTCCCGTTCATCCTGAACATGGGCGCCGCCGAGTACATGGGGCTGGGCAAGCCGAACAACGGCGGTACGAAGATCTTCTCGATCTCCGGCGACGTCGAGCGTCCGGGCAATTACGAAGTCCCGCTGGGTACGCCGTTCGCCAAGCTGATGGAACTGGCCGGCGGCATGCGCGGCGGTAAGAAGATCAAGGCCGTCATCCCGGGCGGTTCGTCGGCACCGGTCGTGCGCGGCGACGTCATGATGCAGACCGACCTGGACTACGACTCGATCGCCAAGGCCGGTTCGATGCTGGGTTCGGGCGCCGTGATCGTCATGGACGAGACCCGCTGCATGGTCAAGTCGCTGCTGCGCCTGTCGTACTTCTATTACGAGGAATCGTGCGGCCAGTGCACGCCATGCCGCGAAGGCACGGGCTGGATGTACCGCATGGTCCACCGCATCGAACACGGCCAGGGTCGTCCGGAAGACATGGACATGCTGAACTCGATCGCCGACAACATCCAGGGCCGCACCATCTGCGCACTGGGCGATGCCGCCGCGATGCCGGTCCGCGCCATGATCAAGAACTTCCGCGAAGAATTTGAATATCACGTCGAGCACAAGCACTGCCTGGTGCCGACTTACCTCTAAACCGGGTCAGGTAACGATCAAATGGTTGAAATCGAATTAGACGGCAAGAAAGTCGAAGTCCCACCGGGTTCGATGGTGATGGACGCCGCAAACAAACTGGGAACCTACATCCCGCACTTCTGCTACCACAAGAAGCTGTCCATCGCGGCCAACTGCCGCATGTGCCTCGTGGAAGTGGAAAAAGCGCCGAAGCCGCTGCCTGCCTGCGCCACCCCGGTCTCGCCGGGCATGATCGTGCGCACGCACAGCGACAAGGCCGTGCAGGCGCAGAAGTCCGTCATGGAATTCCTGCTGATTAACCACCCGCTGGATTGCCCGATCTGCGACCAGGGCGGCGAATGCCAGTTGCAGGATCTGGCCGTCGGCTACGGCAAGGGCGACTCGCGCTACGCGGAAGAGAAGCGCGTCGTGGCGCCGAAGGAAGCGGGCCCGCTGATCTCGATGGAAGAGATGAGCCGCTGCATCCAGTGCACCCGCTGCGTGCGCTTCGGCCAGGAAGTGGCCGGCGTGATGGAGTTCGGCATGGTCGGCCGCGGCGAGCACTCGGAAATCACGACGTTCGTCGGCAAGTCCGTCGACTCGGAAGTGTCGGGCAACATGATCGACCTGTGCCCGGTCGGCGCGCTCACGAGCAAGCCGTTCCGCTATTCCGCACGTCCGTGGGAATTGCAGCGCCGCCGTTCGGTGTCGCCGCACGATTCGCTCGGTTCGAACCTGATCGTCCAAGTGAAGGGCGGCAAGGTGATGCGCGTGCTGCCGCTGGAAAACGAAACGATCAACGAGTGCTGGCTGTCCGACAAGGACCGCTTCTCGTACGAAGCCCTCGACAACGCCTCGCGCCTGACGACGCCGATGCTGAAGCAGGACGGCAAGTGGATCGAGACCGACTGGCAGACGGCGCTGGAATACGTCGCCCACGGCCTGCGCAACATCCGCCACGAACACGGCGCCGACAGCATCGCCGCCATCGGCACCGCGCACTCGACCGTCGAAGAATTGTTCCTGCTGCAAAAGGCCATGCGCGGCTTCGGCATCGAGAACGTCGACTTCCGTCTGCGCCAGACCGACTTCGCGCTGGACGGCCAAGTGGTCCCGCACCTGGGCATGCCGATCGCCGAACTGTCGACCCTGGCACGCGTGCTGGTCGTCGGCTCGTTCCTGCGCAAGGACCACCCGCTGGCCGCGACGCGCCTGCGCGCCGCCGTCAAGTCGGGCGCCAAGCTGTCCATCGTCCACGGCTCCGCCGACGACAACCTGATCCCGACCGCGAACCGCTTCATCGCGGCACCGAGCGACTGGCTCGCCGCGCTGTCGGAAATCGCCGTCGCCGTCGCTGCAGCGAAAGGTATCGCCGCTCCGGCCGGCCTGGAAGGCGTGACCGCCGGTGACGTCGCCAAGGCCATCGCCGCAACGCTGGCCGTGGACAACGCTGCCGACCTCCCGGGCGCCGTCCTGTTGGGTAACGCCGCGATGTACCACCCGCAGGCGTCGAAGCTGCATGCGATCTCGCAATGGATCGCCGAGCAGACTGGTGCCAAGTTCGGCTACTTCGTCGACGCCGCCAACACGGTCGGCGGCTACGTGGTCAACGCCACGTCGAAGAATGCCGGGGTTAATGGTGGCCTGTTCGCGCAGCCGAAGAAAGCGTACGTGCTGCTGAACGCGGAACCGGAACTGGATGCGGCGAATCCGTCGCAAGCCGTCAAGGCGCTGCGTGGCGCCGAGATGGTCGTCGCGATGTCCGCATTCAAGCACGGCATGGACTACGCCGACGTGCTGCTGCCGATCTCGCCGTTCAGCGAAACGGCCGGCACGTTCGTCAACTGCGAAGGCCGCGCACAGAGCTTCAACGGCACCGTCAAGCCGCTGGGCGAGACGCGTCCCGCGTGGAAAGTGCTGCGCGTGCTGGGCAACCTGCTGGGCCTCTCCGGCTTCGATTACGAGAACTCGGAAACGATCCGCGACGAAGCGCTGGGCAAGGGCAACATGGACCTGTCCGCGAAGCTGAACAACGTGGCGAAGACGGCTGTCGCCGGCGCGTTCTTCGGCAATGGCGAGCAACTGGAACGCCTGGCCGACGTGCCCATCCACTTCGCCGACGCCGTCGCGCGCCGTTCCGAACCGCTGCTGCGCACGGCCGATGGCCAGACGCCGCGCGCCACCTTGTCGGCCAAGCTGGCCGAGAAGCTGGGCGTCGCCGCTGGCGATGCGGTCACCGTATCGCAAGGGCAGGGCAGTGTCGTGCTGGTGGCGAACATCGACGCGCGCCTGCCGGCGAACGTCGTGCGCGTCGCGGCCGCCCACGAATCGACTTCGGTACTGGGCGACATGTTCGGTCCGATCAACGTAGCTAAAGCATAAAAGCAGGGGAGCCCAAGCAAAATGTCGGTACCTGACATGATCAACAACCTGAACAGCAGCGGCGCGAGCCTGCTCGGCGCGACGGCATGGCCGCTCGTGTGGACGCTGCTGAAAATCGTCGTCGTCCTGCTGCCGCTGATGGGCCTCGTGGCCTATCTCGTGCTGTGGGAGCGCAAGCTGATCGGCTGGATCCACATCCGTATCGGCCCGAACCGCGTAGGCCCCGGCGGCCTGCTGCAGCCGATCTCCGATGCCCTGAAGCTGCTGCTGAAGGAAATCGTGATCCCGGCGAAAGCCACGCCGAGCCTGTTCGTCATCGGCCCGCTGATGACCATCATGCCGGCACTGGCCGCCTGGTCCGTCATCCCGTTCGGCCCGCAAGCGGCACTCGCCAACGTGAACGCCGGCCTGCTGCTGCTGCTCGCGATCACGTCGATGGAGGTGTACGGCATCATCATCGCGGGCTGGTCCGCGAACTCGAAGTACTCGTTCATGGGTGCGATGCGCGCCTCGGCGCAGATGATCTCGTACGAAATCCCGATGGGCTTCGTGATGGTCGTCGTGCTGATGGTGTCGGGCTCGCTGAACTTCTCCGACATCGTCGGCGCGCAGACCCGGGGCTGGGCCGTCGACCACGGCATCAACCTCCTGTCGTGGAACTGGCTGCCGCTGCTGCCGCTGTTCGTCATCTACATCACGTCCGGCCTGGCGGAATGCAACCGCCACCCGTTCGACGTGGTCGAAGGCGAATCGGAGATCGTGGCGGGCCACATGGTCGAGTACTCGGGCATGTCGTACGCGATGTTCATGCTCGCCGAGTACGCCAACATGATCCTCGTCGCCACCCTGGCATCGATCATGTTCCTGGGCGGCTGGTCCGCACCGTTCTCGTTCCTCGAATTCGGCGGCGGTTTCGGCGGCTTCTTCTGGCTGTTCGCGAAGATGTTCCTGATCGTCTCGCTGTTCATCTGGGTCCGCGGCACGTTCCCGCGCTACCGCTATGACCAGATCATGCGTCTCGGCTGGAAAGTGTTCATTCCGCTGACCCTGATCTGGCTGGTGCTGGTCGCCGGCTGGATGCAGACGCCGTGGAATATCTGGAAGTAAGGAAGCACACAAAATGACACGAGTTAAAGAGATCCTCGGCAGCCTGATGCTGTCCGAGCTGATTAAAGGTCTGGCCCTGACCGGCAAGTACGCGTTCTCGCGCAAGATCACGGTCCAGTACCCGGAAGAGAAGACCCCCATCTCGCCGCGCTTTCGCGGCCTGCATGCGCTGCGCCGCTACCCGAACGGGGAAGAGCGCTGCATCGCGTGCAAGCTGTGCGAAGCCGTGTGCCCGGCGATGGCCATCACGATCGAATCGGCGCAGCGCGAAGACGGCACCCGCCGCACGACGCGCTACGACATCGACCTGACCAAGTGCATCTTCTGCGGCTTCTGCGAAGAATCGTGCCCGGTCGACTCGATCGTCGAGACGCAAGTGCTGGAATACCACGGCGAAAAACGCGGCGACCTGTACTACACCAAGGAAATGCTGCTGGCCGTGGGCGATCGCTACGAGAACGACATCGCCGCCGCACGCGAAGCCGATGCCAAGTACCGCTAATAACAAAAGGGCTCCTGCGTAAAGTCATGGATTTCAATTTCACAACCGTTCTGTTCTACGTGTTCGCGGCCGTGATGGTGCTGGCCGGCTTGCGCGTCATTACCGCCAAGAACCCGGTGCACGCCGCGCTGTTCCTGGTGCTCGCGTTCTTCAACGCTGCCGGTATCTGGATGCTGCTCAAGGCCGAGTTCCTGGCCATCGTGCTGGTACTGGTCTACGTCGGCGCCGTGATGGTGCTGTTCCTGTTCGTCGTGATGATGCTCGACATTAACATCGACCGCATGCGCGAAGGCTTCTGGGGCTACCTCCCCGTGGCGTCGGGCGTGGGCGCGCTGATCGTGCTGGAAATGGCCGCCGTGCTGTGGCGCGGCTTCCTGGGCCAGGGCGATGCGCCGGCCGAGTCGGCCGTGGGCCACATCGGCGGCACGCATGAACTGGGCCGCCTGATCTACACCCAGTACATCTACGGTTTCGAGATCGCCGGCCTGATCCTCTTGGTCGCCATCATCGCCGCCGTCGCGCTGACCCTGCGCAAGCGCAAGGACACCAAAGCCATCGACCCGGGCCTCGCCGTCCGCGTCAAGCGTAACGACCGTCTGAAGATCGTCAAGATGCAGACGGTGAACCAGAAGGCGATCGACGATGCGGCTATCGCTGCCGCCGCTGCTGCCGCCAATGCAAACAAGGAGGCGCAATGACGTTGTCGCTCGCTCACTACCTGATCCTGGGCGCGATCCTGTTCGCGATTTCCGTGATCGGCATTTTCCTGAACCGGAAGAACATCATCATCCTGCTGATGGCCATCGAACTGATGCTGCTGGCGGTGAACCTGAACTTTGTGGCGTTCTCGCATTATCTGGGCGACGCGGCAGGGCAGATCTTCGTGTTCTTCATCCTGACTGTCGCGGCCGCCGAATCGGCGATCGGCCTGGCGATCCTGGTGGTCCTGTTCCGTAACCTGGACACGATCAACGTGGAAGACCTCGACAGCCTGAAGGGCTAAGCGGTTTGTCTGTCAACCTCCTGATAAATACGACAAAGGTTCAAAATGGCGGGGCAAATTAACCCTAATCTCTTGCTGGCGGTGCCTCTGGCGCCGCTCGCGGGCTCGGCGATCGCCGGCCTGCTCGGCACCAAGTTCTTCGGCAACGTCGTCGGCCGGGTCGTGTCGCACTCCGCGACCATCCTGGGCGTCTTCATTGCCATGGTCATCTCGATCATGACGCTGAACGACGTCATCGGCGGTGCGACCTACAACGGCGACGTCTACACGTGGATGACGATCGGCACCATGAAGATGACGGTCGGCTTCAAGATCGACGCACTGTCCGCGATGATGATGTGCGTCGTCACGTCCGTGTCGCTGATGGTCCACATCTACACGATCGGCTACATGGCGGAAGACGACGGCTACAACCGCTTCTTCTCGTACATCTCGCTGTTCACGTTCTCGATGCTGATGCTGGTCATGTCCAACAACTTCCTGCAGCTGTTCTTCGGCTGGGAAGCGGTGGGCCTGGTCTCGTACCTGCTGATCGGCTTCTGGTACACGCGTCCGACCGCGATCTTCGCGAACATGAAGGCGTTCCTCGTGAACCGCGTCGGCGACTTCGGCTTCATCCTCGGCATCGGCCTGCTGCTGGCCGCGACCGGCACGATGAACTACGACGAGACGTTCGCCAAGTCGACGCAACTGGCCGCGATGCACGTGCCCGGCCTCGGCTGGCCGCTGCTGACGGCTGCCTGCATCTGCCTGTTCATCGGCGCGATGGGCAAGTCGGCGCAGTTCCCGCTGCACGTGTGGCTGCCCGACTCGATGGAAGGCCCGACCCCGATCTCGGCACTGATCCACGCCGCGACGATGGTTACCGCCGGCATCTTCATGGTGACGCGCATGTCGCCGCTGTTCGAGCTGTCGGACACGGCGCTGTCGTTCGTCGTCGTCATCGGCTCGATCACCGCGCTGTTCATGGGCTTCCTGGGCATCATCCAGAACGACATCAAGCGCGTCGTCGCGTATTCCACCTTGTCGCAGCTGGGCTATATGACGGTGGCGCTGGGCGTGTCGGCGTACAACGTCGCCGTGTTCCACCTGATGACGCACGCGTTCTTCAAGGCGCTGCTGTTCCTCGGTGCCGGTTCCGTCATCATCGGCATGCACCACGACCAGGACATGCGCAACATGGGCGGCCTGCGCAAGTACATGCCGGTCACGTGGCTCACGTCGCTGGTGGGTTCGCTGGCGCTGATCGGTACGCCGTTCTTCGCCGGTTTCTACTCGAAGGATTCGATCATCGAAGCCGTCGCCGCCGCCCGCGAGCATGGCATGGCAGGTGCAGGTTTCGCCTACTGGGCCGTCATCATCGGCGTATTCGTGACCGCGTTCTACTCGTTCCGCATGTACTTCCGTGTCTTCCACGGCCCGGAAAACTTCGGCAAGGCGCATGCGCATGACCACCATCACGCGCACGACGACCACCACGCCGAACTCGGCGAAGGCAAGGATCCGACCGCATTGCACGAGGCCACTGCCCATCACGAAGAGGACGAGGACGACCACGGCCACCACGGCCTGGCCCCGGGCCAGAAGCCGCACGAGTCGCCGTGGGTCGTCACGCTGCCGCTGATCCTGCTGGCGATCCCGTCCGTCATCATCGGCTACTTTGCGGTCAAGCCGATGCTGTACGGCGACTTCTTCAAGAACGTCATCTACATCGACGCGGAACGCCACCCGGCGATGGAAGAACTGGCGCACGAGTTCCACGGCGCCGCCGCGATGGGTATCCACGCGTTCACGTCGCTGCCGTTCATCCTGGCCCTGGCCGGCGTCGTCGCCGCGTTCTACTGCTACATGATCAATCCGCGCGTGCCGGCCGCCTTCTACAAGGCGCTGCGTCCGATCCACACGCTGCTGGACAACAAGTACTACATGGACAAGTTCAACGAGATCGTCTTCGCCGGCGGCGCCCGCCTGCTGGGCAAGGGCCTGTGGCAAGTGGGCGATCGCGCGCTGATCGACGGCCTCGTCAACGGTTCCGCGAAGGTCGTGGGCTGGTTCTCGACCATCGTCCGTACGTTCCAGACTGGTTACATCTACCACTATGCGTTCGTGATGATCCTGGGCGTGCTGGGTACGCTGCTGTACTTCTTCCCGTTCTGGCGCGCTTAAAAGAGAGAAAAACAAGATGCAGTCTACGATTTCTACCTTTCCTCCGTACCTGAGCCTGTCGGTCTGGTTGCCGATCCTGTGCGGCGTGATCATCCTGGCCGTCGGCCGCGACAGCCGCGCGGGCTTCACCCGGCTGCTGGCGCTGGCGGGTTCGATCATCAGCTTCCTGCCGACGATCCCGCTGATGACACAGTTCAGCAACACGGCCCACGGCCCGCAATTCGTGGAGAAGGCCGCCTGGATCTCGCGCTTCAACATCCAGTACTACCTGGGCATCGACGGCCTCTCCCTGTGGTTCGTGCCGCTGACGGCGCTCATCACCATTATCGTGGTGATCTCCGCCTGGCAAGTGATCCAGGAACGCGTGGCCCAGTACATGGGTTCGTTCCTGCTGCTGTCGGGCCTGATGATCGGCGTGTTCGTCGCGCTGGACGGCCTGCTGTTCTACTTCTTCTTCGAAGCCACGTTGATCCCGATGTTTATCATCATCGGCGTGTTCGGCGGCCCGAATCGCGTGTACGCGTCGTTCAAGTTCTTCCTGTACACGTTCATGGGTTCGCTGCTGACGCTGATCGCGATCATCTACCTGTACAACAAATCGAACGGCAGCTTCGACATCCTCGCGTGGCATAACGTGCCGCTGTCGATGAAGGAACAGGTCCTGATCTTCCTGGCGTTCCTGATGGCCTTCGGCGTGAAAGTCCCGATGTGGCCGGTGCACACGTGGCTGCCGGACGCCCACGTGGAAGCGCCGACCGGCGGCTCCGTCGTGCTGGCCGCGATCATGCTGAAGCTCGGCGGCTACGGTTTCCTCCGTTTCTCGCTGCCGATCGCGCCTGACGCTAGCCACTACCTGGCCCCGCTGATCATCGTCCTGTCGCTGATCGCCGTCATCTACATCGGTCTCGTCGCGATGGTGCAGGCCGACATGAAGAAACTGGTCGCGTACTCGTCGATCGCCCACATGGGTTTCGTCACGCTGGGCTTCTTCATCTTCAACACGATCGGTGTGCAGGGCGGCATCGTGCAGATGATCTCGCACGGCTTCGTCTCCGGCGCCATGTTCCTGTGCATCGGCGTGCTGTACGACCGCCTGCACTCGCGCCAGATCGCCGACTACGGTGGCGTCGTCAACGTGATGCCGAAGTTCGCCGCGTTCTCCGTGCTGTTCGCGATGGCCAACTGCGGCCTGCCGGCCACGTCGGGCTTCGTGGGCGAGTTCATGGTCATCCTGGGCGCCGTGCAGTTCAACTTCTGGACGGGCCTCCTGGCCGCCACCGCCCTGATCCTGGGAGCGGCGTACTCGCTGTGGATGGTCAAGCGCGTCGTGTTCGGCAAGATCGGCAACAAGCACGTGGCCGAGCTCGTCGACCTGAACGGCCGCGAGTTCTTCATGCTGGGCGTGCTCGCCCTGCTGACGATCTACATGGGCCTGTATCCGGCGCCGTTCACCGACACGATGCAAGTGTCCGTCGCGGACCTGCTGCAGCACGTGTCGGTCAGCAAGCTGCCGCAGGCGGTCGCTGCTGTCGCCGCGCACTGACACGATAGGGCATCAACAACGATATGAATCCGATGATTAACACCCAAGCCGTGCTGGCCGCCAACAACCTGGGGCCGGTCTCTGCAGAAATCTTCCTGGTCATCGCGTCCTGCGCCATCCTTCTGATCGACATGTTCCAGAAGGAAGGCAAGCGTACGCTGACCTACGCACTGTCGCTGCTCACCCTGGTGGGCTGCGCAGTGATCACCTACGCCGACTTCAAGGCCGGCACGACGACCTACACGTTCTACAACATGTTCGTGTCGGACCCGATGGCGAACCTGCTGAAGCTGTTCACCTACCTGGCCGTGGGCGTCACGCTCGTGTACTCGCGCCAGTACACGGGCGAGCGCGGCATGATGTCCGGCAATATGGGCGGCGAGTTCTACGTGCTCGCGCTGTTCACGATGCTGGGCCAGATGATCATGATCTCTGGTAACAACATGCTGCCGATCTACCTGGGCCTGGAACTGATGTCGCTGTCGCTGTACGCGCTGGTGGCAATGCGCCGCGACCACGCGATCTCGACCGAGGCGGCGATGAAATACTTCATCCTCGGTTCGCTGGCATCGGGCTTCATGCTGTACGGTATCTCGATGATCTACGGCGCCACCGGCTCGCTGGACATCTCGACGATCGCCAAGGTGGTGTCGAGCAACGCCGCCAACCACACGATCCTCGTGTTCGGCCTCGTGTTCGTCGTGGCCGGCATGGCCTTCAAGCTGGGCGCCGTGCCGTTCCACATGTGGGTCCCGGACGTGTACCAGGGCTCGCCGACGGCCGTCACCTTGCTGCTGGGCGCCGCGCCGAAGCTGGCCTCGTTCGCGATGATGATCCGCATCCTCGTCGAAGGCCTGCTGCCGCTGGCGATCGACTGGCAGCAGATGCTGCTGGCGCTGGCCGTGCTGTCGCTGCTGGTCGGTAACCTGACCGCGATCGCGCAGACCAACCTGAAGCGCATGCTGGCGTACTCGACCATCGCACAGCTGGGCTTCGTCTTGCTGGGCATGATGGCCGGCGTCGTCGGCACGCGCGATGCCGCGAATGCCGCGAACATCGCCACCGCGTACAGCGCGTCGATGTACTATACGATCACCTACGTGCTGACGACGCTGGGCAGCTTCGGCACCATCATGCTGCTGGCCCGCTCGGGTCATGAAGCGGAAGAGATGGCCGACTTCAAGGGCCTGGCCAAGCGCAGCCCGTGGTACGCGCTCGTGATGACCGCGCTGATGTTCTCGCTGGCCGGCGTGCCGCCGATGATGGGCTTCATGGCCAAGTGGGCCGTGCTGGATGCCGTCGTCCGCTCCGGCCACCTGCCGCTGGCGATCATCGCCGTGGCCGCGTCGCTGGTGGGTGCGTTCTACTACCTGCGTGTCGTGAAAGTGATGTGGTTCGACGAGGCGGCCGACGCGACGCCGATCGCGACGCCGCTCGACATGCGGGTCGTGCTGTCGCTGAACGGCATCCTCGTCGTGATCCTGGGCGTGCTGCCGGGCCCGCTGCTGGCGGCCTGCCTGTCGGCGATGACCCTCACCTTGAAGTCGTAAGGCCTCGGTGGACGTCTCCCTGGCCAGCTGGTTGGTGATCGCGGTTGCACTCGCGTTCGCCAACCTGCCGTTCGTCAACGAGAACGTGCTCGGCTTCATTCCCATGGAGCCGGCACGTAACGGCAAGCACGCGAAATACTTCGTCGTGCGCCTGCTCGAGCTGATTGTCTTATACTTCGTCGTCGGCGCGCTGGCCCACGCCCTCGAGTCCCGCATCGGTAACGCGTTTCCCCAGACCTGGGAGTTCTACGCGATCACCGCCTGTCTGTTCGTCGTGCTGGCCTTTCCCGGTTTCGTCTTACGTTACCTGCGCAAGCGCCACGGCTGAGCACCGTCGTCCATGGCGCCGGTGCGTTGAATAACGATGTACCGGAGCCTTCCATGGACGCCCACCTCAAAGAAATCAAAGTCGACGGCGAGCTCGCCTACGACGGCCACTTCCTCAAAGTCTCGCGCGACCGCGTGAAACTCCCCGACGGCAAGATCACGCAACGCGAATTCATCCGCCATCCCGGCGCGGTCGTGATCCTCGCGCTGTTCGACGACGGCCGCGTCCTGCTCGAACGCCAGTTCCGCTACCCGAACGACCAGGTGTTCATCGAATTCCCGGCCGGGAAGATCGACCCGGGCGAGGCGTCGCTCGCCTGCGCCAAGCGCGAACTGGAGGAAGAGACGGGCTACACGGCCACCGACTGGCACTTCGTCTGCACGATCCACAATGCCATCGCCTATTCCGACGAGCACCTCGACCTGTTCCTCGCGCGCGGCCTGACGGCCGGCGATGCGAAGCTGGACGACGGTGAGTTCCTCGAGACGTTCACGGCGACCCTTCCCGAGCTGCTCGAGATGGTCAAGCGGGGCGATGTCACGGACGTCAAGACCGTCATCGGCGCGTTCTGGCTGGAGAAGATCGCCGCCGGGACCTGGAAGCCCGAGTAAGTGGCCGCTGCGCCCGGACGCGTTTGCGCGGCCATGTTCGGCGTGGCGCTCGCGGCCTGGGCGGGTCCGGCCGCGGCGCGCACGGCGTTCGAGTCGCGCTGCATGGATGCGGCGCACGAGGCCGTCACGACGTTCGCCACGCGCTCGAGCGGCTGGCGTGTCGACAACACGCTGTCGTACCGCGACCTCACGCGGATGAAGCGGCCGGCCGTAGCAGGCGGGTTCGTGCTGGGCCTCACGCGCACGGAATCACGCGTGGCGATCCAGGCCGACGGCACGTTGCTGCAATCACCGGACGGCACGATGGAATGCGTGCTGCCGCGCATCGCCGTCACCTTGTACTACCAGCCGATCGTCGTGTACGTCAGCCGCGAATTCAAGCCGGGCTCGTGCGCGTACGACGCGATACTTGCGCACGAAATGCGCCACCTCAAGTCCTATCTGGACTATCTGCCGAAAGTGGAAGAGCGCGTGCAGGCCCGGCTCGGCAGGCGCTTCGCGGGCAGACCGTTGTATGCGCGCGCCGGCGCATCGCGCTTGCTGCTCCAGCGCGACATCGACCGCAACTGGATGCCGTACATTAGGGGCGAGATGGGGCGCGTCGAACAGATGCAGGCCGCCATCGACAGTCCGCGGGAATACGCGCGTCTGAGCAAAGTTTGCCAAGGTGAGGTACAGTCTCTTATTGGATCGACAAGACGTTCCCGATCGTAGAAACAAAAGACAATGACCCAAGCTCCACGTTATTTCGCGCTGATTCCCGCTGCCGGCGTCGGCGCCCGGATGGGGGCCACGAGCCCCAAGCAATACCTCAAGATCGGCGGCAAGCCGATGCTCAGGCATACGCTCGACGCATTCCTGTCCAGCGAACTCATCGCCCATACCTTCGTCGTCGTGAGCCCGGACGACCCGACTATCGACACGGTCGCGCCCAACCACGGCGTGACGGTCTTGCGCTGCGGCGGCGCCAGCCGCATGGAATCCGTGCGCAACGGCCTGGCTGTGCTGGCCAGCACGTTGGCGCCGACCGACTGGGTGCTCGTGCACGACGCGGCCCGTCCGGGCCTGACGGCCGGACTGATCGAAAAGCTCATCGCGGGCACGGGCGACCATCCGGCCGGCGGCCTGCTGGCGCTGCCCGTCGTCGACACGGTCAAGCGCTGCATCGACGGCGAAGCGTGCGGGACGGTGCCGCGCAGCGGCCTGTGGCTCGCGCAGACGCCGCAAATGTTCCGCTACGCACTGCTGCGCGATGCGTTGGCGGCCGCGACCGACCCCGAATCGATTACCGATGATGCCAGTGCGGTTGAAGCCCTCGGTTTGAGCCCTAAATTGGTGGAAGGGCATCCCCGCAATCTCAAAGTGACGCTGCCGGACGATATCCGGATCGCCGAGATGTACCTGGCAGTGTCCCAACCTGAACTCGTGTAAAGAACATCATGGCTCTCGCATCGTACAACCCGACTCCACCGTTCCGCATCGGTACCGGCTATGACTGCCACGTCCTCGTCGAGGGCCGCAAGCTGATCGTGGGCGGCGTCACCATCCCGCACCGCCTGGGCCTGCTCGGCCACTCGGACGCCGACGTGCTGCTGCACGCCGTCATCGACGCGCTGCTGGGCGCCGCCGGCCTGGGCGACATCGGCAAGCACTTCCCCGACACCGACCCGATGTTCGCCGGCGCCGATTCGCGCGTGCTGTTGCGCGAGGCCGCGAACCGCGTGCTCGGCACCGGCTACACGATCGGCAACGTGGACGCGACGATCATCGCCCAGCAGCCGAAGATGGCGCCGCACATCCCGCAGATGGTGTCGCGCATCGCCGAAGATCTCGGTGTGTCGCCGCAGCAGGTGAACATCAAGGCCAAGACGAACGAAAAGCTCGGCTTCCTCGGCCGCGAGGAAGGCATGGCAGCGCAGGCGACGGCGTTGCTGATCCGAGCTGTGGGCTGATCCGCCGTCCGGTGGGCGCCGGCCGCTCACCGACGCGTCCGTCGTTTCCGTTGTAACATCGTCGGTCTGACAATAAAAACGGGGACGACATGACGACCACGACGCCACCGCGCGCAGGCTGGGGCCTGATCCTGGCCGCCAGCGCCATCCTGATGATCACGATGGCCGCGCGCCTCACGACGGGCCTGTTCCTGTCGCCGCTGAACACGGCGACGGGCCTCGGCATCGCGTCGATCAGCTTCGCGCTGGCCGTCGGCCAGTTCATGTGGGGCGCGTCGCAGCCGCTGTTCGGTGCCGTCGCCGACAAATACGGCTCCGTGCCCGTGATCGTACTCGGCGCCGTGCTGCTGGCCGTCGGCCTGGCGGCAACGCCATTCGTCTCGACGCAGATGGGCCTGCTCGTCACGCTCGGCATCCTGTCCGCGAGCGGTGCGGGCGCGGGCAGCTTCTCGATCCTCATCGGCGCCACCGCGCAGCGCCTGCCGCCCGAGCGGCGCGCGTTCGCGTCCGGCTTCATCAACGCGGGCGGCTCGTTCGGGCAATTCGTGTTCGCGCCGCTCGTCCAGTTCCTCATCGCCACCGCCGGCTGGGTCACCGCGATGTTCGCGCTCGCGGCGACCACCTTGCTCACGATCCCGCTGTCGTGGCCGCTGCGCGGCAAGCCGCAGGCGCACGCGACGGTCGGCCATGGTGCGCTTTCTGCCGATCTTTCGCTGGGGCGTCAGGTGCGCATCGCGATGCGCGACCGCAGCTACCTGTGCCTGCACGCGGGCTTTTTCACGTGCGGCTTCCACATCGCCTTCCTCGTCACGCACCTGCCGGGTGAAGTGGCGCTGTGCGGCCTGCCGGCGGGCGTGTCGGCGACGGCGCTGGGCCTCATCGGCCTCTTCAACATCGCCGGGTCGCTGACCGCAGGCGCGCTCGCGCAGCGCTACCGCATGAAATGGCTGCTCGCGGTCACGTACGGCAGCCGCGCCGTCATCATCGCCCTCTACCTGCTGGCGCCGAAGACGGCATGGACGTTCTACCTGTTCGCCGCCGCGCTCGGCTTCTCGTGGCTCGCGACGGTGCCGCCGACGGCGGGCCTCGTCGGCAAGCTGTTCGGCACGCGCTATCTCGCCACCTTGTTCGGCCTGACGTTGCTGTCGCACCAGATCGGCGGCTTCTTCGGCGCGTGGCTGGGCGGCCTCGCGTTCGTGCGCTTCGGCGACTACACGTGGATGTGGTACGCGGACATCGCGCTCGCGCTGGCGGCTGCCGTCGTCAACGTGCCGATCCGCGAAGCCGCGCCGCACCGCGCGGCCGCCGCGGCTTGACGCCCGTGGCGCGCGACCCGTGGGCCTACCGCGACGTGGCCGTCGAATCCGTGGCGGACCCGCGCACGGGCCGGCTGCGCATCAAGCCGATGGCCGGGCAGGCGTACGCGACGTCGATGCGCGTGCAGTGCGCGCGCGCGTTGGCCGACCCCGACCGCTATCCGGCCGGCACGCGCTTCCTCATCCGCGCCAAGCTGACGGACCGCGCGGGCGGGCCGCCATTCCTGTACGCGTGGCATGGCGACCCGGTGCGGGTGATGACGCCGCGCGAGGTACGCAACTTCCTCGACGAGTACCGCCGCCGGCGCATCTGAGCAGCGCGCACGGACC
Source organism: Massilia pinisoli (assembly GCF_024753285.1). Classification (GTDB taxonomy): domain Bacteria; phylum Pseudomonadota; class Gammaproteobacteria; order Burkholderiales; family Burkholderiaceae_D; genus Telluria; species Telluria pinisoli. The sequence goes on along the minus strand of NZ_JANUGW010000005.1, from coordinate 83,082 downwards.
GGACGGAAAATCGTTACACTCAGGTCTCCGCAAGCCCCTTCACGACCGAAAGGACCGTCATGGCAACTAGGAAGATTGCAGTGCTCGTCGGCAGCCTGCGCAAGGAGTCGTTCACCCGCAAGCTCGCGAAGAGCCTGATGCTGGTGGCGCCGCCCACGCTGGAACTGGAGATCGTCGACATCTCCCAGCTGCCGATGTACAACCAGGATGACGAGACCGAGACGCCGCCCGTGACCTGGACCGAATTCCGCGGCCGCATCCGCGAGGCCGACGGCGTCCTGTTCTGCACGCCGGAATACAACCGTTCGCTGCCGGGTGTCCTGAAGAACGCCATCGACGTGGGGTCGCGCCCGTACGGCGAGGCCGCGTGGACCGGAAAGCCGTGTGCCGTCGTGTCGAATTCGCCGGGCGCGCTGGGCGGCTTCGGCGCCAACCACGCCATCCGCCAGTGCCTCGTGTTCCTCAACATGCCGTGCATGCAGTCGCCCGAGGCGTACATCGGCGGCGTCGCGGGCAAGTTCGACGGCGATACGCTGAAGGACGAAGGGCTGAAGACCTTCCTCCAGCAATTCATGGAATGCTTCGCGACGTGGGTGGAACGCCATGCGGACTGACGCCATGCAAGCTGCCATCTCGATCCGCGAGATCGACCACATCGTGCTGCGCGTCGTCGACCTCGCGCGCATGCAGGCCTTCTACGGCGACGTGCTGGGCTGCCGCGAAGTGCGGCGCCAGGACGAGATCGGCCTCGTGCAGCTGCGCGCCGGCAGCTCGATGGTCGACCTGATCCCCATCGCCGGCAAGCTCGGTGCCGCGGGCGGCGCGGCGCCCGGCAAGGAAGGGCGCAACGTCGATCACTTCTGCTTCCGCGTCGAGCCGTTCGACGAGGCCGCGATCCGCACGCACCTGGCCGCGCACGGCATCGAGACGGGCCCGGCCGCGTCGCGCTTCGGCGCCGAGGGCGAGGGGCCGTCGATCTACCTGCAAGACCCCGAAGGCAATACGATCGAGCTGAAAGGGCCGCCCACCGCATCATGATGCCGGACGACGACGCGCCACAGTATGTGCCGCAATCGCCCGTCGAGTACGGCAAGCCGCCGGCCGGGTGGCGGCGGCGCATGTACGACGTCATCTTCGAGGCCGACACGCCGGCCGGCCGGCGCTTCGACGTCGCGCTCGTCGTCGCGATCCTCCTGAGCATCCTCGTCGTCGTGCTGGACAGCGTGCCGCGGCTGCACCGCGACCACGCCGACCTGCTGAACGCGTTCGAATGGGGTTTCACGGCGCTGTTCACGGTGGAGTACGCGGCGCGCATCGCCTGCGTGCAGCGGCCGTGGCGGTATGCGACCGGGTTCTACGGCGTCATCGACCTGCTGGCCGTCCTGCCGTCGTATTTCTCGCTGCTGATGCCGGGCACGGAACTGCTGCTCGACATCCGCATCCTGCGCCTCTTGCGCGTCTTCCGCATCTTCAAGCTCACGTTGTACATCGAGGAATACACGCGCCTGGGCGAGGCGCTCGCCGCGAGCCGGCGCAAGATCCTCGTGTTCCTGTCCGTCGTGCTGATGGCGATCCTGATCCTGGGCACGATCATGTACGTCGTCGAGGGGCCGAAGAACGGCTACACGAGCATTCCCGTCGCGATGTACTGGGCGACCGTGACGATGACGACGGTGGGCTATGGCGACATCACGCCGCACACGAACCTGGGCAAGGCGATCGCGTCGTTCATGATGCTGCTGGGCTGGGGCATCCTCGCGGTGCCGACCGGGATCGTGACGGCGGAGATGACGCTGCGCCACCGTGCCGAGCACGCAGGCCCGGCGCGTTCCGAACGCACGTGCGCCGCCTGCGGCAGCAAGGGTCACGACGCCAACGCCAGGTTTTGCAAGGACTGTGGGGCGGCCATGTCCTGAAATGCCATGAAACGCCACACAGGCACTGTTGATGGTTGCCCTTGTTTCAGAATTTGCTAGAATCGATTACAAGCGTATGTCCCTGCGAATCGATTTGTCAGCGGACCAGTTCAATGATGACGACCTCTGTCGTGCCACCGGAAGCGGGCACCCCGACCGTCCTGATCGTCGACGATACGCCCGCCAACGTGGGGATCCTGGTCGAGTACCTGGAGGATCGTCAGGTCCGGGTGGCCGTCGCGCAAGAAGGCGAGGAGGGACTGGCGCGTGCCGAATTCGTCCAGCCCGACCTGATCCTGCTGGACGTGATGATGCCCGGCATGGACGGGTTCGAGACCTGCCGCCGCCTGAAGGCGTCCGCCGCCACGCGCGACATCCCCGTGATTTTCATGACGGCCCTCACCGAGACCCCCGACAAGCTCGCGGGCTTCGCGGCGGGCGGCGTCGACTACGTCACCAAGCCGTTCCAGATCGATGAAGTGTGGGCGCGCGTGACGACGCACCTGGCCCTGCGCAGCGCGCAGAGGCGCCTGGCCGAGCAGAACACGCAACTGCAGCAGGAGATCGCGCTGCGCCGGCGCGCGGAAGCCGACTTGCAGGCCGCCAACGACTTGCTGGAAGCGCGGGTGGCCGAACGCACGGCCGAACTGGTCAGCACGAATGCCCGCCTGGAACAGAAGATCGCCGACTACAACCAGGCCGAGCGCCGCATCGACTTCATGGCCCACCACGATGCGCTGACGGGGCTGCCGAACCGCCTGCTGCTGGAAGACCGGGTCAACCAGGCGATCGCGCAGGCGCGCCGGCACCAGGAAGAATTGGTGGCGCAGCTGCACATCGACCTCGACCACTTTAAAACCATCAACGACTCGCTCGGCGAACGCATCGGCGACCGCCTGCTGCAAGCCGTCGCCGCGCGACTGCAGGAATGCACGCGCGAAGGCGACAGCCTCGGCTGCCTGGGCGGCAACGCGTTCGGCATCTGCCTCGCCGCGCTGCGCAGCAGTAACGACGCCGCGCTCGTGGCCAGCAAGATCCTCGAGTCGTTGAGCCGTCCGTTCGACGTCGAGGACCACGAGCTCCACCTCACCGCCAGCATCGGCGTCGGGCTGTTCCCGTCGGACGGCGGCGACGCGGCCGCCCTGCTGCGCGCCGCGAACGCCGCGATGTACAAGGCGAAGCAGACGGGCCGCGGCAACTACCAGTTCTTCACGGCCGCGCTGCACGAAGCGGCGAAGCGGCGGATGGCGACGACGAACCGCCTGCGCCAGGCGTTCGCCCACGACGAGTTCTGCGTGTATTACCAGCCGCAGGTCGACATGGAAAGCGGACGCATCTTTTCGGCGGAAGCGCTGCTGCGCTGGACCCCGCCCGGCAAGGCGCCGCGCTCGTGCGTCGATTTCATCGCCATCGCGGAAGAGACGGGCATCATCGTGCCGATCGGCGAATGGGTGCTGCGCGAGGCGTGCGCCCAGCTCAAGCGCTGGCGCGAGGGCGGCCATCCGGACATGCGCATCGCCGTCAACCTGTCGGCCCGCCAGTTCACCCAGGCCAACCTGACGGACTTCGTGGCCCAGGTGCTGCACGACACGGACATCCCCGCAGACGCGCTCGAACTCGAGCTGACGGAAAGCCTCACCATGCAGCCCAGCGACGACAATCTCGCCGTCATGCACCGGCTGAACAACATGGGGGTGCAATTGTCGATCGACGACTTCGGCACCGGCTATTCGAGCCTCGCCTACCTGCAGAACTTTCCCATCCACGCCCTGAAGATCGACCGTTCGTTCGTCATCGGCATCAACGAGGAAACGCACGACGCCGCCATCGTCACCGCGATCATCGCGATGGCCCACAGCCTGCACCTGAACCTCATCGCGGAAGGCGTCGACCGCCCCGAGCACGTGTCGTTCCTCACCGCCCACGGCTGCCTCGCCGCGCAGGGCTATTACTACAGCCAGCCCGTTCCCGCCGACGTCATGACAGAGCTGCTGAACCAGCGCAATCTGGTGCCGAACGGCGACGGCAAGGTCGGGGCGGCCGTGCGCTAGGCGTCAGAACTTGAAACCCAGCCGCGCGTAGTAATAGCCGCCGTTGATGCCGAACGGCGAGAACGACGGGTACACGGTGACGGCGCCGTTGTCCAGGTTGGCGCGCTGCTCGGCCAGCAGGCCCGCGTTGACATGGTCCGGATACTGGTTGAACAGGTTGTTCGCTCCCACCGACAGCATCCATGCCTTTGTGAACTGGTAGCTGACTTCCAGGTCCGTGATGGCTGTCGGCTTCACTTCCGTCTTGTAGTACGTGGCGCCGTCCGACGATTGCAGTTCCGACGACCGGCCATAGAACGCTTCACGCGCGCTCACGGTCCACGGACCCGACTTCCACAGCGCGCCCAGGTTCACGCGCACGCGCGGCGATGCCGTCTCCAGGTCCGAGATCGCGGTGGCGTCCAGCAGCGTTTGCGGCTGCAGCTGGGCGGGCGCCTGGTTGACCTTGATGACCTCGACCTTGTTCCAGTTCGCGGCCAGCGACCAGTCCACCTTGCCGTAGCCACCGTAGCTGCTGTTCAGCGTGGCGACGAATTCCAGGCCGCGCGAGCGCGTGTTCACGGCGTTCGAAAAAATGTTGATGCCGGTCTGGACGACCGTCGGGTCCAGTGCGTTGCCGTTGGCGAGGATTGCCGCCGTGACGGCCGGCGAATTCACGGCGCCGCCGGAACCGTACAGCGAGCCGGAACCGACGATGCGGTCGCGGATCGTGATCTGGTAGGCGTCCAGCGTGATGGCGGCGTTCGCGGACGGATTGATGACGATGCCCGCGCTGATGTTCGTCGATGCCTCCGGCCGCAAGCCGTTCACGCCCACGAGCCGGGCGCCCGGCGAGTTCGGCGCCAGTTGCACGAACGCGCTGCGCGGCGACACGTTCGTCGCCGAATAGTATTCCTCGGCCAGCGTGGGGGCGCGGAAGCCGTTCGAATACGTGGCGCGCACGCCGACGACGGGCGAGAAATCGTAGCGGCTCGTCAGCTTGCCGACCTTCGCGTTGCCGAAGTCGCTGAAGTGCTCGTAGCGGCCCGCCAGGTCGACCGTCCATCCCGCCACGGGCTGGCCGGACAGGTCCACGTAGGCGGCCTTGTTCGTGCGGCTGTGCGAGCCTGCGTCCGTGAGCGAGAAGCCGGGGAACGATTGCGCGCCTTCCTTGTAGCGCGAGCCCGGGTCGCCGGCGCCGATCTCGTACTCGTCGCGGCGGTGCTCGAGGCCCAGCGCGAAGTTCAGCGGCGCGGCCCAGCCCACGTCGAACTCGTGATTCACGTCGAGGTTGTTCGTCCACTGGCTCGCGACGAACTTGCCGGCGTAGAAGTCGAGCGGCGTCGAGCCCGTGTCGGCGAACAGCGACACGTTGCCCGAGTGCGCGACGCCCAGCTTCGCCTCGTCGCGGCCGTACGTGCTCGACAGGTCCCAGTTCCACGTGCCCGCCAGCTTGCCCTTGATGCCGGCCGTGAACGCGTAGTCGTTTTCCTTGAACGTCTCCTGCGGCGAGAAGCCGAGCGGGTAGATGGCCGGAAGGCGGTTCGGCATGCGGTAGTTCTCGAACGCGGCCGCCTTCTTGTGGCCGTACGTGGCGAAGCCGTACAGCGTGAGGTCGGGTGCGAGGTCGGCACCGAAGTTGGCGGCGACGATCTGCTGGCGGTATTGCGCGTCGCCGGAGATGTGGTTCACGTTCGGGTAGCCCGGCGCGTCCTTCAGCTGCGGCATGTCGGCCAGCTTGCCCGGGTCGATGACGCGCGGGTCGATGCCGCCGCGGTCCGAGAAGCCGTGGTATTTCGTTTCCGCCGTGAGGCTCAGGTAGGCGTCCGCGAACGGCGCCAGGCCGATGTTGGCGCTGGCGTCCCCGGTGTGGCCGCCGCCGTCGCCGTAGCCGCCGCCGTTGACGTTGCCCGTGATGCCGCGGTAGTTCGACTTGAGGATGATGTTGACGACACCCGCGATCGCGTCCGTGCCGTACTGGGCCGCGGCGCCGTCCTGCAGCACCTCGATGTGATCGATGGCGCCGACGGGAATGTAGTTCAGGTCTGCCGCCGCGCCGCCCTGGTACGGGCCCCCGAGCACGGCCAGGTTCGACGTGCCGTGGCGGCGCTTGCCGTTGACGAGGACCAGCGTGTTGTTCGGCGACAGGCCGCGCAGCCGCGCCGACAAGGTCATGTTGGCCATGTCGCCGCCGAATGCCTGCGCCGTCAGCGAGGGCAGGTTCTGCGCGAGCGCCTGGATCAGGTCCGGCTGGCCCGTGCGCTGCAGCGACGTCGTGTCGAGCACCTGGATCGGCGACGCGCTGTTCTCGACCTTCAGGCCCGTCGCGCGGGTGCCCGTGACGATCACGACGCCCGTGTTCAGAGGACCGGCTTCGGCGGCCGGCGCCGCGGCGGGCGTGGCGGCGTCAAGCGGCGCCTTGTCGTCTTCCGCGCCGATGGCGGCCCCGAGACCGCAGGACAGGACGCCGGCGGCGACGCCGGCATGGAGGATGGCCTTGTGCATGTAAACCCCTTGTCAGGACAACGTGTGATGAATGGATGCGATTATTTTTTTGCGGCCACGACTTCGATCTCGACGAGCCAGCCGGGATTCGACAGGCCCGCCACCTGAATCACGGCGCGCGCCGGCAGGTTCGGCTGCGGGCCGCCGAAGAACTGCGTGTAGCCCTCCATGAAGCCGGCCACGTCGGCGCGGCCGTTCTTCGCGGGGTCGCCGACGAGGAAGACCTGCATCTTGACGACGTCGCCCATCGCCAGGCCCATGCCGTGCAGGACGTCCTTGATCTTCGTGAGCACGCCGACGGTCTGCGTCTTCGTGTCGCCGAACGCGGCGAGCGAATTCGGGTCGGCCGCCTTGTCGACCACGGGCGGCACCTGGCCGCTGATGAAGTGCAGCGTCGTCCCCGGCGGCAAGGTGACGGCCTGCGCGATCGGGAAGTCGGACTGGGGAATCTTGTGGCGCACGATGCCCGGCGTGGCGGCCGATGCGCACAAGGGCAGGGCACAGGCCAGCGCGAACGCGGCCTGCTGCAGGGGGCGGGGAATGGTCTTCATGGATCCTCTCGATTGATGAATTAATGCTTGTTGCCGAAGCGGTCGTGCGACGCGGGCGCGACGCCCAGCGCGGCGCGCGTGCCGGCGACGTCCTGCTCCGTGACGGGTGGCGCGTCGTTGCCCCAGCTGCTCCGGACGTAGGTCAGCACGTGGGCGATCTCGCCGTCGTCGAGGCTGCCGGAGAAGTCCGGCATGCCGCCCCGTCCCTTCAGCAGCACCGTCGCGACGGCAGCCGACGCGCCTTGCACGAACGCGTTGCCGGCGAGGGCGGGAAAGGCGCCGGGGATGCCTTTGCCGGTGGGCTGGTGGCAGGCCGCGCAGTTCTTTGCGAACAGGCTCTTGCCGTCCATGGGTTGCGCGTGGGCCAGCGCGGCGCTGGCCGCGAGCACGGCGGCGATGAATGGTTTTGCGGTCATGCGCTGGCTCTCCGGTGGAGTTCTTCGATCTGCAGCCAGGCCGATTCGATGGCGCCGGCCTGCCAGCCCGTCAGGTAGCTCATGTGCTCGCCGGCGAGCAACACGCGGCCTTCGCCCGCCAGCAAGGTCGGATATGCGTGCGTGCGGCCGGCGTCGTCCCACTCGGCCCAGCCGCCCAGGTTGTACTTGACGCGGTGCCAGGCGACGGAGAACGCGGTCTCGAACGACGCGCGGTACGGCGGGAAGATCTTCTCGCCGGCGCTGACGGCGAATTCCGCGCGCTCCGCCGGCGACAGGGCGCTCACTTCGATGGCGTCCAGCGCATAGTGGTAGTAGCCGAGCAGCACGCCTTTCTTCGACTGCCAGCCGGACGACGGCAGCGAAATCGTGTTGATGGCCTTCAGATCGGTGAGGACGTGCCCGCCGTAGATCTGGTCGTCCTCTTCCCAGAAGCGGCGCTTCATCTGCAGGCCGATCTTGCCGACCGGGGCATACGACACGGCCTTCAGCGCGCCCTTGAAGCCGTCCGAGAAATCCGCGTCGATGGTGCGCAGCACGGACAGGGGGATCGTGCACAGGCAGTAGTCGGCCGCGATCTGCGACACCGTACCGCTGTTCGCGTCGCGGACGGTGACGGTGACCTGGCCGGGTGATTGCCGGATCGCCTGCACTTCCGCGCCGTAGCGGATCGTGCGGCCCAGGCGCTTGGCGAAACCGTGCGCGATGCGGTCCATGCCGCCGACGGGCTGGAACATGGTGGCGTGCATGGGGAATTCCTGCACGGCGCTGTAGACCCTGCCGACCTTGGACGCGAGCAGGTCGCGGAAGCCGAGCGGATCGGCCAGGCGGCCCGGCTTCAGGCCCGCGCCGGGCGGCTCCGCGTAGCCCGCGCCGTTACGGCCCCGGTACACGAGGTCTTGCGCGGACAGCGCGCCTTCGTGCGCCAGGTAGTCGAGCAGCAGGCGCTGATCGTCGGCCGTGAGTGCCGTGTCGAGGCGCTGCGCCTGCACGGACTTGGCCAGCAGTTCCGCCACGTGGCCGCGCAGGTCGGCCTTGACTTGCGCGGGGCGCAGCCGCTGCTTCGAGAACGGGCCGGCATCTTCCATGTAGACCCAGGCGTGGTCGTTGTCGTTGACCATCACCTCGAGCGGGATGCCGAACAGCTTCGTGTAATACAAGGTCGACTGGTGGTCAAGCGGGATGCGCCACGGTCCGTGGTTGATGTAGAGGCCGTCGTCGAAGCGGCACGTCTGCGCTTCGCCGCCCAGTTCCTGCAGCGTGAAGCCCTTGCGGGCCGTCTGGCAGCGGCCTCCCGCGAAAGGCCGCGCTTCGAGCACGTCGACGTGGTAGCCGAGCTTGCCCAGCTCATAAGCGGCCGTCATGCCGGCCAAGCCCGCACCGAGGATGACGACCTTCTTGCCCTTGCCGCTGCCGCTCAGCGCCGGCGGGGCGCTCGCGCGCGAGGCGATGCCCATGCCCCACGCGTTCATCGCACCCAGCACTAACGCCGACCCGCCGACCGCGGCGGCCCGGTAGAGGAATTCCCGTCGCGTCGGCGACCGTGTGAAACGTTTCATCCGCCCCCCCCTTGTTGTCGCAGAAAACTCGTTTGTCCCTTGAGTTTCAGCAATACCCATGCCAGCTGGATGGGGCAAATGGCGGAAATAGGCGTGGAAAATAAAGTATGGTCGTCGAATCGTCGAACGTCAGCTTGGCGAAAGCGACTACTGTCGAATAAAGTTTGTTTCGCGGCGGCTGTTCCTGGTCTGGCCCGCCCGGCAGGACGCCCCGCCGCGCACACTTTGTTTTTTCGTGATCAGACTTTGTTTGATCGACCGTGCCGGGGCATGACGGGGCGTGCCTTCATGCGCACGACATGGAAAAGAGGGGCAGCGCGGCGCGCGATGCCGCACTGCACCATTCTGGGCGGGATCGCACTGGAATGGCTAGGGAAGAAGGGTATGCTGCACCGCAACGACCGCGCGTCGAGGACCTGGTACGCCGTCCTTGTCCAGCCAGTAGCTGAACTGGCCGAAGCTGGGCAGGTCGGCCGGCGGGCGCCCGCGGTAATAATCCTGCAGCATCTGCCGGTACGCGGCGCGGCGCGAGAATTCCGGATGCGTGGCGGTGTAGCGCGCGACGGCGGCGCGGAAGGTGGCGCGCATCGCCGCGTCCGTGTTCAGGCCGGGATGGTCGCCCGATTTGCGCGGACGGCCCCGCTTGATGCCCGCGCTCGCCGCGCGCGTCTTGCCGCGCGCGCCGGAATTGCCGTAGTCCGGCAGAAGCGCGTCGACCGTCTGGCCCCGTTCCCAGAAGCGGCGCAGATAGCGCAGCACGCTTTGCCGCGACACGCCGTGAGCCGCCGCGCAGTCCGCCACCAACGCGACCCGTTCGCGCCGCTCGTACAGCGCGGGCACGCGGGCCTGCAGGCTGGCGACGATGTCCCAGGCCTTCGCCTGCAGGTCGCGGTATTTCTGCGGCACCAGCGGGGGCGGGGCGAGCGCCGCGCACGGGTCGTCGGGCAGCAGTCTGGCGCGCCCGCCGAGCACGTCGTCGGCCAGCGCCTGCAGCGCGACGGCCCTCGGCTGGCTGTGCGCCAGCCCCAGCTCGAACGTATAGGCGAGCGCGCGGTCGGGGGCGATCCACAGGATGCGGACCAGTCGCGCCGGAGCGACATAGCGGATCACATCGTTGGGCAGAAACATGGGCAGCTCCCGGATGAGTTCAGGAACTTGAACTCATGCAAATATCGCGCCAGTGAGCGGGCCGCGCGGCCGGCAATCGCGGCACGATTAGTCCAGATCAAAGGTGGGCGGTCCTGCCGCCTTAGTCTTGGAGCTCCGCGCCGCTGCATTGCGGCCACCCGTTCAATCCATCTTTGCGAGGCTAACCATGTATCCATTTCCGCACGCGATCGCGCCAGCACTGAAATCCCATATCGATGCGCAGACCGCATTCCTGAACGATATGTCGAAGTCGTTGTTCGCATCGTTCCAGCAGATGTGCGACCTGAACATCCAGCTGGTGCAGACGATGCTCGAGGAAACGACGTTGGCGAGCAAGCAGGTGCTGAGCGCGGACCGCCAGTCCGAGCTGCTGAGCGCCGCCGCGTCGCGCACGCAGCCCACGGCGGACAAGCTGCGGGCCTACCAGCAGCACATCGCGCGCCTCGCGGCTGACGCCCAGGTGGAGCTGGCGCGCGTGGCGGAACAGCACGTGCAGAACACGGCCCGCACCGCGCGCGCCCTGGCCGACGAGGTGGCGCGCGATGCCACGGAGCAGACGGAGCGCGGCCTGCGCGCCCAGGAGGAAACCGTACGGCAGTTCGTAGATCCGTTCGTGCGCGGCGGTAACGGCGCCGCCCAACCGCAAGGCGCGTCGCAGCAGCATATGCCGCCGGGCGCCCAGCCGCCGGCGGGGCAGGGCGGGCACCAGCGTTCCGCTACCACGCACTGAGGCCGGCGCTCGTTCAAGCGGGCTCGGCGCCGACCGGCGCTCCGGCGGCCGGCGCTCCGGCGGACGGCGCTCCGCCGGACGGCGCCGCCGCGGCATGGGCGGTCACCGGAGCCGTGGCCGCGCGCGGGCCGAGGCCGAACAAGGGCCGCAGCAACGGCACGCGGCGCACGATCTCGAAGCCCGCGAAGCTGCCCACCGTCACCAGCACGACGAGGAGCATCGCTTCCAGTACGGGCGCGCGATGCAGCGGCTTCAGCGCATGGGCCAGCACGACGATCAGCGTCTGGTGCAGGATGTAGACGGGGAAGATGGCCTCGGTCAGGTAGCGCCGGGCGGGGCCGTCGCGGTCCAGGTGCAGGCGGGCGAAGCCGCAGGCCGCCACGATCGCCGTCCAGGCCATCAGCACGTACATGGCCCGCATCGGATACACGAGCAGTTCCCACCGGGTGCCCGCGATGGCCCCGTGCGACAGCGCGTACCAGATGATGATGGCGGCCCAGCCCGTGCCGGCGAGCGCCAGCGCATGCCAGCGCAGTGCCGAGGCGCGCGGCCAGAAGCCCGGCACGCGCGCGAGGAGGGCGCCGAGCAGGAACACGGTGAGGTAGTGCGCATGGTTGTACCAGTCGTCGGCGAGTGCATGGGTGATGGGGAAGCGGTCGAGCATCAGCACGCGGGCCAGTGCCAGCACGGCCGTCGGCACCGCGATGAGCTTCCAGCCCGTGAGCACCTTGCCGAGGCGGGCGGCGATGCGGTCGAAGCGGGGGCCCAGCACGGCGATCAGCAGCGCGAGGACCGCGGTGTAGGCCCACAGGTAGGCGACGAACCACAGGTGGTTCCACGTCGGCAGGATCAGGCAGCCGTCCTTGCAGAAGCCGTGGTACGCGGTCAGGTACAGCCGCATGAAGTCGCCGTAGCTGCCCGCGTAGCCGACCTGCTCGACGACTTGGAGATAGGACTGCGGCGGCACGATGACGAGCATGCCGAACAGCAGCGGTATCAGCAGGCGCCAGCTGCGCTTGCGCAGGAACATGGCGGGCGCGACCTTCGTCAGCATGCAGCTGGAAGCAACGCCGGACACGAGGAACAGCAGCGACAGCCGCCACGGCGACGACAGCATCATGTAGGGCTCGAGCGTGTCGCTCGCGTACGGGCTTTTGACGTGCCAGTCCCACGTCACGTAGTACATGCCGACGTGGAACAAGATGAGGAGGAAGAATGCGATGATGCGCACCCAGTCGAGGAAGTGATAGCGCGGCAGCGGTGCCGGCAGCGGTGATGCGAGCGTGCGGAGAGTGGTCATGGCGGGCGTCCGTGGTTGATCGGTGAAGGAACAACGCCAGACTAGGACCGGCTCCACGCCCACGCGAGCGGAATGTGGCGAGGCGGGAGCGGGGTGGGGCGAGCCGGACGGCGACCGGAGCGGCCGCCGTCCGTCGGGTCAGAGCGCGCCGAGCGCGGTGGTCGGCTGCGACAACTCGATCTTCAGCGCAGACGCATGCGCCGTCGGCAAGCGCGCCGGCAACGTCACGACGAGTGCATCGTCGCGCTGCGTCCAGGCCAGCTTTGCCTTGCTGCCCAGCAGGCGTACAGAACGGATCGGTCCGGCGGCATAGGTGCTGTCCTTGCCGAGCGCATGGATCACGACCTGCTTGACCGGGACGCCGAGCGTGATGGCGTACACGGCATTGCCCTTCGCGGTGAAACGGATGTCTTCCGCCGTATAGTTCCCGCTTTCCTTCATGGCGCCGGCCGCCGTTCGCGTCGGTCCTTCGCCGAACACCTTCCATGGCCGCGTGCCATGGATCGCATCGCCGTTGACGCTCATCCACGCAGCCATCTCGTCCAGGAAACGTCGGGACTCGGGCGGCAGGCTGCCGTCCGCATATTGCACGACGTTGAGCAGCAGGTTGCCGTTCTTGCTGACGATGTCGGCCAGCATATAGATGACCTCGGCGGTCGACTTGTATTTGTAGCCGTCGCTGTAGAACCAGTCGCCCATCGACGTGTCTGTTTGCCACGGCTGCGGATTGATGCCGGCCAGCACGCCGCGTTCCACGTCGAGGACGCCTTCGCCGGCGTTGAAGTCGCCGGCGCCTTGCGCCTTGTGGGTATAGACGGCCGTCAGGTGCCCGTCATGCACCGCCAGGTTGCCGTTGTAATAGTTTGCGAGCAAGGTGCGGCCCACGGTCCCGAACGGCAGGCCGCCATCGGAATACAGCAAGTCGGGGTGATAAGTGTCGACGAGGTCGCTGATGCGCTTGAACCATTCCTCATGCCACGCAGGATTCTTCGCATACCAGTTGTCCAGGTTGCTGTGGAGCGCTTCGTCGTGGGCCGGGTGATACAGCTCCTGGTAGGCGGGATCGGCGCCGTCGTACGGCACCCCGGCCATGGGCCCGGTCGTGTCGTGGCCGTGGCTGGGCGCGAGCCACCCATAGCTGGCGCCCAGGTGTTCGGACACGCCGAATGGCAGGCCAACCTTGCGCGCCGCCTTTTGCCAGGCGCCTACGATATCCCGGTGCGGCCCCATGTTGACGGCGTTCCAGCTGTGGGTGTGCGAATTCCACAGGTCGAAGTTATCGTGGTGGACGCCCATGCTGACGAAGTATTTCGCGCCCGCTTTCACGTACAGGGCCATCAGCGCATCCGGATCGAAGCGCTCGGCCTTCCACAGCGGAATGATGTCCTTGTAGCCCGCGCGGGACGGATGGCCGTAGTGCTTCAGGTGGTGCTCGTACTGCGGCTGGCCCTGGATATACATATTGCGCGCATACCAGTCGCCCGCGCGCGGCACGGCCTGCGGACCCCAGTGCGACCAGATCCCGAATTTGGCATCGCGGAACCATTCCGGTACGCGGTATTGCTGGAATGAGGCATCGGCGCTGGTGTAGGGACCAGGCCGGAGCGGCGGTGCATACGCATCCTCCGCGAAAGACTGCAGGTGGCATGCGAGCACGCCGGTGAACAGCAGGCATCGAAGCGTTCGGTGCGCCATTGTTTTATCTCCGTTATCGTTATTGGAACGTGCAAAACCCGCAATGATAGTCCGTGGTCCGCGGCGCGCGTGCGTCGTGGACAATAGTGTTCGCGAGATTGGAAGATTTCATAAAACGGGTGCGGACGGGCCTGAAACGGAGTCGTCATAATTGCCGCATAGAATTATTCTCATGGCCCTCGACACCTCCATCTATGCCAAGACCGCGAAAGGCCGCGACGAAGTCGCCTCGCGCGGCATGGGCCTGAACGGCCGCCAGCGCACTGTCCTCATCCTGCTTGACGGCCGCAAGCCGTGCGGCGCGCTCGCGTCGCTGATGACGGCGGGGCAGGTGGCCGACATCGTAGGGCAGTTGCTGGCGCTGGACTTGATCGAGCCCCGTGCGGCGGACGGCGGCCCGCCCGCGGCGCAGCCGGAGAGGGCGCGGGAGACGTCGCGCGGCGAGCACGACGCGCACGTCGCCCGGGTCAAGCGCTACATGGTGCAAACGGCGCAAGCCCACCTGGGCCTCCTGGCTGCGGAGGTCGTCGGGCGCATCGAGCGCACGAACGATGCGGACCAGCTGCGGTCCGTCGTCGGCTACTGGCACATGGCGCTGCGGGATGCGAAGGATGGCCGCGCGACGGCGTGTGCGCACCTGGAGCACGTGCGCGCGGGCCTGCGTGATGCGGGCGTGCCGGCCTGAGCGGCCGGGCTTGCCGCGCGCGCAGGCCGTCCCGTACACTGCGCATCCCGCACAACCGCCGACCCAACCGTTTCCGGTCACGATCATGAATCCCCATGCCTTTGCGCCGTCCGAAATCGACGGCGTCTACCGCGCCATCCGCACGCGGCGCGACATGCGCCATTTCCTGTCGACGCCTCTCGAGCCCGGACAGCTGGAACGCTTCGTCACGGCCGCGCACCAGGCGCCCAGCGTCGGCCTGATGCAGCCCTGGCGCTTCATCCGGATCGCCGACCGCGACCTGCGCCGCCTCATTCACGCGAGCGTCGAGGAGGAGCGCGTGCGCACTGCGGACGCGCTCGGCCAGCGGTCGGCGGATTTCATGCGCCTGAAGGTCGAGGGCATCCTCGAGTGTGCGGAGGTGGTGGTGGTCGCATTGATGGACAAGCGCGAGCCCTATGTGTTCGGACGGCGCACGATGCCGCACATGGACCTGGCGTCGGCGTCGTGCGCGATCCAGAACTTCTGGCTCGCGGCGCGTGCCGAGGGCATCGGGGTGGGGTGGGTGTCGCTGTTCGATCCCGAGCGCATCCGCGCGCTGTGCAAGATGCCCGACGGCAGCGAGCCCATCGCGGTGCTGTGCGTGGGCCACGTCGCCGAGTTCTACCCCGCGCCCATGCTCGAGGCGGAAGGCTGGGACAAGCGCCACCCGGTGTCGGCCATGATGTATGTCGACTCGTGGGAAACGCCTGCCGCAGCGGAGGGCTGAACGTCAGTCGTGCTGGCCGACGATCTTGACGGCGTGCAGTACGCCGCCGCTGTTCGTGCCTTGCACTTCCAGCTTCTTGCCGGCGAGCGTGTCGGCGGTGGCGTCGCGGAACAGCGTCACGTCGCTCCACTGGACGTTGAGCGTTTCCTTGTCCGTCGTCAGCGCGAAGGTCTTCGCCGTCGTGTCGACCTTGCTCGCGGTGCCGATGCGCGAGAGCACCGCGTGCACGTCGCCCGCTTTTTCGCAGGTGATGGCGCTCGCCTTGACCTGGCCGGATGCGCTCAGCACGCCCGTGACCTCGACCTGCAAGGTGTTCGCGAGCTGGGTGGTGCCGCACGTCGCCGCATCGAGCGCCACGCCGGTGGCGTCGACCTTCACGTCGCGCACGGTGAAGCTGGACACGGACACGAAGTTTGCCACGCTGCCGTGCAGCTCGACCTGCTTGTCCTTGCTTTGCTCGACCCCGCGCAGCACGACGGTCGAGGCCTTCAGCGTGCCGTCCGTGCCGTACGAACCCTTGACCACGACATAGCCATTGACCTTCAGGTCCGTGAACGTCTTGCCGATCGGGTCGTAGGTCGCGGCGGACAGGTCGACCTTGACGCCGTTGATGGTGACGGTCTTCGCGCCGGGGTCAACTGCCGAGATGGCGCCACCCAGCTCCGAATCTTTCGCACCGGCTTCCGCCTTGTGGTCGCGCACCTTGACGACGGTCGCCTTCACCGCGGTGCCGGCGGCCACCGTGCCGAGCGGAATGGCCACGTGGACGTCGACGCCGTTGGCGAGCGTGGCGCCGGCCGGCAGCACCTTCGATGTGCCGTAATCGACCAGCAGACCGCCGACCTGGAACGTGTGGGCCGACGTCGACAGATTGGCGACAAGACCGTCCACGTGGTCCGCGGTGGCGGCCGACACGCCCGCCTTCTCGATGCGCGTGGCCTGCACCGTCGCCTTGCCCGTCGCATCCGTCTTCGCGATGCCGTGCACTTCGATACGGTCGCCTACCTGCACGGCAGACAGCGACGCATAGCCTTCGAGGATCGTCACCGGCCCCGCCGTCGCGTCCGTGTTCACCGCGACCGTCTGGCCGGCCACGGTCAGCGTGCCGGCCGTGGCGTCGACTGCGGACACGGCGCCTTCGACTTCGGCGACGACGCGCACCTGCGTCGCGACGAGCTGCCCGTCATGCTGGACCTCGACATGCTGGCCCAGTTTCAATTCCACGTGCTGCACGGTGCCGTCGTCCAGCTCCTTGCCGGCGGCCACGGTGGAGTCGTCGATGCGCACACCATCCACGATCACGCTGCCGAAGCCGGTCACCGTGCCGGCGACCGTCGAGACGCCGGCCGTGACCGGCGCGGGCGTCGGTGCCGCGGCGACGGGCGTGGTCGTGCCGCTGCTGCCGCCACCACCGCCGCCACAGGCGGACAGGACGGCAGCGGCCATGGCCGCGAGGACGAGGCAAGAGGGAATGTGGGACCGTTTCAGCATGGGACGTCTCCTGTGGATGTCGAGGGATCGGTGATGACTGTAAACATTTCCACACGGCAATAACATTACAGTCGATTCATTCGTTGTATGTACGCCACATTGCGCTACAATCAATTTCTTCGACCGTCGAACGAAAGACTTCCATGTCCAACCAAGCCCGCCGTCTCCGCATCGCCGTCCTGCTCGCATTGTCGTACGGGGCCGCCGTCCACGCGGCGCCCGCCTGCGGCCCGGCCCCGTCCGGCGAACTGCGCGCGGAGCGGGTCGCCGCGGTGCAACCGTCGCGCAGCGAGTCCGGCTTGTACGAAGGGCCCGTGTGGATCAAGGATGCGCTGTATTTTTCCGATTTCAGCCTCGCCCCCGGCTACGCGTCGCGCATCCGCAAGCTGGACCTGGACGGCCGCGTGACGACGGTCATCGAGGACAGCGGCAGCAACGGTCTCGCCGTCGACGCGCACGGCGACCTCGTCGCGGCTACGCACAAGTACAAGGCCCTGTCGCGCTACGCGCTCGCGGACGGCAAGCGCGCCACGCTCGCAGGCACGTACGACGGCGCCGTCTTCAATTCGCCGAACGACATCGCCATCGCCAAGGACGGGACGATGTACTTCACGGACCCCGATTACCAGAAGACGGCGGCGCCCGGCGGCCAGCCCGTCACGGGCGTGTACCGCGTGGGCACGGACGGCACGGTGACGCTGGTCGACGGCAGCCGGCCGAATCCGAACGGCGTGTCGCTGTCGCCGGCCGGCGACGTGCTGTACGTGAACGCGGGCGACGGCCTGCTGCGCGCCTACCCGATCGTGGACGGCGTGCCGGGCGCGGGGCGCGACATCGTGCGCGGCCTGCAAATCCCGGACGGCATGGCCGTCGATTGCCACGGCAATCTCTACGTGAGCGAGCACACGGCCAAGCGCGTGCGCGTGTTCACGCCGCAGGGCAGGGAGCTGGCGACGATCCGCACGGACGCCAACGTCACGAATGCCGCATTCGGCGGCGCGGACGGCAAGACGCTGTACCTGACGGGCGCCGGCGCCATCTGGCAGGTCCGGCTCGCCGTCACGGGGTCGCCTTACTGAATCAGGCCTTCAGCACGACGCGCTTCTGTTCGCGCGCCGAGCGGTAGATCCCCTCGATGATGCGCAGGTCGCGCAAGCCTTCCTCGCCGCCGACGATCGGTTCGCGGTTTTGCAGCACGCATTGCGCCATGTGGTCGAGCTGGCCGGCCCATTGCGTGGCGCCGGGACCGGGCGGCGGCGTGACTTCCTTCTCGCGGCCATTGCCGATCCACATGCGGTTGCCGTAGTAGCCGGTCGCCGGTTCCATCTCGATGCGGCCCTTGTCGCCCATCAGCAGGATGTGATTCTGATTGGCGCTGTACATCGACATGCACGAGCCGATCACGCCGGACGGGAATTCCAGCTGGAAGCCGATCCTGTCCTCCACTTCGCGGAAGCGCGGATCGTTGCGGTCCGTCGTTTCCTGGGCATACACGGCGACCGGTTCCTCGCCCGTCATGTAGCGGGCCGCGTTGAGGGCGTAGATGCCGATGTCCATCATCGACCCGCCGCCCGCCAGCGCCTTTTTCAGGCGCCAGGCGTTCGGGTCGTTGAACGTGAAGCCGTGCTCCGAGCGGAAGTAGCGCAGCTTGCCGATCGCGCCCGAGCGCGCAAGGCGGACGGCTTCCAGGTTGTATGGCTCGAAGTGGCAGCGGTAGCCGATCATGAGCTTCTTGCCGGCCTGGCGGCAGGCGGCGATCATCGCTTCGCATTCGGCCGACGACACGGCCATCGGCTTTTCGCACAGCACGTGCTTGCCGGCCTTGGCGGCGCGGATCGTGTACTCGGCGTGCATCGACACGGGCAGGCAGACGTAGACGATGTCGATGTCCGGGTTGTTGCGGATCTCGTCGTAATTGTCGTAGTTGTAGATGTTCTTGTCCGGGACGCCGTATTCCTGCGCCACCCGTTTCGCCTTGGCCGGATCGCCGCTGACGAGCGCGACGAGGCGGCTGTTCCTGCAGTTCTTGAATTGCGGGATGATGACGCCCAGGCCGTAGGAGCCCAGGCCCACGATCGCATAGCCCAGCTTGCGGTCGGGCGGGGCCGCCCATGCCATGTCGCCCATCGCGCTCGCCGCCAGCGCACCGCCGGCGGCGAAGACGACGCCGCGCCGATTCTTGTTGAACATCTCGTCTCCTTGGTCGTTTGGTCCGAAACACTCCGCCGCGGGCGGGAAATGTTAGCGCTCACGGTAGCGTTGGCATTGTAGTACGAATCTGCGCTCCCGCAGCGTTGGTTAGCGCCAATCAAAAGGTGCGTCGATGGGGCGCGCACACTGGCAGATGGTGACCGGCAAGCCCGGTGCCGTCGCCGTTCGACGTCCGTATCGACGAATCCCGGTCCGGTTCAATGCCGGCCATCTTCCAGTGAGGTGAATCATGGTCAAACTCCAGGGCAGCGTGCCCCCCCTAAGTGCCGACATGCGGTCGCTCGGACCGGCGCCGGCCGACGAACGCTTCGACGTCACCGTCCTCGTGCGCCGCCGCGCGTCGCTGTCGGCCGACTTGCTGGCGCCCCATGCGCAGGGCGGCGGCCGCTCCTATCTCACGCGCGCCGAGTTCGCCGCGCGCCACGGCGCCAGCGACGCCGACCTCGACGCCGTCGCCGCGTTCGCGCAGCGGTCCGGTCTCGTCGTCGTCGAACGCCGGCCGGCCGCGCGCAGCATCGTGCTGTCCGGTACGGCGGGCCAGGTGGCGGCCGCGTTCGGCACGGCGATCGAACGGGTCGAGCACGGCGCCGGCATCTCGCGCCGCCGCACGGCGCCCGTGCACGTGCCGCCGGAGCTGGACGGCATCGTCGAAGGCGTGTTCGGCATCGAGGACGTGCCCATCGCGCGGCCGCACTTCAAGTTTTCGCGCGACTCGGCGCAGGCCGCGCTGGCGGCATCGATGCCGGCCGGCGCCATGGCGGACGCGCAGGCAGCAGGCGGCTACACGGGCGTCGACATGGCGCACCTGTACGACTTCCCGCCCGGCCTGGACGGCAGCGGCCAGTGCATCGGCATCATCGAACTGGGCGGCGGCTACCGCACCACGGACCTGAAAGCGTATTTCAAGACTCTGGGCATGAAGGCGCCCAGCGTGACCGCGGTGTCCGTCGACGGCGGCAAGAACAGCCCGTCGCTGCCGTGGAGCGCGGATGCCGAGGTCATGCTCGACATCGAAGTGGCGGGCGCCGTCGCGCCGAAGGCGCACATCGCCGTGTACTTCGCGCCGAACAGCGAGCAGGGCTTCGTCGACGCGATTGCCGCCGCCGTCCACGACGACGTGCATAAACCGTCCGTGATCTCGATCAGCTGGGGTGCGCCGGAATCGGACTGGACGGAACAGGGCCTCGCCGCGATGGACGGCGCCTTCCAGGCCGCGGCCGCGCTGGGCGTGACGGTGTGCTGCGCGGCGGGCGACGCGGGCGCCGGCGACCAGAACCCGGACAACGGCACGCCGGACGGCCACGCGCACGCCGACTTCCCCGCATCGAGCCCGCACGTGCTGGCCTGCGGCGGCACGCGCCTGACGGCCACCGGCACGACGATCACGAGCGAAACCGTGTGGAACGACGACCCGACGAGCAGCGCCACGGGCGGCGGCGTCAGCGACGTGTTCGACCTGCCGTCGTGGCAGGCGGGCGCGGGCGTGCCGGCATCCGTGAACCCCGGCGGACGCGTGGGCCGCGGCGTGCCGGACGTGGCGGGCAATGCGTCGCCGGCGACGGGCTACCGGGTGCGCGTCGACTTCATGACGTACACGATCGGCGGCACGAGCGCCGTCGCGCCGCTGTGGGCGGGCCTCGTCGCGCTGTTGAACCAGAAGCTGGCGCAGCCCGTCGGCTGGCTCAATCCGCTGTTGTACGGGCCGCTGGCGGGCAGCAGCGCCACGCGCGACATCACGAGCGGCGACAACGGCGGCTATGCGGCGAAGGCCGGCTGGGATGCGTGCACGGGCTGGGGCGTCCCGGTCGGCACGCGGCTGCTGGCTGCGCTGGAGGGCTGACCGAGCTCAATCCTCACAACCGCGCCAGCACGTCGGCGCGGTATTGGCGGCTGCACGGCACGCGGGCGCCGCCGCGCAGCAGCAGTTCGCCGTCGCCCTTGTCCAGGGTGACGACCTGCTCGATCCAGGGCACGGCGACGGCTGCGCGCCGGTGGCAGCGCACGAAGCCGGCGCCGAGCCGGTCGACGAGCCCGGCCAAGGTCTGGCGCAGCAGCGGGCTGCCGGCCGCCGTGTGCAGCACGACGTAGTTGTCGGCCGTCTCGATCCACTGGATGTCCGCGATGCGCACGACGCGCGTGACGCCGCGTTCGCTCACGAGCAATTGTTCCAGCGGCGCGGGTGGCAGCGCGGCCGGCCGGCCATCGCCCGGGACTGCCAACCGCTTGCGCAGGCGACCCAGCGCGCGCGCGAGGCGGGCGCCGTCGTAGGGCTTGAGCAGGTAGTCGATGGCGTCGATGTCGAATGCCTGGCTGGCATAGCGCTCGTATGCCGTGACGAACACGACGAGCGGCGCCGGTTCCGGCAGCGACGCGGCCAGTTCGATGCCGGACAGCTCCGGCATCTCGATATCCAGGAGCAGGGCGTCCGGGCGGAAGCTGGCGATGCGGTCCAGCGCTTCGATGCCGTCGGCCGCTTCCTCGACGGCCGCGACGCCGTCCTGCTGCGCGAGCAGGTGGCGCAGCTTCGCGCGCGCGGGGCGTTCGTCGTCGACGATCAGCAGGCGCATGCAGCCCTCAGCACGGAAGTCTCAGTTCCGCGCGCACGCCGCCTTGCGGACGCGGCGCCAGGTCGAGCCGCGCCGCGTCGCCGTACAGCGCCTGGATCCGCGCCCGCAGATTCGACAGGCCGATGCCGCCGGGACGTTCCACGGCCGTGAGCTTGCCCGCGTCGTCCTCGACGCCGAGCACGAGCTCGCCGCCGTCGCGGCGGGCATAGACGTCGATATGGGTCTGGCCGCGGCGCCGCTCGACCGTGTGCTTGAACACGTTTTCCAGCAGCGGCTGCAGGCTCATCACCGGAACTTCGCGGTCGAGCAAGGTGTCGTCGACCTGCCAGGCGATGTCGACGCGGTCGGCGAAGCGTTCGGCCATCACGTCCGCGTAGCCGCGCGCGAGGCGCAGTTCGGTCGCCAGCGGGGCGGCGTGGCGGTCGCCCAGCGCCAGCGTCTCGCGCAAGACGTCGGCCAGCTGGGCCAACGTGGCGTCGGCGCGGGCGGGGTCCGTCCAGATCAGCGACGACACCGTGTTCAGCGCGTTGAACAGGAAGTGCGGTTGCATCTGCTGGCCGAGGCGCTGCAACTGGGCCTGGCGCAGCAGCGTGTTCGAGCGCTCCGCGCGCAGCCGCGCGTCGAGCAGCGCGCGGTACGACTGGACGCCGAAGCGGATCGAGATGAACAGCCCGAAGAAGATCGTGATCTTCATCGATTCGTACAGGAACAATTGCGGCACGGGGTCGTGGTAGTACGTCTCGCCGACGAGCGCGTACACGGCATTGCGGATGCCGAAGGCGAGGGGCACGAACGCGATCCAGTACATGGGGAGCCAGCGCGCCTGATGGGCGAACCAGCGCGCCGGGCTGCCGAGCAGGTGGTCGTCCGCGCGCGACCAGCGCAGCTGCACGAAGGCCAGCGCGCTGATGACGACCGCGGACGAGCCTTCCCACAGCAGGGGTTTCCAGATCGCGTGGCTGTGCACGTTACGCATGAAGTCCTGCACGGCGACGAGCATCATCAGGATCCAGAACAGGATCCAGGCGACGATGAAGACGGCATTGCGGCGCAGGAAGGTCATGCGGCGATGATCGGCCATCCTTGTGCGATTGTCAAAAGGCACGGGTGCGGCATGGCCGCCGCGCTTCTGCTAACGTCGAGCCGAAGACCAATCACAGGAGGAAGCCATGGAACGTTTCCTGTTCGTGTACCACGGCACACCTGGCCCCGATGCCACCACCCGGCACGACCTGTCGCGCTGGGCCGCCTGGTTCGACGGCATGGGCTCGCGCGTGATCGACCGCGGCAGCCTCACGCACAGCGCCGTCGAGGTGCCGCGCCGGCTGCTGGGGCCGAAGGAATCCGCCAGCTCGCTGTGCGGCTATTCGATCGTCGAGGCGGTCGATTTCAACGAGGCCGTCGAGATCGGCGAGCGCTGTCCCATCTTCGACGAGGATGGCTCGGTCGAGATCGCCAGGCTGACGATCCCGCTGGCCTAGTTTTCAGCCCTTGCTTAGCACCACGTGCGTGGCCGCCGCCGTCGGCACGTGCTCGGTGCAGGTGAACCCGAGCGCCGGCAGGTCGATCCCGGCCAGCAGCGCCTCGCCCGAGCCCAGCAGGACGGGCGAGATCGCGAGGTGCATCTCGTCCACCAGGCCGGCCTGCAGGTACTGGCGGATGGTCGACACGCCGCCGCCCAGCCGGATGTCCTTGCCGCCCGCCGCCGCGCGTGCGCGCTCGAGGGCCGCTTCGATGCCGTCCGTGACGAAGTGGAACGTCGTCCCGCCTTTCATGGCGAGCGGGGCGCGGGCGTGGTGCGTGAGGACGAACACGTCGTTGTGATAGGGCGGCTCGTCGCCCCACCAGCCCTTCCAGCTGTCGTCGGGCCACGGCCCGCGCACGGGGCCGAACATGTTGCGGCCCAGGATCCACGCGCCGATATTGTGAAAGCCGCGCGCCGCGAAATCCTCGTCCGGGCCGTCGCCGCCCTTCGAATCGTTGCCCACCATGCGCTGGAAAGTGCGCGTGCCGAAGAACCAGCGGTGCAGTTCTTCGCCGCGCTCGCCCAGCGGATTCTGCAGGCTCTGGTTCGGGCCGGCGCCGTAGCCGTCGAGGGATATGGAAAAGCAGTGAACTTTGAGTCTGGCCATCGTCGGTCTCCTGTTGGACGGGACGCAGGCTGCGCCCCCGTTCCGACGACGAACGGGGCGGGCCCATTTCGACAACGCCGCGCGTTCAATCGTCGATATCGTCATCGCCCGGCTTGCGCCCGCGGCTGCGGTCGAGCGGGGCCTTCATCCCTTCCACGCCGCGCATGAATTCGTCCAGCCCGTGGTCGGGGCTCACGCGCACGGCGGGCGGCATCAGCACGGCCATATACAGTTCGTCGGACACGCGCCCCGTGCGCTGGACATTGCCGGCAAGGATCAAACTCGAGCATAGCACGGCGAGGCCGGCGCAGATCCAGCGGTAGCGCACCCGGTTCTGCGGCCGGATCGTGCACAGGTGAAAATAGACGGCGCCGGCCACCAGCACGACGGCGACGTGCGACGCGTAGTGCGTAAAGGCTTCCGCGGAGAACGCGTAGGCGAGCGTGCTGCCGAGCACGACGTAGGCGGCGAGGGCGGCCACGCCGCAGCCGAACACGAACAGGTGGCGGCCCAGGCGCGCGTGGCGCGCGAACAGCCGGTTCGCGCACGCCCACGCGCCGCCCCACAGCAGCGCGACGGCGAGCCCGGCGGCCAGCGCCTCGGCGTAGCGCGCAACTTCGAACAATGAGTCGTCGGCCAGCCAGCGCGCGAGCAGCGCGACGGCGCCCGCGAGCAGCAAGCCCAGCGCGCCCGGCAGCACGCCTTCCCAGCGGTGGAACGTGCGGTCGACGAGTTCCGGCGCGACGGGCCAGTCGGCCGCGCGCACGCGCAGCGCCGTGTGGCCGATGCGCGCGACGGTGTCGCCGGCCAGCACGACATCTTGCACGCGCCGGCCGCGCACGACGATACCGTTGCGGCTGCCGAGGTCGCGCAGCACGAGGCGCCCGTCCGCGTCCGGCTCGACGACGGCGTGGCTTGGCGCCGCGTAGTCGTCGTCGAGGATCACGTCGTTCGCGTAACCGCGTCCGATGCGGATGGGGAGCGCGTCCACGCATTGGCGCTGCAGCACGTCGCCGGTGCGGGCGAGCAGCTCGACGTACCAGGGCCCGTTCATTTCACGCGGCTGCGCCCGAGCGCAGACAGGAAGGCGCGCGTCGTGCGCACGCCGTTTTCGTACGACACGCCGGCGAGGTCGAGGCGGCTTTGCAGGCTCGCGTGCGCATCGTCCGTGCTGGCGGCCAGCAGGGTGAAGTTGTACAGGCCTGCGAACTTGCGGTACGCGCGCACGCACGTGACGGCGCGCACGGGCAAGGTCGCCGTCTGCACGAACATCTCCGTGCAGGCAGGGCGCGTGAGGCGCGTGTCGCGGCCGGGGCCGATGCGGTCGACGCGGAAGCGGCTGCTCGCGAGCACGGCGAACTGCAGCGGGTGCAGCGACGTCGAGCGCAGCACCTGGTGCGTCATCGACACGTGGCCCGTCTGCTGCGAGTCCGACACGTACACGGCCGCCTCCATCGCGCAGCTGACGGCGTCCAGCGTGTACTCGGCCTCGGCGCGGAAATTCGAGCGGCCCCAGCAGCGCAACTGCTGCGATTCGCGCACGGGCACCTGGTACGGTCCCATCGTGCGCAGCGACAGCGGTTCGGCCAGCAGCCGGTCGATCAGCGCGCGCTGGTGCGCCAGCAACTGCTGGCCGATCAGCGGGTTGAAGTTCTTCGGTGGCCTGGTCTGCGCCGCGGCCTTGGCCAGCAATTCACGCGCATATCTCACCGGAACGAGAAAGCTGACCAGCTCGCCGTCGCGGCGTTTCGACACGTTCACGCCCGCGACGACGCCGGACGCCGTCACGCTGGGCCCGCCACTCATGCCCGAGTTGATGGGGCCGGTGAAGATCAGCTGCTCATAGAAACTGCGTGTGACGATGCCGTTGTACGCGCCTTCCGAGATGGCGAAGCCGAGGTCGAGCGGATTGCCGAGCGAATACAGGTATTGGCCCTGAAAGAGTTTCACGGGTTTGTCCGGCACCTTGAAGAAGCCGGTGCCGTTGCGGTTCACGCGCACGACCGCCAGGTCGTGCAGGACGTCCACGGCGAGGAGTTCGACGGGGCCGCTCTTGCCGTCCGTATCGACGTATTCGCCCACGTAGACGTCGGGGTCGAGCGCCATCTGCGACACGACGTGGTAATTGGTCAGCACGAGGTCCCCCGTGCCGACGAGAAAGCCGGAGCCCACGCTGGACTGGCTGCGGCCGTTCCTCAGCAGCATGCGGATCTGCAACAGGTCGGCCTTGGCGGCGGAATACAGGGTCTGCGCGGCGCTGGACGGGGTGGGTAGCGCGGCCGTCTCGTCCGTTTCGCCGGGGCCGGGCGCGGGCGGCGTCGTCGCGGGCGGCGTGGCGGGCGGGATCACGAGCGGCGGCTGCGGCGCAGGTTTGGTCACATGCTGGCCGGCCCTGCCCGCGGCGATGGCGAGCGGGACGGCCGCGGCGCCGATGACGGCGGCGGCGAGCAGCACGCGGGTGGCAGACGGGAGGCGCATGCCCCCATCTTGCCAGAACTCCCGCGGCGGGGCTTACGCTTCGCTGTCGAGTGCGGCTTCGGTGGCCGGGGTCATCATATGCCCCAGCTTGGCCTGCTTCGTGTTCAGGTAGTTGTCGTTGAAGACATTGCGGTTGACGAGCAGCGGCACGCGCTCGGCGACCTTGATGCCCAGCTTGCCCAGCGCGTCGATCTTGCGCGGATTGTTCGTCATCAGGCGCACGGCCTCGATGCCGAACTGTTCCAGCATCGGCAGCACGAGTTCATAGTTGCGGGCGTCCGCGTGGAAGCCCAGCTGCAGGTTCGCCTCGACCGTGTCGGCACCCGCTTCCTGCAGGCGGTAGGCGCGGATCTTGTTGACGAGGCCGATGCCGCGGCCTTCCTGGCGCAGGTACAGCAGGATGCCGCGGCCTTCGTCGGCGATGCGGCGCAGCGCCGATTCCAGCTGCGCGCCGCAGTCGCAGCGCTGCGAGAACATCACGTCGCCCGTCAGGCATTCCGAGTGGATGCGCGCCAGTGGCGGTTCTCCCGTGGACAGGTCGCCCAAGGTCATCGCGAGATGCTCCTTGCCGGTGGAATGCTCGACGAACGCATGCAAGGTGAACTGCGCCCACGGCGTCGGCAGGCTGCACGACGTCACGTAGTCGACGAGGTTGGAAGGCGCGGTGGCGTTGTCTTGCATGGCTGATCCTGGAGCGATGACTGAAAAACAGGGAAGTAACGGGCAAGTTTACCGGAAATCGGACATGACCGTGTAGTCGGCCCCCTCGGTGCCACCTTTTGCGGGAAAGGTGACGTGAGTGTTCACGCACTGCAACACAATTCCCGCATGGAATCGTGGCTATGCTAGGCTGGTAACAGCGTCCAATCGGACCCGTGTCCTTGTCAGTTTGCCATGTCGAATCCCCTGAAATCGTTCCGCCGGCTGCTGCCGCGCGCCCTCGGCGCCTGGCTGGCGCTGGCCTTCGTGCTGCTGTCCATCGTCCTGACGCTGGTGCTGACCGCCGTCATCGAACGCAAGTCGTCCGAGCAGGTCGAGACGAACATCGGGCACGGCCTCGCCGAGCTGGCGATGCAGACGTCCGACAAGCTGGAGCGCGGCATGTTCGAACGCTACCGCGAGGTGGGCCTGCTCGCGCGCCGCCGTTCGCTCGGCGAGGACCAGCCGCCGGCGCTGCGCCGCGCCACCCTGGACGCCATCCAGAGCACGCTCGGCTACTACAGCTGGCTCGGTTACGCGGGACTGGACGGCAAGGTGCAGGTGTCCGCACAGGGCTTGCTGGAAGGGGCCGACGTGTCGCGCCGCCCGTGGTTCCGCAACGCGCTGCGCGGCATCCATGCGGGCGACGTGCACGAAGCCGTGCTGCTGGCGCGCCTGCTGCCCCGGCAGCCGGAACCGTGGCGCTTCGTCGACGTCGCCTTTCCCTACGTCGACGAGCATGGCGTCATGCGCGGCGTGCTGGGCGCGCACTTGTCGTGGCAATGGGCGCGCGACGTCGAACGTTCCGTCATGGCCGGGATCACGGCACGGCGCCAGGTCGAAGCATTGATCGTCGATGCCGAGGGCGACGTGCTGCTCGGGCCGCCCGACGTGGCCGGCAAGCGCCTCATGTTGCCCAGCCTGAAGGCGGCGCGCGCGCAGCGCGGGGACGGCTACGTCGTCGAGAAATGGCCGGACGGCCGCAGCTACATGGTGGGCTTCCAGCGCGGCCGCGGCTACGCCGAATACCCGGGCCTCGGTTGGACGGTGCTCGTGCGCCAGAATGTCGACGACGCCTTCGCCCCCGTGCGCCGCCTGCGCGAATACGGCCTCGGTGCCGGGGTATTGCTTGCCGCGCTGTTCTCGCTGGTGGGCGCCGGGATCGCGCGCCACATCACGCGGCCGCTCGGCGAGCTCGCGGACGCGGCGCGGCGCATCCGCGCAGGCGAAACGGTGCGTATCGAAGTGCAGCGGGGCGGCTACGCGGAAGTGCGCGCGCTGGGCCACACCTTGAATGCGCTCGTCGCGAACCTCGTGCGCCGCCGGCGCGCGCTGGAAGACTTGAACGCGACCTTGGAGGAGCGCGTCGCCCTGCGCACGCGCGAGCTGGAACAGGCGCTCGCCAAGGTGCGCGCCAACGAACAACGCATCGCGGCCATCATCGAGACGGCGCAGGACGCGTTCGTCGGCATCGACATGCGGGGCCGCATCCTCGATTGGAACTCGGCGGCCGAAGCGATGCTGGGCTGGACGCGCGCCGAGGCCGTCGGCTGCATCATCTCCGACCTCGTGATGCCGGAACGCTTCCGCGCCCATTCGCGCGCGCTGCTCGCGCACTTCCTCGAGACGGGAGAAATGGAGATCCTGGGCCAGCGCGTCGAACGGGTGCTGCTCACGCGCGACGGCCGCGAGATCCCCGTCGAGATGACGCTGGGCCTGGCCGGCACGGGCGAAGGCCTGTTCTTCTCCGCCTTCGTGCACGACATCTCCGAGCGCAAGGAAGTCGAGCGGATGAAGGACGAATTCGTCGCGACCGTGTCGCACGAGCTGCGCACGCCGCTGACGGCGATCTCCGCGTCGCTCGCGCTGCTGGCCGACGGCATGGCCGGTGAATTGCCGCCGGACGCGCAAGGCCTCGTCGACGTCGCGAACGCGAGTTCGGCCCGCCTCGTGCGCCTCGTCAGCGACGTGCTCGACCTGCAAAAGCTGGACGCCGGCGCCATGGTGTTCGACCGCGAAGTGCAGCCGCTGCTGCCGCTCGCGGAGGACGCCGTCGCCGCGATGCAGAGCTACGCCGACCAGGCCGGGATCGCGTTGTCGTGCGTCGCGGCGCCCGGCGCGGAGAGTGCGCGCGTGGACGTCGACGGCGACCGCCTCGCGCAGGTGCTGACGAATCTGCTGTCGAATGCGATCAAGTTTTCCGGGCCGGGATCGACGGTGCGCACGCACGTCGAGACGCGCGGCGACCGTGCGCGCCTCGCGGTGGCGGACGAGGGCGCCGGCATTCCGGAAGCGTTCCGCGACCGCGTGTTCCAGCGCTTCGCCCAGGCCGACGGCGCCGATTCGCGCCGTCAGGGTGGCACGGGCCTCGGCCTGTCGATCTGCAAGACGATCGTCGAGGAGCTGGGCGGCGACATCTGGTTCGACAGCGCCGAGGGCATTGGCACCACGTTCTACGTCGAGCTGCCGCTCGCGGCCTGAACGGGCGCCTCCATCGGCACGGGCGGCCGGCCGTAGCGTGCCTCGAACTCGTCCAGCGCGACGGGACGCCCGAGCAGGTAGCCCTGCATCACGTCGCAGCCATGCGCCGTCAGGAATGCCTGCTGGGCATCCAGTTCCACGCCCTCGGCGATCGTCGCGAGATGCAGCTTGCGCGCCAGGGCGATGATGGCCTCGACGATCGACGACGCGTTCGGGTCGTTGTCGACGTCCCGCACGAACGAGCGGTCGATCTTCAGCGCCGCCAGCGGAAAGCGCGCCAGGTACGCGAGCGACGAATAGCCGGTGCCGAAATCGTCCAGCGCGAAATGCACGCCGAGGCCGCGCAGCTGCTGCATGCGGTCGACGAGGTCGCCCGGGTTGCGCGCGAACACGCTCTCCGTCAGTTCCAGGGTGAGGCGGTCGGCCCGGGCGCCGGTCGCGGCCAGCAGGGTGGCGACGGCGTGGGGGAAATCGGGGTCGCGCAGCTGGTGGACGCTGATGTTCACCGCGAGCTTCAATCCTTGCAGGCTCGGTGCGCGCGCCCAGCGCGCGAGCGCGTGGCACCCCTGTTCCAGCACGTCCATGCCGAGCGCCGCGATCAGGCCGCCGGATTCGGCCGCGCCGATGAATTCGCCGGGGCTCACCAGTTCGTCCGCGCCGCGCTGCCAGCGCACGAGCGCTTCCGCGCCGACGAGGCTGCCGTCGTGCCCGAACTGCGGCTGGCAGTACAGCACGAACTGCCGATGCGCGAGGCCCGTGCGCAGCGCGGCCGACAGCGCGGCCTGGCGGTCGACGGCCGCTTGCATGCCGGGGTCGAAGAAGCGCAAGGTGTTGCGGCCCTCGTCCTTCGCGCGGTACATCGCGAGGTCGGCCTGGCGCAGCAGCAGGTCGATGTCGGTCGGGTGGCCGTCGAACAGCGTGGCGCCGATGCTGGGGCTGCTGGAGCACTGGCGGCCGGCCAGATCGAACGGTTCGGCCAGCACGTCGAGCAGCTTGCGGCCCACGGCGTGGACTTCGACCATCGCGTCGGCCGGCGTGGCGCCGAGGTTTTCCAGCACGATCACGAATTCGTCGCCGCCCAGGCGCGCGAGGTGGTCGCCTTCGCGCAGCGCCCGCCGCAGCCGCCGCGCCACTTCGCGCAGCAGCAGGTCGCCCACGTCGTGGCCCATCGTGTCGTTCAGCAATTTAAAATTGTCGAGGTCGAGGAACAGCAGGGCGCCGTGGCGGCTCGCGCGCCCGTTGCGGGCGAGGATCTGGCCCAGCTCGTCGAGCAGGAAGCGCCGGTTCGGCAGGCCCGTCAACTGGTCGAAATAGGCGAGTTCGTGGATGCGGCGCTCAGTGACCTTGCGCTCCGTGAGGTCGGTATTGGTGCCGGACAGCCGCACGGCCTTGCCGCCCGCGTCGCGCAGGATGAAGCCGCGGCTCAGCACGGGCACGTAGTGGCCGTCGTGGTGGCGCAGGCGGAACTCCGTGCTGTACGCCTGGCGCGGGCCGGCCAGCAGTTCGTCCAGCAGGTCGACGGTGCGGATCCGGTCTTCCGGGTGCATCAGCCGCACCCAGGCCTCGGCGTCGGCCGGCTGCGCGCCGGGCGTGTAGCCCAGCATCTCCCACCAGCGCGCCGAATAATAGAGTTCGCCCGAGACCAGGTCCCAGTCCCACGGCGCGTCCGTCGAGCCCTGCAGCGCGAGGCGCATGCGTTCCTCGGACTTGTGCAGCGATTGTTCGACGTCCTTCAACGCGGTGCAGTCGGTGAAGCAGACGACGACGCGGTGGATCGCACCGTGCTCGTCGCGTTCGGGATAGGCGTTGCAGAGCGCCCAGCGTACGTCGCCCCGGGCGGGGCGGGGCACGCCGACGACGAGGTCCGACACCTTGGCGCCCGTACGCAGCACGTCGTTGACGGGATATTCCGAGGCCGGCATGGGCGTGCCGTCCGCACGCACGAAATGCCAGGCCGTGTCGCTGGCCGCCGCGCCCAGCACCTCTCGTTCGCTGCGCCCTAGCAGGGCAAGCGCCTCGGGATTGGCGGCGACGACCCGCCCCTGCGCGTCGTGCATCACCACGCCGGCGGGCAGGTGGGCGAGCAGTTCGTCGAAGCGGCGGCTGGCATCGTCCGGGGCGGCGCCGTCGCCCATAATGCAAGGCGGGTTCTCGTGCATGTAGACTTTTGGTTACGATTTCCGCGCATGCTAGCAGTTCCCGGACGCCCGTGGCGCGCGCTCAAGTCATCATGACGACGCCAGCGCGCGGTAGCGGAAATCACGCAGGCGCACGGTGCCGCCGCCCGCCGCGTACACGCCTACTTTCAGGCTCAGGAAGCCGCCGAACACGTTGTGGTGGATACCCGACACTTCCATGCGCGTGCCGTGCAGCTGCCACGTCTTGCCGCCGTCGAACGAGTAATGGAAAGTCACCACGTTGTCGTCGTTGGTCAGCCGCACGCGCACGCTGGAGATGGCTTGCGGGCGGCGCGCCCACGGCAATTCCTCGGAATACTCGTACGTCTTGACCGTGTCCGGCGTGAAGCCGAGGCCGACGTAGGCCTTCGGATTGTAGAACAGCAGGATGCCGCCTTCGGCCGCGCCCAAGAGGTCGAGCGTGATCTCGGCCTCGTACGCGCGGTCGCCGACGCCGCAGGTGAGCGGGGTGGCGTCGGCCGGCGACGTGCCCTTGCCCTTGATTTCCAGGCCGCCGTTCGCGAAGCGCACGCGCGCCATCTCGTTCGGTGCCGGATCGTGGAAGGTCCACTGGACGCCGAAGCGGTCCTTCGAGAAATCGTCGGACAGCGCGAACCCGTTCGGCCCCGCCTTGCCGCCGCGCGGCTTCGGCAGAGGTTTGGAGAGGTCGCCGCCCTTGGCGCGGAACCAGCCGTCGGCCGTCCACTCGATGGGCTCCAGCAAGGTCTGGCGGCCCAGCGTGCGGAAGCCGTTCTCGTAGGCGTGGTAGATCATCCACCAGTCGCCGCCCGGGCCTTCCACGAGCGATGCGTGGCCGCGCGACCACCAGGGCTCCTTGTTGCTCGTCGTGCGCACGATCGGGTTGTGCGGGCAATGTTCCCACGGGCCGTGGATCGACTTCGAGCGGGCCGCGATGACCATGTGGCCCGTCACGGGACCGGCCGTGCCGCCGACCGCCGTCACGATGTAGAAGTACGCGCCGTGGCGCAGCAGTTTCGGGCCTTCCGGCGCGAAGTTCTCGACGACCCAGTCTTCCGGATAGCGCCACGGCTGGTAGGCGGGTTCGACGGGGCCGTCCGCCGCGAGGCCGTCGTCCGTCAGGCGCACGCGGCGGATGCCGTTCACGAACAGGTAGCGCTTGCCGTCCTCGCCCACGACGTGGCCCGGGTCGATGCAGCCCGAGATCTTCAGGTCGATGGGGTCGCTCCATGGCCCCTCGATGCGGTCGGCCCAGATGGCGTAGATCGACCAGCCGTTGCCGTCCGGCGCGGCCGGGATGTAGATGAAGTAGCGGCCGTTGTGCTTGCACAGGTCGAGCGCCCAGATGGTGCCCAGCGGCTTCTTCAGCGCGGGCCCGACGGGCGTCCAGTTCACGAGATCGGTCGAATGCCAGATCACGATGCCCGGATACGACAGGAAGGACGAGAACGTCATGTAATAGTCCTTGCCGTCCTTCAGGATCGTCGGGTCCGGGTGGTCGCCCGAGATGATCGGGTTCATGTACGTGCCGTCGCCGAGGTCGGCCTTGCGCTGGCCTTCGATGCCGCGGCCCCAGCGCGGGGCAGGTGGGCACGCGGGGACGGCTGGTGCGGCGTTCCGGGCGGCGGCCTGGGCCGGCAGCACGGCGGCGGCGGGGAGGGAAGCGGCGCCGGCGAGCAGCGTCTTGAATGCCGAGCGGCGGGATGGGTTGGTCACGCGGGTCTCCAGATTCTTGCGTAATGATTGTTTCCAAGAGTATATGAAAACGATTTCATGAGCAAGGGCGCGACCTCAGCGCAGTTCGTGGATGGCGATCCCGCCGAAGCCGTCCCACAGGCCGAATTCCTGTTCCAGGCCGGGCAGCTGGCGCAGCAGCGCGGGCTTGTCCCGGTGGAACGTGGTCGCGCTGCCGTCGACGGTGCGCGTGCCGTCCAGGCGATACAGGCGCGCGTCCGCGCCCGCGACGGGCTTGCGCAGCAGGACGAGCACCTGGCGGCCGCCCACGTCGATGGCCTGCAGGTCGCCGGGACCGCCCGTCGCCTTCACGTAGCGGCGCTGGACCTCGGGCTCGATCGGCCCCGCTTCCAGCGCGATGCGCACCTGCCGGTCGTGGACAGATGCCCAGTCGAGGAACGGGATGGCGAAGTCGACGACCTGGGCGCGGTCGGTGCGGTAGTCCATCACGGCGAGGGAGTCCGCGTAGGGCGCCAGCGCGTCCAGCAGCGCGGGATTCCCGCCCCACCAGAACGGGACGACAAATTCGAGGCGCAGGCCGTCGCCCGCGGCCGCCTTCAACGCGCGCGCCATGTCGACGTAGGCCGTATCGCGCCGGGCCGGCGCCAGAACGGTCTCCGGCAGCAGATACGGTTCGACGTCGAACTGCGCGCCCCGCAGGCGCGCCTCGGCGGGCTGCGCGGCGTTGTACGCGGCATACGCGCGCGCGCGCCGCACGGCCGTCGCCACTTCGCCGGGCAGCACCATGTGCGGGTCGCCGTCGACGCTGTCGATGACGATGCCGCGCGCACCCGCGGCGCGCACGAAGGCGGCCAGTTGGCCGGGGTCGCGCACGGCGGCGCCGTCCGTCAGCGGCACCGTGACGAACAGCTCGCGGATGCCCTGGCCGGCCGCCCAGTCGAGCAGCGCGGGCCCGCCGTCAATCCAGTCGCCGGGACGCCAGACCCACGTCGCGCGCGGCGCGGCCTTCGGCGCGGCGGCGGGCTCCAGCGCCAGCGCCGTCACGTCGACGCTCGCCTCGGACGCGGGGCATAGCAGCACGAACTGGCGCCAGCCGGCGCGGTCCAGAGACGCGGGCAGCGTGAGCCGGGCGGCCTTGGCGCCGGCGGTCAGCGTGCCCATGTCGAGCGCGTCGCCGCTTGCCTGATGGGCCGCGTCGGCGGCCTGCCACGTGAACGCGCTGCCCTGCGCTTCATACGTCGCGGCCAGCACGGTACTGGCGCGCGTGAGGAACCACGGCCCCGTGAGGATCGCACCGGCCGGGCGCCGGCCCGGGCGGCAGGTGACGCGCAGGGTGGCATTTTCCAGGTGCGCCTGCACGCGCTCCTCGACGCCGAACGTACGCGCGTCCATCCACTGCAGCAGGTTCGCGTGCAGCGGCATGGGGTCCGGACGCGCCGGGCCGCGCGTGGCGGACGGCAGTTCGTGCTCGCTGACGGCGAAGTGGCCGTCCGTCACGTTGCCGTTCAGGACGATCACGTCGTCCGGCGTCTCGCCCGGTGCCAGCGGATAAACGGCCTCGACGTCGGCGCCGGGCGCCAGCGCGACGCTCGTGCAGCCCGGCGCGTGCTCGCGGCCATCGACGACGTAGCGCGGCGGCGCGCCGTCCGTCGCGGCTGGACATTGGTGCAGCCAGGCGGCGTGGGCCGGGATCGTCATCGCGAGCAGGGGCAAGGAAACGAGGAGCGTGCGCATGGTCAGGGGCCTTTGGGCGTACCTGCCTGCCAGTCGCCCTTGCGTTTCATCGTACCCCAGGTCGATTCCTTCTGCGCGATCCAGCGCCACAGGCCGATCAGGCGCCACACCGTGTTCAACTGGCGGTAGCCGAGGTTTTCCAGCAGCACGACGGCGCCCAGCGCAAGCAACTGCTTGCCGCGCGGGTACATGTGGAACGACATCTCTTCCAGCAGCAGGCCGGACGCGGACAGCAGGATGCCGAGGCCGATCGCGACGAACATGAACGTGGCGAACGCCTGCCACGAGATCCCGCCCGCGACGGCCGCCCACGTCATGAAGACATAGCCGCCCAGTTCGACGACGGGCCCCAGCCATTCGAACAGCAGCATGAACGGGAATGCGAGCCAGCCGGGCACGCCGCCGTTCCTCGAGAACATCAGGCCCCAGTTGGCGTTCAAGCTCTCGGCCAGGCCGCGCTGCCAGCGGATGCGCTGGTTCTTCAGTGTGCGGTAATCTTCCGGCGCCTCCGTCCAGCACACGGGATCGGGCACGAATTCGATTTTGTACGGCTGGCGCTGCGCGCGCAGCAGGCGGTGCATGCGCACGATCAGTTCCATGTCCTCGCCGATCGTGTCCGGGCGGTAGCCGCCGGCCTGGATCACGGTCTCCTTGCGGAACACGCCGAACGCGCCGGAGACGATCAGCATGCCGTTCACGGACGACCACCCGAGGCGGCCGAACAGGAACGCGCGCAGGTATTCCACGACCTGGAATAGCGCCCAGACATTGCGCGGCAGGCCGACCTTCGTGAGGAAGCCGCCCGTCACTTCGCACCCGTTGGCCACGCGGATCGTGCCGCCCGTGGCGACGACGGTCGGGTCGCGCAGGAACGGTTCCGTCACCTTTTCCAGGCTGTCGCGCTGCAGGATCGAATCGGCGTCCACGCCGCACACGAGCGGGTAGCGCGCCGCGTTGATGCCCGCGTTCAGCGAGTCGGCCTTGCCGCCGTTGTCCTTGTCGACCACTCGCAGGTTCGGAAAGCGCGTGGAGCGGTAGATCTGGCGGATGTCCTTCGTCGCGATGCGGCGCCGGTACGCTTCCGGAAACGGCAGCAGGCCGAACTCGCGCTTCAACACGTCCAGCGTGGCGTCCTTCGAGCCGTCGTTCACGACCAGCACCTCGTATTCGGAATACGTCAGCTGCAGCATGGAGCGCACGGACGCGGCAATCGTCGCGGCCTCGTTGTACGCGGGCACGAGGATGCTGACGGGCGGCTCGAGGCCGGAGTAGACGCGCGGCAGGTCGTCCAGCATCGCTTCCTGGCCCTTGCGGTGCAGCGCGCGCAGCGACAGCATGTTCAGCACGAGGTAGCCGCCGTTGAGCAGCACGAAGTAGCACAGCACGAACCACGTGATGAACTGGATGAGCAGGTGGTGCGACATCACGCGGTCCTTTCCGCGGCGCGGGTCTCGGCGATCACCTGGGCGAGGATGTCGGCGGCGAAGCGGTCGGTGAGGCCGGCCTGCAGGGCATCGAGTTCGGCGCGGGCGAGCCAGGGCAGGTCGGCGATCGCCTGGGCGGCGCGGTAGCGCACCCACCATTCGCGGTCGGCGAGCAGCGCGACGAGGCGCTGCACGTCCGATGCGTCGCCGATGCGCCCCAGCGCCTTCGCGGCCAGCACGCGCACCTGCCAGTCGGGATGCGCGAGCAGGCCGCGGACGGTGTCGCGCAGGCCCGGCGTGGCGACGATGCGCAGGGCGGCCGTCACGAGGTCGACGTCGGTGCTGGCGAGGGCATCGGCCAGCAGCGCGGGCGGCAGGTCGATGCGCAGCGCTTCCGCGATGCGCAGGGCGCGCGGCAGGCGGTCCGGCGGCAGCGTCGGCAGCAGGTCCGCGAGGACGCCGGCGACGGGCGCGCTCGCCTCCTTCAGGATGCCGGCGACGTGCGACATCGCCCAGTCGTCGCGCGCGACGAACAGCGGCGTGAGGTAGGCGGCCGCGGCGTGCGGGTCGATGCGCACGAGAGCCCACAACGCGGACAGCGACAGCGTGACGTCCGGGCTTTCGGCCAGCGTGCGCAACGTGTCCCACGATGCGCGGTCGCCCAGGTGGCCCAGCAGCAGGGTGGCGAGCAGGCGCTCTGTGCGCGGCCCGCGCGCGAGCATTGCGCGCGCGTCGTGCTCGACGCCGAGGCGGCGCGCGACGGCGTTCAGCGCGAGACTCGCCTCGCCGCGCAGCGACGCCTGCAGGTGTACCCACAGCTTGATGAAATGCGGACGCTCGGCGCGCGCCAGCCGCGGCAGCGTGGCGGGCATCTCGCCCACGATGGCGGCGTTCAGTACGGGACGCCAGCGCGCGAGCGCACGCGCCTCGCGCCGCTCGCGCCGGCGCAGCGCCATGCGCAGGCGGACGATCTGGGCGGCCAGGAGCAGCGTGAGGAAGAGGGCGCCGATCCCGGTCCAGTACGCGGCGGCCAGGATCGGATCGGCGGGCGCCTTGAACGCGGCGGCGAGTACATGGGCGGGCAGGGCGCCGCCGGGCGGGATCATGCCGGTGTTTTCAGGAAGCGGCGCAGGCGGGCCAGCAATTCCTGCGGCTGGAACGGCTTGATGATGAAGTCGTTGGCACCGGCGTCGAGGGCGCGCACGGTGTCGCGCTCCGTGTTCTTCGCGGTGAGCATCAGGACGGGCACGGCTTCCCAGCCAGGCTGCGCGCGGATCAGGCCGACGATCTCGAAGCCGTCGACGTAGGGCAGCATCACGTCCAGCAGGACGAGGTCGGGCGCGGGCTCCGCCACCACGTGCTGCACGGCCGCGCGCCCGTCCGCCACGTGGGTCACGCGATAGCCCTGGCGTTCGAGCATGAAGCTCAGGACGTGGGCGATGTGGACGTCATCTTCGACGACGAGGACGCTGGGTTGTGCGCTCATGCGGATGGGGTCGAAAGTTGCTGTGTGGCTTGATTATAGCGACGGAATTTAACAGTTGACGCGCGATTGCGGCGGGGCGATTCATTGCGATTTCGTTTGGGCGTGCTTCCGGTCGAGGCGGCGCTGATGCGTGCGAGTCGCGTGCTCGATTTCACTTATTTGATATTTTTGGATAGAAATCGAGATTCATATTTGCATGAGACCTCACGCACGATATAGGAACTGCGTTTTTCATATCGTTATTGTCGAATGCGACATCGGTATTCACCAATAAGGATTCTTCGGGATTGGTCAGATAGTGCACCTGGTCAATTTCATTGTTAGCCCTGATGGATATAGTAATATCAAATAATAAATTCATGGGTAAGCTTTTCCCTCGACTGATGAGCGAAGACGTGCGCAATCTGTGCGGCCGTGCTTTCAGGACCTGGTTGAAGCCGGCGCCAAAGCAATGAAGCGAGCGCTTGCGTTCGGTGGATCGTCGCTGAGCCCATCCACATATCGGACTCAGCTCACCTTGTCGCGAACCTGGTTGCTGTCTTATTAATTTTTACGTGAGTATTTATGAAACGCATTGTGTTCGCTTCCCTCTGCTTTGCAATTTGCACGTCCGTTCACGCTGGCCGAGTTGTCCGCCTTTGGCCTTACAACAAGCATACGGACTCGATCGAACAAATGATTGCGGAAGGCCGTTGCGTTCCCGCAGTGGAGGCGCTCAAGGCGGGCCTTGCAGCGAAAAAGCCAGAGGTCATGTTGTTGGCTGGGACTATGTACGACGAGGGCTTGTGCGTGAAGGCCGACTGGGATCGCGCTGCTGCTTTCTATATGCGTGCTCAAGATTCTGGTCAGCGTTTTGCCCTGGAGCGCCTGATTGCCGGGTATGCGCGGCCCGGACGCGACAACGGCATGGCACTGTACTGGGTGGCGCAGTTTCCCGCCCACCTGGGGTTGCCGCAGGAATGTATCCCGGTCGCCGATCCGCTGAAGGACCCGGATGGCTTCGCCTCGGCTATCGACAAGATGCCACCCGCGACGTTTCAGTCATGTGTCTACACAGCGGGCGTCGTGGCGCAGATCTTCTCGGAAGCCAGCTACCCGACTCTTGCGCTGGAATGGAACGTCACAGGTAAGATCCAGATGGTGTTCGATCCTGCTGCGAATACGATTGATTGGAAGGCCGATACGCTGAATGTCCCGGACACTCTTCCATCGGGCCTCCGTAACGGCGCCGACGATATGGTGCAGAATCCGAGGGCCGTCAAGAACAGCTTGGTCAATTACATGAAGGGCAAGGGCGACTTCGCCCTGAAGCGCTTTGCGCGCCCGTCGACATGGGGGCTTGATCGCACATTCCGGTTGAAGAGAGAAATGACATTTACCATCGAGTGACATCCGTGCGGCGGGGGCGACCATTTCCACCTATCAAGTCGGCAGATCGAACAACAGTAGTTTGAACGATATTTTCTAATTAAGAAAATGCCGGCTTATTAGCTGTCAAGGATTTCCCCGATCTCCGCAGCGCCGCGCCGCGGAGACCGCTCATTCCACCCATCAAGCAGGCAGGTCGAATAGCAACACCTCGGCCGCTTCCGCGTGATCAAACACGACACGCTCCTCACCACCGATCTTGAGCGCATCCCCATCCTTGAGCGCCACGCCATTCACGCTGACGTCCCCGCGAATGACGTGCACGTACGCCAGCCGCTCACGATCCAGCGCGTGCTCCGCATGATCGCCTTCATCGAGAATCGCAGTATAGATCGACGCATCCTGATGAATGGTCACTGACTCCTGCCGCCCGTCACGCGACGCGATCAGCCGCAGCTTGCCCTTCTTGCTGTCGGCAGAAAAATGCTTTTCCTCATAGCTGGGCGGGATGCCTTTCGTGTCCGGCTCGATCCAGATCTGCAGGAAGTGCACGGGGTCCGTCTTCGAGCCGTTGAACTCGCTGTGGCGCACGCCGGTGCCTGCGCTCATGCGCTGCACGTCGCCGTAGTGCAGCACGGAGCCGGTGCCCATGCTGTCCTTGTGTTCCAGCGCGCCGTCCAGCACGTACGAGATGATTTCCATGTCGCGGTGGCCGTGCGTGCCGAAGCCGGCGCCCGGGGCGACGCGGTCTTCGTTGATCACCAGCAGCGGGCCGAAGCCGGTGTGGCGCGGGTCGTAGTAATCGGCGAACGAAAACGTGTGCTTGGACATCAGCCAGCCGTGGTGGGCGGCGCCCCGTTCTTCGCTCCTGCGGACTTCCATCATGGTGTGCTCCTCGTTGTTTGGTGTCGATGGAAGCCAGTATAGGGAGCCGGCCCCGCAATGAAAAACGAGTTCTTTTACGGGCTGCGATCGAAAAAATCGATCATCGCCGCAGGGGATCCAGCAGGCTCCGCAGATTGTTGTGGTCGAGCTCGTACATGAGGGCCAGCAGCTCGCCCAGTTCGCCCTTCGGAAAGCCTTCGCGGGCGAACCAGCCCAGGTAGTGGCCGGGCAGCTCGGCGATCGTGCGGCCCTTGTACTTGCCGTAGGGCATCTCGCGGGTGAGGAGGAGGGTCAGGTGTTCGGGTTTCATGGTGGCGCCACTTTAGCAAACATGGCGTAGCATGCGGCGAAGGAGGGGAGACCGATGACGACCGATTTCAACCTGGAACGCTTCGTCGACGCGCAGATCGGCGTCTACGACACGGCACTGACCGAGTTGCGCGCCGGCCACAAGCGCACCCACTGGATGTGGTTCATCTTTCCGCAGATCGAAGGCCTCGGGCACAGCGCGATGGCGCAGCGCTATGCGATCCGCTCGGCCGACGAGGCCGCGGCATACCTCGCGCACCCGGTGCTGGGCCCACGCCTACGCGCGTGCGCGGCGGCCGTGGCGAGCCACCACGACCGCGGCGTCGATGAGATATTCGGCCATCCCGACAACCTCAAATTCCACTCGTCGATGACCTTGTTCGCGGACGTCGCGCCCGACGAGGCGATCTTCCAGACGTGCCTCGACCAGTTCTTCGACGGCCGCGCCGATCCGGCCACGATCGACCAGCTGGCGTGAGCGTGCTCGCCTCGGACGCGTCCGTGGCGGTGGTGGCGCCGTTGTTGCGTATAATCGCTGGTCAGCTTGTCCACAAACCCAACAACAACACACATGGCTTCATCTTCAGACAATATCAGCATGGCGGTGTTCTGCGACTTCGAGAACGTCGCGCTCGGCGTGCGCGATGCGAATTACGAGAAGTTCGACATCAAGCCCGTCCTCGAACGCCTGCTGCTCAAGGGCAGCATCGTGGTCAAGAAATCCTATTGCGACTGGGATCGCTACAAGGGCTTCAAGGCGACCATGCATGAAGCGAACTTCGAACTGATCGAAATCCCGCACGTGCGTCAGTCGGGCAAGAATTCCGCCGACATCCGCATGGTCGTCGATGCGCTCGACCTGTGCTACACGAAGTCGCACGTGAACACGTTCGTGATCGTGTCCGGCGACTCCGACTTTTCCCCGCTCGTCTCCAAGCTGCGCGAAAACGCGAAGCGCGTGATCGGCGTCGGCGTGAAGCAGTCGACGTCCGACCTGCTGGTCGCGAACTGCGACGAATTCATCTTCTACGACGACCTCGTGCGTGAACAGCGCCGCGCCGCCGCCAAGCGCGACGAGCGCAAGGCCCAGCCGCAGCAGGGCCGCCGCCCGTCCGACGGCGACAACCGCAAGCGCGAAGAAATGGAAGCGCGCAAGCTGCAGGCGCTGGAGATGGTCGTCGAGACCTTCGACGCGCTCGTCTCGGAACGTGGCGACACCGGCAAGATCTGGGCCTCGCTGCTGAAGGACACCTTGAAGCGCCGCCGTCCGGATTTCTCCGAAACGTATTACGGCTTCCGCACGTTCGGCAACCTGCTGGAAGAGGCGCAGACGCGCGGCCTGTTCGAATTCGGCCGCGACGAAAAATCCGGCACCTATGTGTATCGGGGTGCGAACGCCCAGGTCGAGTTGCAGCCCGTCGAGACGGGGGCGGTTGAGGGCACTGGCGCACCTGACGTCGAGCAGCAGGCCGCGTTCGAGGCGGCAGCCGTCGACGAGCTGGCCGCCGAAACGCAGGGCGAGCAGCCGACGGAAGTGCCGGCGGGCGGGCGAGAACCGCGCCGCCGCGGCGGGCGTGGACGCAAGGGCCGCGACGGCCAGGCAGCGGCCGCGCAGGACACGGTCCCCGCATCGGAAGACGCGGCCGTCGCCACGTGGCCCGCGCCGACGCCGGACCTGGCCGAGGCGATCGAGCCCGTGGCTGCGGACGCTGCCCCGGCCCCCGCCGTCGCCGAGGAAGAGGAAGCGCCGGCGAAGGAAGGCCGCCGCGCCGCACGCACGCCGCGCAAGCCGGCCGCGCGCAAGCGCGGCGCCGCGGCCGTCGATGCGGCCGCGCCCGAAGCGGCCGTGACGCCGGAGACGGCGCCGGCTGCGGCCGCCGACGCACAGCGCGCCGACGCGGTCGCGGCACCGGTGGAAGCGCCGGCCGAAGCGGGCGCGCCGGACGTCGACGGCGAATCCCAGGCCGCCAAAGCGGCTCGCAAGAAATCGAGCCGCCCGGCCCACAAGGCCCCGTCGCGCAAGCCGGCCACGCGTGCGCCGCGCCGCCCGGCAAAGCCGAAAACGCCCGAGAACGGCTGACGATCCGCGGCGTCGTTTCCGCCCACCGGAAACGGCGCCCGCGTGCGCGCCCGCGCCGCGCGGGCCTGTGCAATAATGACAAGAACGCCGTTCACCGTCATGCAGAGGCCCATCATGCGTACGCTCACCGGACTGTCCGCCCGCCTGTCGCTCGCCGCGACGCTTGCCGCGTGCCTGCCGGCGCATGCGGGCGCGCCGTCGGCGTCGCATCCGCTGCTGGGCATCTGGGTGCTCACGATCCCGCAGCTCGGCTGTTCCGAGACGTACCACTTCCGCGGCGACGGCACGACGCTCGTCCGCAGCGCCGACGAAGTGTCGGAAAGCGAGTTCACCGTGGCCGAGCAACCCAGCGCCAAGGGTTTCTACAAGCTCGAGGACAAGGTCGTGAAGGACAACGGCAAGCAGGACTGTTCCGGCGAGATCATGAAGCCGGGCACCCGGGCCACGAACTACCTCCGTTTCCACCCGTCCGGCGCGCGCTTCGTCATGTGCCAGGACGAATCGATGGACGCCTGCATCGGCCCGTTCGAACGGGCGCCGGGCCAGGGGATCTGACCGCCACGCTGGCTTGGGTGTATATTGCTGGGCGAATAGACAACATTCGGATCGTCGATGTCCCCGGCTTTACTCTTCTGCATCCTCATCGCTTATTTCGCGCTGCTGCTGGGCGTCGCCCGGGCCACGGCGCGGGGCGCGAACAATGACAGCTTTTTCATCGGCAACAAGAGCAGCAACTGGATGCTCGTCGCGTTCGGCATGGTCGGCACCACGTTGTCCGGCGCCACGTTCATCAGCGTACCGGGCGCCGTCGGCGCGGACGGTTTCGGCTATGCGCAAATCCTCATCGGCTATGTGATCGGCTACGTCGCCGTCGCGTTCCTGCTGCTGCCGCTGTACTACCGCCTGCGCCTCACGTCGATCTACCACTACCTCGACGTCCGCCTCGGCCGCCGCGCCTATCAGAGCGGCGCCGGGTTCTTCATCCTGTCGCGGCTGTTCGGCGCGACGGCGCGGCTGTACCTCGTCGTCGCCGTGCTG
Source organism: Massilia pinisoli (assembly GCF_024753285.1). Lineage (GTDB taxonomy): Bacteria > Pseudomonadota > Gammaproteobacteria > Burkholderiales > Burkholderiaceae_D > Telluria > Telluria pinisoli. Next base: position 39,546 of record NZ_JANUGW010000005.1, on the reverse strand, counting down.
CAGACCATCATCCTCGACGGCCTGGGTGTCCCGTTCTGGCTGACGACCCTCGTCATCCTCGGCATGATCCTGCTGTACACGTACCAGGGCGGCGTGAAGACCATCGTGTGGACGGATACCCTGCAGACGACGTGCATGCTCGCGGGCCTGTTCGCCTGCGTCGCCTTCCTGCTGGGCCGTCTGGACCTGACGATCCCGCAGGCGCTGCAGCAAATGCAGCAGCAGGGCCTCGCGCGCGTGTTCACGCATGATCCGAACAGCCCGGGATTCTGGCTCAAGCAGGTCGTGGCGGGCGCGTTCATCGTCGTGACGATGACGGGCATGGACCAGGAAATGATGCAGAAGACGATCTCCGTGAAGACGCTCGGCGATTCGCAGAAGAACCTCTTGACCCTCACCGCGGTCCTCGTCGTCGTGCTCGGCGCGTTCCTGTTCCTCGGCGGCCTCCTGTACCTGTACGCGCCCGTGGCCGGCGTCACGGCGACGGGCGACAAGATCTTCCCGGCCGTCGTCATGGGGCACCTGCCGGCGGCCGTGCAGATCGTCTTCCTCGTCGCGCTGATCTCGGCGCTGTTCCCCAGCGCGGACGGCGCGATCACGGCGCTGACGTCGACGTTCTGCATCGACATCCTCGGCATCCAGCGCCGCGACGATTTGTCGGAAGCTGCGCGCGTGCGCCTGCGCCGCCACGTGCACCTCGCGTTCGCCGTGCTGTTCCTCGCGATGGTGCTCGTGTTCAAATGGGTGGACAATCCCAGCATGATCGTCGTGATCCTCAAGCTTGCCAGCTATACGTATGGCCCCTTGCTCGGCCTGTTCGCGTTCGGCATGATGACGACGCGTACACTCCAGGATCGCCTCGTGCCTGTCGTGACGGTCGGCGCGCCCATCCTGTGCGCACTGCTGGAATACCACCAGCACGCGCTGCTGGGCAGCTACCGCCTCGGCCTCGAATTATTGATCGTGAACGGCGCCCTCGTGTTCGCGGGCCTGTTCGCGATCTCGCGCCCCGCCACGGCCAGTCCGGCCGTCGCCGGGGTCCGAATCACCAACGATGTCTAACCAGTCGGAGAACCGATGTCCTTCAAACCCCTGTCTTCCCTGCGCCGCGGTATCGGTGCGCTCTGGCGCGGCCTCGACGCCACGCGCCGCTTCGTGCTGAACCTGATCTTCCTGCTCATCCTCATCTTCCTCGTGTGGGGCATGTTCGGCGGCGGCCTGAAGCCGCTGGCGCCGAAGACGGCGCTCGTGCTCGACCTGAAGGGTGAACTCGTCGAGGAACGGGCGGGCAGCGTGCGCGATTCCGTCGTCGCGGGCCTGTCCGGCAACGGCCGCCGCCTCGTGCGCCTGCCGGACGTGCTGAAGGCGCTGGACAGCGCCGCCAAGGACCCCAACGTGGGCGACGTCCTGCTGCTGCTGGACGAGATGGGCGGCGGCGGCCTCGCGTCCGTGCGCGAGATCGGCGCGGCCGTCGAGCGCGTGAAGGCTGCGGGCAAGCGCGTCGTCGTCTGGGGCGGCAACTTCGACCAGAAGCGCTACCTCATCGCCGCGCACGCGAGCGAGGTGTACCTGCACCCGATGGGCATGGTGCTGATCGAAGGCTTCGGGCGTCACCGCAACTATTATCGCGACGCGCTCGACAAGGTCGGCGTCACCGTCAACCTGATGAAGGTCGGCACGTATAAAAGCTTCGCCGAGCCGTTCATCGGCAACGGCCCCTCGCAGGCCGCGCAGGAAGCGGACGCGTTCCTGTACAACGGCCTGTGGACCGCGTACACGACGGAAGTGGAGCAGGCGCGCAAGCTGCCGGCAGGGGCGATCGCGAAAGGCATCGACGAGCTGCCGCAGCGCCTGACCGCGGCCAACGGCAACGCGGCCAAGGTGGCGCTGGACTGGAAGCTGATCGACGGCATCAAGACCCGCGACGAGGTGCGCGAGATGTTCGTCAAGCGCGGCGCGTACGACGCCCGCATCAAGAGCTTCCGCCAGGTGGGCCTCGACGACTACGTGGGGCGCCATCCGGACAAGCCGTTCGGCGATGCCGTCGCCGTCGTCGTGGCGGCCGGTGACATCACGGAAGGCACGGGCGGCCCCGGCATGGTCGGTGCCATCTCGACGTCGAACCTGATCCGCAGCGTGCGCGAAGACGACTCCGTGAAAGCCGTCGTCCTGCGCATCAATTCGCCGGGCGGCAGCGCCTACGGCTCGGAACTGATCCGGCGCGAACTGGAACTGACGCGCGCAGCGGGCAAGCCCGTCGTCGTGTCGATGGGAGACGTGGCCGCGTCGGGCGGCTACTGGATCTCGATGGCGGCCGATGAAGTGATCGCCGACCCGTCCACCGTGACGGGTTCGATCGGCGTGTTCGCGATCCTGCCGACCGCGGACAAGGTCGGCGACAAGCTGGGCATCCACACGGCCGGCGTGACGACGACGTGGCTCGCCGACGCCTACAATCCGCTGCGCCCGCTCGACCCGCGTTTCGGCCAGCTGATCCAATCGACCATCAACCACATCTACGACGAGTTCACGACGAAGGCGGCCATCGCGCGCCGCACGACGCCGGCGAAGATCGACGAAGTGGGCCAGGGCCGCGTGTGGACGGGCACCCAGGCGAAGGAGCGGGGCCTCGTCGACCGCCTGGGCAGCTACGGCGACGCGCTGCGCTCGGCCGCCAAGCGCGCTCACCTGGGCGACGATTTCCGCGTCACGTATGCCGAGCAGCCCGCGACCTTGGCCGAGCGCCTGCTGGAGCGCATGGGCCTCTCCGATGCGCAGGCGCTCACCGTGCAGGTGAGGCTGGGCCTCCTGCCGGCCGACCTCGGCGCGGCCGCGCTGGGCGGCAGCACGGCGGCGGCCATCGGCAAGGACCTGGGCTGGCTGTCCGCCGTCGCCGACCGCAAGCAACCGTTCGCGGCGGTCACGCACTGCCTGTGCGGGGTGCCTTGAAACCTTTCCGCTGCGTTAAGCTTTGTAACAGCATGTAGGGGCGAGTACATACGCCGAAACATGGCGTCGCCGTCTTCGATACGGGCGCGGGACCTTCCCGCGCCCGTTTTTGTTTGGATCTGACGGGATGTGTACGGCATCCGTGTAAATCGGTGTAAAGGCGGCGAATTTCTTGCCCGGCGGCAGGCGCGTCTGCGAGGCGGCGTGATGGCGCGTCGGTACGTTACGAAACATAAGCCTGCGGTGGAGCGTGCTACATTCCAAGAAAAATTTATTGTGCTTTTGAACACTCGGCCGCCAAGGACTCGCATGGATTCGACCGTCACCCCCGACAAGAACAAGACGCCCACCCAACCGAAGCGCTCGCGCCGCACGCGCGTCATCGGCACCATCGTCGCCGTGCTCGCGATGGCCGGACTGGTGGCTTTGGCCTGGCACCTCATACACCAGGCGCCGCAGGCCGGCCCGGGCGGCGGCAGGCCGGGCGCGGGCGGGCCCGGCGCGGGTCGCGGAGGACCGGGCGGCTCCGGCGGACGCGGCATGCCGGCGACGACGGTCGGCGTCGGCAAGGCCGAGCGTGCCGACATCCCGGTCGTGCTGGACGCCCTCGGCACCGTGACCCCGGCCGCCGTGGCGACCGTGCGTCCGCAGATCGGCGGCGTGCTGCAGAAGATCCTGTTCACCGAGGGGCAGCTCGTCAAGGCGGGCCAGGTGCTTGCGACGATCGACCCGCGTCCCGCGCAGATGGCGCTGCTGCAGGCGACGGGCCAGCGCCAGCGCGACGAGGCCCAGCTCGAGACGGCCAAGGTCACCCTGGGCCGCTACCAGACCTTGCTGCAGCAGGATTCGATCGCGCGCCAGGACGTCGACACGCAGGCCGCGCTGGTGAAACAGTTGCAGGGGACCGTCACGACGGACAAGGCGGCCGAAGGCATCGCCCGCATCAACCTCGGCTACACGCAGGTGCGCGCGCCGATCGCGGGCCGCGTGGGCTTGCGTACCGTGGACATCGGCAACCTCGTGGGCAGCACCGACGCGACGGGCATCGCCGTCATCACGCAGCAGTCGCCGATCGACGTCGAATTCGCCGTCCCGCAGGACCGGCTGCCCGCGCTCACGCAGCGCATCAACGAGAACGCGACTCTGCCCGCGACGGCGCTGGACCGCACCCGCACGCGCGAGCTGGCGCAGGGCCACTTCATCGCGCTGGACAACCAGGTCGATACGCAGACGGGCACCGTGAAGGCGAAGGCCCGCTTCGGCAACGAGGGCGCGAAGCTGTTCCCGAGCCAGTTCGTGAACATCCGCCTGCAGGTCGACGTCGTCAAGAACGCCGTTACGGTGCCGGTGACGGCGCTGCGCCACGGCGCCAGTGGCGACTACGTCTACGTGCTGAATCCGCAGGCGCGCACGGTGGCGCTGACGAACGTGAAGCGCGGCGAGGAGAATGCCGAGCGCGTCGAGATCACGAGCGGCCTCGCGGGCGGCGAGACCGTCATCACGGAAGGTGCCGACCGCTTGAAGGACGGCGCGAAGGTGACTTTGCCGGGCGATCATCCGCGCGGCCAGGGTGCCGGCGGGGAGGGTGGCGGTGCGGCGGGCGGTCGTGGCAACTGGAAGGGCCGCCACGGCGGGCAGGCCGGCGGCGCGGACACGCCCGCGGCCGCGGGACCGGCAGCGCCAGGCGCCGCTCAACCGGCGCAGCCGGGACAGCCGGGTCAGGACGGCGCCCAGCGTCAGCATCGCCGCCGCCAGCAGCAGGAAGGAGCCGCGCAATGACGCCGTCCGCAGTGGTAGGGTGGGCTCCCCGAGCCCACGCGGACGTATGCGGCGTATCGGCGTTACGCGTGGGCACGGGGTGCCCACCCTACGTCCATGGCGGAGGTGCCATATGAATCCATCCGTCCATAGCGGAGGCGGCGCATGAGCCCATCCGCGCCTTTTATCCGCCGCCCCGTCGCCACGTCGCTGCTGATGCTGGCAATCGTGCTGGCAGGCCTCGTCGGCTACAAATTCCTGCCGCTGTCGGCCCTGCCGCAAGTGGACTTCCCGACGATCCAGGTGCAGACCTTGTACCCGGGCGCGAGCCCGGAAGTGATGGCGCGCACCGTGACGGCGCCGCTGGAACGGCAATTCGGCCAGATGGCGGGCCTCGCGCGCATGGGCTCCAACAGCGCGGCCGGCGTCTCCGTCATCACCTTGCAGTTCACGCTGGGCCAGACGCTCGACGTGGCGGAACAGGAAGTGCAGGCCGCGATCAACGCGGGCGGCTCGCTGCTGCCCACGGACCTGCCGGCGCCACCGGTCTACGCGAAGGTCAACCCGGCCGACGCGCCCGTGCTGACGCTCGCCATCACGTCCGATTCGATGCCGCTGACGGAGGTGCAGAACCTCGTCAACACGCGCCTCGCGCTGAAGATCAGCCAAGTGACGGGCGTGGGCCTCGTCACGTTGCAGGGCGGCCAGCGGCCGGCCGTGCGCATCCAGGCCGACACGGCGGCCCTCGCGGCGAACGGCCTCGGGCTCGACACGTTGCGCACGGCGATCACCGCCGCCAACGCCAACAGCGCCAAGGGCAGCTTCGACGGCCCCGCGCGCGCCTACACGATCAACGCCAACGACCAGCTGGTGACGGTACCCGACTACACGAACCTGATCGTCGCCTACCGCAACGGCGCCCCGGTGCGCCTGGGCGACGTGGCGAAGGTCGTCGACAGCGCGGAAAACGTCAAGCTGGGTGCGTGGGCCAACATGAAGCCCGCGATCATCCTGAACGTGCAGCGCCAGCCGGGCGCCAATGTGATCGCCACCGTCGACGCCATCAAGCAGCGCCTGCCCGAGCTGCAGGCGAGCCTCCCGCAGAGCATCCACATGGACGTGCTGTCGGACCGCACGAACGGCATCCGCGCGTCCGTCGAACACGTGCAGATCGAGCTGGTGCTGGCCGTCGTGCTCGTGGTGCTCGTGATCTTCGCGTTCCTGCACAGCGTGCGCGCCACCGTCATCGCGAGCCTCGCCGTGCCGATCTCCCTCGTCGGCACGTTCGGCGTGATGTATTTGCTGGGCTACAGCCTGAACAACCTGTCGCTGATGGCGCTGACGATCGCCACGGGCTTCGTCGTCGACGACGCCATCGTCATGATCGAGAACATTTCGCGCTACATCGAGGAAGGCGAGCCGCCGATGGAGGCCGCATTGAAGGGCGCCACGCAGATCGGCTTCACCATCATCTCGCTGACGGTGTCGCTGATCGCCGTCTTGATCCCGCTGCTGTTCATGGGCGACGTCGTGGGCCGCCTGTTCCGCGAGTTCGCCGTGTCCCTGGCCATCACGATCCTGATCTCGGCCGTCGTGTCGCTGACGCTCGTGCCGATGATGTCGGGCCGCTGGCTGAAGCACCACGACCAGGCGCACGAGAGCGCGTTCGCGCGCAAGTTCCAGTCGTTGTTCGACTGGACGGTGGGCCACTACGACCGCGGCCTGAACTGGGTGCTGGAACGCCAGGGCCTGACCTTGCTCGTCGCACTGGGCACGCTCGTGCTGACGGCGTTGATGTGGGTGTTCATCCCGAAGAGCCTGTTCCCCACGCAGGACACGGGCCAGCTGCAGGCGCGTGTGGAGGCGCGCCAGGCCATCTCGTACAGTGCGATGGCCGACATGCAGCAGGCCGCCGCGCGCGAGATCCTGGCCGACCCGGACGTCGAATCGCTCGCGTCGACGGTGGGCGTGGACGCCGCCAACAATACGATGCTCCACACGGGCACGATGCTGATCAACCTGAAGAAAAGCCACGGCGACCAGCGCGACCTGATGGACCGCCTGCGCCGCCGCGTGGCGCAGAACGTCGCGGGTGTCACGTTGTACCTGCAGCCCACGCAGGACCTGACGATCGACGCCGAGACGGGCCCCACCCAATACCGTCTGTCGATCGAGGGCGCGGACACGAAGACCGTGACGGAATGGGCGCAGAAGATGGTCGACGCGATGGCGCGCCGCAAGGAGCTGGCGAACGTCGTCACGGACGCCGGCGCCACGGGGGCCGCCGCGTACGTCAACATCGACCGCGACAGCGCGTCGCGGCTGTCCGTCACGGCGTCCAACGTCGACGACGCGTTGTACAGCGCGTTCGGCCAGCGCATCGTGTCGACGATCTTCACGGAGACGAACCAGTACCGCGTGATCCTGGAAGCGCAGCAGGACGAGCACATGTCGCTCGACGCGCTCGCGAACCTGCAGCTGCGCACGGGCTCCGGCTCGCCGACGCCGCTGTCCGCCATCGCCGCCATCACGGAGCAGGCCGCGCCGCTGCAGATCACGCACGTGGCCCAGTACCCCGCGACGACGATCGGCTTCGACACGGCGAACGGCATCAAGCTGGGCACCGCCGTCGCCGCGATCAAGGACGTCGCGCAAGAGATCGGCCTGCCGGCGTCCGTCAGCATGACGTTCCTCGGCGCGTCCGGCGCGTACCAGGCGTCGCTGACGAGCCAGCTGTGGCTGATCCTCGCGGCCGTCGTCTGCGTGTACATCGTGCTGGGCGTGCTGTACGAGAGCTACATCCACCCGCTGACGATCCTGTCGACGCTGCCGTCGGCCGGCGTGGGCGCGCTGCTGGCGCTGGGCGTGACGGGGCAGGGTCTCGGCGTCATCGGCATCATCGGCATCATCCTCCTGATCGGCATCGTCAAGAAGAACGCGATCATGATGATCGACTTCGCCATCGAGGCCGAGCGCGACGAAGGCAAGGACCCGCGCACGGCCATCCACCAGGCCGCGATGCTGCGCTTCCGTCCCATCATCATGACCACGTTGGCCGCGCTGTTCGCCGCGATCCCGCTGATGTTCGGCTGGGGCGAGGGCGCCGAACTGCGCCGGCCGCTGGGCCTCGCCATCTTCGGCGGCCTGATCGTCAGCCAATTGCTCACGCTGTTCACGACGCCCGTCATCTACCTGGCGTTCGACCGCATGGCGCGGCGCTGGGGCGGCGAAGAACCGGCGAAGCCGCGCACGGAACCGAAGCCTGGCGGGGCGGGCGCATGAGCCTGTCGCAACCGTTCATCCGGCGGCCCATCGCGACGGTGCTGCTGACCATCGGCATCGCGCTGGCGGGCGTCGCCGCGTTCTTCGTGTTGCCCGTGTCGCCGCTGCCGCAGGTCGACTTCCCGACGATCTCCGTGTCGGCGAACCTGCCGGGCGGCAGCCCGGACACGATGGCGACGTCGGTGGCGACACCGCTGGAGCGGCGCCTCGCCGTCATCGCCGGCGTCAACGAGATCACGTCGAACAGCGGCAACGGCTCCACGCGCATCAACCTGCAATTCGACCTCACGCGCCAGATCGATTCCGCCGCGCGCGAGGTGCAGGCCGCGATCAACGCGTCGCGCGCCGACCTGCCGGCCACCTTGCGCAGCAACCCGACGTACCGCAAGGCGAATCCGGCCGACGCGCCGGTGCTGATCCTCGCGCTGACGTCGAAGGCGCGCAGCCCCGGCCAGATCTACGACGAAGTGTCGAACATCGTGCAGCAGAAGATCGCGCAGGTGAAGGGCGTGGGCGACGTGGAGCTGGGCGGCGGCTCGCTGCCCGCCGTGCGCGTCGACCTGAACCCGTACCAGCTGAACCAGTATGGCCTCGCGACGGAGGACGTGCGCGCCGCCATCCAGGCCACCAACGCGAACCGGCCGAAAGGCGCGCTGGAAGGGCAGGGCATGCGCCTGCAGATCTATTCGCAGGCGAACACGCCGACGAACGGGCGCACCGCGGCCGATTACAAGGGCCTCGTCGTCGCGTGGCGCAACGGTTCCGCGATCCGTCTGCAGGACGTGGCCGACGTCACGGACGGCGTCGAGGACATCCATACGCTGGGCCTGTTCAACGGCGAGCCCGCAGTGGTCGTGCTGATCACGAGCCAGCCCGGCGCGAACGTCATCGAAACGGTGGACGGCGTGCGCGCGCTGCTGCCGCAACTGCAGGCGCAGCTCCCGCAGGACGTGCACATGCAGGTCGCGTCGGACCGCACCAATTCGATCCGCGCGTCGCTGCACGAGATCGAGATGACGTTGATGATCTCGATCCTGCTCGTCGTGCTCGTCGTCTCCGTCTTCCTGCGCAGCGCCCGCGCCACCGTCGTGCCGGCCGTGGCGACCATCGTCTCGCTGCTGGGCACCTTCGGCGTGATGTACATGCTGGGCTTCTCGCTGAACAACCTGTCGTTGATGGCGCTGACGGTCGCCACCGGCTTCGTCGTCGACGACGCCATCGTCGTGCTGGAAAACACGAGCCGCCACGTCGAGCAGGGCATGGACCGCATGAAGGCCGCGCTGCTGGGCGCGCAGGAAGTGGGCTTCACGGTGCTCTCGATCAGCCTGTCGCTCGTCGCCGTGTTCATCCCGCTGCTGTTCATGGGCGGGCAGGTGGGCCGGCTGTTCCGCGAATTCGCCGTCACGTTGTCGGCCGCCGTCATGATCTCGCTCGTGATCTCGCTGACGACGACGCCGATGCTGTGCGCCGTGCTGCTGAAGCCCGGCCAGAAGCTGCACGGCCACGTCGAGCGCAAGCAGGGCCGCCTCGCGCGCTGGTCCGAGCGCGCGTTCGGCGGCGTGCTGAAGTCGTACGAGCACGCGCTGGATTGGGCGCTGGACATGAAGCCGCTGGTCATGCTGATCCTCGTGTTCGTCGTCGGGCTGAACGTGTACCTGTTCTCCGGCGCGCCGAAGGGCTTCTTCCCGCAGCAGGACACGGGGCAGATCAACGGCGGCATGCGCGCCGACCAGAGCATCTCGTTTCAGGCCATGCAGGGCAAGCTGCGCCAGCTCGTGAACATCATCAAGAGCGATCCCGCCGTCGACACCGTCGTCGGCTTCACCGGGGGCTCGCGCGCGGGCGGCGGCTTCATGTTCATGAACCTGAAGCCCGTGAGCCAGCGCGCGAAGGGCGAGAGCGGCCAGGCCGTGATCGCGCGCCTGCGCCCGAAGCTCGCGCAGGTGACGGGCGTGCAGCTGTTCCTGAATCCCGTGCAGGACTTGCGCATGGGCGGGCGCCAGTCGAATTCCACGTACCAGTACACCCTCAAGAGCGACAACCGCGCCGACCTCAAGACGTGGGCGTCGAAGCTCGCCGACGCGATGAAGATGCAGAAGGCGCTGACGGACGTCGACACCGACCAGGCGGACAACGGCGTCGAGACCTATGTCGACATCGACAAGCAGACGGCCGCCCGCATGGGCATCAGTGCGAAGGACGTCGACAACGCGCTGTACGACGCGTTCGGCCAGCGCCAGGTCGCCAACATCTACGACGAGTTGAACCAGTACCACGTGATCATGGGCGTCGCGCAGAAGTATGCGCGCTCGCCGGCCGCGCTGGACGACGTGTACGTGCCCGCGAAGAACGCGGCCGGCGCCGCGACGACGGCCAAGGCCACGGCGACATCGGCGACCAGCGGCACGCCGGCCGCACCCGCGAACCTGACGGCCGCGCGCGACCCGGCCAGCGGCGCGGCGCTGTCGACGGGCGCCACGACGATGGTGCCGCTGTCCGCCATCGCCCGTTTCGCCGAACGGGCGACACCGAGCTCCGTCAACCACCAGGACGGCGAGCTGGCGACGACGATCTCGTTCAACCTCGCCGAGGGTTACTCGCTGTCGGAGGCGCAGCGGGCCGTGCTGCAGGCGGAGGCCGATATCGGCATGCCCGTCAACGTGCGCGGCAGCTTCCAGGGGCAGGCCAAGCAGGCGCAGGAATCGAACCAGCAGCAACCCTTGCTGATCCTCGCCGCGATCGTCGTCATCTACATCGTGCTGGGCATCCTGTACGAAAGCCTCGTGCACCCGATCACCGTGCTCTCGACATTGCCCTCCGCCGGCGTGGGCGCCGTGCTGGCGCTGCTGCTGTTCCACATGGAGTTTTCCATCATCGCCCTGATCGGCGTGTTCCTCCTGATCGGCATCGTCAAGAAGAACGCGATCCTCATCATCGACTTCGCGCTGGAAGCGGAGCGGGCGCGCGGACTCTCGGCCACGGAAGCCGTGCGCGAGGCGTGCCTGCTGCGCTTCCGGCCGATCCTCATGACGACACTGGCCGCCGCTTTAGGCGCGCTGCCGCTGGCGATCGGCTTCGGCGAAGGCTCCGAGCTGCGCCAGCCGCTGGGCATCGCCATCATCGGCGGGCTGATCGCGAGCCAGCTTCTCACCTTGCTCACGACGCCCGTCGTCTACGTCTACGTCGACAAGCTGCGCCGCCGCGGCGCCGACGAGCACCACCTGGTCCGCCATCCGCTGGAGGACCAGCCAACGACTTCACCATCATGAACCACACCATGCGCACCACCGTGATCCTCCGTTCCCTGACGCATGCCTTGCTGGCGGCCGCCGTGCTGTCCGGCTGCGCGTTCACGCCCGCGTACGAGCGCCCGACGACGCCGCAGCCCGCAGCCTTCAAGGAGCTGGCCGGATGGACGCCCGCCGCGCCGGCCGATGCGCTCGAGCGCGGACCGTGGTGGAATCTGTTCGGCGATCCCGTGCTCGACGGCTTGATGCGCCAGGTCGAGGTCAGCAACCAGAACGTGGCGGCCGCCGTCGCCGCGTACGCGCAGGCGCGCGCCGTCGTGGCGGAGCAGCGTGCCGCGTTATTCCCCTCCGTGACCCTGACGGGAGGCGCCAACCGCAACGGCAGCGGCGGGGGCGCGAACAACAGCGGCAACGGTAGCGGCAACAACAACGGCGGCGGGCGCACGTCGAACAGCTACCGGCTGAACATCGGCTCGACGTGGGAGCCGGACGTGTGGGGCCGGCTGCGCGCGGGCGTGTCCGCGGCGCAGGCGAATGCGCAGGCCAGCGCGGCGGACCTCGCGTCCGCGCGCCTGTCCGCGCAGGGCGAGCTGGCCGCCGATTATTTTTCGCTGCGCTCGGTCGACGCCCAGCGCGCGTTGCTGGCGACGACAATCGAGGGCTACCAGCGCGTGCTGAAGATCACGCAGAACCGCTTCGACGTGGGCATCGTGCCGCATTCGGACGTCTACCAGGCGCAGACCCAACTTGCCAGTGCGCAGAGCGACGACTTGTCGCTGGCGCGCCAGCGCGCGCAGTTCGAGCACGCGATCGCGGTCCTCGTCGGCAAGGCACCTGCCGACTTCGCGCTCGCGCCCGTGCCGTGGAACGTGACGGTGCCGGAGGTGCCGGTGGGCGTGCCGTCCGCGCTGCTGGAACGCCGCCCCGACATCGCCGCCGCGGAGCGCGCCGTCGCGGCATCCAACGCGCAGATCGGCATCGTGCGCTCCGCCTACTTCCCGCAGATCGGCCTGACGGCGTCGTACGGCCCCTCGGCCAGCGCCATCGGCGACCTGTTCAAGGCATCGAGCATGGCGTGGGCGTTGGGGCTGTCGGCGACGGAGGTGATCTTCAACGGCGGCGCCAACCGCGCCGCCGTGCAGGGCGCAAATGCGGCCCGCGAGCAGGCCGTCGCGCGCTACCGCCAGACCGTGCTGACGGCGTTCGCCGACGTCGAGGATCAATTGGCCGCCACACGCGTGCTGGCGCAACAGCAGGACTTGCTGCGCCAGGCGTCGCAGGCCGCGGACAAGGTCGAGGAGCAGGTGCTGAACCGCTACAAGGCCGGCCAGGTGAGTTACTCGGAAGTCGTGCAGGCGCAGGTGACGGCGCTGAACGCGCGTCGCGCGCTCGTGCAGGCGCAGGGCAATCGCCAGACGACGGCGGTGGCGCTGATTCAGTCGCTGGGCGGCGGCTGGCACGCGGGCCAGGAGTAGACGATGCCCGGATGGAGCGCGCTGTACCTGGCCGGCGACGTCGCGCTGTCGGCCTGGATGCTGCGCCACGAATTCCGCCGCCGCGGCCGCGCGGCGCTCATCGCGACGGCCGAATTGCTGGGCAGCGTGTGCCTCGCGCTGCCGGCGTTCGCCTATCTCGACAAGGACGTGGCGGCCTTGTTCGACGACGCGGCGTTATGGGGTCTGTTCGTGGTCGGGCTGGTGGCGCTGGCGTGCTTCGGCTGGCGCGACGTCCGCGCGAGCCTCGCCGACCCGCGCACCGCGTGGCTAGCGCCTCGGCGGCGCTGGCTCGTCACGGCGCTGGGGCCGGGCATGATGCTGGCCGCGTCGGTTCCCGAAGTGTGGTGGGGCGGGCTCGCACTGGCGCACGCGGCGCCCTGACGCATGCAACGGCGGGCACGGAACGCCCACCGATGTTTGGTAGGGTGGGCGGCTCGCCGTCCACGCGGTGATACGCATCGTTCGATCTACCGCGGCTGCGCCGGGAATCGTTGAACGCGTGGACGGCATTCACGCCGCCGTCATTCACACATCGCGGTGCAGCCGTCCAGCCTACGAGCGATTCAGGGACGGGGTTCGCGGCCCCATTTCTGCGCCAGCACGGCGCACACCATCAGCTGGATCTGGTGGAACAGCATCACGGGCAGGATCACCATGCCCAGCGCGCTCGGCGCGAACAGCACCTTCGCCATCGGCACGCCGCTTGCGAGGCTTTTTTTCGAGCCGCAGAACACGATCGTGATCTCGTCCTCGCGGTTGAAGCCGAGCCGGCGGCTCGTCCACGTGGCGAGCCCCAGCGCGATCGCCAGCATCACGCAGTTGATGGCGACCAGGCCCGCGAGCGCTTCGCCGGACAGCTTGTGCCACAAGCCTTCGATGACAGATTCCGAAAATGCCGTGTAGACGACGAGCAGGATCGAGCCCTGGTCGACGATCTTCAGCATCGGCTTGTGGCTGTCCACCCAGCGGCCGATCCACGGGCGCAGGAATTGTCCGGCCAGGAACGGCAGCAGCAGTTGCTCGACGATGGCGATCACGGCGTCCAGCGCCGAGCCGCCCGCCGCGCCGCGCACGATCAACGTGGACACGAGCAGCGGCGTGACGAAGATGCCGACGAAGTTCGATGCCGAGGCGCTGCACACGGCCGCCGCCACGTTCCCCCGCGCCATCGACGTGAACGCGATCGACGATTGCACGGTCGAGGGCAGCGTGCACAGGAACAGGATGCCCACGTACAGCTCCGGCGTGACGACGCTTCCCGCCAAGGGCTTCAGCGCCAGGCCCAGCAGCGGGAACATGACGAACGTGGATGCGAGCACCAGCAGATGCAGGCGCCAGTGCGTGAGGCCGGAGACGAGCGCCTCGCGCGACAGCTTGGCGCCGTGCAGGAAGAACAACAGGCTGATGGCGACCGTGGTGATCTTGCCGAGGACGACGGCCGTGTGGCCGGCGCACGGCAGCACGCTCGCGAGGGCGACGGTGCACAGCAGCAGGATGGTGAAGGTGTCGATCGACAGGCGGCGCAGCAGGGCGGAAACGGGGGCGAGGAAGCTTGGCATGGTGAGAGGAGAAAGGCTCCGGGCGGCGCCGGACCCGTCATTTTATCTCGATCCGCGCCAGCGTGCTTGCCATACCGCCCGTCGCTACAGGCGCTCCGCTCAAGCGCGTGATTCTTTGCGCAAGGGACCGTGCGCCCCGTTGACCCGCCGCGCGTGGGCCATCAATACTAGCGTGCCAACAAGGCAACGACAGCAACGACGACCGGGCCGGACGTCCCGGGATCACGGAGCCCGCCGCAGGCATGGGAGGGGCGCGCCACGTCCTCACCAACAACAGGAGACAGGCACGATGCACAAGTTCTTGCGCAGGACCCCGGCCGCGATGACGGCCATGCTGTGCTTACTGACCGCCGGCTGCGGCGGCGATCCGGGTGGCGGCGCGACCGCGGGCCCTGACCGGATGCTGGCCACCGTCGCGGCGGCGTCCTCGTTCGGCCTCACGCAGGACGCGAACTTCTACACGATCGACACGGGCGCGGGCCTCGTGTTCAAGGTCCGCCGGCTGGACAACGGCGTCAGCACGCAATCGGCCGGCGACATCGCGTCGATGGTCTACAACGGCCTCGAGTACCAGGACCAGGCGCGCGGCACGCAGGTCAATTCAGGCTTCGACTACCTGTACTCGGGCATCTCGGCGGTGGACGTCAGCGCCGTCACCGTGGGCACCGACGTCGCCAAGGTCACGGTCAAGGCCGGCAACCTCACGCACTACTACATCGCGCGCCGCGGCGAGGCGAAGATCTACATGGGGACGTATTTCACGAGCGAGCCGGATACGTTGAACCTGGCGCGCTTCATCGTGCGCGTCCCGATCGCGCGGCTCCCGAACGGCCCCGCACCGTCCGACCTGCGCGGCAACACGGGCGCCATCGAGGCAAGCGATGTCTTCGGCATGCCGAACGGCGAGACGCGTTCCAAGCACTACTCGAACATGCGCCTGAAGGACTGGCAATACATCGGCGCGACGGGGACGAACGTCGGCCTGTGGATCGTCCGCGACAACAACGAGGGGAATTCCGGCGGCCCGTTCTACCGCAGCCTGCTGAACCAGGGGACTAGTACGGACCAGGAGATCACGTACATCATCAACTACGGCGAGGGCCAGACGGAGCCGCTGCGCACGAAAATCCTCAACACCTACACGATGGTGTTCAACGACGGCTCGGCACCGGGCGCCGTCGACACGTCGTGGCTCGGCACCCTCGGCCTCACGGGCTGGGTGGCGCCGGAAGCGCGCGGCGCCGTCAGCGGGGCCGCCATCACGGGACGCGATCCGCGCTTCGCCTACACGGTGGGATTTTCCAACGCGACGGCGCAGTATTGGGCGGCGGTCGACGCCACCGACGGCCACTTCGCGAGCACCGGCATGATCCCTGGTACGTACACGATGAAGGTCTACAAGAACGAGCTGGCGGTCGACACGCGTACGGTGACGGTGAACGCGGGTGCGAACACGGACGCGGGCAGCATCGCCGTGACGGGCGATCCGGGCGCTGCTACCGCGCTGTGGCGCATCGGTGACTGGGACGGCTCGCCGGCGGAATTCATCAATGGCGGCAAGGTGACGACGATGCATCCGTCCGACGTGCGCATGGCGTCGTGGACGCCGGGCGACTACGTGGTCGGCACGTCGACGCCGGCCACCGGCTTCCCCGCGTACCAGTGGAAGGACGTGAACGGCGCGCTGACCGTGCGCTTCAACCTGCGCCAGAGCCAGATCGTGCCGCTGCGCCTGCGCGTCGGCATCACGACGGCGTTCGCGGGCGGGCGGCCGAAGGCGCAGGTGAACGGCTGGGTGTCGGCGAATCCGGCGCCATCCACGCAGCCGTCGTCGCGCACGCTGACGGTGGGCACCTACCGCGGCAACAACACGATGTACACCTTCGACATTCCGGCGAGTGAGCTGGTCGTCGGCCAGAACGTGCTCACGCTGACGGCCATCAGCGGCACCAGCGGCACGCGCTTCCTGAGCCCCGGCTACAGCTACGACGCCATCGACCTGATCCCGACACCATGATGACAACCACCATGTACCACACGACGATCCGCCTGCTCGGCGCCGCCACCCTGGCATTGGCCGCCCACGGCGCGGGCGCCACCGTGCTGGCGACGCTCGGCGCAGGCAGCACGGTGGGCACGACGACGAACGCCGCCCACTTCGACCTGAACACGGCGCTCGCCAACGACTGGGTCGAGGACGGCCTGCTGTTCCACTTCAGCGGCTACGGCGCGAACAACGGCTGCGGCTACGCGGGCGTCGATTGCTATGACGCCGTGACCGACCTCAGTCCCGCGTTCGCCGGCAACTACATGGCGACGGCGGGCATGAACGCGTACATCAGCGTGCGGCGCGCGGACGGCGGTGCGATCCACCGCATCGAGTTCGCGGCCGGCAGCGGCTACCGCACGCTGAACGGCTACTGGGCCACGTACGGCGCGGGCTTGCGCACGGGCAGTGGCAACTTCACGGCGCCAAGCGGCGCCGTGCTGGGGCTGCGCGACGGCGCCGGCTTCGACGAGGTGCGCTATTTCGCCTTCTCGACGGCGAACCGGCAGGCGGGCTACAGCGCGCCCGCGCTGGACGAGGTGCGCGTCGGCGTGCCGGAACCGGCGTCGCCGGCGCTGTGCGCGCTCGCGTTCCTCGGCATGGCGGCCGTGCGGCGGCGCGCCGGGAACAGGTCGACATGAAACGTAAATACGCTTAAAGCATATTCCGGCGGCATGTGGTGCCCGCGCGACGCCGAAGCGCGGGCTGTACATACTACCGACAGGCGTTTACTGACGATTTCGTTTCCGCATCAAGACAAGCTGGCGATATACTCGTGTTTATTTTTTTGCATCCGAGGCTCGTCTTGTTCAAATCCGTCGTCCTTCCCGTCGCCCTGCTGGGTGTTGCCGCCGCCGCCGGCGCCGATGAGGGCCAGTGGCAGCCGCACCAGCTGCCGCAACTGAAATCCGAGCTGAAACGCATCGGCATCACGATCCCGGCCGAACGCCTCGCGGATTTGACCAAGCATCCGATGAGCGCCATCGTCGCGACGCCGGGCTGCTCCGCGTCGTTCGTGTCGCCGGACGGCCTCGTCGTCACGAACCACCATTGCGGCTACGGCGCGATCCAGCGCAATTCGACGCCCGAACACAATTACATCGCCAACGGCTTCCTCGCGAAGACGCGCGCCGAGGAACTGCCGGGCGGTCCGAACACGGTCGTCTACGTGACGGAGAAGGTCGAGGACGTGACGGACCGCGTGCTCAAGGGCCTCGCGCCCGGACTCTCCGGCAAGGACCGTCACGAGCAGGTCGAGGCGCGCATCAAGGCGCTGATCGCGGAGTGCGAGAGCGACAAGGCCTACCGCTGCTCGGTGCCCGCGTTCAATCGCGGCGGCTCGTACTACCGCATCAAGCAACTGTTGATCCGCGACGTGCGCCTCGTGTACGCGCCCGCGAACAGCGTGGGCGACTTCGGCGGCGACATCGACAACTACGAATTCCCCCGCCACGTCGGCGACTTCTCGTTCCTGCGCGCCTACGTGGGCCGCGACGGCCGCCCGGCGGACCCGTCGCCGGACAACGTGCCCTATCAATCGAAGAGCTTCCTCGTCGTGTCGGCCGAAGGGTTGAAGGCCGGCGATCCGATCCTGCTGGCCGGCTACCCGGGCCGCACGAGCCGCTACAAGCTGCCGGCCGAGATCCGCTTCGCGCGCGACGTCGACTACCCGGCGAAGGTCGCGTCCATCACGGCCGACCTGTCCGTGATCGCGGCCGCCACGATGGGCAACCCGGACTACACGGTGCGCTACGCAAGCGTGTCGAAGAGCCTGAACAACGTGCTGAAAAAGACGCGCGGCCTCCAGGACGGCTTCGCGCGCAAGGACATCGCCGCCATCAAGGATGCGCAGGACGCGCAATTCCGCGCCTGGTACAAGCAGCATGGCACGGGATCGAAGAACCTGCTGGGCGACCTCGATGCCGCCATCGCCGCCGACATGGCGACGACGCAGCAGGAAACCGCGTGGGCGGAAGCCACGCACAGTGATCTCCTGAGAAGCGCGCGTACCTTGTACCGCCTCGCGCTCGAGCAGCAGAAGCCGGACGCGCAGCGCGAAGCGGGCTACCAGGACCGCGACGTCTCGTTCATCAAGGCGCGCCTGACGCGCCTCGAGCAATCGTTCGTGCCGAGCGTCGACCAGGCCCGCTGGCAGGCCGCGCTCGTCCGCTACGGGAAGATCGATGCGAAGGCGCGTCCGCAAGGCCTCGATGCGCTGCTCCCGGCGCAGAACGCGCTGGCGCCGCTGTACAAGGGGACGGAGCTGGGTGACACGGCGAAGCGTCTCGCGTGGATCGGCAAGGATGCGGACGCGTTCCGCAAGTCGAACGACCCGTTCATCCAGCTCGCCGTGCGCCTGCACGACACCGGCATGGCCCTGGAAGAGCGCCGCAAGGAAGTCGACGGCAACCTGGAGCGCGTCGTCCCGCAGTACATGGACGCCGTCATCGCGTGGAAGAAATCGCAGGGCAAGCCCGTGTACCCGGATGCCAATGGCACGTTGCGCGTCACCTACGGCACCGTGGCGCCGTACAGCCCGCGCGACGGCATCGTCAAAGGACCGTTCACGACGGTGGAAGGCATCCTGGAAAAGCAGACGGGCAAGCCGCCGTTCGATGCGCCGCACGCGCTGCTGCAGGCGATCCGCGACAAGCGCTACGGCCAGTTCAAGGACCCGGTGCTGGGCACGGTGCCCGTGAACTTCCTGTCGAGTGCCGACACGACGGGCGGCAACTCGGGGTCGGCCGTCATGAACAAGCGGGGCGAACTCGTGGGCCTGAACTTCGATTCGACGTATGAATCGATCACGAAGGACTGGTACTTCGATCCCGTCATCACGCGCGCGATCCACGTCGACATCCGCTACATGCTGTGGCTGATGAAGGAGGTTGACCATGCGGACAACCTGCTCAAGGAAATGACGATCAAGTACCCGAAGGGTTGAGAACAGGCGTCACGGCGCCGGAAACCAGATGTCGAACCGCGTCTCTCCCGGCGCCCCCGGCGCGAGCGAATACGTGCACCCGTGCCGCTGCAATACCTCGCGCACGAACATCAGCCCGATTCCCTGGCCGCCCTTGCGCGTCGTGAAGAACGGCGTGAACAGCGGCCGCGCCGGCCCTGACGCCAGCAGGTCGCCGGAATCCACGACCGACAGCCGCACACGCCGTCCCTCGGCGGTCAGTTCCAGCCGCACGAAGCCGCCGGCCGCGCCGCGCGCCGCGTTGGCTTCGTCGATCGCCTCGATCGCATTCTTCACGATGTTGAGCAGCGCCTGCTCGATCAGCTGCGCATCCAGCGCCAGCGGCGCGACTTGGTCGCAGCGGTGCCAGCCGAGCACGATGCCGCGGCTGCTGCACTGTTCCCGGTTCAGCCGCAGGATGTCGTCGACGACGGCCTTCACGTCCGCCGGCTTCAGTTCCGGCGGCGGCATCCTGACGACCTTCGTGAAGCGTTCGATGAATTCGCCGAGACTCTTGTTGCGGCGCTTGACTGCGACGATCGCCGTCGCGAAGTCGCCCGCGTCCGGCTCGGCGAGCTGGCCGCGGTAGAACAGCAGCGAATCGAGCACGGAGCCCGTCGCGGCCACGGTGTTGTTGACTTCGTGCGCGAGCACGCGCACGAGGCGCTCATACGTGGCGCGCTCCGAATCTTCCAGCTCGGCCGTCAATTCCTCGACCATCAGGAAGTGGCGCGCGAAGCCGCGGTCGAAGAACTGGCCGCGCCGGGCGCGGTAGCGGCGGCCGTCCGGATCGGCCAGCAGCCGCGCTTCGCCCAGCGGCAGCGCGTCCAGCTGGGCCGCGAGCTGCCGGCTGCGTGCGCGTGCCCGCGCATCCAGGCCGGCCGCGAAGCCGGCGTCGCCGTCGGGCCAAGCCGACAGCGGCTTGCCCTGCGGCCGATCCAGGCCGAGGAGTTGCGCGGCGCTCGCGTTCACGAGGCTGATGGCGCCGTCGAAATCGAACACTAGGACGGCGGCCGGCGTCGCTTCCAGCAGCCGGTCGAGGAAGCCCTGCTGCTCGCCGATGGCCAGGCGCTCGCGGTGCAGGGCGGCCAGCATCGCATTGAACGTGTCCACGAGGCCGTCCAGTTCGGACGACGCCGGCGCCGCCAGCCGGCTCGCGTAGTGCTGGTCCTGCAGCAGTTCGTGCACGCGGCGCGTGTAGCCGAGCGGTTCCAGCGCCTGGCGCACGAGGCGCCAGCCCAGCGCGAGGCTAGCCAGCAGCAGCGCTTCCGCGCCGACGAACCACAGCGGGCGCGCCGGCAGCAGCAGGGCGGCGCAGGCGAACAAGGGCAGGTGCAGCGCCAGCACGTAGGCGCCCAACCGTGGACGCAGCCGGATCATCCGTCCGCGTCCACGCCCGCATCGCCCAGTCCGTGGCGTTCGAGCCGGCGATACAGCGCCGTGCGCGACAGGCCGAGCGCCTTGGCGACGCGCGAGATGTTGCCCGTGTGCTGGCGCAACGCCTGCTCGATCATCAGGCGTTCGACCTGGTCCAGGGTCATGCCGTCCACGCCGAGGCGCGCGCTGCCCACGTTGTCGTCGACGGCGCTCGTGGCCTGGAAATCGGCGTGCGTGAGCAGGCCTTTCCCGGCCAGCAGCAAGGTGCGCTCCAGGGTCTGCTTCAACTGCCGGATATTGCCGGGCCACGGCTGCGCCGCGAGCCAGTCCAGCGCCTGCGGCGCAAGGCAGACGGGCCCGAGCCCATAGCTCTCGGCCACGCCGGCGACGATGTGACGTGCCAGCAGCGGGATGTCGCTGCGCCGTTCGCGCAGCGGCGGCAGGCGGATCGTGATCAGGTTCAGGCGGTAGAACAGGTCTTCGCGGAAGTCGCCGGCCGCCACCAGTTCCGCCAGCTCGCGGTTCGTGGCGGAGATCACGCGCACGTCGGCCTGCTCGGCGCGACTCGCACCGACGGGCTGGTAGCGCTGGTCCTGCAGGACGCGCAACAGTTTGACCTGGTCGCCGCGGTTCAGCTCCCCGATCTCGTCGAGGAACAAGGTGCCGCCGTCGGCGCTCGCCACGTGGCCCTTGCGGTCGGCCTTCGCATCCGTGAACGCGCCGCGCACGTGGCCGAACATCTCGCTTTCGAACAGCGAAGAAGCGATGGCCCCCATGTTGATCTTGACGATGGGGGCATTCCGGCGCGGGCTGTTGCGGTGGATGGCGTCCGCGATCATTTCCTTGCCCGTGCCGCTTTCGCCCAGCACCAGCACGGGCGCGCGCGTGGCCGCGACCTGCGCGATCGTCTCCAGCACCTTCAAGAGCTTTGGATGCTCGCCGACGATGCCCGCGAAATCGTATTTCGCGTCCAGCGCCGCGCGCGTGGCGCGGCCCGCCGCCGGGGGCGCGCCGAGGTCCAGGGTGGCCTCGATCAGGTCGACCAGCTGGGCGTTGTCCCACGGTTTCGTGAAGAAGTTGGCGGCGCCGGCCTTCACGCCGCGCACGGCCAGTGCGATCGAGCCCCAGGCCGTCATCAGCAGCACGGGCAGCACGGGGTGCGCCGCCTTGATGCTGGCAAGGAGATCGAGGCCTTCCTCGCCGCTCGTCTGCAGCGAGAAGTTCATGTCCTGCAGGACGAGGTCGAACCTGCCGGCATCGAGCTGCGCGAGGGCCTCGCGCGGGCCGTCCGCGCAGGCGGCGTCGAAGCCGGCCTGCTTGAGGAGCAGGGCCAGCGAGACCTGGACGGCCTGGTCGTCGTCGACGACCAGTACGCGCCTGCGTTGTGATTCCATGTGCGAAGTCTTTCTCGTCTCTCTCGTCATTCGTAGTGCAGCGCCGCGGCAGGATCGAGGCGGCTCGCGCGCCAGCCCGGGTAGAGCGAGCACACGAAGGATAGCAGATAGATCACGGCCATCGACAGCGCGCAGGCCCCCGCGAACACGGACCAGTTCAACGCCTCGCCCAGCGCGCCCGTGAGCGGCAACTGCACGAGCAGCACGAGGCCGACGGCGACTGCGAGAGAGCACAGCAGCAGCTGTTCGAACACGATTTGCCGGTAGATGCCGGCCGCGCTGGCGCCGAGTGCGCGGCGCAGGCCGATCTCGGGAATCCGGCGCGTCGTGTTCTGCCACAGCACGCCGAACAGGCCGAAGGCGACCATGACGAGCATGAACCCGGCGATCACGGCGACGGCGGCCAGCGGCACGAGCTGCTCCTTCAGCAGGGCGGCGCGGGCGGCCGCCAGCGGGGAGATCTCGTACGACCAGTCGTTGCGCACGCGCTTCAGGCGCTCGCTCAGCTTCGCTTCGAACGCGCGCGGCGTTCCCGGCGCGACCTTGAGCAGCATCGTGCGCACGCGCGACTTGGTCGTGTGCGGGGCGAAGCGGACGATGACGAATTTCGTCGGGATCATCAAGGGACCCTTGTTGCGGAATGCGTCGACGAGACCCACGACCCGGTATGTCCGGGGCACACCGTCTTCCGCGCTCGTGAAGCGCTGGCCCAGCGCCGGACGGCCGGGGAACAGCGCGGTCGCCATGCGCCCGTTCACGACGACGGCGGTGTCGGGCGCGCCGTCGTCGGTTGCGTCGAACCAGCGGCCCGCGACGAGGTGTACGCCGAGCGCGTCGGCGACGCCGTCGCTCGCCTCGACGGTGTCGCTCAGGATGCCCGTCCCCGTCTGCGCCGACTTGAAGCTCATGGTCCACGTCGACAAGGTGTACGGTGCGAAGCTCGCGAAGCCGACGGCGCGCACTTCCGGCAGCTCGAGCAGGCTGCGGCGGAACAGGTCGTAGGTATCGGGGGGGATCGCCTCGGCCGGCAGGTCGGACATCAGCATCGAGACGGACCACGTGTCGGTGCCGTCGAAGCCCAGCGGCTCGCGGTACAGCTGCCAGCAGCGCAGCCCGAACGCGGCGATGCCGAACACGATGGCGAAGGCCAGCAGGATCTCGAGGCTCAGCATCAGGTGCCTGGACTTGCGCTGCCAGGTCAGTTGCAACAGGTGGCGCAGCATCACGCGGCTCCTTTCAGGGCATGGACGGGATCGAGTCGCGACATCTTCCACGCGGGCAGCGCGCCGGACAGCAGGCCGAACACGAGGGCCAGCACCATGCCGCAGCCGAACACGGGGAGGTTGATGTCGACGTCGAGATAGGGGATCAGCTGCGACGCTTCGAGCCACCACAGCACGAGGCGCGCGCAGGCGAGGCCCAGCAGCCCGCCGGCAAGGCACAGCAGGACGTTCTCGACGACGAGCTGGCCCGCCAGTTGCAGGCTCGTGGCGCCGTAGGCCTTGCGCACGCCGATCTCCGCGCTGCGTTCCATGATGCGGCCCATGTTCAGGTTGACGAGATTCAGCGCGGGCAGCAGCATGAACAGCAGCATGCCGCCGCCGATGATCAGGAGCAGCGTCGTTGCGCCAGAATCGGCCTCGCTCTGGCGGCTCAGCAGCACGCGGGCGAACACGTCCAGCTTGCTGTCGGCCCAGAACTGTGTCGTCGAGAACGCGTGCGGGTCCTCGCTGACGAACGTCGTCGCCGCGTGCGCGACCTCGCGCTGAATGCGCGGGACGTCGCCAGGGGTGCGCGCCAGCAGCATGGCGGCGAAGCCGCCGATCAGGTCCTTCTGGTAGTCGGTCGAGGGGAACGTCGTCAGCGGCGCCCAGATGTCGGCGTACGCGTTGATGTGGATGACGTCCGCGACGACACCGATGATCTCGAACGTCTGGCCGCTCACGCTGATGCGCTGTCCCACCGCGCGGCCGTCCGCGAACAGCCGGCGGGCCGTCGATGCGTTGACGACCGCGACGAGGCGGCCCAGCCGGTCGTCGTCCTCGTTCGGCAGGCGCCCGGCCACCACGTGGAAATCGAGGATCTTCCAGTAGTCGGCATCGACGCGGCGGATGTCGAGCTGGCTCACGCGGTCGCCCTGGTAGACGGACACCGGTCCCGGAATCGTGAAGGCCGATACGCGCTCGGCGCTCGCGATCGGCTTCAGGTATTTGTCGATCGTCTTGTAGCCGAGCAGGGTGGTGCGCATGTTCTTGCCGTCGGGGCTCATGCTGCGGATGCCGTACACCTGCAGCAGGCGGTCGCTCTTGCCTTCCACGCCGTGCGGCCAGAACGTCGTCTGCAGCAGCGCCGTGATCACCATCAGCACGACGAGCGTCAACACGATGCACGCGAGGTTGATCGCCGTGAACAGCTTGCGCCGCATGAAGACCTTGTATGCGGTCAGCAGGTAGTTACGCAGCATGGAGGTGCTCCTGGCCCACGAGCTGGCCGTCGAACACGCGCACGATGCGGCCGACGCGGCGGGCTTCCTGCTCGTCGTGCGTGACCATGACGACGGTCGTGCCCTCGGCGTTCAATTGCAGCAGCAGGTCGATGATCTCGGCCCCCATCTTGCTGTCCAGGTTCCCCGTCGGTTCGTCCGCCAGCAGCACGTGCGGGCGGCCGACGATGGCGCGCGCGATCGCCACGCGCTGCTGCTGGCCGCCGGACAGCTGGTTCGGAAAGTGGTCCATGCGCGCACCGAGGCCCACGCGGGCCAGCGCCTCGCGCGCCAGCTTGCGGCGCTCGCCGCCGGACAGGCTGCGGTAGAGCAGCGGCAGTTCCACGTTGTCGATCACGCGCAGGTCGGGGATCAGGTGGAAGCTCTGGAACACGAAGCCGAACGTCTGGTTGCGCAGCCGCGCCACGGCCTTGTCGCCGTACGAGCCGATGGCGGCGCCGTCGATTTCCACGCTGCCTTTCCCCGGCCGGTCGAGCAGGCCGATCAGGTTCAGCAGGGTGCTCTTGCCGCAGCCGCTGGGGCCCATCAGCGCGACGAATTCGCCGCGGTCGACGGCGAGGTCGATGTCCTTCAATGCCAGCGTCTCGACCTTGTCGGTGCGGTAGGTCTTGCTGACGTCATGCAGTCTGATCATGGTGTCTCCCGGTTGAGTCAATACGAAATACGGATGGTGTCCAGGTCCTTGAACGCATGCGTGTCCGACACGATCACGCGTTCGCCCGCGCGCGCGCCGGCGACCACTTCGACCACGTGGCCGTCGCTCGCGCCCAAGGCGACGGTGCGCTTGCGCGCCACGCCGCCGTCCACGACGAACACGGGTTGCGGTCCGCGGCCGTTGAACGCGGCGCCGCTGTCGACGACGAGCACGTTCGCGCGGCGCTCCGTGACGACGTTGACGTCCACGCGCATCTTGTTGCGCAGGTGCCCGTTGCGCGGCTGCGCAAGGTCGACGAGCAGCCGGATGGTGCCGTTCTGGATCTCGGGCAGGATCGTGTGCACGGTGCCGGCCATCGCCTCGCCGTTCTGCTCCACGCGCACGGCCAGGCCGGGCGCGAGCTGGCGCGCGTGGAAGTCGGACAGCGTCGCCTCGACGCGGTAGTTGTTCAATTCAGAGACGCGCGCGACGAGCTGACCCGCCGCCACGCTGGCGCCTTCCTCCTCGACGAGCCACGTGAGCATGCCACCGAACGGCGCGCGCACGCGGGTGCGGTCCAGCAGTTGCTCCTGCTGCGCGATCTGCTTTTGCAGGATGGCTTTCTGGAGGTCGGCCGCGGCGATATTGCTGGCGGTCGTGCGCCGCGTCGCGTCCATCAGTGCGCGCTGCTGGCGCAGCTGGATTTCCGTGCGCTTGACGTTCAGCTCCGCCGTGAGCAGGTTTTCGCCCGACACGAGGCCGCTGCTGCGCAGCTTCTGGCTCCGTTCCAGCGTGGCGCGCGCGGCCTGCAGGTCGATCTCCAGCAGTTCGATGGCGCTTACGATCTGCGTATGCTTCTGCGCCTGTTCCTGCGTGAGGGTCGCGATACGGTTGTCCTGCTGCGCCAGCTGTTCCTTCAACGCTTCCAGCGCGAGGCGGATCTCGTGGTCGTCCAGTTCCAGCAGCAGGTCGCCTGCCGCCACCTGCTGGCCGGGCTTGGCGTGTACCTTGGCGACACGGCTCGCGCCGGGACTTGCGACGACTTCCTCGTGCACGGGGATGACGACGCCGGCCGCGTTGATCGTGTTGTCGATAGTCCCCCGCCGCACCTCGGCGATGACGACGTCGGCGGCGGATACGCTCGGGCGCAGCACGCGGTTCAAGCCCCACGCGGCCGCGCACAGGCTCCCTAAAAGCAGCAGGGTCGTGGCGACGCGTACACGGTTGCGGCGGCGGACGACGTCGAGAGGGATGGCCTGGTCCATGATGGCGTGAGTGAATACGATGCTGCCAGTATTGCAAGGCCCGTGCCAGCAGGTTTTCCCAGTGGCGCGCCGCGCAAATGGGCGCGGCGTTGCCCGGTGGCGGGCAGCGGTGTCCGGAAACGGACAGTCGCCGGGCTGGAAGCGCGGTTGCGTAAACGGGCGCCGCCTTCCATAATCGCTGACTCGCCCGCATCTCTCTACCATGAACTCGACCCTCGTCTTCCTAGGCTTTACCACCACGCCGCTCGAACTGCTCGGCTTCGCGCTGTCGGTCGCGACGGTCGTCCTGACGATCCTGCGCAATCACTGGGGCTGGTTCTTCGCGATCGTGTCGTCGGCCACGTACGGCGTCGTGTTCTACGACGCGCGCCTGTACGGCGACGCCGGCCTGCAGGGCGTGTTCATCGCGGCATCCGTCTGGGGCTGGTGGCAGTGGCTGCGCGGGGCGGAGGGCAAGCCGCTGCCGGTGACGCGTCTTGCGCGCGCCGGATGGGTCGCATCGCTCGCCGGCTGGGCCGTCGGCTTCGTCGTGCTGTCCGCGTTCCTGAAGGCGTACACGGACACGGACGTGCCGCACATGGACGGCTTCCTCACGGCGGGCAGCCTGCTGGGCCAACTGCTGACGGCGAAGAAGAAGATCGAGAACTGGCACACGTGGATCGTCGTCGACGTGCTGTACGTGGGGCTATACGTCTACAAGGGCCTGCACCTGACGGCGATCCTGTACGCCGTGTTCGTCGTGCTCGCGGTGCTCGGACTGCGCGCGTGGTCGGCGGCTGCGCGCACGGATGCGGGCGAGGACGCGGACATGCCGGTCGGCGAGGCGATCCGATGAGCGTCGCGCGCATCGCGCTGCTGGGCGCGGAATCGACGGGCAAGTCCACGTTGGCCCAGGCACTGGCCGCGCGCTACGACACGCTGTGGGTACCGGAATATCTGCGCGAATTCGTCGAGGTGAACGCGCGCGTGCCGCGCGAGGACGACCAGGTGGGCATCGCGCGCACGCAGCGCGCGCGCGAGGAGGCGCTCGCGCGCGACGCACGCGTGCGGGACTTCCTGTTCGTCGATACGACGCCGCTGATGACGGCCGTGTACAGCCGCATCTACTGGGACCGCGTCCCGCCGGACCTGCTGGCATTGGAAGCGGCACACGATTACGCGCACACGCTCGTCGCGGCGCCCGATTTGCCGTGGGTGCCGGACGGCCTGCAGCGCGAATCGGAAGAAGTGCGCCTGCGCGTGCATGCGCAGCTCGTCGCGGTGCTGGACGAGCGGCGCATTCCGTTCACGCTGCTGACGGGAGAATTGGATGCACGGCTGCGCCGGGTCGCGGCCGTGATCGGCCCGCCCGGCGCGTGATCTTCACTTGGAACGTATCGCGGTAGGGTGGGCGGCCCTCCGCCCACGCGGACGTATGCGGTGCGTTGGCGTTCGCGTGGGCACGGGGTGCCCACCCTACGATCTCGGAGCGGGCTACTGAGTTCTTAGAAGTCGAACTGCGCCGACGCGCGGAACGTGCGCGGTGCGCCCGGCAGCAGGTAGCCGCCCAGTTCCGGCGTCACGTCGCGCCAGTAGAACTTGTCGAACAGGTTCTCGGCCCGCGCGCGCAACGTGATGTTCGTCGCGCCCCATTTCATGCCGTATGATGCGCCCACGCCGAACACGTGGTAGTCCGGCACGAACACGGTGTTCTCGGTGTCGAACGCCTTCTTGCCCGAGTACTGCCACGTGCCGTCCACCTTCAGGCCCGGGACGGCGGCCACCGCATACTGCACCCACGCCACCGACTTGAACGCGGGGACGTCCGTCACGCGCTTGCCGTCGATATCGGCCTGGCCCGTGCCCTGCTGGCGCGTGTTCAGCGCCATCAGCGACAGGCTCCAGTCCAGCGCCGGCGTCGCGCGGCCTTGGGCGGTCAGCTCGAGACCGCGGTGCGTCTCGCGGCCGTTGCGCACATAGGTGTTGTTCGCATCCGTGTACTCGAGGCCCTGGCGGATATCGAACAGCGCGGCCGACAGGTTGATGCCGTTGTCCAGCGCGGCCTTCGCACCGATCTCGACCTGGTGCGAACGCTGCGGCGCCAGCACCTGGTTCTCGTTCGTCGTCTGCATCGGGGCGACGCCGCCGTGCTGCAGGCCGTGGCTGACGCCTGCGTACACATTCCATGCGCGCGAGGGACTGAACATCAGGGCGACTTGCGGCAGCAGGAACGACGCGTCGCTCGTTGCCCCGTCGGTGAATTCGCTGCGCTTGATCTGTACGTGGCGCAGACCCGCGTGCAGCGTGAACTGGTCCGTCAGCGTGATGACGTCTTGTGCGAACAGCGCACGTTCCTCGTCGCTGCGGCGCTCGAACACGGGGCCCGTCACGCGGTCGGCCGCGACGTGCGGCGTCACGAGCGGATGCCACAGGTTGCTGTAGCCGACGTAGTCGTACACGTAGTCGCCGAAGCTGTCGTGGCGCTCCGAATACGACGCGCCGATGGCGACCGCGTGGCGGATGGCACCCGTCGCGAACTTGCCGTTCACGAGAGCCTGCACGCCCCACGGCGTCTTGCGCTCGCCGGTGCTCTGGTAGTCGTAGACGTCGTAGTCGCCGTTGCCGCAATAGCCCGGATAATAGCCGGCGCCTTCGTTGCTGCAGCCGTAGGGGAACGCGGTGAAGTCGTCGCGCTTGAACCAGTGCTTGTTGCCGGACATCGTTGCGGTCCAGTCCTGCGCGAGCTTGTATTCGAAGCGCAGGCCGAGGTTGCTGTCCTTCGTCGTGACGGGGCGCGTCCATGGCTGGTCGTTCAGCAGCATCTTCGGCGACACGCCCGTCGGCAGCGTCGCGTTCTGGATCAGCTGGAAGCCGGGCGCCGTGATCTGCGACTTGCGCTGGTAATCCATGTCCAGCTGCAGCAGTGCGTCCGGCGTGATCTGCCAGTCGAACGCGGCCGACACGAACTGGCGGTCGCCGTTGGCGCCGCGCACGTACGGGTGGAGGTCGGCGGCGGCGGCGTTGATGCGGTAGCCGAAGCGGCGGTCCTCGAAGCGGCCGCCCAGGTCGACGGTGCCGTACAGGGTGCCGCGCTCGGCGACTTCGACGGTGGCCGAGCGCAGCAGCGCATTCGTCGGGCGCTTCGTCGTGTAGTTGACGATGCCGCCCGACGTGGCGATGCCGGACGTGAGGCCCGCGATGCCTTTCAGGATTTCGAAGCGTTCCTTGTTTTCGAGCGGGATCTGCGTGTCGCCGGGGATCGCGAAGCCGTCCTTGCGGTAGCTGTAGTTGTTGTCCAGCGCGAAGCCGCGGATCGAGAACTGCTCGGCATAGCCGACGGCGTTATAGGCGTCCGCGACGGAGGCATCGAAGCGCACGGCTTCGGTCGTCGAGCGGATCGACAGGTCCTGCAGTTGCGTGCGGCCCATCGAGGTGATGGAGGCGGGGGTGTCGAACAGCGACGCCTCGCCGAAGCTGCCGACGCTGGCGCGGTCGACGGCGCCGAAGCGGTTGCCCGTGACGACGACCTCGGCCACGGGGTGGGTGGTGTCCTGCGCTTGCGCCTGCGCGACGAATGCCTGCGCGATCGCGCACGCGACGGCGGTGTACTTCAAATGTGATGTCATGGTTTGCTCGTTTCGCGCGCCGAAGGCGGCACGCTGCTTTTCTCAAAAGCCGGAGCCAACGGGGGAAGGGCAAACAGGGAGGGAACGGCGTTGCGCTTTCCTTCGCTGGCATTATCCAGATCAGGTACGGAGGGTATCTCTCACCCGGAAGCAGACTTCCAGGACCCCTAGCGAAGGCGCGAGTGTAGCACAGCGCGCCCCGTCGTGGTGCGTCTGCCAATAGACATGTTGTAAAGGCGAAGGTTCCCGCGCGACGCCGCGGCCGCGCGGGAGGGGGCGATCAGGCCGGCTCGGGAATCGCGGCCTCGCGCGCGACGGGCGTGCGCGTGGGCAGCACATGGCGTTGGATGACGGCCTGTGCTGAATCGCCGATCAGGCGCCAGTGCTCGCGCCGCAGCGCCGCGCGCTTGCGGTGCTTGGACGGCATCTCGGCCAGCGGCTTGACGTAGAACGGCAGCGCGATCAGGTAGCCGTCGCGGCCGGGCATGTCGGTGCCGCCGAGGATCTTCCAGAAACCGTCGTACGCGTTGGCGAAGTGCTTGTCCGGATCGGGGTCGTAGGCAACGTGGGCCTCGGCGCGGACGCCGACGATCTTGTCCATACCGAGCGCCAGTGCGACGCCCTGCATCGCGGCGAAGCAGAAGAAGCTGGGCGAGTTGTTCGGGAACACGCGCTCGAACGCCTCGAACGCGGGACCGGCATCCACCCAGCGGCCCTCGTTGCGTGCGATGAACGGGACGATGGGCAGGTCGACGCCGGCCATGTCGCCGGGGAGCCAGTTGAACGAGAGGCGGTGCAGGCATCGGCCGTCCGCGACGAGGGCGACGGTGAGGTCGCCTTCCGCATTGCCGCGCCCCGTCATCTCGAGCCGGATCGTGAACGCGCTGCCGTCGGCCTCGTGGTGCCACAGCGGCAGGCTGCGCCGGCCGTACACGGCGCCGAGGTAGGCCTCGTCGAACGTCGCGTCCTCGAAGCGGTAGTGGCTCAGCACGGCCCGCACGCGCTCGCGCGGGGTCAGGCCCTGGATCAGGTAGTCGCGGTGGCTGAGGTGGTGGAACGGGTCGGCGTTCGTCGCCGCCACGTGGTTGCGGACCACGCCGAGCCCGCACAGCGAGCGGTGGTCGCGGTAATGGGCCAGCACGCGCAGGCTGCTGGCGACGCACGACCACCACGCGGCAAAGTTGTGCTGCTGCCGGCGGGCCATCCAGTGTTGGGTGAGGTGAGCGAAAATCATCGGTGCGCTCCGGGCGATTCGTTATCGGTGGATATTGCTGAAGTGGAATGAACCGTTCAGCAGATTAAGAATGTCGTCCGTCGATAATTGATGCCCTGCGTTCTTGTTATTGTCTTCATGTCTCTCTTTATTGATATTTTGTCAGGCACGCGCCAGACGCAAGACTAGCACGATTGCCGCGCCATACTTCGAAAAGCTGCTCAATAATTGCGTCCGAGCGAACAAGTGGAGGAGTGCGGCATGACGTATGAACTTTTTTATTGGCCGAGCATCCAGGGCCGCGGCGAATTCGTGCGGCTGGCGCTGGAAGAAGCGGGCGTGGACTACGTGGACGTGGCGCGCGGGCGGGGCGGCATGGCGCGCATGATGGCGGCGATGGACGGCGCCGACCACCCGTCGTTCGCGCCGCCGTTCCTGAAGGCGGGCGACGTGACGGTGGGGCAGACGGCCAGCATCCTGATGTTCCTGGGCGAGCGCCACGGCCTGGCGCCGCAGGACGCGCAGGGCAAATATTGGGTGAACCAGATCCAGCTGACGATCGCCGACCTGGTGGCGGAGACGCACGACACACACCATCCGATCGCCACGTCGCTGTACTACGAGGACCAGCGCCCGGAAGCCAAGCGCCGCGCGGCCGACTTCCTCGACACGCGCGTCCCGAAGTTCTTCGACTGGTTCGAGAACATCCTGTCGCGGCCCGAGACGAAGGACTATCTGCTGGGCGACACGGTCACCTATGCGGACCTGTCGCTGTTCCAGCTCGTCGAGGGGCTGCGCTACGCGTTCCCGAAGACACTTGCCCGCATCGACGCCGGCTATCCGCTGCTGATGGCCTTGCGCGACCGGGTGGCGGCGCGGCCGCGCATCGCGGCGTATCTGAAATCGCCGCGGCGGATACCCTTTAACGAAGAGGGAATCTTCCGCCACTACAAAGAATTGGACAAGTAGGGTGGGGTGATCGATGCCGGGGGCATCGATCACCCCACCCTACGAGACTCGACAAATAACCGATCGATCCCAGCGCGGCGCGAACGCCGGATCGACGGGACGTTCGCCCCGTTCCAGCGCATCGATGGCGGCGATGTCCTGGGTTTCCTTTCGATTCGATTCAATGCATGGCGACGGCGCGGGCATCACGGCGGGCTTGCGGCGCCGGGTCGCGTGCATCCAGCCGGCCGGCCAAGGTGGTGAGGAGCAGGGCGCCACCGACGATCAGCGCGCCGATCCACGGCGTGTGCATCAGGCCCAGATGGGCGACGATCAGGCCGCCGCCCCAGGCACCGAGCGCGATGCCCACGTTGAACGCGGCGATGTTCAGGCCCGATGCCACGTCGACGGCACGGGGCGCGTCGATCTCGGCGCGGCGCACGACATAGACCTGCAGGCCCGGCACGTTGCCGAAGGCGACGGCGCCCCATGCGAGCACGGTGGCGAGGACGGCGATCTTGTGCGCGGCCGTGAACGCCAGCAGCACGAGCACGCCGACCAGCAACGCGAACACGATCTGCAGCGCACGCACGGGGCCCTTGCTGTCCGCGAGTTTCCCGCCCCAGATATTGCCGAAGGCGACCGACACGCCGTACACGAGCATCACGAGACCGACGGTGTCCGGCGCGAAGCCCGCGACCTGTTGCAGGATCGGCGCGAGATAGGTGAAGGCGATGAACGAGCCGCCGTAGCCGAGGGTCGTCATCGCGTACACGAGCAGCAGGCGCGGTTTCTTCAGCACGGCCAATTGCGTGGCGAGGCCGGCCGGTTTGCTGTCTGCGATGCCGCGCGGGACCAGCAGCGCGATGCCGACGAACGCGATCACGCCCAGCAGCGCGACGGCGAGGAAGGTCATCTGCCAGCCGAAGCGCTGGCCGATGAACGTGCCGAGCGGTACGCCCGTCACGAGGGCGACGGTAAGGCCGCTGAACATCAGCGCGATGGCGCTGGCCGCTTTTTCCTTCGATACGAGGCTGGTGGCGATCGTCGACCCGATGGAGAAGAAGACACCGTGCGCGAGGCCCGTCAGCACGCGTGCGGCCATCAGCGCGGCATAGCCGGGGGCCATCCACGCCGTCAGGTTACCGGCCGTGAACAGCAGCATGAGGCCCAGCAGCAGGGTTTTGCGCGGCACGCGGCCGGTGAGCGCGGTCAGCACGGGCGCGCCGATGGCGACGCCCAGCGCGTACAGGCTCACGAGCAGGCCGGCCGACGGCACGGACACGTGCAGGCTGGCCGCGATGGTGGGGATGAGGCCGACGATCACGAATTCCGTCGTGCCGATGGCGAAGGCGCTCAGGGTGAGCGCCCACAGGGCGAGTGGCATGGTGTTCTCCTTGTCGATGATGCGATGGGATGGCGCATTCTGGCCGCCCCGTCCGCAAAGAAAAACCCGTGGCCGTACAATAGACTTTTGACTTGGGAGCAAAAATGCTGGACGTCGGTTCGCTGATCGCCTTCGCCGCCGTCGTCGATACGGGCTCGTTTTCCGCCGCCGCGCAGCAGCTGGGACAGACGCCATCCGGCGTGTCGCGCACGATTTCCCGCCTGGAGCGGCAACTGGCGATGACCCTCATCCACCGCACGACGCGCCGTCTCGACCTGACGGAGGAAGGCAGCTGGCTGCTGGGCCGCGCGCGCCGCATCCTCGCCGAACTGGAACAGACGGAAAGCGAGGCCGCGTCCGCGCGCGCGCAGCCCGCGGGCCTCGTGCGCGTGAATGCCGCGACACCCGCGCTGGACCACCTCGTCGCGCCGCTGCTGCCCGACTTCCTCGACGCGTATCCGCAGGTGCAGGTCGAACTGGCGAGCGGGGAGACCGTCGTGGACCTGATCGAGGAAAAGGCCGACGTCGCGATCCGCATCGGCCAGCTGGCCGACTCCACGCTGAACGCGCGGCGCCTGGGCGCAAGCCGCATCCGCGTGCTGGCCGCGCCCCGCTACCTGGAACGCCACGGCACGCCCGCGCGCGTGGACGACCTCGCGCGCCACCGCCGCATCGGCTTCGTGGCGCCCGCGGCGCTGAACACGTGGCCCTTGCGCGCCGGCGTGGAAGAGGGCTGGCGCAGCGCGCCGCACGTGACGGCGACGAGCGGCGAGACGGTCCGCCACCTCGCGCTCGCGGGCGCCGGCATCGTCAGCCTGTCGGACTTCCTCACGCGCGCGGACGTGGCCGCGGGCCGCCTCGTGCCGCTGCTGGACGATGCGGCGCTCCCGTGGACCCAGCCCGTGTGGGCCGTGTTCTACAAACAGGGCGCGCTGGCGCCGCGCGTGCAGGCGTTCGTCGACTTCCTCGCGGCGCGCCTGGCCGGGGTGCTCGACGCCTGACGCCGGCTAGCGAGCCCGGCAGGCCGCGCGCGGCCGCACTATCATGGTCGTCCCATCCATTCGCGAAGGAGCTTCCATGACCCAACCATCCCCCCTCGTGCCTGACGTGCAGGACGTCCAGCGCATCGCCGCGTTCTCGGACGGCGACACCGGCGGCAACCCGGCCGGCGTCTGGATCGGCCCCGCGCTGCCGCCGGACGACGCGATGCAGCGCCTGGCCCATGCGGTCGGTTATTCGGAGACGGCGTTCGCGGCACCGCAGGGGCAGGGCTGGCGCGTGCGCTATTTTTCGCCGGCGGCCGAAGTGCCGTTCTGCGGCCACGCGACGATCGCGCTCGGCGCGGCGCTGGCGCGGCGCGAGGGCGACGGCGTGTTCGCGCTCGCGTTGAACGAGACCGCCATCACGGTCGAAGGCCGGCGCGACGGCGCGCGCGTGGCCGCCGCGCTGCAATCGCCACCCACGTGGAGCCGGCCGGCGGCGCCGGAACTCGTCGCCGACGCGCTGGTGTTGTTCGGATACCACGCCGCCGACCTCGACCCGCGCATTCCGCCCGCCATCGCGCACGCGGGCGCGAACCACCTCGTGCTGGCGCTGGCCAGCCGCGACCTGCTGGCCGCGATGCGCTACGACCTGGACGCCGGCCGGGCCTTGATGACGCGCCACGGCCTGACGACGATCGTGCTCGCCTGGGCCGAAAACGCGCGCCGCTTCCAGACCCGGAATCCATTCGCCGTCGGCGGTGTTTACGAGGACCCGGCGACCGGTGCGGGGACGGCCGCGCTCGCGGGTTATCTGCGCGATCTCGGCTGGCCGCACGGCGGCGCCGTCGACGTCGTGCAGGGCGAGGACATGGGCATGCGGTCGCTGCTGCATGCGGAAATCGGGCCGGAGCCGGGCGGGTCGATCCGGGTCAGCGGCACGGCGCGTCAGTTGTCGTAAAGATAATTTTCTTGATCATGATTTATTGAAAATTGAAATAGGGGCAAAAGGCACGCTTTTTCGACAATTTGTTAACCCCTGTAACGTTGATAAAGTTCAAAACGGAAACTAAATTTCTGAACATCAACTCAGGAGTCATCATGGAAATGCGCCACCCGGGCGTCCTACGCCCCCATTTCGCCCCCATCGGGGTTTCGGGCAAGTTGACCGAACGCCTGCCTTTCACGATCCGCCGCGTGAGCAACGAAGCCGACCTGTGGAAGGCCGTGCGCGTGCGCCACGCCGCCTACGCACGCCACGTGCCGGACTTCGCGCGCCAGCTCGCACACCCCGAAGCCGCTGACTACGGCGACGACGCAATCGTTTTCCTGGCCGAATCCAAGCTGGACGGCGCCCCGTTGGGCACCGCGCGCATGCAGACGAATCTGCACGAGCCGCTGCATGTGGAAGAGTCGGTCACGCTGCCGGACTGGCTGCGCGGAGAGCCCCTGGCCGAGATGAGCCGCCTCGGCGTCGACAACGGCCGCATGGGCCGCCTGGTCAAGACGGCGCTGCTGAAGGCGGGCGTCATGTATTGCCAGCAGAACGACATCGCCTGGGCGCTGGCCACGGGCCGCGCTCCGATCGACCGTCAGTACGAACAGCTGACCTTCGTCGACGTGTTCCCGGACCTGGGTTTCGTCCCGTTGCGCCACGTGGGCAATATCCCGCACCGCGTGATGGCCTTCGACATCACGACGATCGAAGCGCGCTGGACGGCCGCACAGCATCCGCTGCTGAATTTCTTCTGCCACATCGACCATCCGGACATCGACGTGAGCGGCCGGGCAGGTGTGCGTCCCCCGCAGCCGAGCGCCGGGCGGACCATCGGCAGCGGTCTGGGTGTTGCGCAACAGGCATCGGATCGGTTCGAATTGGTTGCTTGATTTAATAATTGCATGACGGCATTACTGTAAAGCTGTATGCTTGCGAAACCACAACGGCCGCCCGCGCCGCCGGGCCGATACCAGTTTCGCAGAGACTCATG
Organism: Massilia pinisoli; assembly: GCF_024753285.1. GTDB lineage: Bacteria > Pseudomonadota > Gammaproteobacteria > Burkholderiales > Burkholderiaceae_D > Telluria > Telluria pinisoli. The sequence goes on along the minus strand of NZ_JANUGW010000005.1, from coordinate 2,951 downwards.
CAATTCACATCATCCGGCCGCTGGAAACTGCCGGGCCTGGCGCAAAGCGCGCTTGACCTGACGTTCCAAGCGTTCGCTTATTATCTGATTCCGATCGCGATCGGTGTCGTTTCCATCGTGGCCCTCGTGTGCTGGGACAGCCAGTACGTGACGGGGAGCGGCGATGCGCGCGCTATCCGCGTGCTGCGTGAAACGACGCCCTTGAGCCCGGCCGTGGCCAACGCGCGCCTGCGCGACGCCGTGCCGGTGTCGTACGCCGACACCCACCTGTCCGAGGAACCCGTGTGGTTCCGCTTCAGCACGCGGCCGCGCGCGGCCGATGCCGTCGCCGCCGACGTCGTCGAATTCCCCTCGCGCCATGCGGTCGACGTGACCTGCTGGGACGCGACCACCTTGCAACCGCTGGGCGAGGCCACCCGCGAGCGCGGCTCGCCGACGCTGTTCGCCGCGCGGGCCGGCTTCGCGCTGCGGCCGGCCGCGCTGCCGCGCGACATCCTGTGCCGCGGACGCTTCGCCGGTCCCGCCCGCCTGTCGGTCGTGCAATGGCCGGGCGCGGAGTTCGACCAGTCCGTCGAGGACTATCACCGCAAGTCGGGCCTGCTCGACGGCGGCATGATCGTGCTGGCGCTGTTCGTCCTGATCACGGCCCTCATCAACCGCCAGCCGCTGTACGTGCTGTTCTCCGGCTGGCTGATCCTGAACCTGCGCATCGGCGCGCTGTCGGCCGGCTGGGACACCCAGTGGCTCGGCATGACCGTGCCCGCCCAGTGGATGCTGCTGGGCCGCTCGCTGACGATCGCGTTGTACGGCGTGTCGACGCTGACGTTGTACCAGGCCCTGTTCCGCGAGGAGCTCGTCAAGACGCGCTGGTCGATCCCGCTGCGCATCACGCAATGGGCGTGCGTGCCGCTGCTCGTCGGCGCCGTCATGCTGCCGTACGGCGTGTTCCTGCCGATGCTGTGGGTGATCATGGCGTTCGGCTTCTCGCTGATGACCCTGGGCCTGCTGACGATCATCGTGCGCTCGCGCAACCGCGTGGCCGGCTGGTTCGCGGCGTCGTTCGCCCTGACATACGTCGCGTCGCTGGCCGAGGTCGTGTCGGCCGCGCTGGGCATGCACCAGGTGCTGAACGTGATCAACAGCGTCACGGCCGCGCTCGCATCGAGCCTGCTGGCCGCGCTCGCGGTGGCCGAGCAGATGCGCATGGAGACGCAGAAGCGCCGGGAAGCGCAGGAAAAGCTGGAGCACGCGTTCGAGGCGATGCCCGTCGGCCTGTTCACGCTCGATATGTATGGCAACATCGTGAGCGCCAACCCGGCCATGCGCAAGATGCTGGACATCGACGAGATCGTTCCCGGCCGCACGTCGTGGAAGCAATTCTTCGCCGACAGCCTGTGGTCGGAACTGCTGGAAAAAGTGCATCTGCGCAGCGATGCCGAGATGCAGATCATCAGCCGCGACGGCGCCCAGCGCTTCATGGTCAGCGCCACGCTCGCGCGCGGCCGCGTGGAAGCCGTGCTGCAGGACGTCACCGAGCAATACCGCGCGACGGAACAGCTGCGCTTCATGGCCAACAACGATCCGCTGACGAAGGTCTTCAACCGGCGCGGCATCGAGAAGGTGTTCGAGAGCGCCGCGCAGCTGCTGAATGCGGGCAAGCCGCTGGCGCTCGCCTACATCGACCTCGACCGCTTCAAGCTGATCAACGACCTGTTCGGCCACGCGGCCGGCGACGAAGTCCTCAAGCAGGTGTGCGAGCGCATGGAACTCACGCTGGCCGGCGGCCAGAAGATCGGGCGCGTGGGCGGCGACGAATTCGTCATCGTCATGCCCGACACGGCGATCCCGCTGGCGTCGCTGATCTGCCGCGGCATCGTCGACCGCATCGGCGGCACGCCGTACCGCGTGGGCGACAAGGCGTTTCACGTGCGGGGTTCCGTGGGCCTGATCGAAGTCTCGCCGGGCATGCCGATGAAGGATGCCGTGTCGACGGCGGACCGCGCCTGCCGCGAGGCGAAGGGCGGCCACAGCGACGGCCTCGTCGTGTACGAGCGCGGCTCGCACGCGTTCCAGGAACGCGCCAACGAACTGAACCTCGTCGCGCGCCTGTCCGGTCCGGATGCCACCGAAGGCATGTTCCTCGAGATGCAGCCGATCATGTCGCTGTCGGCGCCGTACGAGTCGCTGAATTTCGAAGTCTTGCTGCGCATGCGCGAGGCGGACGGCCGCGTGTCCCCGGCCGGCCCGTTGATAGCCGCCGCCGAGAAGAGCGGGCGCGCGGGCGTGATCGACCGCTGGGTCATGTCGACGGTCCTGGCGTGGATCGAAGCCAACATCGATTCCCTCGTCAACACGCGCTTCGTGTGCATGAACCTGTCCGGCGCGTCGCTCAACGACGAACGCTTCGTGCAGGACACGCTGGAGGTGCTGTCGCGCTACACGCACGTGGCGAGCCGCCTGTGCATCGAAATCACGGAAAGCGTGGCGCTGCACGACCTGGACAACACGCGCCGCTTCATCGACCAGGTGCGCAACTTCGGCGTGAAGGTGGCGCTGGACGATTTCGGTGCCGGCTACACGTCGTTCTCGTACCTGAAGGAATTGCCGGCCGACGTGCTCAAGATCGACGGCAACTTCATCGTCAACATCAACGCGCACCCGGCCAACGTCGCGATCGTGGAAGCGATCGTCAGCCTCGCGGGCAACCTCGGCATGCGCACCATCGCCGAGTGGGCCGAGGACGCGGCCACGATCCGAACCTTGGCGGAGATCGGCGTCGACTACGTGCAGGGCTATGCCGTGGCGCGCTCGCAGCCCGCGGACAAGCTGCTGACCGCCAGCTCATCGGCCAGCTTCATCCAGGCCGACGACGTGCTGCAGCTCGTGCGTACGCTGGGCAAGTCGGCCAACGAGCCGGACCTGCTGGGCTTCGGCTTCGACGAGCACCTGCT
>NZ_JANUGW010000049.1 GCF_024753285.1 Massilia pinisoli | reverse complement strand
AATAACTAGCCTGACGATAACCTACTTTCACACTGGTTGCAGCACTATCATCGGCGCAAAGTCGTTTCACGGTCCTGTTCGGGATGGGAAGGGGTGGTACCGACTTGCTATGGTCATCAGGCATAACTTGTACGAGTGCCGCTTGCTGGTGCAGGCGTCACTCTGAATCTGGAAGAAGTGGTTTCTTAATCTGTTGTGTCAACAAACAGCTGAACCCTTGTATTGGCAATGACTGCCAAGGTTATAGGGACAAGCCGTACGGGCAATTAGTATCGGTTAGCTTAATGCATTACTGCACTTCCACACCCGACCTATCAACGTCCTGGTCTCGAACGACCCTTCAAGGAGCTCAAGGCTCCGGGAAATCTCATCTCAAGGCGAGTTTCCCGCTTAGATGCTTTCAGCGGTTATCTCTTCCGAACTTAGCTACCCGGCAATGCCACTGGCGTGACAACCGGTACACCAGAGGTTCGTCCACTCCGGTCCTCTCGTACTAGGAGCAGCCCCCTTCAAATTTCCAACGCCCACGGCAGATAGGGACCAAACTGTCTCACGACGTTTTAAACCCAGCTCACGTACCACTTTAAATGGCGAACAGCCATACCCTTGGGACCGGCTACAGCCCCAGGATGTGATGAGCCGACATCGAGGTGCCAAACTCCCCCGTCGATATGAACTCTTGGGAGGAATCAGCCTGTTATCCCCAGAGTACCTTTTATCCGTTGAGCGATGGCCCTTCCATACAGAACCACCGGATCACTATGTCCTACTTTCGTACCTGCTCGACTTGTCGGTCTCGCAGTTAAGCACGCTTATGCCATTGCACTATTAGCACGATGTCCGACCGTACCTAGCGTACCTTCGAACTCCTCCGTTACACTTTAGGAGGAGACCGCCCCAGTCAAACTGCCTACCATGCACTGTCCCCGACCCGGATCACGGGCCAAGGTTAGAACCTCAAACGAACCAGGGTGGTATTTCAAGGTTGGCTCCACGAGAACTGGCGTCCCCGCTTCAAAGCCTCCCACCTATCCTACACAGATTGGTTCAAAGTCCAATGCAAAGCTACAGTAAAGGTTCATGGGGTCTTTCCGTCTAGCCGCGGGTAGATTGCATCATCACAAACATTTCAACTTCGCTGAGTCTCGGGAGGAGACAGTGTGGCCATCGTTACGCCATTCGTGCAGGTCGGAACTTACCCGACAAGGAATTTCGCTACCTTAGGACCGTTATAGTTACGGCCGCCGTTTACTGGGACTTCAATCAAGAGCTTGCACCCCATCATTTAATCTTCCAGCACCGGGCAGGCGTCACACCCTATACGTCCACTTTCGTGTTTGCAGAGTGCTGTGTTTTTATTAAACAGTCGCAGCCACCAGTTTATTGCAACCCTTTCACCCTTCTGCAGTAAAGCAGTCAAGCTACCGGGGCGTACCTTATCCCGAAGTTACGGTACCAATTTGCCGAGTTCCTTCTCCCGAGTTCTCTCAAGCGCCTTAGAATACTCATCTCGCCCACCTGTGTCGGTTTGCGGTACGGTCTCGTATGACTGAAGCTTAGAGGCTTTTCTTGGAACCACTTCCGATTGCTTCGTGCCACATGGGCACCCGTCTCGACCCCTTGAATTATGCGCCCGGATTTGCCTAAGCGCCTTCTATGAGTCAAAAACCAACTATTCCAACAGTTGGACAACCTTCCGCGATCCGTCCCCCCATCGCATCATACGACGGTGCAGGAATATTAACCTGCTTCCCATCAGCTACGCATCTCTGCCTCGCCTTAGGGGCCGACTCACCCTGCTCCGATGAACGTTGAACAGGAAACCTTGGGCTTTCGGCGAGAGGGCTTTTCACCCTCTTTATCGCTACTCATGTCAGCATTCGCACTTCCGATACCTCCAGCATCCTTTACAAGACACCTTCTCAGGCTTACGGAACGCTCTCCTACCATATG
>NZ_JANUGW010000048.1 GCF_024753285.1 Massilia pinisoli | reverse complement strand
GTACAACGCTTGTCCGCGTGGCGACGCGACGGTCCCGTTACGCTGGATAAAGCCGATCAGGCCCCCGGCCCCAACCAGTTCGTAAACCTCGGCCCCGTCGATCCGGAAGAGCAGCTTTGCGCCGGCGAACTCGTCGTTATCGATGCACCCCACCATTCTGCCGCTCATATCCTTGACCGTGACCGGCCCTTGCTGTAATCGATCATCTACTGTCCTTCTCTCAGGCAGCCGGCCGTCGTCGGGCGCACGCGGTGCTTTTCCTTCTCGTGACTCGTCACATATTATCTAAACGATTTATTGCGTTTTTCGTCAATCTGGGATCGGCTCGTTCGGAAGCCACATCAAGGCGCCTGTCGATGCGGTGCCGGCAACAGTGGTCCAGATCTTTCCATTTTCATCCACGGCAACGCAACCAGGCTGCCAGTTCTCCGGGTTCCGCAGTTTGTTGACCCAGCTTTGCACTTCGCCGTCGAACAGCACCACAACCCCGCGTCGGCCGACATAGCCCCACTGTTGTCGCCAGCGCCGCGCTGCGGACACGTTGTCGGTCATCGTCGTCACAGTTTTTCCCGTCTCAAAGCCACGATCCATCTGCAGGCAAGGTTTGCGGCACGTCCCTATCGCCCATCTCGATGAGCGCACGTTTGATGATCGCGATGCACTCATCTTCAGGTGATTGCTTTGGTGATATCAATTTCCACGCCTCAAGCTGGGCTACTGCATCGGAGCCTAGTTCATATCGCAGCGCGGCGCCGAGTTCAATTTCTCGCCCACGAGACCATGATGTCGATCGCGCACCGTTGTTCATTTGCTTGAAGCGTTGGAACGCTCCGAAGTCAGCAAACACAGCATAAGGATCGCGAATCATGACCTTTTCCGATCTATTTGAGCTTGGATAGATTGGATGCGGAAAAGTCGCGGAGTACCATGTGGCAAGTTGTAAGTTCTTCCTCTCCGTTTTTCTTGCGCTTAGCGTTGAAGCTACGCTCCGATTTTACCAGAGCAGTTATGTGCTTTTCCGCCCGTGCTAGCTCAATAGCGAGGTTTTCTAGGCTATCTTGTGCGTGGCCAAGCTGAGTATATGCTCGGCGCGCCTTATCCTCGACTTCCACATACCGAGCACTATCAGCCTGATCGCTGTACTGATCTCGCAGTTGCTTTAAGCGCTTCGGAAATGATGTCAATTCCAATTGCAAAGTTTTGCCATCCATTTTTCCCTCGTTTGGCTTTTGACGTACCAGAGCACATATCGGTGCAAGGTTATTTTTCTTACTTCTAAGCTTGGTTATCTGGGCCCCTAACCAATATCTACTAATGCGAGCGCCACCAATGTCCTTATTTTCCCTTCGGTGGTGGCGGTGGTGGTGGTGGCTTTTGATAGGTAGGCCCCGGGTTTATATTTGCCTGATCACGCCGCCCGCTGGAGGGCATCGTTGGATGAGGTGGTGTTTGTGTTGGTTGTGGTTTCGATGCCATTAGTTTCCTCCGGATTTACAACAAATTCAACCCACTTTATATCTACAACATCAATCAGAATCTGCATGTCCTGTTGAGAAGTAGAGTTTTCATCCGTCGTATTATTTTCTGAACCGGGCTCATTTGCCAACCACGACGCATGAACTATCATAATATGGCCTTTGGTTGGATCCGATGGCCAAATGTGCGGCCATCCGTAAATGCGACGATCGTCTTTGAGATGGACAACAATCCAATATTTTTTTGTATCAAATGCCGTACACCATTCAGAAGGGTGGCTACTTCGGGTAGAGATCCCAAACTTCCGAAGATTTCTGTGTAGACGATCAGAATTTATTAAATAGGAGAATACCGTGCCCAATATAATCGCCGTCACAAGCGAAGCAAATAGATCGCTCTCGCTATCCCACAACCCCAATACTCGCCATCTACCAATTTTTATTGCAGCCAATCTCTCGGCGGACACTACAAAATGGACAAAGAGGGAATATATCAACGCCTGTACGACGCGTTCGAATTGAGAAGGCTTTTGATGAGAAGTCACTCCGAAACATATCCAGGCCACCAAAAAACCAGGCAAGAGATATTGCAAAAGGACAATTAGATCTTTAGAAACCTCAGGCATCTTTTAACCCACTTACACGTCGAACGTTTCCATTTCGACATCAAATGACCTTCGCGACAATCGCTCCGAGGCGTACCGGATTAGCGTCAATAAGACGCTTTGTGGCCGTCAACGTTTCATGACCTAGCAGCTCGTTGATGTGACGAAGGTCATAGCCGTTGTTCGCCAAGCGCACAGCGAAAGTGCGACGCCCTGACATTGCACTGGCGCCCTCGATGCCGGCCTGAAGGTGCAGCTTGCGAAAGTGCTGGCTAAGCGAATCGCACGAATAGCTTGGCGTGCCGCAGTTCGTACGCCTCTCGATCAGTTTGTACGGTGCACCGTCGCCGGTCAGGAAGAGAGGACCGTCCGGGTCCAGGCCGCGATAAGCGGTAGCCGTAGGAGTGCTGCCTTGCCGATGGGCAGCACGGTAGGTCACGTAGGCGTCGATCGCATTCGTCACTTTGGCATTGGACCAATAAACCGGCCGCTCCTTACCGTTGTATGCGATACGAGCGTCTACGCATGACTTTACGCGGATTGATCCGTCTCGGTTCAGGTATGCGCGAACTGGCAACCTGGCGATTTCTGTCAGCATCATGCCAGTGCCATACACGGTCGTAAGTAAGGCCACGTTGCGCAAGGGAGATTCGCCAGAGATAGCGGCGACTTTGAACAGGTGTCGTAGTCTGCCTTCTTCGATGTAGGGCGCCTTTGCCATTCGTTTTACGTCCCTTATATGTTCCGTTCAGAGGCAGATTTTGAAAAGAGTACGCCAAAACGATCCTGTTGACAAGCTAGCAAGCGAGGTCCTCGGAAAAGTCCACAATCGAGGCCGCTGACTTATCTGAGCTAATCCCACGTTAAAGCGCCACCGGTCTGGTACTCGGTCACGCGCGTCTCGAAGAAGTTGCGTTCCTTCTTCAGGTCGATCATCTCGCTCATCCACGGGAACGGGTTTTCCTCGTTCGGGAATAGCGG
>NZ_JANUGW010000047.1 GCF_024753285.1 Massilia pinisoli | reverse complement strand
TGCCGTAGAATGAATGCAGGGCGAGACCTGTAGTCCCTGCCTTCATGCACAAAATATTTACGAATAGTTATCTGAATAGTTATCTATGTGGCCCTTTAAGAAACACCTACCGATCGATGATCTAAACGAAGACGGCGATTTGTGGTCGGTAATGGAAGCACCGGCAACTGATGGTTCGATGCTGGTCAGAATCAACACAACTGCAAAGCGTTGGGCGAAGCATCCGTCATTGGGAATACGTGTGGGCTTTGCGATACCGCTAAATCAACCCTCTCCCGGTGGAGTGCCTGACGCATTCGAGAACTTTGCACTAAATCAGATGGAGAACAAGATTCTTTCCTATCTGAAGTCATCAGGTCCAGCTATTCACGTGCTTTCGATCACAACCGGCACCTTTAAGGAGTTTGTTTTTTACATCAAGAATGGTGACTCTGTCGCTAGTATTCATGAAAAGCTGAGGAGCGAAACTACATCTCACGACGTGCAATGTATGGCTGTGCATGATCCTAAGTGGGCTGTTTACGCGTCGTTCTCAAAATGAACCATCAGACACTTAACGGAGCCTTGCGCCTTGGTGTCCGTCTGCTATGGGTCGGTCTCGGCCGTTCGCCGGCGGTCGGCCCAAGCGCCCTGCCGCCGCCGTGCGGCATTTTTACTTCCCAAGATGGGGCACTTTTTCTTCAACGGACGACTACTGGCCGCAAGCCAGGATGGTGATTACTTTTGCAGCCGGTTTGTTTGTATGGATCGGTTAGCAGAAGAGCGAGCAAACGGCCAGCGCCGAGCGAGATGCCAAGCAACATTGTAACGGTCGTTGTATGTGATTGCGCCCTTTGCCAAGACCAACACGATGAGAATGCCAGTAGTATCGCCGACAATCATCGCCGCTAGCGTTGCCCAATCCACGGTTCCCGTTAAGACCCACATAAACGCTTGGTGAAAAATGGGACTTATAAAACCACATAGTAGCCCTGTGAACAGTAACCTTCGAAGGTTTAAGCCCTCTAGGTCTCTCTTCAACATGAACCAATGTATGGCAAATAGGGAAGCAAGGTAGGGCCCGAGCGAACCTGCTACAGCGCCACTCCACGAGCGATAGTCGCTGCGAAACATGAAATGATGAAAATTGAGGTAGACACCTACCAGAAACATTCCTTCGAGACCAGCAAGCCCAAAGAACAAGGTGGATAGTAGGCGAACGCCAGCGGGCAAAAATACCCAATTGGCTCCAGTAGTTACATCAAGCCGAGAGAACAGCAGTTCGTTTATCCAGTTAAGACAAAGGAAAGAACAGACGGTGATGCCGACGTAGGTTACATGTCTTGCCGCCGCTGCTGTAAGCTTCTTCACGTTATTCATGTGATAATTGTTGTTGTACATTGGCAACTGTATTGTAGCCTGCGGTATGTGGCCTGTACATTACAAATCAAAGCATCTTCGCTTGCTGTCAGCCAAAACGCTTCGCGATCTTCATCCAGACGATCCTACTGCGCTAAAGTTGCAAAGTAGCAACAGTCACCAAAGGTCATGATGACGTTTCAGCTACCCTGTGTCGGACTGGCGTCAATCGCTGCTGGTATGACGGTCCATGACCGTCCGTTGAAGAAAAAGTGCCCCATCTTGGGAAGTAAAAATGCCGCACGGCGGCGGCAGGGCGCATGGGCCGACCGCCGGCGAACGGCCGAGACCGACCCAAAGCGGACAATGCTAAGTCAGCTTATGCACGTCAAAATCGAGCTTTTCGGTTTTGAAGAAGACGAGCGCAAGCGTAAGGGCACTCGCCCATGCTGCTGCCGCGCTGCACCACAAGATGATGACGTAGGTCGGTTCTATACTCGGATAAGTTGGCCCATATTCGAATAATGATGCTCCTAACGCCATAGCCGGCGCGCAAGCCGCAAGGGGTATGATACCGCGTCGCCTAGACAGACAAACTAGGACAACGCCGCTTACCGCCAATACAAATCCAGCTATTAGCAACAGATTTCCTAATGCATACGATGGGCTAAGACCACTTCTTAGCGCGTCAGGATAGTCAGCCTGGTAGCTACTCGCTTCGGGCGCTAAAAGGGCAGAAAAATTCCATTCCGCAATACATGCAAGCAGAAGCAGCACAATAGAGCCACACGCTGTGACTCGCATTAAGATTAATACCTGACGTGTCATTGCCGGATGCCTCGACTATATTTGCAAATGAAGAATGACTGTTCCTGGCCGAGAGAAGTCTACCAACGAAGGGGTGCAACTGCGCTGAAGCAAACCTCGAGCAGCCGCCGCTGTTAGCGCACAAGCTTACCGAACACGCGGCTGTGCCAATACATCTTTGGTGCGGCAAACCAGCCTTCGTTCCTGGTCGTTCTGAATTGAGCAAGTTGAGCCATCGGTATTTGATAGCGACTGAACAAAGCTAACAAGTCTCTAAGGGACGCCTGCGATAAGTTCGTTCTGACCACCAAGGTATCTTGTTCCCAGCGAAGGACACCGGGAATCTCCATCGCCCACTCAAACAGATGTTTTTCATCGAGCTTCGAACCAAAATGCACGCCCGAACAGTCGAGATAAATCATTGCTTTCCTTATTCTTCGGCGTCCGCTCTTGGCCGTACTCGGCTGTTCGCGACAGCATAGCAGGTTGATGTCGAGCAAAAGTCACGGAGTGTCACGACTGACCGCAACCGACCAGAGGCGGTCATCGGAAAAGATTCCACCAAGCGCTTACACATGCAGCTATTGCCGACAACGCAAAAGCCAAGAATAGTGCAATTAATGCCAAAAAACCAAAAGGGTTTTTGGTTCTTTCACAGAAACTCGAACTATCGGTGTGAGCGATTCTCCCTGTGAGCAGCCCGCGCCATATCGTAATTCCTAGATATAAAGCAATTGGCAGATAAATAACGGTAATTGTAATTGTTCGCAAATAGCCCATTTCGATGTTTGAGTTTGACCTCCGAATCCGTTGACTGACCGCTCCAGGACGCTCCGGCCTGTCGCGAAAGACGACTCCCGACCCATTGCAGACGTTCACCCGGCCCGAGATACTTCGTATGAAGTTCCAGTTGGATCACGATGGATTTGGCAAGCAATTTTACCTAAGGCACGCATGTGTTCGATACGATCTGTAATGTATAGATTGTCGATAGCCAATTTTCCGCCCAGCGCCATTTCTACCTTGAATGCAAAAATTTGATCAGCCTTTAGAGTGCCGATGGCATGCGTGGCTTCATCAAAAAAGGATTTGTGAACCGTTCCATCTGGGTCTTCGGAGATGATTCCATAGAACCTGCGTTCATCAATTCCAAGCGGCTCGACTTCGGCTGTCTCACCGCAAAATATGCATACTTTGTCACTCGAATCCAGTCCGAATAAAAGCCCAAAAGCATCGCCCACGAAGAACCGCAAGCTTGGGAACAAATCACCGTAACTCTGACGCCAACCCGACGTCCAAGTAGGGGTGTTGGGGTCGAAGAATACCAACGCCCCAGAATACGCTGTCCCGCCGTCATATTGAGGAAGACAATTTTTATCAATAGATGACATGTTCTCCTCGCTTCGATTTCGATCGAGCAATGGTTAGTCGATTATGGTTGGAACGATTGC
>NZ_JANUGW010000046.1 GCF_024753285.1 Massilia pinisoli | reverse complement strand
AGAAAAGCCCGCTCAGTTCAGTCTGAGCGGGCTTTTTGCTTTCTACTTGCCCACACGCCGCGCAATCGGATGCCCGGCTCGCAACTGCAGCAAATCCCATAAATTCCCGTACAGGTCTGTGAATACAGCGACCGTGCCGTAATCCTCTTCCTTGGGCTCGCGCACGAACGTCACGCCCTGGCTGCGCAAGCGCTCGTAATCGCGCCAGAAATCGTCGGTATTCAAGAACAGGAAAACACGGCCGCCCGCCTGGTTGCCGATGAACGGTTGTTGTTCGGGTGTCGACGCTTTCGCCAGCAGCAACGTGGTGCCGGCCCCGCCCGCCGGCGCGACCACGACCCAGCGCTTGTCCTGCACGGGTTGGTACGTGTCGTCCAGCAGGTCGAAACCCAGCTTGTTGACGTAGAAGTCGATGGCTTCGTCGTAATCCCGTACCACCAGGGCGATATGGACGATGGATTGCTGCATGCGGGCTCCGCTGTGGTCGATGAGTAAAGACCCAGTGTATCAGCGGATCCCCACCAGGACGATCAACCCCCAGCTGATCACACCGAGCCCCACCAGCGACACGACGACGGTCGTCGTGACCTTGCCGCCCGCGCGCAAGACAGCGCGCGCGTCGACGCCGAGGCCGAGCGCCGCCATCGACATGCTGGTCAGCCATCCGGACGCGGCATGCGCGGGGCCGAGCACCGCGTGCGGCAACGCGCCGGCGGAGCGCAACGTCATCAGGACGAGGAAGCCGACGATGAACCACGGGACGAGTTGCGCGACTGGCAGCGATTGCGTCCGCCCGCCGCGGCGCCGCAATAACGACAGCCCAAGCACGACAGGGCCGAGCATCAGCACGCGCACCAATTTCACGAGCGTGCCGATCTGCAGACTGATTTGCGATACCGGCGCCGCCGCGGCCAGCACCTGCGGCACGGCATACACGGTCATGCCGGCGAAGACGCCGTACTGGAGCGGCGTCAGGACAAGGATCCGGTCGAGCAGCGGTAGCGCCAGCACGACGGCGACACCCAGCACCGCGGTGAAGGCGATCGACGAGGCGACGTCTTCGCCGTCCGCATCGATGACGGGTGCGACGGCCGCGATGGCCGAGTTCCCGCAGATCGAATTCCCGCACGCGACCAGCACGGCGAGCTCGTGCGGCAACCGCAGCAGCCTGCCGACAGCGTAGCTGAACGCGATCGCCAGCACGACGGCGACGGCGATCCCGCCCAGCAGCGGCAAGCCTTGCGCGACGATCGCGCCGGCACTGACGGACGCGCCGAGCAGCAGCACCGCCACCTCGAGCACGACCTTCGCCGAAAAGCGCACGCCGGCGTTGCACGCGGCGGGAATCGGCATCACCGTGCGCACGACGCTCCCCAGCACGATCGCGAGCACGAGACTCTCCAGCCATGCGCGGCCGAAGAGCGCGGTCTCGGCCCGTTCCAGCACGACGGCAGCGCCCGTGACGGCAGCGCTGAGGCACAGGCCAGGTACCAGCGGGAGGATTTTATGGTGCATGTCGTGTTTCCTTGATCGAGCCCGCAGTATCGGCTCGACAAGACCGTTCGGTCCATCTTAAAATTGCGCACGATTCATGCAATAAAATCGAATAATGACTCTCGACCAGCTCCGTATCTTCGTCGCCGTCGCCGAACGCCAGCATCTGACGCAGGCCGCGGACGTCCTTGCCTTGACACCGTCCGCCGTCAGCGCGTCGATCCGCGCGCTGGAAGAGCGCTACGGCACGCCCTTGTTCGATCGCGTGGGGCGGCGCATCGAAGTCAATGCGGCGGGACGCGTCTTCCTCGACGAAGCGCGCGCCACGTTGGCCCGCGCCGCCGGCGCGGAACGAGTGCTGGTCGAACTGGCGGGTCTCGCGCGCGGTGCGCTCGCATTGCAGGCCAGCCAGACGATCGCCAGCTACTGGCTCCCGCCGTTGCTGGTGCGCTTTCGCGCGACGCATCCGCAGATCGAGGTGCGGCTCGACGTCGGCAATACGCAATCCGTGGCGGACGCGGTGCGCGACGGTGCGGCCGATCTCGGTCTCGTGGAGGGTGCCGTCGACGACGCGGCGCTCGCCGTCGACAGCATCGGGCAGGACCGCATGGCGATCGTCGTCGCGCCCGCGCACCCGTGGGCGCGCAAGCGCAAGCTGACGGCGGGCGATCTGCAGGCGGCGCACTGGATCATGCGCGAACCCGGATCGGGCACGCGCTCCGTGCTCGAAGAGATGCTGGTGGCGCAGGGCGTGGACCTGGCCGCGCTGCACATCGCATTGACCTTGCCGTCCAACGAAGCCGTGCGCGCGGCCGTCATGAGCGGCAGCGACGTGGCGGCATTGTCCGAACTGGTGGCGGCGCCGTACATCGCGGCCGGTCTGCTCGCCAAGGTGTGCGTGACGCTGCCGCCGCGCGATTTCTTCCTGCTGCGCCACCGCCAGCGTTATCGCAGCCGCGCGGCCCGGGCATTCGAGGAATTGGTGCACGCCGGCCCCGCTGCCTGATCCGCGCGCGATCGGCAGGATCAGGCAATCCTTCGTCAGTATCCTGCTACCGCTGCAAGCATGCGGACTCCTATGATGGATGCATCGTTCACGAGGAGTCCAGCCATGAAGTCCATAGCCACCATCTACATCGACGGCCAGTTCGTCACCCCGCACGGACGCGAGCCGCTCGTGCTGCTCGACCCGGCCACCGAGCGCGAAACGACCACCGTGATCCTGGCCGACGCCGTCGACGCGCAGCGCGCGATCGCCGCGGCGAAGGCGGCGTATCCGGCCGTGTCGCGCACGACCCGCGAGCGGCGCATGGCGTGGCTGCAGCGCCTGCACGATGCCGCGGCCGCCGCCGAACGGGACCTCGTCGACGTGATCGTCGCGGAATATGGCGGCACGATGGCGATGGCGACGGGTACCGCGCGCCGCGCCGCGGCATCGTTCGGGATCGCGCGCCGCCTGCTGGCCGAGTACCCGTTCGAGCGCGAGGTCGGCGGGGCGCGCGTGACGATGGTGCCGCACGGCGTCGTCGGCATGATCACGCCGTGGAATGCGAGCATCGGTTTCATCGCGAGCAAGCTGGCGATGGCGATTGCCGCCGGCAGCACGTCCGTCATCAAGCCGAGCGAGCTGAGTGCCGCGCAGACGGAACTCATCACCCGCGTGATGCACGGCGCGGGGCTGCCGCCCGGTCTCTTCAACATCGTCACGGGCCGTGGCGACGTGGTCGGCGCGGAGATCACGCGCCATCCCGACATCGCCAAGATCTCGTTCACGGGATCGACCGCGGTGGGCAAGGCCATCGCGCGCGGCGCCGTCGACACGATGAAGCGCGTGACGTTGGAACTGGGCGGCAAATCGCCGACGGTCCTGCTCGACGATGCCGACTTCGCCAAGGCGATGCCGCTGGCGGCGCAGGCCGCGGTGATGAACAGCGGCCAGGCGTGCATCGCGGGGTCGCGCCTGCTGGTGCCGCGGCATCGCGTCGGCGAAGCGCACGAGCTGGCGGTGCGGGCGTTCCGCGACCTCGTCGTCGGCCCGACCCGCGATCCGCGCGTGAACGTGGGCCCGATGGTCACGCGCACGCAGTACGAGCGGGTGCAGGCATACATCCGCAAAGGCATCGAGGAAGGTGCGACCTTGCTGACCGGCGGTCCGGGTCGGCCGGATGGCCTCGAGCGCGGCTATTTCGTGCGACCCACCGTGTTCGGCGATGTCCGCAACGATATGACCATCGCGCGCGAGGAAATCTTCGGCCCTGTGCTGTCCATCATTCCGTACCGCGACGACGACGACGCGATCGGCATCGCCAACGATACGCCGTATGGACTGCACGCCTATGTGTTCGGTGCCGACCTCGCGCGCGCGAACCGCGTGGCGGCGGAGATCCAGGCCGGGCGCGTGTTCGTGAATGGATTGTATGATGCACCGGAGGCCCCGTTCGGCGGCTTCAAGCAGTCCGGCCTGGGACGCGAATTCGGCGTCTTCGGCCTGGACACCTATCTCGAACCCAAAGCCATCATGGGCCATGACAAACGACTCTGAACTGCACGCCCTCGACCGGTTGCGCGGCCTGGTCGAGAAAGCGATGCGAGGCGCCGGTGCAGGTTCGCTGGACCTCGCCACCGATCTGCCGTGGCTCTGGCTCGTGCGGCGGCCCGCGCCGACGCCGGCGGGACGCGGCATCCTGTCGCCATCCGTCTGCCTGCTCGTGCAGGGCGAGAAGGAGATGCTCGTCGGCCAGCAGGTGCTGCGCTACGGGCCCGGATGTTATGTGCAGGCGGGGATGGCGATGCCCGTGTCCGGCCAGGTGACGCGCGCGAGTGAGGCGGCGCCGTATTACGGCATCCGCGTCGACGTCGATCCGAAAGAGGTGGCGGCCTTCGTGCTGGAGATGCGGCTGCAGCTGGCGGGCGGCGACGCCGACCCGCCCGTGGTCACGGTCGAACGCGCGGACGAGGCCATGCTCGACGTCTTCGTGCGCTTCCTGCGGCTGCTCGAGCGACCGCGCGACGTGCCCGTGCTGGGGCGCCTGCTCAAACAGGAGCTGATCTATCACCTCGTGACGGCGCCCGGCGGCGCGACGATGAGCCGCGGCGCGGTCGGCGGGCAGCGCGAACGCGCGGTGGGCGACGCGATCCACTGGATCCGCACGCATTACAACGAGCCGCTGAGCATCGACGCACTGGCGCGCACGGTGCACATGAGTCCCTCCGTGCTGCATCGCCGCTTCAAGGCCGCGACGGTGATGAGCCCTTTGCAGTACCAGAAGCAGGTCCGTCTGCTGGAGGCGCGCAAGATGCTGATGAGCGGCGACGTCGAGGCGGCCAGCGTGGCGTATGAAGTCGGGTACGAAAGCCCGTCGCAGTTCAGCCGCGAGTACCGCCGCCTGTTTGGCGCGCCGCCGCTGAAGGACGCGGAGCAGTTGCGCCGCCAGCCTGTTGCGGCCCAGCCCTAGGAGAACTCGATGATCGAAGCGGACCTGGTTCTGGACGACGGTCGCACGCTGCATTTCTATGACCAGGGGCCGTCCGATGACGGCAGCCTGCCCGTTTTCTGGCTGCACGGTACACCGAACATCGGCCGGCCGCCCGAGCCGTTGTTCGCCGACGCCGCCCGCCTGGGCCTGCGTTGGCTCGGTTACGATCGGCCCGGCTACGGAGGTTCGACGCCGCACGAAGGCCGCAACGTCGCATCGGCGGCCCACGACGTCGTTCGTATCGCGGACCGTCTCGGCATCGACCGGTTTGCCGTCATGGGGCACTCCGGCGGCGGTCCGCATGCGCTGGCGTGCGCGGCGCTGCTTCCCGAGCGGGTACTGGCCGTCGCCAGCATGGCCGGGCTTGCACCGTTCGATGCGGAAGGACTTGACTGGTTTGCCGGCATGCGGCCGTCCGGCGCGGCGGGCCTGCGCGCGGCGCGCGCGGGACGGGCGGCCAAGGCCGCTCACGAGGCCGCGCATCCGGAATTCGACCGTGCGCTGTTCACCGAGGCCGATTGGGTCGCGCTGGCGGGACCGTGGTCCTGGTTCGACAGCGTGGTCGGGCCGGCGCTGATCAATGGCCCGGGCGGGCTGGTCGACGACGACGTGGCCTACGTGACGCCCTGGGGGTTCGACTGTGGGCAGATTACGCGGCCGGTGCTCTTGCTGCATGGCGGCCAGGACCGCATGGTGCCGAGCAGTCACGGCGAGTGGCTGGCGCGACATTGCCCAGCGGCCGCGTTGTGGCTGCAACCCGAGGACGGACATCTCTCGATACTAAGCGCGGCGCCGCGTGCGCTGGCGTGGTTGCGCGAGCATGCCGTGCCGTAGCCGCGACGCCGAATTCCGCGTCGCGGTGATGCGAAAAAGCTGTTGACGACGGCCGCGCATTACTGCATAATCTCGCTTCTCTGCTGCTGACGAACACAACGCTTCGCAAACGCAGCAAGGCAGTACCGAATACA
>NZ_JANUGW010000045.1 GCF_024753285.1 Massilia pinisoli | reverse complement strand
GCCAACATTGTTCGGCACAAACTACCAGACCCTCAGCGTTGCCCAGAAAGCACTCAATGCAAACGGGGGCGGTTACAAGGATGCCAACTTCACGCCCAATGCGCTGACGGCCGACGCCATTGCCTTCCTGGACGGCGAAATCGGACAGATTAAGGCCGAGCTCAATAAACAGAGCCTCCTTGGCAGCACCCTGATCATTATTAGCGCCAAGCACGGGCAGACGCCAGTCGACCGTTCGGCGCTGCGCAAGATCGGAGATACGGTCGGCTCTACGCTGGCCGCGGCCAATCTCGGGGCGAACAGCAATATCGGTTCTAGTACCGATGCCGTCACTGGCAACTTCCTGGGTACAGGGCAGTTCACAGAAGACGATGTCGCCTTCATCTGGCTCAACGACCAAAGCGACGCAGCACGCGCCTCAGCCATCGCGGCGCTCAAGGCCAACCTTGGCTGCCCGATCGTGGACCCGACGTCGAAGATTATCGTTGCCGGACAGACGAATTCGGGAATCTGTGCCGGCACGGATCCCGGCAGCGGCGTGATCGACCTGAAGGCGGACGGTCGCTTCGGCGACCCTGCCAAGGAGCGGACGCCGGACATCATGGTCCAGCCAAACGCCGGGGTGATCTATTCGAAGTCCGGAAAAAAGGATGCCGAGCACGGCGGGGCGGCACCCAACGATACGAATGTCGCCCTGCTCGTGTCGTTCCCGACGCTGTCCAAGCAGGCAATCGGTACTGCGGTGGTTACCACGCAAGTCGCGCCCACGATCGTCAAAGCGCTTGGCATCGATCCTGGCTTGCTGAATTCGGTGAAGTCCGAAGGTACGGCTGTGCTTCCTGGCCTGTTCTGAGAATCCCTGCGCCACTGCGAGTA
Source organism: Massilia pinisoli (assembly GCF_024753285.1). Lineage (GTDB taxonomy): Bacteria > Pseudomonadota > Gammaproteobacteria > Burkholderiales > Burkholderiaceae_D > Telluria > Telluria pinisoli. The sequence continues at coordinate 6,237 of NZ_JANUGW010000045.1, read as the reverse complement.
TGCCAACCGGAACGGCACTGCAGTGGCGTATCCGCACTTGCTTCCCCCAGGCAAGTAGTCGTCCAATTCATCCATATTTCTGTCGCGAGATTACATTTTTGCAAGCTTCATGGTTCCAGGAGATGCGTTCATATACGATCGCCCTTCAATTTGATCCGTTGATTGCGAAAGTATCGATGAAGAACCTCAAGCCCATCCTGACCGTGAAGTCTGGCTGCGCTGCTGAACGGTGGGGCGTGACATATTGGCCCCTGCGAAAGAGTCCGCTGTCGTTCCGCGAGATGGCTGGAGGAACGGACCGGCCGACACCTGGACACGCAGCCTTAAGCGCCGGCACGACGTGGGACGGTGAGCGATACGAACTAAACGCTGCGACCGCCTACTACGACCGGCCGGATATCCTAGATGCGTGGTATCGGATGCTTCACGCGGCGACCGGCCCCGAAACACTTTATCAATCCCCTCAGTTCTTTCGCCACCTGATCGACACGACTCAGGGGACGCAGGCTAGTTATGAACTGTTCATCATCCGCCGCAGAGTCGATGGCTCCATCGTCGGGTGTGTCCCGGTCCGTACGCTCGGGCGCGACCTCGACTTCCGCCTCGGTCCGCTATCGCTGTTCAAGCGGACGATGCGCGCTTGTCAGCTCCTTGGCAGCGTGCCGCTGCTGGACCCGACGGAGGAAGGGCTCACCGAGTTCGTCGTGGAGCAACTGCTCGCCCGATATGCGAAGTGCGAAGTACTCTACATGCAAGCGATGCCGGAAGAAATTGGCGCTGCGCCGCCTCGTTGCGCAGGTGTATCGGCCTATGTCCTGGATGGATGGCGTCAGTGCCACACGCAGCCACTGCCGGATAGCATCGACGCCTATCTGCAAAAATTCAGTGCCAAGAAACGCTACAACCTGTCGCGCCAGATCCGCTTGCTGACGGCAGCGGCAGGCGCCCTACAAGTACTGCGCATCGAGCAACCCGACGAAGTCGCGACGCTCCTCGACGCGATGGCCGACACTGAGGGAGCCGTGGTCAAGCCGCGTGACACCGAGGCGCTACGCCTGGACAACCTCGCGCGTCATGGCCTGCTGCTGTCCTATGTGATCCGCTGCGGCGATGAAGACGTTGCGTTCGTGCTCGGGTCACGCTCATCGTCCGTCTGGCACATCCACAAAATCGTGTGTCAACAGAAGTACATGCCCTTATCGGTGGGGACGAGCGCAGTCCACCTTGCAGTGCTGGATGTAATGGCCAATTCCGCCTTCCAATTGATCGACTACGGCTACGGTACGCCCAATGCCGAATTCCGCTCAACCCACGTGCTGAAGTCACGTGGCCATGTCCTACTGCACCGTTCGCGCAGTCTGACCGCCCTGCTGCTGAAGTTTCACGGCAGGTATAACGCCATGAACGAGGCCCTGATCCGCTACACCAAGGCGGCAAGAAAATGGTATGTGCAACGCCGGCAGACCGGCGACAAGGGTGTCGCAAAGCGCAATAATGCGCCAAAGGCGCCCTGACCCGATCAAGTTCGTATTGATCATAATGGCCGCCCGACGCGGCCATCGTTGTATGCGACTCATTGAACAGATTAACTGTGCGATCGAGCCACAAGACATGACCAAATCGTAATTTCCCGCGAGACAATTTCATCTTAGGATGCTGCACTGCGTTGCACCGAGCAGTATCCGCCCGTCCGCCCTGTTCAAGCGCGACCGTGCCGTTGACTTCAGCTCGCAACTGAACCGGTGAAATTTCTTTGAATAGCATCTACATTTTTTGAATCCCGATGTCCGAGCGCACTTCCCGATTGCCGTTTAAGCTGTCCTTGTACGGATTACTCCTCCTTGACGTCGCCAATGCCTGTGCGGCAACACCGACAATTCAAGGAGAGTCGGGGTATATCAACATGCCGAGTGCCTGGGTCGAAGCCGACGGCACGACGAGCCTGGGTATCGGTCACGACCAGCCCTACACGCCGGTCTGGTTATCCGCGACCCTCCTGCCCTTTCTGCAAATGGTCGCCCGCTACGAAAGCATCAGTGGCATTGCGGGCTTCACGAACGTCAGTGGCGCTTACGGTAGCAATTACGGGCGTTACAAGGACAAGCAGGTCGGGTTGAAACTGCGCCTGTTCGACGAGACAGAGAGCCTGCCAGCGCTCTCATTCGGCTCGAACGATATCCAAGGAACGCGGCTATTCAAGGGAGAATACCTCGTTGCATCGAAGAGCTTCGGCACCACCCGCAACGTGGAAGCAAGCGTCGGGTACGGGCGCACGCGACCCAACGGGTTGTTTGCCGGGATGCGCTGGGCCCCCGTCGCCACGCCCGGATGGGCCGTGGTCGCGGAATACGATGCGAACGACTACAAACACGACTTCCGGGCCAATGAGACCGGTGCCGACAGTCGGCGGAAAGGTCCCGCGGTCGGCCTCGAATATCGCTGGGGATGGCTTGGCGCACAGGTCGCACGCCAGCGCGACCACTTCAGTTTCAATACGTATTTGAGCATTCCCTTTGCCGAGCGTGAATTCGTTCCGAAGGTCTACGAACCGGCGCCATTCAATCCGAAGGATGCACCCGCGCGCGTGTCGGCCGACGAATGGCAGAAAAATGGCGTGCATGGCACCGAGCTGGCGCAAGCGCTGGTCAAACAAGACTTCAGGAACGTCCGCGTCGAGCTGGACGCCACCACGCTGAAACTTGTCCTCACGAATAACCGCATCTCGAATTTGGGCCGTGCGGTTGGGCGTGCCGTACGCACGGCACTGGCCTTCGCTCCCGAAGGCACCGAGAAGATCGAAGTCACGTACACGAAGCTCGAGCAACCAATCGCGACGTATGAATTTCGTGATCTTCAACGCTTGAGCGATTACCTGACCGGCCTGGTTGCCCGCGATGAGTTCCTGCAATCGGTCAGTGTGCGCTATGCCCAGCCGTCTGACACGATTGGCGACGACCTCGGGCTGATCGCTGCGGTGCGTGACCAGGACGACGGCTTGTCCATGCAGATGGGACGCGAGGGCAACCTGGTGCAGGTCGCATCCGAAGACAAGGAGGCGAACCGCTTCAGGCTGGTTCCCAAGATGTCGTTCTTCTTCAACGATCCCAGTGGCTTCTTACGCTACGAATTCTGGGGCGATGCCACCTATGACCGGCGCCTGGCCGACAGCCTGTACCTGAACAGCGATCTGAAATTGACGGCGCTCCAGAACGTCACCGGGGTCACCCAGCCGTCGAACAGTCTCCTGCCTCATGTGCGCACCGACATCGCCGACTATAAACGTGGCGGCCGCATCAAACTGAACCGCCTGCTGCTCAACAAGTACGCCATGCTGGATGAGCGCGTCTACGCGCGCATCTCCGGTGGCCTGTACGAAGAGATGTTCCGCGGTGTCGGCGGCCAGGTGTTGTATCTGCCGAAGGACAGCCGTTGGGCCACCGACCTGACCGCCGACGCACTTCAGCAACGCGGAGTCAAAGGCTGGTTCGACCAGCGCGATTACCGGACCGTGAGCGCCCTTGCCGCCCTCCACTACAAGCTGCCCTACGACGTGACGGCGACGGCGCGCGTCGGGCGCTTCCTCGCCAAGGACGACGGCGTGCGGCTCGAATTCAAGCGCCGCTTCCCGTCTGGTGTCGAGATCGGTGCGTGGTACTCGCACACCAACGGCAAGGACATCACGAATCCTGGCACGCCTGAAAAGCCGTATAACGACAAGGGTGTGTTCCTGTCGGTACCATTGAACATCATGCTGCCGGCGGACAGCCAGAACACGGCAAGTGTCGCACTGTCTCCCTGGACGCGCGACGTCGGGCAGATGGTGTCCAGCCCTGGCGACTTGTACGATCTGATGGAACAGCCGCGTCGTGACATGACGAGCTACGACGGTCTCGGCAACTTCGCCGAACGCCGCGACGAGCAGAGCCTCCCTGCGGTGAATCCGCCGGCCCACCCGATGACCAATCCGTGGCCCGAGTTCCGCTGGCGCTTGGAGCAGTCGATGTCCACGACGCCGACGTTGCCCCAGTGGGCCAAGCGTACGATGCTGGGCGGAGGCGCGGTTCTCGCAAGCGCCCTGCTGGACAAGCCAGTCGACAATTTCATGAAGCGGCACGCGGATGCCTCGCTCGTGCGCGATTGGGGCAAGGTGGGCAAAGCCGCTCCCGTCGTATTCGCGGGCGCGGCAGGCGCAGCGCTGTTGTTCGGCGATGCCCGTGCAGAGAACGTCGGTTTCATCGCACTGGAGTCCATGATTGCCGCCGGCGCGGTCTCCATCGCCGCAAAGCGCGTGGTCGGTCGCGCACGCCCCGACGAGGAGCTCGGACAGTTCAGCACGGCACGTAACCGGTCCAATGCATCCTTCCCGTCGAACCATAGCACGGTCGCATTCGCCGCGATCACGCCGTTCGCACAGGAATATGACGCTCCATGGCTCTATGGCGTCGCAGCGGCCGGTACGCTCGGCCGGACGGCGGGCCGGGAGCACTGGGTGTCGGACGTCGTCGCTGGCGGTGTCCTCGGTTATGCGATCGGTGGCTGGTTATGGCGGGCGCAGAGTCAGGATCGAAGATCGAGTTTCGCCGTGAGCCCCGGCCCGAGGTCAATTGCAATGGCTTGGCGTGGCGACTATTGAGCGACGAGCTTTACACATGGACCTCGAGATTGCGCGCGGGACAGCTGCGGCGCGCGAGATGATGCGCAATCTGCTCCACAATGCTTGTGCGCTCGGCGCGTTGGGCGATTGCGTAGACGGTGTTGTCATCTCGGCCGAGTTGACGTTCAGCGGGCACCGCTCCAGCGCATTCACGATCGGTCGCAGTACTGTATCCACTTCCAAAACGAACATCGTGACGAGGGCCGTGTCTACAATAACGTTGGCGCCGCAGCCGCGCCGACGCCGGCCGCGCCCCATGTCTCCTGACCACGAAAACGATATAACCCGTTTACTTCGTTACTCAACCTTCTTTACAACGCGTTATTGTTGCGATCATGCCGCATGCTATCGAACGAACTGATTTGTTCGTAAAATGACCCGCATCAACGTAAGCCCATGACCTGTCTGCTGCTGTTGGCCGATGGCGGACGGTCGGCATGGCTCAGTGTACCCGACTGTTGTCTTCTGAGCAACAAAAGGGGTAATGAGATGGTCCCCCTCCACCCTGCAAGGTCCAAGCTTGTAGAGTGTGTCCATTCTGGACGGATGCCATCATGCAAGACATTACGCTCATCGGCATCGACCTTGGCAAGCACAGCTTCCATGTGCATGGCCAGGACCGGCACGGCAAAGCACTGCTGCACAAGAAGTTCAGCCGGAAACAGCTGATCGAATTCCTCGCCAAATTCCACGTTTGCACGGTCGTGATGGAAGCCTGCGCCGGTGCTCACCACATGGCACGGCAGTTGGCCGGCTTCGGCCATGAGGTCAAACTGATCTCGCCGCAATTCGTTCGGCCTTTCGTCAAGAGCAACAAGAACGATTTCGTCGACGCGGAAGCGATCTGCGAAGCGGCCAGCCGCCCATCAATGCGGTTTGTGACACCCAAGAACGAAGCCCAGCAAACACTGTCGGCCCTGCACCGTGTGCGTGAATCACTGGTGCGCGACCGGATCAAGACGAGCAACCAGATCCACGCTTTCCTGCTCGAATTCGGCATCAGCCCTCCGATTGGACATGCCGCGGTCCGGCGTCTGCCAACCATCCTGGCCGAGCAGTCCTTGCCGCCTCGGCTGGTACAGGTGCTGGAGCGGCTGCACGCCCACTACAAGTACCTGGACGGGCAGATCGCCGAAATCGAAAAGGATCTGGCGGCCCAACTGACCGACGATGACCTGGGACAGCGTCTGATGACGATACCCGGCATCGGACCGATTACGGCAAGCGTACTGGCAAGCGAAATGGGCGATGGCAAGCAGTACCGCTGCGGCCGCGATTTCGCCGCATCCCTGGGCTTGGTACCACGCCAGTAAAGCACGGGCGGCTGGAATAACCTGCTGGGTATCAGCAAGCGCGGCGACAAGAATCTGAGGCGCCTGCTCGTGTTGGGCGCGCGCTCCTACATGCGGCTACTCGAGCGCCAGACAGGGCCGCTCGCATCTTGGGTACGCGCGATGATGATGCGCAGGCACTCAAACGTTGTTGCTTGCGCGCTGGCCAACAAGCTCGCGAGGATCGTCTGGGCCATCGCGGCGCATCACACCAGTTTTGAAATGAAGGAAGCCCCCATGCATGCATGAGGG
>NZ_JANUGW010000044.1 GCF_024753285.1 Massilia pinisoli | reverse complement strand
TGCCCCACCCACCACGCAAGCACGGCCGTGTCTTATTTGTGCGTATTGACGGCATCCGTTTTCTCGCCAGCGCCAGCGACTTCCCCACGCACCGCACCCGGCGCCAGCTGATCCAGAATCGCATACGCCGCCTGCACCCGCGCCGGAATCGGGTAATTCTTATTGGCCAGCATGACGATCCCCACGCGGTACGCCGGCACGAACACCACATACGCGCCGAAGCCGCGGGTCGCGCCGGTCTTGTTGAACAACGTCCCACGCGGCGGCGCCTGCGGCGGCTGCAGCCGGGTGGCCGGGTTCGGCTCGCCGCTCATCTTCGCGCCATTCCCCGCCTGCAGGACGGCCAGGCTGACGGGCGTGCGGTACTGCTCCCACCCGAGTCCCTGCACGGTATCGCCGATGCGGAAATACCCCGTGTGCGTGCAGTCGATGGCGCGTCGCATCGGTTCCGGCAGGCCAGCCGAGTCGATGTTCTCCTGCACGAAGCGAATCATGTCGGCGGTGCTCGACTTCACGCCATACGTCTCCGCGTCGAACACGCCCGGGCTCACGCGGACCGGCCGGTTCATCCTGTCGTAGCCCCACGCATAGTCGCCCAGCGCGGCCGCCGGCACGCGGATATGGCTGTGCTTCAGGCCCAGCGCGGGAAACAGCCGGCCCTCGACCGCATCGGCGAACGGCGCTTGCAGTGCGAGTGCGGTGACGTGTCCGAACAGGCCGAGACTGGGATTCGAATAGCGGCGCTGCGTGCCCGGCGCGGCATCGGGACGCCATGCTCGAAAGTAGGCGAGCATCTGCGCGTCGTCCTCGACGTCGTCGGGGAATTGCAGCGGCAAGCCGCCGGCCGCATACGTGCCCAGTTCGAGCACGTTCGCGCGGTCGATCGCGGCGCCTGTCAGCTGCGGCATGTACGCGCTGGGATGATCGTCGAACGACAGCTTGCCGAGGCCCTGCGCGTAACAGGCCAGCGTCGCCGTGAACGTCTTGCTGACGGAGCCCAGTTCGAACAGCGTGTTCTCGCTGACGGGCACGCGTCCTTCTTTCGATGCGAGGCCATAATTGAAGAACATCGCGTGGCCGTCGACCGTGACGGCCACCGCCATGCCCGGCACGTCGTGCTGCGTCATCAGGGGCTGGATTGCACGGTCGACGGCAGCGCGCACGGCGGCCGCATCGACGGCGCCCGCCGTCAACGGCAACATGGACAGGCAAGCGGCGGCAATGATCCGCATGGGACGAGGCAGGATGGTCAAGGCGTTCTCCGGTGAGTTCGTGATGGGCGCCAGTATAGGCAGCGAAGCACGGATGCTCACAGCGCAACCGTCCCGGCAAAGGGGGCGCTCGTCACATCGCCGACTTCAGCGCAGCCAGATACCGTTCGCTGACGGCGACCGCGGCACCGCACCGCAACGTGAGGCGATAGCTGCCGTCGCCGACGGTGTCCAGGCGCGCGATCTCGCTGCGCCTGACGATCGCGCCGCGGTGCACGCGCAGGAAGTCTCCGGGCGCGAGCAACGTCTCCAGGCGGTTGAGCGTGATGCGATGCAGGACCGTGCGCCCGGCCAGGTGCAGTTCCACGTAATTGCCGGCCGATTCGATCCACAGGATGTCCGCCACGAGGATCTGCTCGATGCGGCCGACGGAACGCACGTTGATGCGCTCCAGGACCGCCTTCCGGTCCGTGCCGGCATCGACGTAATCGCGCAGCGCGGCGCCATAGGCCTCGCGCTGGCGCTGCCCGAGCATCGCGCCGATGCGCTCGACGGTCTGCGCCAGGCGCGCATCGTTCAGGGGCTTGAGCAGATAATCGAGCGCATGAACGTCGAACGCGTCGACCGCATGCTCGCTGTACGCGGTCACGAACACGATCAGCGGTGGCGCGGGCAGGCGGCTGATCTCGCGCGCGAGTACGAGACCCGATTCGGCCGGCATCTGGATGTCGAGGAAGATGACGTCGGCGTCCTGTGCGGCCAGCAGCCCGCGTGCGGCCGCGGTCCCGTCGCATTCGCCCGCGAGCACCCAGTCCGGATGCGCGCCGAGGGCCAGGCGCAGGTTGGCACGGCTCGGCGCCTCGTCGTCGACGATCAGGTAGCGCACCGTCATCGCTCGTCCCGCGCCAGCGGTAGCCGGACTTCCGCCACGAACCGGCCATCGTGCACGCTCGTTTGCAGCGACGCCGTCGGATGCATGAGGCGCAGCCGCTCGCGCGTGTTCGCCAGCCCGAGGCCGGCGCCGGGATTCGGCGAGGCGTGAGCGCCGACCGGGTTCGCTACCCGGATCGTGAGCACGTCGTCGTCATGCGCGAACGACAGGCGGATATCGCTCGGCCCGTCATGGCAATCGAGGTCGTGGCGCAGCGCGTTCTCGATCAACGGTTGCAGCAGCAGCGGCGGGCAGTCGACGTCGTGCAGCAGCGCGTCTTCGCCGTCGATGCGCACGCGCAGGCGGTCGCCGTAGCGCAGGTGCTGCAGGTCGAGGTAGTCGCGCACGAACTGCAGCTCGGCGGCGACGGTGACGGTATTGCGCACGCTCGCCGACAATGCGTAGCGCAGCAGATCGCTGAGGCGGCCGATGCCGCCGAGGGCGTGTGTGCGATCGCCTTCGCGCACGAGGGCGCTGATCGCATTCAGCGCATTGAACAGGAAGTGCGGCTCGAACTGCGCGCGCAGGGCCAGCATGCGCTGCTCTTCCAGCGCGAGGCGCAGGTTCAGCATGTCGGTCTGGCTGCGCTGCCAGGCCAGTTCGCGCTCGCGCGCGTGGCGCCAGTAGTGGATCGCGAGGATGGCGGCGAACGTGCCCGTCGTCGAGAACCAGCCGACCAGCAGCATCTTCATCAGCAGGCGGCGTGCGTCGTCGAGGCTCGCGATGTGCAGGTAGCCGCGCAGCCACGCCATGTACGTCCATTGCGCGGGCTGGAACACGAGCACGAGGCCGACGAACAGCAGCAGCACGTCGCGCGGCCGGGCGATCAGCGCGGGCCAGCGTCCCAGCACCGTGCTGAGGCCCACGCTCAGCACGATCAACGGCACCGCGTATTCGACGAACCACGTCACCAGCAGCGACGGATAGTGGCTGTCGATGCCGAGGCGCAGGTTGTCGCTGTAAGTCTGCAGCGCGCCGAGGACGCTGATCGCCGTCCACAGCAGCACGACGACGATGAGCGTCCTGATCACGGACGGCGTCGGGGGGCGGGAAGTCAATGGAGCGGCATGCTGCGTCATCGGAAAAGTATAGCAGCGGCCTCGCCGGCCCGACGGATACGGCCGACCGCTTCGTCACGCCGATGCGGCGTTTCGTCACGGAGGACGCGCAGTCACGCCGGCATGGTCGCAGAATCGTCAACGCATCGACTTCACCCACTTTCCCGCAGCTCCATGACATGAAAAACACGATACGCCTGGCCGCCTTGCTCCTGCTCGGCGGCGTCTCCGCTTCCACTGTCGCCGGCATGACGGACTGGCTCGCGCCGCAGGATCCGTTCGCCATCTACGGCAACTCGTACTACGTCGGCACGCACGGCATCAGCGCCGTGCTGATCACGTCGTCGGCGGGCCATATCCTCATCGACGCGGGTCCGGCCGGCGCTGCCGACCAGGTCGCGGCGCACGTCCGCGCGCTCGGCTTCAAGGTCGAGGACATCCGCTACATCCTGAATGGACACGAACACTTCGACCACGCGGGCGGCATCGCCGCGTTGCAGAAGATGAGCGGTGCCGAAGTGTTGGGCAGCCCGGCCGCCATCGCCGTCCTGAAGTCCGGGCAGCCGGACAAGCGGGACGCGCAATTGCCGAACCTGGAGCCGCTGGCGCCCGTTGCCAACACGCGGGCCGTGCGCGACGGCGACATCGTGAAACTCGGTCCGCTCGCGGTCACGGCGCACTTCACGCCCGGCCACACACCGGGTGCCACCAGCTGGACGTGGCAATCGAGCGCAGGCGGCAAGACGATGCACATGGTATACGCGGACAGCCTCACCGCCATCGCCGCCGACGGCCGCAGCTTCAGCAGGAATCCGCTGTATCCGACCGCGCGGGCGGACGTCGAGCGTTCGATCGCGAAGATCGAAGGACTCGAGTGCGACGTGCTCGTGAGCGCGCATCCGGACTTCAGCGATATGTGGGAACGACAAGCGCACGCGACCTTCGTGGATCGCGACGCGTGCCGCGCGTACGCGGCGAACGCACGGACCTGGCTGGCGAAAACGCTGGCCGCGGAGGCGCAGCCTTGATGACGCCCCTTACGACACGCGCGTGACGATATCGCCGCGATGCGGATCATCGTCCGGCGCGCGCGGCAAACCTACCTCCACGCGATTTCGTCCGGCGGCCTTCGCGCGGTACAGCGCAGCGTCGACGCGGGCGATCAGCGATTCCAGCGTCTCGTTGGCGCATGCGCTGGCGATGCCGATGCTGCACGTGACTCGCAGCGGCGTCGCATCGCCGATGTCGAAAGGATCCGCGGCGACTGCATGACGCCAGCTGTCGACGCGCTCGACACCGTTTGGCCCGTCCAGTGAAAGGTCCGGCAACACGAGCAGGAATTCCTCGCCGCCGTATCGGCCGATGCAGTCGCCGTCGCGAATCTGCGCACGCAGGCGCGTCACCAGCCCGCGCAGCAGTGCGTCACCGGCGGGGTGGCCATAGGTGTCGTTGACGCGCTTGAAATGGTCCAGGTCCAGCAACGCCAACGTCACGACGCCGCCGTGCCGCCGTTGCTGAGCCAGTGCGCGCTCCGCCGCATCCAGGATGGCGCGCCGGCTCATGGCGCCGGTCAGGCTGTCGGTGAACGCAAGCTCCCGCATGCGCTCGTGCGACTCGGCCAGTTCGCGCGTGCGTTCGCGCACGAGGGCCTCCAGCTCGTTCCGATGCTGCACCAGCCGGCGGACGCGGAAACGATGGGCGGCCACCACCAGCAACGCGACGGCAATCAAGGCTGCGGCAGCGACGGACGGCCTTCTCCACCATGGTGGTGCGATGTCGAAGTCCAGCGCGACAGGTGCGCTGCGTCGGCCCAGGTCGTCGTTCACGGCAAACAGCTCCAGACGGTAACTGCCTGGTCCGAGGCCGGCGTACCGCAACTCGCTGCCCGTCAGGTCGGTCCAGCCGTCCTCGCTTCCGCGCAGGCGGTAGCGCACATGTTGCGACAACCGGTTCGTGAAGAGGGGGACTTCCCAGCGCAATTCGAGCGTGTAGGTCGCCGCGGGCACGTCGATTTTCCGCCCCGGCTTGAGATCGACGCTGCCCAGCTTGGCCTCGTTAAGCTCGAGCACGAAACGCTGTGTGCGTTCCAGCTGTTCGGGAGAGCCGATGCGGCTCACGCCTCCGCTCGTGCCGATCCAGATGTCGCCCCGGGCATCTTCGGCGAGCGCGTTCTGGTCGCAGTCGTTCCAGACCAGTCCATTGCTCTCGTCGAAACGGCGCCAATCCTTGCCGTTCCACCGCACCACGCCGACATCGGTCCCGGCCCACAACCAGCCACGGCGGTCTTCCAGCATCGACAGGATACGCAGCCCTTTGAGTACGCCCGGCCGCATCGGCACCGCCTGCAATATGCCCGACTGGCGCAGATCGATGCGCATCAGTTCTCGTCCGTTCCCCGTACGCAGCCACACGCGGCCGGCGCCGCATGCAAGATAGGGGACCCCGTCACCTTGTGCGAGACCGTTGACCTGCGGCCGCGTGAAGCCGCGTGCGGGGTCGTATCGCAGCAGCCCGCTGCCGGTCCCCACCCACACGACATCGCTGTTTCGCTCGTGGCACGCGGTGTTGACACCGCGATCGCTGGTGTCGAACAACGGGTCCAGTTCGTCGCGCCGGCGGGCCGGTCCGCTGCCATCGAGCGGCAGGGTGAACAAACCGCTTTTGCCGGCGACGACCCACAATTCGTCGCCGACCGCCAACAATCGCCGCGCGCGGATCTGGCCCGTGTCCGTCATGGCGCGCCACGACTCGCCGCGACGGCGATGGAACAGCTCGCCGCCAAAGGTCGACAACCACAGCCCACCGCGGCCATCTGCCAGGATGCCTCCGACCTGGCCGGTGACCGAGGGCGCCTCACTTGTCATCGTACGGCCGTCGGCGTCGGTGGAGACGACGCCGCGCTGGGTGCCGATCCAGACCCGCCCCGCGCCGTCGTCGGCGATGGACCACACCACCTGGGAAGGCAGGCCCTCGCGTGTCGTCCAGGACGACCAGTTCTCATACCCGCGCCAGTGCGCGAGCCCGTGTCCGGTCGTGCCCAGCCAGACGTCGCCGTTGGCGTCGCTGAGCATGGTGCGTATGCCGTCCTCGACAAGACCGTTGCGCTCGCCGAAATACTGCCATTGGCCGGCCTGCCAGCGGTACACCCCTGCGTTACCTGGCGTCAGCAAGCGTCCTTGTCCATCCTCGATCATGGGCAGCCAGATGTGATTGGCGCCATGGCCGAGGCCATCCGGTGTGACGTTGGCGAATTGCGCGGCGCCTGGCGCGCGGCGTACGATGTAGCGGTCGCTGCGGGCCCAGATGGCGCCGTCCTTCGCTTGGCGCAGGCCGAGCCATTCGCTCTGCGGCACACCGTCGGCGGTGCCCCAACGTTCGAGTCGGTTATCGTGCCACCGGCACAATCCGCTCCCGCAACCGAACCACCAGGCACCGTCGCTGGCGACAAGGATCGAGCGCGCGTCCAGCGTGTCGGACTGCGACGAGCCCAGCGTAGGCGGCAGTGCAGGTTCCAGGCGTGCGCCGGCGCCCGTCACCCGCCATAGCTTGCCCTCCTTGCCAACGACGAGGAGACCGCCATGCGCCAATGGTGCCACGGCCTGGCCCTGGAGCGGCGACCAGGTCGCGTCCTGCATGGGCACTTTCGACATCTTCCCGTCGCGGTAGTGATAGATGCCGGCATCGCTCGCGACCCACAACGTACCATCGCCGCCGAGAGCCAGATTGTTGACCTGCAGCTTTTCATCACCCAGCGGGTTACGAATGCTGTCGCCGTTATGACGGTACAGGCCATTTTCGGTGCCGATCCATATGGCCCCGTTGGTCTCTTGCGCGAGCGCAGTGACGGCCAGGTCCCCCAGGCCTTCGGTATTCGTGTAGTACCGTAACGGCAGCTGCTGTGCGCCCGCCGGCGGTGACAGCACCGCGAGGAATAGCACCACGCAGCAGGCAAGAAAACGGGAGAGTCCAGTCGTCGTGTGATGCCCGTTCATTCTGCATGTCCCTTTTCGTCGTCTGTGACGACCATGAAGCGCATTGTAGACTGTCGGATTGTACCGGGCTGATGTTGCTCGGCGTCGGACGCT
>NZ_JANUGW010000043.1 GCF_024753285.1 Massilia pinisoli | reverse complement strand
TTGTTGAGACGAGAATACTTCGCTCGGGTAAGCCAACTTCGAAACCTTGGTTCCAACGCATTCATTGGCTTTTCCTATGTCGTGACGGAAGCCAGGGGGAGCACGGCCGCCTGCTTTTGAGACAGTGCTCACTTCTATTACGGGCCAACTACGCCGAGGATGCTACGCCTTGTCGAACTGGAGCGGGCCTGTCCACCCACGGACCCTCATGCTCTAACGATACCTATTCCTTTAAGCAGCGAACCACCCCGGCTTTCATGGAGGCCGGTTTATGTGAGTCAGGCCGGGATGGCTTGACTGCTCAGTTGCGCGCGATAGCTTGCCTCTGCTTGCACTGGCGGTATATAGCCGAGTGGTTCGAGCAGACGGTGCTGCGCCGCACAACGCCAGTAGCCCAACGGCGCGACCTGCATCACCTTGCAGATTCGCTCGACACCAGGGCATGGCGATACCGGTCAATGAATGCCCTCACGGCTGGAAGCGGCGGTCGAACTCCTCCGCCTGGGCGAAAAACGCACTAGCGGTCGGTTCCGAAGTATCGACCCCGATGAAGCGTGACGCCCCCGCGGTCGAAATGTCTGTCCTCCACGCTCCGAATAGAAGGGGGGACGGCCTACAGGCGGCAAACCCGTTGTCCTGGCAGACACGCGGATTTGCTCCAGATCCCGCGAGATCCCAGAGCCGGTATTTCGTCGTCGCGGTATCACGTTTTCTTCATGGTTACTTGCAGTCGCTGTTTATTTCACGGCGAGTCGCTCCTTACGTCATCGGCCAGTCGTCACGGCGAGGGCCTGCTCCACTCTTGCAACCCGATTCAGCGACGTACGAATTTGCCCGCGTTATAAAAGCGTCCACCGACCTTCATTCGGTGCACAAACGCCTCCGCGGCTATTGGAATAGCTTCAGTACCATAACTCATCGATCCAAACCGAAAGTAATTATTCTGAGCAGCAACAGCATTTCCGGTGGAGATAAACTGATATGGATCCGATTTATTAGGAAAATCTGTTTTCGTGACAATGCGAGAGAATCCCGCTATTTTACATGTGTAAAATCGCGGTCGATAACAGCGTTCGAGATGGTCTTGAAGCGATTTTCATAGGTGGCCATATGTTTTCTATTCTAAGAGCAGAGATTCGTCTACGTAGCCTCAACGGCATAGGCGTTGCACTTCTTTTGGCGGTCGTCTGTAATAGCGCGAACGCAATCGACACTCGCCGCTATTTTCCGATTGACCTAGGTTCGACATGGACCGAAATGACCACCTCGACCACATCGTTGGGTGAGCCCCCTCCTCCGGCCACAACGGTGACCACGGCCGTTGCCGGACCACTGGTTAATGGGCGGGAAACCGTACTTTTTTCGTGGACTGATGATTCGGACGCAACTGACAGAGCGGCGTCGCTGTATATCCAGGACTTCAGTGGAACCCAAGTTGTTGGCACAATTCCGATTGAGCCTGATCCTATGCGAGAAGAATGCATACCTGTTCCATCGGGGCCGTGGTATTTGCTGCCAAGTCGGGTGAAGGTTGGGCAGACATTCTCGGTCACGCTAACTACTACATGTGATGGCATTACCGGTACGACGTCGATCGTTAGCACCATCCTTGGATTCTCAAGAAAAACCGTTCCCGCAGGAAGCTTCAGGACGTTGGAGATTCGTGATGACATTGTCACGACAGCGACCATTCCAGAGGTCGGGATCAGGGTCGAAAAAAAGACGCTTTTTTGGTCTCTCGCCAAGAACGTGGGTTTAGTTAAGGAGGTAGAAATAACGCGATGGGCGGATGATTCGCAAGAAGACACGGACACCACTGTCCTGATGTCGACAAACCGCGTCTACGACGATAAAGACACTGATGAGGACGACGATTGCGGCTGCGACGTCGGCCTTGACGACGGGGCGTTGAATTACGCTGACGGAACCGTTTCGCTCTCCGAACAGGATGTCGACGCGGGTTGGTCATCGCGAATCAGTTTCGTACGAAAATATAACAGCGGCAATACGAATGATAGCGATGAATTCGGCCTGGGCTGGAGCCATAATTATTCGGCGCGGCTCGAGTTCACCGCACCCGAGGATGCATCCAGCGGGGCCAGTGAAATTCGCCTGGTCCGGCCCGGTGGTCAAAAGATTACCTTCAATCGCGTATCAGGTGGGTGGAAAGGCAATGCCACTGTCACCGGGACTCTGTCCACGACGGCCGACGCTACCGGCGTGATCACGAGCGTCAAGTACACCAACCCGATGGGCGATGCCGAACAGTATGACGGGTCCGGCAAGCTGCTGTCCGTCCTGTACAGCAAAGGCGGCGCAGTCAATCTCACCTACGAGTCGACCGGGGCCAATCGCCTGCAGAGTGTTGCCGACAATTTTGGGCATCAGATTTCGTTCTCGTACGACGGCAACAATCGGGTCAAGGCCATCACGTACGGGCAGGGACGAACGACTGGCTATTCGTATGACGACAAGGGTCGACTAGCTTCGGTGACCCGCCCGGACGGCAAGGTGCGGACCTACAACTACAACGAAACGGACACGCCCCCTGCCGATGCGTACGCGGCCGCTAAGCTGGACTTCGCAATCACCAGCATCATCGATGAAAACGGCACGAAATACGCAGACTGGACTTATGACGCTTCCGGACGCGTAACCTCCAGCGAATATGCCGGGGGTGTCAAACGGGTATCGATCGAATATGGTTCGGATAATACAAGGACGGTGACCGACGGTCTCAACCGCTCCCGCTCCTATTCATTCGAAAAGATCCTCGGCAAGACAAGAACCAGCGCTCTGTCGGCGCCTTGCGATGTCTGCCCGCAAGGTCAGTTCGCGTCGCGCACCTATGATGCCAATGGCAATGTCGCCACAGCCACGGACTTTAATGGGATCGTCACCAGTTATTCATATGACCTGACTCGTAATCTAGAAATCAAGCGCGTCGAAGCTTATGGAACGGCAAAGACCCGGACTATCAGCACGCAATGGGATGCGACCCGCAATCTGCCTGTGCGGGTGGCCGCGCCGAAACGCCTGACTACGTTGACCTATTATGCCAACGGGAATCTTCAAAAAAAGACTATCCAGGCGACGCTCGATGAAAATGGCGCGCAGGGACTGAATCCGACGCTCACGGATACGCCCCGCTCCTGGACCTATACCTACAATACTGCCGGCCAAGTTCTCACCATAACCGGACCGCGAACCGATGTCAGCGATATCACCACATATTCGTACGATTCCACAACAGGAAATCTGGCGTCGATAAAAGATCCGCTGGGGCGTATTACAACATACTCCGCCTATGATCTCGATGGGCACGTCGGCAAAATCACGATGCCAAACGGTGTGATCAACGATTTCACCTATTATCCGCGGGGTTGGCTAGCGACGAAAAAGGTGTCCGCTGGTGGCGCTGTCCGCCTGACGACATATGCCTACGACAATAATGGCCAGGTCATCAAAGTCACTTTTCCAGATACGACTTCGGTCCAATACACCTACGACAATGCTCATCGTTTAACCGATATCAGTGATTCTGCGGGCAACAAGATTCACTACGTTCTCGACAGTATGGGCAATCGCGTGAGCGAATCCGTTTCCGATTCGAGCGGAATACTGGCAGAAAGGATGACTCGTGTTTTCAACGATTTGAATCGCCTGGACTCGGTGACGAGGAGCTTTCAATAATGAGCAATAAAACTGCACGACCATCGACGTTGGTTGGAGGGGTATTGCCTGGCCTCGTGGCGCTGCTTGGCTTGATCTCCGTGTCAGCAAACGCGCAGACTGCACAATCCGCAACCTCGCGCTATGCCTACGACGGCAACGGCAACCTGATACAGGCGACGGACCCGTTGAATCGAGTCAGCGATTTCGGCTACGACGAGTTCAATCGAATAAAACAGGTCACGCTTCCGGCTCCCACATCAACGACAAGTCGGCCCATCGTCAAATACGCCTATGACGGGCAGGATAATCCGGCGACCGTGTCGGACCCTCGGGGTTTGACGACCACTTACGTGTTCAATGGCGTAGGCGAGCAACGCCAACTCACTTCGCCCGATACCAATGTATCGGCCATGACTTACGACGCGTCGGGTAACGTTAAAACCGTCACTGATGCGCGTCAGCAAGTGAAGACCTACAAATACGATTCGCTGAACCGGGTGACGAATATCTCGTTCACGTCTGGAACCGGCACCACGTTCGAATACGATGGCGGTGCCACGCCGGTTCCGGCCGCGATCGGGCATCTAACCAAAATGACCGACGAGTCCGGCCAGACGACCTACGTCTACAACGCGTTCGGCGAGCTCGTCAGCAGGACCCAGACGGTTGTCAGCAGCGGCGTTTCACGCAACTTGACGGTCTCGTACGCGGTGGGCACGACCGGAATCAGTAATGGCAAGCTATCAAGCATCACTTACCCTAGCGGAAACCGGCTCAACTATACCTACGACGCCGCAGGCCGCCTGAGCGGGATTACGCTCAACCCGACGAACAACAATGGAGTTGGAACCAACACCACAACAAGCACGATTCTGCTGAGCGGGATTACTTATGCGGCGTTTGGCCCCGTAAAAAGCTGGAACTGGGGGAACAGCACGGGAACAAATCCCAACGGCTACACGCGGACATTCGACCTGGACGGCCGCGTCACTTCTTACTCGTTGGGCAATGCGCTCACCACGGGCACCGTTCGTACGGTTCGCTACGATGCCGCCGGCCGCATACTCGCCTACGAGCACACCGCGACAAACCAGTCGACCAACGCTGCGGCGCTGAACCAGTCCTTCGGGTATGACAACCTCGACCGGCTCACCGCTTTCAGCGCGTTCGCTTCGACCCAGGCGTACGACTACGACGCCAACGGAAACCGGACCAAACTGTCCATCGGTACTGCAACTTACACGAACGCCTATCTGGCCACCAGCAATCGACTGATGAGTACGACGGGCCCGACGCCGGCGAAGACCAACCAGTACGACAACGCCGGCAACCTATCAACCGATGGCACGGTGTCCTATACCTACTCTTCCCGGGGCCGAATGTCGAGCGCGACGGTCGGCGCCAACACCGTCAAGTATCTCTACAATGGGCTGGGACAACGGGTACTTCGCAGCGGCGGTGCTCTGCCGAACGCGTCGAGCGTGTTCTTCTATGACGAGCAGGGTAAGCTCATCGGCGAATATGATTTAACGACGGGGAAAATGCTGCAGGAGTTCGTGTATCTCGCAGATATGCCTGTTACCGTGCTCCAGCAAAGTCGCACTGGAACGGTGCCGAATGAAGTGGTGGCGACGAACGCATTCTATGTGTACGCCGACCACATCCGGACCCCTCGTTTAATAACGCGCGCATCAGATAACAAGATTGTTTGGCGCTGGGATAATGGCGACGCGTTTGCGCTAGTTCCTCCGAACGAAGATCCGAGCGGCTTGGGACGGTTTACGTTCAACTTGCGCATGCCCGGCCAGTACTTCGATCGCGACACGAACCTTTTCTACAATTACTTCCGGGACTATGATCCGCAGCTAGGGCGGTATGTGCAGTCGGACCCGATTGGTTTGGGCGGCGGACTCAACACGTATAGTTATGTCGGCGGAAACCCGTTGCAATTCGCCGACCCAAGCGGCAGATGTATTGAGGATCTGTGCATCGGGGAAGCAATTGTTGCCGGACGAATCATTTATCAGGGTTATCGCGCCTATCGTGCATTTCAGGCCGCCGCCAAAATCGCCGAGGCAATCAAGGCAGCTAACGCTGCAAACGCGGACGGCGATGCTCAGGCATGCCCATCAGATAATAAGAGTGGAACCGATAAGGACAAAAAGGCATCGCGTCGTCCATCCAAGGGAACTCGCGATGCAGCGGATTTGGCCGCAACTGACTCAAACGGGAACTTAATTTGTACCTACTGTGGGGTTGAAATGACAACGGAGGCCGGGCACGAAAATTCGCGCGAGCACGACCATATTGATCCTTGGGTGGACACGCATGATTCTTCGCCGGCGAATATTACTGATGCATGCAGAACTTGTAATCGAGGAAAGGGTCGAGATTCAGTTGAAGACTTCTTGGGGCTCTGATTATGGATGAACAAAATGCGATGGCTTTCCATCACAAAGCATATGTTTGTATCGATGTGTTTGAAAATCGCAAGCCGGTTCGATGGGTAAGTAGGCCAGATGCAGGTTGGTGCTATTTATGTGGAGAGGAAAATCCTGATGACGCCTCATATTACAGGATGGTCGGTATTGGTCATATATTAGAGAAAGATCCTAGCTTAAAGGAGTCAATGGATTTGCGGACGGATGAAGAAGCGGAGCGTAGTTCGCCAGATAGTTCTTGGGTTCGTACCAATCTGTCAGATCCGACCCAACAGTTTCTCAGCGGTAGGGAAGTACGGAAATGCAGGGTATTCGCTACCTGCTCGAGGATTTATGTTTAAATCTCACAGGCGGAATTCCGCTCTTCGGGGACTCGTCCAACACACTCGCGATGCGGCCATCGAGGTTGAGGTGTCTTCGGTTCCGACGACGTCGTGGGTCTTGCCAAAGTGACTCAAGCGCGGCCGAAACGCGTTGCCGCATGCCTGTGCAGGCCGATGTGCCGCCGTTGCTGTGCCGGTTGCCGGACCAGGTGCCGCTGTTCCTGACGGACTGCGGCGAGCCTTTCAAGAAGAACCGTCTGTCGGGTCTGATCAACTCTACATGCGGCTGGCCTGCTTCGCCCACAGCGGCAGCTCCGCCATCCGGGATAGAATGCCCCGCACGTACTGGAGAACGGGGCGGACGTCAGGTTCCTCCATATAATCCTGGGACATGCCGACATATCCACTACCCACATCTGTACCCATGTCTCAACCGGCAACCTCAAGATCGCGCGAGCTGACGCATCCGGCGCGCCTGCAGCGCCCTATGACACGCGAACGACCGCTTCTTTCGATCCAGCACACGACACGTCCCTTGCCGGCCGCGCGGCCATTGCAGAGAACTGATCGGCTGCTTGATCATCCGGCGTAAATCATGCATTGTGCGATAGCTTGTCGGGTTGCAAACTCGGTTCTCGAGAAAAAGAAAATTCGATACAGGAGGAGTTCGTCCGCGCGCGGCGGGTATAAGTCACTGATCTGTCGAAGGAAAACGGTCACGTTACGACGAGTCCAGTCGGGACCAATCTTTTCAATCACTACATCAGGGATTATGATCCGCAGACGAGGCGGTATGTTCAGTGAGGCCCGATCGTTTTGCGCGGCAGAATCAACACGTATAGTTGGGTCAGTGGGAACCCGGGATGCAGCGAATTTGGCTGCAACTGACTCGAACGGGAACTTAATTTATACTTACTGTTGGATTGAAATGACAACCAGGCCGGACACGAAAATTCGCGCGAGCACGGTCATGTTGATTCTTGGGTGGACCCGTATGATTCTTCGCCGGGAAATATTACTGATGCATGCGGAGATGGAAATTGTGGCAAAACTGAATTAATTGAAAACTACTTGGGATTCGGATTATGGATGAACAAAAAACAATGGATTTCCATCACAAAGCATATGTTTGTATCGATGTGTTTGAAAATCGCAAGCCAGTTCTATTGGTAAGTAGACCAGATGCAGACTGGTGCTTTTTGTGTGGAGAGGAACATCCTGATGACGCCTCATATTACAGGGTGGTTGGTATTGGCCATATATTAGAGAAAGATCCTAGTTTAAAAGAGGTAATGGATTTGCAACCGGATGAAGAGGCGGAGCGTAGTTCGCCGGATAGTTCGTGGGTTCGCACCAATCTGTCAGGTCCGACCCAATAGTGTCTCAGCGATAGCGAAGTGCGGAAATGCGAGGTATTCGCCGCCTGCTCGAAGATTTATGATTACCCCCCGGGCAGAAAATCTGCATGCCTCTTTTTGTGGATGAAAATGACGGCGCCATGCTGAAATCCTCAATGCCGTTCAATCTCACCATTGACAGCAGGCGGCCCTATTGCGCAAACTGCAATTGAGAAACGCCGTCGAGCTCACCGCGTATGCGTTGCGATGCGCGGGCCATGGACGGGCACGAGTCCGGGCCAGATCCGCCGAGTTCTCGCAGCGCTGTTTGCGTCAGAGCGGCCTGACGCCGCGTGAGGCCCAGGTTGCCGAGCACCTTCTGGACGGTCTGACCAGCAAGGAAATCGTAAGTCGATCGAGCATAAGCGATCCCACCGTTCGCAAACACCGCGAAAACCTATTGGTGAAGGTTGGAGTCGCCAACGCAGGTCAATTGATTATGTTGTTTCTGTCGCGGCCTTAAGCCGTCCCAGATTTCCCCCTCGTATGTTCTCACTTGCTAGTCCATACGGCACCAGAGCTACACCTTTACGAATAAGGTTGCCGGACTATGGCGGCACTCGTTGCCGCCAGTAGCGGGTTAGTCGATCTTAGTCCGACGCGATGTACTTATACGCCCTCACCTAGCGAATACCCAGCCTGTCGCGGCTTGGCTGCTCCATTGGTACCGAATGGCGACTTTCGCGTCGTCGCGCGAACGATCACGGCAACGCGAGCCGAAGCGTGTCCGCACCTCGAAGCGTAACAACGAAGGCAGAATGGAATTACGCAGCAGTCATCTGTCTTCTCGGCATTTCAATACTGCCCAACCTTTCCGCACAACAAGCGGCTCGTCCGAAATTGCATATTGAGAAATGCTAAACCGCCGGTGCTGATCGACTCGCCAGTTGATACTTCACATCTACCAAGGTGGCAAATTTGCTAACTTTACATGAACAGCTTGGCAGAACAACGAGGTGTAAATGAATCCTGTAGACAACCCCGAACCGCGGACTCTGGCGGGCACGCAGGTCCCACTTCTTTACAAGATATCGAGCGTTATGGAACTGCTCCAGGTATCTCATGCAACTGTCTATCGGATGGTCGCCAACGGCGAACTCAAGCTCGTAAAGCTAAGTTCGCGCGCGAGCCGTATCACCTCGGACAGCGTCGCGAAGCTCCTTGGTACGAGTGATAAACAAAAGCGCTAACGTGCAAGACTGAAGCGAGCCCTCATCTAACGTTGTCGCATACATCGTTCCAGACCCGATTAACTGCTCTCGCGTGCTACCATTTGCGCGGGTCAGTAGGGACCGAACCGATGACACAAGCCAACCTGACGGTAGTTTTGACGGTACATTTTGTTCAATATCCCCGTTAAACGAGCCTTGACGCCTCTGTGGAACTCAGCAATTCGATCCCGGCTCCGGGCACTTTCCGTGCAGAAACTCAATTTGAATTCAATGACTTAGCCTCAACGTTCGATCCCATAGTGACCGCCGAGTCAGACATTCAAAGTCACATTTTCTTCCTCCCCTAATGCGTCTTCACATTGGTATTCAGAGCCGCTGAACGCCATTCGGGCATATCATCGTCTGGCGTCCTCTCGCCCCCTGAGAATGCGCCCGTTTCGGCAAACTTACTTCTTCATCGAGGCTTGACATCACGAGCCATGGCCGAGAAGCGCTTCGGCGCCGCATTGCGGTTCAGATTCCGCGAACGAATGCTATTAGGGTAACGAGAATCGGTGATACCTTAGACCGCCTAGTTGGTCGTATGGGTCGTCGATGATTGGTACTCTATGGTTTAACGAAAGCAAGTCCTGCAAGACATGCATGTCGGCGTCGGGTTACGTTTGACAGGCGAACATCATTACGGTCCGTCCACATACCATCGGCTGCCATATTCCGGACATAATTCTTGAATAACCTTTGCCGATCTTAACCACTGTGGAGTGCGTATGATCGGAACGAGAAGCCAAACCCTCGTCGTCGCAGGAGCCGTACTAGTCGGTATTGGGCTGGCCGCCTGCGGAGGTAGTGGATCAGCCGCGAGTAACGCCGCGTCGAGCCCCGCAGGCCTCCAAAATGTCAAGCACGCGTTATTGATA
>NZ_JANUGW010000042.1 GCF_024753285.1 Massilia pinisoli | reverse complement strand
AGGTGCCGGTGACGGTTTTTATGCGAACTTGTCGAGCAGGGCGGCCAAATGCGCCGCCGCCGCTTTCGCTTCCTCGGGATCGGCCGCATTGCCCGTGTGCGTGACGATGCTCGCCGTGAGCAGCTGCACGAACGAGCGGTCCAGCGCCTTGCGCGCGGCCGCCATCTGCTGGGCGACGGCGTCGCAGTCGGACGGCGCGTCGGCCAGCGCGATCAGTTTCTGCACGCCGCGCAGCTGGCCCTCCACGCGCGCGAGGCGGTTCAGCAAATCCTTCTTCTGCTGCGCCGTGAGGGCACGGCCTTCGACGATCTTGAGGGGTTCGGCCATGGCGGCGGAACTCCTACGCGACCTCGTGCCCGCGCGCGGCGCGCAGGATCGTGAACCAGTCCGCGCGCGACAGCTGGAACGTCGTGCCGGCGACGGCGACGGCGATCGCCTCGGCGCGGCCGCTGCCCGTCAGCGGAATTGGGCGCGACGGCAGCTGCATGATCCACGCGAAGACGACGCTGGCGAACGGCTGGTGCAGGCGGTCGGCAATGTCCTTGATCACGAGGCGCAGGTTCTCGGCGTTCGCGTCGTTCGACGTGAACAGCCGGCCGCCGGCCAGCGGCGACCAGATCATCGGTGCGACGCCGACGTCCTGCAGGCCGTCGAAGGTTTCGTCGAACATCGGCGCCACGTGCAGCGGCGAGAATTCCACCTGGTTCGTCGACAGCGCGACGCGGCGATCGAGCGCCTCGAACTGGTGGCGGCTGAAGTTCGACACGCCGAAGTGCAGCACCTTGCCATCCTGCTTCAGGCGCGTGAACGCCTGCGCGATCTCGTCGAAGTCCATCAGCGGGTCGGGACGGTGGATCAGCAGCAGGTCCAGATGGTCCGTGTGGAGCTGGCGCAGCGATTCCTCGGCCGACGCAACGATGTGCGCGGCGCTCGTGTCGTAGTGCTGGATGGTGTGCTGCGGACGCTTGTTGGACAGCAGCTTGATGCCGCACTTGCTGATCAACTGGATGCGGTCGCGCAGCGAAGGTTGCGCGCGCAGGGCTTCGCCGAACAGGCCTTCGACGCCGTAGTTGCCGTAGATGTCGGCATGGTCGAACGACGTGACGCCCAGCGCGATGCACTGCTCGATGAAGGCGATGCGCTGCTCCACCGTCATGCCCCAATCGGCCATGCGCCACATGCCGGCGACGATGCGGGACAGTTCGAGACCGCCGCCCTTGCGGGTGGCGATGCGCGGGCAGGACAGGTCGCGGGGCAGGGCAGGTGTCATCGTTCTTCTTTCAATTGCACGTGCCGGTCGTGGTAGGGTGGACGGCTCGCCGTCCACGCGTTCAACCAGCTTGTATATGGACGAAACATGCGTCCCGAGGATTCAGACTCCTCTTGAACGCGTGGAGTCATTGAGTCCGGGGGACTCAATGACAAGCCGTCCACCCTACGATGTTACTTGATCCACAAACGCATCGAGTCCCACGCACGCCCGAAGATCGACGCTTCGCGCACTTCTTCCAGCGTCACGACCGGCAGCGCCAGCAGCGGCTTCCCGTCGACCATCATGTTCAGCGTGCCCACTTGGGTGTTCAGCGCCAGCGGCGCGACCAGCGGATCCTTGCGTTGCAGGACCGGCTTCATCTTCTGCGCCACGCCCTTCGGCACGGTCACCCACACGTCGTTCGGGAAGCCGATCTTCACGGTGGACTGCGAGCCCTTCCAGATCTGCGGCGTCAGGATCGGCTGGCCCTTCGAGTACAGCTTGACGGTGTCGAAGTTCTGGAAGCCCCAGTTCAGGAGCTTCTGGCTTTCCGCCGTGCGGTTGCCGTCCGACGTGGCGCCGGACAGCACGGAGATCAGGCGGCGTTCGCCGGCCGGACCGTTCGGACGGTGCGCCGACGCGATCATCGAATAGCCCGAGGCTTCCGTGTGGCCCGTCTTCAGGCCGTCGACGGTCGGGTCGAGCCACAGCAGGCGGTTGCGGTTCTGCTGCTTGATCTTGTTGTACGTGAATTCCTTGATCGAGTCGATCTTGTAGAACTGCGGGAAGTCCTGGATCTCGTGCGAGGCCAGGATCGCCAGGTCGCGCGCGGTCGAGTAGTTCTCCGGCGACGGCAGGCCGTGCGGATTGGCGAAGTGCGTGTTCTTCATGCCCATGCGCTGGGCCGCGCGGTTCATCAGCGTGACGAAGGTCGCTTCGTCGCCGCCCACGGCTTCGGCCAGGGCAACCGCGGCGTCATTGCCGGACTGGATCATCAGGCCGTACAGCAGGTCCTGGATTTTCACGGGGGTGGCCGGGTCGATGAACATCTTCGAGCTGCTGTTGTCGACCTTCCACGCATGCACCGACACGTTGACCATCTGGTCCAGCGTGATCTTCTTGTCGCGCAGCGCCTCGAAGACGACGTAGGCCGTCATGACCTTGGTGAGCGATGCCGGTTCGATGCGGGCATCCGGATCCTGCGACGCGACGACCTGGCCGCTGGTCGCGTCCAGCAGGAGCCACGAACGGGCGGCGATTTGCGGGGCCGGCACCTGCTGCGCTTGGGCGGCCGACATCAGGAGGGCACTGGCGGCGAAGGCCGCGATTAGCTTTTTCATGGAAGACAATTCAGAAGTGAACAGTGAACGATGCTGCGATGGCAATGCCCGTAAGCATTGCCTTGAAAGAAGATCGCATCATTATAGGCCAGCGTTCGGCTCAAATGTCACGCCGCCACAATTGCGCGACAAGATTTTTAATGTGGACGAGCTTGCGGTGGAAAAAGTGGTCGGCGCCGGGGATCACGGTCACGGGGATGTCGAGCGGGCGCGCCCAGTCGAACACGTGCGCGAGCGGTATCGTATCGTCAAGTTCGCCGTGGATCAGGATCGTGTCGGCCGGGACCTCCGGCATCGGCCACTTGCCGGCCGCCGTGCCGACGAGGGCCAGGCGCTCGGCCGGACGGCCCTGGGCGATGAGGCGCTGCTGCAACTGGGCCTGGACGAACGTGCCGAACGAGAAGCCGGACAGCGCGTACGGCAGGCCCGGATGCTGCGCGATCATGTGGTCGAGCATGACCTCCATGTCGTCCACTTCGCCGCGGCCTTCGTCGTGCACGCCTTCCGATTCGCCCACGCCGCGGAAGTTGAAGCGGGCCGTGACGTAGCCGAGGCCGACGAAGGCTCTAGCCAGCGTCTGCGCGACCTTGTTGTCCATCGTGCCGCCGTACAGCGGGTGCGGGTGCGCGACGAGCGCGATGCCGCGCGGGGTGCCGTCCGGTTCGTCCAGCAGGCATTCCATCTTGCCGGCGGGGCCGGTCAGGTAAAACTTGTGTGAATTCTTGTTCATTGCTGCGTCGTTCAGATCTTCAGGCGTTCGACCACTTCGCCCTTCACGATGTGATGGTCGATGATGTCGTCGATGTCGGCGTTGTCCACGTAGGTGTACCACGTGCCCTGCGGGTAGATGACCACGACGGGGCCTTCCTCGCAGCGGTCCAGGCAGCCGGCCTTGTTGATGCGCACCTGGCCCGGACCGTTCAGGCCCAGTTCCTTGATGCGCTTCTTGGCGTGCTGCTGCGCGGCCTCGGCGCCGCTCTTGCCGCAGCTGGGGCGGCAGTCCTTGCCTTCGCGTTCGTTCAGGCAGAAGAACACGTGGTGTCGATAAAAGGGTTTGTCGTCGTTCATGTCGATTCCGGATGAGTGGGCGGCCATGCCGCCGCGGTCGGTCGTAATGATACGCCCTAATCAGGGCCGGTTCAGCCGGTGCGACGGCAGCAGCAGGAACCACAGGGCGATGAAGGGCCAGGCCATGCTGAGGAACTGGGCCGCGCCGTTGAAATTCAGGAATTTACCCTGCTGCCAGGCCTGCAGGGTGGAGACGAAATACGGATTCGCCGGGATCGTATTGACCACGATGAGCGACAGCATGAGCGTGGCGATTGCCAGCCGGCGCTGCGCCACCTGCGGCGCGAACGCGAGGCCGGCCAGCATGATCAACCCGATCAGGAAGCCGCCCTCGGCACCAGGCGTGATCCAGACGAGGGCATTCGCGGGCGCGAAGAACAGCGAGCTTGCGAGCGTCTTGACGACGAGGCCGACGGCGGCGAGGGTCAGCATCAGCGGCAGCCGGGGCGCGTCGCGGCGCGTCAGGCACAACAGGGTGAGCGCCGCGCCCGTCATGCCGCACGCAGTGATGATCGTTTCGGACAACCAGTACTGTTCGACGCTCATCGGCGCATCGCCGCGCAGCATGGTCACGAGGTCGATGTCCGTGTCGAGCCATTCGGA
Organism: Massilia pinisoli; assembly: GCF_024753285.1. Classification (GTDB taxonomy): domain Bacteria; phylum Pseudomonadota; class Gammaproteobacteria; order Burkholderiales; family Burkholderiaceae_D; genus Telluria; species Telluria pinisoli. Next base: position 6,105 of record NZ_JANUGW010000042.1, on the reverse strand, counting down.
CAGCCATTCCGACAGCAGCGGCAGCACCTGGCCGTTGCCGAACAGGTAGTTCTGCGGATAGACCTGCGCCAGCGGCCACAGGGCGACGAGAACCAATCCCTGGCTCGCATGCGACGCGAACCAGCGTTGGCGCAGCTCGTACAGGCGGCCGCGGTCCAGCAGCATGGGCGCGAACCAGGCGCCGAGCAGCGCCCCGGCCAGGCAGCCGCCCGCGTTGGTCAGGAGGTCGAGGTTCGACGGTACGCGCGTGGGCAGGTAGTTCTGCACGACCTCCATCGTCCCGGACACGAGCAGCCCTGTGACGGCCGCCACGACGACGGCCCACGTGCCGCGCACGGCCGGATGCAGCGCCAGCACGAGCAGCACGCCGAACGGCATGTAGCCGACGATGTTGACCATGACGTCGAAACCGGTCCACCAGCGCGGCATGTGCTGGGTGAGGAAGGCGAACGGCGACAGCCCGCTGCTGCGCCAGCCGGAGAACGGATACCAGCTGGCGTAGACGATCAGCAGCAGATAGGCCAGCAGCGCGGCGCGCGCGACGGGCGACGCGCGCGGGCCGGCCGCGTCTTCCGTATCGGTCATCGGCGCGCGGTGTCGACGGTGGCGGGCATGCCGGCCAGCCAGGCCACGATGTCGGCCGCGACGGCATCGGTGCCGGCGGCGAGGGCGCGCGCGCCGCCGGCCGCATCGGCGCTGGCCGCGGGGATCGCGCGGCGGAAGCTGCGCTGGTCCACGAGCGCATGCCCGCGGAACACCGACGCGCGCACGGCGACGACGCCCGTACTCTGGCTCACGCCGCCGAAGTCCTGCATGAATTCGTCGACGTCGATGCGCAGCAGCGGAATGCCGGTGGAGGCATCCGTTTCGGACAGCACGCGCGCGCCTGCCTGCGCGAGCCGCGTCTTGAAGCGCTGGGTCAGGAGCTGCAGCGGGTTCGCCGTCCAGCGGCTGTTGGCATAGGTGCGGGCCTGCAGCGGGTCGGCATAGCTCAGGCGGTAGAACATGCGCTCGTTGTCCAGGGCGGTCGAGCCGGTGACGTCGGTGACGACGACGGGGCCGAGCGCGCCGGGCGCCGGTGCCTGCGCCGTCGGGGGCGCGGCCGGACCGAAGTCGAATTGCGTGGTCGGCTGGCCCTTCTGCGAGGCGCAGCCGGACAGGATCAGCGCGCAGGCGGCGGCGATGATGAAGCGGGTCGGATGCATGATCGCGGGATTCCTCATTTGGTCGGGGGGGCGAAACCAGGTTCGCCCGGGCCGGGTTCGGCGGCCGGGCCGCCGAACAGGATGCTTTGCGGGCGGTCGCCCAGGTTCGTCACGGTGCGGCGCACGGCGCGCAGCGACGTCTTCGCCTCGTCGGCCATCTCGACGACGTGCGGCAGGGTCTGCAGCTCGAGATCGGCCGTCACGCCACCCAGCGAATCGATGGCGGTGCCCGCGCGTTCGATCGGGCCGCCCGGCGCCTGCAGCGTCGTAGCGAGGCGGTCGTAGTTGCGCACGGCGGCGGTGGCGCTCGTCGACAGCTCGTTGACGGACCCCATCGTGCGGTCCAGTTTATCGGTCAGCGCGGGCAGGCGCGCCAGCGTGGGCTGCAGCTGGCCCGGGATCTCGGCGTACGCGGCGGCGGCCTTGTTGATGCTGTCGAAGGCGCCCGTGATCTTGTCCTGGTTTTCCTTGCTGAGGACATTGTTCAGGCTATCCGTGATGCGCTCCGTCTTTTCCAGGATCGCGAGGCCGCGCTTCTCGAGCTGGTCGAGCAGGCCGGGACGCAGCGGGATGCGCGCCACATGGCCCTTGTCGCTCTTCAGCAGCGGCGAGCCGGTGCGGTCGTCGTCCAGCTGGATGAAGGCGATGCCCGTCACGCCCTGGTAGCCGAGCGAGGCGAACGTCGTCGTCGTGACGGGCGCGCCTTCCTCGATCGAGAGCTTGATGAGGATCTGGCCCGTCACGCGCGGGTCGAACACGATGTCGTCCACGCGTCCCACTTCCAGGCCGCGGTAGCGCACGGCGGCCTGCGGGTTCAGCCCGGGGATGGTCTGCGTGGTGGCGATCTCGTACGGATGCGTCGTCGTGCGGTCGCGGTTCAGCCACAGGCCGATGAGGACAGCGGCCACCAGCAGCGCGACCGTGAAGAAGCCCGTCATGAGGGCATACGATCTGTTTTCCATGTCAGTCTTCCGACTCCTTTCTTGCGATGCGCTCTTCCAGCACTTCCAGCGCCCGCTGGCCGCGCGGGCCCAGGAAAAAGTGTTTGATGAAGGGGTGAGGCACACGCAGCACGTCGCACGACGGCCCCACCGCGATCACGTGTTTTTCCGCCAGCACGGCGATGCGTGACGACAGGGCGAACAGCGTGTCCAGGTCGTGCGTGACCATCACCACGGTCAGATGCAGTTCGCTGTGCAGTGTCTGGATCAGCGCGACGAAGGAATCCGACAGGTCGGGGTCGAGACCCGCCGTCGGCTCGTCGAGGAACAGCAGTTGCGGCTCGAGCGCGAGCGCGCGCGCGAGGGCCGCGCGCTTGATCATCCCGCCCGACAGGTCGGACGGCATCTTGTTCGCGTCGCCCGGGCCCAGTCCTACCATGTCCATCTTCAGCAGCACGGCGTCGCGGATGACGTCCTCCGGCAGTGCGCGCAGCTCGCGCAGCGGCAGCGCGATGTTGTCGAACACGGTCAATGCGGAATACAGGGCGCCCTGCTGGAACAGCATGCCCCAGTGGTTGCGCATGCGCTGCAGCTGTTCCGGGCTGGCGCTGCTGACGTCCTCGCCGAACACGCGCACGCAGCCGCTGGATGGACGCTCCAGGCCGAGCATCTGGCGCAGCAGCACGGTCTTGCCCGTGCCCGAGCCGCCGACGATCGACAGGATCTCGCCCGCATAGATGTCGAGGTTCAGGTCCTGGTGGACGACCGTGCGGCCGAAGCGCGTCCACAGGTTGCGGATCTGGACGACGGGCGGCCCGACGTCTTCTTCCGGCTTGCGGTTCAACTGCTGCGGCGGGCGCTGGGGCTTGGGAACCGGCGGCGGCAGCGGGGGCGGCGTGTCCGGCGGTGTATTCGGCTTGGGGTCGTGGTCTTCCATCATCAGAATCCCACTCCCGAAAAGACGATCGCGAACACGGCGTCGGCCAGGATCACGACGGTGATCGCCGTGACGACCGACGTCGTCGTGCCGCGCCCGAGGCTTTCCGTGTTCGGCTTGATGCGCAGGCCGAAGTGGCACGACACGAGCGCGATCAGCATGCCGAAGGCGACGCCCTTGCCCAGGCCGATGGTGTAGTTCACGATCGGCACGGCTGACGGCAGCTTCTGCACGAAGTAGCGCATCGTCAGGTTCAATTCGACCTTCGCGGAGACCATGCCGCCGATCAGGGCCATCGCGTCCGTCCACACGACGAGCAGCGGCATCGCGAGCGCGAGCGCGATCACCTTCGGCATGATCAGACGGTAGCCGTGCGAGATGCCCATCACGAGCATCGCATCGAGTTCCTCCGTCACGCGCATCACGCCCAGCTGCGCCGTGATCGACGAACCGGAGCGGCCCGCGACGAGGATCGCCGCCAGCAGCGGGCCCAGTTCGCGGATGATGCTCATGCCGAGGATGTTGACGAGGTAGATGTCGCCGCCGAACATGCGCAGCTGCTGCGCCGACAGGTACGACAGCACGACCCCGATCAGGAAGCCGACGAGTGCCGTGATGCCGAGCGCCTGAAAGCCGGAGTGGTAGACGTTCGCGGAGATCTCGCGCCATGGCCCGGACAGCGGATGGCGGAGGAAGCGGCCGATGTCCTGCACGACCTGGCCGATCAGGATGATCACGCTTTTCAGGTGCTCGAAGAACTTGAGGACGCCGGCGCCCAGCGTGATCACCCATTGCAGGCGGCTCTGGCGGGTGCGCGGCAGCGCGATCTGGCCGGATTTTTCGATGCGCTGGAACAGCTCTTCCTGGCGCGGATCGAGTTTCAGCTGCTCGGGGCGGCGCTTGCCCCAGGAACTCCAGAACAACTGGGCCCCGATGTGATCGAGGCTGGCGATGCCGGACAGGTCCCACACGACCCGTTTGCCGGCGAGGGACTTCATCGTCTTTTCGATGTCCTTGAAGCCTTGCCGGGAGAACGCATGCACCTGCCATACACCGCGTGCCACCACGGACTGCTCCGCGCCGGTCGGCTCGATGGTTAATGTTGGCGCATTTTCAATCTGCATTGCGGCAGTGTAAAAGAGATTCGCGACCGCCGCCACCAACGTTACGCTAGCGTGCCGCAGAGCGTACGCTGGCGCACATTGCCGTGTTTACGCCGCCAGGTGGCGCACCTGGCGCTCGGGTGCGGCGGCCTTGGCCTGCGTCTTTTCGGCCGGCTTGTGCGTGCTGCCGGCGTAATCGCTCGCGACGAGGGCCGCGGCGGCATCTGGCGGCATCCCTTGCCGCTGCAGCCACGCCTGCACCAGTTTGGCGAGGCGGTCGAGGGCGATGCGGTGCGTCGCATCGAGCTGCGTGTACATCCAGTCCGAGAACGCCATGAAGTTGGCGAACGGGCGCTCGCCCAGCAGCACCTTGACCGTGTGGGCGAAGCGGCCCGAGTTCGCGACGAGGTCCCAGTAGCGCGCGAAGCGTACGAGCCGCTGCATGGTGGCGAAGTCGATGCGGTCGGTGGCGAGCACCGTGTAGGGCGGGTACGGGTCGTACACCATCTTGTAGGGTGCCGTGTGGCGGATGATCGGCGTGCCGCGCAGGCGCTTGAGGATGCCGAACTGGATCTCGTGCGGGCCCAGTGCGACGAGCCGGTCGAAGCCGCGCGCGAAGGAGTCGACGTCTTCGCCCGGCAGGCCGGCGATCAGGTCCACGTGCAGGTGCGCGTTGGACTCCATCGTCAGCCAGCGGATGTTGTCGGCGGCCTTCGCATTGTCCTGGCGCCGGCTCACGAGGGTCTGCACTTCGGGGTTGAAGCTCTGGATGCCGATCTCGAACTGCAGCGCGCCGGGCGGGAATTGCGCGATCGTCGTCTTCAGCGCTTCCGGCAGGTGGTCCGGCACGAGTTCGAAGTGGGCGTAGACCGGGTCGTCCGGATTGGCCGCGATCTTATCGAGGAAGAACTGCATGATGCGCTGGCTCGTCTTGACGTTCAGGTTGAACGTGCGGTCGACGAACTTGAACAGGCGCGCGCCCCGCCTGTACAGCGCGTCCATCTCCGCGAGGAAGGCCTCGATCCCGAACGGCCACGCCGTCTTGTCCAGCGACGACAGGCAGAACTCGCATTTGAAGGGGCAGCCGCGCGAGGCTTCCACGTAAATGGTGCGGTGCGCGATGTCCTCGTCCGTGTAGAGCGCGTAGGGTAGCGCGATGTCGGCCATCGGGGGCTGGACGCCCGCATGCACCTTCATGATCGGTTTCGGTCCGTTGATGATGTCGCCGCACAGCTTGGGAAAGGTGACGTCGCCCCAGCCGGTGACGACGTAGTCCGCCAGGCGCACGATCTCCTGGTCGCTCGTCTCGTACGAGACTTCCGGCCCGCCCAGCACCACCACCACCTCGGGCGCGACGCGCTTGAGCATCGCGACGACCCTCGTCGTCTCCTCGACGTTCCATATATAGATGCCGAAGCCGACGATGCGCGGCTGTTTGGCCAGCAGGCGTTCCACGACTTCCGTCGTCTTCGCGCCGATCACGAATTCCATCAGGCTCGTTTGCGGCTGCAGGTCGCCCATGTTGGCCAGCAGGTAGCGCAGCCCCAGCGAAGCGTGGGCGTAGCGGGCGTTGAGGGTGGCGAGCAGGACGGTCATGACGGTGCGGGAAGGACGGCAAAGCGCCCATTGTACGCTGACGCCGTTCGGCAAGCGTGCGCCTCTTGCGGTTCGTTTTCGGCGCTGGTATCATTCGGTCCCTCGTCGAAAATGACAGGCCGTCAAACGGTTCTGAACGCTTCGAAGGGGATCAAAAAGAAGTTGACGATGACCGCGAAACACTGCATAATCTCGCTTCTCTGCTGCTGACGAACACAACGATTCGCAAGCGCAGCAAGGCAGTACCGAATACAGAGTTCTTTAACAATAAACAGTCGATAAGTGTGGGCGTTTGATGAGGTGCCAGTATCGCTTCGGTGATG
>NZ_JANUGW010000041.1 GCF_024753285.1 Massilia pinisoli | reverse complement strand
AAAATAAGGGGTGCCGTGCCCGGTCGTGGTGCGGGCGGCGTCCTCCGCCCGTGCTTGTGTTTACCCGAGGACCCGGGCATACTCGGAGGCTATCCGTTGCCCCGCAGCGTTGTCCCTCTCAGTCAGAAGCACAGCATGAAATCCAACGGCCTCTCGCTGCATCATCCCTTCGCGTTCTGGGCCGGTACGGCCGCCATCGTGGCCGGCGTGCTGGCGCACATTCCGATGTTCGTGTGCGCCTCGCACATGGGGTACCGGATGGTCGGCATGGAGACGGACGCCATGATGCTGGCGGGGATGGCCATGATCCCCATCGGGCTGCTGCTGGCAGCCTACGGACTGATGCCCCGCATGGCGCGCCTGCGCGCGAGCACGGGTGCGCGCGGCGGCCTGCATTTCCACGTCGCCGACGGCATCCCGCTGAACCGCCAGCACTGGTATCTCGTCGCCGTCCTCGTGGTCGCGCTGACGATCGACGTGATGAAGCCGGCCACGCTGGGCTTCGTCATGCCGGGGATGACGCGGGAATACGAATTGGCCAAGCAATCGGCCGGCCTGCTCGCCTTCGTCGCGCTGACGGGGACGACGGTCGGCTCCGTGCTCTGGGGCGTCATCGCCGACCGCTTCGGCCGCCGCGCGACGATCCTGCTGTCCGCCCTGATGTTCATAGGGACCGCCATCTGCGGCGCCATGCCGTCGTTTAACTGGAACCTCGCCATGTGCTTCCTGATGGGCGCATCGGCCGGCGGCCTGCTGCCGATCACGTTCACCCTAATGGCCGAGATGATCCCGGCCGCGCACCGCGGCTGGCTGCTCGTCGCGCTGGGCGGGCTCGGGAACTCGGCCGGCTACCTCGTCGCCGCCTGGGCCGCGAGCCTGCTGGAACCGCACTACGGCTGGCGCGTGCTGTGGCTCCTGGGCCTGCCGACGGGCGCCATCATCATCCTGTTGAGCCGCCTGCTGCCGGAATCGCCGCGCTTCCTCGCCACGAACGGCCTGCATGCCGAGGCACGCGCCGTGCTGGCGAAATTCGCGGGCGTCGTCGACGCGGACGACGGTGCCGCGGCGGATCACGGCCCCGGCGGCGATCACGGCCCCGTCGGCATGCGTGCGCTGCTTCAGGGCGGCTACGGCCCGCTGACGATCGGCATGGGTGTCGCCGGCGTCGCCTGGGGCCTCGTCAACTTCGGCTTCCTCCTGTGGCTGCCGACGAACCTGCGCGCCATGGGCATGGACGCCGCGACCGCCACGAGCCTGCTCGCGAAATCCGCCCTGTTCGCGCTGCCCGGCACGCTCGTCGTGATCTGGTTGTACCACAGCTGGAGCACCGTCAAGACGCTCGTGACCTTCATCGGCCTGTCGTGCGCAAGCCTGCTGGGCTTCTTCCTGCTCGGGTATGCCGGCATCGCGTCGACGGCGGCGATGGTCGTCGCGACCGTCGCACTGCTCGTCTCGGCCAGCGGCGTCATCGCCACGCTGATCCCGTACGCGTCCGAAATCTATCCCGTGCACCTGCGCGCGACGGGCTCCGGCGTCATCGCCGCCGGTTCCAAGCTGGGCGGCATCCTCGGCGCCGGCTTCGGCGTCGTCGGGCTGTTCGGCAACGTGGCGCTGGCGGCGCTCGTGATCGCGCTGCCGATGGCCATCGCGGCGCTGCTGCTGGCACGCAACGGCATCGACACGCGCGGCCGCCGGCTGGAAGAGATCCAGGGCCTGGTGGGCGAGGCGGCCGCACCGGCCCGCTGACGACGACGGTGGGCCAGCCGGCCCGCCGGACCTGTGCCAGCTCGGCATCGTCGGCGCCGTCGGCGCGGGTCGGCGCCTGCGCAGCATCGTGATCGCGCCGCATGCGCCTCCGGGGGCCGAGTCGCCCGTGCTGCAATCGGCGCAGCGCTACGGCGTCCGCGCGCCCGTGCGGCGCTCCAGGCTCGCCACCGATCCGATCTGAATCGGCGCGGGAATGTGTCGTATCGCCGTCCGATCGCGCCGATCGACATTGCAATTCTCACCAAATGTATTTATTGTTGCCGTACGGATATAGAACACGTACGGCCGCGGCCGTATCCCCTCATTCAATCGCAGAGAATCATCATGGGTTTACAACGGCGCCTCGAGCAATTGCTGCTCTGGCATAAATTCGCCATCCTCAGCGGCGTCGGCATCGTCATCGCCGCCATTCCCGCCACCCTCTACCTGCAGGCGACAGGCGCGTCGCTGGACGCGCTGGAACTCGAAGCCGAGGCGCGCAAGCCGGTGGCCACCATCCTGGACACCATCCAGACCACGCAGCAGCACCGCGGCCTGGCCGCACTGGCCGTCGGCGGCGTCGCCGAGGCGGTGCCGAAGCGCGAACAGAAGCAGCGCGAGGTCGACGCCAACTTCGCGGCCATGGCGGCGATCGTCGCCGGCATCCACGACGCGCGCCTCGACCAGGCGTGGGCGGAAGCGCAGCGCGACTGGGATACGCTGCGCGGCCGCGTCGCCGCGGGCGCAATCACCGTTCCCGAGAATTACGAGATGCACACGGCCCTCGTGCCCAAGCTGCTCGAGGTCGAGGATCAGGTGGCCGACCACCATGGGCTGAACCTGGACCCCGACGCCGATTCCTACCAGCTGATCCAGTCCATCTATTACCAACTGCCTTACTTGTCGGAAGAGCTGGGCAAGATGCGGGCGAAGGGCGCCGGCCTGCTGGCCACGCACACCGCCACCGCGGAGGACCGGCTCGCCCTGTCCGCGATCGTGGCGCGCGTCGCCGACCGCCTGCACCTGACGACGAGCCAGTTCGCCAAGGCCGCGCGCGCCAACCCCGCGCTGGCGGCGGCGCTGGAGGCCCCGATGCGCGACATGCGCGAGCAGGCGCAGCAGACAATGGCGCTCGCCATGGAACAGATCGTGAAAGCGGATGCCCTGACGTTCTCCGGACCGGACTACGTCAAGCGCACGACGGCCGCCATCGACGCCCAGTACGCATTTGCCGCCAAGGCGACGGCGCAGTTCGACGGCCTGCTCGACACCCGGATCGCCGCCCTCAGGCACACGCGGCTCGCCATGCTGGCCGCCGTCGTCGGCCTGTTCGCGTTCGGTGGCATGATCCTCGCCGTGATCGCACGGTCCGTGACGCGGCCGCTGAACAACGCCGTCGAAATCGCGGAACGGGTCGCCGCCGGCGACCTCACGGCGGACATCGACGCCCGCGGCCGCAACGAGACGGCGCGCCTGCTGGCATCGCTGGGACGCATGAACGACAACCTGCGCGGCATCGTGCGCGAAGTGCGGGTCAGCGTCGACACGATCGGCTCGGCCGCGGGCGACATCGCGAACGGCAACGCGGACCTGTCGTCGCGCACCGAATCGCAGGCATCGAGCCTGGAAGAGACGGCGGCGTCGATGGAAGAGATCACGGCCACCGTCAAGCAGAACGCCGCGAACGCCGCCCAGGCGAACGAGGTGGCGAGCCAGGCGTCCGACGTGGCGCGGCGCGGCGGCCAGGTGGTGACGGACGTGGTGGCGACCATGGACGCGATCAACGACAGTGCGCGCAAGATCGTCGACATCATCGCCGTCATCGACGGTATCGCGTTCCAGACGAATATCCTGGCGCTGAACGCGGCCGTCGAGGCGGCGCGCGCGGGCGAGCAGGGCCGCGGGTTCGCGGTGGTCGCCGGCGAAGTGCGCAGCCTCGCGCAGCGCAGCGCGGCGGCAGCCAAGGAGATCAAGCACCTCATCGACGAAAGCGTTGTGCGCGTCGAGGCGGGCAACCGGCTGGTGGGCCAGGCCGGGGCGTCGATGGACGACATCCTGGCCAGCGTGCAGCGCGTGTCGGGCATCGTGTCGGAGATCGTCGTGGCGTCGCGCGAGCAGGCGGCGGGCATCCACCAGGTCAACGACACCATCGTGCACCTGGAGGACACCACCCAGCAGAACTCGGCACTGGTGGAACAGGCTGCAGCTGCGGCGGCGAGCCTCGATGAACAGACGCGCAACCTGGCGCGCACCGTGAGCGTCTTCCGCACGGACGACGACCGCGTGCTGCGGCTGGCTGCGTAAGACGAAAAAAAGGCCGGGCAGTGCCCGGCCGGTGATGACGCCGCGGCGTTCAGGCCGCGTGGTGATTCACGTTCGGATCGTTCGCCGCCGCAGCCGCCTTGACGCCGCTGTCCGCGCCCATGCCGTCGTCGTGGTGGAACGGCGCGAACCACGTCGCGAGGAACGACGGGATCGTCGCGATCATGACGGCCACGAAGTAGCTGACGTAACCCAGGTACTCCTGCAGCACGCCGCTGATCATGCCCGTGACGAGCATGCACAGCCCCATCAGGCCCGTGCCGAACGCGTAATGCGTCGTCGTGTACTTGCCCGGTGCGAGTTGCTGCATCAGGTAGATCATGTAGCCGACGGAACCGAAGCCGAAGAAGAATTTTTCGATGATGACGCCGGCCGCGATCGTCCAAGGATCCGACGGCAGGGCGACGGCCAGCGCGAGGAACGTCAGGTTCGGGATGTTGACGGCGCAGCACAGGATGAACAGCGTGCGCTTCAGGCCGCGCTTCGCGACGAACATGCCGCCCAGCAGCGAGCCCACGAGCACGGCGATCAGGCCCCACGTGCCGTAGATGATCCCCAGCTGCTCGTTCGACAGACCGAGGCCTCCCTTCGCCGCCGAGTCGACCATGAAGAACGGGCCGATCTTTTCCAGCATCCCGATGCTGACGCGGAACAGGAACGCGAACGCGATCATCTTCCACACGTCGCGCTTCTGGAAGAAGGTGACGAACGAATCCCATAGGATGTGGCCCGCGCCGCGCAGGTTCGTCGGCGTGTTTTCCGCGCGCGCGCCGTCGGGCATCACGCGCGCGTGCCACGCGGCCATCACGATGACGATGGCGGCCACGATGAAGAAGATCACGCGCCACGCGTCCATCCAGTCCGGCCCGAACACTTTCGGGTCGTGGTGGAACACTTCCGTGTGCAGGCGGCCGCTCAGGTAGACGAGGAAGCCGGAGGCGACGATCGGCCCCAAGTTCCACGACAGGCTCTGCACGCCGCAGTACAGCGCCTGCGTGCGCGTGTCGAGCGACGTCACGTAGACACCGTCGCTGGCGATGTCCTGCGTCGCGCCGATGAACGACATCAGCACGAACAGCGCCAGCATCAGTACCATCCAGTTGGGCATGCTCATCGCAAGGCCGGCACCGGCGAAGCCCACGGCGATCAGCACCTGCATGCACAGGACGAAGAACTTCTTCGTGCGGTACATTTCGACGATCGGCGCGAACAGGGGCTTCGCGGTGTACGCGAAGATCAGCATGCTCGAATACGCGGCGGCGCGCGCGTTGTCCATGCCGATGTTCTTGAACATGATGGCGGTGACGCTCGTCAGCATGACGTAGCCGAGCGCCATCGTGAAGTAGCCGCTGGGTACCCACAGCAGCGGGTGGCGGATGCGGTCAGGCGTGCGCATGGCCGGATGCCGTGACGGAATCGATCGGGGCGCGCTGGGCGGCGACGCGGGCGTCGACGAGCTGCTGGTCCAGCATCGCGGCGGCGCCGGCCAGGGCCGGGTAGGGCGCGTGGATCACGTACACCGGGATCTGCTTGCAGAAGTCGGTGAAGCGGCCCTTGTTCTCGAAGCGGGCGCGGAACGACGACTGTGCGAAGAAGTCGCCCAGGCGCGGCACGACTCCGCCGCCGATGTAGATGCCGCCGCGCGCGCACAGTGTGACGGCCACGTTCGCGGCCATCGTGCCCAGCGCGCCGCAGAAGACGTCCAGCACTTCCGCGCACACCTGGTCGCCCGCGAGGCCGCGTTCGACGACTTGCGCGGGTTCCAGTGCCTCCGTCGCGATGCCGTCGATGGCGCACAGCGCCTCGTGGATCGTCGCCAGTCCCGGGCCCGAGATCAGGCGTTCGGCCGACACGTGCTGCCACTTGGTCCAGCAGTAGGCGAGGATCGCCTGTTCGCGCGCGTTCGATGGCGAGAACGCCACGTGCCCGCCTTCGCTGGGCAGCACGGTCCAGCGGCCGCCGTCGGGAATCACGCCGCCGACGCCGAGGCCCGTTCCGGCGCCCACGACGCCGATCACGGCATCGGGATTGACGCGGGTGCCGCCGACCTGCTGCAGGTCCGCGTCCGGCAGGCCGGGCACGGACATCGACAGCGCGGCGAAGTCGTTCACGACGAGCAGCGTGTCGAGGCCGAGGTCGCGGCGTGCCGCGTCGATCGAGAACTGCCAGTGGTGGTTGGTCATCTTGACGAAATCGCCTTCGACCGGGTTCGCGATCGCGATCACGGCGTGGCGCACTTCACGCGCGGCGCCGGGATGGCCGGCCAGGTAGGCGCGCACGGCGTCCGTAAAGGTCGCGTGCGCGGCGCACGCGAGCGTCGCGATTTCCTCGATGCGGCCGGGGCCGCGCTGCAAGGCGAAGCGGGCGTTCGTCCCGCCGATATCGGCCAGCAGGCGGGCGCCGCCGAAAAGCACATCATCCATGTTGTCCCTCATGTCTACCTCGGTCTCCTGTTCTTGTTGCCCGCGGCGGGTCAGGCTGCGCGCAGGGTGTCGCGCTGGCCTGCGATGAAATCGCGGTACCAGAGGGCGCTCGCCTTCGGGGTCCGCTGCTGCGTGGCGTAGTCGACGTACACGATGCCGAAACGCTTCGCATAGCCGGAATTCCATTCAAAATTGTCCATCAGGCTCCACAGGAAGTAGCCGCGCACGTCGACGCCCGCATCCATCGCGGCCTTCAGCGCAACGAGGTGGGTGCGCACGTATTCCAGGCGCTGCGCGTCATCGACCTGGCCGCCTTCGACCGTGTCGACCGAGGCCATGCCGTTTTCCGTAATGTACACCGGCGGCAGGCCGGGGTATTCCTGTTTCAGCTGCACCAGCAGGTCCGTGAGGCCCTGCGGGTAGATCTCCCAGCCCATGTCCGTGAAACCGAGGCCGCCTTCGGGCTTGCGCGGCGGGACTTCCGCGCTCATCACTTCGCGGCGGTAGTAGTTCACGCCGAGGAAGTCGAGCGGCTGGGCGATGATGTCGAAGTCGCCCGCGTGCACGACCGGCGCGTTCTCGCCGTGGGCTTCCAGCGACAGCGCGGGATAGCGGCGCTTGAAGATCGGGTCCATGAACCACTCGATCGAGTTGGCCCATTCCAGTTCGGCCAGGCGGCGGTCGGCGGCGCTGTCCGTCGCGGGTTCCGCCGTCCACTGGTTCAGCACGATGCCGAGTTGGCAGGTCGGGTTCACGGCGCGCATCGCCTGCATGGCCAGGCCGTGCGACAGCAGCAGGTGGTGCGACACCTGGATCGCCTGTTTTTTATCGGCGACGCCCGGCGCGAACTGGCCGTTGCCGTAGCCGAGGTTCGCCGTGCACCACGGCTCGTTGTGGGTGGCGATGCTGGCCACGCGGTTGCCGTAGCGGCGCGCCACTTCGGCCGCGTAGTCGGCGAAGCGGTGCGCCGTGTCGCGCGACATCCAGCCGCCGTCGTCCTGCAGGCCCTGCGGCAGATCCCAGTGATACAAGGTGATGTGCGCGGCGATGCCTTTTTCGTCCAGCGCATCCAGCAGGCGCGTGTAGAAATCGAAGCCCGCCTCGTTCCATGCGCCCTTGCCGGTCGGCTGCACGCGCGCCCACGCCATCGAGAAGCGGTAGGCATCCACGCCCAGCGACGCCATCATCGCCACGTCGTCGCGGTAGCGGTGGTAGTGGTCGCAGGCGACGTCGCCATTGGTGCCGTCGATGATGTTGGCGGGGTTGTGCGAGAACGTATCCCAGATCGAAGGGCCCTTGCCGTCGGCGTCAAAGGCGCCTTCGATCTGGAAGGCGCTCGTCGCGACGCCCCACGTGAAGTTGGAAGGAAAACGGATGGAATCGGTCATGGTGCGGTTGTAGTCGTTGTGGGTGAAAGCGATGCGCAGCCGGCGCCCGCGAGGCGCGTGACGCATCCAGTTTCAAATGTTTTGAAATCGATTTCATCGTACATGTGCGATTGGCCGGGTGTCAAATAGATTTTTTCCCTGCAAGTCGTTCGACAACATGTCAAACCTGCATGTCCTGGTGTATATTCACGAGCTTCGCGGCACCGCCGCCTCGATTACGCAGGCCGACACGCATGAAAAAGGATTCCAGCAGCTCGCCGATGGTCACCGTCCACGAAGTCGCCCGGGTGGCGGGCGTGTCGGCGGCGACGGTCTCGCGCTTCCTGAACGGCACCGCCAAGGTGTCGGAGGAAAAGCGCCAGGCCATCGAGAGCGTCATCGAAAAGCTCAACTACAAGCCGAACGTGCTCGCCCAGAACCTCAAGATGGGCAGCTCGCGCACGATCGGGGTGCTCACGCAGTCGCTCGTCTCCGGTTATTTCGCCGACGCGATGGCCGGCATCGACGAGGCATTGCAAGGCACGGGTTACGCGCCGCTGATCGTCTCGGGCCACTGGCACGCGGACGAGGAGGCCGAGCGCATCGAACTCCTGATCGCGCGCCGCGTCGACGGCCTCGTGATCCTGAGCGGGAAATTGAAGGATGCGCAGATCCTCAAGCTGTCGCAGCGCGTACCCATCGTCGCTTTCGGCCGCGACCTGAGCTCGCCGCGCGCGTACGGCTTCTGCCTCGACAACTACTGGGGCGCGTGCGAGGCGGTGGGCTACCTGATCGGACAGGGCCACCGCAACATCGCATTCATCACGGGCCCGTCCGACCACCAGGATGCCCTGGCGCGCCTGGCCGGCTACCGCGACACCCTGGCCAAGCACGGCATCAAGGAGCAGCAGCAGCTGATCGTCGGCGGCGACTTCCAGGAATCGAGCGGCCTGCTCGCGGTCGAGCGCCTGCTGGAATCGGGCCAGCGCTTTTCCGCGATCTTCTGCGCGAACGACCTGACGGCATACGGCGCGCGCCTCGCGCTGTACCGCCGCGGCATCCGCGTGCCGGAAGACATCTCCGTCATCGGCTTCGACGACCTGCACAGCTCGATGTACACGACGCCGCCACTGACGACGGTGCGCCAGCCGCTGTTCGACGTCGGCAAGTGCCTGGGCCGCGCCATCGTCAAGATGATCGGGCACGAGATGCTCGACATCGAGGTGCCGCAGCTGAACCTCGTCGTGCGCGAGTCCGTCAATCGCATCGACTGATGCCGGCGCGGGACTGTGCCCGGCACTGACAAAGTTCGCCACAAACTAATGAAGTCCGCGACAACGTGCTAAGCACAACGCGACCTGTCTTATTGGCAACTAGTTCGTACACTGAGCCATATCGACCGTCTGCTTTCGGCTGCGCATTCAGTCGGGTACACGCCGGCCAGGAGCGTGCAGCAGCACACCTGCTATACCGGAGAAATCGATGGACCCTTCTGTCCACGATCCAGCGCTACTCGTTGAGATCGCAGAAGCTTTTCCGGGCTGCACTGCGGCGCTCTCCGATTCCTTCATCGAGGAAAACGCCAACGTATCGGAGCTTAGCGAGACCGTTGATCTGTATATTGCAGTACCAGCCTACATGGCATGGTGTGCACGGAACGGAAATAAACCGTCATTGCTTGTCCACGATTACACGGTTAACGCATTAGCTGAGTTCGGGCGTACGAAGAACCGTCAGATCACATACCTGGACTTTAAGCATCGTTGCACGGCAGAGCAGAAGCGCGTGGTTCTACGTTTCTTACACTGGTATCTGAATCCCAGGCTTTTGATTAACACTGAGCAGCTGACGCGCTCGATCAAACGATGGTCCGCTAGCTGACACATGCGCCGTGCGGTCGTCCGCTTCGGGTCGGGTCCGGTCGTACAATCTAAGGCCGAGATCGGCCACGAGCGGACGGTCAACCTGTGACAAAGTGCGCATTTTAGAACAGGCTTATCTGGTAGCGTAGCAGCCTCCGAACACACGAAAGCGCACATGAAGATTTCGTTGTTTTTCGCCAGAGTGACCAAGCGCTTGTCCATCCTTTGTGCCCTATGGCTTGTTTTATGCGGCACCACAATGCCAGTCGCGGCTGATCCCTCGTTCGCGTTCGACTCGATATCAACGCTCGACGACATGACGTCGCTTGTCCGGGCCAGATTCCCACTCGGTACTTCCCGTTCAGATTTGCGGCACACGTTTGTCGAAGAAGGTCACGCAACGCTAGGGATCAAAGCTGGGGCTCCAAATGTCGAAAAATATATTTATGACATTGATTTATGTCATTACTATATTTGGCGCTGGAACATATCGGCGGATTACGACGAAAGCGGGAAATTGCTTCAGGCGTATGTGAACGGGAATACTGTATTCCCAGGTGGAAGTCCAAAAAAAAATTGTCTCAAAAATTGCGGAGTCAGGGAAAAAGGCGTCGATATACCGAATGCAACGTCCTCGACCCGAGGCCTACAAGGGCGAAACTTCTCTCGGCTTTTTACTCTTTGATCGAGACAGCGATCTAAACACCAAAGACGATCAGGCCCTGATTGGCGCTGGCCCCCGTCGTGCCGACCCGGCTAATATGGGAAAAATGATTGTTTATACAGATGTAGACCCTTGGCGCTCGATCTTCGATTTCGATCCTGCCGAGCATATCGTTCCGTATGCAGGTAGTTGCGAGCGAGCCGACAAAATCTACGAAGAGCAGAGACAGGCCCAGAAGCGATAAGGTCCTGGGCGTCATTCGACTGAGTGCCGGAAGAGCTCAACAAACATCGCATTTGACGTCTTTAAATACGTCTGTTTCGAAGGTCAGCCCGGGGGGCAACGTTCGGTCGTGACAGGGCGGTTTCGGCC
>NZ_JANUGW010000040.1 GCF_024753285.1 Massilia pinisoli | reverse complement strand
CAGACTGAGCGGGCTTTTTGCTTTCTAGATCCGTTCCAGCTTCGCCAGCACGTCTTCCGACAACACCAGCTCCGCCGCCTTCACGTTCTCGCGCAAATGCGCACGCGACGACGTACCGGGAATCAGCAAGATATTCGGCGACCGTTGCAACAACCACGCGATCGCGACCTGCATGGGCGTCGCATGCAGCTCCGCCGCGACGGCCGACAACGTATCCGACTGCAGCGGCGACATTCCGCCCAGCGGAAAGAACGGCACGTAGGCAATGCCGTGTCGCGCCAGCGCGTCGATCAGCGCATCGTCGCCGCGGTGAACCAAGTTGTACATGTTTTGCACGCACGCGATCGGCACGATCCGCAGCGCGTCCTCGACCTGTTTCATCGTCACGTTACTCAGGCCAACGTGACGGATGAGCCCTTCTTCACGCATCTCGGCCAATGCCGTCACCTGGGCCTCGAGCGATCCTTCGGCGGGACCGAAAACATCCAGCATGCTTCGCAAATTGACGACCTCCAGCACGTCCAGGCCGAGATTGCGCAAGTTGTCGTGCACGGCTCGCCGCAATTCCTGCGCCGAGGTGGCCGGCAGCCAGGCGCCCGTGCCATCCCGGCGTGCCCCGATCTTGGTGACGATGACGAGATCGTCCGGATACGGATGCAGCGCCTCCCGGATCAACTGGTTGGTGACGTGGGGCCCGTAGAAATCGGACGTGTCGATATGGTTGACGCCGAGCGCCACCGCGTCGCGCAGCACGGCGCGGGCGGCGTCGGGATCGCGCGGCGGTCCGAAGACGCCGGGGCCGGCCAGTTGCATGGCGCCATAGCCGAGGCGCCGGACGGTGCGGTTACCGAGCTGGTACGCGCCGGCGGAATCAATGGTGGACATAAAACACTCCTTGAATGATCAGTTAACAGTGCATTCAAGATAAATCCACGTCGATCGCAGGACAATCCGTTATAGTCCGCAAGGGTTGTACGTAAAAACGAACAATGAGGCCAATATGAAAGTCGATCTGGGGGATTTGTCTGCATTCGTGGCCGTCGCGCGCGCTGGCGGGTTCCGCGATGCAGCGCGTGCCACAAGCGGCAGCGCATCCGGTCTCAGCGATGCCGTTCGCCGCCTCGAAGGGAAGCTCGGTATCCGCCTGCTCAACCGCACGACGCGCAGTGTCGTGCCGACGGAAGCGGGCCACAGCCTGCTTGCCCGGCTGAACCCGGTGCTGAACGAAGTGGAAAGCGCACTGGACGTGGTCAATGGATTTCGCGACACGCCCACCGGTACCCTCAAGCTCAATGTGCCGATGAGCGCGGCCCGACTCGTGCTGCCATCCATCGTGCCGCGCTTTCTTGCCGCGTATCCCGAGATCCGGCTGGAAGTGATCGCGGACGAAAGCTTCGTCGACGTGCTCGCGGCCGGCTGCGATGCAGGCGTCCGTTACGAAGAAAAGCTCGAGCAGGACATGATCGCCGTGCCCATCGGGCCGCGCGTCCAGCGGATGGCCGCGGCCGCGTCCCCGGATTACCTCGCCAGACGGGGACGCCCGCAGCATCCGCGCGACTTGCTGGACCACGCGTGCACACGCGCGCGTTTCGCCAGCGGTGCGGCGATCCGCTGGACGTTCGAGCGCGACGGCGAGACGGTGACGATCGATCCGCCGGGACAATTGCTTGTCCAGGTGGGTGGCGCCCTCGAGCTGAAAATCGACGCAGCCGTCGCCGGCACGGGCATCGTCTACCTGTTCGAGGACTGGCTGCGTCCGTACATCGAACGCGGCGAGCTCGAGCCCGTGCTGGAACCGTGGTGGCCGTCTTTTTCCGGCCCTTACCTCTACTATCCCGGGCGGCGGCTGGTGCCTGCCCCGCTGCGCGCCTTCGTCGATTTCATCCGCGCGGATCAGCGCCCGCGCTGATAGGTGCCGACGAGTTCCGCGTGCGCGCGCACATGACCCTGCATCGCCTTTTCCAGCTGGGCCTTGGTCGGGTGGCGCAGGTCGGGCAGGACGGTATCGAGCGCGTACAGCTTGTGCACGTAGCGATGCAGTCCCACGGGCGGGCAGGGGCCGCCGTAGCGCGTGTTCTTGAAGTCGTTCGTGCCGGCTTGCGTGCCCGGTGGCAGGTCAGCGTCGCGGACCGCGGCAGGCAGGCGGGTCGTCTGTGGCGGCAGATTATAGAGGACCCAGTGTACCCAGGTCATCTTTGGTGCGGCGGGATCGGGTGCGTCCGGGTCGTCCACGATGAGGACGAGACTGCGTGTATCGGGCGGCACGCCGGACCAAGACAAGGCGGGCGACGTGTTCGCGCCGTCGCACGTATGGATGGCCGGGATGGGGCCGCCGGGCGGGAAGTCGGCCGAGGTCAGGATCAAGTCCATGGTTGCCTCCTTTGCGTTCGACTGCATGAACGCTTCGACATCGGTAAACGCCCAAGGTTGCACCGGCCGCGTCCAGCCGCCGCGGCCGACGCGATCATCGCGCCGCCGCATGAACGGCTGGGCAAACATCGCCACCGGCTGTGCTTCCCCCGATATCGAAACCCGAAGGTGGCGGTGTTGCCCAGTTCGTAAAATCGCACGCCGCGGCAACGTCTGAGCATCGCCGCGAACACAGGGCCATTATCCAGTTGTGAGCGTCGCCATCCGTTAGGCGCCTCACACAACACGCGGGCGGTAATGTTTGCGTCAGGAGGGTGGTTCCTCGACCTGCACCGGATCGCGGCGCGGGATCAGATACCAGAGTCCGACGAAGAGGAGCAGGGACGCCACGGCGGCCGCAATGCTGATCGAGAGCACGTCGGTCGCAAGGGACACGACCGTCAGCATGTCGAGCGACAGCCCGATGGCCAGCGGCATCAACGCAACACGGATGGCCTTGCGCGACACCTTCACCATGTGCGACGTCGCCTCGCCATGCTGGGCGCGGTAATACACGGCCGGCGTCATCAACAGCGCCATCGCGATCACCATCAATGCGAGGCCCGCCATGTGGCACGCCTGCGCGTAGAACGCGAGATCGTCGAACCGTTCGTTGAACACGGCGATCGTCTGGAAGCCGAACACCGCCTGCAGGCCAGGCAGGATGCAGCGCGCTTCTTCGATGATGTCGCGCATCGTGCGATGGTTCTTTTCTTGTTGCGAATCTTGATCGTCCATGAGAAGACAGTAGCGCCAAACACGGCTGTGTTCAACGCCCGCATGATTGAAGCCGCCGCGCCGTCACGCGTGCACGATGCCGGCCGCCGACGCCCATTGTTCGAGGCTGTGCCGCTGGATCGCGGCCGCCATCAGGTCGGGGAACAGGTCGGGCGTGCAGGCGAAGCACGGGATGCCCAGCGCCGCCAGTTTCGCCGCGTTGTTGCGGTCGTACGAAGGCGCGCCACCGTCGTCCAGCGCGAGCAGTGCGATCACTTGCGCGCCGCTGCCGACGAGGCTCGCCGCGCGCCTGAGCATCTCGGCATTGTTGCCGCCCTCGTAAAGATCGCTGATCAGGACGAAGATCGTGTCCTGCGGGCGCGTGACGAGGCCCTGGCAATACGCGAGCGCGCGGTTGATGTCCGTGCCGCCGCCCAGCTGCGTGCCGAACAGGACTTCGACCGGGTCGTGCAGCAGCGGCGTCAGGTCGACGACGGCCGTGTCGAACACGACGACCGACGTGGTCACCGCCTTGATGCTCGCGAGGACCGCCGCGAACACGCTCGCGTACACGACGGACGGCGCCATCGATCCGCTCTGGTCGACGCACAGCACGATGTCGCGCAGCGCGCGGCCGCGCCGGCCGTAGCCGATGCGCGTCTCCGGGATGATGGTCCGGTACTCGGGCTGGTAATGCCGCAGGTTGGCGCGGATCGTGCGCAGCCAGTCGATGTCCTGGTGGCGCGGACGCAGGTTGCGCGCGGCGCGATGCAGGCTGCCCGCGACGGCCTGGCGCAGCGGTGTCGCCAGCTTCTTTTCCAACTCCTCGACGACTTTCGCGACGACGGCGCGGGCGGTCGCGCGCGTCTTGTTCGGCAGGACGCGGTTCAGGCTGAGGAGCGTGGCGACGAGGTGCACGTCCGGCTCGACGGCCGCCAGCATCTCCGGTTCGCACAGCATCTGCTGCAGGCCCAGGCGGTCGAACGCGTCCTTCTGCATCACCTGCACGACGCTCGCCGGGAAGTACTGGCGGATGTCGCCCAGCCAGCGCGCCACGCGCGGCGCCGAGCCTCCCAGGCTGCCGCCGCGCGTGTCGGGGCCGGCGCCGTACAGCGCGTCCAGCGCGGCGTCGACTGCCGCGTCGCCCGCGTTCAAGGTCAACGCGTCGTTGGCGTCCTGGCCCAGCACGAGGCGCCAGCGCCGCGCCGCTTCTTGTTCATGCGTCATGGACGGTCTCCTGAATCGGGTGAGTCCCGAACAGCGTGTGCAGGATGGG
The DNA here is from genome assembly GCF_024753285.1 of Massilia pinisoli. Taxonomy (GTDB): domain Bacteria; phylum Pseudomonadota; class Gammaproteobacteria; order Burkholderiales; family Burkholderiaceae_D; genus Telluria; species Telluria pinisoli. The sequence continues at coordinate 6,512 of NZ_JANUGW010000040.1, read as the reverse complement.
CAGCACGCGCCGCGCGCGCGCCGGATCGACGGCTTGCGCGGGGGCGGCGCTCGCCGTCGTCCCGCCGGCCTGCGCCGCGCGCTCGCCCAGTTCGCGCCGCTCCGGCGCGCTGAACGTCGCGACCGTGCGGCGCAACAGCGGCAGCAACTCGGTGAACACGTGGTCCGGCTGCGCGAGGAGCCAGCCGTTCACGATCTGCCACAACGCGTCGCTGTGCGCGAGCAGCGCGCCGCTCCCTTGCAGGAAGCCTTCGAGCCAGTTCGCCGTGACGAGCGGCGGCACCGCCGGCGAGCAGCGCAGCGCCAACTGGCGCGCGGCGCGTTCCGCGTCCCATCGGCCCTGTTCCGTGAGGATGCGGCTCGCGCGTCCTGCCAGCAGCGGATGCGACAAGTCGCTCGTGGCGCCTGCTTCCAGCGCGTCGAACCATGCAGCCGCATGGCCGTCGTCCTGCAGCAGGCGCACGGCCTGGTCGGCCGCGATGATCTGACCGAGCAGACCTGCCGCCGCATCGTCCGCGACGCCGCGCAGGCCGTACGGCAGGGCGATGCACGCGCGCGCCAGGAGGCCGTCGACGACGCTGCCCAGCGCACCGGTGTCGACGTTGCGCGCGCTGCCGTAGCGCAGCACGTTGACGAGCGACGGCAACGCCGCCAGCAGCAGGCCCAGGTCGGGCGTCAGCGTCCCCACTTCCTGGATGCGCGCCATCAGCGGGGCGACGGCCGCGCGCAGGTCGGCCAGCAGGATCGTCTCCATCAGGCGCGTGAGCTCCGGCAGCAGCTGCGCCTGCGCCGCGCGGTCGGCTGCGAGCGCCGTCGCGGCGCTTTCCAGCGTGGCGCCCCAGCGGCTGGCGGCGATCAGGTCGACGGCGAATTCCGGTTCCCATGCGAGCTGCCACGGCTCGTGGAAGGTACCCGTCCGGCCGCGCACGGATTGCTGCCGGCCCCACGGGACGCCCAGCAGGGAAAGACGATGCAGCAGCACGCTCTTTTCGAGGTGCGCCGGTTGGCGCAGGTCGAGGTCGAGCTCCGTCGCGTCCGCGCGCACGGGCATGCGCAAGCGCTTCTGCTGCGCCGCCACGTCCTGCGCGAGCGGCACGGCCGGCACGTAGTCCGGGACGGACCCCAGCGCCTCGTCGACCAGGAGCTCGCACCGGATCAGGCGCAGCGGCGCGTCGCTGTCGTAGCAGAACACGGCGCGCACGGCTTCCATCAATTCGTCCAGCCCCGCTCGCGGGCGCTCGCGCAGCGCGGCCAGCGTGTCGGCGAGGCGCACGGCCTCGATCACGTGGGCCGACGACGCGTCCAGATCGTGCCGGCGCAGCAGCGCGGCGACTTCCGTCAGCCAGTGTAGGCCCGCACGCTCGCGGTGCCGCCACAGGTGCCGGTACCAGCCCGGCGCCGTCACGCCCGCGCCGTAGCCGCTGGCGACCGTGAGCCGGCCGTGCGTCCACGGCACCCACGTCGCTGCGACCTTTTCCTTCGCGTGCCCCTTCAGCAGGTCGGCATCGCTTTTCGCGCTGGGGAGCACGGCCAGCGCCGGCACGTGCCACGCGCCGCACACGACGGCGATGCGTTCGCGGCCTTCCTTGACGACCTGGCGGATCGTCGTGCGCATCCATGCCTCGCGTTTCGCCTCGACGTCGTCGGCCACCGCGCCCGCTTCCGTGCGCAGCGCCGTCATCATCTCGGCGATGGCGGCGAACAGGTCGAGGCTGTCGCCGCGCTGCTCGACGAGATGGTCCCACCACGTCTCCGTATCGCCGTAGCCGGCCGCGCGGGCGAGCCAGCGCAGCGGGTCCGTGTGGATGTCGTCCGTGACGTCGTTCGATTCTTCACGCGCCGCGCGCAAGCCGAAGCGGTGCGTCTGCGGCAGGTCGCAAAAGCGCAGGTCCACGCCGTGCGCGCTCGCGTAGCGCAGCGCCTGCCATTCGGGCGAGAACTCGGCGAACGGATAAAACACGGCGCGCTGCGGATCTGCCGGCGCATACAGCAGCAGGGCGACCGGGGGCACGAGGTCGGCGCGGCCGGCGTAGCGCGCGAGCGCATCGGCCTCCGGCGGGCCCTCGACGAGGATGCAGTCCGGCGCCAGCGCGTCCAGCGCTTCGCCCAGGCTGCGCGCGCAACCGGGGCCGTGGTGGCGGATGCCGAACAGGTGGACGCTCATCGCCTCACGCCATCACGTCGCGGCACGCGCGGTACAGGTCCTTCCAGCCGTCGCGTTCCCTGACGACCGTCTCGAGGTATTCGAGCATCGCCACGCGGTCCTGCAACGGGTCTTTGACGATCGCGCCGACCATGCCGGCCGCCAGGTCGGCGCCGCGCAGCACGCCGTCGCCGAAGTGCGCGGCCAGCGACAGGCCGTGCGTGACGACGGAAATCGCCTCGGCCGTGCTCATGGTGGCGCTGGGCACTTTCAGCTTCGTCTTGCCGTCGCTCGTCACGCCGTCGCGCAGTTCGCGGAACACGGTGACGATGCGGCGGATTTCTTCCAGCGCCGGCGTCTCGGCCGGCAGTTCGAGCGCGCGGCCGATGCTGGCCACGCGCGTCTCGACGATGCGCACTTCCTCGTCGGCGGTACGCGGCGGCGGCAGCACGACGGTGTTGAAGCGGCGCTTCAGGGCGCTCGACAGCTCGTTGACGCCGCGGTCGCGGTCGTTCGCCGTGGCGATGATGTTGAAGCCTTTTTCGGCCAGCACCTCGTCGTCCAGTTCCGCGATGGGCAGGACTTTTTCGGACAGGATCGAGATCAGGCTGTCCTGTACTTCTCCCGGCATGCGCGTGAGTTCCTCGATGCGGGCGATGCGTCCCGTGCGCATCGCCCGCATCACGGGGCTGGGCACGATGGCTTCCTGCGACGGACCTTTTGCCAGCAGCTGCGCGTAGTTCCAGCCGTAGCGCACGGCTTCCTCGCTGGTGCCCGCGGTGCCGTGTACGACGAGCGTGGAGTCGCCGCTGATCGCGGCCGCGAGGTGTTCCGACACCCACGACTTCGCCGTGCCCGGCACGCCCAGCAGGAGCAGGGCGCGGTCGGTGGCGAGGGTGGCCACGGCGATCTCGATCACGCGCGGATTGCCGATGTATTTCGCGCTGATCGTCACGCCGTTTTCCAGCTCGCCGCCCAGCAGATAGGTCGAGACGGCCCACGGCGACATCTTCCAGCGGGGCGGGCGCTGGCGCGTGTCGGAGGCGATCAGTGCATGCAGCTCATCGGCGTACTGCTGCTCGGCGTGCTGGCGTAGAACGGAAGAGGTGGCGGTCATGCGGTCTCCTGGAAGGAAAGAGTCATCTCGTGGCGCAGGCGCACGAGATCGAAGAATGCGTCGACGGCGCTTTGCCACTGGACGTCGGGCAGGCGCACGGGTTCGAATGCGGCGGCCGTCGCGGGGTCGAGCACGAGGGCGAGGCTGGACAGCAGCTGGCGCACGAGCCACGGGTGGCCCGTGTCCGCAAGCGCCGGCAGCACTGGGTACAGCCGCTGCATCGCGTGTCGGCTCAACGCCGCAGGCCATGTGTCCGCCGCGCCGGCCGCGAGCCGCGCCAGAAGATGCACGCACGCGCCGTCGGCGATCCACTTGCCGGGCAGGGCGTCGAACAGGGCGCTGGAGGCGCCGTCGGCATCCTGTGCGAAGTGCGCTGCGGCGACGTCGAACACGCTGTCGGGCACCGCGTCGCGCTGGGCCGGAACGGCGAGCCACCATGCGGTCAGATCGCGCAGCCAAGTCTGCAGGCGCGGTGACGGATCGTCCGGCGCGTTGCGCTGCACGGCCAGCGCCCAGCCGCGCACGAACACGGCGGAGAATTCGCTGTGTTCGGCGAGCGCGAGACAGCCGCGCGGCGGGCGGTCGAAGTGGCGGGTCCAGACGTCCGGATCGACGGCGGCCAGCATGTCCACGACCCATCCCGCTTTTTCGCCCAGGCCCGGGTGCGATGCGGCGCCGATGCCGTCGCGCCGCATGGCCGCGTCGAGCGCCGCGGGCAAGGTCAGGTCGATGCGCTCGGCGCGCAGCAATGGACGATCGAGCCGCAGCAACGGCAGCAGGCGCGCGATCATGCGTTGCGCCAGCTGAGACCCGGGCAGGCGCGCGAGCAGGCGCTGGGCCACGGTGCGTACTTCCTTGCGGCGGTCGTCGAGGGCCGCGTCGAGGAACGTTTCGTCGTCCTGGCCGAGCGCCGTGGACAGCGTCGCCAGCAGCGCGGCACGCTGATCCGGCGGCTCGCTGGGCCAGGCCGCGGCGAGGGCAGCGCGCGCGGCCTCCGGGTCGCGGACACGCCAGCCGCGCAGCGCGGCCACGCGCTGTTCCGGCGTGCCCGTCTCCCACGTTGCCGCGTCAAGTTCGTCGCCGGCCCACGACCACTCGGGCTGCAGGCGCGCGAGCCAATGTCCGCGTTCGCCCAGCACGGGCAGCAGGGGCGCGCGCAGTGCCGGCTGGCGCGTGCCCGCATCGAGCAGTTTCGGCAGGACGTGCGCCGGCAGATGGCCTCCGTGACGGCGCAGCAGGCGCAGCCACTCGGCTTCCAGGCCGGCAGGATGCAGGCCGCGCAGCAGCTGGGCCAGGACCGCTTGCGCGCGGGGCGGGCAGGGACGCAGCGTCTCGGGCGCGGCGACGGGCGCCGGCCGCGGCGCGGGCTGGTCGGGCGCCACGTAGCCGCCGCGCTCCCACAGGTCGAGCGCGCCCAGCGACAGCCACAACGCCGCATCGGGGGGCGCTGCAGCGTCGGCCGGCAGCAGCGCATCGAGCGGCGCGGCCAGGGCGGCGGGTGGACGTCCCGCGCGGGCCGTCCCGATCTTCAGCAACTGCTGTAACTGGCGGGCGTCGTCGCTCATGATGGGAAGTCGCTGTCGATGTTGTACAGGCGTCCTTCATGCCGGACACTCAGCGGCAGCAGCATGCGTCCATCCCATTCGCCGCACACGGTGAGCGGATGCCCGCCGCTCAGCGCGAGCAGATGCAGCGGATGGCGGAACGATGGGTGGAGGGCGATGCGGCGGCCTTGCGCGTCGCGGACGATGCAGTGGTCCGCTTCGTCCGGCACGACGCCGCCCAGCAGCACGGGCAGCCGGTCGAGGAAAGGTTGTGCCGCGATGGCGTCCGCATAGGTGTCGAGCAGGCCGTCCAGGCCGGACGGTTCGAGATCCGCCGGCGCAGGGTGGGCATCATCCTGCCTGCGGATATGGGCGCGCAACGGCCATGCACTCGGGTAGAAGCACAGGTCGCCGTCGAACGCCGTGCCGGGCGCGAGCTGCACGTCGAAGCCCTGCGTGCCGACGGCATATTGCAGGAGCAGGGCCCAGCGCCCGGTGCGTGCGCCGAGGAGCCACGTCGCACGCACGCGCAGGCGTTCGTCGTCGAACGTGTTCTGGGCCAGCACGCACCACTGGTCCGTGACGGCGGGTTGGCGCAGCACGTCGTCCTGGTTCAGCGTCCAGCCGAGCAGCGCACGCACGTCCGCCTGCAGCGCGGGCGCGAGCTGGTCGATGCGCTGCCATGCCTGGGCCAGCAGGTACAGCGATGCGAGTTCGTTCGCGGCGAGGCCCTCGGCGTTGCGCAGGCCGGACTGGTACAGCATGCTGCCGGCGCGGCGCAGGCGGCGTGCCAGCGGCGCCGCCTGGGCGTCGGCCATGCGCGCGGCGATCGCATCCCAGAAGCCCTGGCCGCGCGAGCGCACGGACGCGAGGCCCTCGCGCGCCAGGTCGTGCAGCCAGGTCTGCAATTCCAGGAGGCCCGCGCTGACCTTGTCTTCTCGTTTTTCTTCCCGTTTGCGGGCCTGCGCCGCGGCTGCGGCCGCCGCTTCGGGCGTGATGTCGGCCGCCGCCTTCTTTTCCTGGCGCACTTGGCGGCCCTGCAGCCAGTCGCGCACCCAGGCCGGCTCGTCGGCTGAGCCGAACAACGCCGGCTCCGCCGTTCGCAGCAGGTAGAGGCCGAGACCGTGCTTGCATGGGAATTTGCGGCTGGGGCACGTGCATTTGAAGGCGGGACCGCCGAGGTCGATCTGGGTGCGATACGGCGTCTTGCCGCTGCCCTGGCATTCGCCCCACAACGCGACATCGCTCCTGCCCAGGTTCGACCAGTTGCGCGGCACCGCCAGCTGGCTGCCGGCCTTGGCCGAGGCGGGATCGGGCGCGAGAGCCAGGATCTGATTGGCGTCGAGGGTCACCGGTATCCTTCAGGAGGATTGATATGATTTCTAGTTCGGTATGGGTAATACTCGGCGATTATTGTTTAAACGTCAATTACAACGATCAGTGAGGGTGAGTGGCAATCGCGCAACGGCTCTTGCGGGCCGAGGCGCCGATTGCTATAGTGCGCCTCCTGTTTCGCAGCGCATGGAAGGAGTCGGCAACGACGGCGCGACGAAATGGATGAGGGGTTGACGAGTTAAGCGAAGCACTGCATAATCTCGTTCCTCTGCTGCTGACGAACACAACGCTTCGCAAACGCAGCAAGGCAGTACCGAATACAGAGTTCTTTAACAATAAACAGTCGATAAGTGTGGGCGTTTGATGAGGTGCCG
>NZ_JANUGW010000004.1 GCF_024753285.1 Massilia pinisoli | reverse complement strand
ACCAACATTGTTCGGCACAAACTACCAGACCCTCAGCGTTGCCCAGAAAGCACTCAATGCAAACGGGGGCGGCTACAAGGATGCCAACTTCACGCCCAATGCGCTGACGGCCGACGCCATTGCCTTCCTGGACGGCGAGATCGGACAGATTAAGGCCGAACTCAATAAACAGAGCCTCCTTGGCAGCACCCTGATCATTATTAGCGCCAAGCACGGGCAGACGCCAGTCGACCGTTCGGCGCTGCGCAAGATCGGCGATACGGTCGGCTCTACGCTGGCCGCGGCCAATCTCGGGGCGAACAGCAATATCGGTTCTGGTACCGATGCCGTCACTGGCAACTTCCTGGGTACAGGGCAGTTCACAGAAGACGATGTCGGCTTCATCTGGCTCAACGACCAAAGCGACGCAGCACGCGCCTCAGCCATCGCGGCGCTCAAGGCCAACCTTGGCTGCCCGATCGTGGACCCGACGTCGAAGATCATCGTTGCCGGACAGACGAATCCGGGAATCTGCGCCGGCACGGATCCCGGCAGCGGCGTGATCGACCTGAAGGCGGACGGCCGCTTCGGCGATCCGGCCAAGGGCCGGACGCCGGACATCATGGTCCAGCCAAACGCCGGGGTGATCTATTCGAAATCCGCAAAAAAAGATGCCGAGCACGGAGGGGCGGCACCGAACGATTCGAACGTCGCTCTGCTCGTGTCGTTCCCGACGCTGTCGAAACAGACGATCGGTAGCACGGTAGTTACTACGCAAGTCGCGCCCACGATTGTGAAGGCGCTGGGCCTCGACCCCGGCTTGCTGAATTCCGTGACGTCCGAAGGTACGGCTGTGTTGCCTGGTCTCTTCTGAATGTATCTGCGCCACTGACAGTCTGCCAACCGGACCGGCACCTGCAGTGGCGCGTACGCGTTCGATTCCCAAGCGGCGGTTCATTTTCGATTCATCGGCGTTCAAGTCGCGAGATTACATTTTTTGCAAGCTTCCTATCTCGCCCGGACGCGTCAATATACGATGGCCTTCACTTGATCTGCATAATTGCGAAGGTATCGATGAATATGGCCAAGCATGGTACCGGATGTTGGACGGGGCAACCGGTCCGGAAACGTTGTACCAATCCCCTCAATTCTTCAACTACCTGATCGATATAGATCAGGGGCAGGAAGCGAGCTATGAACTTTTCGTCATCCGCCGCAGAGGTGATTACGCCATCGTCGGCTTCGTTCCGGTCCGTACGCTCGGATGCGACCTCGACTTTCGCTTCGGCCCGGTATCGCTGTTCAAGCGGGCGCTACGCGCCTGTCAGATCCTCGGGAGCGTGCCACTGCTGGCTCCGACTGATGAACGGCTCGCCGAATTCGTCATGAAACAATTATTTGCACGTTATGCGAAGTGCGACGTGCTGTACATGCAAGCGATGCCGGAAGAAATGAGCACTACGCTTACACGTTGCGCTGGCGTATCGGCCTATATTTTGAATGGATGGCGTCCATGCCATACACAGCCGATGCCAGAGAGCGTCGACGCTTATCTGCAGAAATTCAGCGCGAAGAAGCGCTATAACCTTTCGTGCCAAGTCTGCCTATTGACGGGAGCGGCAGGGCCGCTGCAGGTTCTGCGCATCGAGACACCCGATGACGTCACGCACCTGCTCAACGCGATGGATGCCGTTTGCCCCTCCCCGGCGGTGGCGCGTGACACCGAGCGACTACGCTTTGAAAAACTGGCTCGTCATGGCCTCCTGCTGTCCTATGTGATCCGCTGCGGTAACGAGGATGTTGCAGTCGTTCTTGGCTCGCGTTCACCGCGCGTGTGGCACGTCCACAAAATCGTCGGTCAGCAGAAATACATGCGCTTATCGGTAGGCATGAGTGCAATGCATCTGGCGGTGTTGGACGTACTGGCCAATTTCACCTTCCGGTTGATCGACTACGGCTACGGTACACCCAATGCCGAATTCCGCTCAACGCACGTGCTGAAGTCGCGCGGCCAAGTCCTCCTGCACCGTTCGCGCAGCCTAATGGGTCTGCTGCTGACGTTTCACGACAAGTACAACACCATGAACGAAGCGCTGATCCGTCGAATCACGTCCGCAAAAAATGGTGCGCACAACGCAAGCAGACCATCAAAAAGACGATGCCAAAGGTCGGGAAGGCGGCAGGCACTTCCTGACCGATTAACGTCAGTTGACATGCGCCTGCCGCACATTAACGGTACGCCGGGCGCTAAGACAAGATGTTTACGGCTCGCGCCGCCACTAAGCCAACTGTGAGCAAGGACGCAAACGCTTCCACCATAAATAACAACTTGGCGCGCACACTCAGCGGCAGCGTATCGGTCGGCGAAAACGCCGTCGCATTCGTGAACGACACAAAGACGTAATCGAAAAAGCCCGGTGTCCATGTCTCGTGCCCTGGGCAATCCGCATTCATTTGAGGGAACATCAAATCAGCGACCGGTTGTTTGATCAAGTCACGTGCTGCCGGACCGCCGCGGTCCATATTCCAGAACCACAAGGCAAATACGACGATGTTTGTCAGCCAGATGTTCAACGCGTCGATCAGAAGGCTCTGTCCAGTGGTTCCTCTCGCACCGTAAAGTAGAGCCTTCAGTACGCCAAACAGCGACTGAAAATTGATGAGTGTAATAATTATCGTCAGTACGATTGCAGCCTGACGAATTTTCCGGCGCCGATGATGAATCAGGGTCCAGTGATGCTGGCTCGTCGCGCGCAGCATCTGGGTATGCATCCATGCGGTCGCCACCGACAGCGGAACGAGCAAGGCCAGTTCGACCACGGACGCAAGCCACCATGGAAATGCGGTCAGATCATTGATGAGAAACGCATTGAGCGCCGCCGTGACAACGATTGCGGCGCGTGCGATCCATATCTCCCGCATATGTCGCTTCAGGTTGCTTTCGAGGTTAGGCATAAGTAACTCTTTAACTTTACGATACGAATGTTCACAATTTCACTCACGAGCATTCACGCAAATCTGGGTGACTCAGCGCCTGCAATTCCGCTGGTACGCCTACGACGGCCAGCGGGAGCTTGACGTCGACCTGCAATCCTCTAGCCTGGTCCCCTGCCCCCATTCGGATCTCTCCGTTCAGTGAGTCACAGATCTCCTTGACGATCGACAACCCCAACCCGAAGCTGTTCGGCTTGTCAGGATTCGCGCGGTAGAAACGTTCGAACACACGATCCAAATGCGGCGGCGCGATACCAGGCCCCGTATCGACGATGCGCAGCAGAGCGCAATTACCGGCGCGCTGGATTCGCACGCTGACCGAGCCTGGCCCGTCCATGTGTTTGATGGCGTTGTCGATCAGGTTGAACGTGACCTCGCGTACAAGATGGGACGGCGCCGCCAGGACAAGCCCGGCATCGGACGCATCCAGGCCAAGCTCGATGTTGCAACGCTGGGCCAACGGCGCAAGCTCCTCGATCACTGAGGTGACGATCTCGCTCAGTACACTGTATGAGGAAGCCTGCTCGCGGGCACCATGCGGGCGGCCCTGCTCGATGCTGGCCAGGATCAGCAGTTGGTTGATCACCTTCGTGCCCTGGACCGTCGTGTTCTGCATGGCGGCAAGCAGGGCCTTCTGCTCGGGCGTAATCCGCTCGTCACGCATGCCGTAGTTCAGCTGCGAGGTCAAAATGGCGAATGACGTGCGCAGGTGATGCGCGGTGCTGGCGACGAACCGCTCGTAGGCGGACAGAGTCTGATCCAATCTTACGACGTAGCCGTTCAACGCACCAATTACGGGCAGCAACTCGCGCGGCACCGCGTCCGCGTCCAGTTGTTCGAGTGAGCCCGGCTGGCGTTCAGCGACACGTTCGCTGAATTGCATCAAGGGGCGCAGCAGCCAGCGGAATGCGACGGCCAGTGCCGCGAGTACGAGCGCAAGCAGTATGAGGTGCTCGCGCGCGGTCATCAAGAACAGCCGTTTCCGCAGCGCCGCGTGCCCCCGCATCGTCTGCGCCACCTCGACTGTGATGTGGCCGCCATCGCGCAGGTCTTGACCGTAGGCGACCACGCGGACGGGTTCGCCCCGCACACGGCTTTTGAAATAGGTCTCCTGGTCGCCCTGGCCGGGCGACTGCGACGAAGTGAGCGCAGCGTCTCCATCGAGCAGACGGCCATCCGCCCTGCGCACCGCGTAGAACACCCGATCCTGGTTTTCGTCGGCGAACAATTCAAATGCGGCCGGCGGTGCGCCGTTACTGGCGCCGCCGTCGGCTGCCATCTGTTCGGCGATGATTCGCGCCGATCCTTTCAGCAATTGGCGCTGAACTTCCGTCGCAACACGGTCAGCGCTGCGATAAGTGACCACCAGGTCGATTGCCGAGCAGACCAGCATCGGCAAGAACACCCATGCCGCAAGACGCGATTTGAGGCTGTGCATCGTCTCAGGCCTCGATTGCACTCAACATATAGCCCAGCCCGCGCAAGGTGATGATGGCGACCCCGCTGTCTTCCAGTTTCTTGCGCAGGCGGACGATGTAGACCTCGAGCGCCTTCGGCGTGACCATGTCGTTCAATATGACCAGGCTGTCGGCGAGGTCCTGCTTGGAGACCGTCTTGCCCACCTTGCGCAGCAGGGCCTCAAGCACCGCGTGCTCGCGCGGAGTCAGTTGCAACAGCTGGTCACGGACGCGGAAGATCTTCGAATTGCTGTCGTAATGAAGATTGCCGCAACTGACCAGCGGGTTCGCCTTGCCGCTGGAGCGTCGCAACAGCGAGCGCAAACGTGCCTCCAGCTCCTGGATGTCGAACGGCTTCGCGAGGTAGTCGTCCGCGCCGAGGTTCAAGTGCTCGACGATGCATTGCAGCGAATCCTGTGCGCTGATGATCAGTACAGGTACCCCGTTGTCCTGACTGCGCAGCCGGCGCAGCAATGTCTGTCCGCTCAGCTGCGGCAGGGTCAGGTCGAGCAGAATCGCATCGTAGGTCTGCGTACGGAGCAAGAGGTCGGCCTCCTCACCGCTGAACGCCTGTTCGACTGCATACCCGGACTGGTTCAGCAACCGGGTCAGCCAGCCCGACAAGTCACGATTATCTTCGGTAAGTAAGAGTTTCATTTCGATAATCATGTGCCTTACGGTCGCGTGCGGCAAGTCCTGAAGATTAATTTTTGGATAGACAGTTGATTGTAGGCATTTAGTAGGGTTGCCATTCCTATAGTGGGTTCCGTATGCCTGAAACGACATGGCTACAGCCACCCCACACATAAAAACGATGGAGACCCGTATGAAAAAGCTGATGGCAATCGCCGTTTTCGGCACGCTGAGCGCGGCCGCGCAGGCACAGACCCAATCCGTGCAGGAGTTGCAGGACGCGCTGGCGAAGGCGCAGAAGGCGGCTGCCGACGCGCAGCTTGCGGCCGCGCAGGCGCAACAGGCACTGGCTCAGGTGCAGCAAGCCATGGCCGCGCACGACGCCCACCCTGCAGCCGACAGCGCCGCGGCCAATCGCACGGCCGCGACCGGTCCCGCGACGTCGAGCGACGAGACCGGCCGTCAGATCGATCCCCTGGGGGCCAGCTCCGCAGGCTCCGGTGGGTTGGTGTACCGTCGTGGCGGCGACGTCGTGCGCCTGTACGGCTTGATTGACCTGAGCATGAGCCGCAAGACCAATGCCGACGCCGCCGGCCACACCCAGAACGACATGTCGGTTGCCTGGTTCAGCGGCAACCGCTGGGGTCTCGAGGGCGAACACCTGTTGCCCGATACCGGCGGCCTCAAGGCAATCTTCAAGCTCGAGAGCGAATACGAACTCCCTACCGGGAACATGGACACCCCTGGCGTCCTCTTTAACCGGGATGCCTGGCTGGGCCTGGAAAGCCCGACGTTGGGTAAACTGACCTTTGGCCGCCAGAACACGCTCGCACGCGAATTCTCGAAGATCTACGGCGACGCCTACGGCAGCGCCGGCGTCACCTATGACGAGGGCGGCTACACCAACAACAACAACTTCAAGCAATTTATTTTCTACTCGGGCAGCGCCACCGGCACCCGCTACGACAAGGGCATCGTGTGGAAGAAGAGCTACGGCAAACTGATGGCGGGCCTGGGTTACCAAGTGGGCGGCGAACCCGGTAACAATCGCGAGGGCACCACGAAGTCGATCGCGCTGGCCTACAACGGCGGCGACCTCAACGTATCAGGCTTCTACAACACGGCTGTCGTCAACGACTTCACGCACACGTCCTACTCGGTCGGCGGCAACTACAAGATCGGCATGGTGCGCATGAATGCCGGCTATGTCCACTACACGGCTGAACAGCCGGCGGCCCTCGGCGACCGCCACGACAACGCGTACACGATTTCCGCAAAGTTCGCGCCGGGCGGTCACTTCGACTATGAGCTGGGCTGGCAGACAATGAACGCGACCAACGCAGCCGTCAACGGTGGCGGCTTCGTCCTGAATGCCTATGCCGACACGTCGGGCGCCAAAGCGACTGCAACCGGCAAGCGCAAGACGGTGTATGGCTCAGTGTTCTATCACTTCGACAAGCGCACCGAACTGTACCTCGCATCGGACTACCTCAGCACGGACGGCAGCTACAAGGCCGCGCAGGCGCATGGCGCCGACTCCCAGTTTGAACTCGCCACCGGCTTGCGCTTCCGTTTCTGAGCAGGCAGCAGTAATGTAGACGGGCCGGGCGGGCAGCGCCGGCATACGGCGCGCTGCCCGGCCACGACAATAACCAATAAGGAGACAACATGAACGTTCCATACAAAACCTTGGCTGCCATTACATTCGCATTGCTGGCCGGGCAAGCATCCGCCGCGGAGAAAATCACCATCATGGTCGGCGGCATGGAAAAGCAGATCTACCTGCCGGCCAAGCTGGCCGAGCAGCTCGGCTACCTGAAGGAGACCGGGCTGGACATCGAACTGCTCAGCGAACCGGCCGGCGTCAACGCCGAGACCGAAATGCTGTCCGGCGCGGCCCAGGGCGTCGTCGGTTTCTACGACCACACGATCGATCTCCAGGCCCGCGGCAAGATGGTGGAATCGGTGGTGCAGTTCAGCCAGGCCCCCGGCGAAGTCATCCTCGTATCGAAGGCCGCGTCCGCGCGCATCAAGTCGCCTGCCGACTTCAAGGGCAAGACGCTGGGTGTGACGGGCCTCGGCTCGTCGACGAATTTCCTGACCCAGTACCTGGCCGCGCGCGCCGGCGTCAAGTACAGCGAGTTCACGACGTTGCCGGTGGGCGCCGGCTCGACCTTCATCGCCGCCATGGGACAGGGCAAGATCGACGCGGGCATGACCACCGAGCCGACCATCGCGCGCCTGGTCTCGACGAATGCGGCAAGCGTACTGGTCGACTTGCGCAGCCTGAAGAGCACGGTGGCAGCGCTGGGCGGTCCGTATCCCGCCGCGTCGCTGTACATGCAGACCTCGTGGGTCAACAGCCACAAGGAGCAGGTCCAGAAGATCGTGACAGCCTTCGTCAAGACGCTCCGCTACATCAACACGCACAGCGCCAAAGAGATCGCCGAGAAACTCCCGCCAGAATACTATGCGGGCAACAAGCAGCTGTACATCGACGCGCTCGAGTCGGGCAAGCAGATGTTCACGCCAGACGGCGTGATGCCGGCCGAGGGCCCGGCGACCGTCCTGAAGGTTCTCGCCACCTTCGACAAGGCCGTGGAGGGCAAGACGATCAACCTGTCCAGCACCTATACGACGGAATTCGTGAAAGCAGCCAAGTAATGAATGCCCCCGCAATCGAACTCAGTAACGTCAGCCGCAAATTTGTCAGCCCCGAGGGCAAGGTCACGTTGGCCCTGCGTGATTTCAGTCTGCAGGTGAGAGAGGGCGAATTCTGCGCCATTGTCGGTCCGACCGGCTGCGGCAAGTCGACCACGCTCGGCATGATCACTGGACTGAACCCACCCTCCTCCGGTTCGGTAAAGGTGTTCGGCAAGCCCGTCACCGGCATCGACCCGAGAATCGGGTTCGTCTTCCAGGCCGATGCAGTCTTCCCCTGGAAAAACGTGCTCGACAACGTGGCGAGCGGCCCGATTTTCCGTGGCCTCGACCCGAGCGCAGCGCGCGACAAGGCGGCCGACTGGGTGCACAGGGTCGGCCTGGCCGGCTTCGAACACCATTACCCGCACCAGCTGTCGGGCGGCATGCGCAAACGCGTGGCGTTGGCGCAGACCTTTATCAACGAACCGGCCATCCTTTTGATGGACGAGCCGTTTTCAGCGCTGGACGTGCAGACGCGCGCCATGATGCAGGAAGAACTGCTCGGCCTGTGGTCGGAGCGCAAGGCATCGGTCGTCTTCGTGACACATGACATCGACGAGGCAATCACGCTGGCCGACCGAGTGGTCGTGCTCACCAAAGGACCTGGTTCCGTCAAGAGCGTGTACGACATTCCGCTGCCGCGTCCACGCGCCGCCGAGGCGCGCTATACCGCCGAGTTCATCGAGCTGTCCCGGCAGATCTGGGCCGACCTCAAGGCCGAAGTCACTATTTAACAGGGCATACCATGAACACGACAATATCCACGATGACGCCGACGGTCCCCAGCACGGAGGAACGATTGGCGTTGCGGCGCGCACAGAATTACCGGCGCCTGGTGATCGGGTTGCGGACCGGCCTTGCGCTGGCCGTCATCGCGGCCTGGGAAATGTCCGTCCGGATCGGCTGGCTCGACCCGTTCTTCTTCTCCCAACCGAGTGCTATCTACCAGCAACTGGTCACGTGGCTGACCGAAGGGACAGGACAGGGCCCGCTGTGGAGCGAACTGCTCGTAACGATGGAAGAAACGGCGCTCGGCTTCCTCATCGGCAGCGTGCTTGGCATCGTCTTCGGCATCGCCCTGGGACGCAACAAGCTCGCGGCGGACGTCTTCAGCGTCTACATCAAAGTGGCCAATGCGATACCACGCGTCGTGCTCGGTTCGATCTTCATCATCATGTTCGGCCTCGGCATGGGCTCGAAGGTAGCACTGGCCGTCGTCATGGTGTTCTTCGTGGTGTTCGGGAACGCCTTCCAGGGTGTGCGCGAAGCGGACCGCAACATGATCGCGAACGCCTACATTTTGGGTGCCAACGCGCGTCAGGTGACCACTTCGGTCGTCCTGCCGTCGGCGCTGAGCTGGATCCTGGCCAGCCTGCACGTCAGCTTCGGTTTTGCGCTGGTCGGCGCAGTCGTCGGCGAATTCTTGGGCGCCCGTCACGGCATCGGCCTGTTGATCTCGACGGCACAGGGCACGTTTAATGCCGCCGGCGTGTTCGCGGCCATGATTGTCCTGGCCGTCGTGGCGCTGGGAGCAGAATACTTGTTGACGGCTGTCGAAAACAAACTCCTGAAGTGGAAGCCACCTCAGTTCGTTGAAATGGGCATGTAGGTCTTCATCCGGCGGAACGTCGTCGTACGGCGCGGGATCGACAAGACGCGCGGTGCAGGTCACGCCTGCACCGTTCGCCGCCGCAAGCATTGATCGTTAGCCCTATCGAAACGCTT
Source organism: Massilia pinisoli (assembly GCF_024753285.1). Taxonomy (GTDB): domain Bacteria; phylum Pseudomonadota; class Gammaproteobacteria; order Burkholderiales; family Burkholderiaceae_D; genus Telluria; species Telluria pinisoli. The sequence continues at coordinate 392,241 of NZ_JANUGW010000004.1, read as the reverse complement.
GGGTCCGCGCCGGCCCAAGCTTGACTCTATACGCTGACGGAAAACACCGAAGCGCCAGGGTACTCGTTCGCCGATGTCCCCTTTTGCCGCACGTGTGCCGTCCACCGGGTCTCGTTTCTATCGCCGAACGGACACATGCGCTTTTCAGCGACGTTCGGTCACCTCGGGAAACGGTGCTGGAAATCTAGGCCGGCATCTGAAGCGGCGCGTACCCGATACGGATTGTGACATTACAAAAATGTAATGATAATGATGATCTTTACGTACTTCATGGGCGATGTGATCTGCGATACTGTACGCAGAATGTTGGCATCTCGCTAATAAAGTATGAGCTTGGCTGCATTGCATGAGATCTCCCCACAATCCTTCGCTTGCAAAAATCCTCTTGTTCCACGGGCTGATGTCGTCGCCGCAAGAGTTCGGGCTGATCGCGCATGCCATACGTAGCAAAGGTCTGCCGTACGAAGCCGTAACGGTTCCGAGCTACACACTCGCCAGCGACAATGCGCCCGATTGGCGTCGCTGGCGTGCCGCAGGCAGCGACGTCATCAATGCACATGTATCGGACGATGGTCCCGTAATACTCGGCGGGCTTTGCATGGGTGGTGTTCTCGCTGCCGCGGTGGCGCTCCAGGTGCCCCGGCGGGTCGCGGGACTGGTGTTGATGTCGCCCAGTTTCGACTTCGATGGATGGGGCGTTTCGCCCCTTCGTTACCTGCGCCATATCGGCTATTGGACTGGGCTGGACCGTTTTTTCTTCGTGGCCGAGCAGGAGCCGTACGGCGTAAAGAACGAGCGGATCCGCGAGTGGATCGCGCGAGAACTGCATGAACGGAACCAATCGGCCGCAGGCCCCGCCCGCGTACCGCTACGCGCATTGCGCGAGGCCGAGCGCATGATGAAAGACGTCCGGGCGCGCTTGCACGAACTGACCTGTCCGATATTAATGATCCATGCGCGCGAGGACGAAATTACCAGCCTCGACAGTGTCGTTCGCCTCTTCGACGCGCTACCGCAAACCGACAAGGAACTGGTCGTCCTGGAAAACAGTTACCACATGATCACGATCGACAATGACCGTCAGCAAATCCCTATGCTGCTCGACCGATTTTGCCGGCGGCTCTCGGCAGACGCCGTCGTTGTCCCGCAGGAGAATCGGGCACTCGTCCACTCGGAGGATGTGCGCGGAACCGTCTCGTTATAGCATCTCTTCCAATGTGACTATGAACACTTTAGAACAACTCACGCAGTTGCTGCACGACAAGTTCGACATCGACAAGACATCGCTTCAGCCCGACCTGCCTTTGTCCGAGTACGGATTGGACTCGCTGGCGCTGGCCGAGCTGCTGTTCACGATCGAGGAAGAATTCGATATCAAGTTTCCGGACCGGCCGGAAAACATCAATACGCTAGCAGAACTTTCAGCGGCGATCGACGAACTGCGATTATCCCAACAAGCATGAAGCGCCGGGTCGCGATCACGGGTCTCGGGTTGATCTCGCCCCATGGCGACTCGCCGCTGGGTGTGTTCGACGCACTGCTCGCGGGCCGCTCGGCAGTCTCCGTGTGGGATGAGGACGGCGCGCCGGCGGCTGCCGTTGCGCGGGCACCGTTCGACGTCACGCGCTGGTTTACGCGGCTGCAACTGGCGGGCGTGGACCGAGTCAGCCAGATCGCCGTCGCGGCCGCACAAATGGCCCGCGATGACGCCGGCATCGATACGTTCGACGCGTCGACAGGCGTCTACGTCGGTACCGGCATGGGCGGCGCCACGGCAGTCGAAGAGTCGTTCCGCAGTCATCACGAGTCCGGACGCGTGCCTCCCTTGTCGGTGCCTGCGTTCATGCCGAACGCGCCGGCGGCACACGTTGCCATGCGTGAAAAAGTACACGGTCCGGTGTACACCTACTCCATCGCCTGTGCGTCATCTGCCGTGGCGCTTGCAGAAGCCGCAAAGGCAGTCGCATATGGCGAGATCGACTGCGCGCTTGCCGGCGGGAGTGAAGCGCTGCTGGTACCGGGCGCGATCCGTGCCTGGCACGCCTTGCAGACGCTGGCACGGCTCGATGACGAACCAGGGCGGGCGTGTCGTCCCTTCAGTGTCGACCGTACCGGCCTCGTCCTCGGCGAAGGGGCGGCGTTCGTCGTGCTCGAGCCGTATGACGACGCACTCGCCCGCGGCGCACGCATTTACGCTGAATTCGCCGGCAGCGGCGTGTCGTGCGACGCGACGCACCTTACGAAACCGGACACCGATGGCCAGATCAGCGCTCTGAAGGCTGCTTTGCGTAACAGCGGTCTGACTCCCGGCGATATCGGCTACTGCAATGCACATGGCACCGCCACGCGGATCGGCGACGTCGTGGAGTGCACCGCGCTCGAACGCGTGTGGGGCGAAGCGATCGGCAAGCTGGCCGTGAGCTCGACGAAATCCATGCATGGCCACCTGCTGGGTGCCGCGGGTGCGCTCGAAGCCATCGTCACCATATTGGCGGTGTACCGTGGGGCCATTCCGCCCAATATGCATTGTGACAGGCAAGATGCCGATTGCAACGTCGCACTGGTTCGCGAGCCCGGCCACGCTGCGCCGGCACTCCATGCCGCGATCAGCAATTCATTCGCGTTCGGTGGAACAAACGCCACTCTGGTCTTCAAGCGGGCAACGTAGCGCAGGGATACGTGCGCATTTCGTCGCCTGTTCACCGTGACCTCGGTGAACAAACCTGTTTCAGGGCGGACCGGCCCTTCGAACCGGACGTCGTCACGTCGGGGCGACCTCAGGCGATTCAAGATACAAGTTGTGTGTCGCGGGATCATGCGTGACCGTGCGCTCGCGCGGCATGGTATTGAGCGGCCCACGTACGGCGAACAGTGGCGCGCCGCCACGACGGTGGGCGTCCGTCCCGTCGTCATTAGCGACAAAGACGAGCTTGCGCTGCAGGTCGACCAGTGAATGCAACAGTCCTTTAATGGTCCATTCATTGTCCGATTGGTAAGCTGGTAAACAATGTCACGTGTGCCCCGCTACGATGGTCTACCAATTCCTTTCGTGTATGTGTTGTCTGGCACTAGCCGGCTGTGCGACGTACCGGCCGCTGCCGCTCGAGCCTGTCCCCGAGCCGCCCGGGCATCCTGCCCAGATCCAGGTCGACACGCGCAGCCTGCCGTTTCCCGTATTGGCTGCGCACCGCTTCGATCCGCGCGACGGCCTCGACGAGATCGAGGTCGCGACGCTGGCCGTGGTGAACAATCCCGATCTGAAACTGGCGCGCGACGATCTTGCCGTGTCGCGTGCCCAGGCGTTCGCCGCCGGCCTGCTGCCCGACCCGCAGTTGGCGCTGGCCGGCGATTTGTCGAATAGCGGCGGCGGCACACGCGCTTTCAGTTTTGGCCTCAACTACGACGTCGGCGCGTTGATCAATCACGCCGCCGGCCGCCGCGCCGCCCAGGCCGACGTCCAGAAGACCGACCTGGCGCTGCTGTGGCAGGAATGGCAGGTCGCCTCGCAGGCGCGGCTGGCGTTCGTCCGGTTGACCCATGGCCGGCGCCTGCTGGCCGTGCTGGACGCGAACCGGGCGCTGTTCGCCGACCGCGCCACGCGCACGGAACAAGCGCAGCAGCGCGGCCTGCTCACCAGCGACGCCGTGCTGCCCAATCTCACGGCGCTGCAGGACATCGATAAACAAATCCACGACCTGCAGCGCCAGCTGAGCCAGACTGCGCATGACCTGAACACCTTGCTCGGCCTGGACGCCCGCTTCGATCTGCGCCTCCAGGACGGCACGCCGCCCGCGTTCGCGGACGAGGGTGCGGCGGACGGCGCGCTGACCGACCTTCCCCGGCGCCGTCCCGATCTGCGCGCCCTGGTCGCAGGCTACACGGCACAGGACCAGCGTTACCGCGCGGCGCTGCTGGCCCAGTTTCCTTCACTGAACGTGGGTCTGACCCGCTCGCGCGACAACAGCAACGTGTATTCGAACAGCCTGGGCATCACGCTGTCGCTGCCCTTGCTGAACCGCAACCGCGGCAACATCGCCATCGAGCAGGCCACGCGCCAGAAACTGCACGACGAATACCAGGTGCGCGTCCAGGCGGCGCGTAACGAGATCCGCGCCGTCCTCGATCAGCAGCGCCTCGACCGCGCGCAGCTGGAACGCATCGATACCGCGCTGGCCCGGCTGGAGCCGGCCATCCAACGCAGTGAGCTGGCGGCGCGCGCCGGGTTGATCGATGCGCTCGCGTACGCGAATGCGCGCGCAGCGCTGCTGGCCAAGCAGGCCGAGCAGATCACCCTGCAGCAGCAGATCGCCGAACAGCGCGTCGCGCTGCAAACCTTGCTCGGGATCGTCCCCGATGCATCCTCGACGGAACATCCCCAACCATGAAGACATCCATTCTCGTGATCGGCGCCCTCGTCGTGGCCGTGGGTGCCGCGGCCGCATGGCATTGGCACGCCGGGGCCGGCACCGCCGATGCCGCGCCGGAAAAGGCGGGAGAGCCCAGCGCGCTGGTTCGCGTGCAGCAGGTGGCCCGCCAGAGCATGCCCCGGACCCTGGACACCTTCGGCGACATTGCAGCGGGCAAGCCGGAATCGCTCAGCTTTCCACAACCCGGCCAGCTGCTCCGCTTGCCGCTGGTGCCGGGGCAGCGCCTGCGCCGCGGCGATACCGTCGCGGTAATCGGTACCGATCCGAATACCACCGCCGCCTATGCGCAGGCAGCGAACGCGGTCGGCTTCGCCCAACGCGAACTGAAGCGCCAGCAGGAACTCGCTGGCCTGCAGCTGGCCACGCAGTCCCAGGTCGATGCCGCGCGCAAGCAGCTGGAGGACAGCCAGGCTGCGCTGGCGGCGCAGGCGAAACTGGGCGGGGCCCATGCGAGCATGACGCTGACGGCGCCTTTCGACGCGGTCGTGACCGCATTGCCTGTCGCGCAGGGCGAACGTGTCGCCGCCGGTGCACCGGTCGCACAGCTTGGTCCCACCGGCCACCCGCGCGCACTGCTGGCGATCGAGCCGGCCCGCAGCGCGGCCGTGAAACCGGGCATGGCGGTCACGCTCAAGCCGCTGCTGGACGGTGCCGCACCGATCACGGCGCACGTCGCGACTGTCGATGGCGTGATCGATCCGAAGAGCCAGATGGTGACCGCGATCGTGGACCTGCCGGCGAGCGCGGCTGCGGGCCTTGTGGTCGGGACGCGCGTGGAGGCGACGATCACGCTTGGCGAAGGTAACGCCTGGAGCGTCCCCCGCCAGGCCGTGCTGAGCGACGACCAGGGCAGCTACCTGTTCCAGGTCGCGGGCGGCCATGCGCGTCGCGTCGCCGTGAACGTGCTGGGCGAGACGGCGCGGACCTATGGCGTGGACGGTCCGATCGACCCGGCGCAACAGGTCGTCGTGCTCGGCAACTACGAGCTGCACGACGGCATGCCGGTACGCGAGGCGAAGCAATGACGCTGGCCGGGTGGACCCAGGCGCACCGGCGCTCGATTCTGTTCCTGCTCGCGCTGCTGGCGTTGGCGGGCCTCGTCGCGGCGTTCCGCCTGCCGGTATCGTTGTTCCCGACCGTGGACTTTCCGCGCGTGGTTGTCTCGATCGATGCGGGCGACCAGCCGGCCGAACAGATGGAAATGCTGGTCACGCGGCCGGTCGAGGAAGCGGTGCGCCGGGTGCCGGGTATGCGCAACGTGCGCTCGACCACGAGCCGGGGTTCGGCCGAAGTCTCGATCACCTTCGACTGGGGCCTCGACATGGCGGCCGCCGCGCTGCAGGTGAACGCCGCCATCGCCCAGGTGCAGGGCACGCTGCCGGCGGCGACGCAGGTGCTCGTGCGGCGCATGGACCCGACCGTGTTCCCGATCATCGCCTACAGCCTGGTTTCGAGCACGATGTCCGAGGTTGCACTGCACGACCTGGCCGAGTTCACGTTGCGTCCCGCGCTGTCGAGCGTGGATGGCGTGGCGCGCGTGCAGGTGCAGGGTGGCGCGATCGAGGAATACCGCGTGACGGTCGATCCGGCGCGCCTCGCGGCGGTCGGCCTGGCGCTGGACGACGTGGCGAAGGCCGTGTCGGCGGCGAACGTGATCAGCGCGGTCGGCCGCCTGGAAGACCACTACAAGCTGTATCTCGCAGTGTCGGACACCCGCCTCGATTCCCTCGCGCGGCTACGCGCACTGGTGCTGCGCAACCCCGCGGGCGGCATGGTGCGGCTCGCCGACGTCGCCGGCGTCGATGCCAGCACGGCCCCGAACTGGACCCGCGTGACCGCCGACGGCCGCGACGCCGTGCTGTTCTCCGTCTACCAGCAGCCGGGCAGCAACAGCGTGCAGATCGCGCAGGACATCAAGGCGCGCCTGGACGGCCTGCGCAAGCAACTGCCGCCAGGCGTGCAGATCGCCAGCTGGTACGACCAGAGCGAACTGGTGACGGCGTCGGCGGCCAGCGTGCGCGACGCCGTCCTGATCGGCATCGGCCTGTCGGCGGCCGTCCTGCTGCTGTTCCTGCGTAACCTGAAGGTCACGCTGATCGCGATCGTCGTCGTGCCGGCCGTGCTGGCCAGTACCGTCGTGCTGCTGTACGTGCTCGGCATGAGCTTCAACATCATGACCCTGGGCGGCATGGCGGCCGCGGTCGGCCTGATCATCGACGATGCGATCGTGATGATCGAGCACATCATGCGACGTCTCCAGGGCGGCGAAGGCGAGGTGCACAAGCGCGTGATGGCCGCCGCGCTGGAATTCCTGCGTCCGCTGGCCGGTTCCAGCGCGTCGACGCTGGTGATCTTCGTGCCCCTGGCTTTCCTCTCCGGCGTGACCGGCGCGTTCTTCAAGGCGCTGTCGCTGACGATGGCGGCGGCGCTGTTCATCTCCTTCCTGGTCAGCTGGCTGGCGGTGCCGCTGCTGGCCGACCGCTTCCTGAATGCGAAGGACGCCGAGCACGCACCCGATTCGCGCCTTGTGCGCTGGCTGCACGGGCACTACCGGCGCGTGTTCGGTGCGCTGCTGGCGCGGCCCTGGCTGCTCTTGATCGGCGTCCTGCCGCTGCTGCTGGCCGGTGTTGCCGCCTACCGCGCGGTCGGTTCCGGCTTCATGCCGGCCATGGACGAAGGCGGCTTCGTGCTCGACTACCGCGCGCCGCCCGGCACCGCGCTGACCGAGACCGACCGCCTGCTGCGCCAGGTCGAAGGCATCATCCGCGCGACCCCCGACGTCGCCACCTATTCGCGCCGCACCGGCGCCGGCCTGGGCGGCGGCCTGAACGAAGCCAACCAGGGCGACTTCTTCGTGCGTCTGAAACCGTCGGGACGGCGTCCGGTGGACCAGGTGATGGACGATATCCGCGGCCGCATCGAGCACCAGGTGCCGGGCGTCGAGGTCGAGATGGCCCAGCTGATGGAAGACCTGATCGGCGATTTGACCGCCGTGCCGCAGCCGGTCGAAATCAAGATCTTCGGCGACCGTCCAGGCACGCTGGCCGCGAGCGCGCGGGCGGTGGCGGCGCGCCTCTCCAAGATCGACGGCGTGGTCGACGTCAAGGATGGCATCAACCCGGCCGGCGACGCGCTCGACATCCGCGTCGATCCGGCGCGGGCGGCACTCGAGGGCATGGACGCCGACGCCATCACGCGCTATGTGTCCAGCGTCCTCTCAGGCACCGTCGCGACGCACGTGCCAGGGGGCGTCAAGATGGTCGACGTGCGCATCTGGGTACCGCAGAACCAGCGCACCACCGAGACCGATCTGCGCCAGCTGCGCGTGGTCGCGCCGGACGGCCACGTGTTCCCGCTGCAGCGCGTGGCCGGGATCCATGCGGTCACCGGCCAGGCGCAGATCACCCGCGAGAACCTCAAGCGCATGGTGGCCGTCACCGCACGCATCAGCGGGCGCGACCTCGGCTCCGTGATCGCCGATGTCCAGAAAATGATGGCCCAGCCGCGCACGCTGCCTGCCGACAGCTATTACCAGCTGGGTGGCCTGTACGAGCAGCAGCAGATCGCCTTCCATGGCCTGATGGCGGTGTTCGCCGCCGCCAGCGCGCTCGTGTTCCTGCTGCTGCTGTTCATGTACGAGAGCTTCCGGCTGGCGCTGTCGATCCTCGTCACCGCGCTACTGGCCGTGTCGGCCGTGTTCATCGGCCTGTGGCTGACCCACATCGAGCTGAACATCTCGGCCATGATGGGCATGACCATGATCATCGGCATGGCCACGGAGGTCGCGATCTTTTACTACTCGGAGCAGCAGGAGCTGGTCGCCGACCGTCCTCGCGAGCAGGCCTTGCTGGAAGCGGGATTGAACCGCATGCGGCCGATCGCGATGACGACGCTGGCCGCGATCCTGACCTTGCTGCCGCTCGCGTTCGCGCTCGGGCGCGGCGCCGAGATGCAGCAGCCGCTGGCGATCGCCATCATTTCCGGACTGGTCGTGCAGTTGCCGCTCGTGCTGCTGCTGATGCCGGTCCTGTTCCACCTGATGCGCGGACGCTCGTCCGGCGCCGACGAAGCCTGACGTTGTCCTTCATAAGGAGAAACCGTGAAACCTGTCCTGATCAAACCGTTCTTCGCCGGCGCCGCGTTGGCGGCCTGCCTGTCCTCGGCCGCCGCCGCGGAGCCCGTCCATTACACCGTGCAGCAGCGCTGGGACCTCGGCCCGGCGACGCGCTGGGACTATGCCGCCATCGACACGCAGCGCAACCGCCTGTTCGTCACGCGTGGCGACCGGGTGCAGGTGCTCGACGCCGCCAGCGGCAAGCCGGTCGGCGAGATCCCGGATACGGCGGGCGTGCACGGCGTGGCATTTGCACAGGATCTCAAGCTCGGCTTCACCAGCAACGGCCGCGCGAATACCGTCACCGTATTCGATCTTGATACGCTGAAGATCAAGGGCGATTGGAAGGTAGCGGGCGCCAACCCGGACGCCATCCTGTACGACTCCGCCACCCGCAAGCTGTACACGTTCAACGGCAAGAGCCAGGACGTGAGCGTGTTCGACGCCGCCAGCGGCAAGCCACTTGCCACGATTCCCGTCGGCGGCAGGCCGGAGTTCGCGGTCACCGACGGCAAGCGCGTCTACGTGAACATCGAGGACAAGAACGAGATCGTTGCCATCGACGCCGGCACGGACCGCGTGCTCGCGCACTGGCCGCTGGCCGGCTGCGACGAACCGAGCGGACTGGCGCTGGACAGCGCGCACGCGCGGCTGTTCTCGGTATGCGGCAACCGCGCGATGATGGTCACCGACAGCGCGAGCGGCAAGGTGGTGGCGCGCATCGCGATCGGCGACCATCCGGACGCGGCATACTACGATGCCGGCACCGCCACGGTGTTGTCCTCCAATGGCGCGGGCACGCTGAGCGTGGTGCGCCAGCTGGACGCCGACCGTTACGCGCCGGCGGTCGAGGTGCCGACCGCGAAGGGCGCGCGCACGATGGCGTTCGATCCGGCGAGCCATCGGGTGTTCCTGCCGACCGTCGTCGACAAGACGTTCATCATGGTCGTGGTCGGCCCATGAGCGCACGGTTTGCGGTAAGCTGGCGGCGCGATTTCCGAGGTGTCCCATGACAAATTCACGCTCCCGCGACAACCACCCATGCGCCTGCTGCTGATCGAGGACGACCCGATGATCGGCGACAGCATCGCCGAAGGCCTGCGCGCGGAACGCTATGCGCTCGACTGGGTGCAGGACAGCGGGGCCGCCCAGCTGGCGCTGGTGACGGACGTCTACGACCTGTTGTTGCTCGACCTCGGCCTACCGGGCCGAGACGGCCTCGAAGTACTGCGCCAGTACCGCGCCCGCGGCGGCCAGGCACCGGTCCTGATCATCACGGCGCGGGACAGCACCGCCGACCGCGTACGGGGACTGGACGGCGGTGCCGACGATTACCTGGTCAAACCGTTCGACCTGGAAGAGTTGTTCGCGCGGGTGCGCGCGCTGCTCAGGCGCGGCGCCGGCCGCGCGCAACCCGACATCGTGCACCGCGGCGTGACCTTGCGCCTGACCGCGCACGAGGCCCTGCTCGATGGGAAACCGTTACCGTTGTCGGCGCGCGAGTTCGCGCTGCTGGCCGCGTTGCTCGACCCGCCCGGACGCGTCATGTCGAAGGCATTGCTGGAACAGAAGCTGTACGGCTGGAACGAAGAAGTCGAGAGCAATACCGTCGACGTCTACGTGCACCGCCTGCGCAAGAAGCTCGGCGCGGATTTCATCAGGAACGTGCGCGGCGTGGGTTATTTGGCGCCGCTGGCTTCGTGAGGCCCGCATGAGGACCTCATGAGGACAATCCGCAGCCAGCTGCTGCTCGGCCTTTTGGGCGGGACCCTGGCCTGCACGCTCGTGGCCGGTGGCGCCATCTACTTCAAGGTCCTGGAAGAGTCCAACGAACTGTTCGACTACCAGCTGCGCCAGATGGCGACGACGCTGCCGACCACGCACGCCGGCTTGCCGGCGCGGCACCAACATGGCGATCCCGAGGAGGAGGTGATGATCCAGGTCTGGGACAGGTCCGGGCGGCTCGGTTACGTCTCGACCACCGCGCACGTCCTGCCTGCCGCGGCGCGGCCCGGCTACGCGACACTGACCGGCAACGACGATACGTGGCGCGTGTATCTCGCCGAGCGCGGCGGCGACCGGGTACAGGTGGCGCAATCCGTGTCGGCGCGTGAAGAACTCGCGGCGCGGCTGGCGTTGCGCTCGCTGCTCCCGTTCCTGGTCATGCTGCCGATACTGGGGGTGCTGATCTATGCCGTGGTGGGGCGCAGCCTGAAACCCTTGACGCGGCTCGCGCAAGCACTGGGCCGCCGGTCGCCGAGCGACCTCCAGCCACTCGCCGAGCGGGACGAGCCGCCCGAGCTCAGGCCCGTCGTCGCGGCAATGGACGACCTGCTGCTGCGGCTCGACCATGCACTGCATAGCCAGCGGACCTTCGTGGCGGACGCGGCGCATGAGCTCCGTACGCCGCTGACCGCCCTGCAGCTGCAGTTGCAACTGGCGGAGCGCGCTGGTGACGACGAACAGCGCGCAGCCGCCTTCACCAAGCTGCATCAGCGCCTCGATCGCGCCATCCATCTGGTGCAGCAGTTGCTCACTGCGGCGCGGCAGGAAGGCGGCGCTGGAGAGGCGGCCCAGGTACCGGTCAATCTGCTGGAAGTGGCGCGTGCCTGCATCGGGGAGCGCTACGACCAGGCCAGCGCGAAGAACATCGACCTGGGCATCGTCGAGGCCGAGGCGGATCTCGATGGTCCGTGCCTGCCCGGTAACGCCGATGGTCTGCGTATCCTGATCGGCAACCTGCTCGACAATGCGTTGCGCTACACGGCGCCCGGCGGCCGCATCGACGTGACCGTCGCGCAAACCGAGCGGGAGATCGTGCTGCAGGTGGCCGACGACGGCATCGGCATCGCGCCTGCGGAGCGCAACCGGGTGTTCGATCGGTTCTACCGGGGCGCGGGGCATGCCGAATGGGGCAGTGGGCTGGGCCTGTCGATCGTACGCAGCGTCGCCAATGCGCATCGAGCCACCGTGGCACTTGACGACGGGCCGACAGGGCGTGGGCTGTTGGTGACGGTGCGCTTTAGCATGCCTGACAAGACCGTCGGCGCCGGATCGAGCATTCGGCGTTAGTCACCGGCACCGGCAGATTGTTTACGGCGCAGCATTTCCAAACGCAGGCTTTCCAGATCCTTTCGAATACGGGATGCGATGGCCGCATCGCCGATCCCGAACGGTAGCCAGTACCCCATGGTCGCCTTGCTGTCGTAGGTGACGACTGTTTGTCCATTCAACGCCTGCAGGGATGTCGTGACATCGCCCTGCTTGACACTACCCGACACGACATGCGAAACGAGTCTCGTGCCTGGAAAAAGCTCGACACGTCTCACGTAGTCGAACGGGATGCTGAACCAGCCGAATCGCACCTTGCCCGCCTGCCGGACCAGCATGCTGTCTTCCGTACGCGATAGAATGCGGCTCTCGTCCAGGTCGGCCAGGAATTCGGTCATATGGTCATAGTCCGTCAGGACGGCATATGCCTGCCGGGCGCTGACCGGCACCGCAAACTGCGCATGAGCGGTGACGACATCACCCTGCCGGGTCACCTTGACCTGCATCTCCTCCTCGGGGCGTGCGGCATGGCTGCCAACCGGCGTGGCCAACAGCAGGGCAAGGGACAGAGCCCGGCATGCGGGTCGGAGGTCGGAAGAAAGGAACATGTACGGGCACGCGGCGAAGGAACACGAGCATATTAGACCACGTTGGCTGAATTCCATGCCCTTCCATCCGCTGGCCTTAGCGGTACAACGACGGCCTTGTCCTGGTTGGCGCCCTGCCCGGCCGATACTTTTCTGAATTATGACTGTCCCACACGAAGTTCACGCCGCCACGGCGAATACCATTGCTGCACAGCCATCGGCCGAAAAACATACGGCTATCAATCCGCAGGGTGTGAAGCCGGGCAAGAGCACCTTCTCTCCTATGATGCATGGGTGTATTCTCGAGTAAGCAAACGGGAAAGATAGAAAAACCTACGCCAGATGCTACGCTAACGAATCGCGGCAGTTCGTTGGTCGCGACAGCGTTCATTTGCTCCCATAAAGCACCTTTTCGCCCTCCAAGGGCTCGCGTCAACCAAGTAAATAATTTATACTATTTACTTGCTTTAAGAAAATGCGCCTCAAAGGGAGTTGAGACTCCTACTTTTCCGGCGCAATTTGAACACTACAATGCTGCGACTAATACGGCGCAGACGAGACTCTATCGCGCGGAGTGCCACCAGCAAGAACATCGGCCACATTGTCGAGCGCACGATGGCCCATCGCCACTCTCGTCTCGACGGTCGCCGCGCCCATATGCGGGGTCATGAACACATTCGGCAGATCTTTGACTCGCAGATCGTATTCAGGCTCCGAGCAAAAGACGTCGAGTCCCACGGCTGCGATATGACCGCCGCTTAACGCCGCGATCAGGTCATCTTCGTCAACGAGCGTGCCTCGAGAGGTATTCACCAGCACCGCGCCGCGAGGCAGCAACGCCATCATGTCACTATCGAAATACGCGTTCGATGAAGACCCGCCAGGAACATGCAGGGAAAGTATCTGGCAGTGCGGCAGCATCTCGCGTACGTCGCTGAAGTATGTCGCACCGTGTTCCAGATCGGGATTCAGTCGATGCCGATTGTGGTACAGCACTTTGATGCCAAACCCACGTGCGCGCTTCGCGACAGCTTGGCCGATGCGGCCCATGCCAATGATGCCAAGTGATTTACCGTGCACGTCGATCCCCAGCATGTCGCTCAACCCGAATCGCTGGCGCCACCCCTGGTCCATAATCGAAGCGTATTCGCGTCCTCTCCGCATGGCACCCAGCATCAGAAAGAGTGTGGGATCTGCGGTTGCCTCGGTAACGACATCAGGTGTGTTCGTGACAAAGATCCGACGTGCGTTGGCGGCTGCGACATCGATGTGCTCATATCCAACGCTGCAAGTCGCGATGACTTTGATGTGAGATGGCAGCATTGCGATTGCATTCGCGTCGAAACGAATTCGACTGGATATGAGCACACTCATCAAGGTCGGTGTGAGGTCGAGCGCCTGGATGATCTCGTTAACGCTCAGTTGCCGTTTCTGAGACGTAATCGCATCGAAGTCAGCTTCTGCACGTTGAACGATGGATGGCAGAAGTGGAGTAGCTCAAAACAGACGAGCAGTCATAAGGCCTTTCTTTTGGATACTTCAATGTGGTGCGAGCAGCATGCCTCCAGCTGTCCCGAGCAGTACTAAACAGAACAATACTCGCAAGCGTGCCGCCGGCAGCGTATGGGCCAGCGCCACACCCCACGACACGCTCAGGACGCCACCGAGCGCCATCGGCAAGCCAATGGCCCAGCTGACGTGACCTCCCTGGGAGTAAGCGAACAGCGCAACCAGTGCGCTCGGTACGACGAGCGCAAGCGCCATGCCTTGGGCACATGTCTGCTGCATGCCGAACAGACTCACGAGCGCCGGCACGACCACCAGCCCACCGCCGACGGTGAAGATGCCGGACATGCCGCCGCTCGCAATGCCGAGCAATGGAAAGGCTGCGCGCGGTATGCGTTGCGGCGGCGATGCGTGCACGTCGTCATGCGCAACCGACGAACGCTTTGGCCATCCGAAATACAGTGCGAGCACGACCAGGAAGACTGCGAACGCAGTGTGCAATCCTCCAGAGCTGATACCTGCGGCCAGGCGTGCCGCAACATAGCTGCTGGCGGTCGCGAACACGACCATGGCTGCCGCCGAGCGCAAGTCGATACGATGCTTCTGGTGGTAGCGCAAGAAGCCGATCAGGACGTTCGGCACGATCATCACCAGCGCAGTGCCCTGTGCCAGGTGCTGGTCCATACCGTACAGATAGCCAAGTACGGGGATCGCAATCAGGCCACCGCCAATACCCAGAAGTCCACCGGCTGCGCCGAGGAGTGCACCCAATCCGAAGTTGAATGCGGCAAGAAGTAGATTGTGCACGGTAGACCTTGGTGAAACCCGGCAGTATAAGGCGTTTGCTGCAGGCAGGTGAACGCAGGCGCCGCAAGGGCGCCCGCATTCGCTTCAATGGAACAACTTCAGGAGCAAGGTGGCTGCCACGATCATCGCCGCCCCACCGATGCGTGTTGAAATCTGCGCGAAGGGCATCAGGCCCATGCGGTTCGACGCCGTCAGGATCGCCACGTCGCCGGTACCGCCCAGGCCGCTGTGGCAGGCCGTCACGATACCCGACTCGACCGGATACATGTTCAGCCATTTGCCGACAAAGAAGCCGCAGGTGACCATGGCACCCACGCTTGCTGCGCAGATCGCGATGTAGCCCGGCGTAAATGCATGGACCAAGTCCTTCCACGACACGAACAGGGCACCGAGTCCGACGAGGATCGCGAACGTCAGGTTCTTCGAGAAGAACTGGTACATCTGGTAGGCGCCGAGCTCCATCCTGGCGGGCAGGACCTTGAAGACCTTGACCAGTGCGGCACTGACAATCATCAGGATCGGACCGGGGATACCCGTTACCTTGGCGAGCAATGCGCCCAGAATGAAGAAGGCGCAAGCGATAAGCAGGCCCGCCCCCATCAAACTCAGGTCCAGCGGCTGGCTCTCCTGGGTATCGTTCAGCAGTTCGGCGTCGTCGCCCGATTTGACCAGCATGCCATGACCGTTCAGCTCCGGTTTGCGGTCGCCGAGCCAGCGCAGGATGCCGCTGGCCACGATCGCAACCACGTTACCGACCAGGGCGGCGGGTACCATCATCGCGACCAGTTCCGCCTGCGACTTGCCGAGGATTTCCGCATACCCGATCGACAGCGGCAGGATGCCTTCGCCGATGCCCCCGCCGAGGATCGGGATGACGATGAAGAAGAACGTGTGCATCGGATCGTAGCCGAACATCAGGCCGACCAGCACGCCGGCTGTGACCGCCGCCGCGGTGCCGGCCAGCAGCGGTACGAACATGCGCATAAAGCCTTGCACCAGCACCCGATGGCGCATCCCCAGGATGCTGCCGGCGACCAGGCCCGCAATGTACAGGTATTGTACGTTGGCCGTCTTCATCGTGGTCGTGAGCGCCTTCTGCATACCCGGGTCAAGCAACCCGTAACCGATCAGGGCCGAAGGCACGAACAGGCACAGGATCGCGGCGCCGCCGATCTGCTTCAGCACAGGAATGCGGTTACCGATATCGCCGAGCAAAAAGCCCATCAACATGAGGACGGACAGGCCGCCGATCATGTCGTTGGGGAGTTTGCCGTTCAGCGCCGCGGCAATCGTGATGCCTGCGATGGTAACGTAGACTGGCAACGGTAGAGGGCCGATCTGGCGCCGCATGAGGGCCTGCCACATATTCGGACGTACAACGGGCGCGTGCGAGCCTGCTGCTTTGGTTGCTGCTTCCATATTGTCTCCTTGTGGGACACATGGTCCCTTATGAATGGGTGTCCACCCGGGCAAGCGATGCGCCCGGGCGATGCCACCGTGTTACTGTTGCTTCGTCGACGACGCAAGGCGTGCCTTCGTCGTGTGAGCAACATCCTTCAACCAGGGCCGGGCGGCCCAGTGCCCTTGCTGGAAAGCGTGAATCCGTTCCTGCAACGCCAGGGTTGCGCCGATCATGTCCAGCCCTTCGAGGAACATGTGACGATGGCGTTCAGACAGGCTGAATGTCGCCTCAACGCTGTGGCTCTTTACGGTCATGCGTTCGACGTCGATCGTGACCTGGCTGGTCGCCGGATCGGACACGTCGGCCATAATTCTCTGGACCACGTCCTCGGGCAGCATCACCAGCAGGAGGCGGTTGTTCATCGCATTGCTGTAGAAGATTTCGCCATAGCTGGACGCGATCACGGCACGGATGCCGTACTGCTGCAGTCCCCAGACGGCATGTTCGCGGCTCGATCCGCATCCAAAGTTGCTGCCGCCGACCAGGATGGCGGTATCGCGGTATTCCGCACGGTTCAGGACGAAGTCCGGGCGCGGGCGATGCTCGCCGTCGAAGCGCATGTCGTACAGCAGGCCCCGGTCGAGGCCCGATTTATCGATCCCGCGCAGGAACTGCTTGGGCATGATCTGGTCGGTGTCCAGGTTCGGCGTCGGCAGCGGCGCCGCAATACCTTCGAAACGAGTCACGTCAGGGTTCATGTCACGCATGGGATGCTCCAAATTGTCGTACATCAGTGATGCGGCCGGTGACCGCGGCGGCGGCGGCCATCGCTGGGCTCATCAGGTGGGTGATGCCGCCCCGCCCCTGGCGGCCTTCGAAGTTGCGGTTGGTCGTCGAGGCGCAGCGTTCGCCCGGCTGCAGGAAGTCGTCGTTCATCGCAAGGCACATCGAGCAGCCCGGCTGGCGCCATTCGAAGCCGCTTTCCAGCAATACCTGGGCAATACCCTCCTCTTCGGCCTGGCGCCGCACCGCACCGGAACCCGGCACGACCATCGCCCGCACCCCCGGCGCAACCTTGCGGCCGCGGACGATGCCCGCGACGGCGCGCAGGTCTTCGATGCGGGCATTGGTGCACGAGCCGATGAAGACGCGCTGCACGGGAATGCCTTCGATCGGCGTGCCGCCTTCCAGTCCGGTGTAGCGCAGGGCCTGTTCGGCCGCCGCACGGACAGTCGCATCGTCTGCATCGGCGGGGAGCGGAATCGTGGCGGTCACCGGCGCTGCCTGATCGGGGCTCGTGCCCCAGGTGACATACGGTGCAACGTCACGTGGATCGAACACATGCTCGACGTCGAACTTCGCGTCGGCATCGCTGCGCAGCGTGGCCCACTCGGCGAGCGCGGCATCGCGGACCAGGCCGACGATATCCAGCGCGTGCTCCAGCACATACTCGATCGCCTTGGCGTCGGGCGCGATCAGCGCACCGCGCGCGCCGGCTTCCACGGCCATGTTACACAGCGTCATGCGCGCCTCGACCGACAGGGCTTCGATCGCACTGCCGCTGAACTCGACCGCGTAGCCACGCGCGCCCTGGGCGCCGATACGGGCGATGATGTGCATGATGAGGTCCTTGGCGGTCGCGCCCTGTCCCAGCTCGCCATCGACGCGGATGCGCATATCCTTGGCCAGGCGGTAGACGAGCGTCTGGGTGGCGAGCACGTGTTCGACCTCCGACGTGCCGATGCCGAAACCCAGCGCGCCGAGCGCACCGTACGTCGTTGTGTGGCTATCGCCGCACAGGACCACCATGCCGGGACGGATCATGCCGAGTTCGGGCGCGATTACGTGCTCGATGCCTTGCAGGGCATCGTTGGTGTCGAACAGCACGATGTCGTGCGTGCCGCAGTTCTTGGCCAAGTTCGTGGCCTGCAGCGCGGATGGCGGATCCTGGATGATCCGGAACGTCACGGGGTGGGTCGGAATAATGTGGTCGACGACCGCCATCTGCTGGCCGGAGACGGCGACACCGCGCCCGGCTTCGTGCAGTCCCGCGAATGCCTGGGGACTGGTGTATTCGTTCATGATGTGCAGGTCGGCGTACAGGAGCACGTTCTGCGCGTCGAGCCGTGCAACGGTATGCGTCTCGACCAGTTTCTGGTACAGCGTTGTGGCCATTGTTCCTCCAAGGTGAGCGGCACGTGATGAGCCGCCGATGAGAGAAGTTTAGTCATTCCAGATTCCTATATAATGCATAATTACTTCATCTATTCTTAAGCTCCGGATTAACAATGGATCGCCTGTCCGACCTTGAATTTTTTGTCCAGTTGGTGCATCAGGGCTCCCTTGCCTCACTGGCTCGCGAGTTGGGCGTGACGCCGCCGGCGATCACGGCGCGCCTGGCGCAACTGGAGAAGCGGCTCGGGGTACGGCTGCTGAACCGCACAACGCGCCGGATCAGCGTTACGCACGAAGGGGAAATGTATCTGGCGACGGGCGGTCGACTTTTGGCCGAACTGCAGGAACTGGAGCAGGCAATTTCGAGCAGCAAGGCGGTTCCGAAAGGTCTGCTGCGCGTGAATGCGACATTCGGATTTGGCCGACGCCACATCGCCCCGGCGGTCGTCGAATTCGCGCGCCGCTACCCCGAAGTCGAAGTGCAACTCGAACTGACCGACCGCTCGGTCAACCTGGCCGACCAGGCCTACGACATCGGGATCTGGTTTGGGACGATCCCGGATTCACGCATGGTTGCGCGGCGCATCGTCCGCAACCGCCGGCTGCTGTGCGCCTCGCCCGATTACCTGGCAAGGCACGGTGTACCGGCAACGCCGCGCGACCTGCAGACGCACCGCTGTATCGTCCTGCGCGAGAATGATGCCGCGTTCGGCACCTGGCATCTCACCCGGGGCAGCAAACAGGAAACTGTGAAAGTGCGCGGTACCATGAGCACGAACGACGGCGAGACCGGCGTGGTCTGGGCATTGGCCGGCTTCGGCATCCTGATGCGTTCGGAATGGGATATCCATGCGGATATCGCTGCAGGCCGGCTTGTGCCCATATTGAAGGAGTGGGCGTTGCCGAGCGGGGATATCTTTGCGGTCTATCCTGAACGCGCCAACCTCTCGGCCAAGGTCAGCGCCTTCATCGACTTCCTGGTCGAATGGTTCAAGCGCGACGCCGCGTGGACGCATCCCCAGAGTTAGCCTGCTTCGATGAAGGTAGAACGGATAGCCGGGGCGACACGACATCGCTCACGCGGTTCCCATCGTCCCGCATCTTGAATACGCTGACCGCTTCGATCAGGCGGCTGGTTTCCTGACTCATCATTTGTGTTGCGGCGGCGGCCTCTTCGACGAGTGCCGCGTTGCGCTGCGTGACATCGTCCATCTGAGCAATCGCCTGGTTGACCTGGGCGATTCCGAGGCTCTGTTCCTTGCTGGCTTCGGCGATGTCGATCACGATGTCGGCTACCTTGCGTACGCTTGCGGCCGTCTCATCCATAGTCTGACGCGCCCGGGTTGCGAGTGCGCTGCCGCCTTGCACCTTGCCGACCGAATCTTCGATCAAACTCTTGATTTCCTTGGCTGCGACAGCGCTCCGATGCGCGAGGGTACGAACCTCATCTGCCACGACGGCAAACCCTTTGCCATGCTCTCTTGCCCGCGCAGCCTCCACTGCCGCGTTCAATGCCAGCATGTTCGTCTGGAACGATATGCTGTCGATGACGGCAATAATATCGGCAACCTTGCGCGACGAAGCATCGATCTGGACCATCGTCTCCACCATGTCTCCCATTACGCGGCTGCTGGTCGATGCGGTGAGTGACGCCGTACGAGCGAGCTCGCGCGCCAGGTGCGTATTCTCGGTGGTCTGCTGGACAGTGCTCGTCAACTCCTCCATCGAGGCGGCCGTCTCTTCCAGCGAACTGGCCAGGGTTTCGGTACGCGCGGACAGGTCGGCGTTCCCGCTCGCCACCTCGTGCGCCACATGATCGATCGACTGCGCGCCGTGGCGAACTTCCGTCACCGTCTTGATGAGGCTACTCTGCATGTGTGCGATTCCTCCCATCAGGCGATCGATCTCGGTCTGGCTGCCCGCCGGCACGCTGTGCGTCAGGTCGCCTCGTGCGACCTGTTCGAGGATGTCGATGGCATTGTCCAGAGGCGTCAACACGGCCCGCTTCAGGAAGCGATGCACTCCGATCACCAACGCAAGTGCGAGCAGAATACCGGCCGCGACCAGGGCCATGACCGTGCGGTATTCGGCGTCGCGCCGTGCCATCAATTGTTTGCTGAGCTCGGTATTCTGCTTCTGCAGACGATCGAGAAGACTGGACACCGCTGCCCCTTCCACGGTCAGGCTTTTCAGATTGATGTTATTAAACGTGGCGAGATCGTCGGCACGCAGGGCGCCGATTGCCTGATCCAGTGAGCCGTACAGCTTGCGAAGTGCCGACAGGAGGTCGCCGCGCAATTGGGCATCGGTGTCGTCGGACGCGGGCATCGCAACGAAGCTCCGCAACGCGTTTTGCCCACGCTGTTCGT
This sequence comes from Massilia pinisoli, assembly GCF_024753285.1. Taxonomy (GTDB): domain Bacteria; phylum Pseudomonadota; class Gammaproteobacteria; order Burkholderiales; family Burkholderiaceae_D; genus Telluria; species Telluria pinisoli. The sequence goes on along the minus strand of NZ_JANUGW010000004.1, from coordinate 371,803 downwards.
ATTTCTGTGCGGTGACGAGGTTGGCGCTGGCCGATGGTTGCTTGCCCGCCTCCTTCAAGTCGGTGTACACGCGCATCAGAGCGATACGGGTGCGCGCCGTATCGGCGTAGATGTCGTTGATATTGCGCGTTTCGTCGGCAACCTGTTGCGCCACGATGCTGCTATGGTTCGCGCGCGACAGCATCGCGATGCCGATGCCGGCACCGACGATCAGCATCAACGTGAACAAGCCTAGGGTCGCCATGAGGCTGAACCGGATGGTAAGCGTTTTCATGATTTGAATCGGAGTGATGCAGAAAGTGATACGGATGCGACGCGCTCGTGTTGGGCGTGAAAACGACACGCTGTCCATGAGATGCGTGTCGTCTTGGTCTATCAGAGCGTCAGAAGGTATGACGGATACCGAGGTTCGATGCGCGGTTGCCGGTCCCGGCTTCGGAATTGTTGGCCACGGTATATCCGGCCCCGTTGCTGTTCACGATGGCACCATAGACCGCATACAGGTCGGTGCGTTTCGACAGCGCGTATAGGTAGCCAATGCCCCAGGCGTGCGCGTCCTGGTTCAGGCTAGTCTTGTCGTTCTTGCGCGTATAAGAAGCGAGCAGCCTGCCGTGACCGAGCGGTGCCGCGACACCGACCATGGCCTCGTTGCTATCCGTGGAAGGCGTCGGCTTCACGCCGCCATAAGGATTATTGTTGTTGCCCATCGGGGCACTGTTGAATCCCTTGTCCATGCCATACGCGAAATATGCCTTTGCCACGCCAAAGTCATAGTTTGCGGCCAGCAGCGAGTTGGTGCCGATCGACCGGCTCACGGCTGCGACACCGGGCGCTGGCGCCACATCGGAATTCTTGTTGTTGTAGGCGAGGCGCACGTTGAGCGGGCCACGCGAATAGCCGAGCGCTGCGCCAAACTGGCGTCCTGCTGCGTTGCTGCCGGCCTGCTCTCCCGCAGCGTAGGCAATGTCTGCGCTCACGCCGGCAACGGACGGTGCCGCGTACACGATGGTATTGCTGGTGCGGACGTTGGTGCTCCAATCCGGGAACAGGTTCTTGGCGCCGCCCGCGAAGCCCGTGCCGAACGGATCGGCGACCTGGACCAGCGCCTGATGCCAGGGGGTGTACTGTCGCCCCAAGGTCAGCGTGCCGGCGTTGGTCTTCAATCCGACAAAGGCCTGGCGGTTAAAGATCGTGCCTGCGGTATCCACCTCGCCCGTGTCGATACGATATCCCGTCTCGAGCGTGAAGATGGCGGACATGCCACCGCCCAGATCTTCCGTGCCACGGAAGCCGAGACGCGACGCCGACCCGACGCCGCTGGTGAGCTTGGTCACGCTTCCCGCGACGCCACCACTCTCATGGACGAAGCCGGCATCCGCGATGCCATAGATGTTCACCGATGTCTGCGCCAGCGCGGCGTGCGCGCCGATCATCAAAAGGACTGGACTGGCTAACCATTTATTCATACATCTCCTTATTATCGGGTCTGAGCCCGTTCGTTATTGGTAGGTACGGCTGTGTTGACACAGAACGAGTGCATTGCTGCACTCGCCTTTGTCGTCTTGAATCCGCTTGTTTGCGGACGCGATCGTTATGCCGCCGTGCGGGGCTGGCCGCTCGCGATGTCGCCAACGAGCACGGCCGTCATGTTGACGATACGACGGACCGTGGCCGACGGCGTCAACACTTGTACAGGCTTGGCTGCGCCGAGCAGCATGGGGCCGATGGCGACGTTATTGCCGGCTGCGACTTTCAGCAGGTTGTAAGAGATGTTCGCCGAGTCGATATCGGGCAGCACCAACAGGTTCGCGTCACCTTCGAGCGTCGACGTGGGGAGGAATTTACGTCGCAGCGTCGCGTCGAGCGCGACGTCGCCGTGCATTTCGCCATCGAGCTCGAGATCGGGCGCGCGCTCGCGCAGGATGGCGAGAACCTCACGCATCTTCCTGGCGGAAGGGGCATCACTCGTCCCGAAATTGGAGTGCGACAGCAAGGCGACCTTCGGCACGATACCGAAACGTCGGACTTCCTCGGCTGCCAGCAGGGTAATCTCCGCGAGTTCCGCGGCGCTCGGATTGACGTTGACGTGCGTGTCCACAATGAAGAGCTGGCGACCCGGCAGGATCAGCGCGTTCATCGCCGCGTAGACGCTCGAGCCATCCTTCTTCCCGATCACCTGGTCGATGAAATGCAGATGGCGATGGGTCGTGCTGATCATGCCGCACATCAGCCCGTCGGCTTCGCCCTTGCGTACCATCATCGCGCCGATCAAGGTCGTACGCCGGCGCATTTCGAGCTTCGCCATCTGCTCGGTGATGCCGCGCCGGGCCATGAGATCCAGGTACGTCGTCCAGTACTCCCGGTAGCGCGGATCGTGATCGGTGTCGACCACTGTGAAATCCTTGTCCCTGACGAGGCGCAGGCCGAGCTTGGCGATGCGCTGCTCGATGACGGCGGGCCTGCCGATCAGGATCGGCTGGGCGATGCGCTCGTCGGCGACGATCTGCACGGCGCGCAGTACCCGCTCCTCCTCGCCTTCGGCGAACACGATGCGCTTCCTGTCAGGACTGGTGTTCCGCGCTGCCTGGAAGACAGGACGCATCATGCTGCCGCTGTGATACACGAACTGCTGCAGGTGCTGCACGTAGGCATCCAGATCCTCGATCGGCCGCGTCGCGACACCGCTTTCCATCGCCGCTTTCGCAACCGCTGGCGCGATCTTGACGATCAGACGTGGATCGAACGGCGTCGGAATTAGATAGTTCGGTCCGAACGACAGGTCGCCGGTGCCGTAGGCCGCGGCCACGATGTCGCTCTGTTCCTGGCGGGCGAGATCGGCGATCGCATTCACCGCCGCGATCTCCATCTCGCGCGTGATCGTCGTCGCGCCCACATCCAGCGCGCCGCGGAAAATGTAGGGGAAGCACAGCACGTTGTTGACCTGGTTCGGATAATCCGCGCGTCCGGTCGCCAGGATGGCGTCTGGACGCACTTCCAGGGCCAATGCCGGCGCAATCTCCGGAGTCGGATTGGCGAGCGCCATGATCAGCGGCCGCGTGCCCATGCTCTTTACCATGTCGGGCTTCAACACATTCCCTGCCGACAGGCCAAGGAAAATGTCGGCGCCTTCGATGACCTCGCGGAGGCTGCGCGCGCTCGTAGGGCGGGCATACCGGGCCTTCTTCGGGTCCATCAGCTCCGTACGGCCTTCGTAGACGACCCCGGCCAGGTCGGTCACATGGATGTTTTCGAGTTTCAGGCCGAGGTCGACCAGCAGGTCGAGACAGGCCAGCGCCGCGGCACCCGCGCCGGATGCCACCAGCTTGACCTCTCCAATCGGCTTGCCGACGACCTTCAGACCGTTCGTGATCGCCGCGGCGACCACGATGGCCGTACCGTGCTGGTCGTCATGAAACACCGGGATGTTCATGCGCGCGCGGCATTCGCTTTCGACCGTGAAGCAGTCCGGTGCCTTGATATCCTCGAGGTTGATACCGCCGAACGTCGGTTCGAGCGCGGCGATGATGTCCACCAGTTTGTGGGGATCCTTCTCGTTGATTTCGATGTCGAACACATCGATGCCAGCAAACTTCTTGAACAGGACGGCCTTGCCTTCCATGACCGGCTTGGACGCCAGCGGCCCGATATCGCCAAGGCCAAGCACTGCGGTACCGTTGCTGATGACGCCAACCAGGTTGCCGCGGGCCGTGTAGCGTGCGGCATTGATCGGGTTGGCCACGATCTCCTCGCAGGGAAACGCTACACCAGGCGAATAGGCAAGTGCCAGGTCGCGCTGGTTGATCATCTGTTTTGTCGGGACGGTGGCGAGCTTGCCCGGCTTGGGAAACTCGTGATAATCAAGTGCCGCCTGACGCAGCAAGGAGGGTTCTGAAGTCATGATGGATCTTGTCGGTTATGGATGAGACATTGCCGTTTAGCGGGAGAATCAGTCTAGCGATACTTCGTGCTTTTATAATGAACGTCAGTTTTATCTACTATTAAATTTAACTGAATAATTCATTGATGATCCGGCCGTCTGCGCTGGACTCGCATAGTCATGGATCAGGAAACAGGTAGTGATCGCATGCGCTCTGGCGCCGTGACCGGATTTCCCGTGTCACAGCGCCATGCCGTCAGACTCAGTGTTTTCTCAGCGAAGCCGCAGGTACGCTCGTGGTATCGGAAACGGTGCCCGCCGTCGTATCCACAGGCAGGGCGGAACCGCGCTCGAGCACGGCTCGAGCCTGCTTGAGATCGAGCACCCTTTCCCAGCGCGCGACCACGACGGTCGCGACGCCATTGCCAACGAGGTTGGTCAGGGCACGTGCTTCGTTCAGGAAGCGGTCGACGCCCAGCAGCAGCACGAGGCCGGTCACCGGAATCTTGTGCATCGATGCCAGCGTGGCGGCAAGCGCAACGAAGCCGGCACCGGCGACACCCGCCGATCCCTTGGACGTGAACAGCAGCACGCCGAGCAAGACGAGCTGGTCCGTCAGCGTGAGATCGATATTCATCGCCTGCGCAATGAAGATCGCGGCCATGGTGAGGTAAATCGCCGTGCCGTCGGCATTGAATGCATAGCCGGTCGGCAGCACCAGGCCGACGACGGGTTTCGGAATGCCCATCTTTTCCAGCTTCACCAGCATTTGCGGCAGCACGGACTCGGTCGACGCCGTGCCGAAGGTCACCAGCAGTTCGTCCTTGATGTAGCGAAGGAACTGGAACAGGGACAGGCCGCACATCCGCATGATCAGGCCGAGTATCACGAAAACGAATACAGCCGAAGTCAGGTAGAGGCAAACGATGAGCTGGCCATAGGATGCCAGCGTACCGATCCCGTATTTGCCGACAGTGAACGCGATGCCGCCGAAGGCGCCGAGCGGAGCGAGGTACATGGCGATGCGGACGACACCGAACATTCCCTGCAGGAACATGTCCAGCATATCGACGAAAGGCTCGACCGGTTTACCCAGGCGTGCCAGCGCGATCGCAAACAGTACCGAGAAAAAGATGATCGGCAACATTTCGCCGTTCGCGAACGCGCCGACGACACTGTTCGGGACCATGTTCATGAAGAAGTCCAGCGCACCGCCCTGCTGATGGGCTCTCTGCGTGTAGGTGGCGATGGCCGCGCCGTCGATATGGGATGGGTCGATGTTCATGCCGATGCCAGGCTTGAACACGTTGACCACCACGAGGCCGACAGCCAGGGCAAGCGTCGAGGCGACTTCAAAGTACAAAATGGCCTTGAAGCCGACACGTCCCGCTTCGTGGACGTTGTTCATACGTGCGACGCCGACGACGACCGAAGCAAAAATGATCGGTGCCAACAACATCTTGATCATCTTGATGAACAGGTCGCCAAGCGGCTTGGCTTGCGCAGCCAGATCGGACATGTAGTGTCCGAGCAGGATGCCGGCGACGATGGCAATCATGACCTGGACATATAGTTTGGAAAGATATTTTCCAGCGAAGGAAGTGGACCGCATGGTTGTCTCCTCGTGCGAGTTCTTTTGGCCTGCTGAAGAACAGGTGTGACCGCGGCCGTTGCGCCTTGAGGCGCCGCCGCATTGGTCACAACCTGAACGGATTTGAGTGTTTCGACCGCGCCTCTTTACCGGGCGTTAAGGTCAGGCGTCGGTCACGCCGACAGCTTCTGCATCTCGGCGAAGAGATCCGCCTTGCCTTCGAAGCCGATACCCGGCAGGTCCGGCATCGTGATGAAGCCGTTATCGACCTTGACGCCGTCCGGGAAGCCGCCGTACGGCTGGAACAGGTCCGGATAAGATTCGTTACCGCCCAGGCCCAGGCCGGCCGCGATATTCAGCGACATCTGGTGACCACCGTGCGGGATGCAGCGGCTCGGCGACCAGCCGTGTTCGCGCAGCATGTCGAGCGTGCGCAGGTACTCGACCAGGCCGTACGACAGGGCGCAGTCGAACTGCAGCCAGTCGCGGTCCGCGCGCATGCCGCCGTAACGGATCAGGTTGCGAGCGTCCTGCATCGAGAACAGGTCTTCGCCAGTTGCCATCGGGTTCTTGTAGTAGTTGCGCAGCGTGGCCTGCAGCTCGAAGTCGAGGGGGTCGCCCGGTTCCTCGTACCAGAACAGGTCGTACTGCGACAGCGCTTTCGCATACTGGATCGCCGTGTCGAGATCGAACCGGCCGTTGGCGTCGACCGCCAGCTTCTGGCCGTCCTTCAGCACCGACAGGATGCTGTCGATACGGCGCAGGTCTTCGTCCAGCGAGGCGCCGCCGATCTTCTTCTTGACCACTGTGTAGCCGCGGTCGATGTAGCTGCGCATCTCGTCCTTCAGCTTTTCGTGGTCCTGGCCCGGGTAGTAGTAACCGCCGGCGGCGTACACGAAGATCTTGCGGTTCGGCTTGCCGTCGCCGTAGCGGTCGGCCAGCAGCTGGAACAGCGGCTTGCCTTCGATCTTGGCAACTGCATCCCACACGGCCATGTCGATGGTACCGATAGCGACCGAGCGTTCGCCATGGCCGCCCGGCTTTTCGTTGGTGAACATGCAGTTCCAGATCTTGTGCGGATCCAGGTTGGTGCCGGCGTCGTCGACCAGCGAAGCAGGATCGGCTTCCAGGATGCGGGGGATGAAACGCTCGCGCATCAGCTTGCCTTGGCCATAGCGGCCGTTGGAGTTGAAGCCGTAGCCGATGACCGGTTTGCCGTCGCGGATCACATCGGTGACCACGGCAACCAGGCTCAGCGTCATCTTGCTGAAGTCGATGTACGCGTTGCGGATCGGCGAGCTGATGGGGACGGTTTTTTCACGGATTTCTACGATTCTCACGGGAGTCTCCTTAAGGACAATCGCATGTCTTGGATGCGATCAGGTGTCGGAAAGCCGTAGATTAAGGCCTTGAATATCTCCTATAATTCACCTGGATTCATTTATGAAATGAGTTGAGATGAAGAACGAACCCGCATCGGACATGCAGTTTTTCGTGCTCGTGGCCAAGCACGGCAGCCTGGCCGCGGCTGCACGAGCCATCGATTTGACGCCACCGGCAGCCACGAAACGGCTTGCCACGCTCGAAAGCCGACTGGGTGTTCGGCTTGTAAACCGGACCACGCGCACGCTCAGCCTCACAAGCGAAGGCGAGACCTACCTACAGCATGCGAGCCGCATCCTTGCTGAGATCAAGGAAATGGAGGACGCGGTATCGCAGGGCCGCTCCGCACCTCGTGGACTCTTGCGCGTGAACGCGACCTTGGGTTTTGGACGTACGACGATCGCGCCGTTGGTGTCTACATTCACGGCTCGCTATCCGGAAGTTGAAATACAGATGGAAGTGACCGACCGGCCAGTCGATCTGGTCGAAAGCGGCTTCGACCTGGCGATCCGCTTCGGCGCCCTGCCGGATAAGCGCCTCAACGCACGCAAGATCATGTCGAACCGTCGCTTCCTGTGCGCCTCGCCGGGCTATCTGGAGCGCCACGGCGTTCCTAAGAGCCTCGCCGACCTTGCGAACCACCGCTGCATCATCCATAGACAAAATGACGACGCCTACGGCATCTGGCGCTTCATGCACCAGGACCATACCGAGATCGTCAAAGTGCATGGTGCACTGTCGAGCAACGACGGCGACATCGTCCTCGGGTGGGCCTTGGACGGTCACGGCATCCTGATCCGGTCGGAGTGGGACCTGGCCAAGTACCTCGACAGCGGCAGGCTGAAGATCGTGCTGCCGGAGTTCGATCTGCCTGCGGCTGACCTGTTCGTTTACTACCCCAGCAAACGCAATCAGACCATTCGTGCACGCGCATTCATTGACTTTCTTGTCGAGCATTTTCGGGGACCGCAGGACAGTCAAAACGGCGGCGGAAAAAGACGCGAGCGCAAGGGCAAATGAACCTAAAACTTGCTTTTAACGCGACACAATACACCTAAAATCGTTCAGGTTTAGAGACTCTCCGAACTCTGTCATTCAGCTGGGTCGATACCGAAGACCGAAAAGCCGCAGCTTTCCTGCACACCGGCTAACCGCGATTCAACCTTTCGTCCGCTGGGCTTAGCGGTAAAATGATGGCCCTCCGGTCTAAGTTGCATGGTCACTACTACTTCGAATTATGAACGTTCCACGCGAAATCAACGCCGCCGCAGCGGAGAGCCCGGCTGAACGCCCATCCGCTGAAAAACACAAGCCCATGGATCCGCAGGATTTGAAGCCGGGTAAAAGCCCCTTCTCTCCTATGATGCAGCAGTACCTGAGCATCAAGGCCGACTACCCCACGATGCTCGTCTTCTACCGGATGGGCGACTTCTACGAGCTGTTCTTCGAGGACGCCGAGAAGGCCGCGCGCATCCTGGGCATCACGTTGACGGCGCGCGGCAGCTCGGGCGGCAACCCGATCAAGATGGCCGGCGTGCCCTTCCACTCGCTCGACCCTTATCTCGCGAAACTGGTCAAGCTGGGCGAGTCGTGCGCGATCTGCGAGCAGATCGGTGACCCGGCCCTCAGCAAAGGCCCCGTCGAACGCAAGGTCGTGCGCGTCGTCACGCCGGGCACGTTGACGGATGCCGACCTGCTGCCGGAGAAGGCCGAGCGTCCGCTGCTCGCCGTGTGCACGGTCGCGAACCGCAAGGTGGTCACGACGGGTCTCGCGTGGATGTCGCTGGCGAGCGGCGCGCTGAAGCTGATGGAATTTTCCGGCGACGCGCGCACGGCCGCCGTGCGACTCGTGCAGGAACTGGAACGCATCGCGCCGGCCGAAGTGCTGCGCGCCGACGGCGGTGCCGACCTGTTCGAGGAATCGCCGGTCGGCCACACGGCGCGCGTGCCGGAATGGCATTTCGAGGTCGTGCACGGCCACAGGGCGCTGCTCGACCAGCTGGGTGTCGCCACGTTGTCCGGCTTCGGCGCGGACGGCCTCGGTGCCGCGTTCGGCGCGGCCGGTGCGCTGCTGCGCTATGCGCAAGCGACGCAAGGCCGCGGCCTGCAGCACGTGAAGAGCCTCGCCGTCGAATCGGAGAGCGAATTTATCGGCCTCGACGCCGCCACGCGCCGCAACCTCGAATTGACGGAGACGATCCGCGGCTTCGAATCGCCCACGTTGTTCTCGCTGCTGGACGGCTGCCGCACGGCGATGGGCTCGCGCCTGCTGCGCCACTGGCTGCACCATGCGCGGCGCGACCAGCGCGTGGCCAGAGCGCGCCACGAGGCGATCGCCGCGCTGACCCAGCGCGAGGCGATGCATGGCCTGTCCGCGACGCTCGCGCACGTGCCGGACATCGAACGCATCACGACGCGCATCGCGCTGCTGACGGCGCGTCCGCGCGACCTCGCGAGCCTGCGCGACGGCCTCGCGCAGCTGCCGGGACTGCGCGAGCAGGTCGCACGCTGCTTCATCCCCGGCGACTCGTGCCTGCTGCGCGACATCCACGACGCCATCGCGATCCCCGAAGCGTGCGCCGACCTCCTGCAACGCGCCATCGCGACGGAACCGGCCGCGATGGTGCGCGACGGCGGCGTGTTCGCGCGCGGCTTCGACGCGGAGCTCGACGAGCTGCGCGCGCTGTCGGAAAACGCGGGCCAGTTCCTCGTCGACCTGGAAGCGCGCGAGCGCGCCCGCACGGGCATCGCCAACCTGCGCGTCGAATACAACAAGGTGCACGGCTTCTACATCGAGGTGACGAACGGCCAGGCCGACAAGGTGCCGGACGATTACCGCCGCCGCCAGACCCTGAAGAACTGCGAGCGCTACATCACGCCGGAACTGAAGGCGTTCGAGGACAAGGCCTTGTCCGCGCAGGACCGCGCGCTCGCGCGCGAAAAACTCCTGTACGAGCTGCTGCTGGCCGACCTCGCGCCGCACATCGTGTGCCTGCAGCGCATTGCGTCCGGCATCGCGCAGCTCGATACGCTGACGGCCCTCGCCTCGCACGCTGCGCGCTACAACTGGTGCATGCCGCAGCTCGTCGAGGAGCCGTGCCTGACGATCACCGAAGGCCGCCACCCCGTCGTCGAAAACCAGATCGAGCGCTTCATCGCCAACGACTGCAAGCTCTCCAACGACCGCCGCCTCCTGTTGATCACGGGCCCGAACATGGGCGGTAAATCGACGTTCATGCGCCAGGTCGCGCTGATCACGCTGCTCGCGTACGTGGGCAGCTACGTGCCGGCGACGAGTGCGACAATCGGTCCCATCGACCGCATCTTCACGCGCATCGGTGCGTCGGACGACCTCGCGGGCGGCCGCTCCACGTTCATGGTGGAGATGACGGAATCGGCCACGATCCTCAACGGCGCGACGGAGCATTCGCTCGTGCTGATGGACGAAGTGGGCCGCGGCACGTCGACGTTCGACGGCCTCGCGCTCGCGTGGGCCATCGCGCGCCACCTGATCGAGACGAGCCGCAGCTTCACCTTGTTCGCCACCCACTACTTCGAACTGACGCAGCTGCCCGAGCAGCACCCGAGCGCCGCCAACGTGCACCTGTCGGCCGTCGAGCACAAGGACAGCATCGTGTTCCTGCACGCCGTGCAGGACGGCCCTGCGTCGCAAAGCTACGGCCTGCAGGTGGCACAGCTCGCGGGCGTGCCGCCGGCCGTCATCCGCGCCGCGCGCAAGCACCTGGCGCGGCTGGAAGCACAGGCGCTCGACGCGACGCCGCAGCTCGACCTGTTCGCGCCGGCACCGTGCGACGAGGGCGATGCCGGCGCCGCGCCGGGAGCCGCCCCGGCGCCGGTGCCGCCAGCGGACGAATCGCCCGCATTGGTCCTGCTGGACGCCATCGATCCCGATGCCCTGAGCCCGCGCGAAGCGCTCGAGCGGCTGTACGAGCTCAAGCGCCTGGCGTCGGCGTGACGATGCCGCGACGCCGTTCGGTACTCCTGCTCGCCCTCGCCCTGCTGCTCGCGGGCGGCGCGCGCGCCGCGGTGCGCGAGGACGAGGCGCACCGCTTCGCCATCATCGGCCACGGCTTCACGGACGGCGGCGAAAAACACTTGAAGCAGGCGCTCGCCGACAACGACGACGGCGACGTCGCCTTCCTCGTCGTCACGGGCATCAAGGGCGCGAACGAGCCCTGCACGGACAAGCTGTACCAGAAGCGGCGCGACTTGATCGACGAAGCGCACCGGCCCGTCGTCGTGCTGCCGGCCGGCAGCGACTGGACCGAGTGCCGCAACACGGCCGGCCGCACGAACGCGATCGAACGCCTGAACCGCATCCGCGAACTGTTCTACGGTGAACCGAACACGCTGGGCGTACGCAAGGTGGCGCTGACGCGCCAGTCGATGAGCCCGCGCTTTCGCAGCTATGCGGAGAATGCGCACTGGTCGGTCGGCAAGGTGCTGTACGCCACGATCAACATGCCGGCCAATAACAACCACTACCTGAACGAGGCGGGCCGCAACAGCGAGTACGAAGACCGGCTCGTCGCCAACCGCTTCTGGCTGAACCGCCTGTTCGCCATCGCGCGGCGCGACAAGCTGGAGGCGGTCGTGCTGTTTTCCGAAGGGGACGTGAAGGCGTTGTCGCAGCCGACGGGCCTGCAGGCCCTGCTGCGCGACACGGCGCCGGACAACGACGGCTTCGCCGAACCGCGGCGGCTGATCGTGTCGCTGGCGCAGAAATTCCACGGCAAGGTATTGCTCGTCGATGGCACGCGCGTGCGCGGGAAGCCGGCGATCGAATGGCGGGGGAATGTCGGCCATCTGGCGGCCGGTGCCGATGCGCTCGAGGTCGTCGTCGATCCGGCGACGAAGACCTTGTTCAAGGTCGATCCGCGCAAGGTGGAGACGGCGAAGCCGGCCAGGGGCCAGTAACCACCCGGCCGACGCGAGGCGCCGTGGATTACTGCAGCGGCTGGCTGCGGAAGTGGTCGCCCGGCTCGCCGTCTTCCATGTCGTCGTGGCCGTGGTCATGGCCATGGGCACCGTGCACGTGGCCGTGCGCGATCTCTTCCGGCGTCGCGGCACGCACGTCGATCACGGACAGGTCGAAGCGCAGGGCCATGCCGGCCAGCGGGTGGTTGCCGTCCAGGACGACCTTGTCGTCGGCGATCTCGGTGACGGTGAAGATCACGGGCTCTTCGTCGCTGCCTTCGGCCACGCCTTCGAATTGCATGCCGACTTCGATCGGTTCCGGCAGGCGGTTGCGTTCCTCGACCTTCACCAGGTTCGGATCGTAGTCGCCGAACGCGTCTTCCGGCTCGATCTGGATGGTCGACGTGTAACCCACGTCCTTGCCGTCCAGCTCTTCTTCGATCTTCGGCAGCGTGTTCTCGTAACCGCCGTGCAGGTAGACCATCGGCTGGGCGCCGTCTTCGATCAGGTTGTTCTGGGCGTCGGACAGCTTATAGTTCACCGACACAACCGTGTTCTGGGCAATCTTCATTGCACTTCCTTTCGTGGGTAAGGTTGCGATTATAACCCTACCACCAGTGGCGCCAAAAACCTACTGCGCGTCGCACTGGCGCCCGGGCCGCGCAGGCTGCGACGCTCACTGTACTGTCGTACAGCTGCGCTTCTCGACCACCATTGCTTCCGCTCGCGACGGTTTTAGGAGCCACTGACCACAACAGGCGCTGGTTATAATGGCGCATGCAAAAATTACAGCTCCTCGGGAACATCACCCCCGCCCAGTTCCTCCGCGACTACTGGCACAAGAAACCCCTGCTCATCCGCCAGGCGATCCCCAATTTCAAGCCGCTGCTCAAGGTGGACAAGCTGGCCGAGCTGGCCAAGCTCAACCACGTCGAATCCCGCCTCGTCACCTTGACCGATGGCACCTGGGACATGCAACACGGCCCGCTGGCCGAGCTGCCGCCGACAACGCAGCGCGAATGGACCATGCTCGTGCAGGGCGTCAACCTGCACGAACCGAAGGCCGACGCCCTGCTGCGCCAGTTCCGCTTCGTGCCGGACGCGCGCCTGGACGACCTGATGGTCAGCTACGCGACGGACGGCGGCGGCGTGGGCCCGCACTTCGATTCCTACGACGTGTTCCTTCTGCAAGCGCAGGGCAAGCGCCGCTGGCGCATCGGCGCACAGCAGGACCTGACACTCGTCGAAGGCCTGCCGCTGAAGATCCTCGCGAACTTCGAACCGGAACAGGAATTCGTGCTGGAGCCGGGCGACATGCTGTACCTGCCGCCGCACTACGCGCACGACGGTGTGGCCGAGGGCGAATGCATGACGTATTCGATCGGCTTCCGCGCGCCGTCGTTCCAGGAACTGGGCGAAGCGTTCCTGCAATTCATGGCCGACTCGATCGACCTGCCCGGCCGCTATGCCGACCCCGGCCTCGCACCCGCGAAGAACCCGGCCGAGATCCCGCGCGACATGCTGACCACGGTCACCGAGGAACTCAACAAGGTGCGCTGGGACGAGGAAGACGTCACGATCTTCCTGGGCGAATATCTGTCCGAGCCTAAGCACAACGTGTTCTTCACGCCGGTGGCCAAGCCCCTGACGGTGGGCCGCTTCATGGAACAGGCCGCGAAGAAGGGTCTGCAGTTGTCGCCCAAGACGCTGATGCTGTACCGTGGTAAGCACGTGTTCATCAATGGCGAATCGTTTGCCGTCGGACGCGCGGACAAGACCGTGCTCGACGTCCTCGCCAACGAACGTGGCCTGCCCGGCAACGTGCTCGACCAGGCGTCCGACGACGTGCTGGACGCGCTGTACACGTGGTACCAGGACGGTTGGCTCGAATTGGCCTGATAATGTACTGATCATGACGGATCCCGTGCTCCTGCCCTTCGACACCCGCGCCGCGTTCCAGCAGCATCTGGGCGCGGTGCTGGCGCGCGCGCAGGCGACGCTCGTCATGTTCGATCCGGATTTCGCCCTGTTCCGGCTGGGCGCGCCGGACGTCGATGCCACGCTGCGCCGCTTCCTGCACGGCGGCGGCCAGCTGCGCCTCGCGCTGCACGACCCGGCGTATCTGGAACGCGAGGCGCCGCGTTTCATCCGGCTGTTGCAGGACTATGCGCACGGCATCGAATGCCGGCGCACGCCGCGCGGGTTGCGATCGCTCACGGATTCGTTCTGCATCGCGGACGACCAGCATATCGTGCGGCGCTTCCACAGCGATCACCTGCGCGGTGAGGCCGCTTTTGACGCACCGCAACAAACCGAGTTGTCGCGCCAGCGTTTCGACGCGATTTGGGCAGAATCACAGCCTGGCCTGCAGACAAGTGTTACCGGGCTGTAATTACATGTGTTGCGTGTTTTCTCCTATGAGAACTAGCGCACGGACGGCGGCATCCCGTTGCCAGAAAATGAATGTTGCCCGTTCTGGCAACTGTTACGTCTTGACACGACTTTTCTATTGCGATTCAGTAAATTTGGCTATAATATCGGGTTAGGAAGGTTCCGTTGTCTGTAGGCACTTTTTCCAAAGTATACAAACAAGAGAATTCCTGACGAGCGATAATTACCGGTAATTATTCATCGCACCACCCTTTTGAATCAATTAAGGAAAAACCATGAAAAAATCTCTGCTGATCGTTTCCCTGCTGGCTGTTGCTCTGGCTGCCTGCTCGAAGAAAGAAGAAACCACCGTGACCCCGGCGGCTCCGGCTGCTGAGACCACCGCTCCGGCTGCTGCTCCGGCCGCTCCGGCTGCTGACGCTGCCGCTACCCCGGCTGCTCCGGCCGCTGCTGACGCTGCCGCTTCGGCTGCGTCGGCTGCTGCTTCGGCTGCTTCGGCTGCTGCTGAAGCCGCTTCGGCTGCTGCTGCTCCGGCTGCTTCGAAGTAATTCGAATCGCTCTGAAAAAACCGGCCTGCGGGCCGGTTTTTTTACGCCTGTACGGTCCTGCTTACGCACGCGCATTTGCGTAGAGTGGACGGCTATAACGCGAATGCCGCTTATTGCTGGCGCTCGCGCCGTCCACGCGTTCAAGGGACAGATGCATATCGCGCGATCGATCGGCACTGGTTGGACGCGTGGACGGCGCAGCCGTCCACCCTACCCGTAATGCGGCGTCGTCCAATAAAAAAACCGGCCAGCGGCCGGTTTTTTATTTGCGCGAAACGCGATTACTTCAGCTCGTCCGCCAGCAGCTTGAGGATCTTCGCACCGGTCGGCGACGTGTCCGGCTTGCCGTCATTCGTCTGCACGGTGACGTCGGTCGACGTCGCGCCCTGCACGGTCGAGACGAGCACGCGGTACTTCTGCGCTTCCTTGTTCTTGTCGTCGCTGCCGAACAGCTTGCTGAAGAAGCCTTCCTTCTTGACGGCGTCCGGATCGACGTAGCGCACGTAGTAGATGCCCTGCACGCGGTCGCGGTCTTCGACGGTGAAGCCGACGCGGTCCAGCGCCAGGCCCACGCGGCGCCAGGCACGGTCGAAGACTTCGTCGACGACGACCTTGTTGCCTTCCAGCTTCGCGTGCTGCGGCTCCAGCGGCGCGTTCGTCACGAATGCCGTCGCGTCCTTGACCTTCGTACCCGTCAGCTGGGCCATCAGGCGGCCCAGGAATTCCGCTTCCAGCTCCGGATCGTTCGGACGCGCGGTCCACGTCGTCGTTTCCTTCTGCGGACCCGTCAGCACTTCCTCGGCGCCGCGGTGGCTGATGTAGATCTCGGTCGTGCCGTCGGCACGGCGCTCGAGGCGGGTGCGGAACTTGTCGCGCTCGCCCGTCGAATACGCGGAATCGAACACCTTGCCGATCGTGCGGCGGATGAAGTCCTGCGGGATCTTGGCGCGGTTCTCGGCCCAGTTCGTTTCCATGATGCCGGTCTGCGGCGACTCGGTCTCGACGGTGAAGCCCGAGTTATGCCAGAACTCCAGCAGCTGCGGCCACAGTTGCTCCGGCGTTTCCTTGATCACGAGCCAGCGCTGGTTGCCGTTGCGCTCGATGCGGATCGTGTCGGTAGGCACTTGCCCGATCTGCTCGCCGGACGCGGCCGCGATGGCCGGTGCGGTGCTGCGCTGCTGCTGGAAGCCCGAGGCCGTCGCGACGCCGCGGCCATCCGGCACGGCGTAGCGGTTGTCCTTTTGCAGTTGCGTCAGGTCGGGCGGGATGTCCAGCGGGGCCGCCTTCTTGGAAGCCTTGTAGTCCACCTTGTCGGATTCGAACACGGTCGTGCACGCGGCCAGGCTGAACGCGATGGCGGTCAGCGCCACGGTGCGGGCTGCGGTGGAAGTCATCATCTTGCGATTCGTCATGTCGTTAAAGCTGGTAATGCAGCAGGGTCCGGGGACCGTTATCAAAGGACGCCGGAAGCGCGCAATGCGGCGCGTACCGTGTCGTGGTATTGCGCGGCCAGCGGCGCCAGCGGCAGGCGCAGGCCGGGCGGCATCTTGCCCATCTCGGCCAGTGCCCATTTCACCGGCACCGGGTTCGGCTCGACGAACAGCTTGCTGTGCAGGTCCAGCACGCGGTTGTTGATCTCGATCGCGCGCGCGGCGTCGCCGGCGAGCGCCGCCTTGCACATCTCGGCCATCGCACGGGGTGCCACGTTCGCGGACACGGAGATGTTGCCGGCGCCGCCGCACAGCATCAGCGCCAGCGCGCTCGCATCGTCGCCCGAGAACACGCCGAACGATTTGCCCTTGCCGGCGAACGAACGGTCGATGTCGCGCAGCAGCTCGATGCAGCGCGCGAGGTTGCCCGTCGCATCCTTGATGCCAACGATGTTGTCGATGGCGGCCAGGCGCACCACCGTCTCGTTGCTCATGTCGGCCACGGTACGGCCCGGCACGTTGTACAGATACACGGGCAGGTCGGTCGATTCGGCGATCGCCTTGAAGTGGCGATACATGCCTTCCTGCGACGGACGGTTGTAGTACGGGACGACCTGCAGCGAGGCGTCGGCACCGACTTCCTTGGCGTGGCGCGTCAGCGCGATCGCTTCGGCCGTCGAATTGCCGCCCGTGCCGGCCATGACCGGGATGCGGCCGGCGATGTGGTCGACCGCCAGCTTGATCAGTTCGCAGTGTTCGTCCGGGCTCACGGTGGCCGACTCGCCGGTCGTACCGACGATGCAGATTGCGTCCGTACCTTCCGCCACATGCCAGTCGAGCAGTTTGCGCAGGCTGTCCCTGTCCAAACTTCCATCCTCGAACATCGGTGTGACGATTGCTACTATGCTGCCCTTAATCATAATCAGTGGACCGTGCCGTTAATAAATAAATGTCGATTGTAGCGGATAGCCTGGTGTTATGGTTCATTCCACACCATATAAATGGCATGGTTACAGGTTCGTTACATCTCCGTCAGGTGTCGAGCCGGACGCTCCCGGGATCGACGTCCGGCGCCGCCGCGCACAGCCGCTGCACGCGCGCGGGACGGGGCGCGTCGACGACGCCATCCTCGTACGCCAGCACCCGCAAGCCGTGGGCGAGCGCCATCTTCAGCAACTCGCCGGGCGCCAGCAGGAACGCCGGATTCGATGGCTTGCCGAAGCGTTCGTTCCCCTGCGCGAAGGTTTCGTAAATCAGGATCCCGTCCGGCGCCAGCGCGGCGGCAAGGTGCGCGAACAGCGGGCAATGCAGGTAGTTCGTGACGACGACGCCGGCGAAGCGGCGCGGTGCGAACGGCCAGGCCGCGCCGTCGGCTTCCAGGTCGTGCTGCATGGTCGTGATGCCGGGCCCGGCCGCCTGCGCCAATGCCGTGGCGTCGCGGTCGACGGCCTGCACGGGGTGACCGAGCGCCGCCAGCAGGCGCGCGTGGCGCCCGCCGCCGCACGCGAGGTCGAGCACCTCGCCGTGCGGGATCGCCGGCGCCCAGCGCGCGACCCAGGTCGATGGAGTGTCGGTCGCGCCGTGCATCAGGTGTACGACAGACCCATGGCTTCGCGCACGTCGCGCATCGTTTCCTGCGCCAGCTTGCGGGCCTTCTCGCAGCCGTCGGCGACGATGGCGCGCACGAGCGACGGGTCGTCGACGTATTGCTGGGCACGCTCGTGCATCGGTTCCTGCTCGGCCAGCACGGCATCCACGACGGGCTGCTTGCACTCGAGGCAGCCGATGCCGGCGCTCGTGCAGCCCTTCATGACCCAGTCTTTCGTGTCCGCGTCGGAATAGACTTCGTGCAGCTGCCACACGGGGCATTTCAGCGGGTCGCCCGCGTCGCTGCGGCGCACGCGCGCGGGGTCGGTCGGCATCGTGCGGATCTTCTTCGTGACGGATTCCGGATCTTCGCGCAGCGAGATCGAATTGCCGTAGCTCTTCGACATCTTGCGGCCGTCGAGACCCGGCAGGCGTGACGCTTCCGTCAGCTTGACCTGCGGCTCGACGAGGATGATCTTGCGGCTGCCCTCGAGATAGCCGAACAGGCGCTCGCGGTCGATGTTCGACAGGCTGCCCGCCTCGTCCAGCATGGCCTGCGCCTGCTCCAGCGCCGCGTCGTCGCCATCCTGCTGGTACGCCGTGCGCAATTCCGCGTACAGCTTGGCGCGCTTGCTGCCGAGTTTTTTGACGGCTTCCAGCGCCTTCTGCTCGAAGCCCGGTTCCTTGCCGTACAGGTGGTTAAAACGGCGTGCGATCTCGCGCATCATCTCGATGTGCGGCACCTGGTCTTCGCCCACGGGCACCTGCGTGGCGCGGTAGATCAGCACGTCGGCCGCCTGCAGCAGCGGGTAGCCGAGGAAGCCGTACGTGGCGAGGTCGCGGTTGGCGAGGTTCTCGATCTGGTCCTTGTACGTCGGCACGCGCTCGAGCCAGCCGAGCGGCGTCGCCATCGACAGCAGCAAATGCAGTTCCGCGTGCTCCGGCACCTTCGACTGGATGAAGATCGTGGCCTGCGCCGGGTCGATGCCGGCCGCCAGCCAGTCGATCACCATGTCCCAGGTGCTCTTCTCGATGATCGTGGGGTCATCGTAGTGCGTGGTCAGCGCGTGCCAGTCGGCGACGAAGAACAGGCACGGCAGTTCGGACTGCATGCGGATCCAGTTCTTCAGCGCGCCATGGTAGTGGCCAAGGTGCATCAGCCCGGTGGGGCGCATGCCGGAAACGACACGGTCGGGAAACATAGCGATCTCAGGTCAGGAGAATGTTCAGGGGGGAGACGATCAGGTGCAGCAGCAGCTTCGCGATCAGCTCGACGAAGAACAGCCAGTAGCCGATCACGTTCGGGAACCCGATCCGCGGCAGGAAGATCAGTGCCAGCAGGATGATGAAGCTGTACGGCTCCAGACGCGCGAACTGGAACGCGGCCTTGTGCGGCAGGATCGAAAACAGCACGCGGCCGCCATCCATCGACGGGATCGGCAGCAGGTTGAACGCCATCAGCCACAGATTCGTCTTCAGGCCGGCATCCGCCACGAGGTGCGGGAACGACTCCTGCACGCTGAAGTAGTCGAGGAAGATGCCCAGCAGAACCCATATCAGCGCCATCAGGAAATTGGCGCCCGGGCCGGACAGCGCGACCCATGCCATGTCGCGCTTCGGATGGCGCATCTGGCCGTAATTGATCGGCAGCGGTTTCGCGTAGCCGAACACGAAGCCGGACATCAGGTACATCACGACCGGGATCAGGATGGTGCCGACGGGATCGATGTGGGCCAGCGGGTTGAGCGTGGTACGCCCTGCGGCGTGGGCGGTATTGTCCCCGAAGCGCTTTGCGACGAATGCCTGGGCGGCGTCGTGCATCGTGATCGCAAAGAGGACCGGCAGTGCGTAGACCGCCAAGTTGCGTATAAGTTCATCCATAAACTGCGATTCTATCAGAGCGCGCGACCGGACCGGCGGCGCCCTACAGGCCGAAGGCGGCCGGGTCGCCGCGGCCCGCGCGCACGAGTTCCGCGTCGGGGCCGGTGAGGTCGACGATCGTCGTGGGCTCCAGCGTGCCGGCGCCGCCGTCGATCACGAGTTCGATCTGGCGGTCGAGGCGGTCGCGCACCTCGTCCGGGTCGGACAGCATCTGGTCGTCCCCCGGCAGCTGCAACGTGGTGCCGATCAGCGGCTCGCCCAGCTCATCGAGCAGCGCCAGGAGGATCGCGTTTTCCGGCACCCGGATGCCGATCGTCTTGCGCGACGGGTGCGACAGGCGGCGCGGCACTTCCTTCGTCGCTTCCAGGATCACCGTGTACGGCCCCGGCGTGACGGCCTTCAGTTGCCGGTACTGGCGGTTGTCGACGCGGGCATACGTGGCGATCTCGGACAGGTCGCGCACGAGCAAGGTGAGGTGGTGCTTCTCGTCGACGCCGCGGATGCGCCGCAGCTTTTCGACGGCGGCCTTGTCGTCGAGGCGGCACACGAGCGCATACGCGGAATCGGTGGGCGCGGCGACGATGCCGCCGGCCTGGATGATCTGCGCGGCCTGGCGGATCAGCCGCGCCTGCGGATTTTGCGGATGGACTTCGAAGTACTGGGTCATCGCGCGAATCCCGTCTGGCGCAGGGCCTGGAGTGCCGCGATGCGTTCTTCCATCGGCGGGTGCGATGCGAACAGCGCGCCCCAGCCGCTGCCGTGGCCGGAAATGCCGGACGCCGCCATCGACTGCGGCAGCGCGCCCGGCTGCAGGCCGCCCAGGCGCGCGAGCGCATGCTGCATCGGCAGCGGGCTGCCCAGCAGCTGCGCGGAGCCGGCGTCGGCGCGGAATTCGCGCTGGCGCGAGAACCACGCGACGATCATCGACGCGACAAGGCCGAACAGGATCTCGCACACGAACACGGTGATCCCGTAGCCGATGCCGGGCCCGCGCTCGTCGTTCCCGCGGCGGAGCACGACGCTGTCGACGAAGAAGCCGACGACGCGCGCGAGGAACACGACGAACGTGTTGACGACGCCCTGGATCAACGTGAGCGTCACCATGTCACCGTTCGCCACGTGCGCGATCTCGTGGCCCAGCACGGCCTCCACTTCCTCGCGGTTCATGTTCGCAAGCAGGCCCGTCGACACGGCGACCAGTGCGGAATTTTTAAACGCGCCGGTGGCGAACGCATTCGGCTCGCCGTCGTACACGGCCACTTCCGGCATGGCGATGCCGGCGCGCTGCGCGAGGTTGCCTACGACGCGGAGGAGCCACGCTTCCGAATCGTTACCCGGCTGCTCGATGACGCGGGCGCCGGTCGACCACTTGGCCATCGGCTTGCTCATCAACAGCGACACGATGGCGCCCGTGAAGCCGACGACGAGCGAGAACACGAGCAATGCCCCGACGTTGATGCCGCGCACGCCGACGGCCCGGCCGACGCCGAGGACGTTCAGCACGATCGACAGCACCAACACGACGGCGAGGTTGGTGGCGAGGAACAGCAGTATGCGCTTCATGTTGGAACGGATCTCCTGTTGCGTGGGCACGCGTGTTTGCATTGCGCCGACGCGCCCACCCTACGGTTCAATATTAGTCCGACAAGATAAGGCCGGAATGCCGAAAGTTCAAGCGTTCAAAACCAGTCATGCCAGACCGGCGTCACCCCGGCCGGCAACTGCGGCAACCGGTCGAACTCCACGCGCGACTCCCCCGGCGCGTGAAAATCCGTCCCGCGCGACGCAAGGAAGCCGTAGCGGCGCGCCACCTCGGCATACGTGGCGTACTGGTCCGGCGTGTGGCTGCCCGTGACGACTTCGATCGCATTGCCGCCCAGCTGCTTGAACTCGTCGAACAGCGCGCCCTCTGCCGTCGCGTCGAAGCGGTAGCGGCCCGGATGCGCGATCACGGGGATGCCGCCGGCGGCGCGGATCCAGCCCATCGCATCGGCCAAGGTGGCCCAGCGGTGCGGCACGTAGCCCGGCTTGCCTTCCGTGAGGAAGCGCCGGAACACGTCGGACGTCGTGGAGCAGGCGCCCGTCTCGCACAGGTAGCGCGCGAAGTGGGTGCGCGACAGCAGGTCGGGGTTGCCGACGTATTTCAGCGCGCCTTCATAGGCGTTCGGGATGCCGGCCTTGTCCAGCTGCGCGGCGATCTCGCGCCCGCGCGCGTCACGCCCGTTGCGCGTGGCGGCGAGGCCTTGCAGCAACGTGGGATTGTCTTCGTCGATGCGCAGGCCGACGAGGTGCACGGTCGCGCCGGCCCACGTCACGGAGATTTCCACGCCGGACACGAAACGCATGCCCAGCTCCTCGGCTTTTGCGCGCGCGGCCTTGATGCCTTTGAGCTCGTCGTGGTCCGTCAGTGCCCACACGTCGACGCCGCCCTTGCGGGCATACGTGGCCACGGCGGCCGGAGCGAGCACGCCGTCGGAGACGTTGGAGTGGCAGTGGAGGTCGACTTTCATGGTGGAGTCCGGACGCAAATAATCTATACGAACATCCATTGTACGCGGTTCAA
The DNA here is from genome assembly GCF_024753285.1 of Massilia pinisoli. GTDB lineage: Bacteria > Pseudomonadota > Gammaproteobacteria > Burkholderiales > Burkholderiaceae_D > Telluria > Telluria pinisoli. Next base: position 349,614 of record NZ_JANUGW010000004.1, on the reverse strand, counting down.
CTCGGACAGATGCGCGGTCGAGGTAGGGTGGACGGCAAAGCCGTCCACCCTACCGACAGGCCACGTATCAGGCCAGGAAATCCTCGATCATGCGCGCCAGCATCTCCGGCTGGTCGTGATGCAGCATATGTCCCGCGTCCGGCATCATGCGCGGCGTGACCTTCGCCAGTTGGGCCAGGCGGCGGTCGACTTCATGGCGCGCCTCTTCCTTCGGTCCCATCCAGCGCCACATGTCCGTGTGTTCCGCCTCGACCCACAGCACGGGCGCCGTGATGCGGCGCCAGCAGGCGAGCACCTCGTCGATCTGGTACAGCAGCGGCCCCGGCATCTTGTGCGCCGGGTCGCCCAGGATCTCCCACTCGCCCTGCCCGTTCTGCGCCGCCCAGTGCTGCGCGAGGAAGCCGGCGCGCTCGGCCGGCAGGCGGGGGTTGGTCTTCTGCAGCCGCACCGCCACCTCTTCCAGGCTCGCATAACCGCGCATCGTGGGTGCCGCCTTCACCTCGTCCAGCCACTTGGCGTAGCGGCCGGGCGCCTGTTCGGGACGCGTGGCGGGCAATCCGAAGCCTTCCAGGTTGACGAGCTTCGCGATGCGTTCCGGCCGCACGCCGGCATACACGCTGACGATGTTGCCGCCCATGCTGTGGCCCAGCAGGTTGACGGGCGCGTCCGGCGAGTAATGGTCGACGATCGCTTCCAGGTCGGCGAAATAGTCGGGGAACCAGTACGTGTCGTTGCCGGAGCGCTCGGTCAGGCCGAAGCCGCGCCAGTCGTGGGCGATCACGTGCCAGTCGCCCTGCAACGCGTCGACGACGAACTGGAACGAGGCCGACATATCCATCCAGCCATGTGCCATGAACAACTTGGGCGCGCCCTCGCGGCCCCAGTGGCGGACGTGGGTGCGCAGGCCGCGGATGGTGAGGAATTCGGAGCGGGACGGTGTCATGGCGGTTCCTGTCTGGAGATTAAAATTAGTACGACCGTTCGCATTATAAGCACGAAGCTTGTTTTTCCGCTGGCGGGCCCCATCTGCCCTGCTTGCCGGCGACGGTGGACGCGACGGCGGGCGCGAGGGCGTAAAATACCGCCATCTCAACCTTCCGCGAGCACTCCATGGCGATTTACCAGTTGGGCGACGATGCGCCCGAGATCGATCCATCGGCCTACGTCGCCGATACGGCCAGCCTGATCGGCAAGGTCACGGTCGAGGCGGATGCGTCGGTGTGGTTCGGCGTGACGATCCGCGGCGACAACGAACGAATCACGATCGGCGCCGGGAGCAATGTGCAGGAAGGTACCGTGATGCACACGGACATGGGGTTCCCGCTCGTGCTCGGCAAGAACGTCACCGTCGGCCACCAGGCGATGCTACACGGTTGCACCGTCGGCGACGGCGCGCTGATCGGTATCCAGGCCGTGGTGCTGAACGGCGCGAAGATCGGCCGCGGCTGCCTCGTGGGGGCCGGCGCCGTCGTCACGGAAGGCAAGGAGTTCCCGGACCACTCGCTGATCCTGGGCGCCCCGGCCAAGGTGGTGCGTACGCTCACGGAAGACGACCTGCTCCGCCTGCAAGGCAATGCCGCCAGCTACGTCGAACGCGGCAAGCGCTTCAAGGCGGGGCTCAAGAAAATCGGATAAAGAATGACAACTGAAACCAGCAAGGACATCCTCCAGAAATTCATCTTCGACAACGCAGCCGTCCGCGGCGAGCTCGTCGAGATTTCCAACGCGTGGCGCGAGATCCAGTCGCGCCACGCCTATCCGAAGGCGGTGCGCGCCTTGCTGGGCGAAATGGTCGCCGCGGCGGCGCTGCTGTCCGCGAACCTCAAGTTCAACGGCTCGATCGTGATGCAGATCCACGGCGACGGCCTCGTGAAACTGCTCGTCGTCGAATGCGACGCGAACCTACGCATGCGCGCGACCGCGAAGCTGCGCGACGGCGCCGACGTGCCCGACGATGCAACGGCCACCCAGTTGCTGAACCAGCACGGCCGCGGCCGCTTCGTGATCACGCTCGACCCGCTGGACAAGGTACCGGGCCAGCAGCCGTACCAGGGCGTCGTCCCGCTGATCGGCGACGATATCGCGACCGTGATCGAAAACTACATGCTGCGCTCGGAACAGATGGACACGAAGCTGTGGCTGGCGGCCGACGAGCACGTCGCGCGTGGCCTGCTGCTGCAAAAACTGCCGCGCAACAGCGCCATCGAAGGCCAGGTCAAGCAGGCGAGCGAGGAAGAAGACCTCGAGACGTGGAACCGCGCCGTCATGCTGGGCCAGACGCTCAAACAGTCGGAACTGCTCTCGACGGACGTGGAAACCTTGCTCAGGCGCCTGTTCTGGGAAGAGACGATTCGCGTGTTCGACCCGCTCTATCCGCAATTCCATTGCACGTGTTCGCGGGAAAAAGTCGCGAACATGCTGCGCACGTTGGGCCAGACGGAAGTCGAGGCCGCCCTGCACGACCTGGGCGAACTGGGCGTCAACTGCGACTTCTGCGGCAAGCACTACGGCTTTGACGCCGTCGACTGCGCTCAGCTGTTCGCGAGCGATACGACGGCCGATGCTGTCGCACCGGCGTCCGGCGTCAAGCATTGATGCACACGCCGATGGTTATGTTTTGCCATCGGCGTTTTCTATCGATTTCATTGAAAATATAAACCGCAGCTATCGGCGCATCCTGTTAAGCTGTCTTCATTGACACACTGACAGGAGAAATCGATGAGCAAGATCAATATCGGCATCAGCACCGAAGACCGCGCCAATATCGCCGCCGCGCTGTCGCGCGTTCTGGCGGACAGCTACATGCTGTACCTCAAAACGCACAATTTCCACTGGAACGTGACGGGCCCGATGTTCCAGACGCTGCACATCATGTTCATGGAGCAGTACACGGAGCTGTGGAACGCGCTGGACAACATCGCGGAACGCATCCGCGCGCTGGGCCATTTCGCGCCGGGCACGTATGCCCGCTTCGTGGAACTGTCGTCGATCAAGGAAGAAGCCGGCGTGCCGAACGCGCAGGAAATGATTCGCCAGCTCGTCGACGGTCAGGAAGCGCTGATCCGCACGGTGCGCGAAGCGTTCAAGATCGCCGACGACGCGAACGACCAGCCGAGCGCCGGCATGCTGAGCGACCGCATGGAAATCCACGAAAAGAATGCGTGGATGCTGCGCTCGTTCCTCGAGAACGGCGGCCAGGGCGCCTGATCCCTTCCTTTTTGCCGCATCGCCCCACCGCTTGGGCCGATGCGGCATCCTCTTTATTGCTGATCGGAAGTTAACCGCCGCCCCTGTCGGAATCCCCTGATTCCGGATGACTGCCGGGACCGATTTGCGCGTCATCAATTGGCATAAATCAACGCCGCGTTTCAATGGCCTCCAGTGTACGAACCCGTGCACTTGTTATCGGGAATGTGTCGCTTTTTCGCGTCCCGTTTTACAACTATTGGAGAACCGGATGAAATCAGTACGTGCCATTGATGCAGACAGCCTCGCCAACACAGCCGCCGGCCACGACGCCGCCTCGCCTCGCAAAGTCATCGCCCGCTATCCCATTGCGACGATTGGCTCGCGCACCCGCCGCGGGGGCGAAGTCGTGCTCGGGGAGCAAGGCGAACCGGCCGACGACTACCGCATCGCCTGCGTCGGTGACCGGGTGCGCTACCCGGACGGCAGCGAGAGCGTGATCGTGTCGGGCGCCGGTCATGCGTCGACGTATGCGAACCGGCCGATCGCCCTCGTCGGCAGCCACATCGCGAACGGCGACCGCATCGTGGCGCGCGCGCAAAGCATCGGCGAGATCGTCGTCGTGGAAGGCGAACCGATCGCCGGCCTGCTGGAACCGGGTTACGCGCTGCCGGCCGCGGCGGCCGCGGCGGCCTGAAGCGGCCGCCGGCGTGCGCGGCTGCTTTCAGTCAGCGGCAGTGGACGCGGGCGGACGCAAATTGGTAGGGTGGACGGCTCGTCATTGAGTCCCCCGGACTCAATGACTCCACGCGGTGATACGTAACGGCTGCGTGTTGGTACACGAATCGGGTGACATTGACTTAGTTCAGCCCCCCGTCCGCCGGACGGTGCAGATCGATGACCTTCATGATGGACAACAGCGCATCGAGGCCGATTTCCCCGGCCTCGAGCGCGGCGGCCAGTTCGGCGCGCGGCAGGCCGGCCGCGGCGGCCAGCGGCGCGAGGCCCGCGGCGCGCGCGACGAGCGCCAGCGCCTGCGTCATGGTGTCCGGGTCGCCGGCGTCGAACGCGGCGGCGAGGTAGCCGGCGACGCCTTCGAGCGTGTCGAGCGCCGGCGGGGAAGACTCTGCGGCGGTCACGGCATCAATCCTTGCGCCCGTCTTTCTTGACCTTAGTCGCGGGCGGCGGGGGCGGTTCCGTCATCATGACGGCCGGCTTCTCGTCCTTGCGCAATACCTGCACGAAGATCTCGTTCGACTTGATCATGCCCAGTTCGTAGCGCGCGCGTTCCTCGACGGCGCCGAGGCCGTCCTTCAGGTCGCGCACTTCCGATTCGAGCTTGGCGTTGCGCGCCTTCAGCTGTTCGGTCTTGGCGCGCGTGGCCGCCACCTGGGATTCCAGGTCGGCCACGGTGAGCCAGCCGCCCTTCCCCAGCCACAGGGGATACTGGATCAGCAGCAGCAGGGCTGCCAGGGCAAGGGTGATGAGGCGCATGGTGGAAACGGCTGGGCGGGATGACAATACGGGCCCGGCGCACCGGACCCGTATCGAATACTACTCGATTACTTCAGGTTATAGAAGGCGTCGCGGCCCGGGTAGCTGGCGATGTCGCCCAGGTCTTCCTCGATGCGCAGCAGCTGGTTGTATTTCGCCATGCGGTCGGAACGCGACAGCGAGCCCGTCTTGATCTGCAGCGCGTTCATGCCGACGGCGATGTCGGCGATGGTCGAGTCCTCGGTCTCGCCCGAACGGTGCGAGATCACGGCCGTGTAGCCGGCGCGCTTGGCCATCTCGATGGCGGCGAACGTTTCCGTCAGCGTGCCGATCTGGTTGATCTTGATCAGGATCGAGTTGCCGATGCCCTTCTGGATGCCTTCCTTCAGGATCTTGGTGTTGGTGACGAACAGGTCGTCGCCCACCAGCTGGACGCGCTTGCCCAGGGCAGCCGTCAGCGTGGCCCAGCCTTCCCAGTCGCCTTCGGCCATGGCGTCCTCGATCGAGACGATCGGGTATTTGTCGCACCAGGTCGCGAGCATGTTCGTGAAGTCCTGCGCGGACAGCTGCAGGCCGCCTTCGCCTTCCAGCACGTACTTGCCGTCCTTGTAGAACTCGCTGGCGGCGCAGTCCAGGCCGATGGCGATGTCCTGGCCGGCCACGTAGCCGGCCTGCTCGATCGCTTGCATGATCAGCTTGATGGCTTCTTCGTGGTTCGCGACGGACGGAGCAAAGCCGCCTTCGTCGCCGACCGCGGTGTTCAGGCCCTTGCTGTGCAGGATCTTCTTCAGCGTGTGGAACACCTCGGCACCGTAGCGCACGGCTTCCTTGAACGACGGGGCGCCGACCGGGATGATCATGAATTCCTGGATGTCCAGGTTGTTGTCGGCGTGCGCGCCGCCGTTGATGACGTTCATCATCGGCACCGGCATCTGCATCGCGCCCGAACCGCCGAAGTAGCGGTACAGCGGCAGGCCCGCTTCTTCCGCGGCGGCCTTGGCGACGGCCATGGAGACGGCCAGCATCGCGTTCGCGCCCAGGCGGCTCTTGTTCTCGGTGCCGTCCAGGTCGATCAGGGTGCGGTCCAGGAATGCCTGTTCGTTGGCGTCCAGGCCCATGATGGCTTCGCTGATCTCGGTGTTGATGTTCTCGCAGGCCTGCAGGACACCCTTGCCGAAATAGCGCTTCGGATCGCCGTCGCGCAGCTCGATGGCTTCGCGCGAACCGGTCGAGGCGCCCGACGGGACGGCAGCGCGGCCCATCACGCCGGATTCCAGCAGGACATCGCACTCGACGGTCGGATTGCCGCGCGAGTCGATGATTTCGCGGCCGATGATATCAACGATAGCACTCATGGTTCTTTAATCTCCAGAAAGTAAGAATCGATACAGGCGCGCGAAGCCGCAGGGCGCGCCGTCGTTAGTCAGTCGGGGTCAGAGCCCACATGCGTAATTCGGGCTCTGACCCCGAATATCATTGAAAGTCCGTCTCGATAAAGCCGGCCTTCTTGACGATGCGGTCGATATCGACCAGGGTGGTCAGCAAATCCTTCATGCGGCCCAGCGGCACGGCATTGGGGCCGTCCGACAGCGCGCACGCGGGATCCGGATGTGTTTCCATGAACAGGCCCGACACGCCCGCCGCCACCGCCGCGCGCGCCAGCACGGGCACGTGTTCGCGCTGGCCGCCCGACGACGTGCCCTGCCCGCCCGGCAGCTGCACGGAGTGGGTGGCGTCGAAGACGATGGGGCAGTTCGATTCGCGCATGATGGCGAGCGAACGCATGTCGGACACGAGGTTGTTGTAGCCGAACGAGACACCGCGCTCGCACGCCATGAACTGGTCGGGCAGACCGGCTTCGGCGGCTGCCGCACGCGCCTTGTCGATCACGTTCTTCATGTCGCCCGGCGCGAGGAACTGGCCCTTCTTGATGTTCACGGGCTTGCCGGAACGGGCGCAGGCGTTGATGAAGTCGGTCTGGCGGCACAGGAAGGCGGGCGTCTGCAGCACGTCGACGACGCTCGCGACGACCGGGATCTCTTCCTCGGTGTGCACGTCGGTCAGCACGGGGACGCCGATTTCGCGGCGTACGTCCGCGAGGATCTCCAGGCCCTTTTCCATGCCGGGACCGCGGAACGATTTGCCGGACGAACGGTTCGCCTTGTCGAACGACGATTTATAGATGAACGGGATGCCCAGCGCCGAAGTGATTTCCTTCAGCTGGCCCGCGACGTCCATCGCCATCTGGCGCGACTCGATCACGCAAGTGCCGGCGATCAGGAAGATCGGCTGGTCGAGGCCGACGTCGAATCCGCACAATTTCATGCTGCGTCTCCTTGAACTGCGGGCGCATTCGCCGCGCCCTGATTGCCATGCTGCGCCTGGTGCGCCAGCGCGGCGCGGATGAACGACGAGAACAGCGGGTGGCCGTTACGCGGCGTCGACTTGAACTCCGGGTGGAACTGGACACCCATGTACCACGGGTGCTCGCTCCGCGGCAGTTCCATGATCTCGCACAGGTCTTCGTTCGGCGTACGCGCGGCGACGACGAGGCCCGCAGCTTCGACCTTCGGCAGGTAGAAGTTGTTCGCCTCGTAGCGGTGGCGGTGGCGCTCCGTCACGACGTTGCCGTAGATTTCAGCGGCTAACGTGCCCGGATTCACGGCGCAGGTCTGCGCACCCAGGCGCATCGTGCCGCCGAGGTCCGAATTGGTGTCGCGCTTCTCGACCTTGCCGTCGTGGTTCTGCCACTCGGTGATCAGGGCGACGACCGGCTGGTCGGTCTCCGGATCGAATTCCGTCGAGTTGGCGTTCGGCAGGCCGGCCATGTGGCGCGCGTATTCGATCAGCGCGACTTGCATGCCCAGGCAGATGCCGAGGTAAGGTATCTTGTTTTCGCGGGCATAGCGGGCGGCCATGATCTTGCCTTCCACGCCGCGCTTGCCGAAGCCGCCCGGCACGAGGATGGCGTCGTACTTGGCCAGGTTCGCGCAGCCCGTCGACTCGATTTCTTCCGAGTCGATGTATTCGATGTTGACGCGGCTTTCCGTGTGGATGCCGGCGTGGCGCAGCGCTTCCGTCAGCGATTTGTACGATTCGATCAGGTCGACGTATTTGCCGACCATGCCGATCGTGACTTCGTGCTTCGGGTTCTCCAGCGTGTGGATCAGCTTCGTCCACATCGACAAGTCGGCCTGCGGCGCATCGATGCCGAGGGCGTCCAGGATGATGTCGTCCAGGCCCTGGTCGTGCAGCACCTGCGGCACCTTGTAGATGGTGTCGACGTCCCACACGGAGATGACGGCCTGCTCTTCCACGTTGGCGAACAGCGAGATCTTCGCGCGCTCGTCGTCCGGGATGCGGCGGTCGGCGCGGCACAGCAGCGCGTTCGGCGAAATGCCGATCTCGCGCAGCTTCTGCACCGAGTGCTGCGTGGGCTTGGTCTTCAGTTCGCCGGCGGACGAGATGTACGGCACGAGGGTCAGGTGCACGAACGCGGCGCCCTTGCGGCCCTGGCGCAGCGACAGCTGGCGCGCGGCTTCCAGGAACGGCAGCGACTCGATGTCGCCGACGGTGCCGCCGATCTCGACGAGCGCCACGTCGACGCCTTCGGCGCCGCGGCGGATGTAGTCCTGGATCTCGTTGGTGATGTGCGGGATCACTTGCACGGTCTTGCCGAGATACTCGCCGCGGCGTTCCTTGCGGATCACCGATTCATAGATCTGGCCGGTCGTGAAGTTGTTCACCTTCTTCATCCGCGTGCTGATGAAGCGCTCATAGTGGCCCAGGTCCAGGTCGGTCTCGGCGCCGTCGTCGGTGACGAACACTTCGCCGTGCTGGGTGGGGCTCATCGTGCCCGGATCCACGTTGATGTACGGGTCGAGCTTGAGCATGGTGACTTTGAGACCGCGCGATTCGAGGATCGCGGCGAGGGAGGCGGCCGCGATCCCCTTACCCAGGGAAGACACGACGCCGCCAGTGACGAATACGAATTTGGTCATTGTGCAGAAGGTGCCGAACGGCACGCGCGGGAAATAGAAATTATACCTTAAACCTGCCAATCCGTCCTCGGTCATGGCCAAAGGGCAACGACAGGGTTGTCGTCCAATCGGCAAAAAATGTCTTCAGAAAAATTTTCTTGCAGGAATTGTCAAAGATGCCAAAGTGTGGATACACTGACATTCTTTCTTCCACGTCAATAAATCTTGCCATGCACGATACCGACGACAGCACCACCATCCTCCCGCCCACCGTCGCCGCGGAGACGTCGCACGGCCTGACGTTTTCGGGCAGCGGGGCCGAATACTTCCGCATCTGGATCGTCAACCTGCTGCTGACGGTTGCCACGCTGGGCATCTACTCGGCCTGGGCCAAGACCCGGCGGCTGCAATATTTTTACCGGAACACCCAGCTGGCGGGCGCCGGCTTCGACTTCCGCGGCGACCCGAAAGCGATCCTGCGCGGCCGCATCCTCGCGGTGGTCGTGCTGGCCGCCTATCACTATGCGTTCGGCTTTTCGCTGAATGCAGGCATGGTCACGATAGCGCTGCTGCTGATCGGCGTGCCCTTCATGATGCGCTCGGCGCTGCGCTTCCGGCTGTCGAACACGGTCTACCGCGGGTTGCCGTTCGGCTTTTCGGGCAGCGTCACGCGAGCGTATCTCGTGTATCTCGTGCCGGTGGCGATCTTCGTGCTGCCCGGTGCCCTGCTGGCGTTGAATCCCAAGAACCCGTGGGCCGGCGCCGTCTTCCTGCTCTACCTGGCCTGGCCGCTGATCCACGGCGCGATGCGAACCTACCAGCACAAGCATCTGATGGTCGGCGACCAGCAAGCCACGTTCCCGCTCGGCATGATGAATCTGGCCAAGCCCTACCTGATCGCCTTGCTGATGTGGCTGGGCGTGATCGTGCTTTCCATCGTGGTCGGCATCGTGGCTGCAATCCTGGCGGGCGGCAAGAAAGCGACGGACTTCGGGACGACCCTGCCTTTCATTATCGGCATGGCGATCTTCTATATTGCCCTGCTGCTGCCCGGCCCCTACATCGTGGTGCGCCTGAACAACCGGGCGTGGTCCGCGACGAGCTTCCCCGGCGTGCGCATCACGTGCGCGATGCAGTTTTGGCCGTATCTGCGCCTGCAAGTCGTGAACGTGCTGCTGACCCTGTTGACCCTGGGCCTGTTCCGCCCGTTCGCTGCCGTGCGCACATGGCGCTACCGCGTGGAGCACGTGACCGTCGATACGCCCGACGGTTTCGAGCAGGCCGTGCTCGCGGCGCGCCGTCCGGCCGCCGCCGCGGCCGGCGACGGCGTCGCCGACTTCCTCGGCGTGGACCTGTCCTGGTAAGGAGACTCACATGATCGCCGCACAATTCTTCGATGGCCACAGCGCCCGCCTGCAACCGGTCGGCCTGGACGTGCGCGCCGGCCACCTCCACGTCGATGCACCGGATTTTTCGCGCAGTTATCCGTTGTCGACCATCGTCATGACCGAGCCGTTCGAACGGGCGCCGCTCGTGCTGCGCCTGGGCGACGCCTCGTGCGAAATCCCGTACGGCCCACAGCGGCAGGCAATGCTGGCGGCGCTCGGCTACGACAAGAGTCGCGTGGAACGCTGGCAGGCGAACTGGCCGGCCGCCCTCGTCGCCCTCGTCCTGCTGCTGGCGCTGCTCGCTGCCGGCTTCTTCTGGGGCCTGCCGGCCGCCGCCGAACGGATCGCCGCGCATTTGCCGGCGTCGGTCGACAAGACGCTCGGCCAGGCCGCGCTCGCCGGCCTGGAAGCGCGCGGATTCGTGACGCCGTCGCGTCTCTCGGAGGACCGCATCGCCGAAGTCCAGGCCCTGTTGCCGCGCGCCCTGCCCGCGCACCCGCGCGTGCCCGTGCGCGTACTGGTGCGCGCATCGACCATATTGGGCGCCAACGCGCTCGCGCTGCCGGACGGTACGATCGTCGTCACGGACGACATGGTCCGCCTCGGGTTCGGCGACGACAATGAACTGGACGAAGACGGCAAGGCAGGCCTGCTGGGCGTGCTCGGCCACGAGGTCGGCCACATCGAACTGCGCCACGCCACCCGCGCGATGACGGGTTCGTCGTTGACGGCCGCCCTGTCGGCCACGCTGTTCGGCGACTTCAGCGCCGTCGCTGCCGGCCTGCCCGCCGTGCTGACGCAGATGCAATATTCGCGCGCGATGGAACTGCAAGCGGACGACTACGCCGTCGGCGTCCTGCGCCGCAACGGCCTGTCGCCGGATGCCCTCGCGACCGCCCTGCAGGCACTGGAACGCCAGCATCCGGGCGAGAGCAACATGCCGCGCTGGCTGCGGCAATCGATGACCTACCTGTCGACGCACCCCGCGACGGCAGAACGCATCGCGCGCCTGCACGCGGCCGCCCATCCCTGACCCCTCCCCATGCCGAGTCCTGCCATGACGGCGCAGGACGCGCGCGCTTTTATCTGGTATGCATCAGATTGTCACCTGCGGACAACATTATGGTGATAAGGCGCTAACGTTTCGCGCAAGGCGTTCCAGAAAGTAACAAATTTTTCCCTTCCATAAGTAGAATTCGTAACGGAGACGCTTTTCCGGACCGGATTTCCGGGGGTTGTCAAGTCGTTACGGCAACCATTCCGCCTGCCGGACACAACAAATCACGCTTCACGTAAGGAAGAATCGTATGGGCTTTCTCGCCAACATGAATATTGCGAAACGTCTTGGTGTGGGCTTCGCCCTCGTTCTGGGCCTGACACTCGTCATCGCGGCCGCCTCCGTCTGGCGCCTGAATGCCATCGCGGACGCCACGCGCGCGATGATGGCCGTGCCGCTGGCCAAGGAACGCATGCTCGCCGAATGGCATATGCAGACGTTCGCGGCCGTGCGCCGCACCGCTGCCATCGTCAAGAGCACGGACCCGAGCCTCGTCCAATTCTTCAAGGCCGACGGCGAGAAGACGGCGACCCGGTCGACCGAGCTGGTCAAGCAAATCGAACCCCTGCTCGACAGCCCGGAAGAACACGCCCTCTTCAACCGCATCGTCGAACTGCGCAAGGCCTACACCGATTCCAAGGTCAGGGCCATCAAGGCCAGGGCCAGCGGTGACGCCGAGGCGGCCGAGCGCATCCTGAACCAGGAATACATGCCGACGTCGGACGCTTACGAAGGCAAGCAGGACGAACTCGTCAAGATGCAGCAGGCCAACATCGACGCCATCGCCAAGAAGATCGACACGGCCAACCGCAACAGCGCGCGCATGATCATGGTGCTGGCCGGCGTGGCCGTACTGTTCGGCGCCGTCTGCGCGTGGCTGCTGGCCCGCGCCATCGTCGCCCCGATCCGCCAGGCCGTCGACGTGGCCGAAAAGGTCGCGGCAGGCGACCTCACCCAGCGCATCGAAGCGGTGGGCCAAGGTGAAACGGCCGCCCTGCTGCGCGCGCTGCGCCACATGAACGACGGCCTCGTGGCGATCGTGTCCCAGGTGCGCAGCGGTACCGACACCATCGCCACCGCGTCGGCGGAAATCTCGGCCGGCAATATGGACCTGTCGAGCCGCACCGAACAACAAGCCGGTTCGCTCGGCACGACGGCCAGCACGGTCGAGCAGCTGACGGGCACCGTGCGCCAGAACGCCGACAACGCGCGCCAGGCCAGCCAGCTGTCGATCGCCGCATCGGAAATCGCCACCCAGGGCGGCGCCGTCGTCGACCAGGTCGTGCAGACCATGGGCGCCATCAACGATTCGTCGAAGAAGATCGTCGACATCATCAGCGTCATCGACGGCATCGCATTCCAGACCAACATCCTTGCGCTGAACGCGGCCGTCGAAGCGGCCCGCGCGGGCGAACAGGGCCGCGGCTTCGCCGTCGTGGCGGGCGAGGTGCGCACCTTGGCCCAGCGCTCGGCGGCGGCGGCGAAAGAAATCAAGGAGCTGATCGTGAACTCGGTCAGCAAGGTCGAGGACGGCACGAAGCTCGTCGACCAGGCCGGCACGACGATGAGCGAAGTGGTCGACAGCATCCGCAAGGTGAGCGACATCGTCGCCGAGATCGCCAGCGCAAGCGGCGAGCAGAGCGCCGGCATCGAACAGGTCAACCGCGCCATCGCCGACATGGACTCGTCGACCCAGCACAACGCCGCCCTCGTCGAGGAATCGGCCGCCGCTGCGACGGCCCTGAGCGAGCAGGCCGACAAGCTGGCCGAGGTCGTCAGCCTGTTCCACATTAGCACGGACGCGCAGGCACCTAAAGCGGCACCGAAAGCCGCACCTAAGGCAGCACCGAAAGCCGTGACCAAGGCCGTGCCCGCGCGCGCCGTCGTGGCCGTCGCGCCCCGTGCGTCCGCCGCCAAGCCGGCCCCGCAGGCCGCTCCCGTCGGCGAGGAGTGGGAAACGTTCTGATGCCGCCCGAGCCCGGCCGTACGCGTGCGGCCGGAGCGAATCGCCAGACTCGGTTATTCTTCTGCTTCCGGACAAGAACGCTGCGAGGAGGAGGGGAAAATGTCCTACGAGGAACGCGACGACTACGGCATGTACAAGAACAAGCACGGCAAGGGACCGGGCCCTGAACTGATGGGCGCGAACACCCTGATCGGCGACCACGTCCACAATCTGCAGAACGAGCACCTTGGCGTCATCAAGGAATTCATGGTCGACATGCGCACGGGCGCCATCGCCTACGCGGTGATGTCGTCCAGCCGCTTCCTCGGCCTGGGCGAAAAGCTGTTCGCCGTGCCCTGGCAGGCTCTGACCCTCGACACGCGGCACAAGCGCTTCACGATGGACATTCCGAAGGAGCGCATCGAGAACGCGCCCGGGTTCGACACCGACCACTGGCCCGACATGGCCGATACGCGGTGGATGGGTGCGGTGCACGAGTACTACGGCACACAGCCTGCCTGACAAGGCATGTCGGATCGTTGCAGCGCCGCCCCGTGCGGCGCTTTTCATTTCTGCCCGGCCCCTAGCAAAAATCGCGGCTGCGCGCATCGAGCTTGCCCAGCAGATGCGACATGTCGACGAGGCGCTTGGCCACGAGGTGCCGCACCTCCCCTTCCCTTTGCCACACGCCGTACACGCCCAGCAGCGACGCGTTCAGCACTTCGCGCCGCTGCTGCTCGACGAGCTGCGGCCAGACGATCACGTTGACGTTGCCCGTTTCGTCCTCGATGGTCAGGAACAGCACGCCATTCGCCGTGCCCGGACGCTGGCGCACGGTGACGATGCCGCAGGCGCGCGCCAGCTGGCCGTTCTGGAAATCGTGCAGCACGTCGGCCGGCAGGAAGCGCTTGGCCAGCAGGCGTTCGCGCAGCAGCGCCAGCGGATGGCGGCCCAGCGTGAGGCCCTGCGCGCGGTAGTCGCCGACGATCTCCTCGCCTTCCAGCGGCGCGGGCAGGACCGGCACCTCCTCGACGGGCGCCGTGGGCCGCAGCAAGTCCTTGTCGGGCACGGCCCCCACGGCCTGCCACAAGGCCTGGCGGCGGTGCCCGGCCAGCGCGCCCAGCGCATTGCCGCCGGCCAGCACCTGCAAATCGCCCCGGTCGAGCCCCGCGCGGCGCGCGAGGTCGGCCACGTCGGCGAACGGACGCACCGCGCGCGCCTCCTCGATGCGCCGGGCCGCCTCGTGCTTCATCCCGCGCAGCATGTGCAGGCCCAGGCGCACGGCGGGCTGCGCACGGGGGGCGTCGGCGCGCGCTTCGTCGCGCTCTTCCAGCGTCGATTCCAGGCTGCTTGCCGTGACGTCGACGGGGCGCACCTCGATGCCGTGGCGGCGCGCATCCTGCACGAGCTGGGACGGGCTGTAGAACCCCATCGGCTGGCTGTTCAGCAGCGCGCACAGGAACGCCGCCGGCTCGTGGCACTTGAGCCAGGAACTGGCATACGCGAGCAGCGCGAAGCTGGCCGCGTGCGATTCGGGAAAACCGTATTCGCCGAAGCCCTGGATCTGCTGGAAGATCTGCTGCGCGAACTCGATGTCGTAGCCGTTCTTTTGCATGCCGCCCACGATGCGCTGGTAGTAGTGCTCCAGATTGCCCTTGCGCTTCCACGCGGCCATCGCGCGGCGCAGCTGGTCGGCCTCGCCGGGCGTGAAGTCCGCCGCGAGGATCGCCACCTGCATCACCTGTTCCTGGAAGATCGGCACACCGAGCGTGCGGGCCAGCGCCAGTTTCATTTTCGGGCTCGGATACACGACCTGGTCCCTGGCCTGGCGCCGCTGCAGGTAGGGATGCACCATGCCGCCCTGGATCGGCCCCGGACGCACGATCGCGACCTGGATGACGAGGTCGTAGAATTCGCGCGGCTTCATCCTCGGCAGCATGCTCATCTGCGCACGCGATTCGATCTGGAAGACGCCCACGGTGTCGGCCCGGCAGATCATGTCGTAGGTGGGACGATCGTCGTGCGGGATGTCCTGCAGTTCGAACGGCGTGCCGCGGCGCAGCGCGACGAGCGCGAGGCAGCGGCGCAGCATCGACAGCATGCCCAGCGCCAGCACGTCGACCTTCATGAGGCCCAGTTCCTCGAGGTCGTCCTTGTCCCACTGGATCACGCTGCGGTCCGCCATCGTCGCGTTCTCGACGGGGACGAGGCGCGACAGCTTCCCGCGCGCCATCACGAACCCACCCGGATGCTGCGACAAGTGGCGCGGGAAGCCGAGCAGGCGCTGGGCCAGCGATGCCCATTGCCGCGCCAGCGGCGCTTCCGGATCGAGGCCGCTTTCGGCCAGGCGGTTCAACAGGTCGGCCTTGCCGTCGAACCAGTGGTGCTGCTTGCAGACCTTGTCGACGATGGCGAGGTCGACGCCGAGCGCGCGGCCGCTGTCGCGCAGCGCGCTCCTCGGCCGGTAGCTGATGACGACGGCCGCCAGCGCCGCGCGGGTGCGGCCATATTTCTGATAGATGTACTGGATGACCTCTTCGCGCCGCTGGTGCTCGAAGTCGACGTCGATGTCGGGCGGCTCGTTGCGCTCCCTCGAGATGAAGCGCTCGAACAGCAGGTTGCCCTGGGCCGGATCGACTTCCGTGATGCCCAGGCAGTAGCACACGGCGGAGTTGGCGGCCGAGCCGCGGCCCTGGCACAGGATCGCCTGCGAACGCGCATAACGCACGATGTCGTACACGGTCAGGAAGTAGTGCTCGTAGCGCATCTCGGCGATCAGCGCCAGCTCGTGCTCGATCTGGTCCTGCACCTTGACCGGGACGGTTCCCTTGAAACGCCGCAGCGCGCCAGTCCACGTCTCGGCACGCAGATAGCTCGCGGCCGTGTGCCCGGACGGAACCACCTCGTCCGGGTATTCGTAGCGCAGCTCGTCCAGCGAGAACGTGCACATCTGCGCGATGCGGACCGTTTCGTCCAGCGCCGCCTGCGAATAGATCGCCGCCAGACGGGCGCGCGAACGCAGGTGCTGCTCGGCGTTCGGCGCGAGCCGGTAGCCGCATTCGGCCACCGGCGTGCCGATGCGGATGGCCGTCATCGTGTCCTGCAGGGGCTTGCGCGAACGGACGTGCATCGTCACGTGGCCGCAGGCGACGATGCGCAGCCCGTGCTGCCGCCCCACTTCCTCGACGGTGAAGCGGTGCGCGTCGTCGAACGCGCGGTACAGCAGGTTCATGCCCAGCCACGCGCGGCCAGGGAATGTCTGCGCGACCCACGCCGCCTGCACGTGCAGGCGGTCGACGTCGTCCTGCAGATGCCCCGGATACGCGGGCAGCAGGATCGCCAGGCAGTCCGGCATGCCGCACAGGTGCTCGAGGTCGTCCGGCGGCGCATCGAAGTCGGATGGATGCAGCAGGTAGCTGCCCTTCTCGCTGCGCGTGCGCCCCAGCGTGATCATCTCCGCCAGGTTGCCGTAGCCGTCGCGGTTCTGCGCCAGCAGCACGAGGGACGGTCCGCGCCGCCCGTCCGGATACTGCAGGTGGAAGTGCGCGCCGATGATGAGCGGGAGTTTCGCCCGCTTGGCCTCCGCATGCGCGCGCACGACGCCGGCCAGCGAACACTCGTCCGTCAGCGCCAGCGCCGTGTAACCCAGCTGCACGGCGCGCTCCACCAGCTCTTCCGCGTGGGACGCCCCTTGCAGGAACGAGAAGTTCGACAGACAGAACAGTTCCGCATAGGCAGGCAGCTCATCGTCCGGCTCAAGGTCGGGATCGGTGTCGGGCGACGACGGATGGGGTGGCGGCAAGTTTCGCATGGTCACGTTAAAATGGTTTTTATCATGCAATACTGTATAAAAACACAGTATATACGACGACCCCGACCTGGCCAACCATGCACATACATTCCTTGCGCTGCTTCAGTGCCCGCCCCGGTGCCGGCAACCCCGCCCTCGTCATCGAAGACGGCGCTCAAGACACGACTGCGCGCCTGGCCCTCGCCCGTGCACGCGACACGACCTGCGTCTTCATCGACACGTCTGCCGACGGCCCCCTCGTGGTCGATTACTACTATCCGCACAAGCGCAGCCCCTTGTGCATGCACGCGACGCTGGCCGTGGCGGCCGTGCTGTTCGCGCGCGATCCGAAGGCCCGCACAATCGCCGTGCGCACGGCCGTCGAAGGGCAATCACTGGAACTGGTGCGGGACGACGATGGCGCGCCTGGCGTGTATTTCGTGCGCCTGTCCGCCCAACCGGCGCCCGCGCTCGACGTGACGGTGGATGCTTGCGCGGCGCTGCTGGGCGTGGCGCCGCGGGCGCTGGCCGCGCCGCCGCGCATTGCCTCGATCGGCAGCCCCAAGCTGCTGGCGCAAGTGGCGGACACGGACGTCCTGTACGGCCTCGCGCCCGACCTCGCGCGCATCGCCGCGTGGGGCAAGGACGCGGGCGTGAACGGGATCTATGCGTGGTGCCGCCGGGACGACGGCACGTTCGAAGGCCGCAATTTCAACCATCTCGACCCGGCCCTGGAAGACCGCGCGACGGGCGTGGCGGCCGGCGCGCTGACGGTGCTGCTGGGACGGGGCATCGTGCTGCGCCAGGGCCACGCGACGGGCGACGATTGCCTGATCCGCACGCGCGTGGACGGCGACGCCATCTGCGTCGGTGGCGTGGTGGAAAACGATTGATCGAACAGGTGTGACGGAGCGCGCTTCGTGCCAGAATGGCGGCGGCGCGGCCCCGTACGCTCGTGAACATCCCTCAACCCGCCGCGCAACGAAGGAGATTGCGATGTCGAGAAATGCGGTAGGCTGGTTCGAAATCTATGTCGACGACATGACGCGCGCCCGCGCGTTCTACGAAGCCGTGTTCGAAAAAACGCTGGAGCGCCTCGGCGCGGAAGGCGACGCGGCGACGTCCGACCTGCAGATGTGGGCTTTCCGGGGCGACCCGAACGACGGCGGTGCGGCCGGCTCGCTCGTGCAGATGCCAGGCTTCAAGGCCGGCGGCAACAGCGTCATCGTGTATTTCAGCTGCGCCGACTGCGCCGTCGAAGCGGCGCGCGCCGCGGCAAACGGCGGGCGCATCTTCAAGGACAAGTTCTCGATCGGGCAGTACGGCCACATCGCCCTCGTCCAGGATACCGAGGGCAACATGATCGGCCTGCACTCGATGGACTAGTCAGGCCTGCGGCGCCATCCAGGCCAGTTCCCAGATATGGCCATCGAGGTCTTCGAACCCGTGGCCGTACATGAACCCGTGGTCCTGCGGCGGGCGCGGCGCCCGGCCGCCGGCCGCGACGGCCTTCGCGACGAGGCTGTCGACTTCGTCGCGGCTCTCGCAGCTCAGGCAGACGAGGACTTCCGTCGCTTCCTTCGCCTGCACGAGCGGCTTGTCGACGAACGTCTTGAAGAACGGTTCCGTGAGCAGCATCGCGTAGATGCTGCCGTCCGCGATGACCATGCAGGCGCCGCTCTCGTTCGTGAACTGGGGATTGAACGTGTAGCCCAGCGCCTCGAAGAATGCCTTGGATTTGTTCAGGTCCTTGACGGCCAGATTGACGAAGATCTGCTTGTTCATGATGCCTCCTGAGTGTTGGGTAAGGGTGAAAGTGGATGCCACATCCCTACGACGAGCGGGACATCACCGAATCGACAATCCCTCAAAAAAATTTCAGCCGGCCAAAAAACCGCTCAGCTTCGCCAGGTCGACATTCCCGCCGCTGACGAGGATGCCCACCTTCTTGCCGCGCAGCTCATCCTTCATGCGCCGCGCCGCCGCGAACCCGAGGCAGCCCGTCGGCTCGACGACGATCTTCATGCGCTCGGCGAAGAAGCGCATGCACTGCAGCAGTTCGTCGTCGGTGGCCGTCAGGATGTCGTCGACGTCGCGCCGGATGATGGGGAACGTGAGGTTGCCCAGGTGCTGGGTCTGGGCGCCGTCCGCGATGGTCTGCGGCGTGTCGATATGCACGATCTCGCCCTTGCGGAACGATTGCTGGCCGTCGTTGCCCGCTTCCGGCTCCACGCCGTACAGGCGGCAATCGGGGGACAGCGCGCGCGTGGACAGCGCGGAACCGGACAGCAGGCCGCCGCCGCCCAGGCACACGAAGAAGGCGTCCAACTGGCCGACTTCCTCGAACAATTCCTTCGCGGCCGTGCCCTGCCCCGCGATCACGTCCGGATGGTCGTACGGCGGGATCAGCGTAAGGCCGTGCTGTTGCGCGAGGTCGCGGCCGATCTGCTCGCGGTCCTGCGTGTAGCGGTCGTACTGCACGACGTTGCCGCCGTAGCCGCGCGTGGCGGCGACCTTCGCGGCGGGGGCGTCCTGCGGCATCACGATCGTGGCCGGGATGCCGAGCAGCTTCGCCGACAGCGCGATGGCCTGCGCATGGTTCCCGGACGAGAACGCGACGACGCCGGCACGGCGCTGCTCCGGCGAAAACTTCATCAACGCGTTGTAGGCGCCGCGGAACTTGAACGCACCCATGCGCTGCATGTTCTCGCACTTGAAATAAACCTGGGCGCCGAAGGCCTCGTCGACGGTGCGCGAGGTCAGCACCGGCGTGCGGTTGGCGACGCCGGCGATGCGTCCGGCGGCCTGGACGACATCATCATAGGTGGGGAGCGGGAGCATGCTCATCCTGTTTTCCTTCTGGTTGTCGATGGGTGACCGCATTGTAATCGTTCCCTGTTGTACTTATGAGACGTTCAATGGTTGCTTACATGGAAATTCTTTAATATGCAATTTTTCCCACGGAGCCCACCCCTTGAAACTTACAACGATCCGCCAGTCTGTCCTGCTCGGCCTGTACGGCAGCGCGGCGCTGGCCCTCGCGCCGGCCGCCTTCGCACAAAATGCAACGGGCACCGTCGCTTTGGACAACAACGTCCAGACCGTCAACATCGTCGGCTCGCGCCGCGTCGGCAACACGTCGTCCACCGATACCCCGGTGCCCGTCGACTACATCCCGCTGACGAAGGCCGCCGAGCAAAGCGGCCAGTTCGACCTTGCCCAGACCCTCGCGAACATCTCGCCGTCGTTCAACTCGACGCGCCAGACGGGCGCGGACGGCGCCGACCTGATCGACTCCGCCGCCCTGCGCGGCCTCGGTTCCGACCAGACCCTCGTGCTCGTGAACGGCAAGCGCCGCCACACGACGGCTCTCGTGAACCTGTTCGGCGCGCGCAACCGCGGCAACACGGGTACGGACATGAACGCGCTGCCCACCCTGGCCATCAAGGACGTGCAGGTGCTGCGCGACGGCGCCGCCGCACAGTACGGCTCGGACGCCATCGCCGGCGTCCTCGACATCGAGCTGCGCAAGGACCTGGGCTGCGAGGCCGTGGCCGGCTTCGGCGAATACTCGAAACACGACGGCAAGAACTGGCTGGCGTCCGCGTACTGTGGCGTGGCCGTCGCCGACGGCGTGCTGGGCATCACGGGTGAATACTACGACCGCGGCCGCTCCAACCGCTCCGACCCGGGCAGCCTGCGCATCATCGGCGACACCAAGTCGAAGAACGAGACCGTGTACGTGAACGGCGAATTCCCCGTCGGTCCGGGCAAGCTGTACCTGACGGCCGGCGCCCAGACGCGCGACGCGTCGTCCGCGGCATGGGCGCGCGGCGGCATCGGTTCGGACGACATCCCGTCGCGTAACTCGGCCGCCATGTACCCGGGCGGCTTCGTCCCGTTCATCAACGGCGACATCGACGACCGCTACGGCATCATCGGCTACCGCACCCGCATCGGCGAATGGGCCAGCGATTTCTCGCAGACCTATGGCTACAACCGCATGCGCTACAACATCTCGCACACGCTCAATGCGTCGATCGCGAACCTGGACCTGATCAACGGCGGCAAGGGCGTGAGCCCGTCGCAGTTCGACGCCGGCGGCTTCTCGTTCCGCCAGCTGACCTCCAACGCCGACTTCAGCCGCTTCTACGACGACGTCCTCGGCGGCCTGAACGCCGCATTTGGCTTCGAATACCGCAAGGAGAACTACCAGATCTTCGCGGGCGAGCCGGGTTCGTACAGCGACGCCGACGGCGTGGGCATCGGCGGCAACGCCGGCAGCCAGGGCTTCCCGGGCTTCCAGCCGGGCGACGCCGCCAACCGCGACCGCCACAGCACGGCCGCCTACATCGACTTCGAAGCGGACATCGCCCCGCGCACGAAGCTGCAGGCCGCCGCGCGCCATGAGCATTATTCCGACTTCGGCTCGACGACGACGGGCAAGCTGGCCGCCGCGTTCAAGGCCACGGACGACGTGCTGCTGCGCGCCTCCGCGAGCACGGGCTTCCGCGCGCCGTCGCTGCAGCAGGTCTACTTCTCGTCCACGTTCACGGACTTCGTCGCCGGCGTGCCGACCGACGTCGTGCTCGCACCGAACGGCGGCCGTGTCGCCAACGCGGCGGGCATCCCGAAACTGCACGAGGAAAAATCGAAGAGCTACACGTTGGGCACGACGTGGACGCCGACCAAGAACGTCTCCGTCACGGCCGACCTGTACCGCATCCAGATCGACAACCGCATCGTGCTGTCGGGCCGCTTCGACGCCGACAACTACCCGGCTCTCGGCGCCATCCTGCAGAACCTGGGCGTGGGCCAGGCGCAGTTCTTCGTGAACTCCGTCGACACGCGCACGCAGGGCCTGGACCTGACGGCGTCGCACCGCACGAGCCTCGGCGGCGGCAAGCTGAACACCTACCTCGCCATGAACTTCAGCAAGACCGAAGTGACGGGCGTGCACGCCCCGGCCTCGCTGGTCGGCCACGAAGACGTGCTGCTGTCCGAACGCGAGCGCCTGTTCATCGAACAGGGCGGCCCGCGCCGCAAGGCCACGTTGGACTTCGACTACACGCTCGGCCAGCTGGAAACGGACTTCCGCATCATCCACTACGGCCCGCAGACGCTGGGCACGTTCGATGGCCCGCCGGTGCCGGACCAGTACTACAAGTCGAAGACGTCGGCCGATCTCGCGTTCACGTGGGCGTTCACCGAGAAGACCAAGCTGACCGTCGGCGGCACGAACATCTTCAACGTGCATCCGACCCAGCAGAATCCGGACGAGACGGACAACGGCTTCAAGTACGAGAGCGTGCAGTTCGGCCTGAACGGCGCGGCGTACTTCGCGCGGTTGTCGCACAAGTTCTGATCGCACAGGCACTGTAGGGTGGACGGCTCGCCGTCCACGCGTTCAATCAACGCATGATTGAATGATGTCGTCGTTCATCCCCGATCTGGTTGGACGCGTGGACGGGGAACCCGTCCACCCTACGCCGGAAACATCATTTTCGCTTCGCGCTACGTAGGCTGAGCCCACGCGTAACGCCGACACATCACAAACGTCACATCGGAAAGGTGACCGTCGCTTCCAGCCCACCCAACCGCTTCGATTCGCCCAGCGCCAACGTGGCGCCATGCCGCTCCGCGATCGACTTGATGATGGCGAGACCGAGCCCGCTGCCGGCCGCGTCGCTTCCCGGCACGCGGTAGAAGCGGTCGAACACGCGCTCGCGTTCGGCCGGCGGGATGCCGGGGCCACTGTCCTCCACGGCGACGCGTACGGCGCCATTTTCCACTGTCACCGACACGTCGACCGTGCCGCCGTGCGGCGTGTACTTGATCGCATTGTCGATGAGGTTGCGCAGCAGGATCATCAACGCGTCCGGCTGCCCCTCGATCGCGGCGGCGTCCGCGCGCTGCAGGCCCAGGTCGATGCCCTTGGCGGTGGCGACGCTGGCCAGTTCCGCCACGGCGCGCTTCGCCGCGCCCGCGATGTCGACGTTCTGGCGCGGCGCGCCGCCCGCCATGCTGGCTTCCTGGCGCGCCAGCACGAGCAGCTGCTCGACGAGGCGCGTGGCCCGTTCGATGCCGGCCGTCAGGCGCCCGACGGCGACGCGCTTCGCCTCCGGACTGTCCGAGCGCCCCAGGCTCTGCACCTGCAGCTTCAGCGCGGCGAGCGGCGTGCGCAGCTCGTGCGCGGCGTCGGCCACGAAATGCTGCTGGGCGTCGAACGCCGTGCGCACGCGGCCGAACAGCAGATTCAATTCCTGCACGAGCGGACGCACCTCGTCCGGCAAGCCCGCTTCGGACACGGGCGACAGATCGTCGGCCTGGCGCGACGCCACCTGCTTGCGCACGCGCGCGACGGGTTCGAGCGAACCGCTGACGACCCACCACACGACCAGCATCAGGATCGGCATCATGACGGCGATGGGGCCCAGGGTGCGCAGCGCGAGATTGCTCGCCATGCTGCGCCGCACGGCCAGGTCCTGAGCGACCTGCACGGTCTGGGTGTCGGTCTGGATCGAGAAGATGCGGTACGTCGTGCCGTTCGCGCGCACGTTGGAAAAGCCCAGCACGGCGCGCTGCGGCAGGTGCGCGTGCGAAGCGCTGCGGAACACGCGCACGCCGTCCGGCGACCATACCTGCACGACGAGATCGTCGTTGCCGCTGATCGGGGCGTCGCCGTTCGCGTCGTCGGCGCTCGTCAGCGGCGCGCGCGAGCGCAGCGACAACGCCATCTGCTGCATGTGGTAGTCGAAGATCTGGTCGGCGTCGTTCAGCGCGGTGCGATAGGCGATCGATGCCTGCGCGACGGCCGCGATCGTGATCGCCGCCAGCAGGAACCACAGCAGGCGCCCGCGCAGGGAATGCGTGACCTTCATTTTCATGCGGTCCTCACACCTTCGGGACCATATAACCCACGCCGCGCACGTTCTGGATCAAGTCGCTGCCGAGCTTCTTGCGCAGGCCGTGGATATAGACTTCCACGGCATTGCTGGACACTTCGTCGCGCCAGCTGTACAGCTTTTCCTCGAGCTGGGCGCGCGACAGCACGGCGCCGGGACGCGCGACGAGCGCTTCCAGCACAGCCCATTCGCGCGCCGACAGCACGACGGGCTGGCCGTCGACCAGCACTTCGCGCGTGGCGGGGTTCACGGAGATGTTCTTGTATTCGAACACGGGTTCGGCGCGCCCGGCGGCACGCCGCAGCAGCGCGCGGATGCGCGCCAGCATTTCGTCGAGATCGTAGGGCTTGAGGACGTAGTCGTCCGCGCCGGCATCGAGCCCGGCGATGCGCTGGGCGACGGCGTCACGCGCCGTGGCGACCAGCACCGGCGTGCGGTCCTTGCGCGCGCGCATCGCGCGCAAGACCTCGAGCCCGTCCTTGCGGGGCAGGCCCAGGTCGAGCACGACGAGGTCGTAGTTCTGGTTCTGCATGAGGGCCGTGTCGGCCATCTCGCCGTCCTTGACCCAGTCGACGGCGTAGTGCTCGGCCCGCAGCAGGTCGAGCACCACTTCGCCGATCATCGTATCGTCTTCCACCAGCAGCAGCCGCATTCCATCTCCCGATTTTCACAAACCCTGCCGGTACGACACGACAGTAACGTCTTAGCCGATCCGCACCGGGATGAAGATCTTCTCATCCCCGCGCTGGATCAGCAAGGCCACGGATTTCGAGGACTTGCCCACGACGTCGCGCACCTGCGCCACCGACGTCACCGGCCGACCGTTCACCGCGAGCAGGACGTCGCCCGGCTGCACGCCGGCCGCCTGCGCCGCGCCGCCCGCGTCCTCGATCACGAGGCCCGCCGGCAGTCCGGCCTGCTGGCGTTCCACCGGGTCCAGCGGACGCAGCGAGAGGCCCAGCTTGGCGCCGCTATCCTTGCTGGCCAGGGTGTCGCGACCGATGGGATCTCCCTTGTCGGTCGCATTGGCCAGTGTGGCGTTCAGGTGCATGATCTTGCCGTCGCGCCAGACGTCCAGCCCCAGCTTGTCGCCCGGCTTCGCGACGGACACGATGGCCGACAGATCGCCAGAGGCGACGATGGACTGGCCGTTCACCTTGCGGATCACGTCGCCCGCCTTGAGGCCGGCCTTGTCGGCGGCGCCGCCGCGTTCCACGTTCGCGACGAGCGCGCCGTCCGGCGACTCCAGCTTGAACGAATCGGCGAAGGCCTGGTTCACGTCCTGCATCACGACACCGAGCTTGGCGTGCTGCACCTTGCCGGTGGCGACGATCTGGTCCTTGATGCGCACGGCCACGTCGATCGGGATCGCGAACGACAGGCCCTGGTAGCCGCCCGTCTGGCTGTAGATCTGCGAGTTGATGCCGACCACCTCGCCGCGCGTGTTGAACAGCGGACCGCCCGAGTTACCGGGGTTGACGGCCACGTCGGTCTGGATGAACGGCACCGGATCGTTCGGCAGCGAGCGCCCTTTCGCGCTCACGACGCCGGCCGTCACGCTGCTTTCGAGGCCGTACGGCGAACCGATGGCCAGCACCCATTCGCCGACCTGCAGGTTGCGCGTGTTCCCGATCGGGACGACGGGCAGGTTCTTCGCGTCGATCTTGAGGACGGCGACGTCGGTCTTCGGGTCGGAGCCGAGGACTTTCGCGCGGAATTCGCGGCGGTCCTGCAGCTTGACCGTGACTTCGTCGGCATCGCGCACCACATGCGCGTTGGTGAGGATGACGCCGTCCGGGCTGACGATGAAGCCCGATCCGGCGCCGTAAACGAGTTCGCCGCGGCCGCCGCCGCGCGGTTGCTGCGGCTGGAAGCGGCGGAAGAATTCGAAGAACGGATCGTCCTCGTCGAACTGCGGCATCTGGCGCTGCGACACCTTGGTCGTGCCGACGACGCGGACGTTCACGACGGCCGGGCCGTTGTGCGAGACGATCTGGGTAAAGTCGGGCAATGCCACGCCGACCGGATTGCCCGCCACGGGCGCGGGCGTGGCCGCTACGGGCGCGGGGCTTGCTGCCACGGGCGCGGTGGCCGCTGCGGCGGCTGCAGCCGTGGCGTTATTGTGTTCGACTGCGATCGCGCCCACCGCTCCGCCAATGACACCGGCCACGATCAAGGCCAGCGTGAGACGTTTTGCGGTGATGGCAGTAACGGCACCTTCGTTATGCATTTACGTGCTCCTAGATTGGAAAAAGTGGATTCGAAAACTGCTCTTTTCGTAGGAAGTATATTGGCGCAGCAGTCTTAGACATCCCTTAATTTTCGGGAAGCAGCGGCATCCCGTAGGGTGGACAGCTCCGCTGTCCACGCGTTCGGCGACGTTGAACAAGCCGCGGCAAATCGAACGCGTGTTGAACGCGTGGACGGCAAGCCGTCCACCCTACCGTAAATGCAAAAAGGCGCCGAAGCGCCTTTTTTACGTGTTACGTGACGACGCGATTACGCGGCGTGCTGCTGTTGCTGCGGTTGCTCGAGCACCTGCACGTTGTCGGTGTTGCCGTTGGCGTCCGCGATCGCGATCTTGCGCGGCTTGAACGCTTCCGGCACTTCGCGCACCAGTTCGATGGTCAGGATGCCGTTGTCGAAGCCGGCGCTGACGACCTTCACGTGGTTGGCCAGCTGGAAGCGCTGTTCGAAATCGCGCTGGGCGATGCCGCGGTGCAGGAAGGTGCGCTGCACGTCGTCCTTCTGTTTGCGGCCGGTGACGAGCAGGGTGTCGCGTTCGGACGTGATCTCGATCTCGTTGCGGGTGAAGCCGGCGAGCGCCATCACGATGCGGTATTTGTCTTCCGAAACCAGTTCGATGTTGTACGGCGGGTAGCTCGGCGCGCTTTCGGCGCGTTGCTCGAGCAGGTTCACCAGACGGTCGAAGCCGATTGCGGAGCGATACAGGGGAGACAGGTCAAAAGTACGCATGATTCGATATCCTTTAAAAAGTACAAGCGATAAGTTGCCGGACCTCTCATGAGCATCCGCTGGAACCAATCTAATGGCCCCCTGCCGTGTTTTCAAGCCGTACAAAATATCTTTTTATTGGCCATTTTTAAAATTTCGTTTGGATCGCTGCCCGGCGGAATGCCGGTGTCGCGCGCGGTGCTACACTCGGCCGTTTGCGTCTCTTCCCCAGGTTTTCAGCCATGTCGATCTTCAAGCTCGCTTCCACCGTTTCGGCCACCGCGCTCGCGCTGGCGCTGGCCTTCCCGGCCCGTGCCGACGTACCTGCCCCCGTCGACCAGCCCTACCCCGGCACCATGGTGCTGAACGTCGACGCGACCGACCTGTCGCAGCAGATCTTCCGCATGCACATGACGATCCCGGTGAAGCCCGGCCCCCTCACGCTGCTGTATCCGCAATGGCTGCCCGCGAACCACGGCCCGAACGGCCCGATCACGCAGCTGGCGGGCCTGAAGTTCACGGCGAACGGCAAGCCCGTCGCGTGGACGCGCGATCCGCTGCACGTGTACGCGTTCCACCTGACCGTCCCGGAAGGCGCCACCACCCTGGAAGCGGACTACCAGTACCTGTCGCCGCTGGATACTGGCCAGGGCCGCATCACGATGACGGACGACATCCTGGGCGTGCAGTGGATCTCGACGACCTTGTACCCGGCCGGCTACGTCGCGCGCGGCGTCAACGTGCAGGCGAACCTCAAGCTGCCCGCGGGCTGGCAGTATGCAACGGCGCTGGAGACGGACAACCGCGCCGGCGACGACGTGCATTTCAAGACGAGCGACCTGGAGACCCTGATGGACTCCCCGCTGTTCGCGGGCCGCTACGTCAAGCGCTTCGACCTCGACCCGGGCGCCAAGGTGCGCGTCACGCTGAACGTCTTTGCGGACACGCCGGAAAGCCTGGAAGCGAAGCCCGAGCAGATCGCGCCGCACCGCGCGCTCGTGCAACAAGCGTATAAACTGTATGGTTCGTATCACTACGACCACTACGACTTCCTGCTCGCGCTGTCCGACGAATTCGGCGGCATCGGCCGCGAGCACCACCAGTCCAGCGAGAACGGCATCAAGCCGGGCTATTTCACCGAGTGGGCGAAGGGCGAGGCCGGACGCGAGCTGCTGCCGCACGAGTACACGCACTCGTGGGACGGCAAGTTCCGCCGCCCGGCCGGCCAGAACGTCCCCAACTTCAACACCCCGATGGACAACGAGCTGCTGTGGGTGTACGAGGGCCAGACCCAGTACTGGGGCAACGTGCTGGCCGCGCGTTCCGGCCTCGTCTCGCCCGCGGGCGCGCGCGACGCGCTGGCCGCGAGCGCGGCGCGCTACGACAGCGTGGCCGGACGCGCGTGGCGCACCGTGCAGGACACCGTCTACGATCCGATCATGAACGCGCGCCGCCCGCTCGGCTGGGCGAACTGGCAGCGCAGCGAGGATTACTATGTCGAGGGCATGCTGATCTGGCTGGACGTCGACATGCGCATCCGCGAAATGTCCGGCGACAGGCGCTCGCTGGACGATTTCGCCCGTGCCTTCTACGGCGTGAACAACGGCAGCCACCTGCCCGCGTTCTACACGTTCGACGACGTCGTCGCGACGCTGAACAAGGTGCAGCCGTACGACTGGGCGTCATTCCTGCGCACGAAGCTGGACGGCCACGGCCCGGGTGCCCCGCTGGACGGCCTCGCACGCGCCGGCTGGAAGCTCGTCTACACCGAGACGCCGACGGACTACGTGAAAGGCATGGAGGAACGCAACAAGGCGCTGGACCTGACGTATTCGCTGGGCTTCTCGGTCGCGCAGGACGGCGCCGTGCGCAACGTCGTATGGGACGGCGTGGCATTCCGCGCGGGCCTGGCCGCCAACTCGACCGTCATGGCCGTCAATGATCGCGTCTACAAGCCGGAGTTGCTGAAGGCAGCGATCAAGGAGGCGAAGGATGGCAAGCCCATTCGCCTGCTGATCAAAAAGGGCAGCGTGCTGCGCACGATCGCACTCGACTACCGCGACGGCCTGCGCTACCCGCGCCTGGAGCGCATTCCGGGCACGAAGGACCGGCTGGAGGCGATCTTCGCGGCCCTGCGGTAAGTCATCATCCTGTCATAAAAGCCTGCTAGGTTGAAGGTGCCGACAACAACACGACCAGGAGGCAAAATGGGATGGCTGAACACACTGCGCGCCGCACGGCTGCGGCGCACGTCACCCTGGCAGGCCGCGCTGGCGGACCTGCCGGCGGGACTGGAGAGTTACTGGCGCGCGAGCGCGCCGCGCGAATACGAAGGCATCCGGACGGATGCCTTTTTTTATGTCCGCGCGGCGGAAGGGCTGCTGCGGTTCTTCGACGCGGTCGGAAGCAGCGACCGTCCGTGCGCCCTGCCCTCCGATGCGGCCGACTCGGTGTGGCACGCCTGGCTGCGCTGGAACCCGATCTCGCTGGAGATATTTTGCCGACGCCACTTCGGCACGACGGTGCCGCACGTCGAACGGGCGGCGCTGGCCGACGGCGCCCTCCTCCACACGTTCGCGACCTGCTGCGCGCACGATGGCGTCAAGCCGGGCAGCTTACGCCTGCCCGCGCTGTTCGGCCTCGATGGCGCCTTGCGCATGCCGGGCGGGCACGGATACTGGAACCGGGCCGGCGAGATCCACTATGCGCGGCTGAACGAACGGGGACGCGGCATGTGGCGCGCCACGCCGCATCCCGAGCTCGCGCTGACGGCCTTGTACGCGGCGGGCCTCGTCGACAGTGCACTCCTCGCAGCCCACCTGCGCCGGCGCGACACCGCGACGGATGGCAGTTCCTGCGGCGGCATCGGCGACCTCTCGTTTGGCAGCAGCGACGCCGGCAGCGACAGCGGGAGCGCGAGCCACGGCGGCTGCAGCTGCGGCAGCAATTGCGGCAGCAGTTGCGGTAGTAGCTGTGGCGGCAGCTGCGGTGGCGGTGGCGGCGACTGAACGGCGGGCGTCAGCGGATGATGTCCGCCAGCTCGGCGGCCACCTGGCGGCCCAGCAAGTGGATGTGCCAGCCGTCGACGAAGCCGTGATGGGCTTGCACGGAGAACGGCAGCTGCAGGCCGTCGGGCCCGTCGCGGAAACGGCCCCAGGCCAGCGACGGGATGTCGGGTGTGGCCAGTGACGCCATCGGATGCTGGATCGAGGTGAAATCGAGCCACGGCATGCAGGTGACAAACACCTGGTCCTTCGCGTCGCGCGGCGACATCGTGCGGTATTTGATGTTCAATTCCGTCATGCTTGAGGCCTGCTCCCGCGCCGCCTGGCCGCGCGCGACGAATTCGCGCACGTCGTCGGTCCAGTCGAACTGGGCGAAATTCAGGTCGCCGTGCTGGTTCATCACGGTGAACGACGGCACGAGACGGTCGATGCGAATGACCTCGCCGTCCACGATGCGGTAGCGGAAATTCTCGACCTTCAGCACGGCGCGCAGGACGGCGCACAGCATCACGTGGAACGGTGCCAGCTCCTGCGCCTTGCACCAGGGCCGGAAATCCGGCACGTCGAGCGTGAAGCACAGGTTCACCGCGGGGCTTTCCATGCGGTCGAAGAAGTCGAAGCGGTCGCGCCGCCGTTCGAAGTCACGCATGCGCCGCTCCCGGTCCGAGGTAGCGCGCGCTCCACGCCGAGATGACGCCCGCGACATAGGCCGCGTCCTCGCGCCGGGAAATCAAGTGGTCCATGCCGTCCAGCGACACGAAGCTTTTCGGATGCTGCGCCAGTTCGAAGATGCGGGTGGCGTTGTCCATGCTGACAGTGTCGTCCTGCGGCGCCTGCATCACGAGCAGCGCGCGCCCGAGCGTGGCGATCTTGTCGTGCAGCTGGTGGCTGCCCGCGTCCTCGACGAAATGCTGGCGGATGTTGAAATCGCGCCCCGCGAGCTTCACGCGCGCCTCGCCTTCCCGGGCGATCGTGTCGAGGTGTTCGGACAGCAGCTTGTTCACGACGTAGTGCGGGTCGCTGGGCGCCGCGATCGTCACGACGGCCCGCGCTTCCGGCACGCGCTGGGCCGCCGCCAGCACGGCCGCGCCGCCGAGGCTGTGGCCGATCAGTAGGCGCGGCGCCGCAAAATGATCGCGCAGGTAATCGGCGGCCGTGACGAGGTCCTCGACGTTCGAGGAAAAATTGGTGTCGGCGAAATCGCCATGGCTGGCCCCGAGGCCGGCGAAATCGAAGCGCAGCACGGCCACGCCGTGGCTTGCTAAACCGCGCGCGATGTGCGTGGCGGCCAACACGTCCTTGCTGCAGGTGAAGCAGTGGGCAAAGATGCCGTAGGCGCGCGGGGTGCCGTCGGGGGCGTCCAGCTTGGCGGAGAGTTTGCCGTGCGGGCCGGGGAAGTCGATACGTTCGGTGAGCATGGTGGGTTCTGTATGCGTTCTTGAAAGCGGTGGTGCTGTCATGCGCATTGTGGGACAAGCGGGGAATGTTTGCTTGAAATGCGGGGAATGCGTCATCCGTTGCATAGGAGTCCATTCACCCGAACAGTCCATGCAAGAACCACCTCGGCCCGTCCTCGCCGGTACCGATCCGCTCCCGATACACCCAGTACAGCGCATGATCCTGCCCTTCGGCGATGAAATAGTCGCGCGCTTCCGGACCATCCCACCAGCCGGCTTCGATGCGCTCGGCGCTCGACGCCAGCCGCAACGGCGTGCCGTAGAACGGATAGTGCCCCTTCATCAATAACGCGATGGGACTGGGCAGCAGCCACGTCGGACGCGGCAGGCTCGTCAGGTCGGACGGCAACTGGGCGTTGCGCGCCTTGTCGCTGACTTTCTGCTGGACCGGCACCCAGACATTCGCCTGCTCGGAGCGGTAATCCGCCAGCGGCAGCGGCTGCAGGACGTTTTCCGCACCCAGGCGCGCCGCCAGCAATTCCAGCATGCGCATGCGGTCGTCGTCGCTGCCGCCCGGTTCGGGAAACAGCGACGCGTTCGGCGGCGCCATCGGCCGCACCTGCATGGCTTCCAGCGCGAGGCCGATCACGGGCGCCTCCAGCGCCAGCCGGCCCAGACGTTCCCTGAGCAGGCGGACCAGGTGCTCGTCGCGCCACGTGGGCTCGGCCAGCACGACGTCGACGCACGTCGGTGCGCGCGCCACCCTGCCCCGTTCGTGCTCCAGCTGCAGCACGATGCGCTCCACCGCCAGTTGGCGTGCGCACAGCCAGCCCGTCAACTGCGCCAGCAGGCATTGAGCGCCTGCCAGCAACAGCTCGGCATCGTCGATGCGGTCGTACAGTTCCAGGCGCGCACGGAACGTCTCGGGCGGGGAGATCCACTTGAACAACTCGACCGTCAGGCCATAGGCGGCGTCGAGCTCGTCGAGCAGCGCCCGTCCGCAACGTCGCTGCAGGCCGGGACGCGGCAAGCGGCGCAGGTCGCCCAGCGTGCGGCAGGCGATGCCGTCGAACCAGTCGGCGAACGGACGCGACGCCGGCATCAGCGCCACGGCCAGCCGGTCGAGGCGGCGCAGCAGCGATTCCACCTGCACGACGCGCCCCGCATTCGCGCGCGCCATCAGCCATGCCCCGCGCGCGGTGGGCGCGCATGCGAGCGATGCCGTGAAGCCCAGCGCACGCACGCTCGCATGCACGCGACGGCACAGCGCGCGCACGCCGCCGAACAGGCGCAGGCTGGCGCCCACGTCCAGCAGCAGCGTCGCCTCCTGGCCGTCGGTGACCTGCGGCGTGTACTGCAGCAGGGTCAGCGCCACTGCCCGCAGCGCGTCCGCTTCCAGCGCCGGCGCGCGCACGTGGACGCGGGCGTCGGGCAGCAGCATCACGACGCCGCCGCGGCGCATGCCCGCATGCACGCCTGCATCCAGCGCGGACGGCGAGGCCAGCAGCACGCGCTCCCGTTCGAGCACGACGCTGCCGCTGTCAGTGGACCAGCTCGGTGCGAACACTTCGAGCGGCAACAGGGGCAGGTGCAGTCCGATCCACAGGCGCATGGCGATTGGGCAGGTAGGAAGTCAATGGAAGGAACAGGGTCTTGTCGCGCTGCGGCCCCCGGCGTTTCACGAACGCGATCTCGATGCCACCGGGCTGCGGCCGCAAGGCCAGGCGCAGCGGTGCGGGCGACGCGTCCTGCCTGGCCGCCAGGGGCCGCATCATGAAGAACAGCGTCTCCCCCGCCTGCGCCGCCAGGTGCAGCCGGCGCAGGTGTTCGCCGCGCACGTGGTTTTGCCAGAACAGCAGCGCGCCGCAACTGCCGCTGCGCAGCACCTGCTCGGCCGCCCACAGCGCGTCGGACGTGCTGCCCGTACGCAGCCAGATCAGTTGCGACGGCGGCACCCCGAGCGTGGCCAGCGCCAACACCTGGGGCGGATGTGGC
The DNA here is from genome assembly GCF_024753285.1 of Massilia pinisoli. GTDB lineage: Bacteria > Pseudomonadota > Gammaproteobacteria > Burkholderiales > Burkholderiaceae_D > Telluria > Telluria pinisoli. The sequence continues at coordinate 316,517 of NZ_JANUGW010000004.1, read as the reverse complement.
GGCTGCAGCAACACGACGCGCCGCGCCGCGACGGCCGCCAGTGCCGGACGCAGCAGGCGCATCTCGCCGATGCCGGATTGTTGCAGCAGCAGGTCGACGAGGACCCCCGTCGGCCAGCCGCCGCCCGGCAAATGGGTCGACAACGCGAGATGGCCCGTGTCGACGCAGCGCGTATCAGCGCGTGCCAGCTGCGAAGCGAACCAGAGCGACGGGTGCAAGGACTCCGGCGCTGCAGATATTGAACCTGAGCAATTCATGTTTGATGCGAAGAAATACTGTATAAACATACAGTACTATTCTCATCAGGTTTTGGCAAGGTTGATCTTGTTGAATGCCAGAATGTGAACAACGAAACGATCGGGCAGACACAGTCCGCCAGCCACGCGCCGGATCAGGCCGATGCTAGGCCGCGGCCGGATGGCTCATGAAGAAGCGCAGCATTTCCTCGCTGGCATTGGGGCCGCGCATGTCGGTGTAGCTGCCATCCAGATTGCCGCCCGACCACGCGTGGCCGGTGCCGTGCACGGTCCATTGTTCGGCCAGCACGCCGCCGGTTTTTTCCTGGTGAATCCGGCGCGTGAACTTCCGTCCGCCGGTGCAGCCCGTTTCTTCCACGATCACGATGTCGGTACGCTGATCCCGCCTGTGCGCGGCATGGCTGCCGACGGACTGGCGCACCACGCCGCTGCCGTTCCTGCGGTTGACCGTGGCGTCGGCATCGCCGTGGAAGACGATGACCGGCAGGCCGGCGTGGGGGCCGGCCTGCGCCAGTGTGGCGGGGTCGGGGCCGTCCCGCATGGCCTGCATCGCGCCGGCGCTGCTGGTCGCGCTGCCGTGGGCCAGGCCGGAGTGGCAGCCGACCGCGCTGAACAGGTCGGGATAGGTGCGTCCCAGGATGACCGCCATCGCACCGCCCGACGACAGTCCGGCGACCGCGACGCGCCCCGCGTCGACCGCATGTTCGGCCATGATGCGGCGGGTGAGTCCCGCGATCAGCGCCGGCTCGCCCGCGCCGCGCCGGTGGTGGGCCTGGTCGTACCAGTTCCAGCACCGGTTCCAGTGTGCGCCGCAGGACTGCTCGGGATACAGGACCAGACACCGGTACGCCTCGGCCAGCGCGTTCATGCCCGTGCCGCGGGCGAAATCGGCGGCATCCTGTCCACAGCCGTGGAGCATCACGACCAGCGGCATGGGCCCGGTCCCTGCGCCGCTGGGAACGAACAGCCGGTACTGCAGGACACGTTCCTCGTCCTCATGCCGCCCGGACGCGAACGTCCCCGCAGGCGGGGGATCGGCGGCCATGCCGTTCCAGGGCAGCATGGCTAGTGACGACCAGGCGTCGAATACGGTACTGAACATCGGTTGACTCCTCGCTGAGCGGATACTGATACGCGTCTCCTGTAGAAAAAATGCGGCGGCGAGACCGCTTGGTCATCGCCGCCGCAAGAGGGCCCCGCAGGGCCGGGGCATGAAGGAAGATCAGCGCGACTGGGCGTTCTTGTTCACGGCGTGACGGGCCGGGTTGCCCTGCATACTGCCCTGGACGCTGACTTTGCCGGCCGGCCCATCGGCTTCCACGCCGGCCCCCGCCTCGTCACCGCCGCTTTGCAGATTGCCCTGGAACTGTGCGCCAGCCTTGTCGCCGCGCCCACCTTCCTGCTTGAACGGATCGCGGAAATTCTTGATGGCGTCCTCCTGCTGGCGCAGGCTCTTGTCCGTTTCCTCGGTGGCGGCACGGGTCACGTCGTCCGCCAGCGCACGGGCGGTACGGGACGTTTCCTGCACATGTTGTTCGGCGACGCGCGTCAGGTCCACCTGGGTGGAAGCGACCAGTTGCGAGAGGTGCTGCTGATAGGCGCGCAGTTTTTCGCTGGCGGGATGGGCTTGCGCCGCCGCAACCGACACCGCGTCGGTCGGGCGCTCGGCCGTCAGCAAGCGCTGGCCGACGTTGGCGGCTTCCTCGAACAGGGCCTGGCTCAGCTGCATGTTCAGCCGGCCGACCTGCTGGAAGGAGCGCGACACGGCCTGGGAGAATTCATTGAAGAAGGCGATCTGGGCATCGATATGCGAGCGCAGCGAAGGATTGACGGATTGCGGAAATGGATACATGGGGTACCTTTAATAAAGTGAAAAAATAAAGTGAAAAACGTTCGGGGTGCGGCCGCGCCGGATGGAGTGCGTCGTTACGCTTGGCGGCCTGGGCAGAACAGCGCATGCTGTCTGGAAGAGTGGCGATCGCTGAAGATCGCGTGCAAGTCACACACTATGCGCTCTTTTCGATGCACGTGCCGGTAATTTGCGAAAGTATTTTTGTGTATTGGATACCGGCAATTAAGGCTGCCGCTGCAGCGTGATGCCCTCCGCACCGCGGCGCCGGCGCGGTCCGGGTGCGTGCCGCACATCAAGACAGCGACGCGCCGTCCCGATCCCACTACACTGGTGGCGACGGGCAGACCCGTTTCCACATTTTCCCGGGAGTACTCATGAACCACGTTTTGCAGTTGCTCGACGGTGGCATGCTCCAGTGGAATGCCTGGCGGATCATCGGCTACACCTTGCTGGCCACGCACCTGACGATTGTCGCCGTGACCGTCTACCTGCACCGGTGCCAGGCACACCGCGCGCTCGAATTGCACCCCGCGGTGGCCCACGCTTTTCGCTTCTGGTTATGGCTGTCCACCGGCATGGTCACGCGCGAATGGGTGGCGGTCCACCGCAAGCATCACGCGCACTGCGACAAGGAAGGCGACCCGCACAGCCCGGGATTGTTCGGCATCAGGCAGGTCCTGTTCCAGGGCGCGGAATTGTATCGGCGCGAAACGCGCGTCCCGGGGACGCTGCAGCGTTACGGCGCAGGCACCCCGGACGACTGGCTGGAGCGCCATGTCTACTCGCGTTATACGTGGCAAGGGACCGGCCTCCTGCTCGTGGCGGACGTGCTGATGTTCGGCGCGATCGGTGCGAGCGTCTGGGGCGTGCAGATGCTGTGGATTCCCGTGTGCGCCGCAGGCATCATCAACGGCCTCGGCCATTACCGCGGCTACCGCAACTTCGATGGCCCGCATGCCGCCACCAATATCGTGCCTGTCGGCCTTCTCATCGGCGGTGAGGAACTGCACAATAACCACCATACGTTCCCGACGTCGGCCAAGTTGTCCGCGCGCTGGTTCGAACTCGATATCGGCTGGTGCTATATCCGTCTGCTCCAGGCGCTCGGCCTGGCGCGCGTCCGCGCGGTCGTGCCCATTCCTCCCTCGGTAAAACGCCATCTGCCGCTGACCGAACGGACCGTTGCCGGCGTCGGCGACTACCGCCACCATCTCATGCGCAGCTTTGGCGTCATGACGGTGCGCGCCTTGCGGGAAGAACTCCGGTGCGGATCCGGCAGCCGCCTCGGTCCGCGCTCGCGCCGCCAGGCCGAGCGCCTGCTGCGTCGCGAGCCGGCCTATCTGTCCAGCGCCGAAAAGCATGCGCTGGCCACCTTGTTCAGCCAGCACGAGTGGCTGGGCCACGTGCAACGCATGCGCGAAGAGCTGAGCCAACTGTGGGAATGGAAATTGGCGCCACCGCAGGAACTGCTCGCCTACCTGGTCGACTGGTGCGACCGGGCCGAACGGTCCGGCATACAGGTGCTCCGCAATGTCGCACGTGAACTGCATGCCTATGGCTGACGGCCCCCGCCGGGCGCGACCGTCCGGGCCGCGGCATGGCGCCGACGGCCCAGGGGCGCGGTTTTTGCAGCGGGATCACTGCAGGCGCTTTTTCTCTTCCTTTTTTATTTTCTTGTCCGCCTTTTTTTCCTTTGCCGTCTTGGCCGGTTCTTTCTTTCCGGATTTCTTTGCGTCCTGACTTTTACTCATTTTATTTCTCCCTTAGCGATGGATGAGAACGACGACGCTTGTGGTCAATGGATCGAGCATCCACGCAGCGACGGCAATGGTTGAACTGCAACAGCAACGTCGCCTTCCGGATCCTCCTCCGTTTTCCACTGAATCCAGGCCAGCACTTCGGCGATACTGCACAACCCGCTGTGCAAAGCCGCACGAGTTTCGTAATATCCTGCGTGTTCCTGATTGTCGCGCATGGGCACGACGGCCGGCGAATGGCCCAATGTGCGGATTTTCGTTTCCAGTTCTTCCAGATCGTACGTCAGCGCGGCGTGGAGCACTTCCATGGCCGCCACCGCATCATCCATATCGTAGAATTTTCCATCATTCATTGCGGTTCTGTTTCCAGCCTTATGGTTGTGTTGGGATGAACGGCCCGGACTATCGTTCGCCCTTCCATGTGGACGGGTAACGCGCATTGCGGGAAAAGATGAACAGAAGAGGACAGGACCGCCCGGAAGAGACATGGCAGGGAGAACAATCATCCAGGCCACGCGAACACAAGATACAGTAATTATTGAAATGCTGCCGGCCGATTCCTAATTCTTCCGGAAATGATTGGCCGTCCGGCACCATGACGACGATCGAAAACGGTCGGCTTGAAAACATGCCGGGTCACGGCGCCACCCTGCCCGGCAGATTGGCCACGACGTCGGTCGACCGCGTTTTTTTCGGATTACGCGGTATCGTCGCCGTGAAGGTCGTTCCGTTTTCCGCATTCGACGCAACGCTGATCTGTCCGCCGTGGGCGAGCACGATTTCGCGCGAGATGAACAGGCCGATGCCAAGGCTGGTGCGCTCGGCCTGATCGCCGTGGATATTGGCGGCAACGCGGACCAGCGGTTCGAAGATGCTCGAGATCTTGTCGGGCGGGACCGGCGGGCCCTGGTTGTTGATGACGACGACAATCTCATCGTCGTTGCCGCTCAGGCTGACCTTGACGGGGGCATCCGCACTGCCGTACTGGATGGCATTGCCGATGAGGTTGGATAGCATCTGCGCAATGCGGCCATCGTCGAACACGGCGTCCAGTTCCGGCGGCGCCTGGAACTCGATGCGCCGCTCCGGGTGGAAGGTCCGTAATTCGTCGACGACCTGTCCACATACCGCCACCAGACTGCCCTGCCGCGCCCGGATCGGCATGCCCGGCCCGAGGTGGCTGCGCGTGAAGTCGATCAGGTCGTTGACCAGCTTGCTCATGCGTTTGGCGCTGCTGAACATCCGTGTCGCCGCGAGGATGTACTTGGGCGGGATGTCGGCAGCCTGCATGACGAAGCTCGATCCGCTGACCAGGGTGCCGAGGGGATTGCGCAAGTCATGTCCCAGGATGGCCAGGAACATGTTCTGCGACCGCTTGACGAGTTGCTCGTACCGCGCAACCGACTCGGCCACGGCCTGGTCGACGGCTTCGTTAAAACGCATCATGTCTTTCATCACGTCGCCCATGCCGCCTTCCCGGTTGCCTTCGACCGTCTTGCCCCAGAGCGCGAGCACGCTCGAGCGCAAGGCACGGTACTCGGACACCAGTTGCGCCACCGTATAGCCCGACAGCAAGCGTGCCTCGGCATGCGTTTCGGCAGCCGAATCGCCGTGCCCGCGCCGGCCCAGCCCCTTGGACTTGGTCACGCGCTCCTGGTCGGACTGGGCGCTGTCCAGGTCCGCCGAAAACGCAAGCAACATCAGGCGCGCATGGTCGCGCAACGCCTCGTCATCCATCGTCAGGGCCGGTGGTTCGATCGTGCGCGCAAAATCTTCCCATTCCTGAAGAATAGGCTCCATATTGTCGCGAATGAAATTGGCGAGACGATATTGTTGCATTTCCAAAAGCTCCGAAAACGACCCGATTCCTCGACGCGGCCGAAGGGGCAATGGATCATCATAACAGTGGCGCTGCCGACGCAACGACTGTTTGGCGACATCCGCCAAGAAAAATAAAACGAAAATGATTAGGTGAACCGGGAAAAGTAAAGTATCTTTCGTCCGGCACTGCATCAAGTCGTCGTTATTGTTGGCCTTTCTCTCCCGTCCTGCCTGCCGGCGGTCCTGTTTGATTTCCTTCGTTACTCCTCTTGGTCGAACGTGCGTTCCGGGCGTTTTTGCCCATGCATTTCATTTAAAAGGATTCAACATGACGACGCAAACCGGCACCGTAAAATGGTTCAACGATTCCAAGGGCTTCGGCTTCATTACGCCTGACGCAGGCGGCGGCGATCTGTTCGCCCATTTCCAGGACATTCAATCGGAAGGTTTCAAGAGCCTGGCCGAAAACCAGCGTGTCTCGTTCGTGCGCTCGACTGGGCCAAAAGGCGAAAAAGCGGGCGATATCCGCGCGATTTGATGCCTGACTAATTATCGGCACGCACCACGCGGATAGCATGGGCGTTGACACCGACAATAAAAAACGGATTCGTGTTCGGCGCGAATCCGTTTTTGCATTATGGTTGTCCCGATTGATGAAATACCGGATCAATCAATTTCATGCGCCGCCCGCGCAAACGCCACCAACCTCTCCCTGACCCACCGCTGCGCCACATCCCGATGATTCCGGTTATGCCAAGCGAGATGAATGGCAAACCCGGGCACCTCCAGCGGCGGCGCCAGCACGCGCAGGCGGTGGGTGCGCCCCTCCACCATGCGCGCCGGCACGAGCGCGACGAGGTCGGACCGTTCCACCAGCTCCAGCACCGCGTGAAACGTCGACGCCGAGACGACGACCCGGCGCTGCAGCCCCTGCGCATCGAGCACGTCGTCGACGGGCGTCGTGAAGCCGCCGCCGCGCGGCGACACCATCACGTGGTCGAGGTCGCAGAAGCGGCGTACGTCCAGTGGACGGCGCAGGGCCGGGTGGCCGCGGCGGGCGATGAAGACGTAGCGTTCCTCGAACAGCGGACGCGAACGGAGGGCGTCGGCGATACCCTCCGGCGTCAGCACGGCCAGGTCGACGGCGCCCTGCTCCATCCGCGCTTCCAGGCGCGCGGTGTCGAGCGCGTGCAGGGCGAGGCGCACACCAGGCGCTTCGTCGCGCAGCGCCAGCGTGAAGTCGAGCAGCAAGGCCGACTGCACGTAGTCCGAGCAGGCCACGTGGACGGTGAAGCGGTCGCGCGCCGGATCGAAGGCGCGCGCGGACGTCACGACGTCGCGCAACTGCGCCAGCGCCGCGGCCAGCGGCGCCTGCAGGCCCAGGGCCAGCGGCGTGGGCGTCATGCCGCGGTGGCTCGGGATGAACAGCGGGTCGCCCAGCATCTCGCGCAGGCGCGCCAGCTGGGCACTCAGCGCGGGCTGGCTCAGGTTCAGGCGCTGCGCCGCGCGGCTCACGCTGCGCTCGGCCAGAAGCGCGTCGAGGGTGACGAGCAGGTTGAAGTCGAGGCGTTTGATATCCATTTTTTGGATACTACCCCATAAGCCGACGGGCATTCCCGGCCTCGGAAAGCCGGCCCAGAATGGCCTTCATCGCCAACGAGGAGAACCATGATGAAGACCGTCCTGATCGTGCATGCCCACCCCGATCCCCGCTCGCTCACCGCGCAACTGGCCCGAGCCGCGCGCGCCGAATTGCGGGCGCAAGGCCATGAAGTGATCCAGTCCGACCTGTATGCGATGGGCTGGAAGGCCGTCTACGACGAGCGCGATTTCCCCGACCGCGTCGATCACGAGCACCTGTCGTTCGTCGCCGAATCCGGCCACGCCTTCAGCAGCGGCACGCAGCCCGACGACGTGCGCGCCGAGCAGGCCAAGCTGATGGCGGCGGACGCCGTCGTGTTCCAGTTTCCGCTGTGGTGGTTCGGCATGCCCGCGATCATGAAGGGCTGGATCGACCGTGTGTACGCGTACGGCCTGGCCTATGGCTGGCAAGGCGCCGGCAACCGCCATCGCTACGGCGAAGGCGGGTTCGCGGGCAAGCGCGCGCTGTTGTCCGTCACGACGGGCGGGCCCGCCGAGGACTACGGCCCGCGCGGCATCAACGGGCAGCTCGACGAACTGCTGTTCCCCATCACGCACGGCACGCTGTTCTTCCCCGGCATGGAGGTGCTGCCCACGTATGCCGTCCACGGCACCGGCCGCATCGATGCCGACGGCGTCGAGCGGGCGAAGGCCGGCCTCGCGGCGCGCATGCGCACCTTGTTCAGCGACGCGCCTATGCCGTTCCGACCGCAGAACGGCGGCGACTATCCCGACCGCCACGTGCTTGGCGCCGACGTCGCGCCCGGCGTCACCGGGCTGCGCGCGCACCTGCGCTGACGGACGGCGCGGGCGCGGCGCGCCGATGCAGGGCTATCGCAGCAGCCGGTCCATCGATGCGCCAACGCTTTCAAAACGCATGGCGAATCCCCACATCGACCGCCCCGTTCCCCGATCCCCCTTCGATGGCGCTGCCCACCGTGTAGCTGGCGCCGTGCCGGTTCACGATGTGCGCGATCGAGGTGTACAGCTCGGTGCGGCGCGACAGCGCGTAGCGGTAGCCCAGTGCGTACTGGCTCGCGTCCTGGTCCGGCGCGCCGCGGTCGTCCTTGTGGATCCACGACACCATCCACGTGTGCGGGCCGTACGGGATCGTCGCGCCGAGCAGCATGTCACGGCTGTCGGTCGACGCGACCGGCGTGCCGGGCAGCCCGTACGGGTTCGCCGTATTGCGCAGCAGGGAGCTGTTCAGGCCCTTGTTGACGCCATACGCAACGTGCGCCTTCACGACGCCGAAGTCGTAGACCGCGGCCAGCACCGTGTTCTTCGCGTTGCTCGTGTTCCTGACGGTCGCCGTGTCGTTGTTGCGGTTGTGGTAGCCGAGCCGCACATGCAGCGGGCCGGCATTGTAGTCGAGCGCACCGCCGAACTGCCGGCCGGCCGTGCTGTCCCCCGCCACCTCGCCGGCGCCGTAGACCAGTTCCGCGCTGACGCCGCGGATGGCAGGCGACACGTATTTCAGCGAGTTGTCCATGCGGCTGGCCGAGTTGCCGGTCGCGGCGATCAGGTTCTTCGTATCGCCCGCGTAGCCCGACGCGAACGGATCGGCCATCACCACTGTCAGGTAGTGCGGCGTGTACTGGCGGCCCGCCGTCAGCGCGCCGAAGCCGCCCTGCAGGCCCACGTACGCCTGGCGCCCGAACAGCAGGCCGCCCTGTCCCAGCGCGCCGGTGTCGGCCTGGAAGCCGCTCTCCAGCAGGAAGACGGCGGCGAGGCCGCCGCCCAGATCCTCGCGCCCCTTGAAGCCGAGCCGCGAGCCGGCGCCTACGCCGCTCGTGACCTTGGTGACGTCGCCGGCGCTGCCGCCGGTTTCACGGACAATGGCGACATCGACCAGGCCGTACACGTTGACCGCACTGTCGGCGGCAACGGCGTCGATGCAGGCTGCGGCCAGCGCACCGGCCCAACATACTTTTTTCATCATTCGCTCTTTCTCGTTGTGGTTATGCGGGGATGTCGTCACGGATGGCGGCGACGGCTGCGGCAGCCTCCTGCACGGCGGGCGCGTAACCGCCGCCGCCCGGCGTCTCGATGACGAACACGTCGCCCGGCTGCACGTCCGTCGTCGCCACGAAACCCAGTTCCTCGACCTTGCCGCCGGCCCGCACGACGTAGTTGCGGCCGCATCGGCCGGGCTCTCCGCCCGCCATGCCGAACGGCGGGACGATGCGGTTGTTGGACAGGATCGACGCCGTCATCGGCGCCAGGAAGCGGATCCTGCGCACGCCGCCGTTGCCGCCCTGCCAGCGTCCGCGGCCGCCGGAGCCCTGCGCGATCTCGTAGCTGTCCAGGCGCACCGGATAGCGCCATTCGAGCACCTCCGGATCGGTCAGGCGCGAGTTCGTCATATTGGTCTGGACGACGTCGGTGCCGTTGAAACCGTCGCCCGCGCCCGAACCGCCGGCGATGGTCTCGTAGTACTGGTATTCCGCATTCCCGAACGTGAAATTGTTCATCGTGCCCGGAGACGACGCCTGCACGCCGAGCGCGCCGTACAGGGCGTTCGTGATGCAGCTCGACGTTTCCACGTTGCCGGAGACGACGGCGGCCGGGTAGCGCGGATTGAGCATCGAGCCTGCCGGGATGATCACGTTCAGCGGCTTCAGGCAGCCCGCGTTCAGGGGGATGTCGTTGTCGACGAGCGTGCGGAACACGTACAGCACCGCCGCCATGCAGATCGAGCTCGGCGCGTTGAAGTTGTTGTCGAGCTGCGGCGACGTGCCGGTGAAGTCGATGTCGGCCGTGCGCGCCGCGTGGTCGACGCGGATCGCCACCTTGATCACGGCGCCGTTGTCCAGCCGGTACGTGTAGCTGCCATCCTTCAGGGCGCGGATGACGCGGCGTACGGCTTCCTCGGCGTTGTCCTGCACGTGCCGCATATAGGCCTGCACGACGTCGAGCCCGAACTGGTCGACCATCTTCAGGAGTTCCTCGACGCCCTTCTGGTTCGCGGCCACCTGCGCCTGCAGGTCGGCGATGTTCTGCGCGACGTTGCGGCACGGGTAGTCGCCCGACAGCAGCAGCGCCGTCGTCTCGCGCTCCAGGAAGCGGCCTGCCCGCACCAGCTGGAAGTTGTCGATCAGGACGCCCTCTTCCTCGACCCTGCGGCTGTTCGCCGGCATCGACCCGGGCGCGATGCCGCCCACGTCCGCATGGTGGCCGCGCGACGCCACGTAGAACAGGATGTTCTCGCCCGCGCGGTCGAACACCGGCGTGATCACGGTGATGTCCGGCAGGTGCGTGCCGCCGTGGTACGGGTCGTTGAGCATGTAGACGTCGCCCGCCTGCATGCGGCCGCGATTGGCCTCGATCACCGTCTTGATGCTCGCGCCCATGGAGCCCAGGTGGACGGGGATATGCGGCGCGTTGGCGATCAGGTTGCCGTCGGCATCGAACAGCGCACACGAAAAGTCCAGGCGCTCCTTGATGTTCACCGACACCGCCGTGTTCTGCAGCCGCAGGCCCATCTGCTCGGCGATGCTCATGAACAGGTTGTTGAAGACTTCGAGCATGACGGGATCGGCCTCGGTGCCGATGGCCTTGCGGCGCGCACGCGGCGCGACGCGCGTGAGCACGAGGTTGTCCTCGAGCGTAACCTCAGCCACCCAGCCCGGTTCGACGATGTTGGTGCCGTTCGCCTCGACGATGATCGCGGGGCCGGCGATGCGGTCGCCGGGACGGGTCTGCGCACGCAGGTACAGCGCGCTGTCGTGCCACTGGCCGCCCGAATACACGGGCACCGTGTCGTGCGGTGCCAGCGGTTCATCGCGCGGCACGGCAGCGGCGACGTGGGCCGCGCCGGCATCCGTTTCTCCGATCGCTTCCACCGAGATCGCCTCGACGACGATCGCCTTGTCCGGCATGAGGAACGAATAGCGCTTGCCGTACGCTTCCTCGAACTGCACCTGCATCGAGGCCACGCTGTCGTGCTGCACGATGATGACGGAATCCGTGCCTTCGTAGCGCAGGTGCGCCCGCTTGACGACGCGCACGGCGTCAAGCGCGATGCCCTGCGCCAGCAATTCATCGGTCGCTTCCCGCGCCAGCGCATCGAGCGCGGCGCGCAGTGCGCCGGCCGTGTCGCTGGCCAGTGCCGTTTCCATCGTCCGCTCGCGCATCGCGGTCTGGCTCGCGAGACCCATGCCGTACGCGGACAGCACGCCGGCGAACGGGTGGGCGAAGATGCGGGTCATGCCGAGCGCGTCGGCCACCAGGCATGCGTGCTGGCCGCCGGCGCCGCCGAACGTGGCCAGCGTGTATTCCGTCACGTCGTGGCCGCGCTGCACCGAGATGAACTTGATGGCATTGGCCATGCTGCCAACCGCGATCTCCAGGAAACCTTCGGCCACCTCCTCCGGGGTGCGGCGCTGGCCCGTCTCGCGTTCGATGCGCGCGGCGATCTGCGCGAATTTCTCGCGCACGATGGCGGCGTCGAGCGGCTCGTCGGCGTGCGGGCCGAACACGGCCGGGAAGTGCGCGGGCTGGATCTTCCCGAGCATGACGTTGCAGTCGGTGACCGTCAGGGGGCCGCCGCGGCGGTAGCTGGCCGGGCCCGGATTCGCACCCGCGCTGTCCGGACCGACGCGCAGCCGGCTGCCGTCGAAGTGCAGGACCGAGCCGCCGCCCGCGGCCACCGTGTGGATGCTCATCATCGGCGCGCGCATCCGCACGCCGGCCACCTGGGTCTCGAATTCGCGTTCCAGTTCGCCCGCGTAGTGCGAGACGTCGGTGGACGTGCCGCCCATGTCGAAGCCGATCAGCTTGTCGAAGCCGGCCTTGCGCGCCGTGCCGACCATGCCGACGATGCCGCCGGCGGGACCGGACAGGATCGAGTCCTTGCCCTGGAAGCGGTGCGCGCCCGTCAGGCCGCCATTGCTCTGCATGAAGAGCAGGCGCACGCCTTCCATCTCGGCCGCGACCTGGTCGACGTAGCGGCGCAGGATCGGCGACAGGTAGGCATCCACGACTGTCGTGTCGCCGCGCGAGACCAGCTTCATCATCGGGCTGACCTGGTGCGAGACGGAGACCTGCGTGAAGCCCAGTTCCGTGGCGATGGCGGCGATCGTGCGTTCGTGGTCGGGGTAGCGGTAGCCGTGCATCAGCACGATCGCAACCGAACGGAAGCCGTCGGCGTACAAGCCCGCCAGCTGCGCGCGCACGGCGGCCACGTCGAGCGCCTTGACCACGTCGCCGTGCGCGCCGACGCGTTCAATCACTTCGACCACGCGTTGGTACAGCAGCTGCGGCAGCACGGGATGGCGGTCGAACAGACGCGGACGGTTCTGGTAGGCGATGCGCAGCGCGTCCCTGAAACCCTTGGTGATCAGCAGCGCCGTGCGCTCGCCCTTGCGCTCCAGCAGGGCGTTCGTCGCAACCGTCGTACCCATCTTAACGGCTTCCACGAGGTCGGGCGTGATCGGGGCGTCGGGCGCGATGCCGAGCAGGCGGCGGATGCCGGCAACGGCGGCGTCGCGGTACTGCTCGGGATTTTCGGACAGCAGCTTGGCCGTCACCAGCGCGCCGTCGGGCTTGCGCGCGACGATGTCGGTGAACGTGCCGCCGCGGTCGATCCAGAATTGCCAGCGCGGGCGCGGGCGCGGGCGCGGGGTGTCGTGTCGGTTGGTCTCTTGGTGCATGGTCTTACCTCTTCAAAGTATCGGGGCGCGCGGGCAAAGCGCTGCCCTGGCGTGCAAGCACGTGTGCGTCGTACAGGGGGGCGGGGTGCGGCCGTGACGGCCGGCGGATTCAGGATTCGAGGCGCTTGCCGCGGGTCTCGGGCAACGTCAGCGCGGCCACGATCATGATGCCGTAGGCACCGGCCGAGAACAGGCCGATGGCATGGCCCAGCGGGAGCGACTGGCCGGCGGCGCCGATCGCGAACGGGAACAGCGAGCCGATCGCGCGGCCCATGCTGTAGCAGAAGCCCTGGCCGGAACCGCGCATGCGGGTCGGGAACAACTCGGTCAGGAACGCGCCCATGCCGCTGAAGACGCCGGAGACGAAGAAGCCGAGCGGGAAGCCGAGCAGCAGCATCACGTTGTCCGTCACCGGCAGCCGCGTGTAGGCCAGTGCGATCGCCAGCGAACCGACGGCGAACAGGATGAAGTTGCGCTTGCGGCCCAGGCGGTCCGTCAAATAGGCGCTGACGATGTAGCCGACGTACGAGCCGGCGATGACCATCGCCAGGTAGCCGCCGGTGCCCAGCACCGTCAGGTGGCGCTCGGTCTTCAGGAACGTGGGCAGCCAGGTCGTGATCGCGTAGTAGCCGCCCTGCGCGCCGGTCGTCAGCAGCACGGCGCGCAGCGTGGTCGACAGCATGCGCGGCGAGAAGATCTCGGTGAACCGTGCCTGTTCCGCGTGCTCGCTGCGGCGCTGCTCGGCCAGGAAGACGTCCGGCTCGTCCACGAAGCGGCGGATGTAGATGACGAACAGCGCGGGGAGGATCCCCAGCAGGAACAGCGAGCGCCAGGCCAGTTCGGCCGGCAGCAGCGAGAACATCAACGCGTACAGCAGCGCCGACACGCCCCAGCCCAGGGCCCAGCCGGCCTGCACCATCCCGACCGCCTTGCCGCGGTCCTTCGCGCGGATGACTTCACCCATCAGGATCGCGCCAGCCGTCCATTCGCCGCCCATGCCGAAGCCCATCAGGCCGCGCAGCACGAGCAACTGGTTGAAGGTCTGGGCAAAGCCGCTCAGCACGGTGAACAGCGCGAACCACAAAATCGTCAACTGCAGCGTCTTCACGCGGCCGATGCGGTCCGACAGGATGCCGGCCAGCCAGCCGCCCAGCGACGACGTGAGCAGCGTGACGGTGCCGATCAAGCCGGCATCGCCCTTGGAGATGCCCCAGGTGGCGATCAGCGTGGGAATCACGAAGCTGAGGAATTGCGTGTCCATCGCATCCAGCGCATAGCCGACCTTGCAGCCGATGAACGTGCGGCGCTCGGCCTTGGTCAGCTGGCGCAGCCAGCCGAAGTGGCCCGCATCCTCCACGCGATCCTGCGCGAGTTCTTGTGTATTCATGTCGTCTCCATTGTTTGTGGGTGTTTTCTTACAGCGCCGCCAGCGCTGCATTCGGGATGTCGGTCACCAGCATGTAGCCGGGGCGATGGGTGATCACGAACGGCAGGTGCGCGGCGCGGATCGCCTCCTGCGGGGTGACGCCGCAGGCCCAGAACACGGGCACTTCGTCCGCCATGACCTCGACGGCGTCGCCGTAGTCGGGCCGCGCCAGGTCGGCGATGCCGATCAGGCGCGGATCGCCCAGGTGCACCGGCGCCCCGTGGATCGCGGGGAAGCGGCTCGTGATCTGGATCGCCCGGATCGCATCCCGCGCCTTCAACGGCCGCATGGACACGACCATGTTCCCGCCGAAGGCCCCCGCGGCTTCGTTCGGGATGTTCGTGCGGTACATGGCGATGTTCCGGTCCTGCTCGATGTGGCGCAGCGGGATGCCGGCGGCCAGCAGCATCTCCTCGAACGAGAATGAACAGCCGATCGCGAACGCGACCAGATCGTCGCGCCACAGGCCTTCCAGCGATGCCGGCGTCTCCGCCAGTTGGCCGTCGCGGTACACGTAATAGCCCGGGACGTCCGTGCGCAGGTCGAGGTCCGCGCCGAGCGCCGGCACGTTCCACGCGCCCGGTTCGCCCACCGCGAGCAAGGGGCACGCCTTCGGGTTGCGCTGGGCAAAGCGGAGAAAATCGTGGGCCTGCGCTGCCGGCAGGATGACGAGGTTGGCCTGGGCATAGCCGCCGCAGACGCCGGCGGTCGGCTTGCGAAACTCTCCCGCGCGGACCAGGTGACGGAACTGGATCGGTTTCATGGGTTTCTCGAATCGTAATGACGTGAAACAAGCATAGATGTGGTTTGCCGTTCCACCAAGCCACTTATTTTTATCGCATGTGTTAAGTTTTCCTAAACGCGTCTCCCCTCCGTTCTCCTGATTCTTAAAGTATTCTTTACGCCATGAATACGCGCTTCCTCGAAACCCTGATCACCCTCGCCCAGCTGCGCAGCGTCCGTGCGACGGCCCGCGCCATGCACGCGACGCCGGCGGCGATCTCGCTGCGGATCAAGGCGCTGGAGGAAGAGCTGCAGACGGAACTCATCGACCGCAGCACCCGCGAATTCCGGCTGACGCCGAACGCGGACTATCTGCTGAACCACGCCAAGGCCGTCGTGGATGCGACCCGGCGCCTGCGCGAGGCGGCACGCACGGAAAGCGCGGTGCGGGGCCGGCTGCGGCTGGGCGTGATCGAGACGGTGGTACACAGCTGGCTCGCGCATTCCGTGCGCCAGCTGAACACCAGTTTCCCGGAGCTGGAAATCGATCTCGTCGTGGACACGAGCGCGACCCTGGACAAGCGCCTGCTGGCGGGAGAGCTCGACCTGGTGGTCGGCATCGAGGGCATCAACAGCAGCGAGATCACGTCCGAGCCGCTGGCCGTGTACCCGGTCCGCTGGATCGCACGGGCGGGCCTGCTGGCGCCGCAGCGGGAAGGCCTGGCCCAGCGCCTGCTGCAGTTCCCGATCCTGACGTTCGGCCGCGGCACCGCGCCGCACCGGGTGCTGGAAGACATCGTCACCCGGCTCGCCAACCTGAGCGCGGTGCCGCTCGAGCAGACGCGCATCACCTGCTCGCCGTCCGTGGCCGCCATCATCCAGCTGATCCGCAACGGCTTCGGCGTGGCCGCGATTCCCTGGCTGTTCGTCAGCAGCCATCTCGAGAACGGCGAATTCGTGGAAGTGCCGCTGCAACCCGTGCCGCCGCCGATCATCGTGTCGATGAGCCGGCGCACGAACGCGTCGGTGGCCGTCCATGCGGCGGCGTCCGCCGTGCGCGCCGCCTGCGCCGAGTACTGCGAGCAGGTGGACGAGCGCTATATCGAGAGCCTGGGCTGAGGATTCGCGCCCGTCGTGGGACAATGGGGGAATATCCAGACACGAGGAACCCCGCCCATGACCACGACCATGCACAAGGTCGCCCTGATCCTGTTCGTGCTCGCCCTGCTGCACACCTTCGCCACCCGCCTGTTCGAAGTCCTCGCGCACCGCCATCCGCGCCACGCCGGCCTGTTCCACCTGCTCGGCGAAGTGGAAGTCGTGTTCGGCTTCTGGGCCTTCGTGCTGATGCTCGCGATGGCCTTCGTCGAGGGCAGCGCGGCCGCCATCGACTACGCGGAGTCGCGCCATTACACGGAGCCGCTGTTCGTGTTCGTCGTGATGGTGGTCGCGGCGTCGCGGCCCGTGCTGGAGACGGCGCGCGCCCTCGTGCGCCTGCTCGCGCGGCTGATGCCGCTGCGCACGGAGATCGCGCAGACGTGGCTCGGCCTCGCGCTCGTGCCGCTCGCCGGTTCCTTGATCACGGAGCCCGCCGCGATGACGCTCGCCGCGCTGATGCTGGCGCCATCCGTGTTCCGCCAGGGGATGCCGGAATGGCTGAAATACGGGGCGCTGGGCGTCCTGTTCGTCAACGTGTCGATCGGCGGCACGTTGACGTCGTACGCCGCGCCGCCCGTGCTGATGGTGGCCATGGCGTGGGGCTGGGACAGCCTCCACATGCTCACGCACTTCGGCTGGCGCGCCTTCGTCGCGGTCCTCGTCAACGCCACCGTCGTCACGTATTTGCTGCGCACGCACCTGCGCGCGCTCGACGTGTCGATCGAGGGCGAGGCGCCCGTGCGCGTGCCGCCGCTCGTGGCGCTCACCCACCTGGCCGTGCTCATTGCCGTCGTGCTGCTGGCCCACCATCCCGTATTGTTCCTCGGGATCTTCCTGCTGTTCATGGGCGTCACGCACGCGTATCCGCGCTACCAGGACCCGTTGATCCTGAAGGAAGGCCTGCTGGTCGGCTTCTTCCTCGCGGGTCTCGTCGTGCTGGGCGGGATGCAGCAATGGTGGCTGCAACCCATCGTCGCGCGCCTGCAGCCCACCGCCCTGTTCTTCGGCGCGCTGGGCCTCACCGCGATCACGGACAACGCCGCGCTGACCTATCTCGGTTCGCTGATCGCCGGGCTGTCCGAGCGCGCGCAGTACATGCTCGTGGCGGGCGCCGTCGCGGGCGGCGGGCTGACCGTCATCGCCAACGCCCCGAATCCGGCCGGCGTCGCGCTGCTGCGGCGCGGCTTCAACGACGAGTCGATCGGGGCCGTCGGCCTGCTGCTGGGTGCACTCGCGCCCACTTGTGCGGCGGCCGTGTTGTTCTTGTTGTAAGTTATCCCTTGGAGCGGGACCCTCCACGTCCCGCAGCGAGGGAACCATGGATGAACAGCTGCTGGTCAGCAAGACGGGCACCATCGAGCGCTGCTGCAAGCGTGCCCGCGACGAATACGAGAAGGACCCGACCACCTTCGTCGGCGACATCACGCGCCAGGACGCGGCCACCCTGAACGTGATCCGCGCCTGGGAGGCGGCCATCGAGATGGGCGACCACGTGCTGGCCGACCGCGGCCTCGGCACGGCGCACGACGAGCGCGAAGTCATTACGCTGCTGGCGGAACACGGCTGGATCGAGCCCACGCTGGCCGAGGACCTCAAGCGCACCGGCGAATTCTGCCGCGCCGAATGGGATTACCAGGCGGCGCCGCTGCCCGCGCTGGTCACGATCATCAAGCGCGGGCTGGACGATTTCGACGTGTACGCGCGCGCCCTGCTGGCGGGCGCCGCCGCGCTGCCGGCGGCGGACGACGCGGACGGCACGGAACAACAGGAAGCCGATGACCCGGCCATCTGAACCCGCCGGAGCGCAACCGTTGTCGAACTGATTACGGTCCAACTGGTATCATGCGCCCTTTCACGAACCGCGAACGACACGAGACCATGAGCCAACCGACGCACCTGCCATCCTTCTGGAGCCGGCTGTCCCTTGCCTTCGGCGCCTTCTTCAAGACCCTCGGCGACGCCGAGTTCGCCGCGCGCGTGCGCGACGACCAGGTCGGCCCCATCGCCGCACCCGCGCCCGCACCTGCCCCTAAACCGGCGCCCGAGCCGAAGCCGGCTCCGGCACCTGCGCCGCTGCGCATCGCCACGCCGGACGCCGCCCTGCAGTTGCTGGGCCTCCTGCAGCGCGAGGCGCGCCTGATCGACTTTGCCAACGAAAACATCACCGTGTATGCCGACGCCGACATCGGCGCCGCCGCCCGCCTCGTGCACGAAGGCTGCGCGCGCGTGCTGCGCGAGCACTTCTCCATCGAACCCGTGCGCGGCGAGCTGGAAGGCACGCGCATCACGCTGCCGGAAGGCTTCGACGCGGCCAGCGTGCGCCTGACCGGCAACGTCGTCGGCAAGGCACCGTTCACCGGCACGCTGTCGCACCGCGGCTGGCGCGCCCGCGACGTGCGCCTGCCGCAGCTGGCCGACAAGCACGACGCGTCCATCATCGCCCCGGCGGAGGTGGAACTGTGAACGACGTGACCACCAACGACGCCCGCTACGCCATCGGCATCGACCTCGGCACGACGCACAGCGCGCTGTCGTACGTCGACCTGCAGGCCAGCGACGGCGAGAAGGCCGACCAGGGCGTACTGGGCGTCCCGCAACTGAGCGGCCCCGGCACCGTCGAGGCGCTGCCGCTGCTGCCCTCGTTCCTGTACCTGCCGCACCCGGACGAGCTGGCGCCGGGCGACCTCGCGCTGCCGTGGACGAACGGCCAGGCCGCGCCCGTCGTCGGCGAAATGGCACGTAGCCGCGGCGCTGGCACGCCGATCCGCCTCGTGTCGTCGGCGAAGAGCTGGCTGAGCCACCCGAGCGTGGACCGCCGCGCCCCGATCCTGCCGACGGACGCGCCGGAAGAAGTCGAGCGCGTGTCGCCGCTGGCGGCATCCACGCACTATCTCGCACACCTGAAGGCCGCGTGGAATGCCGCGCATCCGGACGCGCCGTTCGAACGGCAAGCCGTCACCGTGACGATTCCCGCATCGTTCGACCCGGCCGCGCGCGAACTGACGGCGGAAGCCGCGCACAGCGCCGGCTACGGCAACCCGACCTTGCTGGAAGAACCGCAGGCCGCGCTGTACAGCTGGATCCAGGGCAGTGGCGGCCGCTGGCGCAAGCAGGTGAAAGCCGGCGACATCGTGCTCGTCGTCGACGTGGGCGGCGGCACGAGCGACTTCTCGCTGATCGCCATCCTCGAACGCGACGGCAACCTGGAACCGCACCGCGTCGCCGTCGGCGACCACATCCTGCTGGGCGGCGACAATATGGATCTCGCGCTGGCCCACCTCGTCGCACGCAAACTGCAGGCGAACGGCACGCAGCTGGATGCGTGGCAGATGCGCGCCCTCACCTACGCGTGCCGCGGCGCCAAGGAACACCTGCTCGCGGATGCCGACGCGACCACGTGGCCCATCGTCGTGCCGAGCCGCGGTTCGAAGCTGATCGGCGGCTCGATCCGCACTGAACTCACGCGCGACGAAGTCACGACGTTCATCACGGACGGCTTCTTCCCGCGCGTGGACGCCAGCGCGCGCCCGGCCGTGCGCACGCGCGCGGGCCTGACGCAAGTGGGCCTGCCGTACGCGCAGGACGCCGCCATCACGCGCCACCTCGCCGCGTTCCTCGCCCGCCAGGCCGGCGCCACGGCGGAACTGGAAGGTTTTACGACCAACCCGGCCCACACGTTCCTGCATCCGACCGCCGTGCTGTTCAACGGCGGCGTGTTCAAGTCGGACATCCTCTCCCGGCGCGTGATGGACACGCTGAACGACTGGCTCGCGGCGGAAGGCGCGGACGGCGCGCGCATGCTGGAAGGCGCGGACCTCGACCTCGCCGTCGCGCGCGGCGCGGCCTACTACGGCTATGCGCGGCGCGGCGGCGGCGTGCGCATCCGCGGCGGCACGGCCCGTTCCTACTACGTCGGCGTCGAATCGGCCATGCCCGCGATCCCCGGCTTCGAACCGCCGCTGGAAGCGCTGTGCGTGGCACCGTTCGGCATGGAGGAAGGCAGCGAGCTGGAATTGCCGGGCCAGGAATTCGGCCTCGTCGTGGGCGAGCCCGTGCACTTCCGCTTCTTCGGCTCGAGCGTGCGCCGCCAGGACCACATTGGCGACGTGCTCGAATCGTGGAGCACGGACGAGCTGCAGGAATTGAACGAGATCCAGGCGACCTTGCCGGCGGATGGCCGCACGCCGGGCGACGTCGTGCAGGTCAAGCTGCACGCGGTGGCGACGGAAGCGGGCACCCTGGAACTGGTGGCCGTGGCCCGTGACGGCCAGCGCTGGAAAGTCGAGTTCGACGTCCGCAGCACCGAGCAGTGACCCGCACCGCAGCAGCCCGCGTCGGCATCGACCTCGGCACCACCAACACGGTGCTGGCCTATGCCGACGCCGGGTCGGACCACGTCGCCACCTTCGCCATCCCGCAACTGGTGGCGCCGGGCGAAGTGGACACGGCGCCGCTGCTGCCGTCGAACCGCTACCACCCGCTGGCCGGCGAACTCGCGCCGGACGCGCTGCAACTGCCGTGGTCCGAGCCCGATGTGGGCGGCGTGGAGCGCGTGGCCACCGGGCGTCTCGCGCGCAGTCTTGGCGCGGTGTCGCCTGGGCGGCTCGTCGCGTCGGCAAAAAGCTGGCTGTCGCATCCGGGCGTGGACCGCACGGCGGCCATCCTGCCATGGGGCGCGCCGGACGACGTGCCGAAAATCTCGCCGCTCGCCGCGAGCGCCAGCTATCTCGCGCACCTGCGCGCGGCGTGGAATCACCGCTTCTCCGATCGTCCGCTGGAACGGCAGGAGATCGTCCTCACGATCCCGGCATCGTTCGACGAAGGCGCGCGCGCCCTCACCCTGGAAGCGGCCCATCTCGCCGGCCTGCCCGACGTGCGCCTGCTGGAAGAACCGCAGGCCGCGTTGTACGACTGGCTGCAACGCCACCGCACTACCCTGTCGGTCGATCTCGCCGATGCGAAGCTAGTGCTCGTCGCCGACGTGGGCGGCGGCACCACCGACTTCACGCTCGTCAAGGTGGAACTCAAGGATGGCGAGCCGACGCTGTCACGGATCGGCGTGGGCAATCACCTGATCCTTGGCGGCGACAATATGGATCTCGCCCTCGCCCACCTCGCGGAATCGCGCCTGGGCAACAGCCAGCGCCTGTCGGCCGGCCGCCTCACGCAACTGACGGAACGCTGCCGCGCCGCGAAGGAACAGCTGCTCGCGCCCGATGCGCCTGACGAAGTGGCCGTGACGCTGCTGGGCAGCGGTTCGCGTCTCATCGGCGCAAGCCGCTCCGCGACGATTACCAAGGCCGACGTCGAGCGCATCGTGCTGGACGGCTTCTTCCCCATGAACGCCGCACAGGAAGGCCCGCAGCGGGCCCGCGCCGGCATCGTCGAATTCGGCCTGCCGTACGCGAGCGACCCGGCCATCACGCGCCATCTGGCGGGCTTCCTGCGCCAGCACGCGCAGGCGGCGCGCGAGGCATTGGGAATCGGTGACGACGGCCGCCTGCCCATCCCCGACACGCTGCTGCTGAATGGCGGCGTGTTCCGCGGACAAGCGCTGGCGCAGCGGTTGGCCGACGTGCTGTCCGCGTGGCGCGGCGCACCGGTCCGCGTGCTGCACAATGCCGATCCGGACGTCGCCGTCGCGCGCGGCGCCGTCGCGTATTCGCTCGCGCGGGCCGGGCTTGCGCCCGCCATCGAGAGCGGCTCGGCGCGCAGCTACTACCTGATCCTCGAGGAAGGCGAACGCCTGCGCGCCGTGTGCGTGCTGTCGCGCGGCGCCCGCGCCGGCGAGGAAATCACGCTGGCGGACCGCAGCTTCGCGCTGCGCCTGGGCCGGCCTGTTCGCTTCCACCTCGTCTCCACCGTCGCCGATACGGCCGCGGCGGGCGATCTCGTCGATCTCGATTCGGCCGACGTCGTGCGCCTGCCGGCCATTGCCACCGTGCTGCGCGCGCACGATGCGAAGACGGCGTCGATTCCCGTGCGGCTCGCGGCCGCGTTGTCGGAACTGGGCACGCTGGAGATGGCCTGCGTGGCCGAGGATGGCAGCGGCCAGCGCTGGCGCCTGGAATTCCAGCTGCGCGGAGAAGAGGAAGCGCCAGCCAGTGTCGATATCGTGCATCCGCAGCTCGACGAGGCCATCAAGCGCATCGACCGCATCTTCGGCGCGCGCAACCAGCAGGTCGAGGTGCGCGAAGTGCGCCAGTTGCGCGGCGCGCTCGAACACGTGCTGGGCGGGCGCGAACGGTGGGAGACGCCGCTGCTGCGCCGCCTGTTCGACGCGCTGCTGGAACGCGCGAAAGGCCGGCGCCGCTCGGCCGAGCACGAGCGCGTATGGCTCAACCTGGCCGGATGGTGCCTGCGGCCCGGCTTCGGCGACCCGCTCGACGACTGGCGCATCCAGCAGCTATGGGCCCTGTTCCCGGCGGGCGCGCAGTATTTCAAGGACACCCAGGTCCGCGCCGAATGGTGGACCTTGTGGCGGCGCGTGGCCGGCGGCCTGTCCACGGATGCGCAGCTGCGCCTCCTCGACGACTTCGCGTTCAACCTGCAGGCCGAGCCGGCCGACCGGGCGAAGCGTCCCGCCACGCTCGTCGACGGCAGCGAGGACGACATGCTGCGCCTGGGCGCCTCGCTGGAACGCATCCCGGCCGCCTATAAAGCGGAGATCGGGGACTGGATGGTCGGTCGCATCATGGCCATCCCGCCGTCGCCGAAGCCCGATGCGAAGGCAGCCGCGACGTATGCGCGCTATCTGTGGGCCCTCGCGCGCGTGGGCGCCCGCGCGCCGCTGCACGGCAGCGCGCACGAGGTGGCGCCGCC
Organism: Massilia pinisoli; assembly: GCF_024753285.1. Classification (GTDB taxonomy): domain Bacteria; phylum Pseudomonadota; class Gammaproteobacteria; order Burkholderiales; family Burkholderiaceae_D; genus Telluria; species Telluria pinisoli. The sequence goes on along the minus strand of NZ_JANUGW010000004.1, from coordinate 293,406 downwards.
GGATGCGGCCGGCCGCTGGCTGACGGAACTCATGACCCTGGACTGGAAGCGGATCGAACCGGCCGGCTTCGCCGCCGCCCACCTGGCGCGCAAAACGGGCGACCGCACGCGCGACATCGACGAGGCGCTGCGCGCGCAAGTCCTGCAAAAGCTGGCGGCCGCGGGCGCGCCTGCGAGCTGGTCGGCGCAGGTGCGCGACGTCGTCGAGCTGGACCAGGAAACCAGCACGAGGATGTTCGGCGACGCGCTGCCGCCGGGGTTAAAACTCCTGCGCTGATCGTAGGCTGCGCGACAGCAGCAATCCGGCTTTTGAGGCATCATCGCTTCTCCCACAGCTTCACAGAGGAGATGAGCAATGGCTGACCCCACGAACCCGTTCACGTCCCCCTACGTCCCGCCGCGCGTCTGGTCGCCGGCGACGCCGTCCGGCGGCGCGTTCGCCAGCATCAACCGGCCCATCGCGGGCAAGACCCACGAGCAGGAACTGCCGGTCGGCAAGCATCCGCTGCAACTGTATTCGCTGGGCACGCCGAACGGGCAAAAGGTCACGATCATGCTGGAGGAACTGCTGGCCGCGGGCCATGCGGGCGCGGAATACGATGCCTGGCTCATCCGCATCAACGAGGGCGCCCAGTTCGGCAGCGGCTTCGTCGAGATCAATCCGAATTCGAAGATCCCTGCCCTCGTCGACCGCAGCGGCGCGGCGCCCGTGCGCGTGTTCGAGTCTGGCTCGATCCTCGTCTACCTGGCGGAAAAATTCGGCGGCGCGTTCCTGCCGAAGGACATCCAGGCGCGCACGGAAACCTTCAATTGGCTGATGTGGCAGATGGGCTCGGCGCCGTTCGTCGGCGGCGGCTTCGGCCACTTCTACGCCTACGCGCCGGAAAAGCTGGAATACCCGATCAACCGCTACGCGATGGAGACGAAGCGCCAGCTGGACGTGCTCGACCGCCTGCTGGCCGGGCGCCGCTTCGTCGCGGGCGACGACTACACCATCGCCGACATGGCGATCTGGCCGTGGTACGGCGGCCTCGTGCTGGGCGAGCTGTACGACGCCGCCGAATTCCTCGGCGTGCACCAGTACCAGCAGGTGCGCCGCTGGGCCGACGAAGTGCGCGCGCGGCCGGCCGTGATCCGCGGCCGCAAGGTCAACCGCGTGCGCGGCAAACCCGAGGAACAGGTGCTGGAGCGGCACGACGCGTCGGACCTGGACTGATCCGCGCGCGGCCGCCGGGCTTTACAGCTTGCTGTTCTGGCAGCCCGAACTCACGCACTCGCGCAGGCGGTCCTGCAGGAATTGCCCGCGCTTGACGGTCGTGTCCGTCGCGCACTCGAGGTTGACGTAGAACGCGCTGCCCTCGTGCCGCGAGCAGTTGTTGTTCCGCTCGTCGATCCACTGCAGCTGGCCCGCCTTCAGGCGCTTCCTGCCGTCCGCATCGAGCTTGCCGGCCAGCTTGCCGTAAGTGCTGTTGAGCTCGTTGTCCGCTTCCTGATACACCTTGTTCAGGCAATACAGGCCGTCGAAATCCTTCTTCGGCTTGTCGCATGCCGAGTTCGCCTGCGCGGCACCGGCTGCGCACATCAGTACTGCCAACATCCATCGTTTCATCGTTTCTCCTTCATGCGCGGTAACAGGGATTCGTATTGCGCTATTGATCATGAACCAGACCCAGCATGATAGTCCAGCGGGTGGCCTTCGATTCTCACCAAGTATTACGTGACGCTACTTTTCGCGCCGCCCAGGAAGCCGTGCCGGCAAGCTTTTTCCCCGCGTCTAGCGGGCGCGCGGCCATTCCGATTGTCGCTAGTATCAGAGGGTCGGTTTTGGCATCGCGCGGGCCGCGACCGGGCACGATTGAGTGAACGCAAACGCGTGCCGTCCGGCCCCGCTACCCTGGATGGTTGCCGCACCGACGGCCCTGCAATCATCGACACCAGGAGGACAAGATGAGCTACGCAGATCGCGACAAATACGGCATGTACAAAGCCACGCATACCCGCGCCGGCCATGCCGGCCCCGGCCCCGCGCTGATGGGGGCCGACACCCTGATCGGCGACAGCGTCGTCAACGCCGCCGACGAGGACCTGGGCGACATCAAGGAAATCATGCTCGACATGCAGACCGGCCAGGTCGCCTACGCCGTGCTGTCGTTCGGCGGCTTCCTGGGCATGGGCGACAAGCTGTTCGCCGTACCCTGGCAAGCCCTGCACCTGGACACCGTCAACAAGCGCTTCGTGCTCGACATCGACAAGAACCAGATGCAGAACGCACCGGGCTTCGACAAGAATGCCTGGCCCGACTTGGCCGACGCGCAATGGGCCCAGCACATCCACAGCTTCTACGGCACCGACCCCACGCGGGCGGGCGCGCCCACCATGGGACCGAACGTGGCGATGCGCGGCATGGTCGGCGGCGGCACGGGCGTGGGCGCCGGCATGGGCTCGATGGGTGCCGGCCACGCCGGGTCGGTCGATACCGGCATGGGTGCCGGCAGCTCGATGTCGGGCGGCAGCGCGGGCGGCGGCGCCGGCGGCAGCCTCGACCCAAGGCCCGGCAATGCCGGCGGCGACAAGGACCTCAGCAAGATCCGCGGCAGCAACCTCGGCTGACTCGCCGACGGCCGCATGAGGCGTCATAATGTCGCATGGCAGCATCACGCCATGCGACATCGGCACTCATTTACAAATGGTAACGTCAACAGTGCTTCGCTTTTCCATGCATTCTGGCAGACTGACGGAATGCAATATTTACAAACCAACACTTCGCGTTGCGTTGGCGCGCAACGTCCATGTCATCAGGGCCTGTTATTTATTGACAAAAGCTTTACCCAACTTTACAGCTCCGGCTGCCCTATCCCGGCCATTCACCCTCTACACTTTCACGTCTTTACAAGTTCACGGAACCGTCCAATGACCACGCGCCTCTGTCTTGAACGAGACCTTCCTTTCGATTCCAACAACGCATCATGAAAATCTCGAGTGAACAGACGCTGAAACTGGACAGCTGGGGTCGCCGGGCGCAATCGCGCGCGCCCGTCAACGTCCGGCAGGGCGACGCCGACGCGCTGGACGCGCACCATGGCGACTGGATGGCGGACACGGCCGCCAACACGGCGCTCGTCGATCGCGCGCTGCTGGCAAGGTCCGACAAGATCCTGTTCATCGTCCACCTGGCGTTGGGCGACTTCACGTACCTGCAAAGCTGCTTCGCCGCGTTCGCGCGCGCATTCCCGCACCTGAAGATCCACATGTGGGTCGACGAGCGGCGCCGCACGAACAACGCGGCCGACTGGCCGCACCTGAAAAAATACGCGCTGTACGACTGGCTGGCCGAGTGCCCGTACTTCGACAAGGTGTACAACGAGACGTACAGCCCGGCGCTGTACGAGGCGTCCATCCAGGAAGCGCGGCAGCAGGATTATCCGATCGTCGTGTCGCTCAGCGTGCTCGATCGCCACAAGTATGCGAGCCTGGCCCGCAAGATCAGCCCGCACGGCTTCGTCGTGGGCCAGAAGAAGCGCGTACGGCCCTACGACCTGCACAAGCACCTCATCTACCGCAAGCTGGACGCGTTCATTCCGGCCTACACCGCCACGTCGCATCCCGACCAGCACATCAGCGACATCTACGCCGGCTGGTTCACGCAGCTGTTCGGCATCGCGATCCCGCCTGCGGCCCGCTATCCCGTGCTGTCCATCCCCGCGCAATGGATGGACTACGCGCGCAAGCAGTTCGCCGCCTGGGGTTTTAACGGCGGCACCGCGGCGCCGAAGGTCGTGTTCGTGAATGCGTATTCCAAATCGATCGAACGCAGCTGGCCCCTGGAGCGGGTCATCGAACTGATCCGCACGATGCAGCGCGACGACGCCTGGCGCGATGCCGGCTTCATCGTCAACGTCGTCCCCGAAGACCTCGCGCGCGCCCGCGCCCTGTTCGCCGGCCACGACCTCGCGCATACCCACCTGTTCAGCGCCGAAGATAATTTCTTCCAGCTGCCCGCCGTCCTCAGTCTGTGCAAGCTGATCGTCTCCGTGGAGACGGCCGTCATGCACCTGGCCAATGCCGTGCACGTTCCCGTCATCGCGCTGATGCGCCAGAAGAATCCGGAATGGGCGCCCATCGACAAGCACAACAGTACCGTCATCACGGTGGCGCGGCGCGACGATTGGGTCGACAAGATCGGCGTCGATGAAGTGATGGCCGCACTGGCCGCGCAAGCGTCCTGACCGGGCGCCGCCCGCGGCTCAGGACACGATCGGTGCGGCCAGCGCCTCGGCAGTGCCCTTGGCCGCGATGCGCTGCAGCGTCCGCTCCAGCGCGGCCGTATCGGGGTAGATGCGCACGCTCGTGACGCGCCCCCAGCGGATCTCGATCAGGTTGACGCCCTCCGCCGACGTCCACACGCCATCCGTTCCCAAGTTCGTCTCGGTCCAGATCGCCTCGACCCGCGTGCGCCAGGGCCAGCCCGATACCCGGACCTCGTGCAACGTGAACCGGATGCCCTGCAGCAGGCGCAGCAGGCGTTCGTACCACGCGCGGATGGCGTCCGGCGTGCGGCGCGTGCCGGACAGCGCATGCGACCCGACGAAGTAATGCACGGCATCCGGTGCGAGCTCGTCCGTGATGGCCTCGATGCGTCCGGCACTGAGGCCGGCGAATGCCGCCGTGATCCTGCGGCGAACGATGGCGTGGTACATCGCGTTCCTCGTTAATCGTCTAGTCCCCGCCCAGCGCATCCCATGCCGGCACGGCAAATTCCCTGCGCTCGCGCGCGTACAGCCACGCGATCATCAGGCCGAAGCATGCGCCCGCCGCGGCAGCCCGGAGCGCCACGTCGACGATGCCCTTGCCCAGCTCCGACCACACGAGCGCCCACATGAACATGCCCCACACGCTCGTGAACCATGTGCCGTACACGAAAGCGACACCGGTAAAGCCGAGGAAATGGGGCGGGCGAACCCGCAGCCCCAGCCTCCACAACAGCCGGAACAGCAGCGGCGCGGCGTGCCGGCGCGATACGCCGCGGCTCGACAGCAGGGCAAGGGATCGGTCCAGTTGACAACGAAAATGCATGGGGCGGTACGGCGTTTGCAGCCATGATAATGAACAGGCAAGGCCGCCACCTTAGCAGGTCCAGCGCCGAAAAGATGCGCGCATTGTCACCGGTGCATCGCCCCGTGCAAAAACACATTGCGCTTGAAAACCGCTTGAACCCGTCGCGGCACCGGCGCAATATAGTTAGGTAGCCTACCTACTATTGATGATGACCCACCCACGACACGAACAGATCGAGCACCTGTCCGAAGCACTCCGCACCGCCCTGAAGGGCCTCGTGCGCCAGATGCGGCGCGACACGGAGCGCCAGGAACAGGGGCTGTCGCTGATGCAGTCGCTGCTGCTGCACCAGATCCACGAACATCCCGGCATCGGCGTGGCCGACCTCGCCCGCATGCAGCAGGTGCGCAGCCCGACCATGAGCGGCCAGGTCAAGGCGCTGGAAGAAGCGGGCCTCGTCGAGCGCGCGCCGCACGCGGACGATCGGCGCCGCAGCGGGCTGCGTGTCAGCCCGGCCGGCCTCCAGGCCCTGCAGCAGTTGCGCGACCGCCGCCACGACTGGCTGTCGCAACGCATCGCCCGCCTCTCTCGCGCCCAACTGGACGCCCTCGCCGGCGCCATCGACGCCCTCAACATCCTTGCCGACCATGACGACTGACGCTCCCGTTTCCGCCCGCGAAATCCGTTCCGTCTACCTCGCCCTGATGGCCGTTCTCGGCCTCGGCGCGCTGGACCAGAGCATCGTCGCGACCGCCCTGCCCCGCATCGTCGGCGACCTGGGTGGCATGGCCCACTTGTCGTGGGTCGTCACGGCGTACGTGCTCGCGTCCACCGCGACGATGCCGCTGTACGGCAAGCTGGCCGACCAGTACGGCCGGCGCCCGATGATCTTCACGGCGCTCACCACCTTCCTGCTGGGGTCCGTGCTGTGCGGCTTCGCGCAGAGCATGACGCAGCTGATCGCGTTCCGCGCCGTCCAGGGCATGGGCTCGGGCGGCTTCATGCCGCTCGCGCAGATCATCATCGGCGACCTCGTGCCGCCGAAGGAACGCGCGCGCCGCCAGGGCTCGATCGCCATCGTGTTCGCCGTCACGAGCGTACTGGGTCCCGTGCTGGGCGGGATGATGACGGACCTGCTGTCGTGGCACTGGATCTTCTTCATCAACCTGCCGGTCGGCGCACTGGCGTTCTATGCGATCGCGCATTCGCTGCGCAAGCCCGCCGTCACGCACGCGCACCGCATCGACTACCTCGGCTCCGTGCTGCTCACCGTCTCCATCACAGCCCTGCTGCTGATCCTCGCGCTGGGCGGCACGGAATGGGCGTGGGATTCCGTGCAGGTCGAGGTGTGCGCCGTGCTCGCGGTCGTACTGGGCGGCTGGCTGCTCGTGCACTTGCGCCGCGCGGCGGAGCCCGTGCTCCCGCCGGACCTGTTCGCGAACCGCGTCTTCAACGTCGCGAGCATCGTGATGGCGCTGACGTTCATGGGCCTGATGGGCGCGAGCGTGTTCTTCCCGCTGTTCTTCCAGCTGGTGATGGGCAGCAGCCCCGCGCATTCCGGCATGATGACGGTGGCGATGATGGTCGGGATGATCGCGTCGTCCACGTTGAACGGCCGCGTGCTGTCGCACTCGGGCCGGTACAAGGCCGTGCAGGTGGCCGGGCTCGCGGGCGCGGTGCTGGCGTTCGGCGTGCTCGCGTGGGGCATGGACACGGCGCGCGGCTACTGGATCATCGAGCCCGCGATCTTCCTGCTCGGCGCGGGGCTGGGCCTCGTCATGCCCAACATGACGATCGCCGTGCAGAACGCGCTGCCCATCCCGCGCCGCGGCGTGGGCACGGCGATGCTGACGTTCTTCCGCTCGCTCGGCGGCCTGCTGGGCGTGACGGGTTCCGGCGCCATCCTCGCGCACCAGGTGCACGCGCACGGCATCGCGGCAGTCGCGCGCGCGGGCGCACATGGCGCGGGCGCGCTGCCGGCCGTGCAGGCGCTGACGGTGGAGGTGTACCGCCACGCCATCGCCAACATCTTCGGCGCCGGCGCCGTGCTCGCGCTGGCGGCACTCGTCGTGCTGCTGTTCCTGCCCGAACTGCCGCTCTCCGGACATCCCGTCGCCGCGCCCGCGGCCACGCCAACGGAGTGAAAATCCGCGCACATTCGCCGCCGTTTTTTCGCTAAGCTCGCGCGAGAAGCTCAACGAGACGGAGACGATATGCGCAACACGATGTCACGACAAATCCTGGCCGCCGGTGTCCTCCTTACGATAGCACTGGCCGCCCACGCCGCCGGGCCCACACACGCCGCGCTGCGCGACGAGTTACTGAAAATGGGCGAGCACGACCAGGAAGTCCGGCATGCCACCGACCAGGAAGGCATGCGCCAATGGATCGAAGTCGACGCCGCCAACCAGGCGCGCCTGAAACAGATCGTCGACCAATACGGCTGGCCGACGCTCGCGATGGTCGGCGAAGACGCCGCGACGGCCGCGTGGCTGCTGGCCCAGCACGCGGACACGGACAAAGCTTTCCAGCTCAAGGTGCTCGCGTTGATGGAACCGCTCGTGCAGCAGCAACAGGCGTCCGCGAAAGACTACGCCTACCTGTACGACCGCACGCACTCCCCGCAGCGCTACGGCACGCAGGGCACGTGCGTGAGCCGCACCGAATGGCAACCGTTCGAGATCGAAGACATCGCCCACGTGGACGAGCGCCGCCGCGCGCTGAAGATGCGGCCCATGGCCGACTACGCGAAACTGTTCGATTGCTCGGCGCCATACATCGCGTTGCACGATCCCGCCGATCCGCACCGTACCGTGCCCGTACCGTCCAGCACACCGGTCGCGACACCGTGACCGACGCGGGCCCGCGCGCCCGCGAACGTGCTATCGTTGCCGGCGGCTGCGCACGCAGTCCCCAGCGACCCACCCAACAGGAGGAGAGATGGCCAGCAAGAATACGATTTGTCTCTGGTACGACAAGGATGCCCTGGATGCGGCGACGTTCTATGCGCAGACGTTCCCGGACAGCGTCGTCGGCGCCGTCCACCGCGCGCCCGGCGATTATCCGGCGGGTAAGCAGGGAAATGTCCTGACGGTCGAGTTCACCGTCATGGGCATCCCGTGCCTGGGCCTGAACGGCGGCCCCGCCATCAAGCACACGGAAGCGTTCTCGTTCCAGGTCGCCACCGACGACCAGGCGGAGACGGACCGGCTGTGGAATGCGATCGTCGGCAACGGCGGCCAGGAAAGCGCGTGCGGCTGGTGCAAGGACCGCTGGGGCCTGTCGTGGCAGATCACGCCGCGCGCATTGATGGATGCGATCACGGACCCCGACCCGGCCGCGGCCAAGCGGGCGTTCGACGCGATGATGACGATGAAAAAGATCGACATCGCGGCCATCGAGGCGGCCCGGCGCGGTTGACGCCGTCCGCCGCCCGCGTTCAGGTGGGCGCCAGCGCGGGCAGCGCGCCCGCCGCGCCGCCGGCATCGCGCGGCGCGGCCGGCGCGGGCCGCTCCTGGTCCTGGCGCGGGCCATGCACGCAATCGAGCGCCAGCAGCGCCTGGGCGCGGGCGGCGTCGCTTTCGAGCGCCGCCATCACGCTGGCGGCCGGCGCATGCAGGTGCGTGACGATGCGGGCCTGGTTGCGGCCCTGCGTCTTGCCCTGGTAAAGCGCCCAGTCCGCGAGGCGCACGGCGCACTGCCAGTCGAATGCGGCGTCGGCCGCGGGCGGCAGCGCGACGATCCCCGCCGACAGGGTCACGGGGATGGCGCAGCCGCCGACGTCGACGGGCTGCGCGCCCACCGTCTCCAGGATGCGTCCCGCCATGCCGGCCACGCAGTCCGGATCCATCCCGGGCGCGTGGATCATGAATTCCTCGCCGCCCCAGCGCACGACCATGTCGGACTCGCGCACGGCCGCCGCGAGCCGGCCCGCGACCTCGACGAGGACGGCGTCGCCCGCGCCGTGTCCCCAGCGGTCGTTGATGCTCTTGAAGTGGTCGATGTCCAGCAGGACGAAGCAGTCGATGCCCTCCGCATGGCTGCGGCGGTCCGTCTTGCCGTCCGCCGCGCGGCCCGTCATCCGGCTCGTCAGCGAGCGCCGGTTGTGCAATCCGGTCAGCGCATCGTGCGTCGAACGGAATTCGAGCTGCACGTTCAGCTCCGTCAGCTGGGCGTTGCTGCGCGCGGCGCGCCGGTACATCACGTACACGACGGCGCCCGCCAGCACGGTCAGCATGGCCGCGAACGTGGTCGCCAGCTGCACCGTCCGCCGGTTGCTCAGCTCCGCATCCTTCAGCTTGTTCTCGCGCTCCAGCAGGACGATCTGCTGGCTGCGCCGTTTGGCGTCGAATTCTTCCTGCAGGGCGGCGATGGCACGGTCGCGTGCTTTGCGCGCGCTCTGCTGTTGCAGCGACTGCTGCTCGCGCACGGTCTCCAGTGCGCGCTGGTACTGCCCGGCCTGCTCGAGCATGCGGCCTTTCTCGTCCAGCAATGCCTCGAGATCCGCCATGAGTTTTCCCTTGCGCATATGGGCGATCACGCCGTCGACGTACGGTGAGCCTTCCGCGATCTTCCCCTGGCCCATGAGAGCAAAGCCAAGATTGGCGCGCGCCATCATGACGACGTTCGGCTCGTTGACCTTCTCGGACACGACCAGCGCCAGGCGCGACGCGGCTTCGGCGCGCACGTAGTCGTGGCGCATCAGGTAATAATCCGCGATATTGCCCCGGATCGACGCTTCCATCTGCAACAGCCCGGCACGCATCGCCGTGGCAAGCGCCTTCTCGTAGGCGTCAAGGCATTCGGCGTCGCGCGCCAGCTTGATCAGCGCCCTGCCGCGCGTGAACTGCAACGAGGCGAGCGGCCACAGCGGCATATTCTTTTCCGCCAGGCCCTGGTCGGCGCTGTCGAGCGCCTGCGCGGGATTGTCCGTGTTGATGTACACCTGAGCGATACGACCGTACAGCGCGGCGCGGCGCCCGCCTTCGCCGGGCAGGCCCTGCAGCAGCCGCAGGCCGCGCAGATAGGCCGCCAGCGCCTCATCGAACCGGGCCCGTAGGTTCAGGATGTCGCCGTGCACCCGTTCGACCGATACCCTGAACAGCACGGTCACATTCGCGGGCGCCTGCGCCACGGTCTTGTCGAGCAGCGCCTGTGCCTCCTCCAGGCGATGGGCGTCGAGCAGTTCGCGCACTGCGCCCAACCTGGCCAGCGCAGCGCCCGCGGCGTCGCCGTGGGCCAGGGCCAGTTGCAGCGATGTCCGCTCCAGGGCATACGCATCCTCCAGCCGGCCCAGGTCTTCCTTCAGCGACACTTCCGTTCGCAACAACTTTTGCTGTTCCTCGTAGGATCCCCCCGGCCCCAGCCGCTGGCGCAGGGCCTCCAGCTGGTCCAGGGCCTTGGCTGGCGAGTCCTTCGACTGCTTCAAGATCCTTTCCGCTTCCGCCCGCACGTCCGCGTCCGGCTGCGCGGCGTGCGCAGCCGCTATCGTGGCGGCAACGACCAGCGAACAGAGGAGGCGGGAAAGGAAAGACATGAGCGCAATGCCGGCAGGCGGGTCAACAACATGATCGCGATCATTATGTACTTAAATTTTAATTACCTCAAGGAAACTATGGCGACGCCCGCGCGCGCCAGCAGTTGATGTGTCAATACAGCAACATGCCAACATGTTATCGCATAACATTAATGTTATGTAATAGCGCATACATACCAGAGAAGCCTCGCACGACATACCGATTCCGATATCGGAACGGCAAAAAAAGTTATTGGCATCCGGTCAATTACTGCACTACATTGTCTCTCGCTTGGCTCAACATCCACGTTTCGTCCATCCTGCACCGTGATCGACCCACGGTTGCGGCATCGAGCGAACGGCATGCGTGGGCCGAGCAACTATGTTATCGCAATCATTCGCATCCCCCTCCAACATGCACGGAGACCCTCCGATGGCATAAACTTCGTCCCGGTGCCGTTCGCGTCGGCTCGGACGCCGGCATCGGCCATCCACCTTTTCAAGGTAGATCCCATGCAAAAAGATAAGACCAAACACATTGGTCAAGTAGGAGACTCATCGAGCGTGATCGGGCGCGTGGCCGTGTGCGGCGCCCTCCTGCTCGCGGCGGCACTGCCGGTCGCCGCACAAATCCAGCCATCCAGCGACGCCGCGCGCGCCGATGCGGATGCGCATGCCCGCGCGCTCGTCGCGCGGATGACGTTCGACGAAAAGATCGGCCAGCTGCTGAACGTGGCGCCCGCGCTGCCGCGCCTCGGCATCCCGGCGTACAACTGGTGGACCGAGTCGCTGCACGGCGCCCTCGGCCCGCTGCCCACGACGAACTTCCCCGAACCCATCGGCCTGGCGGCCACGTTCGACGCGCCGCTCGTGCACAATGTCGCGTCCGCGATCAGCACCGAAGTGCGCGCGCTGCACACGCTCGGGCGCCGCACGGGCCACCTGGGCAAGATCGGCACGGGGCTCGACACGTGGTCGCCGAACATCAACATCTTCCGCGACCCGCGCTGGGGCCGCGGCCAGGAAACCTATGGCGAAGATCCGTACCTGACGGCGCAGCTGGGTGTCGCCTTCATCCAGGGCATCCAGGGCCCGAACCCGGACCTGCCGGACGTCGTCGCCACGCCGAAGCACTTCGCCGTGCACAGCGGGCCGGAATCGACGCGCCACGTGGCCGACGTGTTCGTGTCGCGCCACGACCTCGAGGACACCTACCTGCCCGCCTTCCGCGCGGCGATCGTCGACGCGAAGGCCGGCTCCATCATGTGCGCGTACAACCGCATCGACGGCCAGCCCGCGTGCGGCAGCGACCTGCTCATGAAGGAACACCTGCGCGGCGCATGGGGCTTCAAGGGCTATGTCGTGTCCGACTGCGACGCGGTGACGGATATCGCCGACCAGCACAAGTACGCGCCCGATCCCGCCGCGGCCGTCGCCGTCGCGCTGAAGGCCGGCACGGACAACGAGTGCAACACGAAGACGCTGGGCGACGTGCCGAACCTCGACGCACGCTATCGCGAGGCGTGGCAGCGTGGCCTGATCTCCACGGGCGACATCGACCAGGCCCTCGTGCGCCTGTTCTCCGCGCGCTACCGCAATGGCGACCTCGGTGGCCTCGCGCAGCGTGCGCCAAACGCCGTCCCCGTCGAGGCCATCGACACGCCCGCGCACCGCGACCTCGCGCTGCAAGCCGCGACGAAAAGCCTCGTGCTGCTGAAGAACGACGGCACGTTGCCGTTGAAAGCTGGCGTGAAGATCGCCGTGATCGGTCCGCTGGCCGACGCGACGCGCGTCCTGCGCGGGAATTATTCGTCGACGCAGTCGGCGCCGCCCGTCTCCGTCGTCGACGGCCTGCGCCGCGTGCTGCCGCAGGCGCGCATCACCGTCGTGCCGGCAGGCAGCTCGATGACGGACGGCGACCCCGTGCCGACCACCGCGCTGCGCACGCCCGACGGCAAGCCGGGCCTGCGCGCCGACTACTTCAACCGCGCCGATGGCGACGCGTACGACGGCAAGCCTGCCGCCACGCGCGTCGAGCCGGGCCTGGAATCGCATGCGCTGCAGATGAAGGCCGTCGCCGACCGGCACAAGGTCGTGTGGACCGGCTTCCTCGTCGCGCCGGAGACGGGCACGTACCGCCTCGGCGTGACTGGCGTGCAGGGCGAGCTGACGGTCGCGGGCAAGCCCGCCGTGCGCGCGACCGCGTATTCGCAATGGGGCGAGCCGCTCAAGCTGACGGACGTGCAGCTGGAAAAAGGCCAGCGCTATCCGCTGCGCTTCCAGGCCGAGACGGGGTCCTCCGGTGTGCCGGGCCTGTTCTGGAAACGGGTCTCGACGGCGCCGGACGCCGACCTCGCGGCCGGTGCGCGCGATGCCGACGTCATCGTGGCCGTCGTGGGTCTCACATCCGACCTCGAAGGCGAAGAGATGGCCATCAAGGTCGACGGCTTCTCCGGCGGCGACAAGACGTCGCTGGACCTGCCGGCCGACCAGCGCGCCCTGCTGGAACGGGCGAAGGCGCTGGGCAAGCCGCTCGTCGTCGTGCTGATGAACGGCAGCGCCATCGACCTGTCGTGGGCGAAGGACAATGCGGCCGCGATCCTGGAAGCGTGGTATCCGGGACAGTCCGGCGGACTCGCCGTAGCAAGCGTCCTCGCGGGCCGCGCCGATCCGGGCGGGCGCCTGCCCCTCACCTTCTACCGCAGCCTCGCCGACCTGCCGCCGTTCGACGACTACGCGATGAAGGGCCGCACGTACCGCTACTTCACGGGCACGCCCGTATACCCGTTCGGTGCGGGGATGAGCTATACGACGTTCCGCTACGCCCCGCTGCGCATCGAGCCCGTCGGCGGCGCGCCGGAGAACGGCATCGTCGTCACGACGGAAGTGGCCAACACGGGCACGCGCGACGGCGACGAGGTCGCGCAGCTGTACCTGACGCCGCCCGCGTTCGACGGCGCGCCGCGGCTGGCGCTGCGCGGCTTCCAGCGCCTCACGCTGAAGGCCGGCGAACGGCGCCAGGTCCGCTTCACCTTGTCGCCGCGCGACCTCAGCTTCGTCACGCGCGACGGCGTCCGCCAGCTGACGCCCGGGCAGTACCGACTCAGCGTCGGTTCCGGCCAGCCGGGGACGGGCGTCGCGCAGCAGGACGGCGCGCTCGTGCTGACGCGGGCCGTCGCGCTGCCGCGATAACGACTACAACAAAGGAGACTACGACATGAAAAACAAACATCGGATCGGCCAGGTCCTGACCGCGGGCGCGCTCGCACTCGCCTGCGCATTCGCCGCACCCGCGTACGCGCAGAACGACAAGATGACGCCCATCGCGACGCCAGCGCAGCCCGACGCCATCGTTCTCGGCACGGGTCCACTACCCGGCGCGACGGCGCAGGAAAGCTGGCACAGCCAGTACGGCAGCGTGTTCGCCCGCAACGTCACGGTCGCGACGCTCACCCCATTCCTGCCCGACCCCGCGAAGGCGACGGGCGCCGCCGTGATCGTCGCGCCGGGCGGCGGCTTCAAGACGCTGTCGATGAATAACGAGGGCTGGGACGTGGCGAAAGCGCTGGCCGACAAGGGCGTCGCCGCGTTCGTGCTGAAGTACCGGCTGAATCCGACGCCGGCCGGCATGGACGCGTTCGCAGAAGAGATGGCGAAGATGTTCTCGGGTGCGGCACGGCCCGCGCGGCCACCGTCGCAGGACCCGGACGCGCTGGCGCCGCAGCTCGCCGACGCACGCGCCGCGTTCGCGCTCGTGCGTGCGCGCTCGCGCACGTGGCACGTCGATCCGGACCGCATCGGCATGCTGGGCTTTTCCGCCGGCGCGATGCTGACGATGGTGACCGCGCTGCACGGCCAGGACGCGAAGCCCGCGTTCATCGGCGACATCTACGGACCGCTGGCCGCCGCCAAGGTACCGGCCGACGCGCCGCCGCTGTTCGTCGCGCTGGCGGCGGACGACCCGCTGTTCGGCAACGGCGGCTTCGGCCTCATCGACAGCTGGCGCGCGGCCAAGCGTCCCGTCGAATTCCACTTGTTCGAACAGGGCGGCCACGGCTTCGGCATGTATCAGAAGCCGACGACGAGCACGGGCTGGTTCGACGCATTCGCCCGCTGGCTCGGCATGCACGGCTACCTGAAGCCCGCGCGCTGATGCCGTCGCGACGGGGCCGCGCGGCCCCGTCTTCGCTTACTGCACCGCGGTCAGCGCGATGTCGAACACGAGGCCCGCGTTCGGCGGAATCTTGCTGCCCGAACCGGACGCGCCATAGCCCAGGCTGGACGGGATCAGCACGGTGCGCTGGCCGCCCACCGTCATGCCCAGCACGCCCTGCTCGAAGCCGGGAATCACCTGGTTTTGCCCGAGCGTGAACGAGAACGTGCCGCTGTCGAACTGCGTGCCCTTGTGGTTGGCCGCCGTGTCGCTGTACAGCCAGCCCGTATAGGTCACGGTCGCCGTCTTGCCGGCCGCCGCCGCGGTACCGGTGCCGAGCACGACATCCGTCGCGCTGAACTGGGCCGGGTTCGCCACGACGACGGCGGGAGACGACGACCCGCCACCGCCACAGCCGGCAAGGCTCAGGACGGCAGCGAGGATGGCGACGGCGACGGAAGGCTTGGCATTCATGGAATTCCTGATGGGTAAGATTTACGAACCAGCCACCTTACCCGAACTACGCTCCCGCATCACCTTTACATTTGTATTTCTTTGTTACAACTTCAACCTTGACGGCCTGAAAAGGCTTGCCCGCAACACGGCGCGTCGACATCAAAAATAGTTCACTCAGGAAACTCGCGTAAGGATTACACTGAACTGACCGTGCACCAACGAAAGACGCATCATGATCAGCCTCACGACTTTCTTTTCCGACGTAAAGCTCCCCACGATTTCCGAAGTGGCCCATGCCCTGATCGCGACCCTCGACGACGAGGACGCGTCCGCCAAAAAGGTGGCCGCGATCATCGCGCGCGACCCGGCGCTGACGGCCAAGCTGATGCGCCTGGCGAACAGTGCCCGCTTCGGCGCGCGCCGCGGCGTCAGCTCGCTCGACGAAGCCATCAGCCTCACCGGCATGGCCCACATCCGCACGCTGGCGCTGGGCACGTGCTTTTCCGACGCCTTCCCCTCGCTGCCAGGCCTGGACTCCGACGAGTTCTGGAAGAGCAGCACCGCGTGCGCCGGCTACGCCAAATGGCTGGCGGGCGGCCTCGGCATCGACGGCAGCGAAGCGTGGCTGGCCGGCATGATGCTGCGCCTGGGCGAACTGCTGATCTATCAGGTGGCACCGACGGCGTTCGCCGAGATCGAACAGCTGCCGCACCTGCCGGGCGGCCGCTGGGAGCGCGAGCAGCGCCTGCTGGGCCTGTCCGAAGGCCAGATCACGGCCGAGCTGGGCCGGCGCTGGAACTTCCCCGACAAGATCGTGCGCGCGCTGGAGAACGCGTCCGATCCGATGGCGGCGCATCCGTTCTGCCAGCTGGGCGGCATCATCCACCTGGCAAGCCTGCTGGCCGACACGCCCAGCGACGACCCCGCGATCCTCGACACGCTGCCGGCCGACGTCGTCGACACGCTGCGCCTGTCGCGCGACTGGATGACCGCGCGCTTCCCGTCGCACGACTCGTTCTCGGCCGCGCCCTGAGCGAATCGTTCGTGTAGCATGGACGGCACAGGAGCCGCCCATGCCTTTCCAGACCACTCTCGAATTCAACACGTTCGGACGCGGCAGCCGCGACATCACCGCGGCCGTGGCCGACGCCGTCGCGCGCGCGGGCATCCGCTGCGGGCTCGCGCACGTGTTCGTGCAGCACACGAGCTGTTCGCTGCTCATCACGGAAAACGCCGACCCGGACGTCCGCCACGACCTGGAAACCATCATCCGCCGCCTCGTGCCGGACGGCGACCCCGCGTACTGCCACAAAACCGAAGGCCCGGACGACATGGCGGCGCACGCGCGCACGATGCTGACGTCGACGTCGATCACGGTACCCGTCGGCGACGGCCGCCTGATGCTCGGCACGTGGCAAGGCATCTATCTGTGGGAACACCGCGTGGCCGAGCACCGGCGCCACGTCGTCGTCACGGTGCTGGGCGAGTAGCCGCTCCATTCACCGCCCCGGCATCCGGCTTGACCGCGACACCCGGCTTCCTGAAAGCCAGCAGGTTGCCACCGAGGACCAGCGCCACGCCGCCGATGGCCGGCAACGTCCAGTGATACCCCTCGAGCACGGTCGACGCGCTCAACGCGACGACCGGAAACAGCACGGTCGAGTAGGCCGCGCGGTCCGGCCCGATGCGTCCGACCAGCACCAGATACGCCGTGAAGGCAATCACGGAACCAGGGACGGCGAGGTAGAACAACGCCCCCAGATAGCGCGGGCTGGCATCCAGGTTGAACGGCATGCCCAGCAACCATGCGCCGCCGCCGACGATGGTCGAGCCGATCAGCATGGCCCACGTATTGGTCAGCAGCGGCGTCAGGCCCAGCGCCTGCATCCGGCTCGACAAGAGATTCCCCGTCGAAAAGCACACGGTGCCCAACAATGACAGGCCAAGGCCCAGCAGCATGCCGTGGTCGTTCCAGTGGCCCCGCATCTGCGGCAGGAACAGCAGCGCGATGCCGGACAGGCCGAGCAGCGAGCCCACCAGCACCTGGCGCCGGATCGGCCGCCCCATGAACAGGCGCTGGTTGACCGCGTTCCAGATCGGCGCGGTCGAAAACACGACGGCCACGAGGCCGCTGGGCACCCACTGGCTGGCGTAATAAAAGCACAGGAAATTACAGCAGAACAGAGCAACGCCTTGCGCGAGCAGGTAGCGCCAAGCCTGGCGCGGCGGCCACATCTGGCGGCGCGCGGCGAGCAGGAGCAGGAACAGCACGGCGGCGGCGATCCAGAAACGGTAGGCGATCGACACGGGGGCCGGGACGACGCCGAGCTGGAACTTGATCGCGATCCAGGTCGTGCCCCAGATGACGACGGTGAGCAGGTAAAGGAAGATGTTCATGCTGCCATGATCGGCGCGGCCGCCGGTGCCGACTTGTCTGGGATTGCGCACTTTCGCCGCCCCGTCGGTACAGCCGGCGCGAGCATGCTAGACTTTTTGCATGCAGTCCCGCCCCGCCCCTATTTCACACGCCGTCTTCGACACCATGTGCGGCACCGACGCCACCCTCGAGCGGTTCGTGTGGCTGGGCGACGGCATGGCGGCGGCCATCTGGCAGCGCGACACCGACGAAGCGTTGACGGTGTACGACCGGCCCGGCCACCATACCCTCTCCTGCTACCTGGGCGGGGGCTATCGCACGGAACGGAGCAGCGCGCCCAGGCAGTACGGCGCGCCACTGCGCTTGTGCACCTTGCCGGACGACCACGAATCGGAATGGGTGGTGCGCGACCATCTGCGCCTGCTGCACGTCTACTTCATGCCGGCGCATTTCACGCGCCGGGCCGTGGTCGAGCTGGACCGCGAGCCGCGCGAGATCACGCTGGCCGACCGCACCTACTTCGAAAACCCGGCCCTGCTGCGCTTATGCCAGTCGCTCGTCGCCACGCCCTGGGAAGGCGCCGACAACGTGTTGCGCGCCAACGAGATCACCCACGACACCCTGAGCGAACTGCTGCGCTCGCAGAGCGTCCCACGGCGCGCGTTGCGGCTCAAGGGCGGCCTGGCGCCCCTGATGCGGCGCCGCCTGGCCGAGTACATCGACGCGCACCTGGCGCAGCCCATCACGCTCGGCACGCTGGCGCAGGTGGCTTGCCTGTCGGAGTTCCACCTGGCACGGATGTTCCGCGTATCGTTCGGCATGCCGCCGTCGGCCTGGATTGCCCAACGCCGCCTGGAACTGGCCCGCACCCTGCTGAAGACCACAGTCCTCCCGTTGCAGCAGGTCGCCGACCTGTGCGGCTATGCCGACCTGTCGCACTTCGGCCATCGCTTCCGCGCAGCGACGGGCACGTCGCCGGGGCGCTATCGGCAGGCCGTGGCGCCTTAGCGGCATCCGCTACGGGCGCCTACTGGGCGGCGAGGGCCTTGTTGATGGCGGCCACGATCGGCGTCAGGCTCGATTCGCCGTAACCGCGGAACACTTCGACGATCTTGCCGTCGCGCCCGATGACCACCAGGTGCGGGATGCCGTTCACGCCGTATGCCGCGCGCGCCGTCTCGTCCGGGTCGTACGACATGCCGATCTCGAGCGTGCGCATCGCGCGCGACAGCTTCTGGAAGATTTCGTCGTCTTCCGTGTTGATGGCCACGACCTGCAGATTGCCCTTCGCCGCCTTCTGGATATTGAACAGGATCGGCAATTCCTTGAGGCAGTACTTGCACCAGCTGGCCCAGAACGAGATGACGACGGCCTTGCCCGCGTAATCCTTCACGTGGACCGGCTTGCCACTGAGCGTCATGCCGAGATCGTCCGGGGCCATGTCGCCGGCCGCGGGCGCGCCGGCCCAGGCGAGCGTCGAGACGGACAGCAACAAGGCGGCGCAGGTGCGCGGGAACAGGGAGCGGAGGCGCATATCGTTTCGTATTTACTGTTTGGAAACACGAGTGTACGAGCGCCAATGCTCGCAGTCCAGCAAAACCTTGCCTGCCGGCAGGCTCTACGGCACCGTCACAGCGCCACGCCGATCGTCAGCGTGACGACATAGCCGTTGACGGGATCGCCGCTCACGGACGCCATCTGCAACGACGTGCCGTCGGAAAACACGTTATCGGTCGCATAGCTCATCGTTGCCAGGTTGCGCGAGCTGGCGCTGTAGGCCGACGTCGCGTAAGCCTCGTTCAACGTGGCCATCGGGAAGGTGAATTGCGACGTCTTGACGCGGTTCGCGGCGCTCGTCGCCTTCGCGAGGCTCGGATACACCTCGAAGTGGATGTGCGGCATGCGGCCCGAGTAGCAGCCAGGGAAGATCGTCGTGAACGTGACGGTGCCCGTGGCGTCCGCCTCCTGCACGCCGCGCAGGTAGTTCTCGTTCGTGAGGCCGCTCGCGTACATCGAGTAATTGCCGTCGCGGTCGCAATGCCACAGGTAGACGGCCGCGCCGGCCGCGCTGGCGCAGCTCGCGCCCGTGTTGACGATCTGCAGTTTCAACGTCGTCTGGATGCCGGCCGCCGTCGCGCTGCCGGGCGCCACGCTCGTGCGGATGTCGCTGCGCACGATGCCGGACAGCGCGAGCGCATTCGCGACACCGTTGCCGTTGCTGTTGGTGCCGTCGCCCGGATACGGGCCGCCCGTCTCCTCGGGGATGACGGTGCAGGTGCCCGTCGTCGCGGTCGTGGTGGAGCCGGACGCCGGCGTCGATGACGAAGACGATGCCGTCGTGCCGGCATCCACACTGCCGCCGCCGCAGCTCGCGAGCGGCACGGCCGCCGCGGACGCGAGCAGCCAGCGCAGCGACTGGCGCCGGCTGGACTGGGTGGCGAGCATGCGCTCGAGGTCGTCGGCAAGGCTGTGATGAGAATGATCCATGGGTCCCCCTGGGTTACGAAACGAAGCCCGGCTTATCGGTATGCATACGGCCTGCCGGGGCTCGCGCATTGTCGGTCGGGGAAACGTTAAGCGCGGTCAACGCCAGTAAAGGTTTGTAAAGACGAGCAGGCCGCTGCATGTCGCGCCGTCCAGCCGCATTTCGCGCCGCGATCGGGGCATCTCGTCGCATGCGCGCACGGGCGCACGGGGGCGCTGGCACAGTGGCATCACTTGACCCACTCACCACTTACGGAGCCCACCATGCTGATCCAGATCCTGACCCACACCCCACTCTACGTCTGGGCAATCCTCGCCTTCCTCGTCCAGCGCGGCATGATCGCCATGCGCGACCGCGACATGGAAATCCGCCGCCTCGTGATCATCCCGGCCGTGATGCTCGTGCTGTCGCTGCAGGACATGAACGGCAAGTTCGGCCTCGGCGGCTGGGTGTTGGCCGCATGGGCGCTGGCCGCCGCCGCGACGGCGCTGCTTGCCGGGCTGTCCGCCACGCCGCGCATCGCACCGGGCAGCGCGCCCGGCCGGGTGCGCGTGCGCGGCAGCCGCATGCCGCTCGTCATGATGATGGCCGTGTTCTTCACGAAATACATCGCGTCGGTGACCCTCGCCGTCGCGCCGCAGCTGGGTCACGACATGGTGTTCGCGTGCGCCGTGTGCGGCCTGTTCGGTGTGTTCAACGGGTGGTTCGCCGGCCGGCTGGTGCGCGACCTCGTCGCTTGTTCGAGCCTGACGCGCGGCGACGCGGCCGTTGCGGCCTGACGACGGCGTTCGTTTGACATCGCCCTCCCGCAGTTCGAGAATGGCCTCTGGCCCGGAGTGGAGGGGCCACATGCTGCCGACATGAATTTCGACATTCAGACAGGAGCGCGAACATGTTGATCCAACGGAGTCACTCGATTCACGCCTTGGTCACGCTTGCGGCCATGGCAGCCCTCGTCGGCTGCGCCAGCCCAGGCGACCACGACCGGCATCACGCGGACGGTGCCGACAGCACGATGGCCGCGACGGGCGGCACGATGAGCACCGGCGCGACCGGCAGCGCGGCCGGCTGCGGCATGATGACGGATTGCGCCGCCGCGCAAGGCCAGCCGATGGACAAGGATGCGATGTGCGCGATGTACCGCGACATGCAGAATGCACCCAACGACCAGGCGCGGCAGGCGATGATGGACCGCCGGATGCAGGGCATGTCGCCCGAGATGCGCCAGCGTCACATGGACATGATGCGCCAGCAGTGTCAGTGACGGCGGTGTAGCGATTCAACGGCTCAGCGGAACAGGCCGAAACCGACGCCGCGCGCCATCATCGCGGCAAAGATGGGGATCAGCGCGAACACGTGGATCTCCAGCAGCATCGCGCGGCGCAGCGCGGTCACGTCGGCTTGCGCCGGTACGAACGCCGCATCGGCCTTCGCCAGCTTCTGCCAGGCGAGGATGCGCAACGTGGGCCGGATCGAGACGAGACCGACGACGGCGAACGCGGCGATCTTGGCCCAGAACATCGGGTTGTGCATATAAAACTCGGCGCCCTTCGCGCCGAACTTCACGCGCAGGAAGCCGACGACGAGGATAGCCAGCGCCAGCACGCCATACGCGGCATCGAAGCGTCCCAGCAGGCGCACGGTCGCCGGCGACATGGCGGCGGGCCGCATCAGCGCGAGTTCCGCGGCCAGCACGGACGCGATGCCGAACACGATCAGGTGATGGACGATGGCGAGCACGAGGTCGGTCATGGCAGGGTCGTGGACAGTGATGGGATAGCGCCACTCTAGCGATAGGCTTCACACCTGTCAAAACGTAGGGTGGACGGGTTCCCCGTCCACGCGGTGATTGTTGGCGGCTCTGTGTTCGTGCACGATAGCGGAGCCGACGCCTATCACCGCGTGGACGGCACAGCCGTCCACCCTACCTCAACATCGACTCCCACACCTTCTGCAAGCGCTTGGATGACACGGGCATCGGCGTGCGCAGCTCCTGCGCGAACAGCGATACGCGCAGCTCTTCCAGCATCCAGCGGAACTCGATCATGCGCGGGTCGAGGTTCTTCAGCGGCTGGTTCTTCACCGTGCGCTGGAACTGCGTCGCGGCCGTCTGCCACTCGGCCATCAACTGCGCGTCGCGCGCCGGATTCGCGCGCAGCTTTTCCAGCCGCACGTTCATCGCCTTCAGGTAGCGCGGGAAGTGCGCCAGCTGGCTGTATTCCGTCTCGGCGATGAAGCGCTTGTGCACGAGGCCCTGCAACTGCGCCTGCATGTCGCTCGCGACGGCCGGCGGCAAGCCTTGCAGGCGTTTCGGCAGGCCGTGGAACTCCGCGAGGATCTGGCCGGCGAGGCGCGCCGTCTCGTTGATCAAGAGGCCGATGCGGCCCTTGCCCTCGTCGCGACGCTTGTTGAACGACGCGGCATCAATCGGCAGCGGATCCTGCAGGCACGCGATCTCGATGGCCTTCGCGACGATCTGCTCGCGCAGCTCTTCCGGCGTCCCCACCGACATGAACTGCATGCCCATCTGCTGCAGGCCCGGCACGTTCTTCTCGGCGAACTTCAGCTGCTCCTTGAACTGCAGCGCGAACAGGCGGCGCAGGCCGGCGCGGTGCGCGCGCGCCGCCACGTTCGGGTCGTCGAACACTTCGAGGTCGCAATGCGTCCCCTTGTCGACGAGCGCGGGGAAGCCGATCAGCGTGATCTTCCCTTGCGTGATTTCCAGCAGTTCCGGCAGTTCGCCGAACGTCCAGCCCGTGATGTTCGTGTGCGCGCTCGCGGGCGCGGGCGCTGCCGGCGCGGGCGTCGCGGCCTTCCCTTTCGCCTGAGCCGGTGCAGGGGTAGGCGCTGCGGCCCCCAGCGGCTTCGCGCTCCCCTGCCCGGCCACCGGCGTCGTCTCCGCCATCCGCTGGAAACTCTGGCGCGCCTGGCCGCCGAGTTCCGCCTGCAAGGTGGCGAGGTTGCGTCCCATGTCGAGCTGGCGGCCGTGTTCGTCCACGACCTTAAAATTCATGAACAGGTGCGCGGGCAAGGTCTCCAGCTTGAAGTCGGTCGTCATCACGCGCACGCCCGTCTGCGCGTGGATGTCCGCGATCAGCGCGTCGATCAAGTCGCCGCGGCCGAAGCGCACGGGGTCTTCATTGCGCTCGAAGAAGCGCGCGGCGTAGTCCGGCAGTGGCACGCAGTGACGGCGCAGCTTCTGCGGCAGGGATTTCAACAGCAGCTGCACCTTCTCCTTCAGCATGCCCGGCACGAGCCAGTCCGCGCGCTCGCGCGGGATCTGGTTCAGCGCGAACAGCGGCACGGTCAAGGTGACGCCATCGCGCGGGCTGCCCGGCTCGAAGTGGTACGACAGTCCCATCTCGATGCCGGTGACGTTCATCGTCTTCGGGAACAGGTCCGTCGTGACGCCGGCCGCCTCGTGGCGCATCAGTTCTTCGCGGTTCAGGTACAGGAGTTTCGGATTGTCGCGCGACGCGTCCTTGTACCACTTCTCGAAACCGGCGCCGTTCACGACGTCCGACGGGATCTCCTTGTCGTAGAACGCGTAGATCAGCTGGTCGTCCACGAGCACGTCGAGACGGCGCGACTTGTGCTCGAGGTTTTCGATTTCGCGGATCAGCTTGTGGTTGTGCGCGAAGAACGGCGACCGTGTCTCGTAATCGCCGCCGACGAGCGCGTCACGGATGAATATCTCGCGGGCCTCCTGCGGATTGTGCTGCGCGTAGTTGATGCGGCGCTGGCTGTAGACGACGATGCCGTACAACGTGGCGCGCTCGCTCGCCGTGACTTGCGCCGTGCGCTTTTCCCAGCGCGGCTCGCCCCACGATTTTTTCAGCAGGTGGCCGCCGATCTTCTCGACCCACTCCGGCTGGATCTGCGCGATGCAGCGGGCGTACAGGCGCGTCGTCTCGACCAGCTCCGCCGCCATGATCCACTTGCCGGCCTTCTTGCCGAGCGTGGAACCGGGCCAGATGTGGAACTTGATGCCGCGCGCGCCGAGGTACGCGCCCCCGGTTTGTCCACCCTCGTCTTCCATCTTGTAACCGATATTCCCGAGCAGACCGGTGAGCAGCGCCATGTGCAGCTGCTCGTACGTGGCGGGCGCGTCGTTCAGGCGCCAGCCCTGCTCCTTCACGATCGTGAGCAGTTGCGAATGCACGTCGCGCCACTCGCGCAGCCGGACCTGCGACAGGAAATTCTCGCGGCAGTTGTCCTGCAGCTGGCGGTTCGTCTTTTTGTGCTCGATGGCTTGCTCGAACCAGTTCCAGATCTTCAGGAAGCTGAGGAACTCGCTCTTCTCGTCCGCGAACTTCTTGTGCTTCTCGTCGGCCTGCTGCTGGTATTCCATCGGCCGGTCGCGCGGGTCCTGCACGGACAGCGCGGACGCGATGATCAGCATCTCGGTGAGGCACACGTTGTCGACGGCGGCCAGGATCATGCGGCCCACGCGCGGGTCGAGCGGCAGCTTCGCGAGCTTGCGGCCCATGGCCGTCAGTTCGTTCGCGTCGTCGACGGCGCCCAGTTCCTGCAAGAGCTGATAACCGTCGGCGATGGCGCGGCCCTGCGGCGGTTCGACGAACGGGAACGTCTCCACGTCCGTCAGGTGCAGGGACTTCATGCGCAGGATGACGGCCGCCAGCGACGAGCGCAGGATTTCCGGGTCCGTGAATTTCGGGCGCTGCAGGAAATCGGCTTCCTCGTACAGGCGGATGCAGACGCCGTCCGCGACGCGGCCGCAACGGCCCGCGCGCTGGTTCGCTGCGGCCTGCGAGATCGCCTCGATCTGCAACTGCTCGACCTTGTTGCGGTAGCTGTAGCGTTTCACGCGCGCCAGGCCCGCATCGACGACGTAGCGGATGCCGGGCACCGTCAGCGACGTCTCGGCCACGTTCGTCGCGAGGACGATGCGGCGCGCATTCGTCGTGCGGAACACGCGGTCCTGTTCTTCGACGGAGAGGCGCGCGAACAGCGGCAGGATTTCCACGTGCGGCGGATGGTGCTTTCGGAGCGCCTCCGCGCAGTCGCGGATCTCGCGCTCGCCGGGCAGGAACACGAGCACGTCGCCCGATCCCAGCCGGCAGAGTTCATCGACGCCGTCGACGACGGCATCCATCAAGTCGCGCTTGTCGCGCGCGGCTTGCGCTTTCGAGACCGATTTACCGTCGGCCGCAGGCGCGAATTCCTGGTCGCGCTCGACCGGGCGGTAACGCACCTCGACCTTGTACAAACGGCCCGACACCTCGATGACGGGCGCGGGCTTCTCGGGCGTGCCGAAGTGGCGCGCGAAGCGGTCGGCGTCGATCGTCGCCGACGTGATGATCACCTTCAGGTCCGGCCGGCGCGGCAGGATCTCTTTCAGGTAGCCGAGCAGGAAGTCGATGTTCAGGCTGCGCTCGTGCGCCTCGTCGATGATGATCGTGTCGTAGGCCTTGAGCAGCGGGTCGGTCTGGGTTTCGGCCAGCAGGATACCGTCCGTCATCAACTTGACCCAGGCGCCCGCCGACAGCGTGTCGTTGAAGCGGACCTTGTAGCCCACGTGCTCGCCCAAGGGCGAGCCCAGTTCGTACGCGATGCGCTTCGCCGTCGACGACGCGGCGATGCGGCGCGGCTGCGTGTGGCCGATCATGGCTTTCTCGCCGCGTCCCAGTTCCAGGCAGATCTTCGGCAGCTGCGTCGTCTTGCCCGAGCCGGTTTCGCCGGACACGATCACGACCTGGTTCTCCATCAGGGCCTTCGCGATTTCCGCGCGCCGGCCCGAAACAGGCAAGTCTTCCGGGAAGGTGATGGGTGGGAGCGGGTTGCGCACGGCCTCTCGTGGTGCGGCACCCCGACGCGCCTCGTTGCGCGCGGGCCGGTCTTCGCGTGGACGCTGGCCGCCTTCGCGCGGGCGTGCCGGCGGCGCTTCCTTCGCGTCGCCGTCGCCGGCACGCGGCGCACGAACCTGTGCCTGCGCGAGCGCGTTCGCGAGCGCGCCTTCGCGCGCGGGCGGGCGCGGGCCGCGGCGCGCGCCCTGGCCTTCGCCTGCGCGACCTTCACCGGCCTCGCGGTGCGGCCGTTCGGGCTTGGCTTGCAAGTCCGGCGTGCGCGTCAACGGGGCACGCGTGTCGCCTCCCCGCGCGTCGTTGCGCGGTTGCGAGCGGCGGTCGGGGGATGGGGCGCGCGCCGGTTTCGGCGCAGGCTTGTTACTCTGTTCAGACATTGATTTTTACGAGGATTTGGTGCGCAAGTCGCGCACCGAATTATAATGCGGCAAATGGAAATCCAATTCGTCCAGTGGCTGCGCTCCGTCGCGCCGTACATCCACGCTTTCGGCGGCAAGACCTTCGTCGTCGCCTTCCCCGGTGAGCTCGTCGCGGCCGGCGCCCTGCCCGTTCTCGCGCAGGATTTGTCGCTGCTGGTCGGACTCGGCATCCGCGTCGTGCTCGTGCACGGCTCGCGGCCGCAGGTGGCCGAACAGCTCGCGCTGCGCAACGTCGAAGGCCGCTTCCACAACGGCGTGCGCATCACGGACATCGCCGCGATGGAATGCGCGAAGGAAGCTGCCGGCGAACTGCGCCTGGACATCGAGGCCGCGTTCAGCCAGGGCTTGCCCAACACGCCGATGTCGAATGCGCACATCAGCATCGTCTCCGGCAACTTCGTCACGGCGCGTCCGCTCGGCGTGATCGATGGCGTCGACCACGAGCTCACGGGCGTCACGCGCAAGGTCGCCGCGTCCAAGATCCAGCCGATCCTCGAAACCGAGGACAACATCGTTCTGCTGTCGCCGCTCGGTTTCTCGCCGACGGGCGAGGTGTTCAACCTGACGATGGAAGACGTGGCCGTCTCCGCCGCGATCGCCCTGCACGCCGAAAAACTCATCTTCATCACGGAGACGTCGCTGATGAAGGACGCCGGCGGCGGCGACATCCGCGAACTGTCGTCGCACCAGGCCGAAGCCGTGCTGCAGGCGGGCTTCCTGCCGAACGACGCGTCGTTCTACCTGCAGCACGCAATCAAGGCGTGCAACAGCGGCGTCGACCGCGCCCACATCGTGCCCTTCTCGCTGGACGGCTCCGCGCTGCTGGAACTGTTCACCCACGACGGCGTGGGCACGATGATCACGCACGACAACCTGGAGAGCCTCCGGCAAGCCACCATTGAAGACGTCGGCGGCATCATCAAGCTCATCGAACCGCTCGAGGCGGACGGTACGCTGGTCAAACGCCCGCGCGAGCTGATCGAACGCGAGATCGAGCAGTTCTCCGTGATCGAGCACGACGGCGTCATCTTCGGCTGCGCCGCGCTGTACCCGTTCCCCGAATCGAAGATGGCGGAGATGGCATGCCTGACGATCAGCCCGGAGGCGCAAACCCAGGGCGACGGCGAACGCATCCTGAAGCACATGGAAAACCGCGCCCGCGCGGCCGGCATGACGAAGCTGTTCGTGCTGACGACGCGCACGTCGCACTGGTTCAAGAAGCGCGGCTTCGTGCTCGCCACCGTCGACGATCTCCCGAAGGACCGCGCGCACATGTACAACTGGCAGCGCCGGTCGCAGATCCTGATCAAGCAGCTCTGACGGCCGCGGGCGCGCCGTTTTATAATCACGTTTTCCGATACCGAACCAGGAGCAAGAACATGGCCCGCACCGTCCACTGCATCAAACTGAACAAGGAAGCCGAAGGCTTGGCCCTCCCGCCGTACCCGGGCGAACTGGGCAAGCGCATCTATGAAAACGTGTCGAAGGAAGCGTGGGATGGCTGGCTCAAGCACCAGACGATGCTCATCAACGAAAACCGCCTGAACATGGCCGATGCGCGCGCCCGCAAATACCTGGCCACGCAGATGGAACGTCACTTCTTCGGCGAAGGCGCAGACGAAGCCGCCGGCTACGTGCCGCCGACGGCCTGATTTTGTAGGGTGGACTGGTCTCCCGTCCACGCGTTCAACTCACTTGAGCGCTGTAGCAGCACAAGCGCTTGTTGGACGCGTGGAGTCATTGAGTCCGGGGGATTCAATGACGCGCGTCCACCCTACATCTGCTTGCACTGGCGCAATTCGCACCGCGCCATGAACACTTTCCCATCCTCGCAGCGCATCCGGTAGACCTCGACGGGCCCCGGCTGCGTGATCAGCCCCGCGCCCAGCCCGCCCGTACATCCCTGCTGCTTCGCCATCTTCTCGACGGTGGCCGACGACACGCCCGTATGGAACGGAATCGTCTCGACGGACGGCGCCGCAGCGGGCGCCGCCAAGGGTGCGACCGGCGCGACGGGCGCCGGCATGCGCTGGTGAAACATCGAGCAGCCGCCCAGGCCCAGCGCGGCCGCGAGGGCGATCGACAGCGGAACCAGGGCGCGCTTCATGCCGGCTCCGCTCAGAACGTCAGTTTCTTGACGCCGTCGCCCGTGCCCAGCAGGCACACGTCGGCGCCGCGGCGGGCGAACAGGCCGACGGCGATCACGCCGACGATCTGGTTGATCTCCGACTCCAGGCCCACCGGATCGGTGATCGACAAGCCCGCCACGTCGAGGATGTAGCCGCCGTTGTCGGTGACGAAGGCGTCCGTGCTGCCTGCCTTCGTGCGCAG
The DNA here is from genome assembly GCF_024753285.1 of Massilia pinisoli. Lineage (GTDB taxonomy): Bacteria > Pseudomonadota > Gammaproteobacteria > Burkholderiales > Burkholderiaceae_D > Telluria > Telluria pinisoli. The sequence continues at coordinate 264,790 of NZ_JANUGW010000004.1, read as the reverse complement.
GCGCGGCTGGCCGCCGAGCGCGACCAGCTTGCGGCTGACGGCGTTCGCGGCCATCGGCACCACTTCGACCGGCAGCGGGAACTTGCCGAGCGTCTCGACGAGCTTGGAGCCGTCGGCGATGCACACGAACTTGCCCGACACGGAGGCGACGATCTTCTCGCGCGTGAGGGCCGCGCCGCCGCCCTTGATCATCGCGCCGGTGGCGTTGATCTCGTCGGCGCCGTCGACGTAGACGGAAATCGCGTCGACGTCGTTCAGGTCGAGCACGTCGATGCCGTGGCCGCGCAGGCGGGCGGCCGTCGCTTCCGACGACGCCACGGCGCCCTTGATGCGATGCTTGATCTTGCCGAGTTCGTCGATGAAGAAATTGGCGGTGGAGCCGGTGCCGACGCCGATGATTTCGCCGTCGACCACGTAATCGATGGCGGCGCGGGCCACGGCCTGCTTGAGTTCGTCCTGGGTCATGATGTGAAGTGCAGTCAAAGAATCCGACATTTTAGCGGATTCGCCCCCGCTCCTTGCCACATCGGCCATGTTCTGCCGCGTATTCGCGACAGTATCCATGCTGAATCAGCATATAATGTTGCAAGCAAAGAAACAGTCCCGCAACGGACACCAACGCGACCATGACCATGTTCCGGACCCTGCCCGCCCTCCTGCTCGCCTTCGTCCTCGCGCACGCCGCGACGGCCGCCGACCTCACGCCCACCGGTCCGTACCGCGTCGGCTTCCACGTGCGCCAGCAGTACGACCGGGCGCGGGTCTACCAGCACGCGCGCAGCCCCGTGACGGCGCAGCTGACGAACAGCGACCGCGCGCGGCCGCTGCAGACGCTCGTCTGGTATCCGGCGATCGGCACGGGCGGCGTCATGTTCTACCGCGACTATGCGACGACCGTGGCGACGGAGGAGGAATTCAGCCGCACGCCCGAGCAGGTGCGCCGCGCCACCGACCTGCTCATCGACGCGCGCGCGGGCGGCGCTGATGGCGCGCAGGTGCAGCGCGAGATGCGCAACCCCGTGCGTGCGCTCCGCGACGCGCCCGAACGCCCCGGCAAATTCCCTGTCGTGATCTACGCGCCGAGCAACAGCGCGTACGCGATCGAGAACACCGACCTGTGTGAATACCTGGCGAGCCACGGCTACATCGTGATCGCGACGCCATCGCTGGGCGTACGCTCGCACACGGTGGCGGCCGACCTGGAAAGCGCCGAGGCGCAGGCCGCCGACATCGGCTTCCTCGTCGGCTACGCGCACACGCTGCCGCAGGCCGACGCGAGCCGCATCGCCGTCGTCGGCCACAGCTGGGGCAGCCTCGCGAGCGTGCTGGCGGCCGCGCGCGACGACCGCATCCGCGCGCTCGTCACCTTGGACGGCTCGCTGCGCGCCGCGTCCGACTACGTGAACGGCGGCCCGCGCGCCGCGCGCTACGTCAGCCCGGAACGCCTGGGCATCCCGCTGCTGTACATGACGCGCCTGCAGGACGAGGGCACGATCGGCACGGAACTCCTGGCGCGCATCCGCTACACCGACGTCTACCTCGCCACGCTCGATGCCGCGAACCACATGGCGTTCTCGTCATGGTCGCTGCGCATGGCGCCGGATGCCGCGTTCACGGGCGGCACGCGCCCGCAGGCTGCGCAGGCATATGGCGCGATGGCGGAGACCGTGGAACGCTTCCTCGACGCGCGCCTGAAGGGTGACGCCGCGGCCCGCCGCCAGCTGGACGAGGCGCTGGGGGCGCAACGCCCGCCGGCCGGCTTCCTGTCGTTCGCGGTGCGTCGCGCCGCGAGCGCGCCGCCGACGCTCGACACGTTCCTCGACCAGCTGGGCCAGCAGGGCTTCGAGCACATCGGCACGATCTACGACCGCCTGCACGCGCAAAACCCCGACCTCGTCCTCGACCCGCTGCAGACGTACGACTGGGGCATGAAGCTGCTGCGCGAACGGCACGCCGCCGACGCCATGCGCGTGTTCCAGCTGGGTGTGCACCTGTATCCCGAGCGCTTCGAATTCCTCTACGACGGCCTGGGCCAGGCGTGCGAGGCGGTTGGCGAACGCGCCGCTGCCATCGCGTACTACCGCAAGGCGCTGGCACTGGAACCGACGCAGGCGCATGCGGGCGAACGGCTCAAGGCGCTGGGCGTGCTGTAATCATTACTTGAAGACATCGGAGATCGACATGAAGCGTGTGACAGGCATCGGCGGCATCTTCTTCCAGGCCAATGATCCGGCGGCATTGGCCGCCTGGTACCAGCGCCACCTGGGCATCGCCGTGCAACCTTGGGGCGGCGCGGCTTTCGACTGGACGGACGACGCGGGCACGCCCGTCGGCGGCACGACCGCGTGGTCTGTCTTCCCTGTCGGTAGTGACCAGTTCGCGCCGAGCCGGGCCCCCTTCATGATCAACTACCGCGTCCACGACCTCGCCGCCTTGCTGCAGGCGCTGCGCGACGAAGGGTGCCACGTGCTGGACGACACGCAGGACGGCGAGTACGGCAAGTTCGGCTGGGTCATCGACCCGGAAGGCAACAAGGTCGAGTTGTGGGAGCCGCCCGCATGACCGTCATGGCGAACTGGCGGCCGAAACCGTGGATCGCCGTCGCCCTGAGTCTTGCGAACGCAACGCTCGGCCTGCTGTACGCGGGCAAGCCACGCTGGGCTGGCATCTTCTTCGTCACGACGTCGACGATCGTCATGCTGGCCTTCTTTCGCGCGTTCGCAGGCGTATCCGATACGATCATGGGCGCGCTGGAGATCGCCGCGGGGATCGTCGGCATCATCCTTGCGTACCGCGCAGCGAAGGCGGCGCCGGACCGCATCCGGCCCAAGTACACACGCTGGTACAGTCTGCTCGCCATCTGTGCCGCATTCGCAGTCGCCGCCGTGGCCTTCCGCGCCTTCGTCTATGAACCGTTCAAGATACCGTCGACGGCAATGGCGCCCACCGCCGAAATCGGTTCGCGGGTCATCGTTCAGAAATTCGGCTACGGCCACTTCAGCACATTCGGATTCAGACTCGGCAGCCGCCCCATCTCGGCGCCGCTGCACCGGGGCGACGTGATCGTCTTCGACTATCCCGTCGAACCGGCGGAAACCTGGATCAAGCGTATCGTCGGCGTGCCGGGCGACCGGGTCGTGTATCGCGACAAGCACCTCTTCGTCAATGGCGTCGACACCCGCGTTCGCCAACTCGACGATTACCTGCACCCGGACGTGCCCCGGTATTCACGGCGTTACCTCGACAAGCTGGACGGCACGACATTCGCGACGTTGCAGGACGATGTCCAGCGCACCCCGGAGCCCAGCAATTTTGCGTTCCGCGACCATTGCGTCTACACGGAGAACGAGGTGCGTTGCGATGTCCCGGCTGGAAATTACTTTGTCATGGGCGACAACCGGGACAACAGTCTCGACAGCCGCTACTGGGGTTTCGTGCCGTCCGACCGCATCATCGGCAAGGTCGTCAACATCATCCATTAACAGATTCCACATGCCGCTTTCCAACTACCTCGACGCCTATCCCCGACTTGCCGAGCGCGTGTACGTGCACGCATCCGCGCAAGTGATCGGTAGCGTCCAACTCGGCGCCGACAGCTCGATCTGGTGCAACGCCGTGCTGCGCGGCGACGTCAACGACATCGTCATCGGCCGCTGCACGAACATCCAGGACTTGACGATGGGCCACGTCTCGCACAAGACGCCCGCCAAGCCGAACGGCTCGCCCCTCGTCATCGGCGACCACGTCACCATCGGCCATGCCGTGATCCTGCACGGCTGCCGGATCGGCAACGAATGCCTCGTCGGCATGGGCACCATCGTGATGGACGACGTGGTCGTCGAAGACCGCGTCATGATCGGCGCCGGCAGCCTCGTCCCGCCCGGGAAGACGCTGGAAAGCGGCTTCCTGTACGTGGGCCGGCCCGTCGCCAAGGTCCGGCCGCTGACCGACGCCGAGATCGCGTACCTGCGCTATTCGGCCGAGCATTATGTGCGCATCAAGGACAACTACCTGAAGGAGTCCACCGCCATGCCGGCGCGCCAATAGTCGTGCGCGGCGGGAACGCGGCGGACGCGTAGAATCGGTTATCGGAACGACCACCGGAGACACCCATGCCGAAACAGCAGACGCCATCGATCACCTGGCAGGACGACGCGCCACCGTCCGACTACGAGGCGGCCGGCCACTACCTCGCGCTTGTCGACGTGCAGAAAAACATCGACAAGGCGCTGGCCGACCTGAAGGCGGGCGCGATCGTCGAATACAAGGCGACGGACCTGCTGCGCGCCGCCCAGCTCGCCGTGCCCAAGGCGGACGATCATCCGACGCGCGAGCAGATCAAGAAGATCAAGCGCGGCGAACCCGTTTCTCCCGTGCTCCTCGTGCGCGTGCCGGCGCTGAAGAAAGTCATCGTCGCGGATGGATTCCACCGGATTTGCGCGGCGTATCGCATCGATCCGGATGTTGTGCTGCATTGCAAGCTGGCGGGGGCGTGATATCCGGCCGGCGTAGCGCTGGCCTACTCCCCCGGTGCAAGACACCCCGCCATGCGCCGACCTTCGCCATTCCCGATCTGGTGCACGACGGCGCCGCCGTCCCGCTGGCGTACGACACAGAACCGCGCTTCGTACGCCGACGCGGTCCGGCCGCCGCCCGCCCGCGCGTCAATGCGCAAGTGATAGACCCGTCCAGGCAACAGCGGCGCCGACGCCGTGCGCGGCAGCGCCGCCACCCTGCCGCCGTACGGCACGCACATACCGTACGTGAGCGGGAACGTACGGTCCTTCGGCATCGCCATCTTCCACACGGGATGCGCCCCGTCCGACACGGCGATCGCCTGAAAATCCGGCGTGCCCAGGCGGGCCTCGCGTGCAGCGATGGTGAAACACGGGCCACCGCGCGGCCCGTCGCGCACCTCGGCCTCGCCCACGCGCGCGTGCGCGGGCAGCCCGGCACACAGCAGCAGGATGGACACTCGGATGCGGAAGGCAACGGCCATGACAGCCTCGCGGGACGTGGACGCAAGCCGCAAGCCTACGTCGTCGCTGCCGCCGGATTTTGATGGCGCGCAAGCTCAGGCGGATGCCGCCGCGCGGACGAAACGGCGGGCGCTGCCGCGCGGCAGGTTGTCCGGGTCGCGCGGATCGGCGAGGAACCGGGCCAGCACCCGTTCGTACAACGCCACCTGGCCCGCGTAACGCCGCTGGCGCATCACACGCGCGTTGCGCATGTACTTCAGCGCAAAATAATCGGCGAGCAAATCGCCCTGCGCTTCCATGTTGTAGTCGGCAAGCGTCGCATCGGGCCGCAGTTCGTAGCGGTACGACAGGCCGATGCGGAACGCGCCGCGCAGCCGCACGGGGTAGCCGAGCTGGTGCTGCCACACGTGTACCATTTCGTGCATGAACCAGTGAATGGTGTGCGGATCGCCCGCCGCATAGTCGGGCAGGAAGCAGGAAGGGTGAAAATAGATGCTGCCGTTGGGCGTCATGGCGCAGTTCTTCGGCTGCACCAGCGGCAGGTAGCGGCGGCCGTGCACGCGCACGCGCGCGAGGTCGAGGGCGCTGCCGAACAGCAGCGACGCCATCCGCATCTCGCCCGGGGTCAGGCCCCGGGCCAGGCGCCGCCGCATGATCGACTCAGGCTCAGGCAGCCTTCAGCGCGGACGCGGCTTTCGCGAGATCCGTGATCAGGTCCCAGTCGCCAGCCTTCATCGCGTCGGCCGGGGTCAGCCACGAGCCGCCCACGCACGCGACGTTCTTCAGCGCGAGGAATTGCGGTGCCGTCTCGATCGAGATGCCGCCCGTCGGGCAGAAGGTCACGTCCGGCAGCGGGCCGCCGATCGCCTTCAGCATGCCGACGCCGCCCGCCGGCACGGCCGGGAACAGCTTCAGCTGCTTGAAGCCGGCTTCGCGCGCCACCATCACTTCGGACGGGGTCATGCAGCCCGGCAGCAGCGGCAGACCGCTCTTCTTCGCGGCGTCGATCAGCGCCGGCGTCAGGCCAGGCGACACGCCGAACACGGCGCCCGCATCGCGCGACGCGGCGAATTCTTCCGGCTGCGTCAGCGTGCCGACGCCGACGATCGCGCCTTCCACCTGCGACATCGCGCGGATCGCCTCCAGGCCGTGCTTCGTGCGCAGCGTGACTTCGAGCACGCGGATGCCGCCGGCGACGAGCGCCTTGGCGAGGGGGACGGCATGGTCCGGGTCGTCGATCGCGATCACGGGGATCACGACGGCGGATTTCATGATGTCCAGCAGGGTCATATCGTTACTCATCGTTGTGCTCACTTTGCTTATTTCGATTTGCGGAACAGGAAGTCTTCGTCGGAACCCGGCATGATCTCACCGCTGTCGGTGCCTTCGTGCAGGGGAACGGTCGTCTCGATCGGCGACGGCAGCGGGAAGTGGGCGGCGCCTTCCTCGGCCGCGCTAACCGATTTGCGGAACACGTCGAACAGCTCGCGGCCCATGCCGATGCGGTTCGAGCTCAGGTCGGCCGTCGCCATCTTGCGCGCGGCCCACACGTCTTGCGGCACCAGCGCTTCCAAGGTGCCCTGAGTGGCGTCGACGCGAATGATGTCGCCGTCGCGCACGAGGCCCAGCGGGCCGCCGGCCAGGATCTCCGGCGACACGTGGATCGCGGCCGGCACCTTGCCCGATGCGCCCGACATGCGGCCGTCGGTCACCAGCGCGACGTGGAAGCCGCTGTCCTGCAGGTTGGCCAGCGCCGGCGTCAGCGCGTGCAGTTCAGGCATGCCGTTCGCGCGCGGGCCCTGGAAACGCAGCACGGCGACGAAGTCGCGGTTCAGCTTGCCGGCCTTGTAGGCGTGCATGAAGTCTTCCTGCGAGTCGAACGTCAGTGCCGGTGCCTCGACGATGTGGTGGTCCTTCTTGACGGCCGAGATCTTCATCACGGCGCGGCCCAGATTGCCCTGCACGAGGATCAGGCCGCCGTTGTCGCTGAACGGGTTCGATGCCTTGCGCAGCACGGACTCGTCGCCGCTCTGCTCCGGCAGGTCGCGCCAGACGACCTTGTCGCCGTCCAGGAACGGTTCCTTGCAGTGGTTGCGCAGCCCGCGGCCGAGGATCGTGTTGACGTCGTCGTGCACGAGGCCCGCGTCCAGCAGTTCGCGGATGACGAACGTCGGGCCGCCGGCGGCCTGGAAGTAGTTCACGTCGGCGTCGCCGTTCGGGTACACGCGCGTCAGCAGCGGGATCACTTTCGACAGCTCGTCGAAGTCGTTCCAGTCGATCACGATGCCGGCCGCGCGCGCGATGGCGACGAGGTGCAAGGTGTGGTTCGTCGAGCCGCCCGTCGCGTGCAGCGCGGCGATGGCGTTGACGATGCACTTCTCGTCGACGATGTGACCGATCGGCATGTACTCGCCGCCCTGCTGCGAGATCTTGACGGCATGCTGCGCGGCGGCGCGGGTCAGCGCCTCGCGCAGCGGCGTGTCCGGATGGACGAACGCGGCGCCCGGCAGGTGCAGGCCCATCATCTCCATCAGCATCTGGTTGCTGTTCGCGGTGCCGTAGAAGGTACACGTACCGGCCCCGTGGTAGGCCTTGGCCTCGCCTTCCATCAATTCCTCACGGGTGGCTTCGCCCTTCGCATAGCGCTGGCGGATGGAGGCCTTTTCCTTGTTCGAGATACCGGTGGCCATCGGGCCGCCCGGCACGAAGATGCCCGGGATGTGGCCGAAATGCAGCGCGCCGATCAGCAGGCCCGGCACGATCTTGTCGCAGATGCCGAGGTACAGGCTGGCGTCGAACATATTGTGCGACAGCGCGATGGCGGTCGACATGGCGATGGCGTCGCGCGAGAACAGCGACAGCTCCATGCCCGGCTGGCCTTGCGTGACGCCGTCGCACATGGCGGGCACGCCGCCGGCGAACTGGGCCACGGCGCCGACGTCACGCACGGCGTCCTTGATGACCTTCGGGTACGATTCGAACGGCTGGTGCGCCGACAGCATGTCGTTGTACGAGGAAACGATGGCGACCGAAGGCTGCTTGTACTCGCGCAGCTTGAGCTTGTCGTTGGCCGGGAACGCGGCGAAGCCATGCGCCAGGTTCGTGCACGCCAGCACGCTGCGCTGCACACCCTTCACGCGCGCCGCGTCGAGATGCGCCAGGTAGGCCTGGCGCGACGGCCGGCTACGCTTGATGATCCGGTTGGTGACCTGTTCTACTACGGGGTGCAGCGCCATGATCTGTTCCTTGTGAATTAGATTTCTGAAATTTTACTACGAAATGCGCGTTGCCGCGCATTTGTCGAATAATGTGGGAATTGAAAGCGGGCGTCAGACGTGGACATCGTACGGCCGTCGGCGGATGCGTCGCGGTAGGGTGGGCACCCCGTGCCCACGCGTCCAACCAGCTCATGCTCATTCACACACTTACAACACGCCGAATTTGTGTAGTGAATTTACGCCCGCATCCTGTATGATTCGATAACCTGCACAAAATGACATCATACCGTCCATCACCATGCGCCAACCATCCCTGACCAGCACCGCAAGTTACCAGGCCCTCCAGTCCCACGCCAAGGACGCCCAGCAATGGCAGATGCGCGACCTGTTCGCGCAAGACCCGCAGCGCTTCGAGCGCCTGTCGAGCGAAGCCGCGGGTCTGTTCCTAGACTATTCAAAAAACCGCCTGGACGGGCGCACGCTTGCACTGCTGGCAAACCTGGCGCGCGAGCGCGGTGTCGAGAAGCTGCGCGACGCCATGTTCAACGGCGACAAGATCAACCTGACGGAACACCGCGCCGTCTTGCACACGGCGCTGCGCGCGCCGAAGGACAAGCAGATCACCGTCGACGGCCAGGACATCACGGCCGACGTGCACTCTGTTCTCGCACGCATCAGGACGTTCAGCGACGCCGTCCGCAACGGCCAGTGGCTGGGTCACACGGGTAAAGAAATCACCGACATCGTCAACATCGGCATCGGCGGTTCCGACCTCGGTCCGAAGATGGTGTGCCTCGCGCTGCGCCAGTTCGCGCATCCGCGGCTGAGCATGCACTTCGTCTCCAACGTCGACGGCCATGACATGGACGCGGCGCTGTCGCGCGTGAATCCGGAAACGACGCTCTTCATCATCGCGTCGAAGACGTTCACGACGGCCGAGACGATGATGAACGCGAACACGGCGCGCCAGTGGTTCCTCAAGAACGCATCGGAAGCCGCATTGGCGAAGCACTTCGTCGCCGTGTCGACGAACGTCGAAGCCATCAAAAAATTCGGCATCGATCCGGACAACATGTTCCCGTTCTGGGACTGGGTCGGCGGCCGCTATTCCGTGTGGTCCGCGATCGGCCTCCCCGTCGCGCTGTGCGCGGGCTACGGCTATTTCGCCGACTTCCTCGCGGGCGCGCACGCGCTGGACGAGCACTTCCGCACGGCACCGATCGAGGAGAACCTGCCGATGATCCTCGCGCTCGTCGGCTTCTGGAATCGCGAATTCCTGGGCTGCCCGTCCGTGTCGATCGCACCGTACCACCAGGACCTGAACCGCTTCCCCGCCTACCTGCAGCAGCTCGAGATGGAAAGCAACGGCAAGCGCGTCACGCGCGCCGGCGACACCATCGCCGACTACGAAACGTGCCCCGTGATCTGGGGCGACGTGGGCACGAACGGCCAGCACGCCTACTTCCAGCTGCTGCACCAGGGCACGGACGTGACGCCGATGGACTTCATCGCCGCGCTGCGTCCCGCACACGAATTCCAGAATCACCACGCCGCACTGCTCGCCAACTGCTTCGCGCAGTCGGAAGCCTTCATGAAGGGCAAGACGGCGGACGAGGTCCGCGCGGACCTGGCCGGGCAAGACCCCGCCGAGATCGAGCGCCTCGTGCCGCACAAGACCTTCCCCGGCAACCGTCCGAGCAACACGATCCTGATGGAGTACCTGACCCCAGCCACGCTGGGCGCCCTCATCGCGCTGTACGAGCACAAGACGTTCGTGCAAGGCGCGCTGTGGGACGTGAACAGCTTCGACCAGTGGGGCGTCGAGCTGGGCAAGGTGCTGGCCAAGAAGATCGAGGCGGAACTGAACGGCGAGGCGCAGCCGGCGCAACACGACGGCTCGACCAACGGCCTGATCGCGCGCGCCAAGGCCGCCGTCTGAGGAGCGTTCCATGAAGAGCGAAAAATTCCACATCGTGCATGACGAGCCGATGCTGGTCGGCGAATCGGCCGTCTGGCACGCGATCGAATCGGCGCTGTACTGGGTCGACATCGACGGCAAGTCGGTGCACCGCCTGCATCCGTCGAGCGGCAAGTACTCGCGCTGGAGCACGGCGACGGAGCCGTCCGCGATCGCGGTCGACATGGACAACAACCTCGTGCTGGCCACTCGCGCGGGCTTCGTCTACCTGAACACGACGACGGGCGAGCTCACCGACATCGCGCCCGCGCCGTACGACACGGCGATCATGCGCTTCAACGACGGCCGCGTCGACCCCGTCGGCCGCTTCTGGGTCGGCACGATGTACGAGCCGCGCGACCAGCCCAAGGCCGAGATGTACGTGCTGGACAAGGGTCAGCTGCGCCAGGCGTGGGCCGGCGGCATGACGAATTCGAATGGGCTGTCGTTCAGCCCCGACGGCAAGACGATGTACCACGCCGACACGACGACCCACCGCGTCGACGCGTACGACTACGACGTCAAGACGGGCACGGCATCGAACCGCCGCAACCTCGTCACCTTCTCCGACGACAAGAAGGCACCGGACTACGGCGGCCGTCCGGACGGGGCGGCCGTGGACAGCGAAGGCAATTACTGGGCCGCGATGTTCGAAGGCGGCCGCCTCGTCAAGCTGTCGCCGACGGGCGAGCTGCTGCAGGAAATCGAGCTGCCCGTGCGCTGTCCGACCTCGGTCGCGTTCGGCGGGCCGGACCTGCGCACGCTGTATGTCACGAGCGCCAGCAAGGGGCGCTCGAATGACGAGCTGGCGAAGTATCCGCATAGCGGCAAGGTGTTGGCGTTTGCGGTCGACGTTCCCGGTATGGAGCAGGCCGAGTACCGCGGATAATCGAAACGGCCGCGTTGTGCGTAGGGTGGACGGCTCTGCCGTCCACGGGTTCACGCGGCGCATGCCCATCGAAACGCTCGTCCCTCCGGCCACGTGCGCGGCCGCCCGCCCGTCGCGTATCACCGCGTGGACGGCGCGTACAGCGCGACCATTCACCCGCAGCGTGTGCAGCCGTCCACCCTACATAAAATGGATGTGGCACCATAATCTCCAAGCACCCGACCACGTAGTAAATTTTCTTGCGCTATCAATAATCGTGTAGTAAATTTACAGCATTTCACTCCCCGACAGACACCATGGCTCTTTCCGATTTCGATCTCGTTTTCTTCGGCGGCAGCGGCGACCTCGCGATGCGCAAGCTGTTGCCGGCGATGTTTGCCCGTGATGTGTGCAACGACCTGCCCGCGACGGCGCGCATCATCTGCGTCGGTCGTGACGAGATGTCGCAGGAAGCGTTCATCGAGATGGTGGAAACGAACGCGAAATCGCACGTGAAGGAAAACGTCGACGCGGCCGCGTGGCAGAAATTCCTCGACCGTATTACCTACGTCGCCGTCGACGCGGGCAACGTCGCGACCTATGCGGCGCTTACCGAAGCGCTGCGCAAGGACCCGTCGCTCACGCGTGTGTACTACCTCGCGACGCCGCCGCAGCTGTTCGCGACGATCTGCGAAAACCTGGCCGCCGTGGGCCTGGCCACGTCGAATTCGCGCGTCGTGCTGGAAAAGCCGCTGGGCCGCGACCTCGCATCGGCCAAGCAGATCAACGCCGACGTCGGCGAGGTGTTCGCGGAATCGCAGATCTACCGGATCGACCACTACCTCGGCAAGGAAACCGTGCAGAACCTGCTGGCGCTGCGCTTCGGGAACATCCTGTTCGAGCCGCTGTGGCGCCGCGAATGGATCTCGGACGTGCAGATCACCATCGCGGAAAAGATCGGCGTCGGCAACCGCCTGGGCTATTACGACAACTCGGGCGCGCTGCGCGACATGCTGCAGAACCACCTGTTGCAGTTGCTGTGTATCGTCGCGATGGAACCGCCGACGTCGATCGCGCCGGACGCCGTGCGCGACGCCAAGCTGCAGGTGCTGCGTTCGTTGAAGCGCTTCACGCCGACGACGCTGTCGCAGAACATCGTGCGCGGCCAGTACCGCTCGGGCTATGTCGACGGCCAGCCGGTGCCGGGCTACCGCGACGAACCGGGCGCGCCGAAACAATCGAAGACGGAAACCTTCGTCGCGATGAAGGCTGAAATCGATACGTGGCGCTGGGCCGGCGTGCCGTTCTACCTGCGCACCGGCAAGCGCATGGCCGACCGCCTGGCGGAGATCGTCGTGCGGTTCAAGACGATCCCCCATTCGATCTTCAACCAGCCGACGTCGAGCTTCCAGCCGAACAGCCTCGTGATCCGCCTGCAGCCGGACGAAGGCCTGTCGATGAACCTGATGGCCAAGACGCCGGGCGACTCGATGCGCCTGAAGCAGGCCGAGCTCGAACTGGACTTCCGCGAACAGTTCAAGTCCCCGCGCATGGAAGCGTACGAGCGCCTGCTGCTGGACGTCCTGCGCGGCCAACTGACGCTGTTCATGCGCGGCGACGAGCTGGAAGCCGCGTGGGAATGGGTCGAGCCGATCCTCGAATACTGGGACCAGGACGACACGACGCCGGCACCGTACACGTCCGGCACGTGGGGCCCCGCCGCCGCGTCCGCGCTGATCGGCCGCGACGGCCTGCAATGGCGCGAAGAAGCGCTGCCGGAAGATTAAGGAAAACGCCGTGCTGCTCGATTCGATCCGCACCCAGCTCGACTCGCTGTCGAAGTCCGAGCGCAAGGTGGCACTCGCCGTGCTCGCCGCGCCCAGCGCCACCGTGAGCCAGAACATCACGGCGCTGGCGCGCAGCGCGCAGGTGTCGGAGCCGACCGTCGTGCGCTTCTGCCGCACGCTCGGCTACGACGGCTGGCACGAGTTCAAGCTGAAGCTCGCGCAGGGCCTCGCGCTCGCGCTGCCCGGCGCCAGCGAGCAGCCGGCGCAGGACGACCTCGCCGCGGACCTCGTCAACAAGATCTGCAGCCGCTCGATCAACACCCTGCTCGACCTGCGCAACAACCTGAAGCCGGAACTGATCCAGAAGGCGCTCGACATCCTGTCGCGCGCCAACAAGATCGAGTTCTACGGCCAGGGCACGTCGGGCTTCGTCGCGGCCGACGCGCAGCATAAATTCTTCCGCTCGGGCGTGCCAACGGTCGCCTACACCGACCCCGCGATCCACGCCATCGCGGCGGCGCTGCTGCGCGAAGGCGACGCGCTCGTCGCGATCTCCCAGCGCGGCAACAACCCGTCGCTCACGCGCTCCGCGAAACTGGCGCGCCGCGGCGGCGCCGAGGTGATCGTGCTGGCGCCGTCCGGCACGCCGCTGGCGGACATGGCGAGCCTCCTGATTCCGATCGACCTCGTGTTTGCGATCGACCCGTACACGCCGATCTCGGCGCGCCTCGCCTACCTCGTCGTCATCGACGTGCTGGCGGTGGGCCTCGCGCTGCAGCGCGGTCCGGAATTCCGCAAGAAGATGCAGAATGCCCAGAAGGCGCTGCAGGAATTCGATCTGCAGTTCGATTCGTTCATCGGCTAGCTTCTTTACAAACCCTCCGTCGGCGCCTACAGTCGAGCTATTTGAACGTGGCTCGACACATGACCTTCAGCGCTTCGAAATGCCTGCTCGCCGCTGCCGCGCTGGCGGGTGCCGCATTGTCCTTCACCGCCTCTGCGGAATGCAGCAAACCGCGATACCCGCAGGAGTCCCTGCGGCAACGTGAAGAAGGCGTGGCCATCGTGGCGTTTCTCGTCCACGCTGACGGCACCGTCGAACGTTCGGTCGTCCTGGTATCCACCGGTTTCCCCGCCCTGGACCGGAGAACCCAGGAGGCCTTGGGGAAATGCCTGTTCAAGCCCGCCACAGAGAACGGCAAACCCGTCGAGGTCTGGCAGCCCGTCCAATACTTCTGGAAACTCGATGACGACGTCGACATGGTGCGTGCCAAGCACGTCGCTGCCGAGGCGGCACGGGAAGGCGACGTCAATGCGCTGTATCGCTTGAGCATCCTGCTGAATGCGGCGCCCAAGTCCGACGCAGACCGTGAGAAGGCCTTCGTGCTGCTGAGAAGCGCCGCGGAGCGGGGCGCCGCTGCCGCCCAGTACGAACTGGGCCGCCGTTACGAGAAGGGTGACAAGATAGAGGCGAACCTCGAGGAAGCGATGCGCTGGTACGAGAAAGCGGCTGCGCAGGGCGACGTGCTTGCCATCCAGCGCCTGCGCATGGGATTCGTTCCGTAATAGCCGCACGCCCGTCATCGGATGACCTCTCCCGTTTTCTTCGCGGACGCACAAGCCTTCCGCACCTGGCTCGCGGCACACGCGCACGAAGCGCGCGAGCTGCTCGTCGGTTTTCATAAAGTCGGCACGGGCAAGCCGTGCATGCGCTGGTCCGATTCGGTCGACCAGGCGCTGTGCTACGGCTGGATCGACGGCGTGCGCAAGGGCATCGACGAGGACACGTACACCATCCGCTTCACGCCGCGCAAAGCGGGCTCGATCTGGAGCGCCGTGAACATCGACAAGGTCGCGAAGCTGCGCGAGCAAGGCCTGATGACGCCAGCCGGCGAAGCCGCGTTCGCGCAGCGTTCGGAAGCGCGCTCGCGCGTGTACTCGCACGAGCGCGAGACGCCTGCAGAACTGGAACCCGAGCACATCGCGCGCTTCAAGCGCCACAAGGCCGCGTGGGCGTATTTCGAGGCCTGCCCGCCGGGCTACCGCAAGCGCATGGCGCACGTCGTCACGAGCGCGAAGAAGCCGGAGACGCGGGCCGCGCGGCTCGAGCGGCTGATCGAGGCGTGCGCCGAGGGGCGGCGGCTCGACGAGTGGCAGCCGGCGAAAAAGACCTGACGCGACCTGTCGGGCGGTCGCGCCCGCACATCCGATAGAACCTTGTGCCATCGAACCGGCATCAACCGGGGAACACGCATTATTCGCCATCGCGCCGCGCCCGGTGCGGAAAGGCGGAAGGAGGATCTATCATGCGTACGACAACGGTATTGGCGCTGGCCCTGCTATTGGGCGGCTGCGCAACGCAGGCGGACCGCGCGGCACAGCAGCAGCGCGAAGTGGACGAGATGATCGCGGTGTACGGGCCGGCCTGCGAACGGCTGGGCAATGCGCGCGACTCCGAGCAGTGGCGCTCGTGCATTCTCGCGCTGGATACGCGGAATGCCGTGCGCTACCGGACGGCGCCGACGACGACCACGTGCTTCGGCCATCGCGGCTTCTTCAACTGCTCGACGTTCTGACTCAATACCCGACCGTGAACCGCTCGCGCACGTGCGCCGGCTTCTCGATCTCGTCGACCAGCGCGACGGCATAGTCTTCGTACGAGATCGTGCTGCCCTTCTCGCTCACCAGCAGCTCGTCCTTCGCGAGGCGGAACTTGCCGGTGCGCTCGCCCGGCACGAACAGGGCGGATGGCGAGATGAACGTCCAATCGAGGTCGGTGACGCCGCGCAGCGCGTCGAGGAAGACTGCGCCCTTCGTCGCCTCGTCCTTGTAAGCGGCCGGGAAATCGGGCTGGTCGAGCAGGCGCTTGCCCGGTGCGACGAACAGGCTGGCGGCGCCGCCCACGACGAGATAGCGTTTGACGCCGGCCGCGCGCACGGCATCGATCAGCGCCTGCGGATCGCTGTCGAGGAAGCGCACCGAGCTCACGACGACGTCGTGCCCTTTCAGCACGTCGGCCAGGCCGGCGGGATCGGCGACGTCGCCGCGCGCCGCCGTCACGCCCGCGCGTGCCGGGACTTTCGCCGGGTCGCGGACGATGGCCGTGACCTGGTGGTTGCGCGAAACGAGTTCGTTCAGGATGCGCGTGCCGACGTTGCCGGAGGCGCCGATGAGAGCGATGCGTGCCATAGGTATCCTTTAGTCTGTGGTTGAGAGCAGGTCTAAAAACAAGACCGGTGACGCATCTTATGCTAGTCTGCGCATGCCGCACAAGAAGTCAGCGCGGCGTGATCAGGTCAGCGCGAACTGACCGCCCCCCCCTGGAACATCATGGCCAAGACAAATTTACTCGCTGCCGACGGCGGCTTCGAACAACCCTGCCCCATCCGCGACGTGCTGGACCGCATCGGCGACCAGTGGAGCCTCCTCGTGCTCGACGCGCTCGAAGGCGGCACGAAGCGCTTCAATGAATTGATGCGCGAACTGGGCGACATCTCCAAGCAGATGCTGTCGCTGACCTTGAAGCGGCTGGAAGAAGACGGGTTCGTGCGCCGCACCGTGTACCCCGAAGTGCCGCCGCGCGTCGAGTACGACCTCACGCCGCTCGGTCACTCCTTCCTCGTGCCCATGAGGGGCCTCGTCGCGTGGGCCGACGAGCATCACCGCCTGGTGTGCGAGGCCCGTACGCACTATCGGACCGCCGCGAAGTAACGAAAAAAATCTCCTGGATTGATTTTTATTTATAATAAACAATCGACGATGCGCACCCGGCATCACCGACTCACGACAATCACAGGAGACAACATTGGGCAAAGCAGGTCATCAACAGATCAACGCCGGCCGGCGCCGCGTGCTCGGTACGCTGGGCCTTGCGGCCGCCGCGACCGGCATGCCCGGCCTGGCCGGCGCAACCGTCGTGGCGCGTACGGACGCCGGACGTGAACAGCTGGCGCTGTGGTACGAGCGCCCCGCCGGCCCGTGGGTCGAAGCCCTCCCCGTCGGCAACGGCCGGCTCGGCGCGATGGTGTACGGCCGTCCGTTGCAGGAGCGCCTGCAACTGAACGAGGACACGCTGTGGGCCGGCGGTCCGTACCGCTTCGACAATCCGGAATTCAAGACCGCGCTGCCGCGCGTGCGTGCGCTGATCGACGCGGGCCGCTTCATCGAAGCGCGCGACCTGGTGGCGCAATCGCTGATCTCGAAGCCCGCCACGCAGATGCCTTACGGGACGGCCGGCGACCTGCTGCTCGATTTCCATGGACTCACGCCGACGCAAGCGTACCGCCGCTCGCTCGACCTCGACACCGCCATCGCCACGACGCAGTTCGAGAGCGGCGGCGCGCGCCACGTGCGCGAGGTGTTCGCGAGCGCCCCCGACCAGGTGATCGTGCTGCACCTGAAGGCCAGCGGCGGCGGCACGCTGGACTTCGACGTCGGCTACCGCCACCCGCGCCAGGTCGATTACGGCAAGACCAATTACGACGGCAAGTCCCCGCAGGATCCCTCGGCCGCCACGGGTGCCCCCTGGGACATGAAGGAAGATCTGGAAGAAGCCAAGCGGCCGGCCAGCCTGGCCATCCGCGCGGACGGTCCACGCGCCCTGCTGGTCGAAGGCGGCAACGCGGACGCCGCCGGCGTCAAGGGCGTGCTGCGCTACGCCGTGCGCGTCATGGCGCTGGGCGACGGCAAGGTGACCGTCGAAGGCGACCGCCTGCGCGTGCGCGGCGGACGCGACGTCACGCTGCTGATCGGCGCCGCGACCAGCTTCGTCAACTTCCGCGACACCAGCGGCGACCCCGTGCAGTCCGTACGCGCGCGCATGGAGGCGGCCGCGCGCAAGCCGTATGCGCGCCTGCGCGCCGACCACGTGGCGGCGCACCGTGCGCTGTTCGCGCGCCTGTCGCTGCGCCTCGGCCGCGCGGACGCGGGTGCCACCATGCCTACCGATGCGCGCATCGCCGCCGTCCCGCAGACGGACGACGCCGCGCTCGCGGGACTGTCCGCGCTGTACATGCAGTACGGCCGCTACCTGCTCATCTCGTCGTCGCGGCCGGGCAGCCAGCCCGCCAACCTGCAAGGCATCTGGAACGAAGGCATCTATCCGCCGTGGGGCGGCAAGTACACCATCAACATCAACACGGAGATGAACTACTGGCCGGCGGAAGCGGCCAACCTGGGCGAGTGCGTGGAGCCGGTCGTGAGGATGGTCGAGGAACTGGCCGTCAACGGCGCCGACGTCGCGCGCGACAGCTACGGTGCCCGCGGCTGGGTGGCGCACCACAACACGGACCTCTGGCGTGCGGCGGCGCCCATCGACGGTCCGAACTGGGGTATGTGGCCCTGCGGCGGCGCGTGGATGTGCAAGACGCTGTGGGACCATTACGAGTACACGCCGGACGATGCCTACCTGCGCCGCATCTACCCGCTGCTGAAGGGCGCCTCGCAGTTCTTCGTCGACGTGCTCGTCGAGGACCCGCAGGGCCGCGGCCTCGTGACGTCGCCGTCGCTCTCGCCGGAAAACACGCACCATCCGGACGTGGCCGTGTGCGCGGGTCCGGCGATGGACCGCCAGATCGTGCGCGACCTGTTCGCGTGGACGCTCGCGGCGCACGACAAGCTGCACGATCCCGATGCGGACTTCCGCAAGGCGGTCGAAACGAAGCGCGCGCGCCTGGCGCCGGACCGCATCGGCGCCCAGGGCCAGTTGCAGGAATGGCTGGAGGACTGGGACGGCCAGGCGCCGGAACAGCACCACCGCCACGTCTCGCACCTGTACGCCGTCTATCCCAGCGAGCAGATCAACGTGCGCGACACGCCCGATCTGATCAAGGCCGCCAAGACGACGCTGAACACGCGCGGCGACCTGTCCACCGGCTGGGCCACGGCATGGCGCCTGGCGCTGTGGACGCGCATGGGCGAAGGCGAGCGCGCCTACGGCATCCTGCGCGGCCTGCTGGGCCGGGAGCGCACCTACCCGAACATGTTCGACTCGCATCCGCCGTTCCAGATCGACGGCAATTTCGGCGGCTCGGCCGCCATCCTCGAGATGCTCGTGCAGTCGTGGGGCGGCGAGATCCGCATCCTGCCCGCGCTGCCGCGCGCATGGCCGGAAGGCGCGGTGCACGGCGTGCGCGCGCGCGGCGGCGTCGAAGTCGACCTGGACTGGGCCAGCGGGCGCGCCACACGGGTCACGCTGCGCGGCAAGCCGGGACAATCCGTGCAGCTGCGGGTCGGCGAGCGGCTGGCGAACATCAAGCTGGATGCATCCGGACGCGCGCGGCTGTCCGGTACGGCGCTCAGCTGACGGCGCCTTCCGCCACCGGCACCGGGACGGCCACGCGGCGCCGTCCCGCCAGCACGATCAGCGCGGCGATGCCGCACGCCGCGGCGGCCGTGTAGACGGCAGGCGAATACGTGAACGCGATCGTGCGGATGCGGCCCGCGCCGTACGCCGCCACGGCCGCGCCCAGCTGGTGGCCGGCAAACACCCAGCCGAAGATCATCGGCGCGCGCTTCCCCCACGCCTGCGCGGCCAGGCGGACGGTCGGCGGCACGGTCGCGATCCAGTCGAGGCCATAGAACATGGCGAACAGCGACAGGCCCGTGAGCGTGAAGTCGGCCGACGGCAGCCAGGCCAGCGACAGGCCGCGCATGCCGTAGTACCAGCACAGCAGGTAGCGGCTGTCGTAGCGGTCCGACAGCCAGCCGGACAGGATCGTGCCGACGAGGTCGAACGTCCCCATCATCGCCAGCACCGACGCGGCCGGCACGGCACCCAGGCCCGCGTCGCCGCACAGCGAAATGAAGTGCGTCTGGATCAGGCCATTCGTCGACAGGCCGCAGATGAAGAAGCTGCCGAACAGCACCCAGAACACGCGGTCGGCGCGCACGCTGGCCAACGTGGTGAACGGCGTGCGGATCGAGACCGGTGCGCGGGCCGGCACGACGGCAGGCACGGACGTGTCGCCGCCAAACGGCGCAAGGCCCAGTTCCTGCGGATGGTCGCGCACGAACAGCAGCGCGAGCACGGCCACGAGCGCGCAGCTGGCCATCACCGGAAGCAGCGCCATGCGCCAGCCGCCATGCTCGATGAGCCACGTGCCGACCGGCAGGAACACGAGCTGGCCCGTCGCCGAGCTGGCGGTCAATAAACCCATCACGAGGCCGCGGCGCCGTTCGAACCAGCGGTTGGCGACGACGGCGTTGAGCACGAGGGCCGTCATGCCGGAGCCGATCCCCAGCATCACGCCGAGCAGCAGCACGAGCTGCCAGAAGGCCGTCATCTCGCGAACGAGCGCGAGGCCGGTGCCGATGACGGTCAGCGCCGTCACCATCACGTTGCGCAGGCCGAAGCGCTCCATCAGCAGCGCGGAGAATGGCCCCATCAGGCCGAACAGGGCAAAGCGTACGGCGAGCGCGGACGAGATCTGGTCGACGCTCCAGCCGAATTCATGGCTCAGGGGTTTCAGCAGGGCGCCGGGCAGGCCGAGGGCGGCGGACGACGACAGGGCCGTCAGGAAGGTGATCGCGGCGACGACCCAGCCGTAGTGCAGGCCGCGGCGGCCGAGACGCCGCGCAAGACGTGTGGAGAGCATGGTGATCCTCGATGAAGGCGCGGGGGACGTGCCTACGCGCGGGTGGATGGGAGCAGGCGGTCGACAGCAGCCTCCAGAATGCGCCGGGCGTACGCGTCGTCGTCGACGGCGCGCGCCAGCACGAGGGCGCCGACCATCGTGGAAAACGCGGCCAGCGCGTCGTCCGGCGTGGCGGCGGGATCGGCCTTGCGCAGGGCCGCGGCGAGGATGTCGACGAACGTCTTCACGCCCGACTCGAAGTGGCGCGGCAGGTCGGGACCGTGGCGGGACGCGTCGGCGCCGAGCGAGGCGATGACGCAACCCGTGCCCACGCGGCCGCGGTGGCCCGGCGTCAAATAGCGGCGCACGAGAGCCGCATAGGCGCCCTCCCCCGCCTCGGCCGCCGCGCGCCGCCAGCCGTTGATGCCCGTCTCCAGCGCGCGGTCGCACGCCTGGGCGATGAGGTCGTCCTTCGACTTGAACTGTTTATAAAACGCGCCGTGCGTGAGGCCGGCCGCGGCCATCAGCTCGGCGACGCCGACGCCGTCGAAGCCCCGTTCGCGGAACAGGCGGCTCGCCGCATCGATGACGGCCTGGCGGTTTTCCTCCGCCTGGATTCGGTTGACCCGCATGGCTTTCTCCGTGGGGAGCGTGTAAACTGGATGTCAATCATAATCCATTTTCGCAAAATAGATGTCAAGCACAATCTATTTTACCGACCGGCAGCGAACGGCCGGCTGCCGTAAAATACGGCTTTCGACAACGCCGCATCCGTCCGCCATGCACATCAATCCCGAACGCAGCACCCGCCCCGACTACGGCCTGCTGGTGCGCCAGGTCGCCAGCGTCCTCGAGGGCGAGCGCGACCTCACCGCCAACGCGGCGCAATTCTCCGCGCTCGTCTACGACACTCTCGCCGACTTGAACTGGGCCGGCTTTTATCTGACCGTCCCGAGCAAGTCGGGCGACGGCGCCGACCTGCTCGTCGGCCCGTTCCAGGGAAAGCCGGCCTGCGCCCGCATCCCGTTCGGCCGCGGCGTCTGCGGCGCGACGGCCATCAGGCGCGAAACCATCGTCGTCCCGGACGTGCACGCGTTTCCGGGCCATATTGCCTGCGATTCGGCGTCGAATTCGGAAATCGTCATCCCGCTCGTCAAGAACGGAAAGCTGGTCGGCGTGTTTGATATCGACAGCCCGCTGCTCAACCGCTTTTCCGACGAGGACAAGGCCGGCCTGGAGGCGATGGTGGCGGCGTTCCTCGAGGCGACCGACTGCTGATTCCGTATACAATATCCGTCTACTCCCCTTTTCTGCCGCATCATGAACCAACTCGAACAGCTCAAGCAGTACACCACCGTGGTGGCCGACACCGGCGACTTCCAGTCGATCAAGGCCTACGCCCCGCAGGACGCGACGACGAATCCGTCGCTGATCCTGAAAGCCGTCCAGAAGCCGGAATACCGTCCGCTGCTGGAAAAGACCATCGCCGACTTCCCGACCGCATCGACCGAGGAAATCGTCGACCGCCTGCTGATCGCGTTCGGCACCGAAATCCTGAAGTTCGTGCCGGGCCGCGTGTCCACCGAAATCGACGCCGCCCTGTCGTTCGACACGGCCGCCACCGTCGCCAAGGGCCGCGAACTGATCGCCCTGTACGAAGCGGCCGGCATCCAGCGCTCGCGCGTGCTGATCAAGATCGCGTCGACGTGGGAAGGCATCCGCGCCGCCGAGATCCTCGAGAAGGACGGCATCCGCTGCAACCTCACCTTGCTGTTCTCGCTGTGCCAGGCCATCGCCTGCGCCGAAGCGGGCGTGCAACTGATCTCGCCGTTCGTCGGCCGCATCTACGACTGGTACAAGAAATCGACCGGCACCGACTACCAGGGCGCGGACGATCCGGGCGTGCAGTCGGTCAAGCGCATCTACCAGTACTACCGCAAGTTCGGCTACAAGACCGAAGTGATGGGTGCGAGCTTCCGCAACACGTCGCAGATCCTGGAACTGGCCGGCAGCGACCTCTTGACCATCTCGCCGGACCTGCTGCAAAAGCTGGCCGATACCGAAGGCACCGTCGAGCGCAAGCTCGTCGCGGATACGACGGCGGACATCCAGAAGATCGCCCTCGACGAAAAGACGTTCCGCTTTATGCTGAACGAGGACGCGATGGCGACCGAGAAGCTGGCCGAAGGCATCCGCGCGTTCTGCGCCGACTCGGGCAAGCTGAAGAAGATGATCGAAGAAATGCGCTGAGCAGCACTCCTGCGCAAATAAAAACGGCAGCCCGCGGGCTGCCGTTTTTCATCGCCGGATCGCGTGTGCTCAGGCGTGCGCCAGCGCGCGCATCGGTTGCATGCTCACCTCGTAGGCCGGCTCGTACGATGCTTCGTGCGCATCGAGACGGAACACGCTGACCAGCTGGTCCAGTGCGGCCGCCTGTTCCTGCAGGCTTTGCGCCGTGCTGGCGGCCTGCTGCACGAGGCCCGCGTTCTGCTGGGTCACCGTGTCCATCTGCGTGATGGCCTGGTTGACCTGCTCGATGCCGGCGCTCTGCTCGCGGCTCGCATGGCTGATCTCGGCCATGATGGCGTGCATCTGCTCGACGCTCTTCAACACGTCGGTCATCGTCGCACCCGCTTCCGCCACGAGCAGGTTGCCCGCCTCGACCTGCTGCACGGAGCTGCCGATCAATTCCTTGATCTCTTTCGCGGCCGCGGCCGAACGCTGCGCCAGGTTGCGCACTTCCGTCGCGACGACCGCGAAGCCGCGGCCCTGCTCGCCGGCACGCGCCGCTTCCACGGCCGCATTCAGTGCGAGGATGTTCGTCTGGAACGCGATGCCGTCGATGACGGAGATGATGTCGACGATCTTCTGCGACGACGCGTGGATCGAGCCCATCGTGTCGACGACGCGCGCCACGGCGCTGCTGCCCTTCTGGGCGACGCCGGCGGCCGTGTCGGCCAGCGCGTTCGCCTGGCCCGCGTGGTCGGCGTTCTGGCGCACGGTCGACGTCAGCTGTTCCATCGACGCGGCCGTCTCTTCCAGCGAGCCGGCCTGCTGCTCCGTGCGCGCCGACAGGTCGAGGTTGCCGCTGGCGATTTCGTCGGACGCCTGCGAGATCGTCGCGGTGGCGCCGCGCACGTCGCCCACGATCTTCGCGAGGTTGTCACGCATGGACTTCATCGCGAACAACAGGCTCGACTCGTCACCGGCACGGGTTTCGACGCGCACCGACAGGTCGCCGCCCGCGATGCGGCTGACGATCTCGGTGGCGTAATCGGGCTCGCCGCCGAGGCGGCGCATCAGCCAGCCCGTGATGAATACGGCACCGGCCGCGCCCAGCACGACGCTGCCGAGCACCAGCGAGATGATCCACACCCGCGACGCCGAGTAACGTGCATTGCCCTCGACGGCCGCGGCGCGGCCGCCGTCCGTGTACATGTCGACGATCTTGTCGACGTGGCCGCGCAGCGCGACGATCAGCTTGTTCGATTCGCCGCGGAGCAGCTTCTTGGCCAACTCGTCGTCATTCGCACGGCCGGCGGCGCGGATCTTGCCGTCCTCGACCATGTAGCGGTCCCACATCTCGAGCAGCTGCGCATACATCTGCTTTTCCTCGGGCGTTGCGAGCAGTTTGACGTAATCGTCCTGCATCTTGTGCAGGTCGTCGAGGTCCTTGGCGATGACCTTGTCGTACTTATCCATTTCCGATTGTTCGTTGGAAATGACGTATTGCAGTTCACGCGTACGAATACGGGCGATCTGCGATTTGATGTCCTCGATGACACGAATGCTCGGCATCCAGTGTGATGACAATTTCATCGAGGTGTCATTCACTTGTGCTAGTTGCCAGATCGCGACTGCGCCGACGAACGCAGTCAGCGCAAGCACGGCAGCAAATGCAATTCCCAGTTTCGTTGCGAGACGCAAGTTTGATAAATATCTCATTTTGACCGTTTAGAATGTTGGCTTTCATGTTACAATGTTTCCACACATCAACTATAATACCCGACACGGGATGTCTACACATCTCCATTTTTCACTCTTGTCGAGTTTTCGCCACATCGCGACTGTCAAATTTTTTGAATTAAAAGTTTGAAATAAATATATATCAACACCGAAATACAACAATCCGAACGACGCATATCTTTTAGAATACGTATCTTTCCGTACGGCAACTTCTGGAGCTTCTGATGCTATCGTCCATTTCTTATCTTGGCAAAGTCGCATTCGCGAAATGCACCTTCTCGTGGAACTCGGATCTCGATTCCATTTTCGAAATATTGTCGAATCGCTTCGATAGCTTTAATGACAATGGTTTTTATCCCCATCCGGACGAAATCGCATTGCGCAAGGAATTGGCGACGGTGCCGACGCTCGCCCATTTGACGGAAGGGATCAGGGGCCTGCAGGCGCACGGCGTCGTGTTGTACGACCTCGGCCTGGCGCACCTGCCGGAAGACCGCCGCAACGCGGCGCTGTACGCCATCACGCTGATGCTGGGCTACCCGACGTCGACGGATCAGCGCACGGGTCGTGTCGCCTGGGACGTGCGCGCCCGCCCCGTCGAGGAAATCGACGGCCGCTTCACGACGTTTTCGGAGCGCGTCGGCAGCGCCGACATGCACACGGATTCCTCGTTCTATCCGATGCCGGAAGAGCAGTTCATCCTGTACGTCGTGAACGCCGCGCGCTGCGACGGCGGCCATTCGCTGCTCGTCGACGGCGAGGACATCTATCAGGCGCTGCAGCAGACCGAGGAGGGCCGCAAGGCGTTCGACCTGCTCAGCACGACGCCGGTGCCGTTCCGCGTTCCGGCCATCTATGCGGCCGGCGAGAACAACGTCGAAGTCAACGTGGCGCTCGTGTTCGGCCCGGCCAAGCGTCCCGGCACGCGCTTCACGATGCGTTGGCGCTACGACTCCATCAAGAAGGGCCTGGCCGCGCGGCCCGACCTGGAGACGCCCGAACTGCGCGCCGCGCTGGAGTTGATGAACGACGTGGCCGAGAATCACGCCGTGCGCTTCAAGGACCAGCTGCCGACCGACACCTTGATGTTGGCCGACAACCACCACATGCTGCATGGCCGCACCACGTACACGGACGAGCGTCGCCACCTGATCCGCATCCGCATCTCGGACGTGCCGAACGCCGAGCGCATCGGCCCGTCGGGCGTCGTCAGGGACTGACATGACCGATACCGTTCTTGAGCGGGCGGCCGCATCCGTCGCGGCCGCCCGCCCCGCCGCCGTCCCGGCGGACGGCCTGCCGCCGGCGCAGCGCCGCTGGGCGATGGTCGCGCTGATGACGGGCGTGTCGATGGCATCGCTCGACACGGCGATCGCCAACACGGCCCTGCCCGAACTGGCCCGCCAGCTGCACGCGGGCGCCGCCGCCTCCGTCTGGATCGTCAACATCTATCAGCTGGCGATGGTCGCCACGCTGCTGCCGTTCGCGGCGCTGGGCGAGCGCGTCGGCTACCGGCGCGTGGCGACGGCCGGGCTGGCGCTGTTCACACTGGCCTCGCTCGCGTGCGCGCTGGCGTGGAGCCTGCCGCTGCTCGTGGGTGCGCGCCTGCTGCAGGGCCTCGGTGCCAGCGCGCTGATGGGCGTGACCACCGCGATGATGCGCGCCATCTATCCGGCACGCCTGCAGGGCCAGGGCTTCGGCCTCAATGCGCTCGTGGTGGCGGTGGCGTTCGCCGTCGGGCCCACGCTCGCGTCGCTGATCCTGGCGCTGGCCGCGTGGCCGTGGCTGTTTGCCATCAACGTCCCGATCGGCGCGGCCGCGTTCCTGCTGGCGCGCCGCGTCCTGCCCGACAACGCGCGCGCAGCGCACGGCTTCGATACGGCCGCCGCGCTGTGCAACGCGGGCGCGTTCGGCCTCCTGATCCTGGTGCTGGGCGATGCGGCCCACGGCGCCGCACCCGCGCGCCTCGCCGTCGAGGCGGTGGGCACGTTCGCCTGCTTCACGCTGCTGCTGCGGCGCCAGCGCGGCCAGGCGGCGCCGATCCTGCCGACCGACCTCTTGGCGCGGCCGCTTTTCGCGCTGTCCGCGCTGACGGCCGTGTGCACGTTCGCGGTACAAAGTCTCGCGTTCGTCGCCCTGCCCTTCCACTTCGAGCAGGTGCTCGGCCGTTCTCCGGTGGAGACGGGCTTCCTGCTGACGCCGTGGCCCGTGCTGGTCGCCATCATGGGACCGGTGTCCGGGCGCCTGTCCGACCGCTACGAATCGGGCCTGCTGGCCGGGCTCGGGCTGCTCGTGCTGTGCGCCGGCGTGCTGGCGCTGCTGTGGATGCCGGCCGCCCCGGCTACCATCGACATCGCGTGGCGGATGGCAGTGTGCGGCGCCGGGTTCGGCCTGTTCCAGGCGCCGAACATGAAGGCGATCATGGGCAGCGCGCCGCGCGAACGGGCCGGCGGCGCGAGCGGCATCGTCGCCACGGCGCGCCTGACGGGCCAGGCCAGCGGCGCCGCGCTGGTGGCCGGCTGCCTCGTGCTGTCCGACCGCCACGGCACGACGTACGCCCTCGCGGCGGCGGCTGCCATTGCCTTCTTGGGCGCCGCCATCAGCTTCGCGCGCCTGCACCGGCGCGTGCGCGGCTGACGGCGGCCGGCGCTTACTGCGTGTAGGCGATCAATTCGATGTTCAGGTCGCGCATGCCGGCCGGGACGTAGATCGCGATCGCCTCGGCCTTCAGCGCGTTCTCGTACAGGCCGTTGCGCGTCGACAGCGAAAAATAATAGGTGTCGGGCCGCACGGGCACCGCGGCCGGCACCTGAGGCATGTGTGTCAGCGCGATGCCCGGCAATGCGGACGCCACGATGCGTTCGATGTCGTCGGGCGAACCGATCTTGAACCGGACCGGCACGGCTGCAACCAGCTCGAGCGCCGGCATGTCGGCGCTGACGGCGAGGCACAGCTGCGTGTCCGGCGTCAGCTTCGACGGCTCGAGCACGCCCCGGTAATGCGTGCGGCGGTTGTCTTCCGCGACGAGCGGAATGGCGAAATACCTGGCCGCGATGACGGTGTCGACGAGCTCGCGGATCACCGCATCCAGCTGGGCGAACGTGACGCCGGGATCCGCGTGCACGTAGGCGGGCAGGTCCGCCGTCGTGTAGCGGTCGGAAAAGGTCATCAACCCGCCGGCCAGCGCCAGCAACTTCTCGTACAACACTTCCGGATGCCGGTCGCGCGCACGGGCGCAGTGCTGCAGCGACGCGTTCGCCGTACTGATGATGTTCAGCATCCACCACGACGTGATGTCGCCGGCATGCACCTCGAACGTCGCGGCATTCGTTTTCCGGTGCGTGTCGTGCAGCGACATGATTCTCGCCGCCAGCGCGCTCATCAAGCCATCGAGCAGGTGCTGCAGCGGCAGCGCGGCGCCGATCGTCACGCACGGCGGTACGAATGCCGGATCCGCGGTGAAACCGCCACGCGGATCGCGATGGAGGCGCAGCACGGGAAACGCGAGGTGGCCGTCGCGCGGCTCCAGGTGCGTCAACAGGCGCACGCGCTTCTTGAGGAAAGGCACATCGATCGGTACCGCGTCGCTGAACAAGTCGGACGTCTCGGATTCGGCCAGCGCATAGCGGCCGCCCTCGTCCGCATTGGCGCCGTGCGGACGGATCGTCGGGAGCGCCGCGTAGATCGTGAAGGTGGCCGTGTCCGCGGGCAGCCGGGTCAGGTCGACGGCCACCGGCAACAGGTCCGTGCCCGGCGCGTCGTACACGGCGCCGTCCTGGAAAATCAGCGACATGGCCTGCGCCTCGAGCAAGTCATGGCCGAGCGCATCCATATTCCATTGCAGCAGGCGGACACCCCAGAAGTTCGGATTGAGCGCCGACGCCATGCGCAGCAGCCGTGTCTCGTGGTACAGGTCCTGCCGCTGGAAATGCTGGGGGCCCAGCGTCAGTCCCTCGGACCACAGAATCTTTGCTCCCAAGCTCATCGTTTCCTCCTCGATCCCGTTCGACTCCGGCAAGCATGGCGGGCATTCCACGAAGACTGTTGACCTGACACAACAACTCGGCACCTGCCCGTGGCGATGCATCCGTTGACGGGACGCAATTTTATCGGCCACGAGACGGGAATAATGACGCTTCTTCCGCTTCGCGACGGCTGAAAGGACCCCAGCATGCAGCGTTTCACGCCAGGCTTGTTCGACCGTTTGGACGCCGACGACGCCACCGCGTCCGCGACTTCCCGCCGCCCCGCAAGAAACACAGACGCATGGAAAGAGAGCATCACGCGCGACCTCGAGGCCCTGCTCAATACGCGTTCCGCCCTGCTTCCCGACCTCGTGGCGGACTACCCTGCGGTGGGCGCATCGGTCGTGAATTACGGCCTGATCGACTTCGCGGGCATGTGCATGACGAGCGACACGGACCAGAAGAGGATCTGCGCCGCCGTCCGGCAGGCGATCGAGCGGCATGAACCGAGGCTGCACAAGGTCGCGGCGACGCTGCAGCCGCGCAAGGGCGCCATCAACCGGGTCGACTTCGTGATCACGGCCGAACTGAAAAACGCGCCCGTCGCGGAACCGATGCAGTTCAACGCCGTGTTCCAGCCGTCGCTGCAGCGTTATTCGATCCAGCGCGTCCGCGGCGCCGTGTAGGCGATCTCATATGGACGAACTGTTTGCGCAATACGAACGGGAGCTCGTCACGATGCGGCAGCTGTGCCGCGAATATGCCGAGCGCTATCCGAAGGTCGCCGCGAAACTCCAGATCGGCGGCGAGGCGTGCGACGATCCGCACGTCGAACGGCTGATCCAATCGGTCGCCCTGCTGTGCGCCCGGGTGTCGAAGCGCCTGGACGACGCCTATCCGCAATTCACGGAAGCGCTGCTCAATCTCCTGTTTCCGCACTATCTGCGGCCGTTTCCGTCGTGCGCGATCGCGCGCGTGATGCCGCCCGCCGACGGCGCCGGCAACGGCGCGGCGTTCCCGCGCGGGACCGTGCTCGAATCGGCGCAGGTCCGGGGCGTACGTTGCAGATTCCAGACCGCGTACGACGTGACGCCGTCGCCGGTCGCCATCACGTCCGCGTCGTTCGATGCCGTCATCCGGCCGCCTTCGTCGACCCGGCTGCCGGCGGGCGTCACCGCATCGATCGGTATCGAATTCGAGGCCGCGGGGCCGGTGGACCTGGCGGCCCCGTTGCGCGTGTATCTCGACGGCGACGCGTCGTTCTGCGCCGCGCTGCGCGACGCGCTGTTCATGCGCACGGCAGCGGCATACGTCCAGGCTGGCGCGGATGGCGCATGGATGCCGCTCGCCGCGATACCCGTCGCGGCGAGCGGCTTCGCCGACGAGGACGCGCTGATCCCGTTCGATGCGCGCTCGCACCGCGCCTACCGCATCCTTGCCGAGTATTTCGCCTTCCCGGAAAAATTCAACTTCGTCGACATCGACCTCGCGGCACTCGGCGCACGCGTGCCTCCGGACTGCACGCGGTTCACGTTGCACCTGGCGTTGACGGACATCGCGCCCGGCTCCGACGAGGCCAGGATGCTCGCCGGCCTGACGGCGCACAGCCTGCTGACCGGTTGCACTCCGGTCATCAATCTGTTCCCGCAAGCGGGCGTTCCGATCGAATACAGCGAGCGCACCGCGGAATATGCAGTGCTTGCGCATTCTGGCCAAGCGTGGGCGTACGAGGTGTATTCGGTCGACAGGGTCCATATGGTGAAGCAGCGCGGCAGGGACATCGCGCCGGTCGAATTCCGTCCCTTCTACGCGCTCCGCCATGGCGAGCACGATGCGCACAAAGGGCACTATTGGATCATGCGCCATGACGACACGCTGGCGGTCATCAGCCCTGGCCACGAAAAGCACATCGCGCTCGTCGACGTCGACGGCATGCCGCTCGCGGCCGAGCAAACGACATTGTCGATCGACCTCGCGTGCACCAACCGCGACCTGCCCTGTCTGTTGAAATGCGGCGCAATGGAGGGCGACCTGTCCGTTCCCGGCGCGACGCGGGGCGTGCCGATACGTTTCCTGCGCAGGCCCACGCGTCCCCATCGCCTGGCAAACGGCCCTGGGGCGCACTGGCGCCTCATCTCGCACCTGACCCTCAACCATCACGCCCTCGCACAAGAAGGGGCCGCGGGCCTGCGCGAGATGCTGACGTTGTACGACGTGACCGGATCCGCGGTGACGCGACGGCAGATCGCCGGCGTCGTCGGGCTGGAACATGCGGAGGCGACGGCATGGATCAGGCACAAGCGCGGGTCGTCGTTGGCACATGGCACCGAAGTGCGCCTGACGATCGACGAAGAGGCGTTCGTCGGCGCCGGGCTGCACCTGTTCGCGCAAGTCATCGACCAGTTCTTCGCGCTGTACGTCCAGATGAACAGTTTTATCGAACTCGTCATCCTGTCACATCAATCCGGGGAGGAACTAGTCCGATGCAAACCGCGAAGCGGCAGCATGCCCCTGTCATGATCCAGCCCCTGCTCGATGCGCCTTACCGATACCGGTTCGCGCAACTGCTGAACATCCTCGTGCGGACGCTGCGCCGGCAAGGCATTCCATATTCCCGGGCGTTCGGTCACGTCCTGCGCTTTCGCAACAGCCTGTCGTTGGCCTTCCCCGCGAGCGAGATCGAGAGCTTGCAGCTCGACCCGCCGGACGCGACGGGCATACCGCGCATCCACATCACCTCCGCATTCATCGGCCTGCTCGGCGCCAGCGGCACGTTGCCCCTGCACGACACCGAACGGGCGACGGCCAAGGCGAACCTGGGCGCGGACGAAAGCTGGAAACCGTTCATCGATCTGTTTTCGAATCGTGCCGTCGGCCTGTTCTATGAGGCGTGGGGAAAATATCGCGTCGAACACGGTCTGAATATACGCGGCGAGGACAACCTGCTTGCGCTGCTGGCGGCGCTGGGCGGGCTGCGGTGTACGAATTTCGGTCCCTCCAAGCCCTATGGGTCGATTGCCCCGGAAGTCGCCGCGTTTTACGCCGGCGCGGTGAGGACGCGTCCCATCGCCGCCTCGACCGTGGAGCGTGTCCTCCGCGACTATTTTGGCGTACCCGTGCGTCTGGAGGAATTCGTCGGCGCGTGGGATCCGATCCCGGCAAGGATGCGCAGCACGCTTGGCGTCACCGATCCCACGCTGGGCTTCGGCGCCGCGCTGGGCACGCGCACGTGGCGCAACGACGTGCGCGGCCGGCTCCACATCGGTCCCCTGGATCATGAACGGGCGCAGGCGTTCTTGCCGCGGGGCCGGTGTCACGCTGCGTTGAAGGAGATGATCAGCCTGTTTGCCGTGCCTTCCGTGCAGTACGAGATCAGGCTCTTGCTGGACAAGCCATGCCTCAAGCCGCTGACCTTGCGGACCCGAGGACAGGATCGCAAGCGGCTCGGCTGGAACACTTTTCTGACCGGTACGAAGGGCAAGGCCAGCCGGCCCGATATCCGGGCCCTCCTTCGGCTGACTTCTTGCTGATGCTCAAGATTACCCGTTGGCCCGATGGTTACCGTAGCCGATGGGAATCATTATGCCGATCAACTATCGGAGATGCCACATGGATGGAAGCCTGGCGATTGCGGCACGCGCGCTGCTCTCGGCATTTGGTTTCGATGCGCAGCACGACCGCCTGATGCGCCTGGCGTTTCCGCGCGGCGACGGGCCGCATGCCGTCCTGCTGCCGAACAGGATGTCCGCGCACGAGGAAATCTCGCGCTGCTTTCGTTTCGAGGTCGAGCTGTTGTCGGACGATGCCCGGATTCCATTGAAGACGATGATGGCGCGCATGGTCACGATCTCGCTCGTGCGCGAAGACGGCTCGCTGCGCCACTTCAACGGCTACGTCACCGAATTTAGCTTGCTGCGCGCGGATGGCGGCTTCGCGTTCTATCGCATGGTGCTCGAGCCCTGGCTCGCATTCACCAGGCTGCGCAAGGACAACCTCTCGTTCCACGGCAAGAGCGTGATCGAATTGACGGAACTCACGTTCGCGCAGTATCGCCAAGCCGACTGGCGCGTGCACCTGATCGGCGACGACCCGCGCATGACCTGCGCCAACCAGTACGACGAAACGGACTACAACCACCTGCATCGCCGCTGGGAAGCGCTGGGCCTGATGTATTCATACGAGCACCGGGCCGATGGCCATACGCTCTGGCTCTACGATAAAAGCACACTCGCACAACAGATCGACGCGAACGGGATCGACGATTCAGGCGTCATCCCGTTTCGCGACAAGGCAGGCTCGCTCGAGGACGACGGCATCCACGAATGGAGTCCCGTGCGCCGCATCGGGTCCGGCCAGACGACCTTGGCGAGCTTCGATTACAAGAATCCCATCGTGCAGCGCTCGACGGCAGAATCGCTGAACAAACAGGGCGATGTGTATCCGTACGAAATCTACGAATACGCAGGTTCAAACGGTTTTCGCACGCATGACGACGGCGAACGGCTCGCCTATCAACGCATGGGCGAGCGCGACGCGAACACGCAGTATTTCGAAGCGCGCGGAAACGACCGAACCGTCCTTCCGGGCAGGTATTTCAAACTGGGCGGCCATTTCAGCGCGGAGATGCACTCGACCCAGTGGGGTGACGAGCCGCATCCGAGCATCGTCCATCGCGATTACCTGATCCTGTCCGTCGACCACGAGGTCAGCAACAATTACCAGGCTGGCCCGGATGCGCCCTCGAATTACGACAACACGTTCCGGTGCATCCGCAAAAGCATCCCTTGGCGGCCGGGCCGCAATTACAACAGCCAACCCTGCACCTATCCCGGCATCCAGACGGCCATCGTCGTCGGGCCGGCCGGTTCCGAAATTTACACCGATGGCTATGGCCGGGTGAAGGTTCAATTTCATTGGGACCGGCTGGGCAACTACGACGAAAACAGTTCGCCGTGGCTGCGCGTCATGTCGCCGGGTGCAGGAAACCGGTTTGGCGAAATCCGGTTGCCACGCGTGGGTGAAGAAGTGGCGGTGCTGTATCTCGACGCGAATATCGATCACCCGGTGGTTCTTGGCGCGCTGTACAACTGCGTGCAAATGCCGCCGTGGCAGTTGCCGGGGCAGCAGGCGCTGAGCGGCTTACGCAGCCGGGAACTCGGAGGCGGCAGCCGGGGCAATCATCTGATTCTTGATGATACTGCTGGGAAGATTCAGGCGCAGCTCAAGAGTGATCATCTGTGCAGTCAGCTGTCGCTTGGCCATATCACGCGCATCGAGGACACAAAGGGACGCAAGGATGCGCGGGGCGAAGGGTGGGAATTACGCACGGACGGGCACGGCGTTGTTCGCGCGGCGATGGGCATGTTGATTACGACCGAAGCACGCAACAATGCCGCCCTACACTGCAAGGATATAGGCGAAACCGTCGAACGCCTCTATGCGGCCAGCGATATCCACGAGAACTTGGCCGAAACAGCGAGATTGAACAGTGCACAAGACTCCCCTGCCCAGCAGGGAGCGGTTGCAAACGTCATCAAAAAGCAAACTGACGGCATCAAAGGCAACCGGACCGACGACGCCAAGTTCCCCGAGCTCGCCCAACCGCATTTGGTGTTGTCCAGTCCTGCCGGCATCGCGACTTCGACGGCCCAGTCGACGCACATTGCCAGCAACGGGAATACAGCGCTGACCACTGGCCGCAGCCTGTCGATCGCCAGCGGAGACAGCCTGTTCGCCAGTATCCGCCAGACGTTTCGCCTGCTCGTGCACAAGGCCGGCATGAAACTGGTCGCGTCGGCAGGGAACATTGACGTAGACGCGCTGTCGGACAGCATCAATCTTATAGCCAAGCTAAACATTTCGCAGAGCGCGACTACGATCACGATCACCGCCAAGGAAAAAATTGTGATTAATGGCGGGGGCAGCTATGTGAAGTTCTCTGCCGATGGAATCGAACACGGCACCAACGGCACCTTTGTCGCGCATGCGGCGACACATAGCTTCGTTGACGCAAAGAATATGGAGGCCAACGTCTTGATCCCAGGTCGAGGTGGGCATGATCCAAAAGGCACTTTTACCTTCTCAGCATAAACGGACATGTAAGCAAAATGATTATTACCTATCCCATCGACATTACGTACTCCAAAGGAAGCCAGCAGCGGGTAATACCCGACGCGATGTTCAATAGCAGCGAAATTCTGAGCGGCTCCTACCCGATGGGAAAGAACCGTTTTTGGCATGGCGGTGTACACATACACCCGAGCGACCGCACCGCACCGATCCGCGCAATCGCCGACGGCGAGGTGGTGGCCTACCGCTACGACGACACTGACTCCACCGACGTTTATTTCGACAAGGTGCCGTATTCGCGCAGCTTCGTCCTGCTCAAGCATGAAGCTGAACTCGGCCAAACCACCCTCGGCACCTCGAAGTTAAGCTTTTACTCGCTCTACATGCACTTGCGCGCGTGGGGCGAAGTCAAGGGTAAGAACGGTACGCAGGCTGTTAACTTCTTGCGAAGAACGGTAGCGGCCCATGCTCAGTCTGAAACGAACGGTCAATCGGCAGGAGACAAACACAAACGCCCAAATGCAGTCAAAGCGCATGTCGAATCCCTTGCGCCGATCGCTGATGGCGCCTGTCGTTGCGACAACGGCTACGCTCGCGTGCATCGCGGCGACATCCTGGGTTACTGCGGCACCATTCCCGACAATATAGCTGCGCCATCGTGCGGTATCCACTTCGAAATTTTTTTCGACGACGTTGCATTCCTCGACAATGCGATAAAAACAGTGTGGGGTCGCTGCATCCTTACTAGAGAACTAAGCGTATTTAAGGAATTGCAGACGACAGAAAAAATCGCAGTCGATTCTGCTAAACCACTGACTGTGGTCAAGGAAGAATCGGGAGAAGGTTACAAAAAAATCACAGTCAACAAGCGTTCCTATTGGGTGAGCGAAGATCAAATCACGAGCACTGAAGTTGACGTACCGGACCCCAGAAACAGGACGCAGACAATCAAGCAAACACAGCATCGCGCAAAAACCGAAGAGTTGCGCTGCTACGGGAAAAATCCAAGCAAGAACCACACGACTCTTCCCAAAGGCACATCTATCGTGCCGTGGGTTGATCCATGGATGAAAGTGGGCGAATTTCGCGAAGAAACATTTGACGGCAAAAACTGGGCCCAAGTTTACGTACCGGAAACCAACAGCTTATATTGGGCCGAAAAGTCCACGCTTGATTACGTCAGCGACGCTGACTGGCTAGA
Source organism: Massilia pinisoli (assembly GCF_024753285.1). Classification (GTDB taxonomy): domain Bacteria; phylum Pseudomonadota; class Gammaproteobacteria; order Burkholderiales; family Burkholderiaceae_D; genus Telluria; species Telluria pinisoli. The sequence goes on along the minus strand of NZ_JANUGW010000004.1, from coordinate 229,206 downwards.
GTTTCGCAAGTTTCAAGAGCATGGCCTTTTCAGCAGTGATGGCTTCATTGACGATGAAGGTACGAGAAAGCTTTGCGACGCTTACGAAAAACACCGCACGGAAAAGAATCTTAGCCCGCTGGACACTGACGTAGACAGGCTGCGGCATTTGATCACTTGTCACCCGACAGAGTGGAGCAAACAGGACATTGGGAAGCGCTTCGCGAGGGTCACTCAGGACGATTTTGGCCCGGCCAAACTAACACCCGAGCAGTTCGCCAAGCTGACTACACATATCGAGCGACTCTCATTTTGGGAAATGGTTCCGGGCTTACCCACCGCGACAACATTGTGGCACGCGCATCCGATCAAGTTCATCGAGCACTTGGCGAAATGCATGTGGCTTTCCAAATGCGAACTTGAGCTGATCTATCCGGAACAGATCGGTTCAGACGAAGAAATCAGCCATGGTACTCCGGCTGAGGTGCGCGAAAAATACCGAGTCGATCTCAACAAGTGCTGCTACCGCTACGGCATCAACTCGCGACTTCGGCAGGCGCACGTCTTCGGCCAGGGTGCAGTCGAAAGCTATAGCCTGAACCAGATGCTAGAAGTTGCTACGGGCATCCAGTATGAGAGCAACAAAATGCTTGGCAACTGCCAGCCAGGCGATGGCCCCCGCTTTAAGGGCCGTGGTTTCAAACAATTAACTGGTCGCTACAACTATGCGGAATATTGGTGCTTCAGAGGATGGCTGAAAAAAGGTAAGGATTTCGATGTGGGATGGGAACGTGATCATACGAAACGTTATCCTCCTGTTGATAAGCCCGAAAAAGTCATCGAAAGCAGTTTCAACTGCATCGATGCCGGTTGTTGGTACGCAACTGTATTTCGGCACGGCACGATTGCGGCTATGGATAAAGACGATATCACAGCAGTTACAATCGCCATCAATGGCGGAGAAAATAATCTGAAAGCACGCACGAAATTTACAAACCGGATGAAAAGGATCTTGTTATGAGGGTACCGCGCTCGGCAGAACTGCTGACAATTTTTCTATTGGCCTCAGAATCGCATTCAGAAAATCCCGCCAGGTACAAGATCCGAGAAAGCAAACCGATGAAAGATGTCGCGATTCAAATCGTGTCATTTGACTCGGTTGACGGTTTAGACAAAAATGCCATCAGGAGGATCAATGCGATTTTGAACGCTGTATCGACTTCATTCGGCAAAGAGGCCAAAGAATGTGGTGCTGTCGCGCAAGGTCACCCCTGGGGCTACGAACTGAAACTCGAAAAGATTCTTCCTTCCGAAAAATATCTAAGCGTAGTTTTTTCCAAATCGACTGTATGCGGAGGCTCTCCTGACTTAGAGAAGGAAGCTCGCGTATTTTCACTCCCAACTGGTGATCTCGTGCCACCCAACACCTTATTTAAGCAACTCTTTCCAAGAGCGAAGATCGTCAGCACGGCATCCAAATATAAGGAGTTAGTTGATCTGGACGAGGAGATGGTGGAAACCATGATCAACGATAGCGAGGCCACACTAAAGAACTATGACGATAAATGTGAATTCTACCTGAAGAACACTTCATATAGAATCTGGATAGACGGGCAAAACCTGATCCTTTTCCCTGAATTCTTACAGCCTCAATCATTCTGCCAGAAAGAATACCTGATTCGGTTCGAGAAACAACCCTCCCCCGCAAACCATATAACCAACATGCGAACCATTAATTTTAAGTTCACGTCATTATCCAAAACCCACAAAAATACCGGAAACAAATCATAAATTTTCTTACATACGTCCGCCCGCAGTAAGAACTGCAAAATTTCATCCATCAAAGTGATGGTGATCATGCGGCGGACCTAGCGCCAACCCTGTCGGCAGGAAGATGGGAATCATGAGCAATAATGTTTGCGCCGTGGGTGCATCTATGGCGGGAGATTACTTAAAACTGCAGCAATAGCAAACTCGCTTGACATGCTATTTTTGCCTTGCTTGGGTCGGGGATCGCAATCGCACCACAACGCTGGCGTCGCCCAGAAAGCGCTGTGATTCACTTTCGCGCGTGAAATTGGAAAGTCAGGAACCGAAAAACAGGACAGGAATCAACGCCAAAGAGCGAGGGCGATTCAACGCTGTCTGGGTATCGACGGCCGCTCATGGCAAGACAATTTTTTGGCTTCACGACTCTCAGTACTTGAACTCTTCGGGTGGAAAGGCATATCGATGAAAAAGGCATCCATAATGCTCGCAAGCGCCATACTTTGCCCTATGCTAGGCCGTTCACAAACCGTGTATGACGGGTACGAGAAGTATTATGCGACCCAGAATCATATATTTACATCAACTTCTCGAATTCAAGTTTCCGGCACGCTCAATACTATAATTCTCTGGCATGAAAAACGTGTCGATCTGGCACGAGCAAAAGGATTCCCCGGCGAGTTCACGGAAAACGATGACCTAGGATCCGACGCCAAGGCATACGAGGACTTTCCTTTCGCTTGCGTCGAAGGCCAGTCTGCATCGTCAAGTGGCACCGCAGTTCGCCATATGTCCGTATATCTGATGCAAATGCGGCAAAATCGGCAAGTTATCACCTACAAATTACCGAGTTTATTCGCATCCTGCCTTGGCGTACGATTGGACGCCTTCAAACGACCATTATTTGATGACGCCGACTATATCTATCCATCTGGATCAGATATCCCGACAGGCGTCCGCCTGGAGGAGTATATGATTGACAAAGATAAGTTTGTCCCAACCGGCCATTCCGTAGCACTTGACTTCGTAGAGCCCGATAATGTTTGGAAGTTCCGCGTGCATACTGTGCAATGAAGCCACTGCCTTAACACAATAAGGTGCGAGTATTCGAAGGTTGGGACCGCTCACCGGGCGCGGCCCATTCAACACATCTTCAAGCTATGTCTTTAAAAATAGTCACCGTCGGCGACAAAACCGACCACGGCGGCACCGTCATCAGTGGCTCGCCGACACACGACATCCACGGCCGCGCCATCGCCCGGCTCGGCGACAAAGTGGATTGTCCGCAGTCCTATCCCGGCGGCAAGCCGCACAGCGTCAACAAGATCGTGACGGCACACGACACGTTGACCGTCAACGGTGTTCCCGTTGCCGTGGAGGGCTGCAAAACGGAATGCGGATGCAAGTTGCTCGGCAGCTTGCCGGCAACGGTCGACTAAAAGCGCTCGCGCCGGCGTCGACGTCAACCGGCGGCCAGTCGCTTACCCGCGCCCCGCCCGCAACCCATCCAGATACGGATCGATCACGCACTTGCCCAGCGCAATCAGATCGAACTGCTCCGGATCGAACATCCAGCTGTGGATCAGGCCATCGATGATGATCCACAAGGCCAGCGCCACACCGTCCGGCGCGACGTCGCGGCCGATGACGTCCTTGTCCACGGCCAGGCGGATGCGGCGTTCGGCGCGGCTCATCCAGTTCGCCATGTTCTGCTGGCGGCGCTGGCGCACGGCGTCCATCTCGCCCACGAATTCCACCTTCAAGGTCGCGATCTCGAACACGCGCCGCGCGACCGGGTCGTCCACCGTCCGGCGCAGCACGGCCAGCATGTAGTTGCGCAGGTCGACGAGCGGGTCGTCCGATTCGGCCTGGTCCAGCACCTGCATCTCCGCTTCCAGCGGCAACGTTGCGCGCTCCATCATCGCGTTAAACAGCGCGCCCTTGTCGTCGAAATGCCAATAAATTGCTCCGCGCGTCACACCGGCGGCGGTTGCGATATGCTGCAACGTCGTGCGCGATACGCCTTGTTCCACGAACAATTTTTCCGCAGCATCCAGGATGCTGTCACGGGTCGCGGCCGCCTCTTCTTTGGTTCTGCGGGCCATCCGTCTATTCTCCGTTTTTATAGGTGGGAAACATTAAACATACACTCGTGATAGTATCTCGGGGTTTTCCCAAAAGCCAGCGATAAGCCCGAAGCCGTGCCGGTGGAAGCGTCGAACTGCCTGCCGCGTGTTGCGATTTTTGCACTGCGGCCCGTTCGAGCACCCGAGAAAAGCGTCGCGGATCGGTTTTGTCCTTTTTTCCACAAGAAGGAAGCATTGAATGCGCTCTGCCAACTCCTCTTCTCTGACTCTGTCCAGGATCGCCGCGTCCACCCTGGTCGCCATGGCCCTGCTGTCGGCCTGCGGTTCCAAGGATAATGCCCAGGCCGGCCCCGGCGCTGGCGCCGGCGCCAAGATGCCGCCGCCGCAAGTCGGCGTGATCACCACCAAATTCCAGCAAGTCGCGCTCGAAACCGAGTTGCCGGCCCGCGTCGAGGCGATCCGCACCGCGCAGGTGCGCGCGCGCGTCAACGGCGTCGTGCTCAAGCGCCTGTTCACCGAGGGCAGCCTCGTCAAGCAGGGCCAGTCGCTGTTCCAGATCGATCCCGAGCCGTACCAGGCGCAGTTGAACGCGGCCCAGGCCACGCTTGGCCGTGCGCAGGCCAACCTGACGTCGACGTCGGCCACGGTCGAGCGCTACAAGCCGCTCGTCGAGGCGCAGGCCGTCAGCAAGCAGGAATTCACGAACGCCGTGGCCGCGCAGAAGCAGGCCGAGGCGGACGTCAATTCGGCCAAGGCCCAGGTGCGCATCGCCAAGATCAATTACGACTACGCGAACGTCTACGCGCCGATCTCGGGCCGCATCGGCCGCGCCCTCGTGACGGAAGGCGCGCTCGTCTCCGCCACCGAGGCGACGCAGATGGCGCTGATTCAGCAGACCGACAACGTCTACCTGAACATCACGCAATCGGCCGCCGAACTGCAGCGCCTGCGCAAGGATGCGGGCGGCAAGGGCCTCGGTTCGACCGTGCCGGTGACGGTCGTGCTGGACGACGGCACCGTGCTGCCGCAAAAGGGCAAGCTGCTGTTCTCGGACATCTCCGTCGACCCGACGAGCGGCCAGGTCACCCTGCGCGCCGAGGCCGCGAATCCGAACAACGCCCTGCTGCCGGGCCAGTACGTGCGCGTGCGCCTGGCACAGGCCGAGCTGCCGTCCGGCATCCTCGTGCCGCAACAGGCCGTCACCCGCGGCGGTCCGAACGGCGATACCGTCACCGTGATCGGCCCGGACAACAAGCCGAGCCCGCGCACCGTCAAGATCGGTTCGCAGAACGGCGACGACTGGGTCGTCACGGATGGCCTCAAGGAAGGCGAGAAGGTGATGGTCGACGGCTTCCAGAAGCTGCAGATGCTGCCGCCGGGCACGCCGGTGCAGCCGGTCGCCTGGACGCCGGTGGGCGCGCCTGCCGCCCCTGCCCCGGCCCAGCCAAATGCCGCCGGTGCCCAGGCAGCCGCGAGCACGCCTGCCTCGGGTGCGCCGCCGGCCGGATCGGGCAACATCCGCCAATGACACGGCAAGGCTAGATAAACAGGAACCACAATGGCACGTTTTTTTATTGACCGCCCCATCTTCGCCTGGGTGATCGCGCTGTTCATCATGGTGCTTGGCGGCGTCGCCATCAAGCAGCTGCCGATCGCGCAGTATCCGACCGTGGCGCCGCCGTCGATCGTCGTCAGCGTCGCCTATCCCGGCGCTTCCGCGCAGACGCTGGAAGATTCCGTCATCTCCGTCATCGAACGCGAGATGAACGGTGCCGAGGGCATGATCTACATGGAGTCGACGAGCCAGGCCAACGGCACCGGCTCCATCACGATCAGCTTCGAGACCGGCACCAACCCCAACCTGGCCCAGGTCGACGTCCAGAACCGCCTCGCGCGCGCGACCCCGCGCCTGCCCGCCGCGGTGACGCAGCAGGGCGTGCGCGTCGACAAGGCGCGCTCGAACTTCCTGCTGTTCACGATCCTCTCGTCGGACGACCCGAACTGGGACACCGTCGCGCTGGGCGACTACGCGTCGCGCAACGTGCTGCCCGAGATCCAGCGGATCAAGGGCGTCGGCCAGGCGCAGCTGTTCGGCACCGAGAAGGCCATGCGCATCTGGATCGACCCGGCCAAGCTGGTCGGCTTCAACCTGTCGCCGGCCGACGTGAACACGGCGATCGCCCAGCAGAACGCCCAGGTGGCGTCGGGCACGATCGGCGACCTGCCGGTGGCCAGGGGCCAGCAGATCACGGCAACGGTCGTCGTCACGGGCCAGCTGGCGACCGTCGAACAGTTCGGCAACATCGTGCTGCGCGCGAATCCGGACGGCTCGACCGTGCGCCTGAAGGACGTGGCCCGCATCGAGATCGGCGGCCAGGCCTATACGACGTCGACGCGCCTGAACGGCAAGCCGTCGACCGGTATCGGCGTGCAGCTGTCGCCGACCGGTAACGCGCTGGAAACGGCGAAGCTGATCAAGGAGCGCATGCAGCAGCTGCAGCGCTACTTCCCGAAAGGGATGAAGTACTCGATCCCTTACGACAGCACGAAGTTCATCCAGATCTCGATCAGCCAGGTGGTGGAAACGCTGATCGAGGCCGTGATCCTCGTGTTCATCGTGATGTACATCTTCCTGCAGAACATCCGCTACACGATCATTCCGACCATCGTCGTGCCGGTCGCCCTGCTCGGCTCCTTCGCTACCCTCCTGGCGATGGGCTTCTCGATCAACGTGCTGACGATGTTCGGCATGGTGCTCGTGATCGGTATCGTCGTCGACGATGCGATCGTGGTGGTGGAAAACGTCGAACGCATCATGTCCGAGGAAGGCCTGCCGCCACTGCAGGCGACGCGCAAGGCGATGGGCCAGATCTCGGGCGCGATCATCGGCGTGACCGTCGTGCTGATGTCCGTGTTCGTGCCGCTCGCGTTCTTCCAGGGCGCCGTCGGCAACATCTACCGTCAGTTCTCGATCGTGATGGTGTCGTCGATCGGCTTCTCGGCGTTCATGGCGCTGTCGCTCACGCCGGCGCTGTGCGCGCACCTGCTGAAGCCCGTCGAGGCGGGCCACCACATGGAGAAGAAAGGCTTCTTCGGCTGGTTCAACCGCACGTTCACGACGGGCGCCAAGCGCTACGAAGGCTTCGTTGCGAAGATCCTCAAGCGGGCTGGCCGCGCGCTGGTCGTGTTCGCGGTGCTTGTTGCCATCGTCGGCCTGATGTTCGCACGCCTGCCGAACTCGTTCCTGCCGAACGAGGACCAGGGCTACATCATCGCCAACATCCAGCTGCCGCCGGGCGCCACCGCGGAGCGCACGAACGTCGTGCTGCTCGCGATGGAAGACTATGTGCTCAAGCAGCCGGAAGTCGCCGACATGGTCGCCGTGACGGGCTTCTCGTTCACGGGCCAAGGCCAGAACATGGGTCTCGCGTTCATCCCGCTGAAACCGTGGGACGAGCGCAAGGGCAAGGGCCAGGACGCGCAAGGTCTCGCCGGTCGCATCACCGGGCACATGATGGCGCTGCGCGACTCGTTCATCTTCGTCGTGAGCCCGCCGCCGATCCCGGAACTGGGCCGCGGCACGGGCTTCTCGTTCCGCCTGCAGGACCGCGGCGGCCTCGGTCACGCCGCCCTGCTCCAGGCGCGTAACCAGTTGCTGGGCATGGCGATGCAGAGCAAGGTGCTGACGGGCATCCGTCCGGAAGGCCTGGAAGATGCGCCGCAGCTGAAGCTCAACATCGACCGCGACAAGGCACAGGCGCTGGGCGTCACGTTCGGTGCCATCAACACGGCGCTGTCGACGTCGCTCGGTTCCGCCTACGTGAACGACTTCCCGAACGCGGGCCGCCTGCAGCGCGTGATCGTGCAGGCCGACGCGCCCGAGCGCATGCAGCCGGAAGACCTCCTGCGCATCAATGCGCTGAACACGAAGGGCCAGCCGGTGCCGCTGTCCGCGTTCGCGACGACGCAGTGGATCACCGGTCCGATGCAGACGACGCGCTACAACGGCTACTCCGCGATGAGCATCACGGGCGATGCCGCGCAAGGCTATTCGACGGGCCAGGCGCTGGACGAGATGCAGGCGCTGGCCGCCAAGCTGCCGGCCGGCTTCGCGTATGAATGGACGGGCCAGTCGCGCGAAGAGATCCTCGCCGGCTCCACCGTGTTCGTGCTGATCGGCTTCGCACTGCTGGCCGTGTTCCTCGCGCTGGCCGCGCTGTACGAGAGCTGGTCGATTCCGGTCGCCGTGCTGCTCGTCGTGCCGCTGGGCGTGCTCGGTTCGCTGGTCGCGGCGTCGCTGCGCGGCCTGTCGAACGACGTGTACTTCAAGGTCGGCCTGATCACCATCATCGGCTTGGCCGCGAAGAACGCGATCCTGATCGTGGAATTCGCGAAGGACCTGCAGGCGCAGGGCAAGTCGCCGTTCGACGCGGCGCTGCAGGCGGCGCACCTGCGCTTCCGTCCGATCCTCATGACGTCGCTCGCGTTCATCCTCGGCGTGCTGCCGCTGGTGGTCGCCAGCGGCGCCGGCGCCGCGTCGCAGCGCGCGATCGGTACCGGCGTGATGGGCGGCATGCTGACCGCGACGGCACTGGGCGTGTTCTTCGTGCCCGTGTTCTTCGTCGTCATCCGCGGCTTCTTCAAGGGCAGCGAACGCCAGCGCAAGAAGTACGCGCACGAAGAAGACGCCACTGTCATCGACTCGAAAATCTGATGAACGCCATGAAACGACTCACTCCCCTCGCGCTCGCGCTCGTGCTGACCGGCTGCGTGAACCTGGCGCCGAAATACGAGCGCCCGGCCGCGCCGGTGGCGGCCGCCTTCCCCACCGTGGCAGGCACCGTCAGCAGCGGCAACCCGGTCGCGAACGAAGCGCCCGCCGCCATCGCGTGGCAGAACTTCTTCACCGATCCGCGCCTGCAGCAACTGATCTCGCTGGCCCTCGCGAACAACCGCGACCTGCGCGTCGCCGTCCTCAACATCGAAGCAACACGTGCGCAGTACCAGATCCAGCGCTCGAACCAGTTCCCGGCCATTAATGCCGGCATCTCGGGCCAGCGCCAGACGACGGGCAAGGACCAGCCGATCAGCAGCATCTACCAGGCCGGCCTGTCCGTCTCCGCGTTCGAGCTGGATTTCTTCAGCCGCGTGAAGAACCTGTCCGACGCCGCGCTCGCGCAATTCCTCGCCACCGAGGAAGCGCGCAAGACGGCGCAGATCAGCCTGATCGCGCAAGTCGCCAACACGTACCTGACGTACCTCGCCGACGAGGAATTGCTGGCCCTCGTGCAGCAGACCCTCAAGACGCGCGAGGAATCGCTGCGCCTGACCAATCTGCGCTTCGAGAACGGCGTGTCCTCGAAGCTCGACCTGCAGCAGGCCGTGTCCCTCGTCGAGACGGCGCGCACCACGTTGGCCCAGGCCCAGCGCCAGCGCGCGCAGGACCTGAACTTCCTCACGCTGCTGATCGGCCAACCGATCCCGGACGCGCTGCCCGCCGGCGCGACGCTCGCGACGACGAACCTGCCGGACCTGCCGGCCGGGATGCCGTCCGACCTGCTCGTCGTGCGCCCGGACATCCGCGCCGCCGAGCAGCAGCTCGTCGCCGCAAACGCGAACATCGGCGCGGCGCGCGCGAACTACTTCCCGCGCATCACGCTGACGGGCACGGCGGGCAGCGCCAGCAAGGAGCTGTCCGGCCTGTTCAAGAGCGGCACGTTCGGCTGGACGTTCGCACCGCAGGCGATCCTGCCGCTGTTCGACTTCGGCCGCACCCGTGCCGGCGTCGAGGGTGCGCGGGCCCAGCGCGACATCGCCGTCGCGCAGTACGAGAAATCGATCCAGACGGCGTTCCGCGAAGTGGCCGACGCGCTGGCCGGCCAGGCCACGTACAGCGAGCAGCTGCGCGCCCAGCAGGCCGTGGCGGCCGCCGAGACGGACCGCTTCAACCTGTCGGACCTCCGCTACCGGAACGGCACCGCCAGCTACCTCGACCTGCTCGATGCGCAGCGCTCGCTGTTCATCGCGCAGCAGCAAGCCATCCAGGCCAATCTGCAGCGCCTGCAGAATCAGGTCACGCTGTACCGCGTGCTGGGCGGCGGGTGGAGCGAGCCCGGGCCGGCGACGGCAGCGCGCTAGCCTTCCGCGCGGAATCATTTCCGCGCGCCATTGCGACACGCCTCGACCGGGGCCGGCCGCGATTTCGGTATCATGAAATCGCAGGCCGGCCCCGGTTTTACATTGCATGCACGAGCGGCCCCGGCAGCCGTCGCCGGACGGCGTCCGCCAGGACCGCGACGCGCGCCGAGCCCGGCCTGTCGACCGCGGTCGCCTCTTGCGCCGCGCTCCATGCCATGCGAACTTTTCTTCGTGCACATTGGAAATCCATTGTCGCCATCGCCGTGCTCGTGCTGCTGGCCTTGGTCACGGTGAATCCTGGCGCCGCCATGCCGACCCCGCCGCTGGCCGCGCGCCTGCGCGCGCACGTGACGGCGCTCGCGGCCGGCACCACGGCAGCCGACACACACCGCGCCGATGCGGCCGCCTACATCGACGGGGTCCTGCGCGCGGCCGGCTATGCCGTGCAGGACCGTGCCACGACGGGCCGGCGCCATGCCATCGAAGCGGTGCGGGCCAACGTGGCGCCCGGCGCAACGGCGGCGCGCACGTTCATCGTCGGCGCGCGCTTCGACGAAGCGACCGGCGCCGATCCGGACGCGGCGGGCAGTGTGGCCGCCGTGCTGGAACTGGCGCGCCTGCTGGCGGACGTGCATCCGAGCCGCGGCACCGAGATCCGCTTCGTGTTCTTCCTGGCTCCGCAAGCGCGCCCGGCCGCGCCGGCAGGCGCGAGCCTGGACGACCTCGTGCGTCTCCTCGCGAACGCGCCGGACGACCATCCGGACAGCTTCATCGCCTACGTCGGCAGCCTCGCCTCGTCGCGCGACGTGCAGGATGCGCTGTCGGCGTTCCAGAGCATCGCCGGCCTGCCCGCGCACGGCCTCGCGACGCCCGCCTACCTGCAGGGCGTGACCTTGTTCGGCTCCGGCATGCCCGCCCTCGTCCTCACCGACACGTCGTTCACCCGCTTCCCGTTCCGCCAGGCGCAGGACGGCACGCCCGCTGCGGACGATCCGCCCGAGCAGGACGCGCAGGCCGTGTTTGACGGCATGGCGCGCGTCGTCAGGGGTCTCGCCCGCACGCTGACGGCGCTGGCGGCCGGGCAGCGCGGCTAGGCGGCGACGCGGTCGGCCGGCGACGGTTCCACGGCCCCCGTCGTGACGGGACGCGCAGCGCGCGGATACAGCCACGACGCCACGAACACGGCGGCCGCCGCGCCGCACAGCTGGGCCAGCACATAGCCCGGCACGTCGGCGAGGCGGATCCCCGCGCAGGTGCCCGTGGCCGCACGCGCGAGCGTGAGGGCCGGATTGGCGAACGACGACGACGCCGTGAACCAGTACCCGGCGACGATGCACAGTGCGGCCGCATACGGTGTCACCGCCGGTCGCGTGCGCGCGCAACCGATGATGGTGGCGATCAGCCCGAACGTGGCGACGCCTTCGCTCCACCACAGACCCGCCCCCGTGCGCGCCTGCGTCGCGGCCGCGAACACGGGCTCGCCGAACATCAGATGTGCAACGGCCACGCCCGCGAACGCCCCGATGACCTGCGCCCCGACATACGGCAGCGCCAGCCCGGCCGGCAGGTTGCGTTGCCACACTTCGGCCAGGGTGACGACGGGATTCAGGTGCGCGCCCGACACGGCGCCGAACGTCAGGATCAGCACGACGAGCCCGCAGCCGGACGCGATTGAATTGACGAGCAGCGCGATGGCCGCGTTACCGCCCGCCAGCCTGTCGCCCATGATGGCGGAGCCGACGACGACGGCCAGCAGCAGCGCGGTGCCGAGTCCTTCGGCGACGAGGCGGCGCGGGAGCGTCACGACGTGCGGGGTGCTCGTGTCGTCAGGGATGAGGATGGTGCGGGCGGAATGCGTCATGCCGCCATTGTCGCGCTCGGCCCGGCGGCCCGGTACCGTCGCCGCGATATGTTCAGCCGATACCGCGCGGTGTCTTGCGCGTCACGCGCCTTGTCCGATCAACGATGGAATGATGCCGAGGAGGCCAGCCATCGACACGGGCTTCGACAGGAAGCGCACGCCGTCGGGCATCTTGCCCGCCTCGATGGGATTGCCCGAGATGACGAGGGCCGGCAGGCCGGGCTTCAGGCGACGCAGCGCGTGGATCACCTCGATGCCGTTCATGCCCGGCATGCGGAAGTCGGTGATGAGCAGGTCGAACGGTCCCGCCTCGCCGGCGCGGACGGCGTCGAACCCGTTGTTGGCGACGGCAACGTCGTAGCCGGCGACACTGAGGTAGCGCTCGAACACGTAAAGAATCGCTTCTTCGTCATCGACGACGAGGATGCGTGGCGTTGCGGAAAGAGGCATCGGCCTGCTTGCCTTTCATTGAAACTCATGCAAGAAACTACTTTAACACATGGTTACTTCGATATCCGACACGTTTCACCTTGCCTGGGATCAATGTTGTCATACCGTCGGGTTGGCGTCATCAAATATGTCGATTTTCTATAAATTGGCCAAATGCTTACGTTGTAAACACCTCACATTAGGCCAACAAAATTATCGGAATTAATTTTGATAACGACGGTTCGCCGCCATGCCGTTCGCATTTCCATATGACAATGCAAAGTGTCGCTTCACGCAACCATCAAGTTCGGGCGCCGGCGCAGCGCTCGCTCGGAAGACGGGTGCGACGATGGGCGGCATCGTCGGCGGCATCGAGCGCGTGGCCGGCATCATGTCGGACATCGTGGCGTCGAGCCGCGAGCAGTCGGGCAGCATTGCCCAGGTCGGCCAGAGCGTCACGCAGATGGACCAGGCGACGCAGCAGAATGCCACGCTCGTCAAGGAGGCGGCGGCGAACCGCCAAGGCCCGGCAGGAACAGGCGGCCCTGCGCGCCGCCTGAGGCAACGCTTATTGAGGACGGTTATTTAGGACGGTACAGGGCGCAGAGCTTGTGCCCGTCGGGATCGCGCACGTAGGCCAGATACAGCTGCCCCAGGCTGCTCTCGCGCAGGCCCGGCGGCGCTTCGATCGACATGCCGCCATGCGCCACCGCCGTGTCGTGGAATGCCTGGACCTGGTCGGGCGAATCGCATTTGAAGCCGATCGTGGCGCCGTTCGCGCACGTCGCCTCCGCCCCGTCGATGGGTTGCGTGACGCAGAACGCGCTGCCGTTATGCCGGTAGAACAGGCGCTTGTGGCCCGTCGGGGCCTCGTTGGGGAACGGTTCGCCGGCCCCGAGGACGCCCAGCACGGCGTCGTAGAACCGCCGGGAACGTTCGAGGTCGTTCGACCCGATCATGATGTGACTGAACATGTGTCTCCTTTAGCGCCCTCGCGGGCAGGTGGATGGTCGTTACAGCGGATCGAAGTCTGGCACAAGCAGGGGTCACTCTGCAACGATTCCCTTGGTACAATGACATCACCATGAACAAGACCGCCCTCTTCCTCGTCGTCGGCGCGACCCTGTCCGCCGCACTGTCCGCCTGCGGCGGCAAGACCGCCGCCAACGACAAGAATTTCGCCGTCACGGTCACCCAGTACTTCGACAAGAAGGGCGACCTGTGTCTTGACCCGATCAAATGGCCCGTCGACGTGTACGAGATCGACCTGCGCCAGCAGAAGCTGTACCCGGACGGTAGCGCCGGCCAGATGGCGGCGCTCGAAGCGGCCGGGCTGGCCAGGAGCGGGGACGTCGAACTGCCGGGTGCGATCGTCGGCGGCAAGGCGAGCGGCGTGAAGGTCAAGCGCTACACGATGACCGATGCCGCGCAACCGTTCCTGCACACGAAACCCGGACGGCAGCCGCGTATCTGCTGGGGCCGCAAATCGCTGGACAAGGTCGTGCGCTGGGCCGATCCGGCCAAGGTGGGCGACCATCAAGAGTCCAGCGTCCTCTACACGTACAAGCTGTCGAACGTGGCGCCCTGGGCCAGGAAGCCGCAGGTCAAGGAAGCTTTCCCCGAGCTCGGCCGCAACGTCGACGGCGAGCACACGCAGAAGGAAAAGCTGTACGTCAAGCTCACGCCGCAGGGCTGGGAAGCGCTCGGCCTGAACGACTGAGGCGCGCGCGACGCGGTCGCGTCAGGGCCGCCTCAGGGCCGAGTAAGCTGGCCGATGATGCTCGCGACCTTCGTCGTGATGACGTCGACGGCCGGGTCGTTGGCGCCATGCGGCAGGATGACGTCGGCGTGGCGCTTCGTGGGCTCGATGAATTGCTTGTGCATCGGGCGCACCGTGTCCAGATACTGATTGACGATGCTGTCCAGCGTGCGGCCGCGCTCTGCAATATCCCGTTGCATGCGGCGGATGAAGCGCACGTCCGGGGCGGTGTCGACGAAGATCTTCAGCGACATCATGTCGCGCAGGTCGGCGTCGTACAAGGCGAACAGCCCCTCGATCACGATGACCGGCGCGGGTTTGACGGGGATGGTCTTCTCGGAGCGGTTGTCGATCGTGAAGTCGTAGGCCGGCATCTCGATCGCCTGCCCGTTGCGCAGCGCGCGGACGTGTTGCACCAGCAGCGGCCAGTCGAAGGCGTGCGGATGGTCGTAATTCTGCTTGCGGCGAACTTCCGGCGTGAGGTGGGACTGGTCGCAGTAGTAATCGTCCTGCATCACGACCGACACCATGTCGGCGCCGAACGACGCCAGCACCTGTTGCGACACCGTGGACTTGCCGCTGCCGCTGCCGCCGGCGACGCCGATCACGAACGGAACGAAGGAAATCTCATTCATCCCTGCATGATACCGGAGCGGCGCCTCGACTGACAGGGGCGGTGGCCGATTGAACACATCCCGAGCCACCCGCCGGCGCATCATCACTTACCAGAATTTCCACCCAGCCTTTTTCCGTTCGAAGCGCATGAGCGGAATCCGCTCCGGCTGGATGAGCTCGGGATCGATCATGCCCTCCAGCTGGTACCCGAAGAACGCCGCAAGCGCCGCTTCCCCCAAATCCAGCGGATGAAACGGAAACGGATAGTTCGCCGGGTCTTCGTCCGGGTCCACCGCGGGATGCTCGCCGGCCCAATACGCCTGTTCGAAAGGCAGCCGGTCGCCAATGTCTTCCATGATGCCGCTATCGGGAGACAGGCTCAGGGACCTCTGCAGTATGCCATTGCGCCAAACGCCGAACGCGAACCAATCGACGACGCTGTGCATCGCGTGCAGATACAGCGTGCCGTCGGAAAACGCGTCGACGAATCTGGACGCAAGCTTCGACGGATAATCGATGCCGAATTCCTTCGCCGCCACGATGGCGAGGCCGGGGAAGCAGCCCGCAACGATCTCTTTATCGGGAGGACACGTGAAGCACAAATCGCCATCGTCCAACGGGACGAGCTTTTCCGAAGGATAGAGTTGCTTGACGAGCGCGGTCGTCGCATCCCGGTCGAGTCTGGCGCCGGCGTGCAGGAATTCTTTCGGATCTCTCTTGCTGTACACCAGCATCCACGTCTTGGCGCCCATGCGTTCCTTTCAATCCAGCAGTTCGACATCCGGCAGATTCGCCAGCACCTGATCCCACGTACCGTACCGCGCCAGCGTCTCGACGACGACGGGCAGCGGCTCGGCCCAGATCTCGGGCAGCATGCGCTCCTCCCGCTCGCGGACGGGGAACGCCAGCCGCTCCCGCGGCGGATCGAAGCGCGCGTCGATACCGGGCTTGTTGCCGCGCGCATCGATGCGGTACCAACCAAAGTCTTTCAGGTACACGGCGTTGAGGCCGTGCAGGCAGTATGGCGCGCCCTCCGTGCCGACGGACAGGCGCTGGTAGCACAGCCCCGCCGGAATGCCGTTCGCGCGCAGCAGCGCGGCGAGCAGGTGGCTCTTCGCGTAGCAATAGCCCGTCCCGTGGCGCAGCACGTCGGACGCCTTGCACGTCACGGGGTTCAGTTTGAAATCGACGCTGTGCCGGATCTCGTCGCGGACGAACTCGAAGCACGCGCGCGCAACGTCCGCTTCCGACGCCCTGCCCTCTGCCAGCCGGCACGCGGCGGCGCGGACGTCGGGTGTATCGAAGTCGATGTACGTGCTGGCGGACAGATAGCGTTGCATGGTTCTCCTTCAGTCTTCGGTCAGGAAGATTTCCTGTAGATCGTTGAGGAAGCGCTGGCCCAGTTCCGTCGGCCGGATGACGCGGAAGTCGCGGTAGATCAGGCCCTTCGCCTCGGCCTCGTTCAGCGGCTTCTCGATGGCGTTGATCGGCATGCCCGTGCGTTCGCCGAACAGGTTCGGGTCGAACCCTTCCGTCAGGCGCAGCGTGTTGAGCATGAATTCGAAACCCAGCTCGGCGCGCCCGATCTCGCGTTCCTCGGCCACGGCATTACCCTTCGACGCTGCCTCCATGAACGACGCGGGCTGCTTGTAACGGGCCTGGCGCAGCACGCGATGCGGAAACGACAGCTTCGAATGCGCGCCGGCGCCGATGCCGAGGTAGTCGCCGAACAGCCAGTAATTCAGGTTGTGGCGCGCGCGGTGGCCCGGCTTCGCATAGGCCGACACCTCGTAGTGGCCATAACCGGCGGCCGCCGTGCGTTCGGCGATCATGTCCTGGATATCGGCGCTCTCGTCGTCGCTCGGCAGCACGGGCGGGTACTTCGCGAACACCGTGTTCGGTTCCATCGTCAGGTGGTACAGCGACAGATGCGGCGGCGCGAAGCGCAACGCCGTGTCGATGTCGGCCTGTGCCTCGGCCAGCGTCTGGCCCGGCAGCGCGTACATCAGGTCGAGGTTGAAGTTGTCGAAGTTGGCATGCGCGATCTCGACGGCCTTGATCGCCTCATTGACATCGTGGATGCGGCCCAGCGCCTGCAGGTGCGCGCTGTTGAAGCTCTGGATGCCGATCGACAGGCGGTTGATGCCGCTGGCGCGGAAGGCCTTGAACTTGTCGGCCTCGAACGTGCCGGGGTTCGCTTCCATCGTGATCTCGGCATCGAGGTCGAGCGGCAGCAAGGTGCGCAGGTCCGACATCAGGCGGTCGAGGCCCGCCGCCGACATCAGGCTCGGCGTGCCGCCGCCGATGAACACCGTGTGGATCTTGCGGCCCCAGATCAGCGGCAGCGACTGTTCCAGGTCGGCGCGCAGCGCGTCCAGGTAGGCCTGCTCGGGGATCGGGCCGTTCGACTCGTGCGAATTGAAGTCGCAGTACGGGCATTTGCGCACGCACCACGGCCAATGGATGTACAGCGACAGCGGCGGCAGCGCCGCCAGGTTCAGCGCGCCCGGCTGCAGGTATTGGAGGGCCGCGCTCGCGGCGTTGCGCGGCGTGGCGTCCGGGCCGACGGGCTTAATCGGAATCATGCGAGCTTCCCGAGCTTGTCGACGAGCGCGCGCAGCGCCTGGCCGCGGTGCGAGACGGCGTTCTTTTCTTCCGGCGCCAGCTCGGCGGCCGTCTTGCCGAAGTCCGGCACGAGGAAGTACGGATCGTAGCCGAAGCCGTTGGCGCCGCGCGGCGTGTCGATGATCCGGCCGCGCCAGACGCCGTCCGCGATCACGGGCTGCGGGTCGTCGGCGTGGCGCACGTACACGAGCACGCAGTAGTAATACGCGGATTTGTCGGCGTGGCTCGCGAGGTCGGCGACGAGCTTGGCGTTGTTGCGCACGTCCGACTTCGGTTCGCCGGCAAAGCGCGCCGAGTACACGCCGGGCGCGCCCCCGAGGGCGTTCACGCACACGCCGGAATCGTCGGCGAGGGCCGGCAGGCCGGTCAGCCGGGCGGCGTGGCGGGCCTTCTGCAGCGCGTTCTCGACGAAGGTGCCGAACGGTTCTTCCGCTTCGGGGACGTTGAATTCGCCCTGCGGATGGAGTTCGAAGCCGATCGGGCCGAGCAGTTCTGCGAATTCCTTGAGCTTGCCCGCGTTGTTGGAAGCAAGGATGAGGCGTTGGGTCATTGCGGTCTCGGTCTGGACGAAGAACTGCGTATTTTACCGCTCATCCCGCGATAAGCGCAGCCGGTCGCGCGGCGCTGGCACTGGACCGCGCACGTTCCTATCATCGCGTCCACAACAACACCGGGAGACCACCATGCCATTTCGCCAAGCCGCCGACCGCCATCCGCTCGTCGCCGCCATCCTCTGTGCCGCCCTGCAGTTCGGCGTCACGCTCCTGATCCTCGAAGCCGGCAAGGCATACGCGCCGCCGGCTGCGTGGGGCAAGGTGAAACTGGCCGCGTTCGCGTCGACCGTCGTCCTGCCGCTGCTGCTGACGCAGGCCCTCGGCCTGTGGCGCGCCGTCGGCCTGGGCGCCGACCGCCTGCGCCCGCCGCCATTCTTCTACGCCTGCCTCGTGCCCGTGCTGATGTTCGCCGCGCTGGGCGTGCGCCTCGATGCGCGGCCCGACGTCGGCGGGGAAGTGCTGATGCAGTTCGTGAACGCGTTCGGCGAGGAACTGCTGTTCCGCGGCGTGATCTTCGCCCTGCTGCTCCGCCTTCCCGTGTGGCAGGCGATCGTGGTCAACGGGCTGCTGTTCGGCTCCATGCACCTGATGCACGGCCCGATGGACGGCGACTGGCCGGGTGCCGTCGTGTGGGCCTTGATGAGCGCCTGCGCCGGCATGATGTTCACGGCCGCGCGCTACCGCACGGGCAGCCTGTGGTTGCTGGTGCTGCTGCACATGGTGCTGAACCTCGCCAGCATCTTTTCGAACGTGGAGTTCGTCGCGGGACCGGACGTCAATCTGCTGGTGCAGCGGGCCACGAAGGTCGTCGAGCTGGCGTTGGCTGCATGGGTGATGGTGGGGGCCGCGCGGCGTCCGGTGGCGATCGGCGCCGCCGGCTAAGCGCGGCTGCGGACCATGATCAGGACGGCGGCGAGCACGCTGAACACCGCGCCGGCGTAAAACGTCGCGGCGGCGCCCACGCGCTGCCACAGCGCGCCGGCGACGACGCTCGCCGCCAGCAGCGCGATGCCGGAGACGAGGTTGAACATGCCGAACGCCGTCCCCTTCAGGTCGGGCGGCGCGGCCTGCGCCACCATCACGGCCAGCAGGCCTTGCGTCATCCCCATGTGCAATCCCCACAAGCCCACGCCGAGCAGGACGGCCGGCCACCGGCCGCTGTGGGCGAGAACGACGTCGGCCAGCACGAGGAAGGCGAGCCCTGCGACGAGCAGCCGCCGATGGTCCACGCTGTCGGCCAGTTTGCCGAACGGGTAGGCGGACAGCATGTAGACGGCGTTCATGGCGACCATCACGAGCGGCACGAGTGCCGGCCGCATGCCGCCCTGCATGGCGCGCAGGACGAGGAACGCTTCGCTGAACCGCGCCAGCATGAACACGGCGCCGGTCGCGACGACCCACCAGTACGCGCCCGACAGCCGGCGCAGGCTCGTTCGGCTGAGCGGATTGACACGTTTCGACTGCACCGTCTTTGCCGGCTCGCGCACGCCCAGCGCCAGCAGCAGGACGGCCAGCACGCCCGGCACGAGCGCGATCCAGAAGATGCGTCGGTAATCGTTCACCCACAGCACCATCAGGCCCGCGGCGAGCAGCGGGCCGGTGAAGGCGCCGACCGTGTCCAGCGCCTGGCGCAGGCCGAACGCGGCGCCGCGATACTGTGGCGGTGTGATGTCCGCCACGAGCGCATCGCGGGGCGCGCCGCGCAGGCCCTTGCCGATGCGGTCGGCGAAACGGGCCGCCAGCACGACCTCCGCCGACGCGGCGATGGCGAAGAACGGCTTGCTGGCGGCGCCGAGCGCATAGCCGGCAACCGCGAGCCATTTGCGGTTGCCGAGGTAGTCACTGAGGCTGCCGGAGAAAATCTTGACGATGAGCGCCGTCGCTTCGGCGATGCCTTCGATCAGGCCGACCGTCGTCATGCTGGCGCCGAGGCCGGCGACGAGGAACATCGGCAGCAGGCTGTGGACGATTTCGGACGAGATATCCATCAGCATGCTGACGAAGCCGAGGATCCAGATCGGGCCCGGGATGCGGCGCAGCGTGGAGAATCGTCGGTCCGACATTCGGCCGTCCGCGCGCGCTAAGCCTGCGGAAACACCATGCGCGCCTCGAACCCGGGCTCCGCGTGGCGCAGCGCGAGCGTGCCTTCGTGCAGCTGGGTGATGGCGGTGACGATCGACAGGCCCAGGCCATTGCCCGGCAGGTGGCGGCTCTGGTCCACGCGGTAGAAGCGCCGCGTGATCTTCTCCATCTCCGCCGCCGACACGCCCGGGCCGTAGTCGCGCACCGTCAGCACGGGTGCGCCATCGATCGTGTCGACCGCGACGTCGACCTTGCCGCCGCTGCGGCCGTACTTGATGGCGTTGTCGATCAGGCTCGCGAGGGCGCTGGCCAGCAGGTCGCGGTCGCCGCGGATCGTCGTCGGCCGGCCGCCGAAGCGCAGCGCGACGCCCTGCTCTTCCGCGGCCGCTTCGTACAGTTCCGTCATGTCGTGCGCGATGGCGGCCAGGTCGAGCTTTTCGAACGTGCCCGCACGCACGCCCGATTCCAGCGCGGCGATCTGCAGCAGCTTGTCGAACAGCGAGATGACGCTGTCGATGTCCTCGATGGCGAGGCGCGCGTCCGCCACGAGCGCGTGCGGGTCGGCCGACGCCTGCAGCGCGCGGTCCAGGCGCGAGCGCACGCGCGACAGCGGCGTGCGCAGGTCGTGCGCGATGGAGTTCGACACGTGGCGCACGCCTTCCATCAGCGCTTCGATGCGGTCGAGCATGCGGTTGATGTCGTCGCCGAGGCGCGCGAATTCGTCGCTGCCCATCACGACGATGCGGCTGGACAGCTCGCCCGCGGCGATGCGCGCCGTCGTGCGGCGGATACGGCCGATGCGCGCTTCCAGGCGCGAGCGGAAGATCTGCGCGCCGAAGAACGCGAGCAGGATCGACACGGCGCCACTGAGCAGCAGCGCGCGTTCGACGACGCTGCGGATCGCATCGAGTTCGATCAGGTCGCGTCCGACGATGAGCCGGGTGCCGTCGTCCAGCTGCGTCGCGATCAGGCGCACGGACACTTGCGTGCCGTTGCGCTGCATCTGGCCGAACGTCAGCTCGCCGGACGACGGCAGGTCGCCGTTCCAGCGCCCCACATTGCCCGCCAGGACATGCCGCTTGGCGTCGACGAGGCCCAGCACTTCCGTGTCGGTGTCGATCAGGTCGTGCAACTGGGCGTCGATCTCGCGCACGAGGCCGGGGCGGCCTTCGTGCGCCCAGGCCTCGGCCAGGCGGTCCTCCACGCTCTTGATCTTGTTGTCGATCGAGCGCTCGAACACGCCGACGGTGCCGAAATAGACGATGGCGGACAGCGCGGCCATCGACGCGGCCAGCAGCAGGCCGTAGCCGACCGCGAGCCGGAGCGCGATCGAGCCGCGCAGGCCCGGACCCGGGCCGGTGCCCGGCTCAGCGCGCGGACGGCCCATACGTCGGGGCGGCGCTCAGCACGTAGCCGGCACCGCGCACCGTGTGGATCAGCGCCGGGCTGAAATCCTTGTCGATCTTGCTGCGCAGGCGGCTGATCTGGACGTCGATGACGTTCGTCTGCGGATCGAAGTGGTATTCCCACACGCCTTCCAGCAGCATCGTGCGGGTGACGATCTGGCCTTCGTGGCGCATCAGGTATTCGAGCAGGCGGAATTCGCGCGGCTGCAGGGTGATGGTGGTGCCCTGGCGCGTCACGCGCATCGTGCGCACGTCGAGCTGCAGGTCGGCCACCTGAAGCACGGTGGCGTCGCGCGACCACGCGTTGCGCCGGCTGAGGTTTTCCACGCGCGCCAGCAATTCGGACATGACGAACGGCTTGGTGAGGTAGTCGTCGCTGCCCGCGCGCAGGCCGCGCACGCGCTCGTCGACGCTGTTCAGCGCGGACAGGATCAGCACGGGCGTGCCGTCGCCTCTGGCGCGCATCTGCTCGAGGATGCCGATGCCGTCGACCTGGCCCGGCAGCATGCGGTCGAGCACGACGACGTCCCAGCGCGTCTCCTGCAGGCGGCGGTTGCCCGCCTCGCCGTTCGCTTCCGTCTGCACCGCGTAGCCGGCCGCGCGCAACCCGCTGCACAGGTAGTCGCGGGTTTCGGTATCGTCTTCGATCACGAGGCAGTTCGGCATGGTTCGGCTCCGGGTGGACTATAGCATGGAAGACAGGTGCGCCATCACGGCCACGACGTGGTCGATCTGCTCGCGCGTGTGCGCCGCGTTGAGCATGAAGCGCAGCCGGGCCTGGCCCACGGGCACGGCCGGGAACTGGATCGAGTCGACGTGGACGCCCTCCGCGCGCAGCGCGCGCTGGAAGCGCTGGCAACGCTCGGCGTCGCCGATCAGCACGGGTACGATCGGCGTCTCGGTCGACGTCAGCGTGTAGCCCAGCGGGCGCATGCGCTCGACGAAGTAGCGCTGGTTGTCCCACAGGCGCGCGCGGCGCTGCGGCTCTTCCTGCAGCAGGTCGAGCGCGGCCAGCAGCGCACTGGCCTGGTCCGGCGGCGGCGGGCAGGTGAAGCCGTATGCGGAACTCGTCAGGCGCAGCACGTCGGCCATCTCGCGCTCCAGCGCAACGAAGCCGCCGATGGCACCCAGCGCCTTCGACAACGTCCCCATCTGCATGATGGTGGGGCTGTAGCAGCCGTAGTGCTCCGACGTGCCGCCGCCGTTCGCGCCGAGGATGCCGGTGGCGTGGGCGTCGTCGACGTACAGGATGGCACCGTATTTCTCGGCCAGCGCCGTCAGCTCGGGCAGCGGCGCGATCGTGCCTTCCATGCTGAACACGCCGTCGCTGACGATGATCGGGCTGACGCCGTCCGCGGCCTTCAGCAGCGATTCCAGGTGGTCCATGTCGGCGTGGCGGTACGTGTGCTTGTCCGCGCCGGACATCAGGATGCCTTCGCGGATGCTGATGTGGTTGTACTCGTCCGTGAAATACGCGTACTTGCGGCGCTTCTTGGCGCGATAGCCGTGGATGCGCGCCAGCACGCCGACCTTCACGAGCGTGGACAGCACGCCGATGTTCGTCATGTAGCCCGTGACGAACAGGACGGCGTCCGTCTTGTGCTTCAGTTCACCCAGGCGGCGCTCCAGTTCGCGGTACACGGGCAGGTCGCCGCCCAGCAAGCGCGATTCGCAATTGCCGACGCCGTAGCGTTCGAGGCCCTCCTTCGCCGCGCTCACGAGGCGCGGGTGGTTCGCCAGCGCCAGGTAGTTATTCGTGCTGAACGACACGGCCGCCTGACCGTTCACGCGGAAAACGGGGTCCGGCAGCGTGTCGTGGACCGGAGTCTCGTGGTGAATGGCATGGTTTTGCAGCCAGTCTGCAATATCGGCGAGGTCGTGCATGGTTCGGGAGCGGCTTTGCGTGCTTGAGGGTGGGGGCGCCGGGTCGGCATGAACATGGCGCTGCGGTGCAGTATAGGCGACAGGCAAGTTCGCAAAAATTACAATCAGGTAATGTCACTACAGCTAGACGACACTGTCGCGTGACGGCCCCACATTACAAAAATGTAATCACGTAACGACAATGCGGCCGCTATCATCCACCCCGGCCTTCGACCGCCCGGACGCCGTGCGTTTCGCGCGCGCGTAGCCCCTTCCTTCGTTGTTGCCGATGTCATCGCGGTGCAACATTCCGCATCCACGATAGCGGCCGATGCGCCCGGATATTTCCTTGACGCTAGAGAGGACGGCCACGTAGAATCCGACCGTTTTCATTTCATGGAGTCCCTTTCATGGGCACTTGTTCGAGTGGCAGTTGTTGCCGGCTGAATGCCGGTCCGGCCCCGGCAAGATAACGCAGGTTCTTCCTCCTGCCGTCATCTCGCCTCGGGCGAATGATGGTATCCGCGTCCCGCTCGCCGGGACATCGCATTCCACGACAAACGAATCCTGCTGCACGCCTTTTCACGAAGGCCAAGCGCGAATGAAAGGTATGCCGTTCACCGACGGAGATACCGATGTTTCGTTGTTCCGATGTTGTTCTCGCCGCCTGGCTGCTGCCCGCGGCCCTGGCCGCGACGTGCGCCCGTGCCGGCGACCTGCCCGAGCAGGAAGCCTGGAACGCGCACGTCCAGGCGACGTACGTGTGGCAGGCCAAGCCTGCCTTCGACGCAGCCTACAACGGCCCCGCCAGTCTCGCGCCGTGGCGCGAGACTGGCTATTCGTTCAGCGCCACCGCCGCTTTCGGCATGCGTCCGTGGCAAGGCGCCGAACTGTATGTCGACCCTGAAGTCGTGCAGGGCAAGCCCATGTCGGGCCTGCACGGACTGGGCGGCATGACCAACGGCGAGCAGCAGAAGACGAGCGGCCTGACGCCGACGGTCTACCGCGCCCGCCTGTTCCTGCGCCAGACGTGGGAGCTCGGCGGCGACCGCACGGCCGTCGCCTCCGACATGAACCAGCTGGCGGGAAGCGTGGCGGCCCGCCGCATCGTGCTCACGGCCGGCAACCTGGCCGCGTCCGACATCTTCGACAACAACAGTCAGGCGCACGACGCGCGCAGCCAGTTCCTCAACTGGGCGCTGCTGGCGCACGGCGCGTGGGACTTCGCCGCCGACGCGCGCGGCTACACGTGGGGTGCGGCGCTCGAGTACTACGACGGCGACTGGGCCGTGCGCGCCGGCCGCTTCATCATGCCGGCCGAGTCGAACGGCCTCGCGCTCGACACGCGCATCTTCAGGCACTATGGCGACCAGGTCGAACTGGAACATCGCCACGCATGGCTGGGCCAGGCGGGCACGGTGCGGCTGCTCGCGTTCCACGACCGCATGCAGATGGGCGGCTTCCGCGACGCGCTGGCGGCCGCGGCACCGGGCATCGCGCCGTCGGTGGCCGACGTGCGGCGCGAGCGCGGCAAGACGGGCTTCGGCGCGAGCCTCGAGCAGGCGCTGGGCGAGAATGCCGCCGTGTTCGCGCGCGCGAGCCGCAACGACGGGCAGTCGGAAACGTATGCGTTCGCCGAGATCGAACGGTCGCTGTCCGCCGGCGTCACCTTGCGGGGCGCGACGTGGGGCCGCACCGGCGACACCGTGGGCGTGGCGGCCGTGCGCAACGGCCTGACGCAGGCGCACCGCGACTATCTCGCGGCCGGCGGCGTGGGTGCGTTCATCGGCGACGGCCGCCTGGACTACCATCCGGAGCGGATCGCCGAGGCGTACTACAAGGTCGGGCTGGGCGAACACGCCGCGCTGTCGCTGGATTGGCAGCACGTCGCCAACCCCGCGTACAACGGCGCGCGTGGACCGGTTGACGTGTTCGGCCTGCGCCTGCACGGGCAATACTGACGGAGACGAGCCATGTTCGAACTGTTTACACCGGGCCGCACCGGCCGCTCGTTCCTCGCGACGACCCCGAACCGCTGGGACTGGGCGCTGCTGCCGCTCGTCCTCGTCGTGCTGGCGCTGGCCGCATACGGCGCGATGCAGATGGCACGCCCGTTCGTGCTGGGCCAGCCGACGCCGATCTCGCTCGACCCGGCCTACCTGCCGTACTACCTGCTGCGCACGATCCTGCGCATGTTCAGCGCGCTCGGCGCGGCCCTGCTATTCACGTTCGGATTCGCCGTCGTCGCCACGCGCTGGAAGAGCGCCGAAAAAATCATGGTGCCGCTGCTGGACGTGCTGCAGTCGGTGCCGATCCTGGGCTTCCAGGCCATCGCCATCGCGCCGTTCATCGCCCTCTTCCCCGGCAACCTGCTCGGTGTCGAGTGCGCCGCCGTGTTCGCGATTTTCACGTCGCAGGCGTGGAACATGGCGTTCAGCCTGTACCAGTCGATGAAGACGATCCCGCCCGAACTGGCGGAAGCGGCGCGCGTGTTCCGGCTGTCGCCGTGGCAGCGCTTCTGGCGCCTGGAACTGCCGTACGCGATGCCGGCGCTGCTGTGGAACATGATGATGTCGATGTCCGGCGGCTGGTTCTTCCTCGTCGCCGCCGAGGCGATCTCGGTGGCGGGCCAGGACATCAAGCTGCCCGGCATCGGCGCCTACATCGCCGTCGCCATCGAACAGAAACAGGGTGCGGCCATCGCGTGGGCCATCGCCGCCATGTTCGCCGGCATCCTGCTGTACGACCAGCTGTTCTTCCGCCCGCTGCTGGCGTGGGCCGACAAATTCCGCTTCGAGGAATCGCAGGGCGAACACGCGCAGCAATCATGGGTGCTGGACTGGGGCCGGCGCAGCGTGTGGATCCGTGCCCTCACCGACCGCATGTGGGCGGCGCTGGCACGCACGCTCGGCTGGTTCGGCACGCGCGAACTCGCCGACGTGGCGCCGCGGCCCGCGCGCTTCACCTTGTCCACGCGCGCGATCGACCGCATCGTCCTCGTGCTCGCGCTGCTCGGCGCGTGGCGCTTCGCGCTGTTCATCCACGCACAGGTGGGCTGGGGCGAGGCGCTGCGCGTCGTGGGCCTCGGCTGCATCACGCTCGTCCGTGTGATGCTCCTGATCGGCCTCGCGTCGCTCGTGTGGGTGCCGGCCGCCGTGTGGATCGGCCTGCGCCCGCGCTACGCGCAAGCCGTGCAGGCGCTCGCGCAATTCCTCGCCGCGTTCCCCGTGAACCTGATGTTCCCGCTCGTCGTCTACGCGCTCGTGCACCTGCACCTGAACCCGAACATCTGGCTCAGCCCATTGATGGTGTTCGGCACCCAGTGGTACATCCTGTTCAACGTGGTCGCCGGTGCATCGACGCTGCCGAACGAGCTGCGCCTCGCCGCCGACAACCTGGGCCTGACGGGCTGGCTGAAATGGAAGCGCGTGTACCTGCCGGCCGTGTTCCCCAGCTTCGTGACGGGCGCGATCACCGCGAGCGGCGGCTCGTGGAACGCGAGCATCGTGGCCGAATACGTCACGTGGGGCAAGACGTCGCTCGTGGCCGATGGCCTGGGCAGCTACATCAAGCAGATGACGGACGCCGGCGACTTCCACCGCATCGCGCTGGGCATCGCCGTGATGTGCGTGTTCGTCATGCTGCTGAACCGCTTCTTCTGGCGCCGGCTGTACCTGCTGGCCGAGGACCGTGGCCGCTAACAAGGAGAACGAAATGACCGACAAACTGATCGAACTGCAAGCCGTCAAGAAGGCCTTCCGCAGCGCCGACGGCGCCCCGCGCACGGTGCTGGAGGGCGTCGACTTCACGTTGTCCGACGGCGAGATCGTCGCCCTGCTCGGCAAATCCGGCTCCGGCAAATCGACGTTGCTGCGTATCGTCGCGGGCCTCATCCCCGCCGACGCGGGCAAGGTCGAATACCGCGGGCGCCCCATCCGCGGCCCGCTGTCCGGCGTGGCGATGGTGTTCCAGTCGTTCGCGCTGTTCCCCTGGCTCACGGTGCAGCAGAACGTGGAGCTCGGCCTGGAAGCGCAGGGCGTGCCCCCCGCTGCGCGGCGCGAGCGGGCGGACGCGATGCTCGACCTGATCGGCCTGTCCGGCTTCGGCAGCGCGCTGCCGCGCGAGCTGTCGGGCGGCATGCGCCAGCGCGTGGGCATCGCGCGCGCGCTCGTCACGCACCCGGACGTGCTGCTGATGGACGAAGCCTTTTCGGCGCTCGACGTGCTGACGGGCGAGACGCTGCGCGGCGACATCCTCGATCTGTGGGACGGGAAGCGGATTCCCACGCGCGGCATCCTGATCGTCTCGCACAACATCGAGGAAGCCGTCATGATGGCGGACCGCATCGTCATCTTCTCGAGCGATCCGGGGCGCGTGCGCCACGAGATTCGCATCGACCTGCCGCGCCCGCGCAACGCGGACGCGCCGGAAGTGCGCGCGCTCATCGACGAGGTCTACGGCCTGATGACGATGCGGCCCGTCGCCACGCCCGCGACGGCGCGCGCGGCCGCCATCGACTACCGCCTGCCCGACACGGACGTGGGTCGCATGGAAAGCGTGTTGGAACTGCTGGCCGGCGCGCCGTACGACGGCCGCGCCGACCTGCCACAGCTGTCGGAAGACACGGAGCTGCCGGACGAGGAACTGTTCCCCACGTATGAGGCACTGGGCCTGCTCGGTCTCGCGCACGTGGAACGGGGCGACATCGCGCTCACTGGCCTGGGCCGGCGCTACGTCCAGGCCGACCAGGCGCTGCGTCAGGCGCTGTTCGGCAAGCAGTTGCTGAAGAACGTGCCGCTCGCGGCGCGCATCCGCCGCCAGCTCGAGGACGAACCGGGCGGCGCGCTGCCGGAAGATCCGTTCATCGACCTGCTGGAAGACGCGCTGGAAGCGGACCAGGCCAAGCGCATGCTGGAAGTGGCGATCGAATGGGGCCGCTACGGCGAATTGTACGAATACGACTATCACACGGGCCGGCTGAAGCTGCCGGGTACGGGCAACGCGAAGGAGTGACATGGAACCCAAGGAGATTCTCGACGACGTGCCGCCTTCGGGCGACAACAAGCTCGATCGCAAGGTCGCGCTGACGGTGGCGCTGCTGGCGTCGTTCATGGGCGTCTGCAAGATCAAGGACGACAACATCGTGCAGGCCATGCAGCAGGCGCAGGCCGACAAGATCGATCACTGGTCCTTCTACCAGGCGCGCAATCTGCGCCAGGAGCAGGCGCATACGACCTTGCTGCAGTTGCGCCTCGCCGCGGCGTCGCGCCCGGCGAACGAACAGCCGGGCTACGCCACCGCGATCGCCGAGCTGGAAAAACTGGAGCGCGACCAGGCGCAGAAGAAGGGCGACGTGCTGGCGCAGGCGAAGCAGGACCAGGTCACGTACGACGCGTTGAACTTCCGCGACGACCAGTTCGACCTGTCCGACGCGGCGTTGGCGCTTGCGCTGTCGCTGCTGGCGGTGACCACGTTGACGCGCCAGCGCTGGCTGTATCTCGCGGCGCTGGTGCCGACCGTTGTCGGCGTGTTCTACGGCGTGGCCGGGTTGTGCGGGTTGCCGTTTCACCCGAGCTGGTTGACCGGCCTGCTCTCCTGATCCGCACACGCGTTCAACCGGCGTGGGCCAACCCCAACGCCTGTTTCTGCAGGCCGACCAGCTCGCGGATGCCTTCCTCGGCCAGGTCGAGCAACCGGTCCATGCCGTCCCGGTCGAAGGCCTCGCCTTCGGCCGTGCCCTGCACTTCGACGAAGTGCCCGGCCTCCGTCATGACGACGTTCATGTCGGTATCGCAGCCCGAATCCTCGATGTAGTCCAGGTCCAGCACGGGCACGCCGCCCACGACGCCGACCGAGATCGCGGCGACGAAATGCTTCACCGGCACGGCCGGCACGAGCCCCGCCGTCACGAGCTTCGAAAACGCGTCGTACGCAGCGACCATCGCGCCCGTGATCGACGCAGTGCGCGTGCCGCCGTCTGCCTGGATCACGTCGCAGTCGAGGTGCAGCGTGCGCTCGCCGAACGCTTCCAGGTCGAACGCGGCGCGCAGCGAGCGGCCGATCAGACGCTGGATTTCCTGCGTGCGGCCGGACTGCTTGCCGCGCGCCGCCTCGCGGTCCATGCGCGAGTGCGTGGAGCGCGGCAGCATGCCGTATTCCGCCGTCAGCCAGCCCTGCCCTTTCCCCTTCAGGAATCCGGGCACTTTTTCCTCGATGCTGGCGGTGCAGATCACCTTCGTGTCGCCGCATTCGATCAGCACGGAGCCTTCCGCGTGTTTCGTGTACTGGCGGGTGATGCGGATGGCGCGCAGCTGGTCGACGGCACGGCCGCTGTGGCGGATGGGTTGAATCATGAATATCCTTGTTGGTGGGTTATTTGAGAATTTGCGACGACTTCTCGATCGCGTCGCGGATTTCGGCGATCGCCTTTTCGATGTCGTCTTCGTCGAACGGGTCACCCGGCCCGGGCGCCGCGGCGGCCGGCGCATCGATGCGGCTCGTGACTTCGCCGTCGGGCACCATCTGCGTCGACACGACGCTCGGGTCGCCGGCGCCGGCCGGTGTGCCTGCGCCCTGCCACTGGATCGCGAGCGCCGTCGTGTTGTCGCCGCGCGGGCCGGCGATGGCGGTCGCCGTCGAGACCATCTCCGGAATGGCCTGCACGATGCTCGTCGCGGCCAGGCGCTGCGCGATCTGCTCGTCGGGCAGCATGGACCACAGGCCGTCGGAGCACAGCAGCAGCACGTCGCCCGGTTCCAGGCTCGCGCCGCGCGCCACCTCGACCTTCGGCGGCGTCGACGCGCCGAGGCAGTTATACAGCTTGTTGCGGTCCGGGTGCGTGGCGCGCTCGCTCGCGTCGGCCTGGCCCTTCGCGATCAGGTACTCGATATGCGAATGGTCGCGCGTGCGCCCGACGACCTGGCCGCGGCGCAGCCAGTACAGGCGCGAATCGCCGCAATGGGCCCAGACGGCGGCGTTGTGCTGTACGAGGCAGGCGACGATCGTCGTGCGCGGACTGTCCGGCATCGCGTGGTCGCGCGTGTACTGCAGGATGTCGGCGTGGGCCTGCTGCAGGGCCTCCTCGAGGAAGCGTTCGGGCTTGCGCACGTACGGCGTGGCCTGCGCCTTGAAGCGCGTGGCAATGCTCTGCAGCGCGATCGTGGCCGCGACCTCGCCGCGCAGGTGGCCGCCCATGCCGTCCGCCAGCACGAGCAGCAGCGCCTCGCGCGTGTACAGATAGCCCATGCGATCCTGGTTGACCTTGCGGCCGCCGATATGGCTTTGCTGGTAGACGGAAAATTGCATGGCTGTCCTCAGGCGCGTCCACGGCCGAAGCCGATACGTTCGACGAAGCCGCGCCAGCCGGTTGCCGGCGCCTCCGCCACGGGGTCCTGCGGCTCGCCGGCCGCGCTTGGTGCCGCCGACAGGCCGGCCTGCAGCGCCTTCTGCACGGCGAACACGCTCTGCGGCCGCGCCAGCGGGTCGAGGGCGAGGCACGCCTTCACCATCGCGACGAGGCCCGGCGTGTAGGCGCCGTCGAGCTGCGCGAGTTGCTGATCCATCGTGTCCGCCGCGCGGCGCTGGTCGGCCGGTTGCGGCGGCGCGCCCGCCATGCAGGCGAACATCGAGGCGCCGATGCTGTAGATGTCCGTCCACGGCCCGAGCGCGCTGCCTTTCGCGTACAGTTCGGGCGCCGCGAAGCCGGGCGTGTACATCGGTGCCAGCGTGGGCGCGTCCGTCTGGATGGTCTGGCGCGCGGCGCCGAAGTCGAGCAGCATGGGCGATCCGTCCGTGCGCAGATAGATGTTGGCCGGCTTCAGGTCGAGGTGCAGCAGCTTGTTCGCGTGGACTTCGCGCAGGCCCGCGCAGACCCCGTTGAAGACCTGCCGGATGAACGGCTCGCCCGCGCGGCTGCCCTTCGCGACGAGGCGCGCCGCGTATTCCTGCAGCGAGTGCCCGGATTCGTAGGCCATCACCATATAGACCGTGTCATTAGCACGGAAGAAATTTAACACACGTACGACATTCGGATGGACGATGCGCGCCAGCGCGCGCCCTTCCTCGAAAAAGCACTTCAGGCCGATGCGGAAAATAGGCAGGTTCGCCTTCGGAATCACGGGTGCCAGTTCGCCCGGCGGGCGCAGCGCCAGGGCGCTGGGCAGGTATTCCTTGATCGCGACGGCATTGCCGTCGCCGTCATATGCCAGATAAACAATACTGAACCCGCCGGACGCAATTTTCTTTACAATGCGATATCCGCCAATTTCCAGCCCATCGGGCAGGGGAGCATTATTCTGGGCAGCCATTTGGGAAAGTATTCCTTGCTAAACACGGCGATTGTGTGGATAAATCACCGCTTTGTAAAGAATAAGGGAATCTCGCAAAACCACAGCGCGCGGCGCCACCCGCACCGCGCTGCGGCCGGCGAAGCAGATTCCGGAAATCGGGGACTCCATTGAGCATTTCTAGCATGACAGGTTATGCGGTCGCCACAAGCGAAGGCGCTGCCGGCACCCTGACGATCGAGATCAAGAGCGTCAACTCGCGCTTTCTCGACCTCCAGTTCCGCATCAACGACGAGCTGCGCGCACTGGAACCGGACCTGCGCTCGGCCATCATGGCCGCCATCACGCGCGGCAAGGTCGAGGTCAGGCTGTCGTTCGGCCGCAAGACCACCACCGGCTCCCAGGCCCTGAACCACGCCCTTCTCGCCGACCTCGCGCGGCTGCAGGGCGAAGTCACGCGCCATTTCGTGTCCGCGCCGCTGATGACGGTGGCGGAGCTGCTGCGCTGGCCGGGCGTGATCGAGGAAGCGCAGATCGGGCAGGAATCGCTGCAGGCCGACGTCGCCGCGCTCGCCGCGAAAACGATTGCCGCCTTCGTCGACAGCCGCAAGCGCGAAGGCGCTGCGCTGGAAGCGATGCTGGTCTCGCGCATCGAGGCCATGGAAGCCATCGTCAAGCGCATCACGCCGTTGATCCCGCAAGTCATCGCCCAGTTCCAGCAGAAGGCCATCGAGCGCATGCAGGACGCGCTGGGCCTGGCCGGGCACGGCAACCCGCAAGTCCTCACGCGCCAGGAAGTGTTCGAACGGATCCGCCAGGAAGTCACGCTGTACGGCATCCGCATCGACGTCTCGGAAGAATTGTCGCGCCTGACGGCGCACCTGAACGAGACCCGCCACATCCTCAAAAAGGGCGGCCAGGTCGGCAAACGCCTCGACTTCATGATGCAGGAACTGAACCGCGAAGCGAATACGCTGGGCGCCAAGGCCTCCGTCAAGGAGCTGGCCGATGCGTCGATGGAGCTCAAGCTGCTCATTGAGCAGATGCGCGAACAGGTACAAAATCTGGAATAAGCACGGCAGATCAAGCCGTGTTGGACGCGTGGACGGGGGCCCCGTCCACCCTACGTAGGGTGGACGGCCCTTTGTCATTCAGGCCCCCGGCCTGAATGACTCCACGCGTTCAATTGCATCATGCATTACCGTCGAATCAACGTAATAAAGGAACCCACCATGCTCACCTCCGCTTTTTCCGGCAGCCTGTTCGTCGTCGCCGCCCCGTCCGGCGCCGGCAAGTCGACCCTGGTCAATGCGCTGCTGGCACAGGAACCGGGCATCAAGCTGTCGATCTCGACCACGACGCGCCCGCCGCGCCCGGGCGAACAGGACGGCCGCGAATACCACTTCACCACCGCCGAGGATTTCGTCGCCCGCGCCGACCGCGGCGAGTTCCTGGAATGGGCCGAGGTGCATGGCAATTACTACGGCACGAGCCGCCTGACCGTGGAACAGGAAATGAAGACGGGCACCGACATCCTGCTGGAAATCGACTGGCAGGGCGCGCGCCAGGTGCGCAAGCAATTCCCGGACGCTGCCGGCATTTTCATTTTGCCGCCGTCGATCGCGGCGCTGGAAGAGCGCCTGCACAAACGCGGCACGGACGAGCCGCACATCATCACGCGACGCCTGCTGGCTGCGGGGGGTGAGATCGCTCACGCGCCCGAGTTCGAGTATGCTATCATCAACGAAGAGTTCAACGTCGCCCTGTCCGAGCTGCAGGCGATTGTCAAAGCGACACGTTCGCGCTTCGCCCAACAGGCCGCCCGCAACGCCTCGCTCTTTGCCCAGTTGGGAATCCACGTGCAGCAGCCGCAAAGTTAGTCCCTGGTGGGCACGGAGTGCCCACCCTACAGCAATTGGTCGTAGGGTGGGCTCCCCCGTGCCCACCGGCCGTTTGCGTGACAGAATTATCACCGAAACAATTTTATCTGTTGGAGTTACCATGGCCCGCATCACCATCGAAGACTGCCTGAAAAACATCCCGAACCGTTTCCAGCTGACCCTGGCCGCTACGTACCGCGCCCGCCAGCTGCTGCAAGGCCACACGCCGAAAGTCGAAGCCAAGGACAAGCCGACTGTCGTCGCGCTGCGTGAAATCGCCGCCGGCAAAGTCGGTCTGGAAATGCTGAAAAAAGTCCCGATGTAAGTGGGGCGGTGCCAGAGTACGCTCTTGGGGTCGGAGCCCGAATTTATCGGGTGGGCTCTGCCCCCACTGATCCAGCCCGTGATTCTGTTATGCTGTTTCCATACTGCGGCTGATTGTCTTTACGTATGAGCTTATCCTCACCGGATTCCGTCCACTCGGGCACCAACAACACGAAGGCGAGCCGGCCCGGCCGGCCCGTCAACAAACCGCAGGAAGCCGAACCGGCCCCCGCTCCGGGCGTCGCGTCGATCACCCATCTGGCCACCAGGCTGGCCGAATACCTCACTCCCGTTGAACTCAAGCGCGTCAAGGAAGCCTACCGCTTCTCGGACGAGATGCACCTCGGCCAGGTCCGCAAGTCGGGCGAGCCGTACATCTCGCACCCGATCGCCGTCGCCGAGATCTGCGCCGACTGGAAGCTGGACGCGCAAGCCATCATGGCCGCGCTGCTGCACGATGTGATCGAGGACCAGGACGTCAAGAAGGAAGAACTGCTCGAACGCTTCGGGCCGCAGGTCGCCGACCTCGTCGACGGCCTGTCGAAGCTGGAGAAGATCGAGTTCCAGAGCGTCGTCGAAGCACAGGCGGAAAACTTCCGCAAGATGCTCTTGGCGATGGCGTCCGACGTGCGCGTCATCCTGATCAAGCTGGCCGACCGCCTGCACAATATGCGCACGCTGGGCGTGATGGCTCCGGCCAAAAAGCGCCGCATCGCGAGCGAGACGATGGAAGTCTACGTCCCGATCGCGCACCGCCTCGGCCTGAACGACATCTACCGCGAACTGCAGGACCTGTCGTTCTCGCACCTGTATCCGCTGCGCTACCGCACCTTGTCGAAGGCGATCAAGTCCGCGCGCGGCAACCGCCGCGAAGTGGTCAAGAAGATCCTCGACGCGGTCAAGACCCAGCTGGCCACGGCCGGCCTGCCCGCCGAAGTCTACGGGCGCGAAAAGACCCTGTTCGGCATCTACAAGAAGATGCGCAGCAAGCACCTGTCGTTCTCGCAAGTGCTGGACGTGTACGGCTTCCGCGTCGTCGTCGACACCGTGCCGAACTGCTACGTGGCGCTCGGCTCGCTGCACGCGCTGTACAAGCCCATGCCCGGCAAGTTCAAGGACTACATCGCGATCCGCAAGATCAACGGCTACCAGTCGCTGCACACCACCCTGATCGGCCCGTACGGCACGCCGGTCGAATTCCAGATCCGCACGCAGGACATGCACCGCACGGCGGAGTCGGGCGTGGCCGCGCACTGGCTGTACAAGACGGGCGACCAGAACATGACCGACCTGCAGCAGCGCACGCACGCGTGGCTGCAGTCGCTGCTCGACATCCAGCAGCAGACGGGCGATTCCGCCGAATTCCTCGAGCACGTGAAGGTCGACCTGTTCCCCGACTCGGTCTACGTGTTCACGCCGAAGTCGAAGATCATCGCCCTGCCGCGCGGCGCGACGCCACTCGACTTCGCCTACAGCATCCACACGGGCATCGGCGACCACACGGTGGCCGTCAAGATCAACCACGAGCCGGCCTCGCTGCGCACGGAGCTGCGCAACGGCGACATCGTCGAGATCGAGACCGACCCCGACTCGCGCCCCAGCCCCACGTGGCTGAGCTTTGTCCGCACGGGTAAGGCGCGCTCGGCGATCCGCCACCACCTGCGCACCATCAACCTGAACGAATCCGTCGAACTGGGCCAGGAGCTCTTGAGCCAGGCGCTTGGACAGCTGGGCATCAAGCCGGAGCTGTCCCCGTCGACCATCGACCGCCTGCTGGCCGAATCGTCCGCGAAGTCGATGGACGAGGTGTATGCGGACATCGGCATCGGCAAGCGCATGCCCGCGCTCGTGGCGCGCCACATCGTGAGCCTGCTGGGCGGCGACGTCGCCTCCGTGCCGGCCCAGCCGAGCAATGGCAGCGAGCTCGACCCCGTGACGATCTACGGCAGCGAAGGCGTCGCGGTCCAGCTGGCGCCGTGCTGCCTGCCGATCCCGGGCGACCACATCATCGGCCAGCTGCGCCGCGACCAGGGCCTCGTCGTGCACACGGCCGACTGCTCGCAAGCGAACCGCCTGCGCCTGAAGGAACCGGACCGCTGGATTCCGGCCCAGTGGGGCACGGAACTGAACCGCCGCTTCGACTGCCGCATCCGCCTCCTGATCAACAACGAAAAAGGCATCCTGGCCCGCGTCGCCGCCGAGATCGGCGAATCGGACGCGAACATCACGTACGTCGGCATGGACGAGGACGACGAACACATGATGACCCAGCTGCGCTTCACGATCCAGGTGAAGGATCGCGTGCACCTGGCGCATCTGATCCGCAATCTGCGCCGCGTCGCCGGCGTCAACCGCGTCGAGCGCGAACGGGCGTAAGCACACTTGCCAACCATGCGTCCCGGCGCGCGCTGGCTTTACAGTGCCAGTGTGCACCTGAAGCCGACATACTCCCGCTCCGCCCGCGGCCGTTCGTCGACGACCGTGAAAACACCTGCCCCATCCCGCGACGACCAGCTCCCACCGCGCGCCAGCGCCCTGCCCCACCAGCTGCGCCCGGCACGTGGCCACCACCCCAATCCCTGCTGCATCGACGTGCCCGGCGCCGTCGCCAGCGTGGGCGAACCGGGCACGAAACAGCGCGCGACGATGCCCTCCACATCGCCCTGCACGTCGTCGAACACCCAGCTGAACGCATTGCCCGCGACGTCGTGGATGCGCTCGCCATTCGACAGCACGTGCCAGCGCCGTTCAAGCGCATCGGGCGACACGACGCTGGCCGGCTGGGCCGCGTCGAAGCGGCCCAGGTGCAGCCCCTGGAACATGCGGCCGGCCCCGACGGCGCCGCCGCTCCAATTTACGGCCTGGCCCGCGAGATCGTGCGCGATGGCCAGCGCCTGCAATTCGGTCAGCAGCGCGTACCCGGCGCGCGCGCACGCGGCGCGCGCGGCGTGGTAGCCGATGCGCACCCACGGCGGCGCCGTCGCACTCAATACGACGTCGCCGTCCGGCCCGCATGCCGCGAGCCAGCGCGACGCCGCGAAGGCAGGCACCGTGACGCCGCACGGGAGCGTCGTGGCCGGCACGGCAATGAAGCCGGGCGGCAGGGAGCATGCGACCGCCACGGCGGCCATGTCCGCGTCGAGATTCCCCATGCCGGCCTCACGCGGAAGGAACGAGGTGGCAGCGATGTCCGGCAACCATGGTGCACCTAGAACATCTGGTAGACAAACGGCGACAGCGCCGCTTCCGGCCGCGCCGCGACGTACAGCGCGTGCAGGGCGCGCGCGGCGTCGGCCACCTGAGGCGCGAGCGCGGCCAGCTCCGGGTGGCCGTGCGTGCGCCAGTGCGTCGCGAGACGCGCGCCGAACTCGCCCGCATCCAGGCACGACGGCGCGAGGAAATCATCGATACCCATCGTCGTGCGCGTGCGCTGGGCGTAATAACTGACCAGGCGCGGATTCGGGCCCAGCGGGAACGGCACCTGCCCCGGCCCGCTGCCGGCCGTCAGGGCATCGAACAGCGGCGCCGCCAGCGCCCGCAGCGCGGCGTCGTCAATCGAGTTCATAGGTCTTCCTCCAGTCTTCGTCATTCGGCAGCGGCGGCTGGTCGCGGCGCCACAGCACGACGTCTTCCAGCACCAGCATGTCCATCTCCGTCCGCATGAAGCAACGGTAGGCATCCTGCGGACTGCACACGATCGGTTCGCCACGCACGTTGAACGACGTGTTCACGAGCAGCGGGCACCCGGTCAGCCGTTCGAACGCCTCGATCAGCGCGCGGAACTCCGGGTGGCTGTCGCGGTCGACGGTCTGGATGCGCGCCGAATAATCGACATGCGTGACAGCAGGGACGTCGCTGCGCGGCTGGTTGATGAGGGCCATCATGTCGTCGTCGCCGGCCTCGAACGCGCCCTTGTCCATCGGCAGGCGACGCATCGCGTTCACCGGGGCCACCATCAGCATGTAGTGGCTGTCGCCGTCGAAATCGAAATACTCGCGGCAGCGCTCGCGCAGCACGGCGGGCGCGAACGGGCGGAACGATTCGCGGAACTTGATCTTGAGGTTCATCGTCGCCTGCGTGCGCGGGTTGCGCGGATCGCCGAGGATCGAACGGGCGCCGAGCGCGCGCGGCCCGAACTCCATGCGCCCCGACAGCCAACCGACGATCCGGCCCGCCGCGAGCGCTTCCGCGACGAGGGCCAGCCGCTCGTCGCGGTCCATCATGCGCCGATACGGATAGCCCTTGCGCTGGAGGAAGGCGACGATTTCCTCGCTCGAATAACGCGGTCCCAGATAGCTGCCGTGCTGGGCATCGCGCGCCCCCGGCGCGCGCCGGCGCGGCGCTTCGTACGCCATGTGATGCGCGAGCAGGGCCGCGCCGAGCGCGCCGCCCGCATCGCCCGCGGCCGGCTGGATCCAGATGTCGTCGAAGATGCCGGCCGCGGCCAGCTTGCCGTTGGCGACGCAGTTCAGCGCCACGCCGCCCGCCAGCACGAGATGGCGTTCCCCGCTCAGGCGGCGCAGGTGGCGCGCCGTCTTGAGCACGATCTCCTCCGTCACCTGCTGGATGCTGGCCGCGAGGTCCATCTCGCGCCGCGTGATGGGTGTCTCGGGCACGCGTGCCGGACCGTCGAACAGCTCGGCGAAGCGCGGCCCCGGCATCGTCATCCCGTCCAGCCAGCCGAAATACGCCATGTCCAGACGGTACGAGCCGTCGGCACGGACGTCGATGAGGTGCTCGCGGATGCGTCCGGCGTAGCGGGGTCGGCCATACGGTGCCAGCCCCATCAGCTTGTATTCGCCGGAATTCACTTTGAAGCCGCAGAAGCTCGTGATGGCGCTGTACAACAGCCCGAGCGAATGCGGGTAATCGATCTCGGCGAACAGCTCGAGCTTGCGGCCGTGGCCAACGCCCAGCGTCGTCGTCGCCCATTCGCCGACGCCATCGATGGTGAGCACGGCGGCGCTGTCGAACGGCGATGGATAGAAGGCGCTGGCCGCGTGCGCCATATGGTGTTCGGCGAACAGCACGCGGCCGGCGCGGCCCAGCGTGCCCAGCGTCTGCCGGACGTGTTCGTTCACCCAGATCTTGTCGCCCAACACGGCGCCCGCGGCCTGCACGAACAGGTCGCGCGCGCCGGCCTCGTCGCCACGGCTCGCGCCGGCGCAGGCGTTCTGCACGATGCGGTCGAACGTCAGCAGCGGGTTGTCGTAGAAGACGATCGCATCGAGGCCGGCGGCGTCGACGAAGCCTTCCTCGAGGCAGTAATTGATGGCGTTGGCCGGGAACGACGGGTCGTGCTTGCGGCGCGTGAAACGCTCTTCCTGCGCGGCCGC
Organism: Massilia pinisoli; assembly: GCF_024753285.1. Lineage (GTDB taxonomy): Bacteria > Pseudomonadota > Gammaproteobacteria > Burkholderiales > Burkholderiaceae_D > Telluria > Telluria pinisoli. Next base: position 190,216 of record NZ_JANUGW010000004.1, on the reverse strand, counting down.
GACGACCTCGCCGTCCCGCACGAGTGCGGCCGCTGCGTCATGGTAATAGCCGGCGATGCCGAGAATGGTCTTGCCCATGGCACCTCCTCAGCTCGCCCGCGCCAGTTGCGCACCCAGCACCGCCGCGACGACGGGTTCGAGCGAGCGCGCGAGGGCGTCGTGGCCGGCGGGCGTGAAATGGATGTCCTGTTCCCAGCGCAGCTTGCGGCGCGCGTCGGGCGCGATGCGCAACAGGTCGGGCAAAGGGTCGTGCAGGCGGCAGCCGGCGTCGTGCGCCAGCTCCGCGAACCGGGCCTGGTAAGGCGCGGCATCGCACGTCTCGTCGAGGTGCTGCGGCAACGGCAGCGGCATCAGCAGCACGGGCCGGTCGAGCGCGCGGATCCATTGCAGCAGGATGGCGCGCAGCAGGCGCCACGCCGGGTTGGCGGGCGAGTCGTAATGCGGAAGCGGCTGGTATTGCGTAAGGTGCTGGATCATGTCGCGCATGCCCAGCTTCGTGACCATCTTGCGCAGCATGACGAAGCGCCCGCCCTGGTCGACGGCGGCAGCCTGCGCGGCGTCCAGTTCGTCCTCGCCATACGGATCACGCCGCGGCGGCACCTGATACAGCCGCAACGTGTCGTTCTCGAGCACGTAGTAGGGCTTGGCATACAGGCGCTCGACGCCCTGCTCGTCGCGGTGCGGCCGGAATTGCGCGACGACGCGCCGGATGTTCTCGACGAACACGGCGATGATGACGAGGTCGTGCTCGATGCTGCGGGCGAATTCGCGCCAGACGAGGTATTGCTGGTCGGTGCCGGTCGACGACAGGCCGAAGTTGTAGAACTCGACGGGCGGCGCACCCGCGCCCTCCAGCCGCGCTTCCAGCAGGTCGGTGTAGCGCTGGCGGTTGCACACGGCGTCGCCGGCCGTGAACGAATCGCCGAACACCAGTACCCGCCGGTGCCCCGGCGTGCGCGCGTGCGCAAAGGGCCGGTCGGCGCGGAAGCCCTGCTCGTTGACCTGCATGAGATAGCCGCCGCCCTCGTGCGGGATGCGTGCCTTCAGGCCCGGAATATATCGATAACCGACGACCGGATGGTATTCGTATAGTTGCCTCATCATTTCCTCGTATGCGCTGCTGGACGAAACGATGATGCGATATTTGATTATGAGGATTTTTATGCCACCTCAACTTTCTCGGCACTCATCCGTCGAAATCGATATCGACCGGAAATGGCAATTCAATTTCTTTCGATATATTGTTTTTAAAAAATTATTTTAATGGGAAACGAAATAGGTACGCCCGGCGCAACGCGGTTTGAATCAATTGCACCTAGGCTATTTCGTTACGGGATACACCGACGGCGCATGTCGCCGCGCATGCGTCGCGACCGCCCTCGCCCGCATTTGCGCTTCATAGTCCGGATCGACCGTGCCCATCAAACGATCCCAGAACAGGAAATACCAGCTGAAGTTGTGGCGCGCCCGCGCGTGGTGGATGTTGTGCGCGACCGACGTATTGATCCAGCGCCCCAACCGATGCGTGGCCCAGCTCGCCGGCAGGATTTCGTGGCCCAGGTGGGCATAGACCGCATACGCCGTGTTCACGTAACTGAAAACGAGATACGCAGCGATATGCTTGGGCAAGAAAAACAGGATGATGACGACTGCTCCGGAATCGACCAGCGCTTCCAGCGGATTAATGGAATACGTCGTCAACGGCGTCGGATTCGTCGACAGGTGATGCGTACGATGAAAGAACCGGAACAGCGCGCGATGGTGCATGAGCCGGTGCGTCCAGTAAAAATAGGTGTCCTGGATGACCATCATGATCGGCACACTGAGGATCAGATATGCCCAGCCGTAATCCGATACGTTTGCGTAGAACAGGCGCTGCGATTTTCCGGCGACGGCAAGGATGGCGATCGATACGAGCGTGAATACGAAAATGGTGGTCGTCGAATACACCGCCTCGCGTGCCAGCTGGCGCCGGTCGATCGGCCCGGGCTGCAGGCGACCATTCGTGCCGTCCCGGCGCCGCCACCAGCCCCAGGCAATAAAACCCAGCACGACGAATATCAGGTAGCGCTGCGCTTCGATAACGGCGATGAATTTCAGTTGATGGAGGAATTGAGAAATCGCGGATACGTGATGCGGAGGCGTCATCGGTCATCAGGGCGCAGCGACAATGTCGTGCTAGAAGGAAAGAACCGAGCGTAACATACTGTCAATACACAAATAGTCACGGACTGTCACGACCGGCGATCGATCCGGATGACGCCGGCGCCCGAAAAACTCAAACTCTTTGGTGCAATTCAAGGATACGGTCGAATGCCGCGCATGCACCGGCGCACGCGTCCGCGATCTCGGCCGGCGTACGCACGCCGGCGCGCAGCGCCTGCATGAAGGCGCGCCAGCGCGGGCCGGGGCCGCCGGCGTCGCCTCTCAGGTAGCGCAGCGGGTGCGGCGCCAGCCGGTCGCGCAGGCGGCCGTACAGCACGGCGCCGCCCAGTTGCGACCCTTCGATCACGTAGTGCACGCCCCAGCGGTAGGCGGCGCTCGCCGACGCGGGCCAGGTGGGGCCGGCCGGCATGGCCGCAAATGTGTATCCCGCATCCGCGAGGTCGGCGTCGATCTGCGCCAGGCGCGCCGCGTGGTCGAATTGCGGTCCGTCCGCGTAACCGGCCAGCCACGCGTCCAGCGGCGCGAGCCACGCACGCAGCAGGGCCAGGTGGGCGGTGTAGTCGTGCAGGGAGGCGTCGGGGGCGCCGATCGGCAGGTCGGCGTCGAGCGCCGCGTGGCGGCTGGCGGTGGCTGCGCGCAGGGCGGCCAGCGGATCGGCTTCGGACGCAACGTCGGTGGAGCGGTTCATGGGATGCGGGAAGCTGAAACCGCCATCTTAGCAGGCGCGCCGGCAACGGGCCGCGCGCCCCGGCCACGGCATCAGTCGGCAGCCGGTGCCGGATACTCGACGCTCAGGATTTCCAGTTCGTCATTGCCTTGCGGCGTGTGCAGCGCGACGACGTCGCCTTCGCGCGCCTTGGTCAGCGCGCGCGCCACCGGAGAGACCCAGCTGATTTTGCCCTTCAGCGGGTCGAGCTCGTCGATGCCGACGATGGTGACGGTATGTTCCTCGCCCGCCTTGTTGACGTAGCCGACCGTGGCACCGAAGAACACCTGATCGTTGCCATAGTGGACGGACGGGTCGACGATGAACGCGGAATCGAGGCGCTTGGTGAGGAAGCGGATGCGCCGGTCGATCTCGCGCAGGCGGCGCTTGCCGTAGATGTAGTCGCCGTTCTCCGAGCGGTCGCCGTTCGACGCGGCCCAGTGGACGATGCGCACGACTTCCGGCCGGTCGACGTCGATCAGCTGCAGCAGCTCGTCCTTGATGGCCCTGTGCCCGGCCGGCGTGATGTAGTTCTTGGACCCGGCCGGAATCGCCCGGGCAAGCGCCAGGGCCTCGTCATCGTCGTCGTTGTCCGACTCTTTTACAAATGCCTTGTTCATGCGGCTATTGTAGCGCCTTCGACAACACGCGCGCGCATGACCGGGACCGGTGCCGCGCCCGATTTCCCGTATCATGAGGCCATGACACGAGCCCTGCCACGCAGCCGGATGTTCGCGCCGCTGGTGTACCTGGCGGCCGTCGTGCTGCTCGTCGAGGAATGGTGCTGGGATGCCGGCATGCGCCTCGCGCGCGCCCTCGCGCGCTGGCCCGCGCTGGCGGCATTGGAAGTCCGCGTGCGCCTGCTGCCGCCGTACGGCGCCCTGTGCGCGTTCGTGCTGCCCGGCCTGCTGCTGTTGCCCGTCAAGGTGCTGGCCCTCATCGCCATTGCCCACGGCCACGCGCTGTCCGGCATCGCGACCATCGTCGTCGCGAAGGTCGGCGGTGCGGCCATCGTGGCCCGGCTGTACGTGCTGACGTTGCCGACGTTGCTGGCCGTCGGCTGGTTCGCACGCTGCCACGGCTGGTTCATGGCGGCCAAGACCCGCTGCCTCGATTACCTGCGATCAAGCCACGCCTACCACCTCACCGGACGCGCGCTGCGGGCGTTGCGCGTGGGCTTCAAACGCCTGCTGCGCCGGCTGCGGCCCCGCCCGGCCGGCACGGACGGTCGCCATGCCAGCCGCACCGCGCGCGTGCTGCGCCGCTTCGTGGTCCAGTGGCGTGCCCGCCGGCGCTAACCGGTAAACTGTCACCATGAGCCCAGACACGCCCCACTCCCCTGCCGATGCCGCGCACGCGCCCATCCTTGCGCCCGCGATGCAGGCGTCGACGACCGAGATCTACCTGTTCGACGCCGACACGCTGCGTCTCGTCGACGTCAACCAGGCGGCGCGCCGCAACCTCGGCCATGAACTCAAGACGCTGTGCGGCATGACCCCGCTCGACCTGGCGCCCCAGCTCGACCAGGCCGAGCTGCGTGCACTCATCGATTCGCTGGGACAGGAGATCGGCGACCAGGTCAGCCTGCGCACGCGCCATCGCCGCGTCGACGGCAGCACGTATCCGATCCGCCTGTGCTTCCTGCGCATCGTGCGCGACGGCCGCTCGCTGATCCTCGCCATCGGCGACGACCTGTCGCTGGAACTGGCGGCCGGCGTCGCGCTCGAGCAATACCAGGCGCGCTTCAACGCCGTCGTCAACCACACGCCCGGCCTCGTCTACCAGTTCGTGCTGCATGCGGACGGCACGATGGCGTATCCCTACCTGAGCGAAGGCTGCATGGCGCTGCTGGGCCTGTCGGTGTCGGAACTTCAACAGGATCCGGACCGTTTCGTGAAGCTGATCCTTCCCGAGGACCGCAAGGGCTACCAGGACGCGATGGCCGCATCGAAGGCGGCGCTGGCCGCGTGGAACTGGGAAGGCCGGATCTGCGTGGAGGCGTGGAACGACGTCAAGTGGATCAGCCTGCGCGCGACGCCGCTGCCGCTGGATGGCGGCGGCATGCAGTGGGACGGCATCATGACCAACGTCACCGCGAGCAAGCTGGAGCAGGAGGAGACGCGCCGTTCGCGCGCCCGGCTGGCCGAGCTGACGAACCACATCCAGCAGGTCAAGGAACAGGAGCGGGCCCGCATCGCGCGCGAGATCCACGACGACCTGGGCGGCAATCTCACGGCGATCAAGATGGCGCTCGCGATGCTCGCCGCGCGCCTGCCCGACGACCCCGCGTTGCGCGACAAGGCGGATTACCTCGACGACCTCGTCGACCGCACGATCGACGCTGTGCACCGCATCTCGCTCGACCTGCGCCCCAGCACGCTCGACCTGGGGCTCGTCGCGGCGCTCGAGTGGCAGGCGCGCGAGTTCGAGAAGCAGATGGGCATCGCCTGCGTGTTCCGCTGCGCCGACCGGGACATCGAGCTCGATCCGGATCGGGCGGCCGCGCTGTTCCGCATCGTGCAGGAAGCGCTGACGAATATCGCGAAGCACGCGGGCGCCACGCGCGTGACGGTGAGCCTGCGCCGCCAGCGCCAGCACCTGGCGCTCAGCATCTGCGATAATGGCCGCGGCATCACGCCCGCCGACCGCCTCAAGCCCCAATCGTTCGGCCTGCGCGGCATGAGCGAACGCGCCCGCGCACTGGGCGGCACGCTCAGCCTGGCGCAGGCACCGGGAGGCGGCACGATGGTCGTCGTCAAGATCAGGCTGGCCGCCCCCGCGGCCGGACGCAGCGAAACCACCCGAGCATGACAGAAAAAGCCAGCATCCGCGTATTTATTGCAGACGATCACGCCATCGTGCGTGAAGGCCTGAAACAGATCCTCGCCGAACAGGGCGACATCGTCGTCGCGGGCGAAGCCGAGACCGGCCTCGACGCCATCAAGCTGTTCCGCAAGTCCCGCTGCAACGTGGTGCTGCTCGACATCTCCCTGCCCGACCGCAACGGCATCGAAGTCCTGAAGCAGATCAAGAGCGAGAAGCCGGAACTGGCCGTGCTGATGCTGTCCATGCACCGCGAGGACCAGTACGCGATCCGCGCGCTGAAGGCGGGCGCCGCCGGTTATCTCACCAAGCAGAGCGCACCGAAGGAACTCGTCAACGCGATCCGCCAGGTGGCGAGCGGCCAGCGCTATGTCAGCGCGCAGCTCGCGCAGGTGCTGGCCGCCCAGCTCGGCGAGAACCACGACGCGCCCGTGCACGAATCGCTGTCCGACCGCGAATACCAGACCCTCACCCTGATTGCCTCCGGCAAGACCGTCAGCGAGATCGCGCGCGAACTCTCGCTGTCCGTGAAGACCGTCAGCGAATACCGCTCGCGCCTGCTGGCCAAGATGAAACTGAAGACCAGTGCCGAACTCACGCACTACGCCATCCGCAACCAGCTGATTGACTGATTCACCCGTCGTCAATACAGTCTGTACATATGCGTGGTAATTCCGCGTTTAATCAGCGATTTGATTTTCTGACAGCGGCTTACTATGGCGACAATAAGAATTCCATATTGCAACGTCCAAAATGTCCAGCTCAAATCGCCCGCCGGGGGATCCCGGCCTCAACCCTGCCGACATCGCACGCGAAGCGTTCCGCCGCCTCGCCACGCGGCGCGTCGCGCCGACGCCCGACGCCTACCGCGAGATCTATAACGAGATCGCCGGCACCGAGGCGCTGCCGCCGCCCGCTCCGGCGTCCGACCCCGGCCCGGAACACGTGCTGTCCGGCTTCGCGCACAAGCTGGCCGACACGCCCGGCGAGCTGGCCGAATTCGGTGTCCGCTTCAACCGCGCCGTCAAGCAGCGCGACTGGGACGGTTATGCGCGCACGCTGTCGCAACTGGCCGAGAAACACTTGCGCCGCCATACGCACCCCGCCCTCTCGCTGGGTGCCGAGGACGGCGACGCGAAGCTGCTGCGCGACCTGCTCAGCCGCACGCTGACGTTCGCCGTCGCGTCGCTGCTGTCGGGCACGCCGACGCTGTCCAGGGAAGCGGAGTCGCTGGGCGCCGCCGTCAAGATCGCGCACAGCGAGGACGCGCTGCAGGAGATCGCGACCCGGCTGAAGGACTTGTGCTACCAGATCGAACTGAAGAGCGGCGACACGGCCGAGCAGCAGGAGCTGCTGTTGCGCCTCTTTAAACTGCTGCTGGAAAACGTGTCGGAACTGCTGGACGACGACAGCTGGATGCGCGGCCAGATCGCCGCCGTGCAGGACCTGATTTCGGGCCCCCTCGACCACCGCGCGCTGGAAGACGCCACGCGCAGCCTGAAGGACGTCATCTACAAGCAGGGCCAGCTGAAGCACGGCATCGCGGACGTCAAGGCGACCGTCAAGAACATGATGATGACGTTCATCGACCGCCTCGGTTCGGTGGCGGCGTCGACCGGCGACTTCCACGAAAAGATCGGCGGCTTTTCCGAGCGCATCCGCCACGCGGGCAATATCGAGGAACTGAACGTCGTGCTGGAAGAAGTGCTGCGCGAAACGAAGCTCGTGCAGGCCGAGGCGATGGCATCGCGCGACCGCATGCTGGCCGCGCACCAGGAAGTGCAGGAAGCGGAAGCGCGCATCCGCGACCTGGAAGCGAAGCTGCAGCATATGAGCGAGCTGGTGCGTGAAGACCAGTTGACGGGCAGCCTCAACCGTCGCGGCCTGGACGACGTGTTCGAACGCGAGAGCGCCCGCGCCGACCGCCGCGGCACGCCGCTGTGCGTCGCGCTGCTCGACCTGGACAATTTCAAGAAGCTCAACGATACCTATGGCCACTTGGCCGGCGACAACGCCCTGCGCCACCTGGTGAAGGTCGTGCGCGACACGCTGCGCTCGATGGACGTGATCGCCCGCTTCGGCGGCGAGGAATTCCTCATCGTGTTGCCGGAGACGAATGTCGAGGCGGCCTCCGCCGCCATGGTCCGGGTACAGCGCGAATTGACGAAGCATTTCTTCCTGCACGAAAACGAGAAGATGCTCATCACGTTCTCGTGCGGCGTGGCGCTGCGCCGTCCGAACGAGGACCAGGCCAGCCTGATGGCGCGGGCGGACCGGGCCATGTACGAGGCGAAGCACAACGGCAAGAACCAGGTGGTGGTCGCGCGGGACTGACGCGCTGTCCGCGACTCACGCACACGCCGGCCATCGAGCCGGCTTTCCCCTTTCACGCAACCCCTGCAGGGCGCGGTGCCGCTCAACCGCGCCCGTAGCCATTGCGCTTGCGGTTGCACGGTCACGCATCGCAGACACCGCGCCGTGGCCGAAAGACTGCACCGTAATCCCCCGCTTTATCGACGATTTGATTTCCTGGCGTCCGCTTACCATGGCACCAATAAGATTCCGTATTGCAACGGCCGTGCGGAAGCTAGACCCATGACGCCACTTCAGGATCCGACATGTCCAATTTGCATCCCACGAAAACCCTGTCCGCGCTGGTGCCTCGCTACGTGACGCGCTTCGCCTGCGTCGGCGCCGCCTGCGAAGACAATTGCTGCTCCGGCTGGCTCGTCACGCTCGACAAGAAGACCTTCAACGCCTATCGCAACTCGACCCATCCGGAGTTGAAGCCAATCTTCATCAAGCATGTCAAACGCTCGCGTGCGACCAACAGTGATCTGCACTACGGCAAGATCACGCCCGAACCGGGCAGCCAGAGCTGCTCGGCCCTGTGCGAGGGGCTTTGCGCCATCCAGAAGCACCTCGACGCGAGCCATCTGTCGAACACGTGCTTCACGTATCCGCGCCAGACCCGCCGCTTTCGCGGCCAGCACGAACAGGCGTTGATGCTGTCGTGCCCGGAGGCGGCACGACAGGCGCTGCTGCACGCGGACGCCTTCGATTTCGTTGAAGAAAAGGTCACGGCACGGCAGGACGACATGGTCGACGGCGCGTCCGCATTCGGCATGACCAGCGCCGCAATGAACGAAGTGCGCATCTTCTGCCTGCAACTGATGCGCACGACCGACCTGGCGCTGTGGCAGCGGCTGGCGATCCTGGGCGTATTCTGCGAGCGCCTGAACGTCACGCTGGCAAACGCGCAACACGCCGCCGTACCCGCCCTGCTGCGCGATTTCGCCGCCCTGATCGAACAGGGCGGCATCGTGGACGCGCTGCGCGACCTGCGCCCGAACCACGAAGCGCAGGCGATGGTGTTCTCGACCCTGCTGGCCGACCGCGGTTTCTCGACCACGTCGAAGATGCAGGCCGACCAGGTACGCATGATCGGCGCCAACCTCGGCGCCGACGACAGCGGCCAGACGACCGCCGAGTCCCTCGTCGCGGCGTACACGCGGGGACTGGAACGCCTGGGCCAGGCGCTGGAACAAGCTCCGCACCTACTCGAGAACTACGTCCTGAACGAAATGTTCCTGAATTTGTTCCCGTTTTACGGCATCAACCCGTTCGACGCCTATCTGCAACTGGTGGCGCGTTTCGGCCTGTTGCGCCTGATCCTGGCCGCACAGTGCAACAACGATGGCGACCTGCCGGACGCGAATGCCCTCGTCAATGCCGTGCACGTCTATTGCCGCCGCTTCCAGCACCAAACCGCGTTCGCGCAACGCGTCAACGGCGCGCTGCATGCCAGCGGGTGGGCCAGCTTGGACAAGCTGTACGGATTTTTGCGTAGCTGAAAGAACAACACGGCGTGCGGAAAAACGAGTGGCCGGCAGAAAAGCAAAAAAAATCGCACAAAGGCCTAAACTTTTTCCGTACGGCACCGTTACCTGATTCAACGACGGTTTGAATGTCACAGAACAGCGCGACAGACCAAAGTGAAATGCGCGGCACGTCGCCGCACCCACGTAAGACCAAGTCTGGAGAGACAAAATGTCCTCGGTAATCAATACTAACATCGCATCCCTGAACGCCCAACGTAACCTGAGCACGTCGCAGACGTCGCTGCAGACCTCGATCCAGCGTCTGTCGTCGGGCCTGCGCATCAACAGCGCAAAAGACGACGCCGCCGGCCTCGCGATCTCGGACCGCATGACGTCGCAGATCAACGGCATGACCCAGGCAACGCGTAACGCGAACGACGGCGTGTCGATGGCCCAAACGGCCGAGGGCGCGCTCTCGAGCTCGGGCGACATCCTGCAGCGTATCCGTCAGCTGGCTGTCCAGTCGTCGAACGCATCGAACACGTCGAGCGACCGCCAAGCCCTGCAAACTGAAGTCACGCAGCTGGGTTCGGAACTGAACCGCATCGCGCAAACCACGTCGTTCAACGGCCAGAACCTGATGGACGGCTCGATGGGCACCGCCACGTTCCAGGTCGGTGCCAATGCCGGCCAGACCATCCAGGCAACCGGCGCCAACTTCCAGACGAACGTCTACGGCAACAACGAAATGGCTTCTGACCAAGTCGCCGTGGGTGCAGCCACCAAGATCGTGACCAAGGCAAACGCGCTGACGATCAACGGTTCGGTCGGCACCGCCAAGATCAGCACGACCGCTGGCGACACCGCCCAGACGATCGCTGCGAACATCAACGCCGCCACCGGCAGCACGGGTGTCACGGCCTCGGCCAGCACCTCCGCCAGCCTGTCGCTCGGCGCGAACGAGTCGTACCAGTTCACGATGAAGTCGAACAACAGCACGGCGGTGACGATCTCGTTCTCGACCGGCGCGACCGTCGGCAATGCGTCGGACTTCGCCAGCGGCATTGCCGCGATCAACGCGCAGACGGCCAACACCGGCGTCACCGCCGAGTACGACAAGGCGAACAACTCCATCAAGCTGACCAATTCGACCGGTAACGACATCAATCTGGCGAATACGAATGCCGCAGGCAACACGACGTTCAACGTCGACAGCTACAAGGCAAACGGCAGCCTGGTGGGCGCCTATGACATGAAAGCGGCCGCCGCGACGGCCGTCGTCAACGGCAACGTCACGCTCGACTCGGCCAACAGCTTCTCGATGACCGATGCCGGTAGCGGCCTTGCCCTGTCGGCCGGCGGCACCAGCTCGAAGCTGCAGTCCGTCGCATCGATCGACATCTCCAGCTACTCGGGCGCGCAGACCGCGATCAAGGTCGCCGACGCCGCCCTGGCAGCCGTCAACAACCAGCGTGCGCAGTATGGTGCTCTGCAGAACCGCTTCAGCAGCACGATCTCGAACCTGGCAAGCTCGACCGAGAACCTGTCGGCATCGCGCAGCCGCATTACCGATACCGACTTCGCCGCAGAAACCGCGAACATGACCCGTTCGCAGATCCTGCAACAGGCTGGTACCTCGATGCTGGCCCAGGCGAACTCGCTGCCGAACGGCGTCCTGTCGCTGCTGCGCGGCTAATACTCGAGCCCGTAGCACTTCGATCGCCGTCGTGCAACGCCTCGGCCGGACATTGTTCCGGCCGGGGCTTTTTCTGTTAGGGATTCTCATGAACATCCAGCCCTTCGCTTCTCCGGTCGTCCCAAAACTCGACGACCGCACGGTTGCCGCCACCGATGCCGTTGCAGGCGCCAGGACACAAGCCGATCCGGCCGCGAAGACCGCCACGCCCACGCGCGAGGAAGTCGACACCGCCGTCAAGAAATTGAACGAGTCGCTGCCCGGCTCGTCGCAAATGCTGCAATTCTCCGTCGACCACGACAGCCACGAGATCGTCGTCAAGCTGATCGACCAGAACACCCAGGAAGTCGTGCGCCAGATCCCGTCGGTCGAGGCACTGCAGATCGCTAAGTCGATCGACAAGATGCAGGGCCTGCTGATTCGGCAGAAGGCCTGAGCCCCGGCCACGCCGTTTCCGAACACCATGACGCTGCCTTCTCCAGGCCGGCGTAACGGGTCGCGCCATGCCGCGCCCACCCCTGTCCGTACGCTGCGGCAAAAATAGCGCATATTTCCTGCTCTCAAGTACGCATTGCTTCTGCCGATAATCACTTACATTAGTGGCTCAACAGGAGAATCGTGATGGGCATCAGTACCCCCGGCCTCGGGTCCGGTCTCGACGTCAGCGGCCTCGTCGGCAAGCTGATGGCGGCCGAGTCGATACCGCTGCAATCGTATGACACCAAAACCGGTGTGCTGCAGGGCCGGATCGCGTCCTATGGCCAGCTGAGCGGTGCGATCGGCGCCTTCCAGGGGGCGCTCGCGTCGCTGAGCAAGAGCTCGACGTTCCAGGCACTGACCGCCACACCGAGCAACAGCGACGTCCTCGACGCCAAGACCACGAGCACGGCCGTCCCCGGCAATTACCAGGTCAACGTGCGCCAGCTGGCGCAGGCCCAAAGCTTGAACACGGCCGGCCAGGCCAGCACGACCGCCACCATCGGCACGGGTGCGGCGGCCACGATCAGTTTCCAGTTCGGCAGCGTCGGCGGCGGCAGCTTCGGCGTCAAGGGCACGTCGGTTCCGCTCACGACCACGACGGGCGGCATCGCGAAAGGCGCGCTGTCCATCAACGGCACGACGATCGCCACCGATGGCACGACCAAGAGCGGCCTGGACCTCGCGAACGCCATCAACTCGCAGACCAGCACAACGGGCGTCAGCGCCACCGTCGGCGCGACCACGACCTCTGCCACCCTGTTCGGCAACGGCACGACGTCCAGCTTCGGCAACATCGACACGGGCGCGGGCGGCACCTACGCGCTGACCGTCGGCGGCGTGCAGATCGCGTCCCAGGGCGCGGGCGTCGCCGCGGGCGCGGGCGTGACGGCCGCGTCGATCGATGCCACGCTGGCCGGCAACAATGCGACCACGCAGGCCCTGGCCGCGGCCGGCATCACCGTCAGCGGCACGGCCGCGGGCGGCAACCTGCAATTCACCGCGGCAAACGGCGCGAACATCAACGTCTCCGAAGCCGTGACCGGCACCGTCACGGGCGGCATGGGTAACAACGGCACGGCCAACGGCGGCTCCACCACGACGGCCACGGCCGCCGTCAGCCTCGTGTCGACGGCCGGCAGCCCGATCACGGTCGGCGGTTCCAATCCGGCGGCGGCGGGCCTGACGGCCGGCACCGGCGGCAGCTATCTCAACGCCGGTTTCACGCTGGACGGTACGCAATCGCTCGGCACCGTCAACATCGCCGCCGGCAGCACGACCCTCACGGGCATCCGCGACGCGATCAACAATGCCAATATGGGCGTGAGCGCGAGCATCGTGTCGGACGGCAGCAACAATCCCTACCACCTCGTGCTGACGTCGAGCAAGACCGGCGCCAACGCCAACATGAAGATCACGGTGAGCGGCGCCGGCGGCGCCGCTGCCGACCCCGCGCTGGCCAACCTGTTGAACTACGACCCGGCCGGCGCACAGAACTTGCAACAGACGGCTGCGGCCCAGGATACGCTGCTGACCGTCAACGGCATCGCGATCCAGAGCCACCAGACCGACGTCAGCGGCGCGATCGACGGCGTCACGCTCAGCGCGAAGCAGACGGGCACGTCGACGCTCAACGTCACGCGCGACACGAAGTCGGTGACGGATGCGATCAACGGCTTCGTCAAGGCCTACAATTCGCTGAACACGACCATCTCGAGCCTGACCAGCTACGACCCTGCGACCCAGAAGGCGGGTGCACTGCAGGGCGACTTCACGGTGCGCAGCATCCGTACCCAGCTGCGCGCCCAGCTCGACCAGGCCGTGCAAGGCCAGGACGGCATCACCACACTCAGCCAGATCGGCGTCACGTTCCAGAAGGATGGTTCGCTGGCCGTCGATTCGACCAAGCTGAACACGGCGATGACGAGCAATTTCAACAGCATCGCCGGCCTGTTCGCCGCCGTGGGCGAAGCCACCGACAGCCTCGTCACGGTCGCGGATTCCACCACCAAGACGCAGGCCGGCAACTACGAGCTCAACATCACGCAGATGGCGACGCAGGCCACGCTCGCCAGCACGGGCGTCCTGGCCGGCACGACGACGATCGCGGCCAACACCACGTGGTCCGTCACGCTGAACCAGACCGACCCGGCCACTGCGAGCAAGGTGCAGAACGTCTCGATCCCGGCCGGCAACTACAGCCCCACCGACCTGGCCGCGCTGCTGAGCTCCTCGATCAACGGCAATTCCAGTTTCACGGGATCGGGCGACAAGGTGGCCGCGTCGGTCGATTCGACGGGCCATCTCGTGCTGTCGTCCACGAAGTGGGGCGCCGGCTCGAACCTGACCGTGTCCAGCGTGACCGGCAGTGCGGTGTCCGACGTGTTCGGCGGCGCCACGGCCACGACCGGCGTGGACGTGGCCGGCACCATCGGCGGCGTCAAGGCCACCGGCAACGGCCAGACCCTGACCGGCGCGGCCGGCTCCGCGACCGAAGGCCTGAAGCTGACCATCAACGGCGGCAACACGGGCGCGCGCGGCACCATCAATTTTTCGCAGGGCTATGCCGTCCAGCTGACGAGCCTGGCCGCGGGGTTCATCGGCACGAACGGCGTGATCACGTCCCGGACGAGCGGCTTGAACGATTCGATCAAGTCGCTCAACGACCAGAAGGCCTCATTCCAGACCCATCTGGACGCGATGCAAAAAATGTACACCGCGCAATTTAACGCACTCGACAGCCTGGTGGCGTCGATGCAGTCGACGCAGAGCTACCTGACCCAGCAGCTCGCCGCGATCGCCGCCAACAAATAATCGTATCCAGATTAATTGGAGAGAATCACATGTTTGGAACCATGAAACGAGGCGTCAACGCCTACGCCAATGTCGATCTCGAGACCGGCATTGCCTCCGCCTCCCCGCACAAACTGATCGTGATGCTGTACGACGGCGCGCTCGTCGCGCTGCGCACGGCCAGGGCCAATATGGCCGCAAACAATATCCCGGCCAAGGGCGTCGCCATTTCGAAGGCCATCACGATCATCGACAACGGCCTGCGCGTCTCCCTCGACAAGGATGCGGGCGGCACGATCGCGGAGAACCTCGACGCGCTGTACGACTACATGAGCCGCCGCCTGTTCCAGGCCAACTTGCAGAACGACGTCGCCATCGTCGACGAAGTGCACGGCCTGCTGGCCGACCTGCGCGAAGCGTGGGCGGCGATCGGCGACAAGGTCCAGCACGCGCCTGCAGCGGCAACCGCGACCATGCCGAAAACCCCGTCCCTGGTGGGTGCGTAAATGGGAAGCGCGACCATGATGACCAATTCGGAAATCGCGTCCCTGTACGAAGCGATGGTCGGCATCACCGACCAGATGCTGGCCGCCGCGACCGCCAGCGACTGGGATCGCCTGGTCCAGCTCGAGCACCAGTGCGCCGCGTGCGTGCGCCAGCTGAAGGACAGCGGCGATACCCCGCTGGCCGGCCAGGAACGCGTGCGCAAGGTGAACGCCATCCGCAAGATGCTCGATGCCGACCGCCAGATCCGCGACCTGACGCAGCCGTGGATGGTGAAGCTGCAAGCCATGATCAGCAACAAGACCGTCGAACGCCGCGTCGCGCGCGCCTACGGCATCTGACGGGCATCCCCGCCCCGACTGAACGATGCTGCCGCGCGATACCGTCTCGCTGACCCAGGTCGCGCCAGCCCGTCCTACCCTCCCCGTCGGCGACCCGCGCCAGCAAGCCTTTACGCGCGCCCTCGCCGGCCTCGTCGGCCAATCGCTGCAGGCCGACGTGATGACGAAACTTCCCGACGGCAGCTTCGTCGTGCGCGTCAACGACATGGCCGCGCGCATGCCGCTGCCGCCCGGTGCCCAGACCGGCACGCAGGTGCCGCTGACCCTCGTGGCGCTGACGCCGCGGCCCACGTTCCAGGTCCGCACGGACCAGGGCGGCGCCGCGTTCGCCGAAGCGGGGCCGCCGCTGCCGGAAGGTGCCAGCCCGCAATCCGCCCCGCTCGCTTATCTGGAAGGCAAGGACGCCGCCGCGCTCGCGCGCACGGCCGCGCTGCTCGCGGGCGCGCGCAGCATGGCGCGCTTGCCGTCCGGCGCCGCCGACGGTGCCAACGCCTCGATCAGCTCGGCCGGCAAGGCGCTCGGCGACGTCATCGCCGCCGCCCAGAAGGCCGACACGCAGGCGACCGCCGCCGTCGGCCGCACGCCGCTGCTGGCCGCGCCGTCCGGCGATGCGGACGCCATGGCGCAGGCGCTGAAGGATGGCCTCGGCAAGAGCGGCCTGTTCTACGAATCGCACGTGGCCGAATGGGCCGAGGGTGCCCGCTCGCGCGCCGACCTGGCGGCCGAGCCGCAGGCGCGCGGCATGCCGCCGCCCACCGATCCGAACACGGCCCAGTTCATCAACCTGCAACTGAATGCCCATGAACAGGGTCGCGTCGCCTGGCAGGGCCAGCTGTGGCCGGGCCGCGACATGCACTGGGACGTCGAACGCGACGCGCAGGGTGGCCAGAAGGGCGACGGCGCCGACGGCACGACGTGGCGCAGCAGCCTGCGCCTGCGCTTCGGCGCTTTAGGCGAAGTGGCGGCGCGTGTCGTGCTGTCCGGCGACCGGCTGCACATCCGCCTCGACGCGCCCGACGCCGGCACCAAGCACCTGCTGGACGCGCACCGCGCGCGCCTCGCGCAGGCGCTGGACGCGGCCGGCACGCCGCTGGCCCAGCTCGCCATCCACGCGGCGCACGAGGACGGCCAGGACGATGGACAAGGATAAGTCCGCGCGGCGCCAGACCGCGGTCGCGCTCGCGTACGGCGCGGGCGACCCGGCCCCGAAGGTCGTCGCCAAGGGCTCGGGTCTCGTCGCCGAACAGATCATCGGCCGCGCGCAGGAGGCGGGCGTGTTCGTGCACGAATCGAAGGAACTCGTCGCGTTGCTGATGAACGTCGACCTCGACCGCCAGATTCCGCCCGCCCTGTACCGCGCCATTGCCGAACTGCTGGCCTGGCTCTATCATATTGAATCCGCGCAAGTTTCTGGGCAGACCCCACCGCCCGCCCCCGACACCGCACGGCTCCTCCCCTCACAAGAAAGCACTCCGGTTGACACAGATGCAAGCAATCACTGACGCCGAATTAGAAGCCTGGCACGATTACGAAATCGAGTCGCCGCGGGAAATCGTGGCCCTGCTGCGCCAGCTCGCCGAAAAGAACCAGCTGGTCCGCATGCTGATCAAGGGCGAGGCCGATGTCTGCGTCACGTCGCTGCTGCACGTCGATCCGGACACGGACACCGTCATCGTCGACCGTTCCGTCAGCCCCGAGCAGAACCAGCGCATCGTGGCTGCCGGCACGGTGCGGTGCGACACGTCGCTGGACAAGATCCGCATCGTGTTCGGCCTCGACGGCCTGAGCGAAGTCGAGTACGACGGCGGCACCGCACTGCGCGCCGCCATCCCGGCCAGCCTGATCCGCCTGCAGCGGCGCGAGTTCTACCGCATGCCCACGCCCGTCACGAACCCCGTACGCGCGACGATTCCCCTGCCGGCCGAGATGGGCGGCGCCGCCGCCGTGTTCCCGCTGGCCGACATCAGCTGCGGCGGCATCGCGATCTACGACAACAAGATGCAACTCGGCACGACCATCGGCGACACGTACGCCAACTGCCGCATCGAGTTGCCGGAAATCGGGCCCGTGACGTGCTCGCTGCAAATCCGTAACTCGATCGACATGACGCTGCTGAACAACAAGACGAGCCGCCGCCTCGGTTGCCAGTTCGTCGACATCTCGCGCGGCAACCTCGCCGCCGTGCAGCGCTACATCACAAAGCTCGAACGCGAGCGCAACGCGCGGCTGGCCGGCCTCGCCTGACGTATCCTGGCGGTGGGAACGCGGGGCGCTCGTCCCGCATCCAATCGTCAGGCACACGACCAGGAGACGCCATGCATGCCGCCGCACCGAATCCCGCTTCCCTCGACGACGACGCGCTGCTGCGTCATATCCGCGCCGGCGACCGCGACTCTTTTTCCCTCCTCATGCGGCGCTACAACCGCCGGCTCTACCGCGTGGCGCGCAGCATCCTGCGCGACGACGCGGAAGCCGAGGACGCCCTGCAGGACGCTTATCTGCAGGTCTACCGCGCGCTGCCCACGTTCCGCGGCGAATCCGCGCTGGGCACGTGGCTGACGCGCATCGTCGTCAATGCCGCCCTGATGCGCCAGCGTAAGACCGGGCGCCTGGCCGAGGTCATCGAGCTGGGCGCGGACTTCGGTACCGACGCGCCGCACTCCCCCGACGAGAGCCCGGTCGAAGTGGAACAGCCGGACCTGGCCGCCTTCCGCGGCCAGACGCGGCGCCTGATCGAGACTGGCATCGACAAGCTGCCCGCCGCCTTCCGCACCGTATTCGTGCTGCGCGCCGTGGAAGAGCTGACCGTCGAGGAGACGGCGGCCACGCTGAACATTCCCGAGGCCACGGTGCGCACCCGCTATTTCCGCGCACGGGCCATGCTGCGCGAGGCGCTCGCGCGCGAGATCGATTTCGCGATCGAGGACGCGTTCGGCTTCGACGGCGCGCGCTGCGACCGGATCGTGGAGACGGTCCGGCGCCGGCTCGACGTGGAATGGGGAATCTGACGGACGGCGGGAACGTGGACGCAATGACATGCATCCAATGGGTTGTTCCACCTTTTCCAACTCATCGAAGGATGCTGCCATGAACAAATCCATTTCCCTGCTGCTGTCGTCCCTGTTCGCCCTGGGGCTGTCCGTCCCCGCGCACGCGGCCGGGCCGAACGACGCGCAGATCGCCGCCATCGTCGTCGCCGCCAATACGGTCGACATCGACGCCGGCAAGCAGGCCGAGACGAAATCGAAGAACAAGGACGTGCGCGCGTTCGCCAAGCGCATGGTGGCCGACCACAGCGGCGTCAACAAGCAGGCCACGGCGCTCGTGCAAAAGCTGCACGTGACACCGGAGGACAACGATACGAGCAAGAGCCTCACGCAGGGTGGCGAGGCGACACGCACCAAGCTCGCAGGCCTGTCGGGCAAGGCGTTCGATCAGGCGTACGTCGACAATGAGGTGACGTATCACCAGACCGTGCTCGACGCCCTCGACAAGACCTTGATCCCGAACGCGTCGAACGCCGAGCTGAAGGCGCTGCTCGTCAAGGTGCGCCCGGCCTTCGTCGCGCACCTGGAGCACGCGAAGCATATCCAGGCCGAGCTCAAGTGAAACCCGCCCTGCCTTCCGCCTTGTTTGCCGCCCTGTGCTGGCTGCCCGCCCTGGCGGGCGCGGCGGAGCACCACGTCGTCATCGACGGCATGCAGTTTTCGCCGCAAGTCGTCGAAGTCAAGCCGGGGGATACGATCGTCTGGGAAAACCGTGACATGTTCGCCCACAACGTGACAGCGGCCGGGGCGAAGGTGAGTTCGGGCGAGCTGGCGCCCGGCAAATCGTGGCGGTACAAGGTAGCGAAGGGCCCGTCGTTCGACTACCTGTGCACGTTGCACCCCGTGATGAAGGGGCGGGTGAACGTTGCCGGGCCGCCGCGGCGGGCGCCGGCGCGCTGATCGCCGCCCCCGTTCCGGCGGCGGATCGCATGCACACAAGCGACACCGCCTGCGTTCAAGACGCAAAAACCATGTTCGCCGGGTACGCCCCGCGCCGGCTCATGTTATGGCAGATGGTTTTTCATCGAACTTCCCATAAGAATTACGACTGGGCTCCTCTGCGTGCGGGAATGGGGCAAACATTGCCAACAGTATAGCGGGGACCGATGCAATCAATACGAATTCGAAAAAGCTCGAATAACTGAAGTTGAAATAATTAAATATCGGGCCACTTATTGACCCTGCAATCCACCGCATCAAAGCCATCGTACTGGTCGCAAACGTGTAATGAGTCATACGGAATGGACCAGGGGCAACCTGTTGCATCATATAAAGCATATGTCCAACCGAGCCCATGCCGAAACCGAATTTCTCCAGAAATACAAGAAATAGTATCGTGTGCACGTCGGAGGGCTGCGCCGCGCTAAGATAAAAATAAGTGAAGTGCGGCAAATTGAGCGACACCGCCAAGATGAAAAATGAGCGACGCAATGTCAACCGCGAAGCAAGCATTCCCCCCGCGAACGTACCGGCAAGTAGCGCCAGTGTCCCGGCCAAGCCGCCGATCATCCCCAGCTCTTGGTTACTTAAACCCAGGCCCCCTTTGGCGCGCGATTCCAGAAGAAATACCGGCCCCAATTGGTCAATGAAACCTTCGCCGAATCGGTAAAATAAAATAACGACCAGCATCAGTACGATATGCCGCTTCGAAAAAAAGCTCAGCCATGACTGTCTGATCGAGTGCCAGCAAGTATCCGTGGCCTTCGAGCGCACCTTGGGCGGTTCGCTATGCGGCAGCACCCTTGAATGCCACAGCCCCACCCCAGCCATACCGAGCGCAAGCACGAACAACATCAACATCCAGGAATGTTGCCAATTCAGCCCGGCGGACGTGTGGATTTGTCCAACGCATGAAACCACTCCCCCGGAGACGATGAGGGAACCTAAGTTCCAGCATGCTGCTTGAACAGATGAATATCGCATCTGTTCCTTTGATGATGTCGAGTTGATAAAAAACCCGTCTATCACGACATCTTGCGTCGCCGAGGCAACACTCAGTATCCATAAACATACCAGTGATAACGCAAAGAACGGAGGCGTGCTCAGAGAGAGAACGATCATCGCAAACACCGCAGCCATCAGGAACTGCATACCGAGCACCCAGTAGCGCTTTGTCCAATATCGCTCGAGTAGCGGAGCCCAGAGCGGCTTCAATACGCAAGGAAGGTACAGCTGGCTGGTATACAGCGCAATTTCCGTGGTCGGCACGCCCAGATTCTTGAACATGACCACTGCCAGAACGCCAATGACAGCGCTAGGAAGGCCCATCACGATGTATAGCGATGGAATCCAAATCAACGGATGTCCGACGGTTCGCACGCCGCCAACGGTCGAAGTGGTCAAATCCTTGTGTGGAACATTCAGCATAGTTTCTCAGATCTCCTAAACCCGGATGAGGTTCTCACAAACAGCTTATTCTTTTCTTTCCTCGTATAGGAAATCACACGTCGACCTCTCAAGAACTTCCTCAACTGGGACTTGGCTTCAAAATTAAAAGGTGGAACAAAAAAAACGTGAAGAATTTGCGTTATATGGCCCTCCTTGAATTCCCATACTCGGGCGGGAAGGAGCTTGAACTTGTTAATCATCCGGACGCTGTCCTGATTGACTCCCGCCCATACGACGAATCCTATCGGATCGTCGTAGACGCCCCATAAGATCGTCAGGGTGTTGGCTATTGCGGCGGCTTGGATTGCCCTCAATGTAGCCATATCGAGGTTGACATTGCAGCGGCTGACTAAATCCAGCGCCATTGGGAATTCTGGAGGAAGACTTTTGTACATATGTCACATCCGTATGCGTTCAAGTAAAAGTGCGGAAGACCTGGCTATCGGTCCGATGCTCTGGTTCGCGCTCGAGTTCCTTCAGGAGGTCCGCCAGACTATCGAGATAATTGAACGCATCAAAGTTGTCGCTGAGCACCAGTTGCGCATCGTTGTCGCGGAGGTAGCGCACGCAGTCCGCGAAATGCGTAAACAGGTGGGTGCCGGACATGTCCAGCACATAGGCTTCGCGCACGGTGTCAAAAATGAGCCGCAGCGCGGGAGTCTGAAAAATGGGGATCGCACCGTCGGTGTCCGCGGAAAATATCCAGGTGGCGTTATCGATACATTCCGCGATGTAGGCGCCTATATCGGACGGCGATCGCTCGGCATCCAGGTAAAACAAGTGCGGAGTTAGCCGACTCCGGTAAAAGAACGCCGATAGCTTGGCCCAGCGCCACGCCTTGATCGCGCAAGCGATACGCTGAGTGGCGCCGAATGATTCGGAGTCGGCAATGCTCGCCGCGTACGAACTGAGCCTGACAAAGGCGGTTGCGGCATCTCGACACTCTATGCCGGCACGCCGCAGGACACCCGCCAACTCGTCCGGGAACTCCTCGATCCCAACCAGGCCGAGATACAGCGTACGGATGAATGCAACGACCGGATCCTCGGGATTCGGGACATCCTCGATCTTCCGCAGCGGAGTTTTATTGTTGGTGATCACCGCCCGCAGCGCCTTCGCAACCAGCTGGCCCTCGTCGCTTTCCGCAGCGTCGGCCTGGGCCGCCGCAGGCAAGCCGAGAATGGCCAACGCATAACAGGCGAAACAGCTGTCGAACATCTCCTGATAGTAGGTGATCAGGGGCGTTAAATTAAACTGGATGCCATTGCTCTTGCCATAAACATGCGCCAATTCGACGATGATTTGCACGACAATTTGCGCGTCTTGATAAAACGGTGTCTGCCCGCAGAAATTGACGCCGCCTGGCAGGAAGCGGGTTTCAGTCAGGTCAATCCAACGCCCATCGAGGCAGATATTAGACGGGGTCAGGGCGCCGTGGGTAATGCGCGCGGCCAAGGCAAACGCAAACTGCTGGGCTGCCGAAAGAATGAACGTCCCAAGGTATTTGATGTAGCCGTTGTCGTTTCCGAATTGCTTGCGCAACTGGCGGTTGACCGCACGGACCCGGTGACGATCAGGCATCAACTCGCTCGGTTTTGTTGGCGAAAACAGTGCTGCCCTCATGAAATGCGCAGGTCTGACGCTCTGTTCACGTACCAGCAGCGCACCCGAAGCCGGATGCAGCTCCGAGCCTCTTGCATGTAAGGCGCCCGAGCTATTGGTAAAGATAAGGCCCAAGGTCTTGACGCAACCGTGAGGCAGCAGACGGTTCAGCACGGTGGACATGATGGCCTCATACGCCGCGTCCACCAAATGTAATGAGCCATAAGAGTGCCAAGTCGAGTAAGTCCGGTCGCCAAGGGGATTAGGCCCGGTGCCCTTGATCTGAAAACCGCCATAGTTCCCCACACGGGCACCGCCGCCGTTCGGCCCGACCCCATGCCCACCATACCGCTCCGCTTGGTATGTGCGTACGTCAGTTAAATCCAGATCTTCCGTCTGGAAGCGGGAATTATCCTTAGGCAAATAGGAAAAAAAGTGCGCAAAGGATTCAGGCGTGGGAGTTGAATTGAGCGCCTGGCTCAGCATTGACATCTCAGCGTCATTGATCCACACGGTCTTAGTATTGCGAACACGGACGCATGCGTACTCAACCAGGTTTTCACGAAAATCGGAAATAGTCAGCATTTATATTTTATTGGATGATTGCCATCAAGCCGCATCCAAACCTCCCTTATCCTGGACAGTATTTTTTTTCTCGAGCACGCTTTCGCCGCCCAAAGGATGCGCCAAGTAGCGGTTCAGCCAATCGAAAACCTTGAGCGCATTGCGTTCAATTTCGTCGTCAAATCCGTGCGCTCTCAGCAGCGAAATGCCATTCGTTTCGCTCAGAACGCCTCGTTTCAGAACAGGGAGGCCCGAGGGAGATTCGCGGCTCAGATAATATGCCGTGTAATTATTAGCAAGCAGCGTCGCCAAAATGGCGTTATGGGAAGAAACAATGACAATGCCTTTTTCTGCCAATCTGTCTAGCAGTGCAGCTGCTGCGGACACGGATTCAAGGTAATTTGTGCCTCGAAATATCTCGTCTATAATATATAAATAAGAGGATTCTTCGGCACCTTCTTGAAGAAGTTCACGCGCACGCCTTAGCTCTGAGATGTAAAGACTCTCTCCCTCAAGAAGAGAATCGACGTTCTGAATGCTTGTCCTTACACAAAGTCTCGGAAGGACTGCTTTGGACGCATAACAGAAGCCGAAGGCGCGTGCAATGACAGTGTTCAGTCCAATCGTTCTCAGCAATGTACTTTTTCCGACGCCATTCTGCCCGGTTAGAAAGATCCCGCGCCCATCCATCCGCACCGACAAGGAATGAGCGTCACTCAAGAGCGGATGAACAGCATCGCAAAATTCCACTCGTTTTGACATTCCAGGTTCTACCCAGCAATAATCCGAGCGTGTATTCAGATGCTCAGCAATCGCGTGGGCCGCTTCCAGCTCACCGCACAATCTATACGCGCTGAGTAAATACTCTGAATTTCTTTGAATATGACGGACCTGCTTGAAGTAGTGCCGAACCTTGCCCAGGAAAAACCAGTCGAAGTAGTCACGCACGGACTCGGCGAGCCCTCTCGGCACAGGCCATCTCGCAAGCTTGCCACCCAACTTGGCTGCCTTGCCTCGCATTAAGCAAAAGTCAGCGTATTTCCCCTCATCAAGCGCCGCCACGGCGATTATCCCGTGGAGCAAATGGAAGACCGAATCCATCCGCATCCTCCAGGCGCGAATCGTTTCGTCGTAACGCATGTGCAGCGCAAACAGGACAAGGAGAAGTCCGACTGCAGTGCAAAAGCCGGTCAGGGCCACCGCACGAACGGGAGAGAAATACGCGTTAAGTGCGGCCACAATCATCAGTGGAGGAATCGCATACAAGAGGGGCAACCAGCGCGGGGTGCCAGATTGTTCAGCGTTCTCGAAAATAAACTCGGCTATTTCGACTTCTGCGGCACGTAGCGGTGTCATAGCCGCGCGCAAACTTGATCGCCCAGCCGGATCGGCCATTAGAGAACTGACGGTTTGCTGCGTACCGCTGCTCCGCTTGTCGTCCTGCCCCGTCCTCAACCAAGCGTAGAGCGTCTGCTTTCCAAAAATGCTTGTTCTTTCCGTGAGCCTATCGAAATACGATTGCATAGACAGGTCAGACCATGTCTGGTCATCGACCGCCGAATCGTGAGATTTATTGTCCAACCGATACAGCGCAGAGCAGTCGCCTTCCGAAAAATAGTTTATCGGTGGCTCGGAACGATTCCTCGGCAACGCTTTCCGAAATCCCTCCCAAATCTTCCTAACACTCTTCATGAGTATCACCATGAGGTTCGGATATTTCAGACTTGGAGCGTGCGGCAACAGAGCGTTGAGCCCTTGCCAAAAAGTCCCAAATTACGAATTCCTGCGGGCGAGAAATCCCCGTGAACAACCGGTTGGCCTGCATATGAATAATACTCGGCAATAGATGAGCTATAGCGGATGAATCTGCAGACGAACACAGCTCTTCAAGCAATGGCTGGGCACTTTCGGCTCTGTCACGCAGCGCATTTCCGATAATATCGTCAGGCATTTCAGAGGAAGCAACCACGGACTCGATATATTTTCTATGTCTGCGATAGACTTTTCCTAGTCCGTCAAATTCCGACTTACCAAGTTCCATTTCATTGCCAAAAGCTTTCCTCTGGAACTGCACCATATCGTTCACAACTGAGTGGGACAGGCCACACATCCTCATATAGTCCAGTGCACCACAAAGAGCTGCCTTCCAAACGATGTCGCTCGAATCAGTCCGCCTCGCTGCACGCAACATTTTGACGGAAAATACGCTGTCGCCATGAAATATCCTCTCCACTAGCGGCATGAGATGGCGACCACCGTAACGACTGTACTCCGGGAGGTAATGATCCGTCCGATAGGCAGCAATCTCCTGGCGCGCGTATCGAGTTCCGAGCAAATCATCGTGCAAATGCCGGAGTAACATTGCGAAAGTGTCGCCACCGCCTTGCAGACGAAGGCGCAAGTGGAAATCCGGGTCATAGTACCGAATGAAAAACCAGCACTTGACTATTCCGGTATCGACGGCCTGGCGCAATAACGGCTCAATGTGGCTGACAAGCAGCGATTCAAGATAGTCTTCACTAGCATAAATCTTGACGTAATGCCACGCATGCTCGTGCTTTGGCGTAGGGGCCAAGTCCAGAACAGCATTTCCCAGCACGAAACGTGAATACCTGGAAAATTCGTCATCCTGCTTGGCAAGTACACGGCACCCGTGAAGCGGAACGATGATTTCTGAATGCCAGCGGCCGTTTCCCCTGTTCAACACCGGTTGGCCGATCCGCGCAGGAGATTCAGTTAACACCACTTCTTCCAGACTCCGGATCTCGTCCCGCAGCAACGTCAGCGCAAGAAAATTACGCCGGTCAATCTCAAGCAAGTTGTCCCCGGCCTCGACGGAAAACCACCGCGGCATGGCTGACTCATCGAATATCGCTTCCAATTCCGACCAGTTTTTCTTCTCAATATGGGCGCAAACATCGAGAATCTTCGTTTTGTTCCAATGCCAACGGGCACGAGATATCAAGACATCGCCGCACATCACACGCGGGAGCGAGGGAACCCGCCACATCGAGGCCGGCCACCGGAAATTCGGAAGCTGTGGCGAATTCGCAGCAAGCCTGCACAGGAATTGATATATTCCTAAGTTGCCTTTATGTCGATAGTTGTACGCACTACTAAACCTCGGAATAACACGTTTATTAAGCTTCGTCGACCAGAGAACAATCTCTCCCGCCACGACGCCAATACTTAGTTCATCCGGTCGGATCTGCCTTTCCCTGGGAACCGAACTCCCTCCCGACAATACGATCTCATAGTCCCGCGAAGCCGGCCGAGTCGACACG
The DNA here is from genome assembly GCF_024753285.1 of Massilia pinisoli. Lineage (GTDB taxonomy): Bacteria > Pseudomonadota > Gammaproteobacteria > Burkholderiales > Burkholderiaceae_D > Telluria > Telluria pinisoli. The sequence goes on along the minus strand of NZ_JANUGW010000004.1, from coordinate 164,004 downwards.
TTTGCATGACGTGGGCTCGGAAGATAGATCACCTCGGCGTACACGGTCTCGTCACTTGCATTGTCTTCCCTCGCGGCTGTGCCCTGCACTGCCTTGGCCAGTTTGGGATCCCGTGCGGCAAATCGAGCGTTAAGATTCGTCGCGCCCGGACCGTGCAGGAAGTTTACGGCCATGGATGGACTCTCAGTGCCCTCCTGATAAACGGTCAAACACGCAGAGAAACTTCCTGGGAGCGCAGAAGGTACGCCGGCCGGATGGGGAAAGACGTCGTGAAGATCGATCGAATTTTGACTTGACCGGATGCAGGTGTTGAGCAATGCCTGATATACATGTTCATCGTTTGGTCTCGAAACCGACTTCGGTAAAATCCGGACCCCGTCCATCCACCGAGCTGACTGTTGCGATTGATCCAACGCAATCCCACAGTCCGGATCGAGCGCCACGACCAACGGAACAAGTTCGGTGCCGAATCTGTCCTCAAACTTCGAGACCAGCTCACGCCAAGAGTTATCCTCCTGCTTGGGCAGCAGGCAACGCATAGTAGCGATGACGTCGTATAACTTCGCTACAGTGCGCTCGTCGACAGCGACCAAGTTGGAATCGCAGAATGAATCAGCATGGACTACATGCCCGCTTGGAAACGTGTACCCATATTCCGCGAGAAGACCCTCTGCCCTCTCTACCCGCGGCGCCGCGGCTGGCAACCTGTGGCGTGTGCCCGGCATTAGCAGCGTGTGGACGCTCTTAAGCAATTCAAAGGGACGCGTACTCGTAGCCTGCGGTACCGCGGATGCGATACTCTCAAGGTATCTCCCCAAACGGTTGCCACCGGTCAGTTCCAAATCGGCATCGATCTGAACGAAGCCCGCGTCGAGCAGCCGATAAAAAAAATCAACGACTTCGTCACGCGTTACACTTGGATCAAGTTCCACGAGCTCATCAGCCAACTCGCCAATGCGCCGGGGCTGGTTCAAGCGGCTCATCGTTAAATCAATGAACTCGCTCCGATCGGTACGCGATAGTTCGTAATTCAGACGCTTGTTCTCGAGCCGTTGCTCAACAAACTGAATCACTTCGCCCTTGCGATAGATGATATTCGGCAGCCGTACACGCATCCTGTCGTCGCGGGCGACTTCGGATTTAAGTTTACGGTCCAGCTCCAACAGGACACCGCAATCGATATCCAGGTCACACCCGACAGATCCATCAAGTTCTGGGCGGAGTTGTGCACCAATATTTCCAACGCCGACAGCTGCATAAGCAGCAAACGGCGTGGCTCGGGTGCTCATCCTCACCAGATACCGCAGCAGCACCAGAAAATCAGCTGATGCTTTCTCGTGCGAAGTGGCTTCCCGAAGACGTGCGTAAAGCGCCGGATTGTTTATACGGATCGCGCCTGATATATCTTCGTTTGACAGCAACGAATTTATCGCATCGTGACAATTTCCCACGTCAGCCGCATTGTGATATGTCTGCAGCCATGCATCCAAGAATCCGAGACTGAGTAACGGACGACGATAGACGATGTAACCGTCGTGGCTCAGCGTATCGTTATGCTTCAAATTCATCTCAGCCATTTACAGTGTCCAAGTTACTTTCATCGATTCCATTCGTCGCATGCTCGACCTCACCGGGAATTATGTCGCGCATTATTTCCCCATCAACAAGAGCAATGACACGATCAGCGGAGGCGATAGTTTCCCGACGATGCGCAACGATGATGCGTGTGATCTTCAGTTCACGGATTGCTGCGTTCACCTCCTGTTCCCGCATGATGTCCAGGTGACTGGTCGCTTCGTCAAGGATGAGCAACTTGGGCCGTTTGTACAACGCGCGGGCAATCAATATCCGTTGTTTCTGTCCACCAGATAGCGCAGTACCCATCTCGGCAATAAGTGTGTTGTAGCCCATGGGCATCACTTCTATTTCCAAAGCGACGGCCGCCATCCTCGCGCACTCTTTAATCCACGCCATATCCGGGTTCGGGGAGAAAAAGCAAATATTTTCCGCCACCGACCCCGCAAACAGCGTGTCATCTTGCATGACGGTTGCCACCGCGTCTCGAACGGATTCGCTGCAGCTGTCTTGTCCACTAATTCGGATGGAACCTTCGGTCGGCGTTAAGGTGCCGAGTAAAAGTTTCACCAATGTAGTTTTGCCGCTCCCCGATGGTCCCACAATAGCAACCGACTGCCCTGCAGGGATGCGTAAATTCAAATTTCGCAGTGTGTTGTGTTCGCCCTCACTGTAGCGGAACGACAAACCGCTTATCGCTACGGACGCGTCGTCCAGTTCCGTGTCGACCCCAAGTTCAGACGGTTTTGAATTCGCGCTGTCCTGAGGTGTCAGCACAATATCGGCGATTCGTTCCAACTGCAGTCGTAACAGACGCAAATCGAAAAGCTTGTCCACAAGAGAAGACATACGCCTGGTAAACTCGGTTTTATATGCAATAAATGCGAGCAACATACCGACGGTAAAGTTGCCGGATAGAATGAGACGGCCGCTGAGCCAGATAACGATGACGTTTTCGAGCCCGAAAAGTAAGCCGTTCACGGCTCGAAAGCCGATATGTTGAAGTTGCGTCCGGGATTCTGCGTTTACCTGCTCCGCCAGCAAAGCGGCCCAGGCATTCTGACGTTCAGGCAGCCGCTGGAACAATTTTAGCGCCCGAATTCCGCGTATTGTTTCAATGAAATGTGTCTGCTGCTTAGCAGTGTGCGCGATCTGCTCTTCACTAGCCAACCGCAGCTTGCGGTACCAGATAAAACGGCAAAGTGCATAAAGCAACATCGATCCCAGGACGATGCTTCCCAACGGGACACTGTAATAGAAAATCACTACGCCCGTAACGGTTACCATTAGGCCGTCGAGCAAACCTTCTATGAATGATGAAGTGAGTGTCCGCTGAATCTGTTCGATCGCACCGAAGCGAGAGGCGATGTCACCCAAAAAACGCTTTTCGAAATATTGAACAGGTAAGCCTACGAGGTGGGAAAATATGTTGATACGCCATGCGACGCCAACCTGCGCACTCACCTTTACGATAATCCAAAGACGCAGATAAGAAATCAACTGCTGGATTAGCACGATGAATGCAAAACCCGCAGCGAGCTTCGTGAGCAGACCCATATCACCGCTCACGATCACACGGTCCGTGACCCATCTCAAATAGAGCGGATTAATTAACGCCAAGACTTCGAGCACGACTGCGAGCGCGAAAACGCCCAAGACGGCCGTACCCAGGGTGCGGTTCGGCTGCACGACACTAGAAAGGCTTACAAGGCTGCCGTGTTTACCGCGTTTAAAATTAGGAGACGGCCAAAGTTCGAGGGCGACACCGGTGAAATTACGCGAGGCGGCCTCCATGCTGACCTGGCGACGGCCACAGGATGGGTCGTGAATGATAAGGTAATCGTTACGCACCTCTACCAGAACCACAAAGTGATTCATGTCCCAGTGCAAGATGCAAGGCAACTGCAAATATTTTAGATCGTCAATTTCCAACCGCAGCGGCCTTGATTGCATCCCCATTTTTGCGGCGATTTTGATGAGGTCCGACAACACCGCTCCCTTGAGCGAAATCGGGTACTTCTGGCGCAACGACACCATATCGATGACATGACCATGATATGCAGCGACCATGCCAAGAGAGGCAAGGCCACATTCCGTTGCTTCGCTTTGATGCAGGACAGGCGGCCGTTTCGGCGCAGTCCGTTGCAAGAGTTCGAAAGGGCGTCTCAGGATGCGGGATAACTTCATATCTTAATACAGATCTAAAACAATCTTCAGTAAGCACACAAGGGCCGCCGACAATACTATCCACATCCATCGCGCCGGACTACGAAAAGGGAAGATCACGACACCATAAAACCGGGCCCGTTGCGCGTTGACGCACTCCGCCCTAAACAGTTCACTCTGTTCCATAGATGTGCAAAACCTAGTCAATGCATATTTATTTTTTGGCGGGCGACTACCAACAGCCCATGCTGGGGAAGCGCGAAAGCGAAGATCTTGACGACCCGCGCTCTCTCTTCATCAATCGCGGTCAGCCGAAAATAGTCGGATAAAGCGCCTGTGCGATTGCAACAGCGCACGGCATACTGGACAGGACGAAGTAGTCGACCGTTCCGCCACTGACTGAATTCACCTCATTGTCGGTCAGGGTACGGATTGTCGTTTTGTTAAATTCTAGTTTTTTCGAGACAGACATGCATACATCCCTTCTGGAAAAATTGGTCACGCGATACGGCGGATAACCAAAACGCCCACTCGGCGCATTACGGCATATTCGCGTTCGCACCCGGTCAATAACCCAATGCCAAATGACGTTCGAAGACATTAACCACATGGCGGTGCCGGCCGCCGCCATGTGGAAGCTTATTACGCCAGGGTGATCACCGTGACCACGGCAATAGCGCAAGGCTCGGACGACGCGACGAGATAAGGCGTAGCCGGAGTCAGCGGAGTGGTGCCGCCAGCGACCGAGCCGACTTCGTCGTCGGTCAGGGTGCGGATGGTCGTTTTGTTGAATGCCAGTTTGTTTACGTTGGACATGTTTTCTCTTTCTAAAGTGTGGAAAATTCACTCCATTCGCACCTCGTGAAATACACCAAATATCACATTAAATCAGTGCGAACGAGCGAGACTATTTTGCGCCAAAACGAAATTAAAAACTCCGAAACGAACGCAGGTAGATTGTGCTATTCGGATGTATCGCTGTCAATATTATAAAATCCGTAAATGCCGTTATCTTTTTCGCGAATTTCGTCCACGAGCACATACCAGAAATAAATGACTACGAATTGAAGCGCCGACTGAAAAGTCGGGCCCTGGCGAACAGTTGGGCGACGTTTTGGGGAAAAGCGGTGCGCGATTTTCAAATGCGTGAAGGCATTCGAAAATCGGCATAAAAGGCGGCCGATCCCGCAGGAATACGATACCTTGCGAGTCGATATGCAGCAGTTATTCGCTGAGGGCGTGGATTAACTTCTGGGTTGATAAGAATTCGATAGGGCATTACTGCCGTGCGATTCCTCCGCTGGGCTTTTCAGCACAAACATGTCTGTATATATGGTTTTCACTCAGGTCATTCGTAGCGCAGTGCATCGATTGGATCCAGCCTAGCAGCCTGGCTTGCCGGGACGACTCCGAATACGACACCAACCCCTCCGGAAAAAAGCACCGCAACGAGCGCGGCCCACCACGGTACGACCGCCGGCGGAAAATCTGGAATCATGCCTGCGATGGCGGCGCCGAGCGTGTACCCGATAACGAGGCCGACCAAACCACCCAGCAGCGACAGCGTGACGGCCTCTATCAAAAATTGCAGGAGAATATCCTGGCTGCGCGCGCCCAGCGCTTTGCAAATACCGATCTCGCGCGTCCTCTCCTTCACCGAGACGAGCATGATATTCATGATTCCGATGCCGCCCACCAGCAGTGCAATGCCGACGACGCCGCTCATCACAAGCGTGACTGTGCTGCTCAATTTGTCGAAACTCTTTGCGATCTGGTCGGCCGAGTCGATCTCGAAGTCGTCAGTCTCATTGAACTTAAGACGGTGGGCGTGGCGTAGGACGGCCGCAATCCGGTTGTGAGTCTCTTCCATTCGGCCCAAGTCGCGTACAGCCAGAGTAATCTGGAGCTGCGGTCGCGTGTTGTTGCCGATGATGCTCTGCCCCGTTTTGAACGGGATGATCATGTAACGGTCCCGCGAAATGCCGAACACGTCGCCTTGCTTTTCCATTACCCCGACAATCTTGAACCACTCGTTAGCAAATCGAATGAACTGACCAACGGGATCTGGGGGCAGACGTAGCTCCTCGATTAATTTCTCGCCGATGACTGCGACACGACGCGCGCTTGCATCGTCGGCATCGCTGATAAACCGCCCGATGCGTGCGTAGCGGTTGTTCACGTCCTGGTAACTGGCCGATGTCGCAAACACCTGGGCCGTGGCGGTCTGGCTCTTGAAGCCAAGCTCGGAAAACCCGGGCATGAACACAGGACTTATTTCGCGGATCCCTTCCACGTGCGCTCGTAGTTGCTCAACGTCCTCGAAACGCAGATAGTTCGATTTGCCGCGTAACGCGTCCTTGCGATCATCGCGCGCCTTTACCGTGAGGCCGTTGCCGCCCAAGCCCTCAAACTGGTCGCTGACGCTTTTCGACAATCCTTGGATCAGCGAAACCACCGTGATGACGGAAGCCACACCGATAATGATGCCGAGCGACGTGAGGAAGCTACGCAAACGATGCGCGCGAATCGCACCGAGGGCGGAACGCATGCCTTCTAGCAACACATTCATTCGGCCGCCCCAATTAAGTCCTTTGTCGCAACAACGTCGGACACGATGTGTCCATCACGGAGACGCACGATGCGCCCGCACTGCTCGGCGATCTCAGGCTCGTGGGTCACAAGGACTACCGTTTGCCCCTGCGCGTGGACGTCCAAGATCAGGTCCATGATTTCGCGGCTCGTAGCGGAATCGAGGTTGCCGGTCGGTTCGTCCGCAAGCAGTATCGACGGTTCGCCGACAAGGGCGCGCGCGATGGCTACGCGCTGGCGCTGGCCGCCTGACAGTTCATTCGGCCTGTGATGCATGCGATCACGCAGGCCAACTCGAGACAGTGCTGCAGCGGCCAGCGTCAGGCGTTCGCGCAACGGCACGCCACGATAGATGAGAGGTCGTGCCACGTTGTCGAGGGCGCTCTCGCGCGGAAGCAAATGAAAACTCTGGAAAACGAAGCCGATCTCGCGGTTGCGCACTCGCGCCAGGTCGTCGCCGGACATGGACCCCACGTCGATACCGTTCAACCGGTACTCGCCACCAGTCGGGCGGTCCAGACAGCCGACGATGTTCATCATGGTCGACTTGCCGGAACCGGATGTGCCGACGATGGCGACAAGTTCGTTGCGTTCGATGGAAAGGTCTACGCCCTCCAGCGCATACAACAACTGGCCTCCCATGCGGTACTGTTTGACGACGCTTCGCAGACAGATCACCGCCCCGCCTCCGCGACCCTGACGTCGGCCTTCTTCGGCGTCACGAGGTCGCCATCGTGCAGTTCCCGGAGCGCGCGCGCAGGACCAATGACGATCGTTTGGCCGACGGCCACGCCTCTGATGATTTCCTGGCTTGCGTCGTCCGCCTGGCCAAGCTCCACGGCCGTCTTCTTCGCCTTTCCCTGCTGCACGACGAACACGTAGTTCGCGCTCTTCGCGCGGTCTCGGCTGTCCGCTACCTCGTCGTTCAGCACCGCCTGGATCGGCACCGCCGGTAGGGCACTGCTGCTGCCGACGCCGATCTCGACGCGACAAGTCATGCCCGAGCGCAATGCCAGCTTGGAACCGGGCAGGCGCACTTTGACGACGTAGTTGCGGCTCTGTGAACCACCCGCCACCAACACTTTCGGCGCCATTGCGACACTGTCCACTTTGCCTTCGAGCGGCTGATCGGGGAACGCGGCCGGAAACACCTTCGCAAGTTGGCCTTCAGCAACGCGCGCTATGTCTGCCTCGTCCACGTTCACCTCGGCCATGATGGAGCTGACGTTGGCGATCGTCATCAGCGACGAGCCGGCGATGCCGGTCGCACTGGCGACCGCCGTCTCCCCGACCTTGATCGGCACTGCCGTCACCGTACCCTCGATCGGTGCCCTGACTTCAGTCTTGGCCAAGTGCTCGTGTGCCTGCGCCAGCTGTGCGCTGGCTTGTTCCAGCGTCTCGCGACTGGCGCGCAGCTCGACGCGCGCCAGGTCGACCTGGTGAACGGCATCGTCGTACCTTGAAACGTCGATGTACTTGTCCTTGTATAACCGGGCAGTCCGCTCCAAGTTGCGCTCCTGGCTCGCCAGGTTGATCTGCGCGCGCTCGATGGCGATCCCGGCGTTGCGCCGCGCGGCCTCCTGTTGCGCCACCTCGGCCAAGTAGGACGTGGGATCAAGGCGCAGTAGCACCTGTCCGCGCATCACAGGGGCGCCCTCTTTGACAAGGACGGCCGCGACCTTGCCGATCACCTCGGCCGAGAGCAGGACCTCCTGTCGGAAAACCAGGTTACCTGTGGCCAGGATGGAGGGACGAATGACCAGCTTCTGCACGCTGGCGATGTCGGCTTCACGACTCGGCTTCCGCGCCCCGAACTTGACCGCCACAGGAATAGCCAGGAACGCCGCTACGGCAGCCACAGAAATAATTTTGAGACGCATACGCTTACCCGACGAAGGCGATCTTCGCTGCCCACAAGCCGTATACGATTGCCCAAGGAATCAGCGCAGCCGTCGCGCATGCGCCGGTCGAGCGCCCGGTCCAAACCCTCAGGCCAATCACCGACAACGCCACGGTCCAGATGGCGGGCAGGTCAATGCTGTACAAAAGGCCCGCCCAAGGACTCGACTGCGGCAGGTGAAACACGAGATAGTTCAGAGAGACCATACTCAGGTCTTCCATCGTCACCCTGCCGTGCGAAGTGAGGATCTGCAGCGCCGATAGCGGCAGCGCGAGCAAACGCGGAACACTGACCCAAGCCGCGAAGCCGAACCATTTGCCGAAGCCAATCGGCGCTCCCATCACCTTACCGGCCAGAAAGTAGTACAGTGCCGAAGCCGCGAACACAAGCGGCGTGCCGAGTACGGTGGTAAGGCCCGTGCTCCACATTAGGAATGTGGGCGTGAGACTGTGCTCCATTGCTGCGCGTATCTCGGGCTTCGCGTCCGTATGGCCGATCATGATCTGTTCGCGCAGCCAGACGAAGTCCGTGCTGTTGACCCACCACATCGCAACGGCCAAGCTTGACAGGATCAGCAACAGCAGGGGTAACCACCCGTGGGTTCGTCCCTTAATCCGGGCAAACGTGGGTGTCGGCTCCAGGATGACGTTGCCGATATCGAAAAGTGGTTGCGCTGCCATTGCGTTCTCGTTGATGTTAAGCATCATATGATCGTATATGAAATCGATATCATGAATACTCACCCTTTGTCACATGGCGGTACTTATTTTGGACACATTTGGGAAGACTGACTTGTATGGCGGACACCGTGGCCGGTGCTGGGGACAGCGCCGCTGCCGTATTGCCCGAGGGTGACGCGCGTGGGCGCCCACCAATGGCTTTGTCCTGGGGGAAGTCGAGGCTCAGCCGAATGAAACGAACTGATCCATCACAGCGACAGAGGTTCGCAATACGTGTCGATAACGTACAGTGAGCCCCTTCCAGACGTCGGCATGGAGCCGTCTGTGGGGAGCAAAGGGGATCGGTAGATAACGCCTTGGCAGCGTGAATTTGCGTGCAAAGACCCGAATCAGGCTATGGCAGCCGTATGGCGTTGATTACACATTGGAAGAGTACACAATGTGCGAAAAGTTCCGTGGTACGAACATCATGTAAGCAAGTACATTCTTATTAATCAATGACTTGAAGCACTTATATACATCAAGTTCCGTTTTACACTTGCATGTTCATGATGTCGTGATACGCGGACACGAGCTTGTTGCGCACCTGCACGGTGGCCTGGAAGTTGATGCTGGCCTTTTGCATCGCGATCATCGTGTCGGACAGGCTCACGGAATCGTCGCCGGCGGCAAATTTCTTGCCCATATCGTCCGCCTGATTCTGGGCGTTGCTGACGTTTTGCAACGCCCCCTTCAGCGCATCGGAGAAGCTGACCTTCGACGATGACTCGGCCGCATCCGGGCCCGCCGGCTTGCCGATACCGCCGATGCCGAGGCCGCCGCCCAGCGCATCCGCGGCCGACGCCGGCCCGGCCGGCTTCTGCGCCGCCGCCTTCAGCTGCGCCATCATCGCCTCGATCCGGCTGGTGTCGATGCCGCCGATATTCATGTCCGTTCTCCCAGGTGCTCGCAAACAATTCGATTCAGGCTGTCAGAATATCAGCGCCCTCACAACTGTTGCCCTCGAGCAGCGGCGTAAATAGGGTCTTATTCCGGGGTTTGGATGTTGCCGTACGGCTCCATAATGGCGTTCATAAACCCATTCCCTCCCCCCAACCATGGCAACCACAGCGGAAGAACTCCTCGACAGCGACATCGCAACCTCGGCCGAAGAAAAGCCGAAGTTCTGGCAGACGACGATCGGCAAACGCGTCGTCATCGGCGGCGCCATCGCCGGCGTGGTGGCCATCGTGGCCGCCCTGTGGCTGTGGACGTCGGCCCCGGAGTACAAGGTGCTGTTCTCCAACTACACGGACAAGGATGGCGGCGCCATCACCGCGTCGCTCGACCAGATGGGGGTCAAGTACAAGTTTTCCGATAGCGGCAGCGCGATCCTCGTGCCGGCCGACCGCATTCACGACCTGCGCCTGAAGCTGGCGTCGCAAGGCCTGCCGCGCGCCGGCAACGTGGGCTTCGAACTGCTCGAGAACCAGAAGCTGGGCACGTCGCAATTCGTCGAGCAGGTCAACTACCAGCGCTCGCTGGAAGGCGAACTCGCGAATTCGATCCAGTCGCTGGCCGCCGTCGCGTCGGCGCGCGTGCACCTGGCACTGCCGAAGCCGTCCGTGTTCGTGCGCGAGCAACAGAAACCGACGGCGTCCGTGCTGCTGAACCTGCAGCCGGGCCGCACGCTGGACCAGGCGCAAGTCAGCGCCATCGTGCACCTCGTCGCGTCGTCGATCCCGGAACTGCCGCCGTCGAACGTGACCGTCGTCGACCAAAACGGCACCCTGCTGTCGGATAGCACGAACAAGAACGGCAAGCAGCTCGACCCGAACCAGCTGAAATACGTCGAGGCGCTGCAGCAGAACATCGTCAAGCAGGTCGAATCGATCATCGCCCCGCTCGTCGGCCCGAACAATGTCCGCGCCGAAGCGACGGCCGACGTCGACTTCGCCCAGACCGATACCGCGGCCGAGTTGTACAAACCGAACTCGCCGCCGGAACCGCAAGCGATCCGCAGCCAGCAGACGTCCGAGCAGACCGGCCCCGGCAGCACGAACCCGTCCGGCATCCCGGGCGCCCTGTCGAACCAGCCGCCGGGCGTGGCCACGGCGCCGATCGACGGTGCCGCTCAGCCGCAGGCCCAGGGCACGACGACGGGCCCGAGCCGCAAGGATTCCACGACCAATTACGAAGTCGACAAGACCGTCCGTTTCGAACAGAAGCCGATGGGCGGCATCAAGCGCCTGACGGTGGGTGTCGTCGTGAACTACCGCCGCACCATCGACCCGAAGACGGGCAAGGTCGTCATCAAGCCTTTGAGCGCCGCCGAAGTCGCGCAGATCAACGAACTGGTCAAGCAGGCAATGGGCTACAGCCAGGCGCGTGGCGACACGCTGAACGTGACGAACGCCCCGTTCGACGGCGTCGACAAGCCGGACGAGAAGGCGCCTGACTGGTGGAAGGATCCGGCCAACCTGCCGCTGTTGAAGGACATCGCACGCTACGTGTTCATCGCCCTCGTGCTCGCGTTCCTGTGGTTCCGTTTCGTGCGGCCGCTGCTGAAGCCCGCGATCAAGAAATTCGACGAAGCCGTGGCGATCCCGCCCGAGCCGGAACCGGAAGTGCCGGAACCGGAACCGGAGCCGGACCCGGACGAGGAAGCCCGCATCATGCGTGAAGCGGAAGAACACCAGAAGGTCCAGGTGTACAAGAGCAACCTGGAAATGGCAAAAGACATGGCGAAGAATGATCCGCGCATCGTGGCCAACGTGATCAAGGAATGGCTGGGGACTGAGTAATGAGCGACAAGGACAAAGACAGCACGACCAAGGCAGCCATCCTGATGCTGGCGCTGGGCGAGGCCGAGGCGGCCGAAGTGATGCGGTTCCTCGGCCCGCGCGAGGTCCTGAAACTGGGCGCCGCGATGGCGCAGATGAAGGCCGTGCAGCATGACGAAGTCCTCACCGTGCTGGGCGAATTCCGCGAGCGCGTCGACCTGCAATCGACCGTCGGCCTCGATTCCGACGAGTACATCCGCCAAGTGCTGACGAAGGCCCTCGGCGACGACAAGGCGGCCGTGCTGCTGAACCGCATCCTGGGCGGCAAGGACGCCTCCGGTATCGAGAGCCTGAAGTGGATGGACTCGCCCTCGGTCGCGGAACTGATCCGCAACGAGCACCCGCAGATCATCGCCACGATCCTCGTGCACCTCGAGCGCGACCAGGCCTGCGAAATCCTCGCGCACTTCACGGACCGCCTGCGCAACGACGTCGTGCTGCGTATCGCCACGCTGGACGGCGTGCAGCCGGCCGCGCTGCGCGAACTGAACGACGTGCTGACCAAGCTGTTGTCCGGCAACGAGAACATCAAGAAGTCGTCGCTGGGCGGCGTGCGCACGGCGGCCGAGATCTTGAACTTCATGAGCGGCGAGCAGGAAAGCTCCGTCATGGAAAACATCAAGAACTACGACAACGACATGGCGCAGAAGATCATGGACGAGATGTTCGTGTTCGACAACATCATCGACATCGACGACCGCGGCATCCAGTTGCTGTTGCGCGAAGTGCAGTCGGAAATGCTGATCATCGCGCTGAAAGGCGCGTCGCAGGACTTGCGCGATAAAATCTTCAAAAACATGTCGCAGCGTGCGGCGGAAATGATGCGCGAAGACCTGGAGTCGAAGGGTCCCGTGCGCCTGTCGGAAGTGGAAACCCAGCAGAAGCAGATCCTGCAGATCGTACGGCGCCTCGCCGACGAAGGCCAGATCGTGCTGGGCGGCAAAGGTGAGGACTCGTTCGTCTGATGGCCATCTCGAAAGAATTCCAGACCGCGTACCAACGTTGGGAAATGACGTCGTTCGGCGACGAGCGACCCAGCGTCCGGGCCCAGCGCGAAGCCGAAGCGGCCGCTGCCGCCGCGGCCGCGCGCGCGTACGAACCGCCGCCGCCCCAGGAACCGCTCGTGCAACTGCCCACCGCGGAAGAGCTCGAGGCGATCCGCGCGGCCGCGCGCGAGGAAGGCTACGCCGAGGGCCTCGATGCGGGTCAGGCGCAAGGCCACGCGGCCGGCTACGCGGAAGGACTGGCGCTCGGCCGTGCCGAGGCGGCCGAGGAACTCGAACACGTGCGCCAGCTGGCGGCGACGTTCGGCGACGCCGTCACGGCGGCCGACGACACCATCTCGAACGACGTGCTGGAACTCGCGCTGCACCTGGCGCGCGGCATGGTGCGCACCGCATTCGAAGTCAAGCCCGACCTGATCATCCCCGTCGTGCGCGAAGCCGTCGACTACCTGCCGAACCTGCAACAGCCGGCCCTGCTGATGCTGCACCCGGAAGACGCGCTGATCGTGCAGAGCACCATCGGCCACGAGCTGGACAAGGGCGGCTGGCGCATCGTCGAGGACGAGAGCATCGCCCGCGGCGGCTGCCGCGTGGACACGGCCAGCAATCAGATCGACGCGCAGATCGCGTCGCGCTGGCAGCGCCTCACGCACGCGCTGGGCAAGAACATCGAGTGGCTCGAATGAAGGGCACCGACGCGCATACCGCCCGCTGGCGGTCCTACCTGAAGGACTGCGGCAACGTGCTCGATTTCGTCGAGCCGATGCAGGTGTCGGGGCGCGTCACGCGCGTCGCGGGCCTCGTGATGGAGTGCGTCGGATTGAAACTTGCCGTCGGCAGCGCGTGCACGATTCCCGTCGCGTCCGGCGCCCGCATCGAAGCGGAAGTCGTCGGCTTCGAAGGCGACAAGCTGTTCCTGATGCCGCAGTCGGACGTCGAAGGCGTCGTGCCCGGCTCGCGCGTGTTCCCCGTCGAAGCGAGCGTGCCGAAGCCCGGTACCGTGCCGCATCCGCGTCGCCGGCCGATGGACCGTGCGCGCCACCTGCCCGTCGGCTGGGGCCTGCTGGGCCGCGTCGTCGATGGCGCCGGCCGCCCGCTGGACGGCAAGGGTCCCGTCGTCACGGACAATATGGGCCCGCTCAACGCACGCCCCATCAACCCGCTCGACCGCGCGCCGATCTCGGAAACGCTGGACGTCGGCGTACGCGCCATCAACTCGATGCTGACGGTGGGCCGCGGCCAGCGTCTCGGCCTGTTCGCCGGCACGGGTGTCGGTAAATCGGTGCTGCTCGGGATGATCGCGCGCTACACGACGGCCGACGTGATCGTCGTCGGCCTGATCGGCGAACGGGGCCGCGAGGTGAAGGAATTCATCGAGCAGATCCTCGGCGAGGAAGGCCTGGCGCGTTCGGCCGTCGTGGCCGCGCCGGCCGACTCGCCGCCGCTGATGCGCCTGCAGGGCGCCGCCTACGCCACGGCCATCGCCGAGCATTTCCGCGACGAGGGCAAGAACGTCCTCCTGATCATGGATTCGCTCACGCGCTACGCGATGGCCCAGCGCGAGATTGCGCTGGCCATCGGCGAACCGCCGGCGACGAAAGGCTATCCGCCGTCCGTGTTCGCCAAGCTGCCCGTGCTCGTCGAACGCGCGGGCAATGGCCAGATGGGCGGCGGCTCGATCACGGCGTTTTATACCGTGCTGTCGGAAGGCGACGACCAGCAAGACCCGATCGCCGACGCGGCGCGCGGTATCCTGGACGGCCACATCGTGCTGAACCGTAAACTGGCCGAGGCGGGCCACTACCCCGCCATCGACATCGAACAATCGATCTCGCGCGCGATGCACGGCATCACGTCGCGCGAGCACCAGCAAGCCGCGCGCACGCTGAAGCAGCTGTATTCGCGCTACGAGCGCTCGCGCGACCTGATCAGCGTCGGTGCGTATGCGCCGGGCACGGACCCTGTGCTCGACAAAGCGATCGCGCTGCACGAGCGGATCGAGGCATTCCTGTGCCAGGAAATCTATGACAATGTCGGCATGCTGCAGAGCTTGGGGGAATTGACCTCGCTGTTCGGCTGATTGGTTCCCAAGGGCATCGGTATACTTGACGTACCATGGCCAACGCATCCGCACTCGAGACCCTGATCGACCTCGCCCAGCGCGAGTCCGACGCCTGCGCGAAACGCCTCGGCGTCGCGCTGAAGGCCGTCGACGACGGTGAACAGAAGCTGCAGATGCTGCTGGGCTACCGCGACGATTACGCGAACCGGCTCGACGCGGCGCAGGTGGCAGGCATCACGCCGTTCGCGTACCAGAATTTCGTTGCCTTCCTGGCCAAGCTGGAACAGGCGATCGACGGCCAGCGTGAAGTGCTGAAGCATGCGCGCGCGAAGGCCGACATGGAAAAGAAGGCATGGCAGGAAAGCGAGCGCAAGCGCCTGTCGTACCGCACCTTGAACGAGCGCGCGGCCGCGGAAGCGCTGGCGCTGGAAAGCAAGCGCGACCAGAAGATGATGGACGACCACGCAGCACGGACGGCGCGCTACAAGCGCTGACGGCAGCCCCACCCAACCGAAGCGACAAACGATATGACCACGACTTCCCCACTCCAGCTCAACACGGCCGGCGGCATCACGCCCCGCTCGAGCAACCCGGTCAACGGCAGCAACGGCAACGGCGGCAGCCAGTTCAGCGCCATGCTGTCCGGCGAGCTGGAACGCAGCAGCACCGCGTTCGCGCTCGCATCGATGACGGCGCCGGCACCCGCGCCCGCACCAGCCCCGGCCCAGAACGCCGCCAAGCCGGCCGAGGCCGACAAGCCCGCCGAACACGACGCCGCGCCGCAGCCGGCCGCCAAGCCGGCAGAGAGCAAGGCCGAGTCCACCGACGCGAAGGACACGACGGCCGACAAGGCCGACGACAAGAAGGACGACGATGGCGCCGCGAAAACGGGCGACCCGGCCAGCGCCATGCTCGCGCTGATGGCCAGCCTGCACAAGCCCGTCGCGGACGCGGGCAAGACGACGTCGGGCCAGGCCTTCGACGCGCTCGCCGGCAAGGGCAAGCGCACGGATGCGGGCCAGCTGGCCGCGCTGCAGGCCGCGATGAAGTCGGTATCGAAAGAAGCGGGTACGGACGAAGGCGACGGCAAGACCTTCTCGGCCGCGTCGATCAAGAACCCGGCCCTCGCAGCTGCCGGCGCCGACCTCGGCGCGGACAAGGCATCGGCCACGGCCGACCTGCGCGCCGCGCTGGGCAACGCCAAGGCCGACGCGAAGCCGCAGGTGGACGCCACCGACTTCAGCCTGCAGCAGGCACGCGACGCGGCCCTGCTCGCGCAGAAAGAACAGACCCCGGTCGCCGTTGCGGCCGCCCAGCTGCAGCCGGCCGTGCTGGAAGCGGCGCAAGCTGCTGCTGCCGGCGAGGAGCTGACGGCCCACGTGGGTACGGATGCGTGGAACGACCAGGTCGGCCAGAAGGTCGTCTACATGCTGGGCGCGGAAGACCAGACGGCGTCGCTCACGTTGAACCCGCCGGACCTCGGTCCGCTGCAGGTCGTGCTGTCCGTGTCGAACGGCCAGGCCGACGTGACGTTCTCGTCGAACCAGCTGGAAGTGCGCCAGGCGCTGGAAAACGCCCTGCCCCGCCTCCAGGAAATGATGGGCGAGAGCGGCATCGCGCTGGGCAACGCCACCGTCAATGCGGGCATGTCGAACGGCGGCCAGGCGCAGCAGGAACAGGCGGCTGCATCGAGCGGCTTCGGGCGCGGCGGCCACAACGGCCGCGGCAACGAGGCGGGCGTGGTGACGGGCGAAACCACCGTGCGGCCGGCCACGCGCGCGGCGGCCATCGGCGACCGCGGCATGGTCGACACATTTGCATGACGCACCACCGGCATACAGCATCGACAACAAATCCGTCAAGAAACAACGAGATACCTCGGGTTCCTCCTTCTTTTCGACCGTTGCCGCTGCTCACTTTTTCCCGATAATGACATAATGACGGGACGATCCAACAGCGGAACCGAAGACTCTTGAAAGCGAATCCAAAAATCAAAGCCGATCCGAAAGCGGATGCGGCACCTGCGGCGGCCAGCGGCAAAGGCAAGCTGTTCATCATGATCGGCGCGGCCGTGCTCGTGCTGGCACTGGGCGCCGGCGCCGGCTGGTACTTCATGCACAAAGGCGGCGACGACAGCGCGGCGGCCGAGCCGGCCAAGAAAGAACACGCCAGCGACAAAAAAGCCAAGAAGAAGAGCGAGGCCAAACCCGAGTACATCGCGGTCGAGCCGTTCACCGTGAACCTGCAGCCGGAGCACGGCGACCAGTACCTGCAGGTCGCGTTCACGCTGCAGGTGAACAGCCCGGAACAGGTCGAGCTCATCAAGGCCAACATGGCGAAGGTGCGCAGCCGCGTGCTGCTGCTGTTGTCGGGCAAGAAGGCGTCCGAGATCAGTACCGTGGAAGGCAAGCAGCAACTGGCCGGCGAGATTCTGGCGGCGGTCAACGCGCCGTTTGAAGAGCACGGGGACGAACAGGAAGTGGCCGATGTCCTGTTCACGTCATTCATCATTCAGTAAAGCAGAAGTCATTACGGTAGAGCAGCATGGCCGATAATTTTC
The DNA here is from genome assembly GCF_024753285.1 of Massilia pinisoli. Taxonomy (GTDB): domain Bacteria; phylum Pseudomonadota; class Gammaproteobacteria; order Burkholderiales; family Burkholderiaceae_D; genus Telluria; species Telluria pinisoli. Next base: position 146,646 of record NZ_JANUGW010000004.1, on the reverse strand, counting down.
TCTCACAGGAAGAAGTCGATGCCCTCTTAAAAGGGGTCAACGGCGATCAGGACGACATTGCGACGCCTGAAGACACCTCGGGAGTCCGCACGTACAACCTGGCAACGCAGGAGCGGATCGTCCGCGGCCGCATGCCGACGCTCGAGATCATCAACGAGCGTTTCGCCAGGTATCTGCGGGTCGGCCTGTTCAACTTCCTGCGCCGTTCCGCCGAGGTATCGGTGGGGTCCGTGCGCGTGTCGAAGTACAGCGAGTTCATCCGTAACCTCGTCGTGCCGACGAACCTGAACCTGATCCACATGAAGCCGCTGCGCGGCACGGCGCTGATGGTGTTCGACCCGGGCCTCGTGTTCCTGCTCGTCGACAACCTGTTCGGTGGCGACGGCCGCTTCCACACGCGCGTGGAAGGCCGCGACTTCACGCAGACCGAGCAGCGCATCATCATGCGCATCCTCGACATCGTGTTCGAGGCGTACGCCAAGTCGTGGGAACCTGTGTATCCGGTCGAATTCGAGTACATCCGCTCGGAGATGAACACGCAGTTCGCCAACATCGCCACCCCGAACGAAGTCGTGGTATCGTGCACTTTCACAGTCGAACTGGGTTCGGTGTCGGGCCAGATCCACTTCTGCATGCCCTATTCGATGATCGAGCCGATCCGCGACACGATGACGTCGAGCCTCCAGGGCGAAGCGCTGGAAGTCGACAAGCGCTGGATCCGCCTGCTGACGCAGCAGATCCAGGTGGCGGAAGTGGAACTGGTGGCCGTGCTGGGTCACGGCAAGGCGAATTTCGACGAAATCCTGAACATGAAGGTCGGCGACGTGATCCCGATCTCGGTCCCGGAAACCCTGCAGGCCACCGTCGACGGCGTGCCCGTGATGGACTGCACCTATGGCGTGTATAACGGACAATACGCGCTCAAGGTCGAGAAACTGCTGGCCAACAGCGAAACCTTCAACAAGTGACACTACATATGAAGCGCCGGCGGTCCGACCACGGCACAGGCAACACAGGAGAGAATCATGTCTGACACTCAAGACGACCAAGGCAGCCTCGACGACGATTGGGGTGCCGCGATTGCCGAGCAGGCCGCCGCGGAAGCCGCTGCGCTGGCCAACCAGCAGCAGACGGCCTCGGCCGCAGTGTTCAAGGATTTCTCGAACAAGGGCCCCCGTCCGGAAACGCCGAACGACATCGACTTCATCCTCGACATCCCCGTCCAGCTGACGGTGGAACTGGGCCGCACGAAGATCGCCATCAAGAACCTGCTGCAACTTGCGCAGGGTTCCGTGGTCGAACTGGATGGCCTGGCCGGTGAACCGATGGACGTGCTCGTCAACGGTTGCCTGATCGCCCAAGGCGAGGTCGTGGTCGTGAACGACAAGTTCGGTATCCGCCTCACCGACATCATCACCCCGTCGGAGCGCATCCGCAAACTCAACAAATGACGGCCCGCCTGCTGACCATCCTGACCCTGGCCCTGCCGCTGACGGCCTGCGCGGCCCAGCCGGGGTCCGGACAGGCGCCGGCGGTGGCTCCGGCTGCCGCGACGGCAGCGGGACAGAATGTGCGCGCAGCCGAGCCGGCTGCGCCGGTACCGGCCGCCGTGCAGGCCGACAGCGCGCGGCAAGATACCGTGCAGCACCACGCCGAAGCAGGCGTCAAGGAGGTCGGCAACGGCGTGACCGCGCCGACCGCATCCAGCACGCGACGGGCTGTCGTCCCGGCGACATCGGCGCGCGGCAACTCTGCAGCCGGCACGTCGGCAAGTGGCACGTCCGCTACCGGCACGTCCGCTACCGGCACGTCTGCCAGCGGCGCCGCCGCACCATCCACCTCCGTCAGCGGTAATTCCGCAACCGAAACGCCCGCGACCGGCGCCGCAACCGCACCGGCCGATACGGCGACACCGGCTGCCCCCGACGTCGCCGCACCCCGTCCGACCGCGCCCGCCGCAACGGTCCCGACCGTCACGATGCCGTCCGGCTCGTCCACGGGCAGTCTGTTGCAGACGCTGTTCGCACTGATCCTCGTGCTCGCGGTGCTGGGCGCCCTCGCCTGGTTCCTGAAGCGCTACGGTCCCAAGGTCGGCGGCGGCAACGCGAACGTGCGTGTCGTCGGTTCGCTGAACCTGGGCGGACGCGAGCGCATCGTCGTCGTCGAAGTGGGCAATGAATGGATCGTGGTCGGTGCATCACCCGGCCGCATCAACGCGCTGGCGACAATGCCGCGCCAGGGCGGGCAGAATGGCGACAATGCCAGTGCGAACGCGACCTTGGCACGGCCAGCAAATGTGGCCCCGGCCGCGCACAGCTTCGCCGACTGGCTCAAACAAACGATCGACAAACGCAAGTGATGCTGAATAAACGACTTCTGCTGGCGACGGGCCTTGCAGCCCTGCCGCTGGCGGCTGCGGTAGCGGCGCCCGCGATTCCCGCTTTCACGACGAGCGCTGCGCCCGGCGGCGGCACCGCGTATTCGCTGCCGGTGCAAACGCTGCTCCTGATGACGGCGCTGACCTTCATCCCGGCCGCCCTCCTGATGATGACGAGTTTTACGCGCATCATCATCGTGCTCTCCTTGCTGCGCCAGGCGCTCGGCACACAGACGGCACCGCCGAACCAGGTGATGGTCGGCCTCGCGCTGTTCCTCACCTTGTTCGTGATGGGCCCCACGTTCGACCGCATCTACACGGAAGCGTACGTGCCGCTGCAGGAAAACCGCATCCAGATGGGCGAAGCGATGGACAAGGCCGCCGCGCCGCTGAAGGGCTTCATGCTGAAGCAGACGCGCCAGTCCGACCTCGCGCTGTTCGTCAAGATCTCGCGCACGCCCGCGCTGCAAGGCCCGGAAGACGTGCCGCTGCGCGTGCTGATTCCCGCCTTCATCACGAGCGAGCTGAAGACGGCATTCCAGATCGGCTTTGCCATCTTCATCCCGTTCCTCATCATCGACATGGTCGTTGCATCCGTGCTGATGTCGATGGGTATGATGATGATGTCGCCGGCCGTGATCTCGCTGCCGTTCAAACTGATGCTGTTCGTGCTCGTCGACGGCTGGCAGCTGCTGCTGGGCTCGCTGTCCCAGAGCTTTTACTAGAAAGGGCGAACGATGACTCCGGAAAGCGTCCTCGCGATGGGCCGCACGGCCATGGAAGTCACGCTGATGGTATCGGCGCCGCTGTTGCTCGTCGCGCTCGTCATCGGCCTCGTCGTCAGCATCTTCCAGGCCGCCACGCAGATCCAGGAACAGACCCTGTCGTTCATCCCCAAGCTGGTCGGCGTCTTCGTCGCCCTCGTGCTCGCGGGGCCGTGGATGCTCTCGGTCATGACGGACTACATGCGCAACGTGTTCAGCGGCATTCCGCAGATGATCGGTTGACGCCGGCACGATGATCTCGTTCACCACGACCCAGCTGTATGCGTGGATCGGCGGCCTGTTGTGGCCGCTGACGCGCATCCTCGGGCTGGTCGCGGTGGCACCCGTGTTCGGCAACACGGCCGTGCCCATCCTCATCAAGACGACGCTCGGTGTGCTGCTGGCCGCGATCGTCGCCCCGACACTCCCCGCCGTGCCGGCCGTCGATCCCACGTCGTGGGCGGGCATCCTCATCGTCGCGCAGGAACTCCTGATCGGCGTGTCGATGGGCTTCGCGATGCGCCTCGTGTTCGCCGCCATCGAATTCGCCGGCGAAGTCGCCAGCACGACGATGGGCTTTTCCTTCGCGACGTTCTTCGATCCCACCTCGGCCGGACGCTCGTCGGCCATCAGCCAGTTCCTCGCCCTCGTCGCGACGATGGCCTTCCTCGCCATGAACGCCCACCTCGTGCTGATCGAGGCGCTGGTGGAAAGCTTCTTCACGCTGCCCATCTCCGCGTCGCCGATGTCGGTGACGGCGCCGCTGGAAATGGTGCGCTGGGGCAGCCGCGTGTTCTCGGCCGGGATGCAGATCGCGATGCCGATTGTGGCCGCCATGCTCATCACCAACGTCGCGCTGGCGATCCTGACGCGCGCGGCGCCGCAGCTGAACCTGTTCGGCATCGGCTTCCCGATCACGCTGGGCGCCGGCTTTCTCGTCATCAGCCTGACGATTCCCTATCTCGGCACGCCGTTGCAGACTCTGTTCAACCAGGGTATCGAGGCGGGGCGCAAGATCCCGCGCGTGGGCGGTCAGCGGCAGGGGCAGCCACCGCCAGCCACAACGTCGCGATAGATCAAATTGTGTTGAACGCGTGGATGGCAAAGCCGTCCACGCGTCCAACCGGCGCCGGAATCAGGAGATGTAGTTGAAGAGGGACAGCCCCGACATCGTCTTGAACGACACCTGCGCCGCCTGCAGCGTCTGCTGCTGCTGGGTGAACAGCGAAATCGCCTTCACCATGTCCAGGTCCTGCAAGCCGCTCAGCGTGGTCTGGTACTGGAGATTCAGGTCCTCGCCCGAGCTGTCCAGGTAGTCCACTTCCTTCAGGCGCGCGCCCACGGACGCCTGCACGGTGAGCACGTTGTCCAGCGAATTCTTCATGTTCTGGCTGGCCATGCTCAGGCTGTTGGCCAGCGCGGCCTTGCCGGTCGAGCCGTCGGCCGGGCCGCGCAGCGTCTTGATCAGGTCCGTGACCGTCGTGAACACCGATTGCTTCTGGCTGGGCTGGACGCTGAAACTGTCGCCGTTGGCCGGATCGCCCTTGACGTCGAGCGCGATCCCGTCGAACGAGATCGATGCGCCCGCCGTGTACGGCTGGTTGCTCAGCACGGCGCTGGCCGGCGTCGTCGAATTGTCCGTCACGGTGTACGTGGTCGCGGCGGGCGAACCCGTCACGCTGAACGCGATCGAATAATCGTGCCCCGTCAGCTTCGTGCGGTCCGCCACGGCGCCAGGCGAGATGATGCCCGAGCCGGTATTGGCGGCCGCCGGCTGCGCGACGAACGTACCGTTGCCGGTGGCGTTCGCTTCGAAGACGGCGCTGCCGCTCTCGCTGATGGGCATCTTGCGCGCCGAGCCCACCTGCAAGACGCGCTGGCCCTGGTCGCCCTGGTAGGCGGCGCCCGTCGGCGTTTGCGTAAACGGCTGCGTGGTCGCCTGGTAGCCGGAGAACAGATACGTGCCGGAACCGTCGGTCGTGTTCGCGAGGCCGATCAGGTCGGTCAGGCGCCCTTCCAGCTCGGTGGCCAGCGCTTCGCGGTCGCTCTGCGAATAGCCGCCGTTGCCGGCCGTGACGATCAGCGACTGGATATCCTGGATCTGGCCCGTGACTTCCTGCAGCGTCTTGTCGACCATCGACAGCGACGCTTTCGCGTTCGCGCGGTTGGTGCCGAACTGCGTGTTCATCGACTGCGACTGCGTCAGTTCCAGCGCCTTCGCCGAAGCGATGGGGTCGTCGGCCGCCGACAGCATGCGCTTGTTCGTCGACAGCTGCATCTGCGTCTTGGCCATCTGGCCCTGCAGCGTGTTGATCTGCGAGGTGCCGGCCTGGAAAATCGCGTTGGTGCTGATACGTAGTGTCATGGCGTCGTTCCGCGTGCGCTGGTTATCCGGTTACCGGTCTCAGTGGCCGATCTGCAGCAAGGCGTTGAAGATCGTGTCGGCGATCTGCATCACCTTCCCCGACGCCTGGTAGGCCTGCTGGTACTTCAGCAGGTTGGCCGCCTCCTCGTCCAGGTTCACGCCCGAGACGTTGTTGGCGGCGGCCTGCGCCTGCGTCAGCTGCGAAGTGGCAGCCTCGGCATTGGCCTGCACTTCGCGCGTCTTGTTGCCGATCGTGCTGACGAGCGTGGCGTATGCCGACTGGTACGTCGCCTTGCCGCCGTCGAGGATGTTCTTCGACTGCAGGTCGGCCATCAGGCTCGCGTTGCGGGTATCGCCCAGGCCCGCGTTCGGCGCAATCTTGAACGTGTCGCCATTGCCCGGCGCGCCGTTCAGCATGAAGCTCATCCCGCCCACCGTGTAGCTGGCGCCGTCCTGGAACGGCACGCTCGCGCCGGCCGGGTACGACGTCGTCGTGCCGTTCACCGTCATGCTGACGGGCTGGCCGGCCGGGAAGCCGGACAGCGTGGCCGTCGCCGTGCTGTACGTCAGCGTGACAGGACCGGCCAGCGGCGCGCCGAGATAGGTCTGGTCGATCGAGCCCGCGCTGATCTTGCCCGAACCGCTGTTGGTCAGCGGGACGCTCGTCGCGATCGGCGCGGCCGCGGCGATCTGCGCGCCGTCCGTCAGCGCCAGCTTGAAGTTCGAGGCGCCGGCCTGCGTGGGACGCACGAGGAAGTTGTCGCCCGCATCGGCCGCGCCCGTGACCGAAAACGCGAGGCCGTCGATGACCTGCGCCTGGGCCTGCGGGAACGGCGAGATCACCGTCTTCTTGTTGTCCGCCAGGCGATACACGTTGTAGTTCGTACCGTCGAAATCGACCTTGTAGTCGCTCGTCGTGAGTTTCGTCGCGTCGACGACGCTGGCCGTGATGGCCGTCGTGCTCGTCTGGTTGTTGTTGACGTTCTTCGTCACCTGGGCCGACGCGATCGTGAAGATGTCGCCGCCCGGCTTGCCGTTGCCGTCCAGGCCCAGGTGGTTCTGGTCGTTCATCGACGTGGCCACCGCGATCGCGACGCGGCCCAGCGAGTTCTGCGCCAGATCCAGCGACTGCGTGCGGAATTGCAACGCGGCGCCGAGTTCGCCGCCCGTCAGCGAGCTCTCGGCCAGCGGCGTGATCTTGCCCTGCAGGACGTAGCCAACCGTGGTGCGCGTCTGGTCCGTCGGCGAATTCGTCGCCGCCAGCTGGAACGCGCTCCGGCCGACGACGAGCGGCTGGCCGTTGCCGATCGAGACGGTCAGGCTGTTGTTATCGCCCGGCACGACGGTGGCCTTGACCTGCTTGTTCAAGTCCATGATCAGCTGGTCGCGCTTGTCCAGCAATTCGTTCGGCGGGTTCAGGCCCGACGGGTCCGTCAGCTTGCCGATCTGGTCGTTCAGCTGGGCGATCTGATTGGCGTAGGTATTGATCGTCGTGACGCTGGCCGTGATCTGCGTGTTGACGCCCTTGCGGATCTCGTCCAGGCGGCCGTTCATGCTCTGGAAGCGGGCGGCCAAGGTGTCGGCCGACGTCATGAACGAACCGCGCGACGACACGCCCGCGCCGTCGCCCGTCAGGTTCTGCACGGACGCGAAGAAATCCTGCAGCGCCGGCGACAGGCCGGACGTCGTGTCGGCCAGCAGGTTGTCGACCTGCTGGACTTGCGCCTGGTACGCGTCGAGCCCGCTGCTCGATGCCTGGGCCGTGCGCACCTGCGCGTTCAGGAAGTCGTCCGAATAGCGCTTGACCTGCGCGATCTGCGTGCCCGTGCCGATATAGCCGTTGGTGCCTCCCATCGGCGTCGACGCGGCCTGCACCACCACCTCGCGGCTGTAGCCCGCGACGTTGGCGTTGGAGATGTTGTTGCCGGTCGTCGCCAGGGCTGCCTGGGCGGCGTACAAACCGGTTTTGCCGATGCTGAGGAGTGACATGATGGTTTTCTTTCTGCTACGTCATTGACGGCAAGTTTCGCCAAAACTTTAGTTGCTATCCGTTCAATAACTCCGCTCAGGCCAGCGAGTGCTTGATGATGCGCGACAGCTTGGCCGCGTACTGCGGGTCCGTCGCGTAGCCGGCGCGCTGCAGGCCGTGCGCGAACGCGGTCGCGTCGCCGCCGTGCGCCAGCACTTTTTCGTAGCGCGGGTTGTTGCTCAACATCTTCGCGTAATCCTTGAACGCGGCGGCATACGAATCGTAGGCGCGGAATTTTTCCACGCGCGCATGCGGCTTGCCGTTGATGTATTCCGTCGTGACGGCCGTCGCCACCTTGCCCTTCCAGCCCGGGCCGGCCTTGATGCCGAACAGGTTGTTGCTGGAGCTGCCGTCCGCATTGCGGATCACGCGGCGGCCCCAGCCCGTTTCCAGCGCGGCCTGGCCCATCATGAATTTCGCGGGCACGCCCGTCGCGTGTTCCGCTTCCTCGGCGGCGTCGGCCAGCTTTTCCTGGAATGCGCGCACGTGGGCAGGCTTGTTCGCGTTGTCCGTGCCGCGGGCGCTGCCCGTGATGCCGGCCGCGCCGGCGGCGGGCGCGCCGTCCGTCGGCAGCGTGTCCGGATCGTTCTGCAGGCGCTGCGCGGCGCCGGACTGCTGGTCGCCGCCGATGCCCAGCGCCTGCTCGTTCATCTTCTGCATCACCTGCTGGCCCTGCTGCTGCGCGGTGAGCTGGCGCACGAGCACGTCCGCGAGGCCGATGCCGCGCTTCGCGAGCTTCTGGCTCATCTGCTGGTCCAGCATGCCGGTGAACGTCTTGGACTCCTGGCTGTCCATCATGCCGTCCTGCGGCGTCGCGTCGCGCATGCTCTTCATCATCATGTTGATGAACATGGATTCGAACTGCGTCGCCGCACCCTTCATCGCTTCGGGCGAGCCGGCCTTCGCCGACTGTTTCAAGTCGCCGAGGCTGTTGGTGTCGAGCGCGAATTTGCTGGACAGGTCAGACGTGGAACCGAGCATGATGGCCTCGCGGGTTATCGGTTAGATGATCTCGAGCTCGGCGCGCAGCGAACCGGCCGCCTTCAACGCCTGCAGGATTGCGAGCAGGTCTTGCGGCGTGGCGCCGATCGCGTTCATCGCCTTGACGACTTCCGCCAGCGACGCGCCGCCGTTCAGCATGATGACCTTGCCGGCATCCTTCTTGACGGACACCTGCGGATTCTTCGTGACGACGGTGCTGCCCAGCGAACCGGCGTTCGGCTGGCTGACCTGCGTGTCGGCGCCGATGCTGACCGACAGGTTGCCGTGCGAGATCGCGCACGGTTCCAAGGTGACGGCGCGGTTCATGACGATGGAACCCGTGCGCGCGTTCAGGATGATCTTGGCGGCCGCATCGGCCGGCTTGACGTCGATGCCTTCGAGGATGCCGAGGAAGCTGACGCGCTGGTCGCTCGACGACGGCACGCGCACGCGGATCACGCGGCCGTCCAGCGCCGTCGCGATGCCCGGGCCGAACTTGTCGTTGATGGCTTCCACGACGCGGCTCGCGGTGGCGAAGTCCGTCGTGTTCAATTCCAGCTTGACCTGATTGTCGGCGCCGAGGTTCGACGCGACGGCGCGCTCGACCGTGGCACCGGCCGAGATGCGGCCGACGGACAACTGGTTCACCTGCACCTGCGCACCGCCGCCCGCTGCGCCGGCACCGCCGACGAGCACGTTGCCCTGCGCCATGGCATAGACCTGGCCGTCGGCGCCCTGCAGCGGCGTCATCAGGAGGGTGCCGCCGCGCAGGCTCTTCGCGTTACCCATCGACGAGACGGTCACGTCGATCGTCTGGCCCGGCTGGGCGAACGCGGGCAGCGTGCTCGTCACCATGACCGCGGCCACGTTCTTCAGCTGCAGCTGGGTGCCGGCCGGCAGGCTGACGCCCTTCTGCTGCAGCATCGCCATGATCGACTGCACGGTGAACGGCGTCTGCGTCGTCTGGTCGCCCGTGCCGTCGAGGCCGACGACGAGGCCGTAGCCGGACAACTGGTTCTGGCGGACGCCGCCGATGCTGGCGAGGTCTTTCAGACGCTCGGCGTGGGCGGTCGTGGCCATCAGGGGACCGAGCAGTGCGGCGCAGAGGGCGATGGTTTTCAGGTTCATGATGATCAGAACGGCAGCAAGGACTGGAAGAAACGCGACATCATCGACGTCATCTCGGCGCGGTCGATCTGGCTGTTGGTGCGGTATTCGACGCGAGCGTCCGCGACGAGCGTGGACTGCACGATATTGCCGGGCTGGATGGAATCCGGATTCACCATGCCCGAGAAGCGGATGAACTCGACGCCCTTGTCCATGGCGACCTGCTTCTCGCCCACGACGATCAGGTTACCGTTCGTCAGCACTTCCGACACCGTCACGCCGATCGTGCCCGTGAACGCGTTCGACGCGGTCTGCGTGTCGCCGTCGGCGTACTTGGTGCCGCTGCTCGTCGCGAGGTTCGCGCCCAGGCGGCCCTGCAGCGGACCCGGCACGCCGAGGTTGACGCTGCCCGACTTGTTGCCCGTGCTGGCGCCGCTCTTGTTCGCGGCCGTCTTTTCGACGATGTTGATCGTCAGGATGTCGCCGATGTGGCGCGCGCGGCGGTCCTCGAACATGGGACGGAACGTGTTCGCGTTGTAGATGGCGCCTTCCGTCGGGGTGCCGGCATCGGCCAGCATCGGGCGCGCGGAGGTCGGCCCCTTGACGATCGACGTCGGGGTGGCTGCGCAGCCGGCCAGCGCCAGCGCGCACACGAGGAAGCTAAGCGTTTTCATAACTGGGAAATCTTCTGCAGCATCTGGTCGGAGGTGGTGATGGCCTTGCTGTTGATCTCGTACGCGCGCTGCGTCTGGATCATGTTGACCATCTCTTCGACGACGTTCACGTTCGACGTCTCGACGAAGCCCTGCATCAGCACGCCGGTGCCGTTCGTGCCCGGGGTGCTCGCCTGGGCGGTGCCCGACGCGCCCGTCTCGGCGTACAGGTTCTCGCCCAGCGATTCCAGGCCGGCCGGGTTGACGAAATTCGACAGCTGGAGCGAGCCGATCTGCGTCGGCGCCACGGTGCCCGGCGTCGTGACGGACACGGTGCCGTCGCGGCCCACGGTCAGGGTCAGCGCGTTGCTGGGCACGGTGATCGGAGGCTGCACGACGTAGCCGCTCGACGTGACGAGCTGGCCGTTGTTATCGGTCTGCAGGGAGCCATCGCGGGTGTACGCGGTCGTACCGTCCGGCATCAGGACCTGGAAGAAGCCCGAGCCGTTGATCATCACGTCCTTCGAGTTGCCGGTCTGCTGGGGATTGCCCTGCGTGTGGATGCGCTCGGTCGCGACGGTGCGCACACCGGTACCGATCTGCAGGCCGGACGGCAGCTGCGTCTGTTGCGAGGATTGCGCGCCGGGCTGGCGCACGTTTTGATACAACAAGTCCTCGAACACGGCACGCGACTTCTTGAAGCCGTTCGTGCTCACGTTGGCGAGGTTGTTGGTGATGACGTCGAGGTTGGTCTGCTGCGCTTCGAGACCGGTCTTGGCGATAAACAGCGAACGGATCATGGTGTTCTCCTAATGGCAGCAGAAACCTGCTACCCACCATGAAATTATGTCCCAGGAGAAATCAACTCAAAGCGAGGATCTGCGTCGCTTTCGCCGCGTTATTCTCGGCGTTCTTCAACAGGCTCATTTGCGTCTCGAGAGAACGTGCCAAAGAGATCATGTTGACCATCGAATCGACGGCGGAGACGTTGCTGCCTTCCAGCGCGCCGCTCGCCACCGTCACGGCCGGGTCGGCCTGTGCGGGGCTGCCGTCCTGCTGGCGGAAGAAGCCGTCGTCACCGCGGACGAGCTGTTTTTCGTCCGGATTGACGAGCTTGAGGCGGCCGACGACGGTCGACGTGGCCGGCACGGTGTCCGTCGTCATCGACGTGATGGAACCGTCCTTGCCGACGGAGACCGTCGTGTTCGGCGGAATGGCGATCGGGCCGTTCTCGCCCATCACGGCCTGGCCGTTGGCAGTCTGCAACATGCCGTTCGGGCTGATCTGCAATGAACCATTGCGCGTATAGGCTTCGGTACCGTCCTGCATCTGCACGGCGAGCCAGCCTCGGCCCTTGATGGCCACGTCGAGATCGCGCCCCGTCACCTGCAGCGGCCCGGCCGTGAAGTCCGCGCCGACCGTGTTGTCGACGACGAACGCCCGCGTCGGCAAGCCTTCGCTGACGACGGGCACGGCGCGGAACGTGTCCAGCTGCGCGCGGAAGCCCGTCGTGCTGAGGTTGGCCAGGTTGTTCGACGTCGTGGCCTGCTGCTCGAGGATGTGCTTGGCGCCGGAGGCGGCCGTGTAGATCAGGCGGTCCATCAGTCTTCCCTTCGGAGGTTAAGCGTTAGCGCAAGCTCACCAGCGTCTGCAGCACCGAGTCCTGCGTCTTGATCGTCTGCGCATTGGCCTGGTAGACGCGCTGCGCGGTGATCATGTCGACCAGCTCGGCCGTCAGGTCGACGTTCGAGCTTTCCGTCGCGGACGACTGCAGCACGCCGAAGCCGCCTGTGCCCGGGGTGCCGAGCAGCGGCGTACCGGACGCCGACGTCTCGGTCCACGAGTTGTTGCCGATCGGCTCCAGGCCGTTCGAGTTGGTGAAATTGGCAAGGACGACCTGGCCCAGCGCCCGGGTCTGGCCGTTGCTGTACTGGCCCTGCAAGGTGCCGTCGGCCGCGGCCGAGAAGCGCTGCAGGTGGCCGGCCGTGAAGCCGTCCTGCGTCGTCAGCTTTTCGCTCGTGTCGGCGCCGTACTGGGTGCTGCCATTGAAGCCGACGTTGATCGCCAGCGTCTCCTTGGCGCCCGTTGCCGGATACACGGGGAACGACACGGCGAGCGGCAGCGTCTGCGGCGACATCAAGGGGGCCGACAGCGCGCCGTTCGAGTCGAACTTCAGCGTGCCGATCGGCACGGACGGCACGGACACGGCGGCCGCGATGTCCCGATCGACCTGGTCCGGCGTGTAGCCGACCGTGGCGCCCGAGCTCGAGGCCGCGGACTGGATGGCGGTGACGGTCGCCGCGGTGGCGCCGGCGGCGCCCGCCGCTGTGGTGACGGCTGTCGATGCGGCGGCGGCATAGCTCGACAGCGCGGCGGCGACGGCGGCCGGGTCCTGGGGCGATGCCTTCGTCGCGGCCGTCCAGGCGGCGCGCGCGGCCATCGCGGTCGGGTCGCTGCCGGCGGCCTTCTCCACGCTGACGTTGCTGATCTCGGTGCCGTCGGCGCCGGCGTACACGTCCCACGTGCCCGAGCCCGTCTTCACGTAGTACAGCGACATCGTGTGTTCGTTGCCCAGCGAGTCGTACACGCTGACGGGGACCTGCTTGTTGTACGTGGTCGCGTCGTTCGCGCTGAACGGGAAGTTGGTGGGCGTCGCCTCGCGCGAGTCGAGGTTGATCGACGTATCGACCTTCGTGGTCGCGTTCGGTTTCATGTCGACCGTGCTGATCTTCAGCGGCGTCGGCGTGCTGGCCAGGATCTGGCCGTTCGCGGAGACGCCGTAGCCCGTCACGTTCGCGCCCTGCGGCGTCACGATGAAGCCGTTCTTGTCCAGCGAGAACTGGCCGTTGCGGGTGTACTGGACGGCGCCGCCCATCTCGGTGCGGAAGAAACCGCCGCCGTTGATGGCGATGTCGAGCGGGTTCGCCGTCGTCTCGATATTACCTTGCGTGAACTGCTGGGCGACGGACGCCACGCTCACGCCGATGCCGGCCTGCGCCGCGCCGGCGCCGCTCAGCGAGCGCGCGTAGACGTCGGCGAATTCCGTCGTCGAGCCCTTGAAGCCGACGGTGCTTGCGTTGGCGATGTTGTTACCGATGACGTCCAGCGATTTCGCGGCGCCGTTCAAGCCGCTCAGGCCTTGTTGGAAGGACATGTTGTGCTCCTGTTGTTCGTTCGATGCGTTGGGTGGTCTTGCAAGCGGCGCTTACAAGACTTCCTTGATGTCGGCCAGCGTGAGCGTGCCCTTGCCGGACAGGTTCACCTTGACGCCATCGGTACTGTTGGTGGTGACGCTGGCGACGCTGTCGAACGACAGGCCCTTGGCGTCGGTGAGGTTGGCGCCGCCACGCGTCGCCACGACCTTGAACGTATAGTTGCCGTCGCCCAGGGTGACGGGGTTGCCGCTGCTGTCGAGCTTGGTCGGATCGGGCACGCCGTTCCACGCCAGCGGCAGCACGCCGGCCTTCTGCGCGCCGAGGTCCATCGTCTCAACCTCGTTGCCCTTGGCGTCGCTGATGACGACCTTCAGGTTGTCGGCGTCGCTGCCCAGTTCCACGCCCAGCACGGCCTTGCCGCTGGCCAGGGTGACGCCGCTGCCCGCGACGAGCACGCCGTGGCCGATCAGGTTCGTCGCCTGCATCGCTTCGGAGCTCTGGTAGCTGGACTTCAACGATTCCAGCGTGGTGTTCAACTTGTTCACGCCCGTCACGGTCTGCAGCTGCGCGAGCTGGCTCGTCATCTGGGCGTTGTCCATCGGGTTCAGCGGGTCCTGGTTCTGCAGCTGGGTCACGAGCAAGGTCATGAACTTGTCGGTGTCGGCGGACACGCTGTCGGTGCTGGCCGCCTTCTTCGTGTTCATCGTCGCCATCAGGTCGGTGACGGGCGTGCTGGTGGTATTGGTTACGGTCGCCATGGGAGCGTGTCAGTGTGAGTGTGCGGTTATCGGAATTACTGGCCGAGGGTCAGCGTCTTGAGCAGCATGGTCTTGGCCGCGTTCATCGTCTCGACGTTCGTCTGGTACGAGCGCGAGGCCGACAGCATGTTGACCATCTCGTCGACGACGTTCACGTTGGGCATCGAGACATAGCCCTTGTCGTCGGCCAGCGGATTCTTGGGGTCGTACACCTGCTTCAGGGGCGAGGCATCCTCGACCACTTCGCGCACCTTGACGCCGGTGCCGCTTTCCATCGGGACGGCCTCGAACACGACCTGCTTGGCGCGGTAGGCCTGGCCCGTGGCGCTCGTCGCGCTGTCGGCGTTGGCGAGGTTGCTGGCCGTCGTGTTCAGGCGCTGGGCCTGGGCGCTCATGGCCGACCCGGCCACGTTGAAGACATTAAATAAAGACATGATTACTGGCCTCCCTGGATCGCCGCGAGCATATTGCGGATCTGCTGGTTGAGCATCGTGATGCCGGCTTCGTAGCGCAGCGCGTTGTCGGCGAACTGGGTGCGTTCCGTATCCATGTCGACCGTGTTGCCGTCGACGGCGCCCTGCGTCACCGTGCGGTACAGCACGGGCGTGGCACCGTCGCCCAGCGTCTTGCCGTCGGCGGCCGCCTTGGCGTTCGGATAATGCGCGCCGGACGTCGTCGCCAGCGGGGCCGAGTTCGTCGCCCGGGCCAGCGCACCTTGCAGGGCGCTGGAAAAATCGATGTCGCGCGCCTTGAAGTTCGGCGTATCCGCGTTGGCGATGTTCGACGCCAGCAATTCCTGGCGCTGCGAACGCAGGCTGAGCGCCGTTTCATTGAAGCGCAGGTAGTCGTCGAGTTTGCCGATCATGATTGCTCCCTGGTTGCCAGGCATCTGGTGGTGGACAGGATGGATCATACGGACGGGCGAACTCTTCCAATCGGGCAATAAAGAGACGCAAACCACGGCTATTCGACCTTTCGACCGGGCCACCCCGGACCTAAGATGGCAGCGTCGCAAAAACCCGCACACCCTTTATTTATGAAACGCACGCTCCTCATCGCCCTGCTCGCCGCAACCGCCTCGCTGGCGACCGCGCAGACGCAGCCCACCGGCCGCCAAAACGTCAACGCCCTGCGCACCGTCGTCGAGCAGTTCCTGCAGACGCAGACGGCCGGCCTGCCCGGCACCGTGACGGTGAAAGTGGGCGCGATCGACGCCCGCACGGCCCTCGCCGCCTGCCCCGCGCCGGAAGCCTTCCTGCAGCCGGGCGCACGTGCCTGGGGCAAGACCACGGTGGGCGTGCGCTGCACGGCGCCGTCGAACTGGACGATCTTCGTGCAGGCGCAGGTGAACGTGCAGGCGGAATACGTCGCGGCCGCGCTGCCGCTGGCCCAGGGCCAGGCGATCGAGCAAAGCCAGCTCGTGTTGGTAAAAGGCGACATCGCCGCGATGCCGAACGGCATCATCACGGACATGGCGCAGGCCATCGGCCGCACGCCGACCGTGTCGCTGGCGGCCGGCACGCCGCTGCGCCTCGACACGCTGCGCAGCAAACCCGTCGTGCAACAGGGCCAGGCCGTACGCTTGGTGTCGAACGGCAATGGATTTTCGGTATCGGCCGAAGGCAAGGCCATCGGCAATGCCAGCGACGGCCAGGTCGTGCAAGTGCGGATGCCGTCCGGCTCGGTCGTCAGCGGCACGGCGCACGCCGGCGGGATGGTCGAGGTGGCGTTTTAAGGCAGCATGGAGCAGCATGGGCTTTCAAATACGGCATCCGGCCGCATTTGTTTGATGTCCCCTAAAGTTTTCGGCAACATGGCCGTTACTTCAGGCAGATCCCGGGCTTTCTGCTCCGACCTGAGAAGGATGATGCTGTGAAAATCAACGATACACTCAAGAGCAACGCAGGCGTTCAAGCCAATAACACGCCGGCCACGACTGCGAAGAGCAGCGACGCGGCCGCCGCGAGGACGGTCACGCCCGCTGCAGCCGATACCGTGCGCCTGTCCCCGCAAGGCCAGGCGCTCGCGGCTGGTGGCACCAGCCAAGTGTTCGACAGCAAGAAGGTCGAACGTATTAAAGCGGCCATCGCGGATGGCCAATTCCACGTCAATTCCGAGAAAGTGGCGGACGGCCTGCTCGATACAGTGCGCGACCTGCTGCATTCCCGAAAACAGTAGATAACCCATGGCCATAGCATCCCCCGGCGCAACCCTGCGCGACGAACAGCAAGTGATCGGTTCCATCGTGGAACTGATGAAAACGGAGCAACAGCTCCTGATCAGTGCGGATGCGGATGGCCTGTCGACCATTACCCCCAACAAGCTGCAACTGGCGCAGCGCGCCGCGACCCTGTCGCGCGTACGCCACAAGGCCCTCGCCGCCGCCGGTTTTCCCGCGGACGAAACGGGGATGGAGCCGTGGCTGGCCGTCGGCGGCAACGACGAGCACCGCGCGGACTGGAACCGCCTGCTCGACCTGACCCGCGAAGCAAAAGAACTCAACCGCGTCAACGGCATGCTGGTCAACCGCCAGCTGGGCCAGACGCAGGCCGCGCTGGGCGAATTGCGCGGTCCGGGCGGCAATCCGGGCGGCGTCTACGGCCCGGGCGGGCAAACCATGTCGACGGGGCCGTCGCGCCGGTTCGTGGTCGGCTGAGCCGTTCTCGCGATTCTTCTGTGATTTGAACGCGTGGACAGCAAAGCTGTCCACCCTACAGGTAACGCCGCGTGTCCGGTAGGGTGGACGGCTCGTCCGTCCACGCGTTCGGCACACTTTATTCCACCGCGGCGTCCCGCGCGAACATGGCCTCGATCTGCTCCGGCCACACGGGCGGGCTGAAGTAATACCCCTGGATTTCATCGCACCCGTTCTCGCGCAGGAACGCCACCTGCTCGGCCGTCTCGGCACCCTCCGCCACCGCCTCCAGGTTCAAGGTATGCGCCAGCGCGATGATCGCGCGCGCGATCGCGGCGTCGTTCGCGTCGGCCGTCACGTCGCTGATGAACGAGCGGTCGATCTTCAGCACGTCGATGGGGAAGCGCTTCAGGTAGCTGAGCGAGGAATAGCCGGTGCCGAAGTCGTCGATCGACAACGCCACGCCGAGCGCCTTCAGCGAACGCAGCACGCTTGCCGCCTCGGCCGTGTCGCGCATCACCGTGCTTTCCGTGATCTCGATCTCCAGGCAGCCCGGCGGCAGGCTGCTCCGCGCCAGCGCCGCCTGGACGCGCTGCGCGAGGCCGGCCTGCTGGAACTGGCGCGCCGACAGGTTGACGGACACGCGCAGCGGCGGCAGCCCCTGCGCGCGCCACGCGGCCGCGCGCGTGCAGGCTTCGTCCAGCACCCACATGTCGAGATCGTCGATGAGCCCCGTCTCCTCGGCCAGCGGGATGAAGCGCGCGGGCGGCACGAGGCCCAGCACCGGATGGCGCCAGCGCACGAGGGCCTCGACGCCCAGCACGGCGCCGCTGGCCAGGTCCACGCGCGGCTGGTATTGCAGCGCGAACTGGTTGCGCTCGATGGCGTGGCGCAGCAGCGATTCCATGTCGACCCGTTCGCGGATTGCCAGCGCCATCGCGTCCGTGTGGAAGCGGTACCGCGCCGGGCCCTCGGCTCTCGCCCCGGCCATCGCCACCTGCGCCATCTGCAGCAATTCGTGCGCACCGCAGCGGCCATCCGGCAGCAGGGCGATGCCGACGCTGGCCGCGAGGAACACGCGCTGCCCGCCGACGAGGAACGGCTCGCGCACGGCCTCCAGCAGGTGCTCGGCCAGCGCCGTGGCGGCGTCCTGGCCCGCGTGTTTCTGCACGACGATGAATTCGTTGCCACCCTGGCGCGCCAGCATGTCGCCGGCGGCCAGCACACCGGACAGCCGGACGACGCACTCCCGCAACACGTCGTCGCCGCCGGCATAGCCGTAGCCGCTGTTGATCTTGCGGAACTCGTGCAGGTCGAACACGAGCACGGCCAGCGTGCGCCCGTCCTGGCGCGCGCCCGCGATCGCCTCGTCCAGCGCCTCCAGGATGCGGTTGCGGTTCGGCAGGCCAGTCAGGGCGTCGTGCGTGAGCTGCTCGACGAGGGCCCGCTCGAGCCGGCGCCGCTCCGACAGGTCGCGCACGATGGCCACCTGCTGGCCGCCCGGCATGACGGCACGGCGCACGTCGGCCGGGAAAGCGGGGCCGTACAGGCGGCGGCAATCCAGCTCGGCGTCGCCGGCGCCGGCCGGCACGAGCACGTCCAGCGGCAGACCGGCGGCCGTCTCGCGCGGCACGCCGAACAGGCTTTCCGCGCGCGCGTTCATCATCGTGATGCGCCCTTCCCCGCCGACCAGCAGGATGGCGTCCGGCGCGCATTCCATCAGGCTGCGGAAGCCCGCTTCGCTCTCGGCCAGCGAACGCTCCGACCGCTGCAGCCGCAGATAGGGCGCCTGCACGGCCGCCACCCAGATCGCGCGGTGCAGGCACAGGTAGGCGATCACCTTGTACACGTGGCCGACGAGGTTCACGACGTCGTCCGGCCGCGCATACGTCGCGAAACTGACGCCGCCCAGCGCCATCACCGCAGCCGTCGCGGCCAGGTAACGGTCGGTGCGCAAGCCCGTGACGAGGGCGCGGCGCAGCAGGAACAACGCGGCGAGCGCATTCAACGCGATCAGCACGACCTCGCAACCGATCTTGAACGGCGTCAGCCCCTGCCCCGGCACATACGTCGCCGGCAAGGTCAGCGGGTCGGCCACGGCGAGCCAGTAACCGAGCGCGGCGAGCGCGAGCGCTGCCAGCACCGCCCAGCCGCGCACGCGGCGGCCGACGGTCCGTTCGCGCGGGGCGAACGCGGCGACGAGCAGCGCGGCGGCACTGACGGCGCGGGCCAGCAGCCAGAATTCGATGCCCCGCCCCGCACTGCCCGGCATGCCCGCCACGGACATCAGGTGGCCGAAGTCGAGCAGGCCGACTGCCAGCGCGGTGGGCGACAGCAGCGCCACGCGGATCGGCATGTCGCGCCCGATGCCATGCCAGCCGGTGGAAAACACGAGCATGGCGACGACAACCGAGAACACTTCCATCGCCGTATGGGCCGTCAGGTACCAGCGCGGATCCCACGGCAGCAGCGCGGCGTGGCCCAGCATGAGCCAGCCCATGAACACGGCCAGCAACGCCGTCAGGACGGACAGCCGCACGGTGGACGGCAACCTTCCGGAACGCCGCCTCATGCCGCCCCGCCCGCACGCGGCCGGCCCGCGACGGGCGCCGGACGTGCGCCGGGACCGGTCGTGCGGAATCCGCTCATGCGGAAAGCGTGGCTGTCGTGCTCGATAGTCATGTGCTGAAACATAGGTGCCGTGCGCTCGCGCGCCGGCCGGGTGGAGTAGATTCTCTTATGAAACATTAATGCTCAGAGAATCAACAAATGATATCAACCTATCAAATGTAAATCGAGCAATACTTTATCATCTTGGCCAAATTGTTGCGATAATGCAGCAAGTTGCCTGCCTACGGCAAGTTATCGCAACGAAGGCGCTGCGTGGGCCCAGAGCGTGATGCGACGGAGCGTCGGTGTAGTTGACTAGGGGTGTCGTCGCGTCAAGTTGGCGAATGTCTGTCGGCGCGAGCCCGGCAGGCACGGCTCATCAAATGCGTGGCTGTCCGCCGGACCACAATTCCTGTCATCCTTGGGCGGCGCCCAGCGTTTTCCGAACGGCAGATCGCCGCACAGCGTAAGAGCGGTGCTGTGCAATCGAACTGGATATCGTGCAATAAAACAGGCAGTGCTGAAGTATGCGGCGACGCTGGCGCACATTGCCGGCAATGGAAGTGTGTGGTTTCCTCATCGCCTACAACCTGCTACGCCATGAAATCGCTCCGATGCCCAATGATCCGTAGGGTTCTCTACAGCGTCTGAGTCTTCGGTGATTTGCGTTAGCCATCGTCACAGCCTTACCACTGGCCGTTGCAAACCCCGCACCTTTCGCCAAGCGCTTGATCTTGCGGCGCCAGCTTGCATATCCGTACCTCGTACCGAAAGGCCCAACACGGACCTATTCCAGAATTGCTAAACGGCGAGATCCAAGGCTCGAACTACTCTACCGAGGTGCCCGCCGACCGCCTCAACACCGCCCCCGCCCCCGCCGCGGACGATGGTGCAACCATGGCCGACGTGCACGCCGCAACTGCATTCCTAGCTTGCCCCGGCGCAGGCCTTGCACGCAGTTGCCGTTGCTGGCCGAGCTTGCCCGGCGGCGACGCAAAGATGCGGGCATCCAACAGGGGGCGAGCGAACTGAACTGAATGGTTGCAGAGTAATGCCATCTCGGATATAAGACGGATGCTCACCAAAAACCTCCAATATGAAAACTGCAACCTCGACCATTTCCACCTCGACCAGCGCGATTGCCGACAGGATCGAAGGCTTCGACTTGCTCCGCGGCCTCTGCGCGATCGCGGTCGCTTTCTATCACATTCTCTGGTGGCGCGATCAGGTGTCCCTCGATGGGATCGGACGGTATTGCGTTTATGTGTTCTTCGTGCTGAGCGGGGCGAGCATGTTCATCGCCTACAACCACAAGTTCGCCCAAGGGTATGACGCGGGCAAGTTCATCGCCCTGCGGTTCCTGCGCTTGGCGCCGCTGCTCTGCATGGTGCTAGCCTTGACTGCAGGTCTGGCCCTGGTCAAACATCAGCCAGTCGGCCACCTGATCGGTGACACGCTGCTGAACATCTCATTCGCCTTTGGTCTCGGCAACCCAGGCAGCACCTCAGCCATCACCGGCGGCTGGTCACTCGGAATCGAATTCGTGTTCTATCTGGTCTTCCCAGTGTTGCTGGCAGCCACACAGAGCCGCGCTTGGCTGCTGATGCTTGTTCTATCGTTTGTACTGCAGCACGTGTTCGTCAATCGGACACTCGGCGGCGCTTCGCTGGCCACGGCTTGGGTTACGTACACGCAGCCGCTCAGCTTCGCCTTTTACTTCATGGCCGGCTGCTGCATAGGCCGGGTAATCCAGTCCGGTGCAATTCGCTATTCGCCGCTCTGGGTGTTCGGGTTCGCCGCCGCCGCGCTTCCGCTACTATCGGTACACAGCGAAGACAATCTGCTCGGCGTGAATGGTGTGATGCTCTCCCTGTCCGCGACTGCACTGGCCCTGTGCTCGAGCGGCTTGCCGACGCCAGGCTTTGCGTCTACCGTGGCCGATGCGCTCGGCCGGCTGAGCTATGGCGTATACCTGATTCACCCCCTGGCCTTCGGCGTCGTGAATCGACTGCTCATGAAGCAGCCGACAGTCGTTGTGGCGTTGACCACCATCGCGGTAAGTTCAGTCGCAGCCCTAGTACTGGAACGCTATTACGAGGCACCGGTCCGAAGCGGGATCAGGAAGCTGATGAGAATTTGAACGAAAAGGCGGAAGATTCATCACGCCGGCGACAAAAGGCATTGACTGCTGGCGCCGATAGCTAAAACGGATTCACGTGCAAGGTGAATCCGTTTTTCTCTTAAGGCTTCCCCGCTCGACCTGGACTATCGTTCGAAATTTTGCGAGTGTAATCGATTGGCGTGAATCGACGAAGCTTTGCGCCAACGGGGCGATCGCTACACCACCAGGCTTACCGGCAAGTGTACTTTGTGGCTAGTGTAATGAACACGTAAGCGTGCAGTCGCCGGCTCACGGCGCGCTGTGACGGAACATCAAGGTGTCGGTGACGAAGGGGGTCGTCGCGTCAAGCTGGTGGATGTCGGCCAGCGCGAGGCCGGCGTAACGGAGTTCGTAGGTATGGTCGCCGGACCGGAAGGCGTAGTCGGACGTGATGTCGACCGTGTGCGTGTGGGCGGAATGCGGCGGGAGCTCGAGCCAATCCGACGCGGCGCCTGCGGTGCCGGGCGCCGCCCTGCCGACGAACGCGATCGCCACGCCTCCCGGATGCAGGCGCACGTCGAACAGGCGGCCGGCGGGCCGGGAGTCGGCGGCGAGCCCGCGCGGCAGCCACACGCGGCGCTCGCCGCGGTTTTCCGCCCGGAAGGTGACCCAGACCTTGTCGTGGCGCGCATCGACGCTCAGGCTTGCATGCAGGTTCATCCGCTCTCCTCGTTCCATCGACGCCGCCGTCGGGTTGGAACGATTGTACCGTGCGCCCCTCGCGCACGCGCGACCGCTACGCGCCGGCGCCGGACAGGATGGTGATGGCCACGCGCCGGTTGCGCGCGCGCCCGACCGGATCGCCGTTGGACGCCACCGGCCGGTTGGCGCCGCGCCCGACGGCGGCCAGGCGCGCCTCGGCCACGCCGCTGGCCGCGAACAGGCGCACGACGGTCGTGGCCCGCACGGCCGACAATTCCCAGTTCGACGCGAACGCCGGGTTGCCGATCGGCGTGTCGTCCGTGAACCCTTCGACCTCGATCCCGTGCGTATCGTCCTTGAGCAGCCCGGCGACCGTGCGCAAGGTCTCCTGCGCGGGCGGTGTCAGCGCGGCGTCGCCCTCGTCGAACAGGACGCTGGCGTTGATCTCGAGCGTGATGCCGCGCGCCGTCTGCGTCACGCGCACCTTGCCACTGTTGACGAGGGGTTTCAGGATGCTGTCGAGCTTCTTCGCCAGCAGGTCGAGGCGCTCGCGGTCGCGCTTGGCGGCCTCCGCCCGCTTGTGGGCGAGGATGTTCGACAGCGGCAACGTGTCGACCTCGACCATGGTGTTCGTCCGGTTCGCCGCGCCGCGCCCGCCGAAGGCGTCGCCGAGCGCTTCCGACAGCACCGTGTACTTGCCGATGTTCACGACCGACACCGCGTACATCACGACGAAGAACGCGAACAGCAAGGTAATGAAGTCGGCGTAGGAAATGAGCCAGCGTTCGTGGTTCTCGGTGTCCTGCTCGTACGGTCTGCGGCGCGCCATGGACGGCCCGTCAATGGTGCGCCAGCAGGCAGGCGACGCGCTCTTCGATCACGCGCGTGTAGTCGCCCGTGGCGATGTCGTGGAAGACGTCGGTCAGGATCTCGTACTGGGCCACGCGCTCGGCGACGATGCCCTTGATCTTGTTGCCGACCGGGTAGAAGAACAGGTTCGCGAGGCCCACGCCGTACACGGTCGACACGAACGCGACGGCAATGCCGGCGCCCAGGCGCGACGGGTCGGACAGGTTTTCCATCACGTTGATCAGGCCCAGCACGGCGCCGAGGATGCCGACCGTCGGCGCATAGCCGGCCGCCGATTCCCAGATGCGGGCGGCCTGGCGCTCGCGGAATTCGTAGTTGTTGATTTCCGTGTCGAGCAAGCTGCGCAGCTTGTCCGGCTGGATGCCGTCGACGACGAGCCGCAAGCCCTTCTGCACGAACGGATCGGCCTTCGCCATGTACTGCTCGAGCGACAGCAGGCCGTCGCGCCGCGCGGACAGGCTCCACAGGTGGATCTCGCGGGCCAGCGCCTGGCGGCGGTCGGGCGGCGTGACGAACACCCAGCGCAGCATGCGCACGCCGCGCACGAATGCCCGCGACTTGGTCTGCAGCAGCACGGCGCCGAACGTGCCGACGACAACGATGGCGAAGGCGGCCGGCTGGATCAGCGAAGAGAATTTGCCGCCGTCGAGCGTGTGCCCGATGAAGACGCCGGCCAGCGCCAGCGCGAGACCGAGCAGGCTGGTCAGGTCCACGAGCGCTCCCGCAGATAGGTACGCAGGCGCGCCACGGCCTGCGTGTGCAGCTGCGACACGCGCGATTCCGACACGCCCATCACGGCACCGATCTCCTTGAGGTTCAGTTCCTCTTCGTAGTACAGGCCCATCAGCATCTTCTCTCTCGGAGGCAGCGCGTCGATGGCGTCGATGACGGTCTGGCGGAAGTCCGTGTCGAGCAGGCTCTTCAGCGGATCGTCATCGTCGACGGCATAGCGGTCGAGGAAGCTGTCGTTGCCGTCCTCGTCGTGGAAATCCTCGTAATACAGGAGCTGGTGGCCGCCGGAATCGCCCAGCAATTCCTGGTACTCGGCCAGCGGCAGCTTGAGCGACAGCGCCACTTCCGATTCGCTGGGCGGACGGCCCAGTTGCTGCTGCAAGGTGGCCATCGCCTGCTCGACCTTGCGCATATTGGCGCGCGTGGAACGCGGCATCCAGTCGCTGCTGCGCAGCTCGTCAAGCATGGCGCCGCGGATGCGCAGCACAGCGTACGTCTCGAACTGCGCGCCGTGGTTTTCCTCGTAGCGGTTGATCGCATCGAGCAGGCCGATCATGCCTGCCTGGACCAGGTCATCGACTTCGACGGACGGCGGGAGCTTGGCCTTCATCTGGTGGGCGAGACGCTTCACCAACGGCATGTGTTCCGTCAGCAAAAAGTTCTTGTCCGCTTTCCCTTTGACCGTGTACATGGTTCCAGTGATTCGTTAGTCAATGCCGCGTCAAGCGGCCCGGCCCTGCTGCATGCCCGTGCGCGCGAAGCGCCCGGCCAGACGGCGGAACGCCACCGATGCGCCGGCCAGCGGGAATGCGTCCACGACGGCGCGCCCGAGGCGCGCGGCGCGGTGCAGATACTCGTCCGCCGGCACGGAACCCATCGAGGTCAGCGTTACCGCCAAGTAACGAGTTGCCGCAGATGACATATTATCGTATACGACCTTCGCCTCGGCCTCGGTCGCGCCCGTGACGAGGATGCCGAACGGACGGCGGCCCAGGTGCTGCGACAGGCGCTTGATCAGCGCATAGGCATTCGTGATCGACGTGGCGCTCGTCGACACCTGCACGACGATTTCGGACGACGCCATGATCGGCACCGGGAACGAACCATCCGCCGAAAATTCGCCGTCGACCATGATGATGCTGCCGGCCTGCTTGACGAGCACGTCGAACGTCTTGGCCAAGCGGCGCGCGTCGTCCCCGCTCGCGCACGGCGTACGGGCCAACGTCGTGACGGCAAAGCCCTGCGGCACGGAATGGATCACCTGGTTCAGCGCGCACTCCTGGCGCGCCACCTGCAGCAGGCTCGGGCCGCGGTCGACGCCGAGGCGCTGGGCCACGCCGTAGTCGCGCGTGCAGGCGTCGACGATCATCACGTCGTTGCCGGACTGGGCCAGCGAGGCGCCCAGGTTGACGAGCATGGCGCCCTTGTCGTCCTCGGGCGTAGCGGAAAGAAAGGTCACGATGCGCGGCTTGGGGCCCGCCAGCATCCGGCGCAGGCCCTCCGCCTGGTCGAAATCGAAACTAGCCAACATACACCTCGCGCAGCGAACGGTCGTTGTTCAGGTTGCCCAGGCCGGACATCATCAGCGGCAGGTCGGCATCGGCGATCTGGGAGGCGGCGTCGCGCTTGGTGCGGAACGCGCGGTCGACGAGCATCGCGCGGTCGGCCAGGTGCAGGTCTTCCGGCACGCGCTGGCCGTTGGAGATGTAGTGCAGGTTCAGCTTCTGGCGCACGAGCACGTCCAGCACGTTGCCGATCGACGCGGCTTCGTCCATCTTGGTCATGATGGCGCCGGCCAGGCCCGTGCCCTGGTAGGCGCGCACGACTTCGTTCAGCGTTTCGTTGGTCGACGTCGCGTTCAGGCACAGCAGGCGTTTCACGTCGGCGCCGGACTCCGTCAGCATGGCGACCTGCTCCGTCACCATCTGGTCGCGCTGCGACATGCCGATCGTGTCGATCAGCACCGTGTGCTTGTTGCGCAATTCCTTCAGGGCGATACGCAGGTCGGCCTCGTCCTTCACCGAGTGCACCATCACACCCAGGATCTTGCCGTAGATGCGCAGTTGCTCGTGGCCGCCGATACGATAGGCGTCCGTCGTGATCAGCGCCAGCTTGTCCGGACCGTGGCGCATCACACAGCGCGCGGCTAGCTTCGCAGTCGTCGTCGTCTTGCCGACGCCGGTCGGGCCGACCAGCGCGAACACGCCGCCGCGGTCGAGGATGGCATCCTCGTCGGCCATCGTCGTGATGTTGCGTGCCAGGACCGTCTTGACCCAGCGCAGCGACTCGGCAGCATCCTTGCCGGCGGGCAGCTTGTCGATCAGGTAGCGCGACAGGCTCGCGGAAAAGCCGGCGGCCAGCATCTCGCGCAGCACGGCGGCCTTCTGCGGTTCGCGCTGCTGGGTGCTGCCCCACGACAGCTCGGACAGCTGCGTTTCCATCATGCCGCGCATGGCGCGGATCTCGTTCATCATGCCGTGCATTTCGGCGGCGGCGGATTCTTTCGCCTGGGCGATCGCGGCCGACATCATCGCCGTCATCGCGGCCATGTCGAATGCGGGCGCTTCCGGTTGCGGCGCGCGGCGGTTGGCGTACGTGGGCGGCACGGCCGGCTCGTCCATGTCGTACAGCGGATTCATCTGCTGGCGATCCAGCGGCTGGCGTGCGGCCGGGGCTTCCTGGAACGCGCGCGGTGCCGGCGCTGCTTCCTGGAACGGGCGCGCCGCCGGGCGCGCTGCCGGGCGTGCGACCGGTGCCGGCTCGTCGAGATCGTCGAACGACGGTTCCTGCATGCGCAGGTTCGGACGCGGCGCGGCCATTTCCGATTCCGGCGACGGCGACGCCAGCGAGGCGACGTCGTCGTTGTCCAGCGCCAGGATCTCGACGACGCCGTCGACGGGACGGTTCGACAGGATGACCGCGTCAGGGCCCAGGGCCTCGCGCACTTTGCGCAGGGCTTCGCGGGAAGTTGCCGCTGTAAATTTCTTCACGTTCATCGTTTTTCTCCGCTCTTGCTGGCTGTCGCTCAGGTGGTTCGCTGTCCGGTCACGCGGGCACAATGCCCCATTCACGGAGAGAATTATTGACGATGCCGACAGGAAACGATCGGATGAAAAGGCGGGGGAAACTCCGCCTATTCAAACAAACTCAAACTCTCGACGTCCCGAGCTGGACATAGGAGATGCGGACTTGAAGTTGCAGCGCTTGTTACGCCGGCCATCATCAATCGCGTGACAAATTGCCAGTTTGCCATGCACAATGTAGCGAATTGTGCAAAAGTGTCGAAGAAAACGGAATCTATTAGATGATTTGCAATTTAGTTGTTGCAAATCTATTCAAATGTAACGACTTGCTCCAAAGCTCATGCTAGACTGCAACTGAAATTGATGAGATGGTCAGACATCGAAAGGCCGGCAAATGAAACTGAGATTACCGAAGCGTCATTCCGCTGCCAACGTGGAAACCGTCCTCGTGCATGTCTGCGAGTCGATCGATCGAAGTATTACCGTTCTGCGCACGTTTTTCCTGCTGGCCGGCGTCATCGCCGCAGCCGCGCGCACGGGCATATTGTCCGACTATCTCTTCGTTACCGGCCTGCTGCTCCAGATCGCCATATGGTTCCAGCACTGGTGGATACAAAAACGGACCCGCTGAGGGTCCGTTTTTTATATTCGCTTCCAGATAGTTACCGCAACCTGGGGTTGACGCTGACGTCGGCATCGATCCTGCCCGCCTCGGCTGTCGTCCAGCGTCCACGCACGAGACGCCCGTACACCGCGATGTAGATCAGCACCTGAGCCAGCACCGTCAGGATGCTCATCGCGATCGAAGTCCCGACCAGCACGCTCGCGGCCACGCACACGGCAACGACGGGTGGGATGATGCAGGCTACCGCGGCGTTGCGTTTCCACGGATTGCGCGAACTCTTGTCGACGTACTTGAACACCATACGGCGATACACGAGCGTATGCAGATGCAACGCGTCCGGCGCACCCGGGCTGACATTCTGGATGAAGCGCCGACGATAAATGCTGAACAACACCTCGATCACCGGATAAGCACAGATGGAGAGCACCTGCCAGGCGTTCACGCTGGCGTTACGGACGAGCAGCAACACGGCCATTTCCGACACCCAGAACCCGAGGAAATATGCGCCGCCATCACCTAGAAACAATTTGCCGCGCGGGTAATTCAGGACCATGAAACCCAGCGTTGCGCCGATCACCACCATTCCGAGGTCCGCGACGAGATGGTCGCCGCAACGCACTGCGACCGCCGCCAGGCCTGCCGCCATGATGACGATCGTGCTGCTCGACAGGCCGTTGAAGCCATCAATGATATTGATCGCATTCGAGCCGCCGGCGACAACGATAGCAGTCACCAGAAGCGCAACCGGGGTAAACGCGAGCAACGCATCCACACCCCAAATATCCAGTTCCCTCAGGGTGGCGCCGAGCAAAGCGCTTGCGACCAAAGCGCTCAGCGCGGTCGCAAGCAGGCGCACGCGCACCGACACGCGTTTGGTGAAGTCTTCGATGAGGCCGGCCAGGAACGCCGGCAGGCTCGCGATGAGCAACAAGACCATTTCCGTGCCGATCAGCGGCGTCCGCGAGGCCTGGTACATGCGACCAAAACTGATACATCCCAGCACGACGCCCGCGAGAACGGCAAGGCCCCCGATGCGTGGAACAGCCGTCGTATGCACTTTTTGCACACCATTCAGATCATGATCGTGTGACAGCCCGCCATGCCACTTTTGCGACATGACGATGAGCAGACTGACCACGAGACTTGCAGCGAAAGCGACCGACGCGAGCTGAAAGAACTGAATTTCCGACATTATCCTTTTTCCCTCACGCACTTATGTGCCATCCCAGCGCGTATTGCAGATGGACGAAGAGGTGTTATCGATTAACGCTCAGAAATAATGAGCGACACAATGCATCCCCATGGCCGAGCCCGATCCATGGATGCGTGATGTTATCACGAATCAACATTGCAATTTGACTTTTAACACCGTGTGCGCCCACCCCGTTGCGGCGCAACAACCGATAATGTGTCGCAAAGGATTAGGAAACCACGTTTACTGCACTGGATGCCCTTTATAAGGTTTCTTGATATCAAGCCGCACCTACCAAGCTGGTCACGCGAATGGTTTTGCTCTCTGGAATTTCTGAATGCGACAGCACTTTTAGTTGCGGCAATGCCCGCCGCAGGAACCTCGACAACAGCGTGCGCAGCGGCCCGGGCACCAAGAGAACCGGCGTCAGGCCCATGGCCTCTTGTTGCTGCGCAGCATTGGCCGCCTGCTGGACGATCGTGTCGGCCAGCCCCGGTTCGATGCCCGTGCCGTCGCCGCCCGCGTTCAGCGCCTGCACGAGCAGGCGTTCGAGGCGATTGTCCAGGGTCATCACGGACAATTCGTTCGTGCCGGGGAACAGTTGCTGCACGATGGCGCGGCCCAGTGCGACGCGCACCAGCGACGTCAGGTCGGTCGGGTCCTGCGTGCTGCCGCCGTGCTCGGACAGTGTCTCGATGATCGTGCGCATGTCGCGGATGTGCACGCCTTCCTGCAGCAGGTTCTGCAACACTTTCTGCAAGGTCGACAGCGACACGACCTTCGGCACCACGTCCTCGACCAGCTTCGGTGCATCCTTGGCCAGGTGGTCGAGCAGCGCCTGCACTTCCATGCGGCCCAGCAGTTCCGACGCGTGCGTCGTGATCAGGTGGTTCAGGTGGGTGGCGATCACGGTGCTGGCATCGACGACCGTATAGCCCATGCTCTGCGCGTCGTCCTTCAGGCCGGCGTCGATCCAGATGGCCGGCAAGCCGAATGCGGGATCCGTCGTCACGAGACCCGGCAACGTACCGCTCGCCATGCCCGGATTGATCGCCAAGAACTGGCCGTTCATCGCTTCGCCGCTGCCCACTTCGACGCCCTTGAGCGTGATGCGGTAGGCCGACGGTTTCAACTCCAGGTTATCGCGGATGTGCACGGCCGGCGCCAGGAAGCCGACTTCCTGCGCGAATTTCTTGCGGATGCCCTTGATGCGTTTCAAGAGATCGCCGTTCTGCGTCTTGTCGACGAGCAGGATCAGGCGGTAGCCAACTTCCAGGCCCAGGGTGTCGACGGGCATGACGTCTTGCCAGCTCGCCTCTTCCTGCTCGGCCGGGGTCGTGGCCG
Organism: Massilia pinisoli; assembly: GCF_024753285.1. Taxonomy (GTDB): domain Bacteria; phylum Pseudomonadota; class Gammaproteobacteria; order Burkholderiales; family Burkholderiaceae_D; genus Telluria; species Telluria pinisoli. Next base: position 116,623 of record NZ_JANUGW010000004.1, on the reverse strand, counting down.
CCGCCGCGCCGCCGCCGGGCGTACCCGCCGGGCCGCCACCGCCTGCCGCGCCCTGCTGTTCTTCCAGCGGCATGTTCTTGCGGCGCTTTTCCAACAGATAACCGCCGCCGAACAGCGAGCTGCCCAGCAGCAGGAACACGAGGTTCGGCATGCCCGGAATCAGGCCCATGCCGCCCAGGATGCCCCCCGTGATGTACAGCACTTCCGGTTTCGCGAACAGCTGGCCGACGACCTGGGAGCCGACGTCCTTGTCGCTCGCCACGCGCGACACGACCATACCGGCCGCGATCGAGATGATCAGTGACGGGATCTGGGCGACGAGGCCGTCACCGATGGCGAGCAGCGTGTAATTCTTGATCGCGTCTGCGAACCCCATGTCGTGCTGGACCATGCCCACGATGAGGCCGCCGACGACGTTGATCACGGTGACGAGGATGCCGGCCACGGCATCGCCGCGCACGTATTTCGACGCACCGTCCATCGCGCCGTAGAATTCGGCCTCCTGGGACACCTCGGCACGACGGAGCTTGGCGTCCTGCTCGCCGATGAGGCCCGCATTCAGGTCGGCGTCGATCGCCATCTGCTTGCCGGGCATCGCGTCCAGGGCGAAGCGTGCGCCCACCTCGGCGATACGGCCTGCGCCCTTGGTCACGACGGTGAAGTTGATGATCGTCAAGATGATGAAGACGACGAGACCGACCGTGTAGTTGCCGCCGATCAGGAAGTGACCGAACGCTTCGATCACCTTGCCGGCCGCGGCGCCGCCCGTGTGGCCTTCGGTCAGCACGACACGCGTCGACGCCACGTTCAGCGACAGGCGCAGCATCGTGGTCACGAGCAGCACGGCCGGGAACGCCATGAAATCGAGCGGCTTGACCGTGTACAGCGCAGTCAGCAGCACGATCACGGACATCGCGATGTTAAAGCTGAAAAACAGGTCCAGTGCGAACGCCGGCAGCGGCAGGATCATCATTGCCAGCAGCAGGATGATCAGGATCGGCGCCGCCAACGCGTTGCTGCGCGCACCGATCTTCTGCAGCCAGGGAGGCAATTTGAAACCGTTCATTCGTGCTCCGTCGTTCAGAAACATGTGTGGATCGGGCCAGGACGCCATCGACTCTGATGGATCACTTGCCCAGATACAACATTATTGCCGGAGCGCGCCAGCGGCCATGCGGGAAGCAGACGGGCAAACACGGTGCATTTCGCCCCGCAAACGAAAAAAGGCTGGCGCACCGCGGTGCGCCAGCCTTCCTTCCCGTCAATGCGGACCGGTGCCGGGACGGTTGCCTGCTTTTTGCGAGGCAGGGTTGAACGGGTCCATCTCGGGCGGGACCTGGAGCCGCTGCGGACGATCCGGATACTGGTCGAGCGTGCCCTTGCTGTAGGCGCGCAGCTGGTAGACGTAGGCCAGCACTTCCGCCACGGCCGAGTAAAGCGCTTCCGGAATCTCGTCGTCGATGTCCGTGTGCTTGTACAGCGCACGGGCCAGCGCCGGCGCTTCCAGCATGGCGACCTTGTGCTCCTTCGCAAGCTCGCGGATCTTCGCCGCGACCTCGTCGGCACCCTTGGCGACGACGCGCGGCGCGCCCCGCTGCCCTTCCCCATACTTCAGCGCGACGGCGAAGTGGGTCGGGTTCGTGACGACGACGTCGGCCGTCGGCACGTTGGCCATCATGCGCTTCTTCGCCATTTCGCGCTGCAGCTGGCGGATCTTGCCCTTGATCTGCGGGTTGCCGTCCGATTCCTTCGACTCCTGGATGACTTCCTGGCGCGTCATCTTGAGCTTGTCGGCGTGATGCCACATCTGGTACGGACCGTCGAGGATGGCGATGGCACCCAACGCGCCGACCATCGTCAGGAACGCCTTGGCGATGAGGCCGCCCAGGTGCGGCGCGGCGCTGCTGAACGGTTCGGCGACGAGGCCGATCACGGCATCCTTCTGGCTCAGCACGACGAACCACGCCACCGCGCCGACGAGCAGCGTCTTGGCGACGGCCTTCAGCAATTCGATGAGCGCATTGGTCGACACCATATTGCCCAGCCCGCGCATGGGATTCAGCTTGCCGAAATTGGGCATGAACGCCTTGGCGCTGAAATTCCAGCCACCGATGAGCAGCGGCGACGCCAGCATCATCAGCATGACGGCGCCCGCCAGCGGCAGGCACGCGAGCAGCACGCCGGCGATGTCCGCGCCAATGCGTTCGATGAGCGCGTTCGGGTTGTAGATCTGTTCGCGGTCGAGCGACAACCCGCGTTCCAGGGTGGTCGACAGCGTGTTGACGATACCGCCCCCCATCATCCACAAGCCGGCGCCGGCGGTCATCAGCACGGTGAACGTGGCCACTTCGCGCGAGCGGGGAATGTCGCCGTCTTCGCGCGCCTGCCTCAGTCGTTTCTCTGACGCTGGTTCGGTCCGTTCTGCGTCGCTGTCTTCTGCCATCGTGCGCTTCCTTGCGGGCCGTCCGGGAGACGGCTACGTTGTCCAAGCCTGCATTATCCCAGGCATTGCCCGAAAGCCAGAAAAGAAGAAGGCGGCAATACACGGCCCATATCGCGCGCTGGACGCATGCGCTTTGGTGGAAACTATGCGAACACACAACAAAAATGCGGAAAACTGGTAGGAATCTCCGTCACGTTCTGTCAAAATTGCAAATTGCTTACGTCGAAAAGAATCACATTTTTGGCTGAGCTGGCTTTCCCGTCGGCATTGATGAATCAAGGCAATGTTCAAATGCTATATAATGGTCTAGCAACATTGCGATTTGCAGGTGCCCCGTTAATTGAACAAAGGATACAAAATGAAGAAACTCCTCGTCACGACCGCCATTCTGAGCCTGCTGTCGGCCCAGGCATTCGCGCAAGAAGCCGCTACCAGCGCCACCGCTGGTAACAACGCCGCATCGGCTCAAGCTGGTTCGACCTCGAGCACCGGTTCGGACACCGGCGCCACCGCCAACACGAATTCGGGCGGCTTCCTGAGCAGCAGCTCCATCGGTGGCATGTCGACCGGCACGCTGATCGCCATCGGCACCGCTGTCGCTGCCGTCGCCGTCGCTGCTTCGGACAACGGCACGACCACGAACCACACGACCACCACGCACCACTGATCGCAACCGGGACGCCTGCGCGTTCCGTTGCAGATCGTTGCAAAGCAAAACGGCCGCGAAAGCGGCCGTTTTGTTTTATGGGAGCGGCGCGAAGCCGCGCCGCATCCCGTTCAGTCGAATACGTCGGCCTGCGCCAGCAGCTTGCCGGTCTGGTCCTTGGCCGCCAGCTGCGGCGCAAAATCGATGGGCCAATCGATGCCGAGGGCCGGGTCGTTCCACAGCAGAGTGCGCTCGTGCTCCGGATACCAGTAATCCGTCGTTTTATAGAGGAATTCCGCGGACTCGCTCAGCACGACGAAGCCGTGCGCGAATCCCGGCGGCACCCAGACCTGGCGGTGATTGTCCGCACTCAGTTCCATGCCCACCCAACGTCCGAACGTGGCCGACGATTTGCGCAAGTCGACGGCCACATCGAACACGCGCCCCTGCACCACTCGCACCAGTTTGCCTTGGGGATGCTGAATCTGATAATGCAAACCGCGGAGTACACCTTTGGCCGACTTGCTGTGATTGTCCTGCACGAACTGCGTGTCGAGTCCCGTCGCCTGGGCGAATTCACGGGCATTGAAGCTTTCGAAAAAGAAGCCGCGTGCATCGCCAAAGACTTTTGGCTCCAGCATCAGGACATCGGGTATGGCGGTCGGCGTAACGGTTAGCGGCATAGAGTCGACTTATTTCAACAGGTTGAGAAGGTAGGCACCATAGCCATTCTTGGCGAGCGGCGCCGCAAGATTCTGCACATCGGTTGCGCCGATCCAGCCCTGGCGATACGCGATCTCCTCGGGGCATGCCACTTGCAAACCCTGCCGTTTCTGCAGCGTGGCGATGAAACTCGCGGCCTCGAGCAGGCTGTCGTGGGTGCCCGTGTCGAGCCAGGCGTAGCCGCGGCCCATGATCTCGACGTTCAGCTTGCCCTGCTCCAGGTACCAGCGGTTGACGTCCGTGATCTCCAGTTCGCCGCGCGCCGATGGCTTGATGCCGGCCGCCACATTGCACACGTCGTTGTCGTAGAAGTACAGCCCGGTCACCGCATACGAGGACTTCGGCAACGCCGGCTTTTCTTCGATGCTGAGCGCGCGCTGTCCGGCATCGAACTCTACGACGCCATAGCGCTCCGGATCCTGCACGTGGTAGGCGAACACGGTCGCGCTGGCGGTACGTTCGTTGGCGCGACTCAACTGCCCCACCAGGTCGTGGCCGTAGAAGATATTGTCACCGAGCACGAGCGCGCTCGGATCATTGGCGACGAAATCCTTACCGATGATGAAGGCCTGGGCCAGGCCATCCGGCGAAGGCTGCACTGCATACTGGATGTTCATGCCCCAGCGGCCGCCGTCGCCGAGAAGGTCGGCGAAGCGCGGCGTGTCCTGCGGCGTGCTGATGACTAGGACGTCGCGGATGCCGCTCAGCATCAGCGTGCTGAGCGGATAGTAGATCATCGGCTTGTCGTAGACGGGCATCAGCTGCTTGCTGACGGCCTGCGTCACCGGGTACAGCCGCGTGCCGGAGCCGCCGGCCAGAATGATGCCTTTACGCTTCACATGGGACATGGCTGCCTTTCACAGAATTTGCCGGAGCACGTGGCGCACGCCCTCCTGCCAGGGCGGCAGGCGCAGGTCGAACGTCGTGCGGAAGCGGGTCGTGTCGAGCCGCGAATTGAGGGGCCGCCTGGCCGGGGTCGGATACTGTTCGGTGGACAGCGGCGCGACGGCGTCGACGGTTGCCTTCAACACCTTGCCAGCCGCCAGCGCCTCGCCGATCACGAATTGCGCATAGCCGTGCCAGCTCGTCTCGCCACCGGCCGCCACATGGTACGTGCCATATGGGAACGCTGCTGCGCCGGCCCGCGCGTACGCGCGCACGAGGTGGGCGCTGAGGTCGGCCAGCAGCGCGGCCGACGTCGGCGCGCCGAACTGGTCCGCGACGACCGTCAGCTTGTCGCGCTCGCCCGCCAGGCGCAACATCGTCTTGGCAAAATTGCCGCCATGCGCGCCCACGACCCAACTCGTGCGCAGGATCAGGTGGCGCGGATTGGCCTCGGCCAAGCCCTGCTCGCCCGCGAGTTTCGTGCGGCCGTAGACGCTTTGCGGCGCCGGCGCGTCGTCCTCCGAGTACGCGCCCTGCTTCGTGCCGTCGAATACGTAATCGGTCGAATAATGCAGCACGAGCGCACCCAGCTTCGCGCCCTCTTCGCCCAGGATTGCAGGGGCGACGGCATTGACGGCGCGGGCCATCGTTTCGTCCGACTCGGCCTTGTCGACGGCCGTGTAGGCTGCCGGGTTGACGATCACGTCGGGTGCCACGCGACGCACGAGTTCGCGCAGCGCATCGGCGTCGGCCAGGTTGCAGTCCTCCGTGCCGACGGCGACGACGTCGCCGAGCGGGGCCAGCGCGCGCTGCAGTTCGAAGCCGAGCTGGCCGTTCTTGCCGGTCAGGAGAATCTTCATTCAGGCACCGTACTGTTGGCCGACCCAGTCGCGGTAGGTACCGCTCGTCACGTGCTCGACCCAGTCCTGGTGGTCGAGGTACCACTGCACGGTCTTGCGGATGCCCGTCTCGAACGTCTCGGCCGGCTTCCACCCCAGCTCGCGCTCGAGCTTTGTCGCATCGATCGCGTAGCGGCGGTCGTGGCCGGGGCGGTCCGTCACGAACGTGATATGCGTCGCGTACGACTGGCCGTCGGCGCGCGGGCGCAGTTCGTCGAGGATGGCGCACAACGTGCGAACGACGTCGAGGTTCGCCTTCTCGTTCCAGCCGCCGACGTTGTAGACCTCGCCCAGCCGGCCCGCCTCGAGCACGCGGCGGATGGCCGAGCAATGATCCTTCACGTACAGCCAGTCGCGGACTTGCTGGCCGTCGCCGTAGATCGGCAGCGGCTTGCCGGCCAGCGCATTGTGGATGCACAGCGGGATCAGCTTTTCGGGGAAGTGGTACGGGCCATAATTGTTCGAGCAATTGGTGGTCAGTACCGGCAGGCCGTACGTGTGATGGTAGGCGCGCACGAGATGGTCGCTGGCCGCCTTGCTGGCCGAGTACGGGCTGTTCGGCTCGTAGCGGTTCGTCTCGCGAAAAGCGGGGTCGTCCTTGCCGAGCGAGCCGTAGACTTCGTCGGTGGACACGTGCAGGAAGCGGAACGCGGCCTTGCGTTCGTCCGGCAGCGCGCCCCAGTACTCGCGCACGGCTTCGAGCAGGTGAAATGTGCCGACGATATTCGTCTGGATGAATTCGCCTGGACCGTGGATGCTCCGGTCCACGTGGCTTTCGGCCGCGAAGTTCACGACGGCGCGCGGCTGGTGTTCCTGCAGCAGGCGCCGCACAAGGTCGACGTCGCCGATGTCGCCATGGACGAAAACGTGGTGCGGATTGTCGCGCAGGCTTGCCAGGTTCTCGAGGTTGCCGGCGTAGGTCAGCTTATCGAGGTTGATGACGGGTTCATCGGCCAGCGCACACCAGTCCAGCACGAAGTTACTGCCGATGAAGCCGGCACCGCCTGTCGTCAAGATCATCTATTTCTCTCCGGTTGGGCAGGAAGCCGCTGGCGCGGCCTCATCCGGCATGCCTGGCGTTCCCGTCCGATTGTCAGTAATTCCCGAACCAGGCCACGCCGACCGATTTCGGACCTGGCGCGACAGCAAAGCTCGAGTGCGTATCCGTGCGCTGGGCCTGCCACAGCCATCCGCCGACGGCCATCCCGAGCAGGCCACCGGCGACGACGTCCGATACCCAATGCTGGCGGCCTGCAGTACGACCCAGCGAACCCGCTGCCGCCACGCCATACAGCCACGGCGCATCGTACTCCTGGGCAAACGGCGTCACCGCGGCAAACGCCACGGTGGCATGGTTGGACGGGAACGATGCATTCGAGCGGTCCGTCGCCTTGGCCCACTGGCCTGCGTCCTGGTCGGGGCGTGCACGACCGGCGATATGCTTTGCCGTGATCGACAGGGCGGCGGCACTGGCGACCGATTCCAGCGAGATAATACCAATGTTTTGCACGCGTGCATCACCAAACGCCACGGCCCCCGCGGCGATACCGGTGAACACGAGCGGCGTCGCCTTGCCGACATTGTCCCACGCGCGCGCGACGCTCGATCCCTGATGCTTTTTCATGAAGCGGTCGACCGGCTTGTCGAGCAGCGCGCTGGCCAGGATGGCGCCACCGCCGACGGCGGCACCTTTGGCCCAGTCCGGCGGCGTCGGCCCCGTGTTGAACGACTGTTCGACGCGCATGCGGAACAGCGGCCACAGATTCGGCATGGCGGTGACGGGCGGATTCACGGCCGGCAGATTCTGCTCGTCGCGCCGCTCGGCGAAGTTGCCGAGGCCATCGAACGTCGTCATGTCGCGGCGCGGCTGTTCGACCATGTCGTACAGGTCGCCCGGGCTTGCCACCATCTGGCCGACGTCGCGGGTCCACGGCGAAAGCGCAACGCTGGCCGTGTTCTGGCTGTCGAACGGGAGCATGATGTTCAGCGGCACCGACAGGAACACACCTTTGTCGTTGTACGGATTCGTCGGCGTGCCGGGATTGGTAATATCTTTTCCGCTCGTCTTCGCGTACCAGGCGCCTATCTCCATGCCTGATGGGAAGCGCCGTTTGAACTCGAAGCGCACACCGTTGTCCTTCGCAAGGAAGCGGCCCGCGCGCGCCGTCGCGGTCACGTCGTAGGGCAGTTTGTAGTGCAGCGACGCAAATCCGCTGACGGTCTGGTAATCGCGCTTGTCGAGCCAGCCCTTGAAACCGCGCTGTTGCAAGGCATCCACGTTCACGTCGGCCGCCCAGCGGCTGTCCTTCGGCAGGTACAACATCTGTCCACCGAAGCCACGATACATTTCTTCGTACAGGCCGCCGGACAGCCGCGCATACACGCGCTCGGCCGGCATCATGTACTTGTTGAGCATCAGGCGGTTCAGCTTGAAGCGCCCACCACGCTTGTACTCGGCGACGTCCGTGCGGACGTGCGGCAGCAGACTATTGGACGGCTGCGTAACCCCAGACACGGTTTCCAGCGCTGTCAGCTTCAAATCGCTGTTCAGATACAAGCCTTGGGCCAGGCGGCGGTCATAATTGGCCGCAGCCCACAACTCATAGCGCAGCGCCCCGCTCGGGTCATTGAAAAAGAAGGAAACCTTGGGCACGACCTTGAAACGGTTCGCCTCGCGGTCTTCCGATGCCAGTTGCACTGTATTGCCGTCGCGGCCAACTTGCACCTGGAGATTGGCTCCTTCGTCCTGCACGGCTGCCAGCAGACCGCCCTGGTCCTCCCCGATTTGGTCACCAGGGCCCGCATAGTGCACGGTCACGGTCTGCAGGAAGCTTTCACGGTCGGCCAGTCCAGTCAAGTAATCGGTCAGACGCTGTAGATCGATGAATTCGTAGGTGGCGATCGGCTGTTCCAGCTTCGTATAGGTTACCTGAATCGCGCGCGTGCCTTGGGGGGCGAAGGCAAGCGCGGTGCGCGTGGCACGCCCCACAGCACGGCCCAGGTTCGAGATACGACTGTTGGTCAGCGACAGCTTAAGCGCATTGTCCTCGAACGCCACGCGGACGTTCTTGAAATCCTGTCTGACGAGCGCCTGCACCATTTCGGCGCCGTGGTTGGCGTGCTGCCGCCACTCCTCGGCGGTGGCGCGCGGCGGAGCCTTCTCTGGATCGAAAGGAGGCGGTTCGTACAGTTTGGGAATGAATTCGCGTTCGGAAAACGGAACGCTCACGTAGGCATTGGCACTGAAGTGGTCGCGGTGGCGTGCCACTTGGACGCCGAGCCACCCCCATCGGTACTCGACCCCGGCCGCCGGACCTTTACTGCGCTCACCGGCGGCTGTCTCTGCAGCACGGAAATCCCTCTTGTAGTCGTTCGCATCGTACTCCGCGACGAAAGCCCAATTGCGCGCTGCGAGGGGCACCCAACGTACGCCAGCAAATAAACCGTCCGGACGCTTGTTGCCATAGCCGATGCTGGCCTCAATATTCCGGCTGTTGCCGAAGACCTTGGTCGCAACCACATACTGACCCTTGAATAATTCTGTCCCCAGCAAGTCGGTAGCGCCGATCGATAACTCTGGAATCCAGGTCGACTCCGTCAGCAAGCGCAGTTTGGCATCGACGACCTTGTCCTTATACCGGCCGTAACCACTACCATAGTGGCCTGGTTCGCTTGAAAAACCCGGAATGCCAGTAATCCCGACGTAGCGCCCCGTCACTTGCAGGAATGGCAATATGGTCGAGCTGACCCAAAAACTGCCGTAGGGCCGATCATAACCATAGCCGGTCGAGAACGTTCCGTCTTGTTCGACCCACGCGCTTGGCATGTTTACATAGCCGGATTGTCCTTGGACGGTCGGGGTGGATGCGAATGCGCTGGCGCCAAGCATCAACCACCCGCACCAGGAATATTTCAAAGTTATTAACTGAATTTGTTTTGACACTTTGGAGCCGGCCAATAATCGATAAGTGAAGCCGCGAAATATACCGGGCAAAATAGAAACAAGGCAAGCAATACTTGGGCCAAAATAAGCGGCCGCGCTCATCAGGGAGGATGCGCAAACGGGAAATATCTATTCCCCACATTCAACTTTATACGCGGCGCAATTCGTAAAGACCGTAGACACGATCAAATGCCCATTGCCTCAAGAATCTCTGCATTGATCTTGTGCACGTCGAAAGTTTGCTCTGCCTTGCGCCGGCTGGCACGCCCCATCGGTGCGACGAGATGCGGTGAAGAAATAAAGGTGCGCATTGCCTCTGCCAGTGCAGCGGGGTCACGCACGGGTACCTTGAAGCCGTTAACGCCATGCTCAACCGTTTCCCGGCAGCCCGGCACGTCGGTGGTGATGACAGGTTTGCCCATGGCCATGACCTCCTGAGTACTGCGGGGCAGGCCTTCGCGATAGGAAGGCAACACGAACACACTGGCCTGGGCGATCCAGGGCTTGACGTCGTTCACGTGACCCGGCCACTCGACTAGCCCCTCCGCAACCCAGGCTCGCACTTCTTCCTGGCTGATGGAGCCGGGATTGAGGTCGACGCTCCCCAGCAGAATGAAACGCACGCGCGGATGCTCGCGACGAATGATGCGTGCTGCTTCAACAAAGTCGTACACACCTTTTTCCTTCAAGAGGCGCGCGATCAAGATGAAGGACACGGACTCCGCCGACGTTTCCTCGACAATAAACTGGTCGAGCTCGACGCCAATGCCATTTAACAGGCGTACCTTGACCGGGTCAACCATGCCCAGTTCTGCAAACATCTTCCGGTCGTCGGGATTCAACATGAAAACACGTTGCGTCTGGCTCAGCGCAAGCTTGTAGAGCCGGATCACCAATGTGCGCAAGACGCGGCGCCGTAGGCCAAAGCGTTCGCCCTCCGTAAATACATAACCCACTCCCTCAATCATGGCTACTCGGCGCGGTATACGAGCCAGGCAAGCCGCCAGCGTACCGTAGATGACTGGCTTGATGAAATAGGAGAACGACGCATCAAGGTCGAGGTTGCGCAACTGGCGCGAGAGCTTGAGCAGATCGACAATGTCTCGGAAGGGATTCATTCCAGCGCGCGACAACGAATAATCAACTGGCGTCGCACCCAACGAACGGATGACCGAGCGGGTCCGGTCGTCATAGTCCGGAGCAAACGCATAAACGGTCATGCCGCGTTTGCTCATTGCACCAATCAACGGACCGCGGAAGTTAATCAATGAAAACGCAGTATTGGCAATGATGCCAATGCGATACTTGACAGTTTTATTTTTGTCCCTCATTTACCCGATACCTTGTTCGATATTCACTTCAAATTACGCGGCGAACGCATTAACTTTGCCTTGGGCAACTATTCTACGCGCAGGCGGCTTTCTTGGGCAGAGGTATCGAAAATAATCGCAGCAAAATAGTCGATGTAGCCCGGAGATGAGAAGCGTTTGACGGCCTCGGCGCGAACCGCGTCTCGAAATGACGCGCTTCTGGTTACCTGATCTACATAATTTGATATCAATTCTGCCAGTTCGGCGGCATTTAGTTCTGCGGCGCAATAAGATAGCCCCGGGAGCCCAGCGCCGAATTCACGCGAATCGCCGGTATCGCGCACCACGACCGCGCAGCCGGCCAAGAGCGCCTCTGGTACTACGCGGGACGGGAAATTCGTGACTTCCTGAAGCGACAACACAACAGCGGACTCGGCAAGGAGCGGCGTTGCTTCTTGATATCCAGCAAATTCAACGGGAATACCTGACGTTCTTAATTGCGCAACTTCTTGTGCGACCAAATCTTCCAGCGCACCGTACCCCGCGATTTTGAACCGGCATATTGTCCCGTAGCGCGTTTGCAGTTGCTCCCATAACGCCGGAAGCATGCGAAGCAGGTCTTCGACGCCCTTTCCCGGCACGAGACGTCCCAGGAAAACCACTTGTGGCAGCTTTTCCGCGACACTCCGCACAGGCGGAACCAGATAGGTTCCACCCGGCGTCAATGTGATCCGGTCACGCAGCCACGGTTTCCGGGTCGCTTTGAAAACCGCTGGGCTTAGCACGTCAATACCTTTGACGAACGCAAACGAAAGCCAGTGCCATACGTCCGCCTGCTTCTTCGAAAAAGGCGTGGGTATCGTAGTGCAATCGACCACCGACATCGAAATCCGATCACCGCGCACGAGATGAAGCGGCCACAGACAATTCAATGGATAATGAAAATGCGATCCTTTGGGAATGGACTGCAACACACGGCGAAAACCCTTGATGAATCCGATTCGGCTCCAGCCAGCTAGCGGCACTGGAATCATCAATGGAAAAATGTCACTACGCTCGGGATAATCCGCCTGCAGCTTTTCGATCAGCCCTGATGGCGCTACGTAGCGCACCGGGCGATTACTGCGGACCAGCGCCGTAAAGATATCGAAAAAACGCTTTTCGGCACCGCCATACGAGGGTGAGACAATAACGATATGACCAGATTTGTTCATGTTTTCAGGCCATCGCTCGGATCGGTTTGCCGTGAAATGGCCCGGTATTGAACGAGTGCGAAAAGGTAAAAAAAGTAAACGAATGAAAAATAACGCCAGTGCATGATGTCGCTCCACATCATCGGTAAGGGAGCAACTGCCCCGACGACGACAAACTTGAATGACGGCGACTGGCGAAAGCGCCGACCCGCGACGAGCAGCGCCAGGCGGAACATCACGAACATGGTAAGGAGGGATACCCACGCTTCCATCGTGTTGCTTTTTCGTGCCGGGTCGATGAGCCAGCTGTACACCCGTTGCGGCAACAAGAAGAGGTATTTGATCGGGTAGGCGATGAAGTAGGCGCCATGATCAATCATCGCGGTAAAAATGAGACCAGTAAGTCCAGAAACATCGAGCACTTCGTCTTTAGAATAAGACGGAATCAGTGATTTCACGATCGGCCCAAGGAACGAGATACCTAGCGCGATAGCGATAATGGCACGGTAGCGTGGAGGCTTATTGCGGGGAACGGTCAGAATCACGAAGAAGAAACTCAACAGCATGTAATATCGTGCGAGGCCGGCAAAAAACAGTGCCAGCAGCAGATGCCGCCTTTTCCCGGCTGTATAGTAGGCGCACAGCATGATGGCCGAGCTCATCGCGTACACTTCCTTGTTCAAGGCGAGGAAACCGAACACGAAATAAGGAAACACAAGCGCCCCGACGACGAACTTGATACGGCTACGCATATCCGGCAGAGCGTCAACACCAATCCGCAAGGAATAGGCCATAACGACCAAGTTCACGAGCTGCACCACCCATAGATGCCCTTCAGCCAACTTCAGCATGAGAATCGGCGAGCCAACCATGAACAGGGTCGGACTGTCCAGGAGCTCGACATCCGCATAGAACAGGTCGTACAGACGATAATATTCCCCGCCGTCCGACGAAAAATAATAGATGAGTCCGTTCGTATGCGCCGCGAACAACGCATCACTGAAAGCCCACAGGATCAGCCCCAGCAACAGGAAGGCGGCTGCGAGGAGAAGGTGGGTAATCCTGACGGTACCCATGCTTATCTGCCAGGCATGTACCGCTGCTGCAACGAATGCAGCTTCGCGTACCAGTGAGCTTCGCTCGGGTAATCATCGTGCGGCCGCGGTGCCCTGCGCAGGTAGTCATCGAGGTCCGCTTGGGTCCAGCCCATTTTCTTGAGGAAATAGTCGATGTCCGCGTCCAGGTCGTCCGGATCCGGATAAGGGCTGTGCTGCAGCCACTCGCTTGCCTGTTTGCGGGTCATTTGTTTCGAGCAGATTAGCGAAGAAAAATGCATGCGCCGCTTATCGATGCCAAATTTTTGCGGAAGCAGATAACCCTGGTAGAAACGCGTAAAAATCGACTCATAATGCTTGTATGGGTACGGCCGATAGCCCAGTTCCTTGACGAGCAGGTCGATACAGGATTTCTTGTTGTAGTCGATATAGTCGAGGAACGGCACCCATTGCGTACCGCGCGCGAGCCGGTGATACACGAACCCGGCCACGCCTATCGTCGGGAGGCTGCGGACGCGCGTGCCGTTTCGGCGTGCAATCGCAAGAATGTTCTTGCGATCGTATTTGTTCCAGTTGTAATTGCGGGGTACGCGCATGCCTTCCGTCGTCGTGTTACTGCCGGAAAGGATGTATTTGATGCCATAGCGCCTCGCGAGGCCGTAGTTCACGGCCAACATGGCATTGTCATACAGCAGTTCAACGTCGAGGACATCCGCATCGAAAAATGCCTGCTGCAATGCGCGGTACTCGCGCCACTCCACCACGTGCGTGTAGAGATCCACGCCAAGCTTGCGCACGAGGTTTTCGATATTGTTGACGGCAAGCTCGGAATTCCAGCCATTGTCCATGTGCACCGCCAATGGACGCAGGCCATTTTTCTTGGCGAGGTAAAGCGCATACGCGCTATCCGCGCCGCCGCTGATCCCGACGATGCAGTCGTACTGCTTGCCGGCACCTTCGCGCTTGACGGTATCGATGAATTTTTGCAGCTTCGCTTCGAGCACCTCGGGACTGGCGGGCTGGTAAGCATCCAGCTTGGCGAGCATGTTGGTGCAATAATTACAGTTTCCGTCGGCGTCAAAGACGACATCGGCCGCATTCGCGTCGATAAGACAACGCTTGCATTCCTGGATCTGGGTAGTCATTTCGAAAACAGCTCACGTACCGCGCCGTACGCGGGATAATTGATGAGCACCGCACGGTGCGGGCCATAAAATACGAACATGCTGCCCGCCGCTGCAGCCGAGGCGCCGCTCTGGACGGCTGCCCGCATATCGTCGAGCCCGGCAGCGCCGCCGCACGCGATGACAGGCACATTGACGGCAGCAGACACCCTTGCGATCAAATCGACGTCGAACCCGGTACCCCGGCCGTCGCGATCCACGCTGTTCAAAAAGATCTCGCCTGCACCTGCACGCACGACCGCGACCGCGTGCGCGACAGGGTCCAATGACGTGAGGCGACGTTTCCCGGGATGAAATACACGCTCGCGGCCAAAGAAATCGCGCTTCACATCAATGCCAGCCACGACGCTGCTCGCGCCCAACTCGGCCGACATGGCAGACAGCAAGGCGGGATTGTCGATGGCCATGCTGTTCACGGCAATCTTTTCGACCCCGACCGCCACGATGCGGCGGGCCTGCTCCAGCGTGCGGATTCCGCCGCCATAGCAAAGCGGCATGAAGCATTCGCCGGCGATACGCTGGATCAAATCGTAGTTCGGTTCCGCGCCTGTACGCGAAGCGTCAATGTCGAGAAAGACAAGTTCATCGACGTATTTGTCATTGAAAATACGGACTGCGTTGATGGGATCGCCGACATAGCGCGGCCGGCGGAAACCCTGAGTCTTGACCAGTCCGCCATCCTGTAACAGCAGGCAGGGAATTACTCGGTTAAATACTGTCGTCATAGGTCGATAAATCTGCGGAACATTTCCATGCCAAACAAATGGCTTTTCTCGGGATGGAACTGGACACCAAAAATGTTGCCGACCTCGAACGCGGCGGCGAAATCGACGCCGTAATCGCACGATGCCGCTACATGTGCCGGGTTAGCCGTGCGTACGAAATAGCTGTGCACGAAGTAAAACCGCTCAGCCTCTTCGCCGCCATGGGCGAACAGATTGGCGGCGTTTTGCGGACGCACCACGTTCCAGCCCATGTGCGGCACACGCAGTCCTGCCATGTCGGGGAAGCGATGCGTATGGGCGTCGATCCAGCCCAGGCCGGGGTCGTTACTCTCCTCGCTGCCACGCGTCATCATTTGCATGCCCAGGCAAATCCCCAATACGGGCTTGCCGCGTTCCATGACCTGCTCATTCAGCGTCGGCACCAAGCCGGTTTCGTTCAACTTCGCCATGCCGCGGCCGAAATGGCCGACACCAGGCAGGATCAATTTATCCGCGGCCTCGATCTCGGCTTTGTCGGCGCTGATACGGGCGCGAGCACCCACCTTGCGAAGCATATTTAAAACAGATCCGACGTTGCCCACGCCGTAATCGATAATGACGATCATCTATCGCTCTTCACTATGTAATTAGCTACCCGCGTGCGGCGCGACCGCGTCCACGGCGACAAGGAAATTTTTATATCTGGTGTGCCAGTCTTGGCTCCAGATCTGTGATATCCGTTCAACGCCTACGGCACCGCGACCGCCGGCGACGGCCTCGGCCAGTTGCTCGACAGTTTGGAACTTGAAGAACGGGTGCACGGGGTACGCGAAACGCGATTTCGGGGTATCCCAAATGAAAATGTTTTCTACCAACCCGACCGCTTCGAACAACCCAGTCGAGACTTCGCTGACGACCGCGCAAGATTTCTTAAACGACTGGTAAATGTCCTGATTGCGGTCAATGCTAACCATTCCCACCATAAGGTCCGGATGCTTGGCCAGGATCGCGGCGCGTTCCAGGGGATGCGGACGGAACACGACGTCAAAACTGCCTGCCAGTCGCTCGGCCAACGTATTAGCCAACGACAAGTACTGCTCGGTTTCGACGCCATCGCCGAGCAGGAGAACACTACGGCTTACCGCCGCGTTCCCAACATCGCCGAGCACGGCAGAGCGATGCGGGCTGCCGATGGCAACGTACTTGACCGGGGCGTTGATCTGATCCGACCACCATGGCCCATAGGACAGGAAATACTCAGGCAAGACGTTGCGGATCGCTGCGTTGTCCACGAGTGCCAAACCGAAATTGTACACGTTGTGCCCGGCAGAAATCGAGCCATGTTGGTATTCAGCTGTTGTAATTCCCAACTGGTGTGCCGCCACCATCGCACTCACGTTGTCCGGACCACCATAGCATGCCTCTTCCTTGACGAGGAGCTTAGCGCCGCTCCGACCAAGGAGACGACGGTAGCTCGCGATGCGGGTCGGCAGCGAGCCTGCCGCCGTGCGGCACAGCCTTATCATCCAGGCGCGCTGCACATCGCTGGCTTCGTAATCGAACAGGGCACGTGCGCGCGCAAAGGCCAAGTCGACCAGTGCCTCGCTGCTCTCCAGGTAGCGCGCCGCGTTGCGCCGGCCGCTCAGCGAACCGACGACACGCAGAGGCGTGTGCAGCAGGACGTTGCGATGCCGGCGCGGGAATGGCCAGCGCCACTTGAACATCTCCTCAATCAACAGCGTCGATTGCGGCGCGACGTCGACGAAGTATTCGCCCAGGTAATTATAGTAGTGATCCTCCTGCCAGCCCAGACGGGCACCGGACGACATCACGACGATCGGAGTGGTGCCCGTCGCTGTGACGGCATTGTGGAGGAACGCGCGCGCGATCCGGGTCGCCTTTGTCACGCGGGAGGCACCGCCAAGCGCCCCGTTATCGCCGCTCTCGGATTCGAGCGCCGTACCGTAGAGCCGGTCGGACATGACCATCCGGGTGAAGGCCGTTCTGATCAGCATCCATAGGGGAACACCCGTGTCCGGGCAAACGAAACCTTCGAGACCAGGTTCGTCCTCGATGGCGAGTACCTGACGAAGCGACAATTCTTGTTGCATCACTAACTTATTTCGAAAACGTATCAGGTGACATCGACGATGGCGCGCAGCCAGGGCATCGGGTGAGTGCGATGGGCGAGCCACCACGTGCAGGCGAAACTTGCCAATTGGGTCAGCATGAAGGCCATGCCTGCGCCGGCCGCACCGTTCATCTTGACCAATGCGATGGTGAGCGGAACGTTCAACAGACCGACCGCCGCCGTAATGCCGGCAAGCAGCGCGGTTTTCGACTCGAAAAAGATGTAGTTAGTGACCATGTAATAGCAGCCGCTGAAGGCGAACCCCAGCGTCGTGTAGATCACCAAGTACGCAGCCGACGAGAACGACTTCCCGACGAAGTAAGGCAAGAGCCACGGCGCCAGCATACTGATCGTCAACGCAACGCCGATGACAACGCCGAAATAGATGTAGGTGCCTCTCACGATCGCCTTGCGCGGCACGTTCTCCTTGTCTGCCAGTCGCTTCATCAGCCAGGGCGCGTAGGCCTTGTTGAAGGAGTCGGTCAGCAGGCCCACGACCTGTCCCATCTGCAGGGCCACCATATAAATACCCGCAGTGGCAAGCCCCAGCAACTTGGTGATGACGATCCGGTCGACGGCGACAATCAGTAGCGCGCCGAGTGTATGCGGCACCATCGGAAGGCCAAAACGCAGCGCATCGGCGACGAGCGGTTTGAGGTTCTGCGGACGCAGTAGCAGACCATCCCGGCGCAACAGAAAGAAGGCCGTCGCACCGAACAGCGCCATCGCCGTCGCCTGGCCGATCAGCCTCCCCTGCCAAGCCAGCCCGACCGACAGCACGAGGAATAACGACAGCGCCGCATTCAACACGGTCTGCCCAATCTGGAATGCACCGTACCGGATCGCTTGCCCGCCCACCTGGTACAACACGAGGCGAATGTTCGCGATGAATTGCAAACCCGACAGGACGATTGCCACGAGCAACCAGTCCAACGGAAGGCCACTCAGCTCGATCGCCGGTTGCGCGAACAGGAGGACCGTCATGAACACGAGCGTCGTGCTGATCAGCAGCACGGCCATGCAGGCGCCGATGTACTCCGCCAGGCGCTCCTTGTCCATCTGGAAGTAACGGACCGAGACGGCACCGTGTACGCTCAGCCCGGTAAAGGCCCCCATGATGCTCAGCACGATGCCGAACATCGCGATGGCACCGTAGTCCGCGGGCGAAAGGACCCGGGTCAGCACGGGAAGCAGAAGGAATGGAACACCGGCGTTGAGCACGTTCGCGCCCAGATAGATACCGGCGCTCCCGCCAAGCTTCTTGATCGGTTTCATCAGGCGGTGCAGGCTCCGGCCAGCACGTCGACAACCTTCAGTTGGGTTTGCTCATCCAGATCCGGCCCCATCGGCAAGCTCATGACCTGCTGGGCGAGGGCCGCAGCGGCCGGGGTCGCCGGCCCGCTCGACAATGCCTTGTACGCCGGCTGTTCGTTCAACGGAACAGGATAATGGACTGCGGTCGGGATACCCGCTTCCTTAAGCGCTTCCTGTACGCGCACGCGGTTCGCGACCATAACCGTGTACTGGCCATAGACACTGGTCCGGTCGTTACGCTGGGTCACGCGTGCGAGACCGCGCTGGTCGAGCAGTTCGTCGTAACGACGACCGATCTGCACGCGGCGCTCGATCTCCCAATCGAACCGTTCCAGCTTGGCCAGCACTACCGCGCACTGGATCGTGTCCATGCGGCCACCGACGCCGATGCGCGTATGCACGTAGCGCTGGCTTTGACCGTGAACACGAATTTCGCGGAAAGCGCGGGCCAGTTCGTCGTCGTTCGTGAAGATCGCGCCGCCGTCACCGTAGCAGCCAAGTGGTTTGCTGGGGAAGAAGCTGGTGCATCCGATCGCCGACAGGTTGCAACTGCGCTTGCCCTTGTACGTAGCGCCGAAGCTCTGCGCAGCATCCTCGATCACCGGGATGTTTCCGTGCGCAGCCGCTATGGCATTGATCTCGTCCATGTCGGCCGGCTGGCCATACAGGCTCACCGGGATAATCGCCTTGGTGCGCTCGGTGATCGCCGCTTCCAGCTTGGCGACATCCAGGTTGCACGTGCCCGGGTCCACGTCGACATAAACGGGGGTGGCGCCGAGAAGGGCAATGACTTCTGCCGTTGCGACGAACGTGAACGGGGTCGTCACGACCTCGTCGCCGCGGGTGACACCAAGCGCCATCAGCGCGATCAGCAGCGCCTCGGTGCCGCTCGACACGGTGATGCAATGACGCGCGCCGGTGTACTTCTCGAGTTGCTGCTCCAGCTCGCGCACCTCGGGGCCCATGATGTACTGGCCATGATCCAGTACGCGGTTGATACGCTCCTGGATCTGCGGCCTCAGGGTCTGATACTGCAACTTCAGGTCGATAAATGGAATCATTTTGTCTCTCGGGTTACGATGCCGTTTGCCAGCGAATATGAATGACCGGAAATCGGGCAGTTGCACCGAGCACTCCCCGTCAATGGAAGATCGAGGCGTTCTCCCGCTTCGCTCATCCAGCCGATCTGCCGCGCGGGCACGCCTGCCATCAGGGCATATGGCTTGACGTCGCGGTTGACGACAGCGCCGGCGGCGACGAAGGCGTGTTCGCCGATGGTGGTACCGCACACGATGGTACTGTTGGCGCCCAGCGTCGCGCCCTTCCTGACCACGGTGCGGCGGTATTCGTTCTTGCGGTTCACGGCCGAGCGCGGATTGTACACATTGGTGAACACCATGCTCGGACCGCAGAACACATCGTCCTCAAGCGTGACGGCGTCATAGACGCTCACGTTATTCTGGATCTTGACGTTGTCGCCGATGGCGACATCGTTACCGACAAACACGTTCTGGCCAAACGAACAGCCCTTCCCGATCCGGGCCCCGCCACAGATATGTACCCAATGCCATACGCGGGTGCCCTCACCGATCTGGGCGCCTTCATCCACGATGGCCGTTGGATGGACAGTAAATTGCATTTTCACTTCCTCAGCGTAAGTCTTGCGCACACACACAGGCAGCGCGCCGAAAGGTTAGTATTCGAGTGGCAGGGCCACGCGCTTGCCGTCGCGGGAAGAGAGATACATTGCGATCAGCAGTTCCAGCGACTTCAACCCTTCGCGACCATCCGTTTCCGCTTCCGCTTCGCCACGCAGGCACTGGATGACGTTGTCGTAATACAGGGGATGGCCAAAGCCGTACACAGAGGTGGTCTCGTAACTCGCGCTCTTGAGCAGTTCGTCATCGGCGTCTTGTTCCGCGAACTCCCAACGCTGGATTTCGTTGACGGCGACGCCGCCGATCCGCACGGTGCCTTTTTCGCCAAGGATGGTGATCGAACCTTCCATGTTCTTGGGATAGGTCAGCATCGTCACGTTCAACGTGCCCATGGCACCGCTGCGCCAGCGCAAGGCTGCCACGCCGCTGTCTTCGACCTCGATGTTACGGGCCAGCGTCGCGGTGTACGCCATCACGCTCTCGACCGGACCGATGAGCCAGTCGAGCAGATCGATGTAGTGGCTGGCCTGGTTCATGAAGGCGCCGCCATCGAACTCCCAGGTGCCGCGCCATTTGGCGCTGTCGTAGTACTCCTGCGGGCGCGTCCAGAACACGTTGACCGACACCGAGAAGATGCGGCCGAAGCGACCCTTCTCGACTGCGCGCTTCAGCAACTGCAACGTCGCGTTGCGGCGGTTCTGCTTGACCACGAACAAACGGACGTTCGCGTCGTCGCAGGCCTTCACCATGCGTAAGCCGTCATGCCAGCGCGTTGCCATCGGCTTTTCCGTCATCACGTGACGCCCGGTGGCGGCGATCTGGATGGTCTGTTCCGGGTGCAGGCCACTCGGCGTGGTCAGGATGACCATGTCGGCCTGGGTGCTGGCCAGCATCTCGTCGAGGCTGGCGTGTCCAGCTGCGCCCGTACGTTCGACCGCCTGCGCCAGCGCCGACGGGTCGACGTCGCACACATCGACGATGTCGAGACGCTCTGCGTGTTTTTCGATGGCGGAGAAATGGTTCGCGGCGATCCGGCCGCAACCGACCACCGCGACACGAATCTTGCGTCCGGTGATCTTGGGATAGTTATGCATATCGCTCGCAATAATTAAAGTCGGAAAACGGTAAAGCCCGCGTCGACCGCGTCGGCGCGTTGGTAGAGGGATTTCAAGTCGGCTAGCACGGGCTTGTCGCCGCGGCAAAGCGGTTTCAGTTGCGCCGGTGTGAGACCGCGGAATTGTTCATGGCCGACGGCCACCACCAGCGCATCGACAGGCGTGTCAGGGCTGACGGTACCGAGCCGGATACCGTATTCGTGTTCAACCTCTTCCGCGTTCGCCCACGGGTCGGTGACGACGACGTTCACACCCCAGTTCTGCAGTTCCCGCACGAGGTCCGCGATCTTGCTGTTGCGGATATCCGGGCAATTTTCCTTGAACGTGATACCGAGCACGCCAACCGTGCTGCGCGGGACATCGATGCCGTTCCGCAGCATCAGGCGGATCACGTTGCGCGCGGAATAGCGCGCCATGTTGTCGTTGATCCGGCGGCCGGCAAGGATCACCTGAGGATGATAACCCACTTCCTCGGCCTTGTGAGTCAGATAGTACGGGTCCACGCCGATGCAATGGCCGCCGACCATCCCCGGGCGGAAAGGCAGGAAATTCCACTTGCTCCCCGCGGCTTCCAGTACGTCGAGCGTATCGATGTCCAGCCGGTCGAAGATGACGGACAGCTCGTTGACAAGCGCGATATTCAAGTCGCGCTGTGTATTCTCGATCACCTTCGCCGCTTCGGCCACTTTGAGGCTCGCCGCCGGGAACGTGCCCGCCGTGATGATCGAAGCATACAGGGCGTCCACAGCTTTCGCGACCGCCGGGGTCGAACCACTGGTGATTTTGCGAATTTTCGTGAGCGTATTGACCTTGTCGCCCGGATTGATCCGTTCGGGGCTATAGCCGCAGAAGAAGTCCTCGTTATAGCGCAAGCCGGAGCACTTCTCGAGCACAGGCACGCAAACTTCTTCTGTGCAGCCCGGGTACACGGTCGATTCGTAGATCACGACCGCACCGGTGCGCAAGACCTTGCCGACCGTCTCGCTTGCCTTGACCAGCGGGATCAGGTCCGGGCGGTTCGCCTTGTCGATCGGGGTCGGGACGGTGACGATGAACACGTCGCACGTCGCCAGATCCTGCAAGTCGCAGCTGTATTGCAGCTGGCTTGCCGCGCGTAGGTCGTCCGGCGCGACTTCGAGCGTACTGTCCTTGCCCGACCGAAGTTCTTCGATCCGTCCCTTGTTAATATCGAAGCCGACGACTTTTCGCTTCTTCCCGAATTCGACCGCCAGCGGCAGGCCGACGTAGCCCAGACCGATCACCGCAATCGTTTTTTCACCAAGATCCACAACAACTCCGCATTAATTAAAAGCATTGATTTCGATGGCGCCGCATGCCGCCGCATTATTTCTGACGTGCCGTCTTCCGGAACCGCAGATGGGCCGCGAGTTCCGCCCATTCGTCGCGGCCGCCCGGGCGCTTCCGTGCGCGCGCCAGGCCTTCCTTCACGAACGCCAGCGCGACGGCGACGATCAGTCCCAGCACGGCCGCCATCAGCACGATGACGGTGCGCTTGGGGGCGGCGCGCATTTCGGGCGCGATCGCCTGGTCGAGCACCTGGATGACGGACGAGTTGCTGGCCTCGTCGAGGCGTGCCATTTCGTATTGCTTGGCGAGCAGTTCATACAGCATCTGGAAGTACTTCACGTCGCGCAAAGCCTGGATGTTCTCCACCCCTTCCGGCGTACTGGTACGCGCGCCGCCCGGCCGGCCGTTCTCGATCTGGCCAAGCTGGGCCCTCAGGCTGCGCAGCTCCTCTTCCGCCCGCTTGTACTCGACGTTGTTCGGGGTCACGAACGCCTGCATGGCATTGAGTTCAATTTCCTTGGCGGCGATCTTCGCGCGCACCTGGGCAACGGTCGTCAGGACGGTCTGGGTCTCGGCGTCGACGCTCACCATGCCGCGCGTGTCGAGGACCTGCTTCAAGTGGATCTCGGCGTTGGCCAGATTGTTCTTTGCCTGGGTGAGCTGGCGCTCGAAGAACAGCCGGCGTTGCGCCGCATCCGTCACAGCCAGGATTTTAGTGAGATTCATGAGTTCCTCGACGTAGGCGTTGGCGATTTTCGCCGAACGCTCGCGGTCGCGGTCATCCACTTCGATGACGATCAGGCCACTCTTGTCCGCGGTGACGGCCGTGTTTCCGTTCAGGCGCAGGCGCGCCTTTTCGGGAGACTCGGTCTCGTACGCCTTGAGCAAATCAAAACGCTTGATCAGCTTGTCGCTCACAGTGCGGCTCTTGAGCATGCCGATATAGACATCGCTTGGATTCTTGATGCCGGCCGCGCCAGACAGGAGGCTGGCCGCCCCGCCCAGCTGCGATAGCAGTGCGCTGGCGGAGGACGACGAACTTTGAGGCGGCAGCAATGTCGTACTCGCGCGATACACCGGCGGTAACAGCATTGCGACGACCGCAGCAAGCACGGCTGCCACCAACGGCAAGCCAAGCAAGAGCCGCTTGTGCTGTGCGAGGACAATCAACAGGTCGACGACTTTCACTTCGTCCCGCATGGTGTCATCGTTCGAATAAATCACTGATTGTTGCTTCTCTTCCATATTAAGCTACCGCCTAACGATTTCTGTTCGATTCAAATTTCCGCCGCAAGCAATCTGCTGCCGACTGCATCAGGGTCAACTCACCGGCGTATTGATGAAACCCGACAGCATGCGCAATCCCGCTGGACCACTCTTTTCAGGATGGAACTGGCAACCCTGGATATTGCCATAGCGAATGGCTGCAGTGATCGGCCGGTCGCCGAAACGATAAGTTGCGAGCACATACCGGGGATCGTCCGGCACCACGTGGAACGAATGGACGAGATACACTGCCGTTCCCGGCGCGGTATCCGCCATCATGCTCTCCTCCCACTGGTAGGCCGGGTCGATCACGTCCCAGCCGATGTGCGGGATTTTCAATGGCCGGCCGTCCTCGACCACTGTAGGCAGCGGCACGACCTGTCCCGGGATCAGCCCGAGGCCGTCGTGCGAACCGAATTCCTGGCTGACACTGGCCAGCATCTGCATACCGAGACAGATGCCCAGAAGCGGCCGCCCGGACGCGGCAAAGCGGCGGACCGGCTCGACGAGGCCGCACGCGTGCAGCCCGCGCATGCCGTCGGCAAACGCTCCCACGCCCGGCAGCACGACGCGTTCGGACGCCTCGATCTCGGCCGGATCTGCACTGATGGCGACCTCGGCACCGCACTGTTCGAGGGCGCGGCTGACACTGAACAGGTTGCCGACGCCGTAATCTACGATGGTGACGTGTTTTTTCATACTGATCTGACCTGGATGCCGGCAGCGCGCGCGTGATCCCGCAGCTCGGGCATGGTGGAAAGGTTGTAGTGGAGTGCATCGGCCACCGCAATGGCGTCCGCACCTGCCTCATGCACAATGGCGCCCAGGTCGGCCGGCTTGCCATAACCGCCACTGGCGATCACCGGTACGTTGACCGCATCGGCGATCGCACGGGTCAGCGCGAGGTCGAAACCCTTGCGGGTGCCTTCACGGTCGATCGACGTGACTAGCACTTCGCCGGCGCCCAGTTCGACGCCACGGCGCGCCCACTCGACCGCGTCGACCCCGGTACCTTCCCTGCCGCAATCGGTGTAGACCTCCCAGCGTCCGGGCCCCATGCTCTTCGCCTCGATCGACAGGACCATGCACTGGGATCCGAAACGGCGCGCGACCTCGCTGATCAGTTCGGGCCGGTTCACGGCCGCGGTGTTGATGGCGACCTTGTCGGCACCAACACGCAACAGTTCGCTAACGTCGTTCACGGAGCGGATACCGCCGCCGACCGTCAATGGCACGAAGACATCGTGCGCGGTGCGGCGCACGATGTCCTTCAGGTTGCTGCGGCCGTACAGGCTCGCGACGATATCCATGTAGATAAGCTCATCGGCACCTTGCTCGTAATACTTCCTTGCATATGCCTGCGGGTCGCCGATGACGCGCAACCCCTCGAGGTGCACGCCCTTGATCAGGTTTTCACCTTTTACATCGAGCCGGGCAATCAGTCGGACGGATTTCTTGCTCATTGCGTTTCTGTTACAGTTATTAGATCGTTAAGTACGTGCGTTCAGCGCACTTGCTGTTCGACGATACTGCAAAATTTTTCGAAATCCTCGCGGGTATCGATATCGATGGAGCGCTCGGCGGGCATCTTGTAGGCCACGGTTTCGGCACTGACAAAACTGCGCACGCGACGCAACCAGTCGATCCGCGCAATATAAATCGCGCCGTTCAACGTGTATATGGCGGGCAGATCCTGCCTGCGCGTCACGCCTTCCGGCACGGGCAATACCGCGCTTAGCCGGTCGTCCGCGCCGACCCGGTACATCCAGTACGGCGACTGCTCGGCCCCCGAGACCGACACGCAGGACGGCGCGCCGGAACGGACCATCAGCTCGAACGCGGCATCGATATCGGCTTCGGTGCGCAACGGCGACGTCGGCTGCAGCAATACCAGATACTCATACGGCGGCAGCTGATCGAGCGCGTGCAACACGACGTCCATCGTCGCCGCCGTGTCCGACGCCAGTTCCTCCGGACGACGGAACGGCACCGCGCAACCGCAGGCGCGCGCCGTTGCCATGATTTCCTCGTCATCGGACGACAAAACCGTCGTGCCGATGACGTGCGAAGCCTGCGCGGCAGCAATCGTCCACCCGATGAGCGGACGACCGCCGGCCATAAGGACGTTCTTCCTCGGAAGCCCCTTCGATCCTCCGCGCGCAGGGATCAGTGCCAGAACCTTTTCTTTCGGAATATCGAACATCGGCTGGTTCAACGAATGGAGCCAATCACGCCGGCTTGTGACGCAAGACCCATTCGTCGTCTTCCACCTTCCACAGGTGCGGCGAACGGAAGCGGTCGCAAGTAGCCAGGAACTCTTCGCGGGTCATCGAGATGTAGTCGAGGAATTCCTTCTCGTAACGCGCAGGATACTCGCCTTCGTAGCGCTGCATCAGAGCAATTGCCTCTTCCTTCGTGATGTGATGGTTACGAATTTCCTGGGCCGAATCCATCATCGCGCGACCAACACCGAACTTGATCCAGCGGGTAAAATAGAAGAAACCGTCGACCTTGTCGTCCAGGCTATTGTATTTCGAGTAAGTCCCCTCGGTACGGACCGGATTCGCCTCGAAACCGGTATGCTCGACCGCGTAATAATACGCTTCCTGCGGGACCCATTTCTTGTAATAGCCGAGATACTTGAAATCGATGCCCTTTTTGTGCAGGACTTCCGGATCCATCGGCAGATAGCTCATCAGGTCGACTAGCGAAACGCCTTCGTCGAGATATTCGCCAATCTGCTTACCGCCGAGGAATACGTCGCGAATGTCTTTGCCGCCCAGGTAGTCTAGCGAAAACCCTTCGCTCTCAGCTTGCTCGTCTTTCGCAGCATACGACGACGTCTTGTGGGAAACCTGTTCGCCATATTCGCCCGGCATTTCGCCGTAAAAAATCAGCGGAATGTTCAGGCGCGCAGCCATTTTCGCGACGAAGGTTTTTTGACCGAGAATAAACGGCTGGAATGGGTGTAGCAGGTTGATCGTCGCATTCCGAGTCAGCAAGCGGTGAATCTTGCCATTCGGCGTGTAAAGGTAATTATCGAAACCACCCATATGCAGCCAGTTCTGGAAATTTTTCCAACCGATGTCCGTGTACAGGTGAGGCGACCAGGTGACGGTCAGCGGATTCATGCCGTACTTATACTTCAGCAGGTGCGACTGCATGGCGCTGTCCTTGCCGCCGCTGCCGCCGACGATGCAGTCGTAGCTGCCGTCGTTCTTGCGATAACGGTTGCACAATTCGATCAGTTCGCGCTCGCGCTCTTCCCAGTCGATCTCGCCGGTTTCCTTCAATTCGTTGAAACGGCATGCGTGGCACACGCCGTTTTCATCGAAAGAAAGCGTGGTCTTTTTTGAATCCTTGCTGTGAGCATATTCATTGCTCGACATCGGCTGCTGATTCGACATATTGCACTTAGTGCAAAATTCGACGTGACGCGGCAAGCCGTACAACACTTCCAACTCAGGCTCAGGTCGGCTGAATCGCGAGAGATCAACCTCTTTGCTCGGACCGATTTTCATTCTTAAATCCTTGTTTGAATTAATACTTGGACGATATTACCGGGGAGCGATTGTTGTACCAAACTGCATTGTTGGTCAGCTCGCCCATAATCTGACCGCGCTTGGGCAACTGGTTATTTTATATCGCACCCACCTGCAGAGGCAAGCAACCAAAGGTCGCATTGCTCTTCTTAGTATTCATCGAGCCAGCGCATGGTGCCGCCGGTGCCATTAAAATTACGGAAATATTTCATCGAAGTCGCGGTTGGCACGCTCAAAATCGGGCAACCGTCCGATATCGAGCCAATAACCGTTGATCCGATGACAGCGCGTCAACATTCCTTTCGCAACCATCGCGTCGAACAGGGCCGGCATGTCAAAAAACTGGTCGTGCGGCACCAGGTCCAGTGCCTGCGGCGACAGGACGTACATGCCGGAACTGACGGTAAAACGATGTACCGGCTTTTCCTCGATCGATTGGATGCGCCCTTCGCGCTCCACCACGACACCGAAAGGCACCTGCATTTCATACTCACGCACGCCCATTGTCCCATCGGCTCCTGCTTCAATGTGCTGGTCCAGCATGTAGGCGAAGTTTTCCTTAGTAAGCAGGTCGGCATTGGTGACGACGAACGGCCGTTCCGGACGCTCCGGGAGCAGGCTGAGGGCGCCGGCTGTCCCCATCCGTTTGTTTTCGCGCAGGTAATGTACGCGCACGCCGAGGTCGGAACCATCGCCGAAATGCGTCTCGATTTGCTCCGCTTTGTAGTTGACAGCTAGATAGAAATCGCGGAAACCCTGGTCGGCGTAGGCACGCACGATGGTTTCGAGCAGCGGACGGGACCCGACGCGCAGCATGGGCTTCGGCGTGTCCTGCGTAAGCTCGCGCAACCGGCTGCCCAGGCCGCCCGCCATGATGACGACCGATTCTTCCCGCTCCTCGACCGTCAGGAAATCGTCCACCGTCTCCAGCCCGACCACGACGCCGTTGCTGTCAATGACTGGCAGCTGATGCAGGACATTTCGACGCATCCTGGCCAGCCGCGCGTGGCGATCATCGCGCTCGCTGACGGTGGTCGCATTGATATGCATGACTTCGTGAACCAACGAGTTCAAGGTTTTACCTTCCAGCAGAGCACGACGGACGTCGCCGTCGCTGACCGTCCCCAGCAGGCGACGCGATTCGTCGACGACGAGTGCGATCTGGCATCCCACCTGGTTGATGGTCTCGAGCGCCGAACGCACGGTAGTCGTCGGTGAAATAAGCGCTTTTTCCCAACTCTTCATACTTGTTTTTCCATTGGCTGTGCGGGAATCCCAATGAGGGTGCCACTCCCGACAAAACTCTTGACTACGACTGCCCCCGCGCCAACGAGGCTGGCGGGACCAAGCGTAATGCCCTGGCGCACCACTGCGCCCGCCCCGACATGGGATGCCGCGCCGATGCGGACATCACCACACACGACCGCACGCGGGGCAACGTGGCTCCATGCACCCACCACGACATCGTGTTCGACCACTGCCGCGGTGTTGACGATGCTGCCCTTGCCCACCGTGGCACCCGGCTGGACGACGCAACCGGCCATCAATTGCACGGCCTCGTCGACGCTTGCAAACGGCGACACGATAGCGGACGGATGCCGGACGCCACAGAACTGCCACCCGGCGCCTTCCAAGTGTTCCTGCACGCGGCGGCGCAACGACATCGAGGCAGCGCCGACATTGCCCACCCCGTTGGCGAGTTCGACCTGGTCAGGGCTGTAGTCGGCCAGGATCGAGTCGTCGCCGAGAACCGGGACACCGCAGATGCGGCAACCGTGGCGCTCCGGCGTTGCGTCAGTCAGCCCCAGCACCTGGCGCCGGGCCGCGAGCAGCGCGTCGACCACCACGGCGGCATGGCCGCCGGCGCCGATGACGATGACGGGCAGATTCATGGTTCGATCAGCTCGTCCGGCGCATATGCGCGATTGGCGGGACGCCCGACTAGCGCCCAGGTGTCCAGCGGCGAAATGCCGGTACCAGGGCGCTTGGCGCCGAGCATATCCTCGCGGATTACATCGCCCTTGGCGATCGGACGCGCCGCGACAACGCTGCGGCGGGCAATGGCGCGATTCGGCACTTCCTGGCCTCGCGGCTGCTTGACGGACGAGCCCAGCGCCTGTTCGACATTGCGGATCGACGTCACCAATTGCCGGAGCTCGCCCGGCTCCAGCGACGCGAGGTGGTCCGGCCCCGGCAGAGCGCGGTCGAGCGTGAAGTGTTTTTCGATGACGCACGCGCCGCGCGCGACTGCGGCGATCGACACCTCGAGACCGAGCGTATGATCGGAATAGCCGACGGGCAGGCCGAATGCGGCAGCCATCGTGTCCATCGCACGGAGGTTGACACTGACGGCCGGCGCCGGATATTCGGTCACACAGTGCAGCAGCGTGACGAATTCGTCGAGCGCAGCACGACCGGCCTCGCTACAATATGCAGCCTCGAAATCGGCCCGGCTGCGCGGCGCTTCGCTGTGCGTGAGACCGAAGGCGATCACACCCAGGCCCTGCTCGATGTCGGCAAGGGTGGCCATGCCGGTCGACACGATCAGCGGTTGACGCAACCGCGCCGCGGCGAGGAGCATCGGTGCGCAGGTGAGGTCGCCCGATGGAATCTTGATCGCGGGCATACCCAACGGCGCCAGCATGGCGAGACTGTCCGCGTCGAACGCCGTGGACATGAAGCGGATGCCGCGCTTGCCACAATGGGCAAGAACCCGTTCGTGATCGGCCGGCGACAGCTCGAGACGGCGCAGCATGTCCAACTGCGAACCGCCTTCCTTTGTGTTGTTGACCTGGTAGTCTGCCTTCGCGGCGGCGGCCGTCACGAGCGCCTCGGCCTTGAATGTCTGGAACTTCACGGCGTCGGCGCCGGCGTCGGCAGCGACGTCCACGAGTTGCAAGGCCAGCTCGAGCGAGCCGTTGTGGTTCACGCCAGCCTCGGCGATGATAAAGACAGGTTTTTGCACGATCGGTTTCACACCAGGTGGAAGACTTTTTTCAACGAAGGCTTGGCGACGGCCAATGCCCGGACGGCGGCGACGATACGCGGCGCCGAGCGCCCGTCGCCATATGGGTTCACGACGGCCGAGCAATCCATGCCCCAGGCCTGTTCCAGCGCGGCGCCGATCGCGCCGCGTTCCGGCTCGCACTGGATCACGGACGCGGGCGCGGTGCGACCACGCTGGCGGTCGCCGATATTCACCGTCGGCACCTTGAACGACGGCGCTTCGTACAACCCGCTGGACGAGTTGCCGACGACGGCATCGACTTTTTCCATCAGGCTCAGGTAGCGCAACTGGCCGAGCGACGAAAAAACGCGCACGTTGGCGCGGCCTTCCGCCCATTGATCCAGCGCCTGGGCGAGGCTGCGCCCGCCGGTGTCGGCGTTCGGTCGCGTGCACCAGACCACCGTATCCCGTGGCAGGACCGCGAGTGCCGCCAGCAGTTCAGCCTGTTGGCGCACGCCCTCTTCCGGTTCCAGCGTGACCGGATGAAACGTGACGAGCAGGTTACGCCGTCCGAGCGGCGCCGCCAGCGCGGCTTCGAGCGCAGATCGGTCGAGCAGCGGCAACCTGAGCAAGTGGTCCAGGCCAGGGTTGCCGACCACCTGCACGGCCGCCGGATCCTCCCCCATCTGCCGTACGCGGCGCGCCGACAACTCGTTGGTCACGAGGTGCAGGTGCGCCATCTTGGTGATCGCATGGCGGATCGACTCGTCGAACGCACCCTCGGTCGTGTCGCCGCCGGCGATGTGCGCCAGCGGCACATTATGCAGCAGGGCCGCCTGTGCCGCAGCGAGGATCTCGAAACGGTCCCCCAGCACGAGCATGACGTCGGGACGGCAAGCTTCGATCGCATCCGACATGCCAATCAGTCCTAGCCCCAGCGACTTGGTCACGCCGCCCGGAGTATCGCTCGACAGCAGCATTTCGACCCGCCGCGCGATCGGGAACCCATCTTGCTCAATCTGGCGCACCGTCATCCCGAACTCGGGCGACAGATGCATTCCGGTGACGATCAGCTGCAGCTCGAGGTCGTGCGAGGCCCGCAGGTCGCGCAAGACCCAGTACATGATGCCGTACTCGGCCCTGCTGCCCGTGACGACCGCGATTTTCTTACGATCCGTCACAACGCACCTGCAACCAACTGCGGACCGCTTGGGATATTGATGATGCGGCGTGCCAGGTCGGCCGCAACCGGGGTCGGCATCGCCTCGCAATGCGCATACATCGGTAAGGTATGCAGTAGCTTCCACACCGGACGGGTCATCTGCCCGGCGTCGTTGGTCGCGCGCAGCACAGCGTCGCGTTCGTCCACGTGCCCGGGCTTGAGCAGCAGTGTCTGCAACCAGTAGTTGGCGCGCGTCCCGGCGCGCTCGGTGAAGAGCTCCACCTGCGGGAGATCGGCGAATGCCTGCTGATAACGATTAGCCAGCTCGCGCTTCGCGGCGAGGAACGCATCGAGACGCTCCAGCTGGGCGCAGCCAAGCGCCGCGTTCAGATTCGGCATGCGGTAGTTGAATGCGACCTCATCGTGGCTGTATTCCCAGGCGTGGGGCAGCTTGGCCGTCGTGGTCAAGTGCTTGGCCCGCTTGGCGAGCTCGGTGTCGTCGGTGATGATGGCGCCGCCGCCACCGGTCGTCACCACCTTGTTGCCGTTAAAGCTGAGCATCGCACAGCGGCCGAACCCGCCGGTATGGCGATCGGCGATATAGCTGCCCAGCGACTCCGCGGCATCTTCCACAATTTCGATCGCGTAGCGCTGCGCCAGTTCGACAAGTGCCGGCATGTCGACCGGATGGCCGAACGTGTGCATCGGCACGACGGCAGCGATACGCCGGCCTGTGCGGCGATTCACGCACACGCCGTCGCTCACCCGTGCTGTCTCGCGCAGGTAGGCATCCAGTGCGTCGACGTCGAGGCCAAGCGTCGCGTAGCTGCTGTCGACGAAGTGCGGATGGGCACCGCAATGGCTCACCGCGTTGGCGGTGGCGACGAAGGACAGCGTCGGCACCAGGACCTCGTCACCCGCGGTCACGCCTGCAAGCATCAATGCCACCTGCAGACCCGACGTACCGTTGCTGACGACCACCGCATAGCGGGCCCCGACGTAGTCCGCCAGGTCGCGTTCGAATCGGTCCACGAAACTGCCGACCGAGGAAACCCAACCGGTCTGGATGCATTCGGTCACATACGCCAATTCATTACCGTTCAGCGCGGGTTCGTGCAAGGCGGTCCGGGGAATACCCGTGACACCGCGGATGCGTTCGGCGATGGTAGCGGCAAGCTGCATGAGTACCTCAGATGTTGTAGATGCCAGCCTTGTAGCGGGCCAGGTTTTCCGGTTTCGTGAACCAGTCGATCGTTTCCTTCAGGCCAGCCTTGAGGCCTTCGACGCCCGGGAATCGCGGCTCCCATCCCGTCAGCGCCTTGGCACGGCTGTTGTCGGCCCAAAGGCGCTCGACTTCGCTGCCGGCCGGACGTAGGCGCTGCTCGTCAGTGTAGAACTCGACTTCACGTCCCATCAGCTCGGCGATCAGCTTTGCCGTGTCGCCGACCGTGATTTCATAATTGCTGCCGATGTTGATCACCTGGCCGATGGCTGCATCGCTTTCGGCGACTGCGACGAAGCCGCGCACCGTATCCTGCACGTAGTTGAAGTCACGGGTCGGATGGACGGCGCCCAGCTTGATCTGGCTTGCGCCGGATGCCACCTGGGTGATGATGGTCGGGATGACCGCACGTGCGGACTGGCGCGGTCCGTACGTATTGAACGGACGAATCGTGGCGACCGGGGTGTCGAACGAATGGAAGAAGCTCTGTGCGATCTGATCGGCGCCGATCTTACTTGCTGAATATGGAGACTGACCTTGAAGTGGATGCTCTTCGGTGATTGGAACAAAGCGAGCCGTGCCGTACACTTCGCTTGTCGACGTATGAACGACACGCTCAATACCCAATTCACGAGCGGCCTGTACGATGTTCAGAGTCCCCTTGACGTTGGTGTCCACATACGTATCAGGCGAGTGATACGAATACGGAATCGCAATCAACGCCGCTAGATGCATCACCACATCAACATCCTTCATCGCCGTGCGCACTCCATGCGGATCACGGATATCGCCAGCGAACACGTCGAGCGATTTCTTCACCTGCTCATCCGAATCGTCGAGCCACCCCCACGAGTTGAAGCTGTTGTATTGGACGAAAGCGCGCACGTTCGCGCCGTTACGCACCAGGTGCTCAGTGAGATGGGAGCCGATAAAACCATCGGCACCGGTGACTAGAATTCGTTTATTCGCCAATTTCATAAGTCTAATAATTGAAGAGTGGTCGGGATCGGTATTTATCGGAAGCGCACGCACGATTCAGGCACTTCCAATCAACCGCTTGTTCCGTATATCACAGCATTAAGTTCGTTAGTTCGGTCAAGAGCAAAATACTGCATACCAGAACTATTACGATCCTTAGGAATTAATTACGCAATGTCTTGATCGCCGCTGCGCCGAGCCCAAAATTCGCCAGAATCTGTGTCCACTCGCGCGCTCCTTGCGTAAATTTCGTCCATGCGGTTTGCTTGTCCAGCTTCTCCGGCACCACGATCGTATCCCCAGGCATCACTTCAAGACCGCCGATCTTACCGAAGAACCAGCCCTGCGAATCCGACGACACCACTGTACCGTCAACACGCAGCACGAAGGCGTTGTCGATATCGGCATCCGAAGTCGTACCCGCCATGTTCAGGTAATCCTTGACGCGGCTGTTCGGCCGCCACAGCGGTGACGCCTCGGCGTTCACCGCGCCAAATACATGCACGAATGCAGGCTTCGACGGCACGACAAGGCGGTCGCCGTTCTGCAGCGTGACCGGCGGCAAATGTCCGAACGAACGATCATTGGGATCCAGGCCAAATGCGATGCGGCCGGTCGGTTGCAGCTTGCGGAAACGGGCAATACGCTCTTCGGCGGTACGACGCTCGGACTCGAACTGCGAGGTCATTGCCGCGGCTTCGGTCGGCGACAAACCACGCAGATTTGCCATCTGGCGAGACTGCTCGCTGCGCAACTGGGTTTCAAGGCGGTCCGCAGCTCGTTGCAGGTTCGCTTCCTGCTCTTTTTTCACTTCTTCGCGATAAAAGCCCGTACCGAACAGGTAAGCATTGCCGGTCGGCCCCCCCGCCTTGGCGATCAGACTTTGAAGCGTATCGCCGGCCGTCATCTGGTAGACGCCAGGCACCTTGATTTCGCCTTCGATACGCACGAACACTTGTCGCTTGTCCATCGGCACCGCAACGTCTTCCTGCGAGAAGATCGTCACGGTATCGCCTGGCTCCAACTGGACATTGTCGGGGCCATTCGGATTCGTGAACACCGCACCAAGGTTGAAGGGAATCAGACTGACGCTCAGATCGCTGCGATTGACGCGTTCAATGACTGCATAGTCCCAGTTGATCGGATCGATCAAGTTACCGATATGCGAAGCTATCCGAGTCGCGTCCTCGGTAGTGTCTTTTTCGTTGTCGCCCGTCGCTACGACATTATTCTGACGCTTGGTCGATTCGCGGGTAATCAGGTATTCACGGTTCGGAATCAAATCGCTGATGCGCATGCCCTGCTTGAACGGCGCACGCACCGGCTGGTCGACGTTGCCGCGCAAGATCACGGCGTTGGAGAAATCCGGAGTGATCGAGGTCACGTTGAGGACGTCGCCATTCTTCAGCGGGCGCCGCAGGCCTTCCGTATTCAGTGCGAATTCCTCAACGCTGCGTGGATGACTCTTATTCGGATCGATTCGTTCCAGATAAACACGACGCGGATCCGCAACCACCGGCAGACCGCCGGCAAAGCTCAGCAGCGACTCGATGGTTTCGCCGTTGGTTTTCAATTCATACACTGCCGGGCTGTTAACCTTGCCCGTCAGCGCTACGAAACCGCCTGCCGGCGGAATATAGATCGTATCGCCATCCAGCAGCTTGATATCTGCGGATTTGTCGCCCTTGGCGATGAAGGAATACAGGTCGAGTTCAGCAGCGACCTTGCCTCCGCGCTTGACCTGGACGTGACGCATACTACCGTTTGCGTTCGGCCCACCGCTGGCAAACAGTGCGGTCACCAGCGTCGACAGACTCGACACCGTGTAGGTACCCGGACGGCTCGCCTGACCCACCACGTACACAGTCATTGCGCGCAGTTGACCAAATGTCACGTTAACCGTAACACCCTTGTACAAACGGGCGACTGCGGCACGAATGACATTTTGCGCATCTGCGGCTTTTACCCCCGCGAGCGGCACGCTACCAATGGTCGGGATCGAAACGGTGCCGTTGCGGTCGATGGTAGCGCGGTAATCGATATCGATCGTCCCCCAGCCGCGGATCATCAGCTCATCGCCAGGCCCGAGAGGATAGTCGGACGGGACCGGCGCATTCGAGACAGGGGTAAACGTAGACGATCCGTTGGCGAAAAACTCGGCGCCGAAAATGGGAAGCATCTTCCCCGTGTTGTCAGCAACAAACTTCTGAAATTCGCTCGGCTCTTTCTCGTCGTCCGCGTCGTTGAAATTCCTCCTCTTCAAACGCGCAGCATCCCAGCGTCGCGTGTCGCGCTCGGTCAGCGTATCGTCAGGCCGAGCGGCGCCAACGCGGCCGTTCTTCGTCTTCTCATCGCGTTTGGCCGCGGCGTCACTCGCAGACCCGCGCTCACCCACCTGCCCGTTGGTAATACGGGTCCTGCGCGCAGTCCCGCTGCTCAGCCCATCGGAAAACGCAGCATCGCCTGCATTCCGCATGCCAGACGCCGACGTCGCGGAGGACTCTTGATTGAAGAGATCGGACTTGTTCGCATCTTGCGCAGAAGCGGCAATGGAAACGACGGCCATGGCCACGGCCGCAAAACTCTTGGTGAACTTGAACATTGGGCGTTAGTGAGATGAAGCGTGAGGGCTGGTGAACCAATCCAACATTTTAACTGAAGGCAATGGAGACTGTGAACCTTTTGTTGTACGTGCGATCACAATTTGTGCTATGCAAAATGACAACTTCGACTTTACCTGCCACATCCGGGGCATTACAACACAAGGATAGCTAACGAAGAGCAATAACTATTATTTTTTGTTAGATCAATTGTCTCCACAACGTCACGACGATGTGAATTTCGTGAGGATCCCTTTTGGTTCGACGCCATCAAGCGCGTGGTTCGCGACAGTCGCTGCATGGCGCGCGCCCACTTCATACGCGTGAGCAATGTCGCCATAGCTACTGGCAATTTCTGGATCACGCGCAACGAGAATCAATCGTTACCGCCCTTGAGCGTAACGAACCTCGACAAGGGGTAGATGGTATCAGGTCGCCAACGGTCGAGTGGCGCGCCCGACTCCTCACTGCTCGTCAGCACGTTCCAAACAGTCAAATTCCGACCGTGTTTCGGTAGTAGCTATAGCCAATGAGGCTCTTCCTGTGCCCCGAATACACCTCAACATATCCTTTGATACGTACGGCAAACGGACATTCCCAGCTGAGTTGCACGGCCCCCCCCCCCGGTCCGCTCAATGCCAAACCGGAGATAGAACCATCTCAAGCTCCGCGACAATATAAATGTCTGGTCGTTCGACTGCCTCACCAGACCGAGACTAAACAGGTGCGCGGTCATGCCCGGCAGACTGCATTGCTGGGGGCTGACAACCGTCAGCTCGGTGGTCAGTGCGTTTCGCGGAAGTGGCCGCACGCCTCGTGGATGCCGGCGCGCCAGAAGCTGCTCTATCTAGCGAAGTGATCACTCTCAACCAGGCACGAGCAACTCCAACTGCGCCCGCTCCAAATAACACCACTCCCCTTCCTTCAACCCCAGCGCCTCCAGCGTCAACCCACCAATCTGCGACCGATGCAACGCCGCGCAATGATTGCCAGCTGCCGCCAGCATGCGCTTGACCTGGTGATACTTCCCCTGCTCCAACACGATCTCCAGTTGATGATCCCCGCGCTGCACGCAAGACTGAGCCGCCAGCGGCGCCGGCTCATCATGCAATTGCACACCTGACAGCAGCTGATCCACGAGCGTCTGGGTCACATGCTCCTGGGTCGTCGCCTGGTACACCTTCGGGATATGCCGCTTCGGCGACGACTGCGCATGGATGAACGGCCCATCGTCCGACATCAACAACAACCCCGTCGTGTCGTGATCCAGCCGGCCAACTGGCTGGACGTCGCGCCAGGTAAATTGTTCAGGCAACAAGGTGAGGACGCCCGGATGATGGCTGGGCTTGCGCGAACACTCGAAGTTCGAGGGTTTGTACAACGCGATATAGACGTGCTCGCGGTACGTCCATTCTTCATCGAAGACGGTCAGCACAAGGCCGTCCGTCTCTACCAGCGTCTTGTAGTTGTCGTGGACTTCACCGTTGATCACCACGTCACCGTCTTCGATGAGGGCGCGGCAGTACTTACGCGTACCGAAGCCTTGCGACTGGAGCACGCGGTCGAGGGATAATTTACTCATGGGGCGAGACTGTAACAGAAGGAATGCAAGCGTCAAAGTTCAGCAAACTCGGGGTTTCCACTCGAAGCAAGAATTCGTTTGACACATCTCAAGAATTGACTATGTCCCGTTGATACACTGAAACCTGATTAGGAATCGACCTACAGTTACTGAGTGTAGGACTAAAGGTGGGCCGCACCACCCGGCGCATCGGATCAACCCCAACCTCGAGGCAAACGTGCAGATCGAAAAAAAACAGAACCAGAGCACCCCTTCTTCGTTCGCGGCCACAAGCAGCGGATCGAAGGTGGCCCAGGAATATGCGGCATTGTTCCCGACTCGGCTCGCGCTGGCGCGTTGGACGCGGGGTGGCGACATCCCGCATGTACATTGTTTCGAGCACCAGTTGCCGATGCGCGCCGCGTGGTATGAGCAGGGGCAGCGCCAGTTTCAGGCGTGGCTCGAAGCCGGGGGTTTTCATCAGCCCGACCATGACGGGGCCGACGGCGTGGTCGCGGAGACAACGCCACTATCCGGCAACCGCGTTGAACTCAGCAAGAAGCACGTCGTGCATGGCAGCCGGCACGCTTCGCCCCCCGCACCAGGCGACCTTCCGGCCGACGCCGGCAACGCACGCCCAAAATGAAAACGACGGCATGCGCCGTCGTTTCCTTCCCGATTGGGACTCCAGCTTGAGGAATTGAATTCTCTCGAAACCGCACGGATGCGGGTCTGAAGCGGTTCCGACAACGTCAAGAACAGGCTGTTATCTTGTCGTTAGCGCCGAAACAGCTACACACCAACTATAGCCCACCGTTCGTAAGTTTCAAGCCAAATTATCGAAACCGATACGCCGATCGATGCCCGTGCTCAGCGCAAGCTGGGCACGGCACCCCGGTAGATCGAATGTACGGCACCGGCACCCACCGACGCGCCAAATTTCTTCAGCACCCGTTCCGGCAAGCCTTCGTGTGCCGTGTAATCGATGATGTCTTCGGCCTTCACGACGTCGCGCGCGACCGTGTCGACGGTACCGAAGCCATCGGCCAGCCCCATCTCGACGGCCTTCGCGCCGGTCCAGTACAGGCCCGAGAAAATCTCCGGCGTTTCCTTCAGGCGCTTGCCGCGGCCAGCGCGCACCACGGCGATGAACTGCTCGTGGATCTCGTTGAGCATTTCCAGCGCATGCTGCTTCTGCTTGTCGGACTGCGGGCTGAACGGATCCAGGAAACCCTTGTTCTCGCCGGCCGTCAGCAGGCGGCGCTCGACGCCGAGCTTGTCCATCAAGCCCGTGAAGCCGAAACCGTCCATCAGCACGCCGACGGACCCGACGATGCTCGCCTTGTTGACATAGATCTTGTCGGCGGCTGCCGCGATGTAATAGCCGCCCGACGCACAGATTTCATCCACGACCACGTACAGCGGCTTGTTCGGATAGCCCTTCTTGAGCCGCTGGATTTCGTCGACGATGATGCCGGCCTGCACAGGGCTGCCGCCCGGGCTGTTGATGCGCAGGACGACGGCCGCGGAACCCGGATCGGAAAATGCCTTGTTCAGCGACGGGATCACCGTGTCGGCCGCGCCGCTGCCCTCGTCCTCGATGGCGCCGTCGATTTCGATCAATGCCGTGTGGCGCCCCAGCGCCTCGATGTCCGAGCTGCCGAAGTTGAAGTCGAAATACGCCCAGATGGCGAAAAATGCCAGCAAAAGGAAAGACAGCTTGAAGAAGATGCCCCAACGGCGCGCAGCGCGCTGCTCGCGCACGGTGGCGAAGACGAGGCGCTCCAGGGTCTCGCGTTCCCAGTTGCTCGAGGATGCGGGCGCGGCCGCTCGAGAGTCATTCGGATTATCGTTCCTGTTGTTATCGCTCATAAATGCCTGGTGATGGTGACCCCGTCCGGCTGTCGGTCAGGTCCTGAACCGGTGGGCGGATGTACTGGTCCGGCTGCCAGTAGATGCGGTCGCCGGTTTCGCGCAAGGCGATCGGCCGGAGCTTGCCGCCTCGGCAGGGCCCGCCTGCGCACGCGCCCGTTTCCGGCACATAGATGGCGCCGTGCGTCGAACACATGAGGTAGAGCTTGCTGGACTCGAAGAACTCGCCCTTGGACCAGTCCAGTTCGATCGGCACGTGGGCGCAGCGGTTCAGGTAGGCGTAGACAGCGCCCCTGTAACGCACGACGAAACCCGTCGCATCGGCGCCGAACGCCCGCACCGGGAAACGGACGCCCATGCCGCCGTCCTCGACGGCCGCCGACTCGCAGATATAGACGTCCTCGGTGTCGCTCATGCGTTCTCGACCAGCCATGCGTGCAGTTCGGGCACGTTCTTCGCGGTAAAGACGGGATGACATGCCTGCAATTGCTGGACCGGATGGGCGCCGTACTCGACGGCGACGCCGGCGGCGCCCGCATTGTTTGCCATCAGCAAGTCATGCGTCGTGTCGCCGATCATAACGGTACGTCGCATGTCCTGGCCGAGCTCCCTTGTCAATTCTTGCAACATTGCGGGATGCGGTTTGGAAAATGTCTCGTCCGCGCAACGGGTCGCATCGAACGTCGACAGCAGGCCCGCCGCGTTCAAAGCGCGGTTCAGGCCAACCCGGCTCTTGCCCGTCGCGACCGCCAGGAAATAGCCTTCCTGCGAAAGCTCGTCCAACATCGCCCGCACGCCCTGGAACAGGACCAGTTCATGGTCTTTCGTGAGGAAGTGGTAGCGATAGCGCTCCACCATGCGCGGATACATGGCCGGATCGATGTTCGGCATCGCGACCTGCATGGCTTCGCCCAGGCCGAGGCCGATCACGTGGGCCGCGGCGGCATCGCTGGGGACCGCGAGGCCCAGGTCCTTCGCGGCGGACTGTATACATTTGACGATGGTGGCGGTGCTGTCCATCAGCGTCCCGTCCCAGTCGAAGACAATCAGATCGAATTGCTTTCTTGCCATGTCTTGCGGCGCTCGTGGCGCCGGCTCCTCATTCCCGCCTGCAAGTTCCCCTTCCCGCCGGCAGGATCTGCCGCTGGCGGGACCGGGTTCCCGGTGGCGCGTTATCGATTGGTATTGCGTGCTTTGACTTCTTGCGCAGGCCCCAAGCTTACCAAGAAACGGTCGCATTCCGCCGGCAATGGCGCTTTCAGGGTCAGCGGCTTGCCCGTCTCCGGGTGCTGGAACGTGATCTGGTACGCGTGCAGGAACATCCGACGGAGCGCGCCGCGCGTGTCGGTTGCCTTCTGAAGCTGCTTGTTGAGTGCGAAATCGCCGTATTTCTCGTCACCGGCGATTGGAAAGCCGGACGACGCCAGGTGCACGCGGATCTGGTGTGTGCGTCCCGTCTTGAGTTCGGCTTCCAGCAGCGCAAAGTCCGTCCACTTGCGCAGCAGGTTGAATACCGTATGCGCCTCCTGGCCGCCTGCCTGCACGACGACGCGGCGCTCGCCGTCCGGCGTCGTATATTTATGCAGCGGCAGCTTGACGTGCTGGCGCGGATTGCGCCAGTCGCCGGCGACGAGGGTCAGGTAACGCTTGTCGGTTGTGCCGTCGCGCATTTGCTCGTGCAAGCTCGTCAACGCGGAACGTTTCTTTGCCAGCAACAGCAGTCCGGACGTTTCGCGGTCCAGACGGTGCACCAGCTCCAGGAATTTGGCATCCGGCCGGGCTGCGCGCAATTGTTCGATGACACCATACGACACGCCCGAGCCGCCGTGCACGGCGACACCGGCCGGCTTGTCGATCACGAGCAGGTGGCTGTCTTCATGCACGATGGCAAATTCGGCCCCGGGCACGGGGGCGGCGCCGGCCGCCCGCTCGGCGATGCGCACGGGCGGGATGCGCACGACGTCGCCCGCGGCCAGGCGGTACAACTGATCGATACGGCCTTTGTTCACGCGCACTTCGCCGGAGCGGAGGATGCGGTAAACATGGCTTTTCGGGACGCCCTTGCAGACGCGCAGCAGATAGTTATCGATGCGCTGGCCTGCTTCTTCCTCGGTGATTGTGACAAACTGGGCAGTAGGCGTGGAGCGGCTGTCTGTCTGTGATGAAGGGGGAACAACGTCGTTTTGCAGGGTCATTCGCTCTGTCTTCCCAGAAATTCTCTCTAAGTCCTTCATTTTGAATATATAATCGACAGGCGGCGGTCAAACCTCTGCTGGTGTAAGAATTAAAACGATATTTTACACAGGGGCGTCTCCATCGGCCCCGCCAAAATGCAAATTCGATGGAAAAAAACGGAATCCCCAGAAACCGTCG
Organism: Massilia pinisoli; assembly: GCF_024753285.1. Taxonomy (GTDB): domain Bacteria; phylum Pseudomonadota; class Gammaproteobacteria; order Burkholderiales; family Burkholderiaceae_D; genus Telluria; species Telluria pinisoli. The sequence goes on along the minus strand of NZ_JANUGW010000004.1, from coordinate 74,589 downwards.
CAAGCGGCAGTAGTGTCGCGGCATCGCAGCGACAATGCGAAAGCGCAGCGGTGGATTTCACGGGATTTCTAGACGTGTACGCACATTCCTGTGCGAGCCTGGGTTGCACCGCAGTTGCAATCGGGTTGCCGTACAGGATGCAGGATTGGATTGTTTGGAATTGTAAGGATAAGTACCGGCAAGCCGGCCCACGGGTCGGCTCGCCGGGTGATGGCGTCGATAACGCTTGCCGTTTCGCCCGACCCGAAGTAAGAACCTAGAAGCCGTCGTGAGCGGTAGCAGTGTTGTTGGAGACAATGATCCGGGAAGGTCATGCAGGTGCGCAGTACGCACCGCAGCCCTCAAGGACCGGTTCGCGGCTCCCTTCAGCATCGCTTGGCCCGGCGGTTCCGGGGTTCCACAGGCAGCAATCACGGTCTGGAATCGAGGCTGATATTCGCCTGGTTCACTGCCCGGTCTGCGTGCCGACTGAAAGTCTGGCTGCGTCGCACCGCTTGCCTGCCCCTGTGCCGCCCCGATCGGGCCGCCCGGGCCGGCGAGGACGTTCGTGCGCAAGGCAATCACGTTCGACGCCACTGCGCCCTGTGGCCGGCAATGCCGTGCCACACCTCGGGCATACCACCGCCAACACTCCGCTCCCCGCGTACATCCCTGTACTTTCGCCGCTCTGTCAGCAGACGGCATGAAACGGCCCACGGGTCGCGGAGTCTATAAAAATGAAACGTATGTTGTTTAACGCTACGCAGCAAGAAGAGTTGCGCGTAGCGATCGTCGACGGCCAGAAACTGATCGACATCGATATCGAGACCGCCGGTCGCGAACAGCGGAAATCGAATATCTACAAAGGCGTCATCACCCGCATCGAACCCTCCCTCGAAGCTTGCTTCGTCAGCTACGGCGAAGAGCGCCACGGCTTCCTCCCCTTCAAAGAAGTTGCCCGATCGTATTTCCGCGACGGCGTCGACGTCCGTAACTGCACCATCAAGGAAGCCCTGCGCGAAGGCCAGGAAATCATGGTCCAGGTGGAGAAGGAAGAGCGCGGCAACAAGGGCGCCGCTCTGACCTCGTTCATCTCGCTGGCGGGCCGCTACCTCGTGCTGATGCCGAACAACCCGCGCGGCGGCGGCGTGTCGCGCCGTGTCGAAGGGGAAGAGCGCCAGGAACTGCGCGAGACGATGGACAAGCTGGACCTGCCGCAGGGCATGTCCGTCATCGCCCGCACCGCCGGCATCGGCCGCAACGTCGAAGAACTCCAATGGGACTTGAATTACCTGATGCAGTTGTGGCGCGCGATCGAAGGCGCCGGCAAGTCGGCCCCGGGTCCGTTCCTGATCTATCAAGAGTCGTCGCTGGTCATCCGCGCCATCCGCGATTATTTCCAGCCTGACATCGGCGAAGTCCTGATCGACACGGACGAGATCTTCGACCAGGCCCAGCAGTTCATGAGCCACGTGATGCCCGACATGGCGCACCGCGTGAAGCGCTACACGGACGACGTGCCGCTGTTCTCCCGTTTCCAGATCGAACACCAGATCGAGACCGCGTACTCGCGTACCGTCCCGCTGCCCTCGGGCGGCGCGATCGTGATCGACCACACGGAAGCGCTGGTCTCCATCGACGTCAACTCGGCGCGCGCCACCCGCGGTTCGGACATCGAGACCACCGCTTTCAACACCAACTGCGAAGCGGCCGACGAAGTGGCCCGCCAGCTGCGCCTGCGCGACCTGGGCGGCCTGATCGTCATCGACTTCATCGACATGGAAGTCGCCAAGAACCAGCGCGAAGTGGAACAGCGCCTGAAGGATGCCCTGCACCATGACCGTGCACGCGTCCAGATGGGCAAGATTTCGCGCTTCGGCCTGATGGAATTGTCGCGCCAGCGCCTGCGTCCTTCCCTGTCCGAAGGCTCGCACGTGACCTGCCCGCGCTGCTCGGGCACCGGCCACATCCGCGATACGGAATCGTCGGCCCTGCAAGTCCTGCGCATCATCCAGGAAGAGGCGATGAAGGAGAATTCGGCCGCGATCCACGTCCAGGTCCCGGTCGACGTCGCCGCCTTCCTGCTGAACGAAAAGCGCGGCGAAGTCCTGAAGATCGAGACGCGCCACCGCATCACCGTCATCCTGGTCCCGAACAAGCACCTGGAAACGCCGCACTACAAGCTCGAGCGCATCAAGCACGACGATCCGCGCCTGGACGACGACGCCGCCAGCTACACGATGGCCGAGTCGGCCGACACCGACATGGCCTTCGCCAAGCGCCAGAAGGAAGAAGCGAAGCCACGCCAGGAAGCCGTCGTCAAGACCATCACCCCGGCCCAGCCGGCACCGATGGTCGACCGCCAGCCGGCCAAGCCGGTCGAGGCACCGGCGCCGGTCGCTGCGGCGGCCATCCCCGTCGCGCCTGTTGCCGAGGAAGGTTTCTTCGCCAAGCTGCGCAACTTCTTCTTCCCCCGTCCGGCCCCGATCGCGCCGCCGCCCGCTCCCGTCGCACCGCCGAAGCCCGCTGAGGCCGCACCGGCCGCAGGCGAACGCGGCGACCGCAATGCCCGTGGCCAGCGCAATGGCCGCGGCGGCCGCAATGCCCCAGGCGCCGGCAAGAACCGCGCCGAGCGCGAAGACCGCGAACTGAAATCCGCGGGCGTCGAGGAAGGCACCAAGCCGGTCGAGGCGGAAGGCAAGCCGGCACGTCCGCCGCGCCCGCCGCGTCAACCGCGCGAACCCCGCGAGCCGCGCGAGCAGGCAGCCGCCACGGCAGACGGCCAGCCGCAGGCACCGCGCGCCGAGCGTGCGGAACGAGGTGAACGTCCGGAGCGCGGCGAGCGTCCGGAACGTGCACCGCGCCAGCCGCGTCAACCGCGCGAAGGTAGCGAGCGTGCCGAGCGCGCACCCGTCGCCGAAGCGAAGAGCGAGGAGCTGAACGCGGCCCAGGCCGTGGCGGCCCAGGCGGCCGTCACCCTGGCCGGCGAACCGGAGATCCCGGAAGCGCTCAAGCCGGTGACGAACGCCGGTCCGAACGCGGATGAACTCGAGACCGATGCACAGGGCGACGAGCCGCGCCGCCGTCGCCGTCGTGGTGGCCGCAACCGTAATCGCCGCGACCGCGACCAGATCGAGGGCGCCGAGCACGAGGTAGCCGAGGGCGAGGCCGCACCTGCGTTCACGCCGGTCGCCGACGAGGAAGCCGCCAAGGTCCATGCCGAGGCAAAGGCAACGAAAGACAAGCCGGCCAAGGCCGTCGCGCTGGGTCCGTGGCCCTTCCCGACGACGGAATCGGTCAAGGCAGCAGCCGTGAAAGCGGCCGCCGAACAGGCTGCGGCCGAGCAGGCGGAAGTCGCCCGCGCCAAGGCCGCTCAGGCCGCTCAGGTCAAAGCCGAGCAGGAGCAGGCTGCTGCCGCGGCGCCGACCGAGACGGTCGTGCAAACCGCGCCGGCCGTCGAGGCTGACGCCGCCGTCCAGACGCCGTGGCCGTTCCCGACCACGGAATCCGTCGCCGACGCGGTCGCCCGCAAGGCTGCGCACGATGTCGCGGCGCAGCCAGTCGAAACCACCGTGCCGGCAGCGGCACCCGCTGCGGCTCCGGTTGCGGTCTCGGCGCCGGTCGAAGCGCCTGCCCCGGTCGCCGCGCCGGCACCCGCTGCGGCACCCGCTCCGGCCCCTGTTGCCGCGCCGGTCGATGCCGAGCAGCCCTCCGTTGCTTCGGCTCCGGTGACCGCCGCTCCTGCCGACCTGAACGAGCTGCTGGAACAAGCCGGCCTGACGCTGGCATCGACGGATCCGGAAAAGCTGCGGGCCGCCCAGGAAGCGGCCGCACAGGTTGAGCAGCCGGCACGTCCGCGCCGCACGCGCAAGGCAGCGCCGCCGCCCGTCGACGAGCCGCTGATCCAGGTGGATACGCGTCAATAAGCGAAGCGACGCAATGAAAAGGGAAGCCGCGTGCTTCCCTTTTTTTATTGCAGCGCCGTCTGTGCTACGATGGCGGCGTCGAAAAAGGCAGGGTCGGATTTGGTAAGCCCGATCCCTTCGCGCCGCCGCTGGCGTGAGGCTCTGTTCCATGCGTCCGAGCATGAGTACCCGCGACGAACCGTCCGGCGCCCAGCGCCCAACGGGTTCGTTCGCGCGTGCATGCAATGCATCCGCTCCGAGCGAACCCACTCTTCGGAGCATGCGATGCAACTCAACCATCTCGACCTTCCCGTCCCCGACGTCGCGGCGACGGCCGCCTTCTTCACGACCCATTTCGGATTCCGCCTCTGCGAAACGCGCGGCAATAACGGTTTCGCCCTGCTGATCGGCAGCGGCGGATTCGCGCTCGTCCTCACGCGCCGCAGGGCCGAAGGCCCGCAGGATTTCCCCGACACGTTCCACGTCGGCTTCGTCGTCGATTCCGAAGCGGCCGTGCACGCCACCCATGCACGCATGCAGGCGGCCGGCATGGACGGCCTGCCGCCCGTGTCGTTCCAGCGCGGCGCGACCTTGTTCTATGTCCATGCGCCGGGCGGCGTGCTCGTCGAAGTGAGCCATCGCGCATCCGTTTGATGCGTGTAAGATGGGCAATCTTTCAACGTTGCCCATCGACCTTGTCCGCGCCGCCCGCATCCATTCCCTTCCGCACCGCCCTGCGCTACTGGTTGAAACTCGGGTTCATCAGCTTCGGCGGGCCGGCCGGGCAGATCGCCATGATGCATGCGGAACTCGTCGAGCGGCGCCGCTGGATTTCCGAGCGGCGCTTCCTGCACGCGCTGAACTACTGCATGGTGCTGCCGGGGCCGGAAGCGACGCAACTGGCCATCTACATCGGCTGGTTGATGCACCGCGTGCCGGGCGGGATCGCGGCCGGCGTGCTGTTCGTCCTGCCGTCGCTGCTCGTGCTCATCGCGCTGTCTTGGATCTACATGGCGTGGGGCCAGTTGCCCGCCGTCGCCGGCATCATGGCGGGCATCAAGCCGGCCGTCGTCGCCATCGTGCTGGCGGCGGCGTGGCGCATCGGCAGCCGCACTTTGCGGAACGGCGTGCTGGTCAGCGTCGCGCTCGCGGCATTCGTCGGCATCGACCTCCTCGGCGTGCCGTTTCCGTTGATCGTGCTGGGCGCGGCGGCCGTCGGGCTCGTCGGCGGACGGTTGCGCCCGGCGCTGTTCGACATCGGTGGCGCCCACGCGGCAGCAAAGGACGGCACGCCGCATCCGCCGGCCGTGATCGACGACACGACACCGACGCCTGCGCACGCACGCTTCGGCTGGCGGCGCCTGGCGACGGTCGGCGCGGCCGGCTGCGCCATCGGGTTTGCGGCCTGGGGCGTGCTGGCGTTCGTCTACGGGCCCGACGGCGAACTGCCGCGCATGGCCGCGTTCTTCGGCAAGACGGCGCTGCTGACGTTCGGCGGCGCCTATGCCGTGCTGCCCTACGTCGTGCAGCACGCCGTCGAGCAATATCACTGGCTGGACGCGGGCCAGATGATCGACGGCCTCGCGCTGGGCGAGACGACGCCCGGCCCATTGATCATGATCGTCGCGTTCGTCGGCTTCGTCGGCGGCTGGACGCATGCGCTGTTCGGTCCCGGCGCGCGCTTTCTCGCGGGCGCTGCGGCCGCTTCGGTCGTGACGTTCTTCACGTTCCTGCCGTCGTTCGTGTTCATCCTCGCGGGCGGGCCACTGGTGGAATCGACGCGCGACGACGTGCGGCTGACGGCGCCGCTCACGGCAATCTCGGCAGCCGTCGTCGGCGTCATCGCGAGTCTGGCCGTGTTCTTCGGCGCCCACGTCTTCGTCGCGCACGGCGCGCCGCGCTGGGACGCGATCGCCATCGGCGCGGCCGCCGCGGTGGCGTTATTGCGCTACAGAACCGGAACGATCAAGACCATCCTGGCCTGCGCCCTGGCCGGCCTTCTGCTATCGTATTGGCATGGCTGAAAAAATCATCATGATGGCCGACGCGCGCGCACCCGCGCTGGCCGTCCCCGACACGCTGGAGACACCGAACGGCCTGCTCGCCGACGCCTTCGGACGCCCGCTGCATGACCTGCGCATCTCGGTCACCGACCGCTGCAATTTCCGCTGCGTGTATTGCATGCCGAAGGAAGTCTTCGACAAGGACTACGCCTACCTGCCCCACTCCGCGCTGCTGAACTTCGAAGAGATCGCGCACGTGGCGCGGCTGTTCGTCGCGCACGGCGTCGAAAAGATCCGCCTCACGGGCGGCGAGCCGCTGCTGCGCAAGAATCTGGAACGCCTCATCGAACAGCTGCGCGCCATCGAGACGCCGTCCGGTCGCCCGCTCGACCTCACGCTGACCACGAACGGCTCGCTGCTGGCGCGCAAGGCACAGACCTTGAAAGATGCGGGCCTCGACCGGGTGACGGTCTCGCTCGACGCCATCGACGACGCCGTCTTCAAGCGCATGAACGACGTCGACTTCGCCGTGGCCGACGTCCTGACCGGCATCGATGCCGCCCATGCCGCGGGCCTCGGTCCCATCAAGGTCAATATGGTCGTCAAGGGCGGGATGAACGACGACCAGATCCTGCCGATGGCGCGCCATTTCAAGGGCACGCCCGCCATCCTGCGCTTTATCGAATACATGGACGTCGGCGCATCGAACGGCTGGAACATGACGGAAGTCGTGCCGTCGAGCGAAGTCGTGCGCCGTATCTCGGCCGAGATGCCGCTGGAGGCGATCGGCGCCAACTACCCCGGCGAGACCGCCGCACGCTGGCGCTATGTCGACGGCGGCGGCGAAGTCGGCATGATCTCCAGCGTCACGCAGGCGTTCTGCCGCGACTGTTCGCGCATCCGCCTGTCCACCGAGGGCAAGCTGTACACCTGCCTGTTCGCGACGCGCGGCCACGATCTGCGCGAGCTGCTGCGCGGCGGCCGCACGGACGAGGAAATGCAGACGGCCATCGCCCGGCTCTGGCGCGCGCGCGACGACCGCTATTCCGAAACCCGCACCGTCAACACGGCCGGCCTCTCCCAGCGTGCGGAGAGCGCACGAAAAATCGAAATGTCCTACATCGGCGGATAACAATATGAACAAGGAATCCATCAGCGGCCTGATCCTCGCCGGCGGCCGCGGCACGCGCATGGGCCACGTCGACAAGGGCCTGCAGCCCTTCGGCGGCACGACCATGGCCGCACACGTGCTGGCGCGCCTCGAGCCCCAGGTGGCGACGGTTGCCATCAACGCCAACCGCAACCACGATACGTATGCCGCGTACGGCGTGCCCGTGTGGCCGGACGAGACGCCCGATTACGCGGGCCCCCTTGCGGGCCTGCAGGCGGGCCTGCGCCGCTGCGCGACGACGTACCTGCTCACGGCGCCTTGCGATTCGCCGTTCCTGCCGGCGGACCTGGCCGAGCGCCTGCATGACGGCATCAGGACGGCCGGTGCAGACCTCGCGGTCGCCGTCACCGAGGAAAGCGGCCGGCGCCAGGTGCATCCCGTGTTCTGCCTACTGAAGACGAGTCTCGAGCCCGTGCTGTCGGCCTATCTGGACGGCGGCGGCCGGCGCATGGACGGCTGGTACCCGCAGATCAAGGTGGCGGAAGTAGCGTTCGACGACGCCGACGCCTTCCGCAACATCAACACGCTGGACGAGTTGCACACGCTGGATACCGCCTCGACCAGGCCGCCGCGCCTGGCCGACGTCGTGAGTTGCCTGTCCGCCTACGACCCGGACGCCCTGCCCGTGCGCGACGCCCAGCGCATCATCCGCGACTTCGTCACGCCCGTGCGCGCGACGGAAATGGTGGCGCTGCGCGCGGCACTGGGGCGCGTGCTGGCGGCCGACATCATCTCCCCGATCGACGTGCCGTCGCACGACAACTCGGCGATGGACGGCTACGCGCTGCGCGGATCGGACCTGCCAGCGGATGCGCCCGCGCGCCTCACCGTGATCGGCACCGCGTACGCTGGCCGCGCGTTCGAGGGCAGTCCGCGGCCGGGCGAATGCGTGCGCATCATGACGGGCGCCGTCATGCCGGCCGGCTGCGACAGCGTCGTGCCGCAGGAATTCGTCAGCGTCGAAGGCGACACGATGGTCATCGCGCCGGGCACGATCCGCACCGGCGACAACCGCCGCCTGGCCGGCGAGGATTTACAATCCGGCAGCGCCGCGCTGCGCGCCGGCAAGGTCGTGCGTCCCGCGGACCTCGGGCTGCTCGCATCGCTGGGCGTGGCCGAAGTGCCCGTGCAGCGCCGGCTGCGCGTCGCGTTCTTCTCGACCGGGGACGAATTGCGCTCGATCGGCCAGCCGCTGGATGAAGGCTGCGTCTACGACAGCAACCGCTACACGATCTACGGCATGCTGCAGCGCCTGGGCTGCGACCTGATCGACATGGGCGTCGTGCGCGACGATCCGCAGGCGCTCGAGCAGGCCTTGCGCGACGCGTGCGAAAACGCGGACGCCATCATCACGTCGGGCGGCGTGTCGGTGGGGGCGGCCGACTACACGAAACAGATCATGGCGCGCCTCGGCGACGTGACGTTCTGGAAGATCGGCATGCGCCCGGGCCGCCCGCTGGCGTTCGGCCGCATCCACTCGAACGGCCGCAGCGCCTTTCTGTTCGGGCTGCCGGGCAATCCGGTGGCCGTGATGGTGTCGTTCTACTTTTTCGCGCGCGACGCGCTGCTGCGCATGATGGGTGCCGACGCGCCGCTCGAACTCGTGCGCGCCCGCGCGGCCGCGACGATCCGCAAGAAGCCGGGCCGCACGGAATACCAGCGCGGCATCCTGGCCCGCGCCGCCGACGGCCAGCCCACCGTCACGATCACGGGATCGCAGGGGTCGGGCATCCTGCGGTCGATGTCGGAGGCGAATTGCATGGTGGTGCTGCATGATGAACAAGGCACCGTGCATGCGGGTGACATGGTAGACGTCTTACTGTTCGAAGGCCTGATCTAGGTAGGGTGGACGGCTCCGCCGTCCACGCGTCCAACCACCACTCGAACGACCGCGACGTCATTCGAACTCCAACCTCTTCACTTCGTCCGTCCCACCCCAATCCGCCTCATACACGCCCGCATTTACATATCGCCCAAACGTCGAATACGGCCACGCCACCGCTGTCTCGGCGTACCCGTGTTTGACCGGATTGAAATGAATGTAATCGAGATGCCGCTGCATATCGATGTCGTCTCGAATACGGTGTTCCCAAAATCGACGTTGCCATATCGTGGCTTCGCCGCGCCGCGCCTGGGCATCGCTCCCTCGCATCCGATATCGGTCCCCACATGCGTATGACACCCGATGCTTGATCTGTGACCACCGTTGCGAAAAGCCGGTATCGTCCGGTGGAAGCGTCCAAATGCAGTGCAGATGATCGGGCAGCAGGACCCAGCCATCGATCGAGAACGGTTGCGATACACGAACGGCCCGGATTGCGTCGCGCAGTGCGGTCCGGATCACGGTATCGCACAGTATTGGGCGGCGCTCGTACGCGACGACCGTAAAGAAAAAGGTAGTGCCATCGTCGGCACGGCGGAAGCGGGACATCGGCGCAGTATGCGCGTGCCGGTATCCCGGACGGTGCGAGGGATCAAATCGTCGTTGAACGCGTGGACGGCGGAGCCGTCCACCCTACTCGTCCTCGGTATGCGAAGGGCCCAGCATCAGTTGCGCCGCCTCGCTCGGCAACGCTTCCACGGACTTGAGCTTGCGCGCCATCTGCCGGCTGCGCACCTCGGCGCTTTCGATGTTCTTCGCCGCGCGTTCCAAGGTGAGCTTGGTCTGGGCCAGCACGTCGCCGAACTTGCCGAATTCCGTCTTCACGGCACCCAACACTTGCCACACTTCCGACGAGCGTTTTTCCAGCGCCAAGGTGCGGAAACCCATCTGCAGGCTGCTCAGCAGCGCCGCCAACGTGGATGGCCCAGCGATCGTCACGCGTAACGAACGCTGCAGGTCATCGGCAAGGCCCGGCCGACGCATCACTTCCGCGTACAGGCCCTCGGTGGGCAGGAACAGGATGGCGAAGTCGGTCGTCTGCGGCGGCGCCACGTATTTTTCGCAGATCGTCTTGGCCTCGCCGCGCACCGCGCGTTCGAGCTCCGCGCCCGCGCGCGCGACGCCGTCGGCATCGCCCTGCTCGGCCGCTTCCAGCAGACGTTCGTACTGCTCTTTCGGGAACTTGGCGTCGATCGGCAGCCACAACGGCGGGCCGCCGTCGACGACACCCGGCAACTTGAGCGCGAATTCCACGCGCGCGTTCGAACCGCGCACGGTCTCGACGTTCTTGGCGTACTGGTCGACCGTGAGTATCTGCTCGAGCAGCATCTCCAGCTGCACCTCGCCCCACGTGCCGCGTGTCTTCACGTTGACGAGCACGCGTTTCAGGTCGCCCACGCCGACGGCCAGCTGCTGCATCTCGCCCAGGCCCTGATGGACTTTTTCCAGCCGGTCGGACACCTGGCGGAACGATTCCGTCAGGCGCGTCTCCAACGTGGCGTGCAGCTTTTCGTCGACGGTCTGGCGCATCTCTTCGAGGCGCTGCGCGTTGTCGGCCTGCAGGTCGCGGATCTTCGTCTCGAGCGTCGCGCGGATCTCGAGCATGCGCTGCGCGTTCGATTCCGTCAGGTTCGCGAGCGCGCCGTTCAATGTGTCGGAAAAGCGCTTCAGCGCGCGCGCCTGTTCCTCGCGGCCGCCCTGGGAATTCAACTGGGTCTGCTGGCGCATGCCGTCCAGCTGCTGCACGGTGGCGGCCTGGTTCTGCGCGAGGTGCGCGGCCAGTTCCTGGCGCGTCGCCTGCGCGCTGGCCTGCAGTTCCTGGCGCAGTTCGCGCTCCAGTCGTTCGAATGCGTGGCGCTCGTCGCCGCCGCGCCGCGCGCGAGTCAGCAGGACGATCTGCAGGCCAAGCACGGCCAGCAGCGCCACCGCGAGCACGATGAATTCCAGGGTCGACATTTAGTGAGCCCGGTTCCGCATCCAGTCGGCCGTCTGGTAAAACGATTGCATCAGCGCGAGGCGCAGGTCGTAGTCGTAGCCGAGATCTTCCAGCGCCATCGCCATGCAGCGCAGCCACTGGTCACGCTCCGATGTGCCGATCGCGAACGGCAGGTGGCGCGCGCGCAGCATCGGGTGGCCGTAACGTTCGATGAACAGGTTCGGCCCGCCCATCCAGCCGGACAGGAACATGAACAGCTTCTCGCGCGAGCTGTCGTTGGGGACGGGGTGCATCGCGTGGATGCCGGCGAAATCCGGCTCGAGTTGCATCAGGTCGTAGAAACGGTCGACCAGTTCGCGCAGGCGGCTTTCGCCGCCGATGATCTCGTACAGGCTGCGAGTCTCTTCCTGCGCGTCCTGGGCATCTTGGGGTGCGTTGGTATCGGACATCCGTTCATGATAGCGCAGCAGACGCCTCGCGTGTAGGGTGGGCGGCTCTGCCGTCCACGCGTTCAACCTACGTAACAACACCGCAATGTATCAATGTTCGTTGAACGCGTGGACGGCGGTTACCACGCGATAATTCGAACGGCAACGGTACAGCCGTCCACCCTACCATCATGCCTCGCGCAACGTTTGTAATGGTGGCTGCCGCAACACATTCCGCAACCCGAGCCAGCCGCCGACCAGCGCGCACACGGCGCCCGCGACGAGGCCCGCGATCCAGACGGTCGGATCGAACGTCCACGGGAACTTGAACTGGTACTCGGCCAGCGCCCAGCCCAGCGCCGCCGCGCCCGACGCCGCCAGCAGGCCCGACAGGCCGCCGACCAGCACGAACTCGATGCGCTGCGCCTGCGCCAGCTGGCTGCGCGTGGCGCCCAGCGCGCGCAGCAGGCCCGCTTCGCGCGTGCGCTCGGCCGTTGACCCCATCAGCGCCGCGTACAGCACGAGCACGCCGGAGGCCAATGTGAAGAGGAACAGGAATTCCACCGCAACGACGACCTGGTCGAGCACGTCCTGCACCTGGCGCAGGATGCCGCTGACGTCGATGACCGTGAGGTTCGGCCACGCGCGCGTCAGCGTGTTGGCGAGGCCGATGCCGCGCGCCGGCAGGTGGAACGCCGTCATGTACGTCGTCGGCGCGTCGCGCATGGCGGCCGGGTTGACGATGACGAAGAAGTTCGCGCGCATCGAGCCCCATTCCAGCTTGCGCAGGCTCGTGATCTTTGCGTCGACGATCTGGCCGCCCATGTCGAAGCGCATCGTGTCGCCCAGTTTCAGGCGCAAGGTGCGCGCAAGGCCCTGCTCGACCGACGCTTCGGCCACACCTGGCGCGTCGCGATACCAGCGGCCTTGCACGATCTCGTTCGCCGCGGGCAGCGCAGCCGTCGACGACAGATTGAATTCGCGCTCCGCGAGGCCTTTCGCGCGCTCGTCCGTGTACGTGGTCGCCGTCACCGCGTTGCCGTTCACGGCGACGAGGCGGCCGCGGATCATCGGGTACAACGTGACGTCGCGCACGCCGGCCGCGCGGATCGTGCGCGCGACGCCGTCGCGCTGGTCGGGCTGGATGTTGATGATGAAGCGGTTCGGCGCATCGGGCGGCGTGGCCGTGCGCCACGCCGCCATCAGGTCGCCACGCACGACCGTCAGTACGAGCAGCGCCATCAAGCCCAGCGACAGCGACACGATCTGCACGACCGTCGCGCCGGGCCGCCGCTGCAGCGACGTGATGGCGAAGCGCCACGCCTGGTGGCGGAACGCGCCGCGCACGCTGCGCACACCCCGCAGCGCCAGCCAGCCGACGAGCGCGAACAAGCCGAAGGCGCCGATGAAGCCGCCCGCGGTCAGCAGCGCGAGCTGCAGGTCGCCGGCCTGCCATAGCAGCAACGCGACGAAGACGGCGGTGCCGAGGCCGTACGTGGCCAGCGCGAGCGGCTTCGGTGCATCCTGCTCGCGCCGGATCACGCGGTTGTGTGGCACGTTGCGCAACTGGAGCACGGGCGGCAGCGCGAAGCCCACGAGCAGCAGCAGGCCGGTGGCGATACCCTGCAGCGCGGGCAGTGCCGACACGGGCGGCAGCTCGGTCGGGATCAGGCCCTTGACCATCTCGAGCAGCACGAAGTGCGCGCCGAAACCGACGAGCACCCCGAGCACGCTGCCCGCGAGGCCGACGATGAGGAACTCGACGAGGAACAGCGTACCGACCTCGTTCTGCGTCATGCCGAGGCAGCGCAGCATGGCGCAGGCGTCGAGGTGACGCTGCATGAAACGGCGCGCGGCCATCGCGACGGCCACGGCGGCAAGCATCGCCGACAGCAGCCCGACGAGCGACAGGAAACGCTCGGCGCGGTCGATCGTCGAGCGCATCTCGGGGCGGCCGTTTTCCAGCGTCTCGATGCGCACGCCGCGCACGTTGTCGGCTGCGATCCTGCCGCGCAGCCACCGTTCGTATCCGGCGATCGCGGCCTGGTCGTTCGGCGATTTCGCCGCCACCTGCATGCGGTACGTGACGCGCGCAAGGTTGTCGACGAGGCCCGTGGCTTGCAGGTCGGAGAGCGCCAGCATCACGCGCGGCGCGAAGTTGGCGAACGACGCGCCGCGGTCGGGCTCCGACGCGATCAGGCGCGCGATTCTAAAACTCTTGTCACCCAGCTGGATCGTCGAGCCGACCTTCGCGCGCAGTGGCGGCAGCAGGTTGACGTCGACCCACACCGTGCCCGGCGCGGGCGTGTCGTGCGTGACGTCGCCGAGGGCTTCGCTCGCGTCGTCGGTGCTCGTCGTCACGCGCATGGCGCCGCGCAGCGGATAGCCCGGCGACACGGCCTTCACGGATGCGAGCAACGCTTGCGACGCGTCGCCCTGCCCCGCCTGCGCCATGCTGGGAAACGTGATCGTGTCGGCCAGCACGAGCCCGCGTCGCACGGCTTCCTCGCGCCAGTCCCGGCGCAGCGGCTGGTCGGCGTTCACGAGCAGGTCGGCCCCGAGCAGCTGGCGCGCATCGCGGTTCAGGCCAGCGCGCATGCGGTCGACGAAGAAGCCGACGGCGGCGAGCGCCGACACCGCGACCACGAGCGCCACCAGCAGAAAGCGCAATTCGCCCGCGCGCCAGTCGCGCATCGTCATCCGCAGCGATTGCTTCAGCATGTCATGCGGCCTGCGCGGCGTCGAAGAACGCGTCGACCTCGGCGAGCCAGGCGCGCTTGCGGTCCGGTTCGACGAAGGCTGCGGCAAAGCTGTTCTTCGCGAGCTGGCGCGCGTGGCCCGCGTCGAGCGGCAGCGCGTCGAACGCGGCCAGGTAGTTGTCGTTGACGTAGCCGCCGAAATACGCGGGGTCGTCCGAATTCACGGTGGCGACGAGGCCGGCGTCGAGCAGGCGCCGCAGATTGCTGTCGCCCATCACGTCGAACACGCGCAGCTTGATGTTCGACAGCGGGCATACGGTCAACGCCATCCGCTCGCGCGCGAGGCGCTCGACCAGTGCGGGGTCCTCGAGGCAGCGCACGCCGTGGTCGATGCGCTCGACGTTGACGACGTCGAGTGCGCTCTCGATGTAGGCCGGCGGCCCCTCCTCGCCCGCATGCGCGACGAGATGCAGGCCCAGGTTGCGCGCGCGTTCGAACACGCGCGCGAATTTTTCCGGCGGATGGCCGACCTCGGACGAATCGAGGCCCACGCCGATGATCTTGTCGCGGAACGGCAGCGCTTCCTCCAGGGTTGCAATGGCTTCTTCCTCGGACAAGTGGCGCAGGAAACACATGATCAAGGTGGCGCTGATGGGGCCCTCCTGGCAGGCGCGCCAGATGCCGTCGATGACCGTCTTGAACGGCACGCCGCGCGCCGTGTGCGTCTGCGGATCGAAGAAGATTTCGGCGTGGCGGACGTTGTCGGCGGCGGCGCGTACGAGATACGCCATCGTCATGTCGTAGAAGTCCTGCTCGGTCAACAGCACGCTTGCGCCGGCGTAATAGATGTCCAAGAAAGACTGCAAGTCGGTGAAAGCGTACGCTTGGCGCAACGCTTCAACGGATGCATACGGCAGCGACACACGATTCCTTTGCGCTAACTCAAAAATCAGCTCGGGCTCGAGCGAACCTTCGATGTGGATGTGCAATTCTGCTTTCGGCATCGCCTGCAGCAGGTGGCGCAGCTGGTCGTTCAGCATGGGATCTCCGCGATGGATCATGAAATGGATACAGGCGACCAGTGTAGCGCATGGCTGCCGGCCCCTCATTCCACCGGCGGATTCCGGGTATGCCGGGACACGATATGCGTGCGCCACTGCTTAGCAAGATGGTGCACTATTTACTTACCAATTAATAAACACGATTGCGGCTGCCGGGAGCAAAAGTCCCGAATGGAAATCATGTCGTTAATACCAAAACCGGTGTAAAGACCTGGTCCTCAATCTCATTTAAATTATTTATTTTCTTATTCGTTTCAAGGACTTAGAAAGACGACGCACAAGTGCGCGACACTGTTTTGACTTCGAGAACTAATAGGCAGATAATAAATTTCATAAGCGTAAGAAGACGCTCTCTGCGGGCGCTAACAAACCGGCGAGGGACCTCGCCACCAGCGCGGATCCACGACAGCGGGCTCCACGAGGTCCCGGTAAAACTGGTTGAGAACAAGAACATCGCCCTACGTTTTGTGTCAGATCTTCTGACCTCCAGACTCAGGCGGCGACCCCGACAACAACACCTGCCAAAACGGGGCTTGGGCGGCCGACTTCACGGGCCGCCGGACAGTGATCAGTGTTAGCACATTAGAGGACATTCACATGACCATTTTTGATAACTACGCAGCCCGCTATGAGCGTACCCGGGAAGAGGAATACTCCCTGTCTGAGTACCTTCAGCTTTGCAAAAAAGATCCCCTGACTTACGCCAGCGCTCCCGAGCGCATGCTGGCCGCAATCGGCGAACCCACCCTGGTCGACACCCGCCTCGACCCGCGCCTGTCGCGCATCTTCGCCAACAAGGTCATCAAGATTTATCCTGCTTTCCGCGAGTTCTACGGCATGGAGGAAGTGATCGAACAGGTCGTTTCCTATTTCCGTCACGCGGCCCAGGGCCTCGAAGAGCGCAAGCAGATTCTTTATCTGCTGGGACCGGTCGGCGGCGGTAAATCGTCCATCGCGGAAAAACTCAAGCACCTGATGGAACAGGTGCCGTTCTATGCGCTGAAAGGCTCGCCGGTGAACGAATCGCCGCTCGGCCTGTTCAACGAAGAAGAGGATGGCGCGATCCTCGAGGAAGACTACGGCATCCCGCGCCGCTTCCTGCGCGCGATCCCGAGCCCGTGGGCCGTCAAGCGCCTGCACGAATACGGCGGCGACATCAACAAGTTCCGCGTCGTCAAACGCTACCCGTCGATCCTGAAGCAGATCGCGATCTCGAAGACGGAACCGGGCGACGAGAACAACCAGGACATTTCCTCGCTGGTCGGCAAGGTCGACATCCGCAAGCTGGAAGACTACGCGCAGGACGATCCGGACGCCTACAGCTATTCCGGCGGCCTGTGCCTGGCGAACCAGGGCCTGATGGAATTCGTCGAGATGTTCAAGGCCCCGATCAAAGTCCTGCACCCGCTGCTGACGGCGACGCAGGAAGGCAACTACAAGGGCACCGAGGGCTTCGGCGCGATCCCGTTCGAAGGCATCATCCTGGCGCACTCGAACGAGTCGGAGTGGAAGACCTTCCGCAACAACCGCAACAACGAGGCATTCCTCGACCGTATCTACATCGTCAAGGTGCCGTACTGCCTGCGCGTCGCCGACGAGATCAAGATCTACGACAAGCTGCTGCGCAATTCCTCGCTCGACAAGGCCCCGTGCGCCCCGGGCACCTTGCGCATGATGGCCCAATTCGCGATCCTGTCGCGCCTGAAGGACCCGGAAAATTCGAGCATCTATTCGAAAATGCTCGTCTACGACGGCGAGAACCTGAAGGACACCGACCCGAAGGCCAAGTCGCTGCACGAATACGTCGACTATGCCGGCGTGGACGAAGGCATGAACGGCCTGTCGACGCGCTTCGCCTTCAAGATCCTGTCCAAGGTCTTCAACTTCGACAACACGGAAGTGGCGGCGAACCCCGTGCACCTGCTGTACGTGCTCGAACAGCAGATCGAGCGCGAGCAGTTCCAGCCGGAGACGGAACAGCGCTACCTGTCCTATATCAAGGAGCACCTGGCGAATCGCTACGTCGACTTCATCGGCAAAGAGATCCAGACGGCGTACCTGGAAAGCTATTCCGAGTATGGCCAGAACATCTTCGACCGCTACGTCACGTTCGCCGACTTCTGGATCCAGGACCAGGAATTCCGCGATCCGGACACGGGCGAAAGCTTCGACCGCGAAACGCTCAACGCCGAGCTCGAGAAGATCGAGAAGCCGGCCGGCATTTCGAACCCGAAGGATTTCCGCAACGAAATCGTCAACTTCGCGCTGCGCGCACGGGCGACGAACGGCGGCAAGAATCCTGCGTGGACCAGCTATGAGAAGTTCCGTACGGTGATCGAGAAGAAGATGTTCTCGAATACCGAGGAACTCCTGCCGGTCATTTCGTTCAACGCGAAGGCCAGTGCGGAAGATGCAACCAAGCACGCCGACTTCGTTGCTCGTATGGTCGAGAAAGGCTATACGCCCAAGCAGGTCCGCCTGCTGTGCGAGTGGTACTTGCGCGTCAGGAAGTCCTCGTAAAGGCCATCGCAAAACCAGGAGCGTGGGGCGGACGATGGAGCGTCCGCCAGGCAGGACCGGTGGACCGGCACGATGCCGGCCGCCGGAATCCGTGGCGCCAACCACATGACGACGCGGCGCGTTATATTATGTAAGGACCGGGAAGGTATCCGGCCCGCCGCGACTTTCAGCAGGAGGCCTGTTTTGACTTACCTCATCGACCGACGCTTGCAGGGCAAGAACAAGTCTGCGGTCAACCGCGAACGATTCTTGCGCCGCTATAAGGCGCAAATCAAGGATGCGGTGGGCCGGGCGATCAAGGGTCGCTCGATCACCGACGTCGAAAATGGCGAGAAGGTCTCGATTCCCGTCAAGGACGTGAACGAGCCCCGCTTCGGACATGCCCATGGCGGCGTGTGGGAGACCGTCAACCCCGGTAACACGGAGTACCAGAAAGGCGATACGATCAACCGTCCCCGCGGTGGGGGCGGCGGCGCCGGGCGTGGCCGCGCCGGCAACAGCGAGCAGACGACCGAAGACGATTTCATCTTCGAGCTCAGCCGCGAAGAATTCATGAACTATTTCTTCGAGGACCTTGAGCTGCCGAATATGGTGAAGACGCAGCTGACCCAGGTCGTCGAGTACAAGAACCAGCGCGCCGGCTACAATATTTCCGGCACGCCATCGAACATCCACGTGCTGCGCTCCCTGCGCGGCGCGCTCGGCCGGCGCATCGCGGTGGGCGGCCCTTCCCGCAAACAGCTGACGGCACTCGAACACGAGTTGCGCGAGCTGCGCGAACAGGGAGTGGAAGACGACGATCCGCAGGTCATCGAGCTGAAGCACAAGATCCATCACCTGCACACGCGCCTGCTGGCGATCCCGTTCATCGATCCCATCGACCTGCGCTACAGCAACCGGATCAAGATCCCGAAGCCGTCCACGGCGGCCGTCATGTTCTGCATCATGGACGTGTCGGGATCGATGGATGAAAGCCGCAAGGACACGGCCAAGCGCTTCTTCATCCTGCTGTACCTGTTCCTGAAGCGGGTCTACGAACGGATCGACGTCGTCTTCATCCGCCACCACACGGCGGCGGCCGAGGTCGACGAAAACGAGTTCTTCCACTCGCGCGAATCGGGCGGCACCGTCGTATCGTCGGCGCTGCACCTGCTGAACAAGGTCATCAGCGAGCGCTACAGCAACGGCGACTGGAACAGCTACGTGGCGCAAGCCTCGGACGGCGACAACTGGGACAACGATTCCGTGCTGTGCAAGCAGATCCTGACCAGCGCCATCATGCCCCGGGTCCAGTACTACACCTATGTCGAGATCACGGACGGTCCCCCGCAGAACCTGTGGGAGCAGTATGCCGAAGTGGCGGCCGCGCACCAGAACTTCGCCATGCAGAAGATCGTGACGCCGGCCGACATCTATCCGGTGTTCCGCGAATTGTTCAAGAAGCAGCCAAAGTAGCGAGGCCCGCTCATGCCAAGAGATCCCAACAACCCGCGCGCCCTGCCGGAGCAATCGGAGTGGACGTTCGACCTGATCGAACAGGCGCACGAGGAAATCCGCCGGGTGGCCAAGAAATTCGGCCTGGACACCTACCCCAACCAGCTCGAGATCATCACGGCCGAGCAGATGATGGACGCGTACACGTCCGTCGGCATGCCCGTCTCGTACAACCACTGGTCGTTCGGCAAGCACTTCCTGACGACGGAAAAGAGTTATAAACGGGGCCAGATGGGCCTCGCATACGAAATCGTCATCAACTCGAATCCCTGCATCGCCTATTTGATGGAGGAAAACAGCCTGACGATGCAGGCGCTCGTCATCGCGCACGCGGCCTATGGCCACAATTCCTTCTTCAAAGGCAATTATCTGTTCCGGACCTGGACCGACGCCGACGCCATCGTCGACTATATGGTCTTCGCGAAGAACTATATTGCCGAGTGCGAACAGCGTCATGGCATCGACGCCGTCGAAGACCTGCTCGATTCCTGCCACGCGATCCAGAACTATGGCGTCGACCGCTACAAGCGGCCGGCCAAGCTGTCGGTGGCGCAGGAAGCGGCGCGCCAGAAGGAGCGCGAGGAATACATGCAGTCGCAGGTCAACGAATTGTGGCGCACGCTGCCACGACGCGAGGAACAAGTGAAAGATCAGGCGCCGTCGCGTTTCCCGTCGGAGCCCGAGGAAAACCTGCTCTACTTTATAGAGAAGTACGCGCCGCTGCTCGAACCGTGGCAACGCGAACTCGTACGGATCACGCGCAAGATCTCGCAGTATTTCTATCCGCAGCGCCAGACCCAGGTCATGAACGAAGGCTGGGCGACCTTCTGGCACTACACGATCCTGCAGGAGCTCTATAAGGAAGGGATCGTGGGCGATGGGTTCATGCTGGAGTTCCTGCAGAGCCATACGAACGTCGTCTACCAGCCGCCGGCCACGAGCCCCTATTACAACGGCATCAATCCGTATGCTCTCGGCTTTGCGATGATGACGGACATCAAACGCATCTGCGAAGAACCGACCGACGAAGACCGGGCCTGGTTCCCCGACATTGCCGGCAGCGACTGGATCAAGACGCTCGACTTCGCCATGCGCAACTTCAAGGACGAGAGCTTCATCGCCCAGTACCTGTCGCCGAAGCTGATCCGCGAATTCCACTTCTTCGCCGTGCTGGACGACGACCGCAGCGACAAGCTGACGATCTCGGCCATCCACGACGAGGCCGGATACCGCTACGTCCGCCAGCAGCTGGCCGATCAATACAATATCGGCAACCGCGAGCCCAACATCCAGGTCTGGCAAGTCAACACGCGCGACGATCGGGCACTGACCCTGCGTCATACCCAGTTCCAGCGCCGCCCCCTGAACCAGCAGGCCCATGAGGTCTTGAAGCACGTCGCACGCCTCTGGGGGTTCGATGTACGCCTCGAGACCGTTGACCCATCCGGGCGTGTCGTCAGCAGCCTGGAGTGCCGCCGCGAGAAACGGGCACGTTACTGATCCCCCCGCCCGCACTACTCGGTGCGGGCACTCTTTTCTTCCATCCTGTTGACATCCTTCTCGCCTTGTGATGTAGTTCGACTAACATCCGACGTGGTGAATGAGCCATATCAATCGCCTGTATCCGCATAAGCGCTTGTTATGGCCGAGCCCTCTGATCAAGGGCGAAAACCGTTTCAACAGTACGCCTACCCCGGTTAAACTTCGCTATAGTTGGCAGAAACGCCATGGCACTTTCTTATGATATTTGCTGAGCTGCAAAATAGGCATGGAAAATTCGGCAATCGGGCGTTGGTAGCCTTATCTTCACCAAGTTATGAAAGGGGTCCACACGACATTGCAAAACAACTAACTTCCACTTCTATCGGCACCCCTGCGACCGTACTTTCTTGATCACATTCTTTGCCTGTTTTTACAGACAAATAGCCTCTCTTTGAGGGTGTAAAAATGTATGTGCAAAAAAGAATTCGTAGGTATAATTCGCCGATGTCCCGGATGCGGCTCTAAGCTTTTTGTCGTGTTTTGTGGGTTTAGTGGCAACAAAAAAAGGTTGGTATTGGAGAAAGCAGGATGAATTTTTCGCATGAGAAGAACCCCGGGAAGAATTTGACTGGTATCGCCATTGTCATCATCTTGCACCTGATCGTTGCTTACGGGATCGTGACCGGTCTCGGCAAACGGATGGTCAGCAAGATGGCCGAGGCAGTGGAGACCAAGATCATTGAAGACGTAAAACCGCCGCCACCTCCGGAGACGCCGCCCCCGCCGCCGCCGCCGGAAATGAAGGCGCCGCCTCCGCCGTTCATCCCGCCGGTGGAAGTGCAAGTGCAAACCCCGCCGCCGCAGCAGAACGTGATCGCGAATGCGACGCAGACGAAACCGGCGACGACGGAAATCATCAAGGCCCCGCCGGCACCGCCCGCCGCGCCTCCGGCGACGAAGTCGGCCGGCCCGGCCCGGACCCCGGCAGTTGCAGACTTCAATTCGTGCGCGAAGCCGGAGTATCCGAAGGCGTCGCAGCGTAACGAAGAAACGGGTGTGTCGACCATCTCGTTCCTGATTGGTGCGGATGGCAGTGTGAAGGATTCCAAGGTCACGAAGTCCAGCGGCTTCCGCGACCTGGATAAGGCTGCTCTTGTGGCACTGGGCAAGTGCCGGTTCAAACCGGCTACTGAAAACGGCCAGGCCATCGAGTCTTGGCAGCCGGTACAGTACGTCTGGCAGCTGGATTAACCAGGGACAGCGTATCTCTCAACGCGTGATTTTCGTTGTCATTTGTTCAGCGAACTGTTCATTTTAAATTTTTGGAGGAAGCATGTTTAAGAATACCCGTTTGTCCGCTACCGTAGCGGCTCTCCTGTTCTCGGTCACTGCGGCATCGGCACTGGTGTCCGCTCCGGCCTTCGCCGACGCTCCGGCCTCGGCAGCAGCGAGCGCCCCGGCCGCAGCACCGGCGGCTGACGCAGCAGCACCGGCAGCCGACGCTGCCGCTTCGGCACCGGCAGCAGCGGCTCCGGCAGCCGGCGGCGAAGCCAAGAAAGAAGAAGTCGAGAACCCGTTCGGTATCTCGGCTGTCTGGGAAGGCGGCGTCGTCTCGCGCGGCACCCTGATCATCCTGGCCATCATGTCGATGGGTTCCTGGTACATCATGATCACCAAGCTGATCGACCAGATGAAAATCTTCAAGCAGTCGAAGGAAACCAACCAGAAATTCTGGAAAGCACCGTCGATCGCTGCTGGCTCGGCTCAACTGACCGACGGCTCGCCGTTCCGCTTCATCGCTGAAACGGGCACCAAGGCAACCCAGCACCACGACGGCGCCCTGCTCGAGCAGATCGACCTGTCGACCTGGGTGACGATGCAGATCCAGCGCGCCGTGGACAAAGTCCAGTCGCGTCTGCAAGATGGCCTGTCGTTCCTGGCAACCGTCGGCTCGACCGCACCGTTCATCGGTCTGTTCGGTACCGTCTGGGGTATCTACAACGCACTGACCAACATCGGTATGACCGGTAACGCGTCGATCGACAAGGTCGCAGGTCCGGTGGGTGAAGCACTGATCATGACCGCATTCGGTCTGTTCGTTGCAGTTCCGGCCGTTCTGGGCTACAACTGGCTGGTCCGTCGCAACAAGTCGGCAATGGAAGATGTCCGTTCGTTCGGCGCTGACGTGCACTCGGTCCTGATCTCGGGCGCAATGCACACCTCGGAAGCTGCACGTGCTCAAGGCGCCGGCACCGCTAAAAAGGTTGGCTAAACCATGAGCATGAGTGTTGGCTCCGATAGCGGAGATGAAGATGCAGTGATGTCAGAGATCAACACCACGCCCCTCGTGGACGTGATGCTGGTTCTTCTGATCATCTTTCTGATCACCAGCCCGGTTGTCCTCCACCTGCAGAAGATTAACCTGCCGATCGAGACCAACCAGGCTGCCAAGACCACGCCGGAAGACGTGAACATCGTCGTCAACAAAGATGGCGAGATGTACTGGAACCAGAAGCACCTGAACAACACCGACGAGCTGTTCGATTTCCTGGCCAAGGAATCGGTGAAAGTTCCGCAGCCGGAAGTGAAGATTCGTGGCGATCAGCAAACGCGCTACGAAGCGATCGGTCGGGTGCTTTACACGGCCCAGCGTGCCGGGATTCAGAAGGTCGGTTTCATCACCGAACCGCCTGATAAGGGCTGATCCACCAGGACACAACCCGCCAGCGTGACAACGGCTCTGCCGCCGTCACGCTGGTTCCCAAGATTTGAAAGGAAACACCATGGGTATGAACGTTGGTTCGTCCGGTGCTAAATCAGCAGATCCGGAACCGATGATGGAAATGAACATGACGCCGCTGATCGACGTCATGCTGGTGCTGATCATCATGATGATCATCACCATTCCAAAACAAAACCACTCGGTTAACTTGAACATGCCGGTTGGCACTCCGCCGCCGCCGACCAAGGAACCGGTTGTCATCACGATTGACGTGGACTTCGACGGCACCATCCTCTGGGATAACACCCCGGTTCCCGATCGTGCGACTCTCGAAGCGAAGCTGGCGAACGTGGCGGCCCAAGCTGATCAGCCGGAAGTGCACCTGCGTCCGAACAAGCTGGTCGAGTACAAGGTTGTCGCCAGCGTCATGGCAGCCGCCCAGCGTCTTGGCGTGACCAAGATCGGTATGGTCGGTAACGAACAGTTCCAGTAAATCGCTTTGGCTATAATGAACACGGCAGGGTTTCCCTGCCGTGTCTATTTTGAATGAAAGAATTTCGATAATGGCTAAATTCCGCCTCGCACACCTCGGCCTCGTTGTGGCCGCCCTCGGATTCACCGCCGCTGCTCCCGTCGTTGGCCTGGCCCCTGCTTATGCGGCCGAGACCCTCCGTCCGGAAATCGGCAAGCCTCTGCAGGAAGCCCAACAGCTGATGAAGTCGGGCAAGAACAAGGAAGCGCTGGCCAAGCTGCGCGAGCTCGACAAGGTCGGCGGCAAGTCGGCAAACGAAACGTACCTGATCGAACGCACCCGCGCCGGTGCCGCATCCGCCGCCGGCGACTACGAAACGGCCGCCAAGGCCTTCGAATACCTGATCGGTTCGGGCAAGCTGTCGGGCGCCGAAAAAGCCCAGTTCTCGGAAGGCCTGATCGGCATCTACATGCGTGCCGGCGACCTGGGCAAGGCAAACGCCGCGATCGAACGCCAGCTCAAGGAGCATGACGATCCGAAGCTGCGCGCCTACCTGATGCAGAACTATTACAAGCAGGGCAACATCAAGGCGCTGGAAGACGAACTGCGCTCGGCCGAGAAGAACGGCCGCCTGAGCGAAGACCAGCTGGGCATGCTGGCCAACATCCAGCTCAAGAAGAACGACAAGGCCGGCTACGTCAACACCATCGAGAAACTGGCTGCGAACTATCCGAAGGCCCAGTACTGGACGGACCTGCTGAACCGCGTGCAGGGCAAGCCGGGCTTCTCGGGCCGCCTGTCGGTGGACATCTACCGCCTGAAGCTGGCCAATAATCTGCTGAAGAAGCCGAGCGAGTTCATGGAAATGGCCCAGCTCGTGCTGCAGGCCGGCGCGCCGGCGGAAGCGCTGAAGGTCATCGACAAGGGCTACAAGGCAGGCGCACTGGGCACTGGCCCCGACGCCGCCCGTCACCAGCGCCTGAAGGATCTGGCAGAGAAAACCCTGGCCGACCAGAACAAGAACCTGGCGACCACCGAAGCGCAGCTGACGAAGGACGCCGACAGCGACGGCATGGCTTCGCTGGGCTACGCGCTCGTGCAGTCGGGCCAGACCGACAAGGGCCTCAAGATGATGGAAACCGCGGCCAAGGCCAAGGACCTGAAGCATCCGGAAGACGTCAAGCTGCACCTGGGCGAAGCGTATGCCGTCGCCGGCAAGAAGCAGCAAGCCATCAGCACGCTCAAGTCCGTCGGCGGTACCGATGGTACGGCGGAACTGGCCCGCTACTTCATCATGGCGATCAACAAGCCGCTGTCGAACTGATCTCCCTGCCCCAGGCAGCACAAGAAGCGCAGCCTGCGTCATGCAGGCTGCGCTTTTTTATTGGATGCAACTCACCCGCCATCTGCCGTGGCAAAGGCATTGCGCTGTGCAACATGTGCTTTGCCGTATAATCTGGTATTTCGCCTAGAAGCACGATTCATCCAATGAAGGTATTTCGCGGACTTCCCAACGACAGGGCGCGCGCGCCTTGCGCACTCACGATCGGCAACTTCGACGGTGTCCACCGCGGACACCAGGCGCTGTTGGCCCACGTGACCGCCAGCGCCCGCAAGCTCGGGCTGGAAGCCGCCGTGATGACCTTCGAGCCCCATCCGCGCGAATATTTTGCGCAGCGCAGCGGCGATTTGTCGAAGGCACCGGCCCGCATCGCGAACCTGCGCGACAAGCTGGAATCGCTGGAACATGCCGGCATCGACCGCGTCATCGTCGAACACTTCAACGAACATTTCGCATCGATGTCGCCCGATGAATTCACGCAGCGCGTGCTCGTCGACGGCCTGCACGTGAAATGGCTGATGGTCGGCGACGACTTTTGCTACGGCGCCCGCCGCGCCGGCAACGTCGCCCTGCTGGCCGAAGCGGGTAAGCGCCACGGCTTCGAGGTGCACAGCCTGCCGGCCGTGCTGCACGAGTCCACCCGGATCTCGTCGTCGGCCGTGCGCGCCGCCCTCGCCGCCGGCGACTTCGACGCGACGCGCGCACTGCTCGGGCACCCGTACTCGATGTCCGGCCACGTGATCCATGGCCAGAAGCTGGGCCGCACCTTGGGCTTTCCGACGCTGAACCTGCGCGTCGCCCACCGCCCCGCGCTGGCCGGCATCTTCATCGTGCAGGTGCATGGCCTGGCCGACGGCCCGCTACCCGCCGTTGCCAGCCTGGGCGTCCGTCCGACCGTCGAGGATGCGGGCCGTATGCTGTTGGAAGTCCATGTCTTCGATTGGAATGCGCCCTGCTACGGCAAGCTCGTGCGCGTGGAATTCCTCGCCAAGCTGCGCGACGAAGAAAAATACGTCGACCTGCCCACGCTGACGGCCGCCATCGACCACGACGCGCAACAAGCCCGCGCGTGGTTCGCCCAGCGCGCCGGCGCCCTCACGGCTACCGACCGAATTTGAGCGGGGCTCGCGCGGTTTCACGTCCGCTTCCGGTGCCCACGCGCCGTCCCGTCTTCACGAATAACAGCAGTCCATTTAGAAACCACCATGTCCGATACCAAGCAAGGCCAGAAAGGCCAACAAGGCAACAAGAAGCCTGAAAGCAAATACCCGGTCAACATGACCGACACCCCGTTCCCGATGCGCGGCGACCTCGCCAAGCGCGAGCCGGGCTGGGTCAAGCAATGGCAGGACAAGCAGGTCTACCAACGCATCCGCAAGGCGGCCGCCGGCCGTCCGAAGTTCGTCCTGCACGACGGTCCGCCGTATGCAAACGGCGACATCCACCTGGGTCACTCCGTCAACAAGATCCTGAAAGACATGGTGGTCAAATCGCGCACGATCGCCGGCTTCGACGCACCGTATGTGCCGGGCTGGGACTGCCACGGCATGCCGATCGAGATCCAGATCGAAAAACTGTACGGCAAGAACCTGCCGACGGCCGAGGTGCTGCAGAAGGCACGCGCCTACGCGCTCGAGCAGGTCGACCGCCAGCGCGCCGGCTTCATCCGCCTGGGCGTGCTGGGCGAGTGGGACAACCCCTACCTCACGATGAACTTCAGTAACGAGGCGGACGAGTTGCGCGCCCTCGGCACGATGCTCGACAAGGGCTACGTGTACCGCGGCCTGAAGCCCGTGAACTGGTGCTTCGACTGCGGCTCGGCGCTGGCCGAGGCGGAAGTCGAATACCAGGACAAGCGCGACCCGGCGATCGACGTCGGCTTCCCGTTCGCGGAACCGGACAAGCTGGCGCAGGCGTTCGGCCTGCCCGCGCTGCCGGCGGGCGACGGCTTCATCGTGATCTGGACGACGACCCCGTGGACGATCCCGTCGAACCAGGCGCTGAACGTGCATCCGGAAGTCGAGTACGCACTGGTCAAGGCCGACCGCAACGGCTCGCCGGTCCTGCTGATCGTCGCGAAAGACCTCGTGGAAAGCGTCCTGCAGCGCTACAAGCTGGAAGGCGGGATCGTCGCGACGACCACCGGCGAAAAGCTGGGCGGCATCCGCTTCAAGCACCCGCTGCATGCGGCCGATCCGTTCTACGACCGCACGTCGCCCGTCTACCTCGCCGACTACGTGACGACCGACAGCGGCACGGGCGTCGTCCACTCGGCCCCCGCGTACGGCCTGGACGACTTCCAGTCCTGCAAGGCGCACGGCATGAAGGACGACGATATCCTGAAGCCCGTGATGGGCGACGGCCGCTTCGCGAGCACCCTGCCGCTGTTCGGTGGCATGACGATCTGGGAAGCGAGCAAGCCGATCTGCAGCGCGCTCACGGACGCCGGCGCCCTGTTCGAACTCAAGATGTTCGACCACAGCTACATGCACTGCTGGCGCCACAAGACGCCGATCGTCTACCGTGCGACGAGCCAGTGGTTCGCCGGCATGGACGTCAAGCCGAAGGACGGCGGCGCCACCTTGCGCGAATCCGCGCTGGCCGGTATCGCCGAGACGCAGTTCTTCCCTGACTGGGGCCAGGCACGCCTGCAGGGCATGATCGCCAACCGTCCGGACTGGACCCTGTCGCGCCAGCGCCAGTGGGGCGTCCCGATGGCCTTCTTCCTGCACAAGGAAACGGGCGACCTGCATCCGCGCACGCCGGAGCTGCTGGAACAGGTGGCCAAGCTGATCGAACAAGGCGGCATCGACGCGTGGCACAAGCTCGACCCGCGCGACCTGCTGGGCGATGACGCCGCGATGTACGAAAAGAACCGCGACACGCTGGACGTGTGGTTCGACTCGGGCACGACGCACCAGACCGTGCTGCGCGGCTCCCACGCGGCGCAATCGCAGTTCCCGGCCGACCTGTACCTGGAAGGCTCGGACCAGCACCGCGGCTGGTTCCACTCGTCGCTCTTGACGTCGTCGATGCTGAACGGCCGCCCGCCGTACAAGGCGCTGCTGACGCACGGCTTCACGGTGGACGAGCATGGCCGCAAGATGTCGAAGTCGCTCGGCAACGTGCTGTCGCCGCAGAAGATCAGCGACACGCTGGGCGCCGACATCCTGCGCCTGTGGGTCGCGTCGACCGACTACACGGGCGAGCTGGCGCTGTCCGAAGAGATCCTGAAGCGCGTGACGGAAGCGTATCGCCGCATCCGCAACACGCTGCGCTTCCTGCTCGCGAACACGTCGGACTTCGACCCGGTCAAGAACGCCGTGCCGGTCGCGGAGATGCTGGAGATCGACCGCTACGCGCTGGCCGAGACGGCGCGCCTGCAGGATGACGTGGCGAAGCACTTCGAGCGCTACGAATTCCACCCGGTCGTCGCGCGCCTGCAGAACTTCTGCTCGGAAGACCTGGGCGGCTTCTACCTCGACATCCTGAAGGACCGCCTGTACACGACGGGCGTGGACTCGTTCGCGCGCCGCTCGGCGCAGACGGCGCTGTGGCACATCGCGCACGCGCTGCTGCGCATCATGGCGCCGATCCTGTCGTTCACGGCCGAGGAAGCATGGGCCGTCTTCGCGGGCGACGCGGCCTACAAGGACAGCGACGAAACCATCTTCACGCAAACGCTGTGGGCGTTCCCGCAGATCGGCGACGCCGCCGCGCTGCTGGACAAGTACGCGCTGCTGCGCGCCGTCCGCGCCGACGTCACCAAGCAGCTGGAAGAAGTGCGCGCGTCCGGCGCGATCGGCTCGTCGCTGCAGGCGGAGCTGGTCATCAAGGCCGCGAGCGACAAGTACGCAGCCCTCGCAAGCCTGGACGACGACCTGAAGTTCGTGTTCATCACGTCGCAGGCCACCGCCCTGCAAGTGCCGGACGCGGCCGACGAAGCGGTCACCGTGACGCCGTCCGACGCCGCCAAGTGCGAGCGCTGCTGGCACTACCGCCGCGACGTCGGTCACGACCACGCGCATCCAGGCTTGTGCGGCCGCTGCACGAGCAACCTGTTCGGCAGCGGGGAAAGCCGCCGCTTCGCCTGATCCACCGTCCCCGGGCCCATGCCCGGGGTTTTCACTTCACGACCATCGACATGGCCAGCAAAAAAAAACCGACATTCTCCGCCGTCTCGTCCCGCTCCGGCGGCAGCCTCACCCCGTGGCTCGGCATCGCCTTCATCGTCATCCTGCTCGACCAGATCACCAAGATCACCATCACGCGCATGTTCTCGCTGGGCGAGGAGAAGCCGATCACCGGGTTCTTCAACCTGGTGCTCGCGTATAACAAGGGCGCGGCATTCAACTTCCTGTCCGACCAGAGCGGCTGGCAGCGCTACCTGTTCGCCGGCATCGCCATCGCCGCGGTCTGCTTCATCATCTACCTGCTGCGCAAGCACGCGGGCCAGCGCACGTTCTGCTGGGCCCTCGCGCTGATCATGGGCGGCGCCCTGGGCAACCTCATCGACCGCATCGCCCACGGCCACGTGATCGACTTCCTCGATTTCTACTGGCGCGGCCTGCAGCACTTCCCGGCCTTCAATATCGCCGATACGGCCATCTCCATCGGCGCGTTCCTGTTCATCGTCGATGAACTGCGCCGCGTGAACAAGCATTGAACCCAGCCTTGAACTCAGCTTGGAGGATGTCATGAGCATGGACTTAAAGGGCAAGAAGATCGTCCTCGGCCTGTCCGGCGGCGTGGCCTGCTACAAGGCCGCTGAACTGTGCCGCGCGCTGACGAAGGAAGGCGCGCACGTGCAGGTCGTGATGACGGAAGCCGCCACCCATTTCATCGGCACCGTGACGATGCAGGCGCTGTCCGGCCGCAGCGTCTACACGGACCAGTGGGATGGCCGCGTCCCCAACAACATGGCGCACATCGACCTCACGCGCGCCGCCGACGCCATCCTCGTCGCGCCCTGCTCCGCCGATTTCCTGTTCAAGCTCGCGCATGGCGCCACGGACGACCTGCTGTCCACGCTGTGCCTCGCGCGCCCGCACCACGTCCCGCTGCTCGTCGCGCCCGCGATGAACGTCGAGATGTGGGAAAAAGCGCCCACGCAGCGCAACGTCGCGCAGCTGCGCGCGGACGGCGTCTGCATCCTCGGCCCGGCCGCCGGTTCGCAGGCCTGCGGCGAGACGGGAATGGGCCGCATGCTGGAGCCGGACGAACTGCTCGACGAACTCGTGGCATCGTTCCAGCCCAAGCTCCTGGCCGGCAAGCGCGTGCTGATCACGGCGGGCCCCACGTACGAAGCGATCGATCCCGTGCGCGGCATCACCAATCTCTCGTCCGGCAAGATGGGCTATGCGATCGCGCGCGCCGCGCGCGAGGCCGGCGCCGAGGTCACGCTCGTTTCCGGTCCGACGGCGCTGCCCACGCCGCATGGCGTGCGCCGCATCGACGTGCAGAGCGCGCGCCAGATGCTGGATGCCGTCATGCAGGCCGTCGGCGGCCAGCACGTGTTCGTGGGCGTGGCCGCCGTCGCCGACTGGCGCGTGGACAACGCCAGCGACCAGAAGATCAAGAAGGACGGCAGCGGCGACGCCCCGCAGCTGCAGTTCGCGGAAAACCCGGACATCCTCGCGAGCGTGGCCGCGACGACGTCACTGAGCGGCTGGCCGTATTGCGTCGGCTTCGCGGCCGAATCGGAGAACCTGATCGAGTACGGCGCCGTCAAGCGCGAGAAAAAAGGCATTCCTCTGCTCGTGGGCAATATCGGTCCGCAGACGTTCGGGCAGGATGAGAATGCGATCGTGCTGTTCGACGAAAGCGGCCACACCGTACTCCCGCGCGCCACCAAGCTGGAACTGGCACGCCAGCTCGTATCCGAAATCGCCAAGCGCCTCGAACGTCGTTCGCTGCTGGCCTGAACCATCCCGCATCACAAGCAAACCAATTACCCAAGCTTCATGAAGAACATCGACCTGAAAATCCTCGACCCGCGCATGAAGGACTTCCTGCCGGCCTACGCCACCGCCGGCAGCGCGGGCCTCGACCTGCGCGCCTGCATCGAGGCGCCCATGACCATCGAGCCCGGCCAGACCGTCCTCGTGCCGACCGGCCTCGCCATCCACATCGGCGATCCGGGCTATGCCGCAATGATCCTGCCCCGCAGTGGACTCGGCCATAAGAACGGCATCGTTCTGGGTAATCTGGTAGGCTTGATCGACTCCGATTACCAGGGCCAGTTGATGGTCTCGACCTGGAATCGCGGCCAATCGACGTTCACGTTGCAGCCGATGGACCGCCTGGCGCAGCTGATCGTGGTGCCTGTCCTGCAGGTAGGCTTCAACGTCGTGGAGGATTTCGCAACGAGCGACCGGGGTGACGGAGGTTTCGGCTCCACCGGCAAACATTAGAATGAGGAGCACATGACCGGCATTCATCGTCAGCGCCCCGCGGGCTTCAAGACGTCCGCGCTGGGCATCACCGCAGCCCTGCTGCTGTCGGCCTGCGCCACGCAGGCACCGCGCCAACCGTCCGCCGGGCCGCGCATCGTCGAACGCAACGCGGAAGCGCCGTCCCTGACGCCGCAAATGGCCGCCGCGGCC
The DNA here is from genome assembly GCF_024753285.1 of Massilia pinisoli. Classification (GTDB taxonomy): domain Bacteria; phylum Pseudomonadota; class Gammaproteobacteria; order Burkholderiales; family Burkholderiaceae_D; genus Telluria; species Telluria pinisoli. Next base: position 42,888 of record NZ_JANUGW010000004.1, on the reverse strand, counting down.
GACACCCTGACGAAGATGGCGGGCTTGCAGGACCGGTTGTACAAGGTCGCCGCCCCGCTGCTGATCCAGAATGCCGAATTGTGCAAGGGCCAGGCCCGCAACCTGCTGGGCTTCACGGCGAAGAACCGCTGGTCCTATCCGGGCGAATACAACGAGGCGGCCCACGTCGCCTTCGGCATGGACGAACGCCTGCAGGTGACGGGCGTCCTGGCCGGCAGCGGCGCCGCGCGCGCGGGGCTGCAGACGGGCGACGTCCTCCTCACCGCCGGCGGCAAGCCGCTGCCGACCGGGGAACACGCGCTGTCCCAGGCCGGCGCCGTGTTCGGCAAGGTCACGGCGAGCCTGCCGATGACGGTCGAACGCCGCCGCAGCGAGCGCCAGCTGACGGTCCCCGTCACGCGCGCGTGCGCGTTCGCGATCGAGCTGGGCAACTCGGACAACGTCAACGCCTACGCGGACGGTTCGCGGGTGCTCGTCACGCGCGGCATGATCAACTTCACGCACGACGACGACGAACTGGCGTTCGTGCTGGCCAAGACGATGGCCCACAACATGCTGGGCCACGCGACCGCGCAGCACAACAGCGCGACGATCGGCACCATCATCGACAACCTCAAGAGCATCACGCCCGACACGTCGCTGCTGATCGGCAGCGGCGGCATCAAGGCGATGCCGGCGGAAGCCGATGCCGCCGCCGACCGCCTCGGCATCTACCTGGCCGCGCGCGCCGGCTATGACATCAAGGACGCGCCCGCATTCTGGACACGCCTGGCCGAGACGTATCCGACCAGCGTGTTGAACGGCTACAGCGCCAATCATCCGGCACTGCCGCAGCGGCTCGTGGCGGTGGAGAAGGCGATCGCGGAGGTCAAGGCGAAGCGGTCTGCGAAGAAGCCGCTGGTGCCGTGAGCACGCGAGTATCCGCAACGTGAACCAGGGCCGCATCCGCGGCCCTTTTCGCATCCGTTCCGAGCTCGGTGGACAGGTGGTCCACGCATCTCGGGTAGGGTGGACGGCTCGCCGTCCACGCGTCCAGCCAGCCGCAAATCAGCCGGCCGCCAGCAGCACCGCCACACTTTTTGTATCATGACCAATTCCCCACCCCCGCCGCGCAATTCGAGCGCAAGAAACGGGAAGGCGGGGCAAGCCGCGCGCCCTATCATCCGGCGCCGGTCCGACCTGATACCGACCCAGGAACCATGAACACTACCAACCTGCTGCGCCTCATCGTGCTTGCCGCCATCTGGGGCGGCTCATTCCTCTTCATGCGCCTCAGCGCGCCCACGCTGGGGCCCGCCGTGCTGATCGAATTCCGCGTACTGTTCGCCGCGCTGTTCCTGGCCGGCGTCGGCGTCGTCCTCAAGAAGCGACTCGACCTGCGCGCCCACTGGAAGCATTACTTCATCCTCGGCTTCTTCAATTCCGCGTTCCCGTTCCTGCTGTTCGCGTTCGCCGCGCGTACGTTGCCGGCGTCCGTGCTCGCCGTGCTGAACGCCACGGCGCCGATGTGGGGCGCCCTGCTGGGCGCCGTGTGGAACCGCCAGCGGATCGGCGGGCGCACGGCGCTGGGCCTCGTGCTGGGCACCGTGGGCGTCGCGCTGCTCGTCGGCTTCGACCACGCGACCACCCGTCCGGGCGCCGGTATTGCCGTCGCCGCCGCGCTGGCGGGAGCGCTGTGCTACAGCATCGCGAGCCAGTATGCGCGCACGGCGACGAGCGTCGAGCCGTTCGCCAACGCGCACGGCACGATGTGGACGTCCGCGCTGATGGTGCTCCCCGCCCTGCCGCTGTTCCCGCCCACGGGCGCGCCGACGGTCGGCATCGTCGGTGCCGTCATCGCGCTGGGCGTGCTGTGCAGCGGCATCGCCTACATCCTGTACTTCAAGCTGATCGAGGAAGTGGGCACGACGTCCGCCCTCACCGTCACGTTCCTGAGTCCCGTCTTCGGCATCCTGTGGGGCCGCCTGTTCCTGGGCGAGGCGATCGGCTGGTACACGGTCGCGGGGTCCGCGATCGTGCTGGTGGGCACGGCGTTCGTGACGGGCTTCGTGCCCCGCTTCGGCCGCGCCGCGCCGGTGACGGCGTCGGGCAAATGAGCGTGCACCGCCACACGATCGCGCTGCCCGCCGGCTACCGCCACGCGGACGCCTTCACGTTCCACGGCCGCGATGCCGATGCGCTGGCCGAACGGGTCGAGCCGGACACTGGTCGCATCCGCAAGGGCGTCCTGCTGGGCGGCGTGCCCGTCATGCTCGACATCACGCTGCACGCGGACCGCGCCGAGTGCACCGTCACCAGCGATGGCGCGGCACCCGGCGACGCCGTGCACGACGCTCTCGTGAACATGCTGGGCCTGCGTATCGATCCCGCGCCGTTCGAGGCCGCCGTGCGCGACGATCCCCTGCTCGGCCCCGTCGTCGCGCGCCAGCCGGGCCTGCGCGTGATCCAGTCCGCCACCGTGTTCGAGGCGCTGACGTGGGCCATCATCGGCCAGCAGATCAACCTGTCGTTCGCGATCGCGCTGCGCCGCACGTTCATCGGCGTGGCGGGACGCGCCCATTCGAGCGGCCTGTGGTGTTATCCGGAAGCGGCGGACGTGGCCCGCCTCGGCCTCGAACAACTCACCAGCCGCAAGTTCTCCGGTGCGAAAGCGGAAACCCTGCTGCGCTTCGCCCGCCTCGTCGCGGAGGGTGCGCTGTCGCTGGATCGCGCGGACGACCCGGCCGCCGTCGGCGAGCGCCTGCTCGCCGTCAAGGGCATCGGCCCGTGGACCGTCAACTACGGGTTGCTGCGCGGCTGGGGCTATGCGGATTGCTCGCTGCACGGCGACGTGGCCGTGCGCAATGCCATCGGCCGCCTGCGCGGCACGGAACGTCCCGGCCTGCGCGAAGCGGAAGCGTTCCTGGAAGCATATCGCCCGCACCGCACGATGGCCGCCGCCTATCTGTGGGCCAGCCTGAGCCAGGACGCCGGCTGACGCCAGCCAAACGGGCCGGCGCCGGCTTTTACGCGGCCACAAGGCTTACCCGCCACGCTTGTCCAGACTGCTCCTAGACGCCATCCAGGAGGACCCGAGCAGAGGTGATCATGACAGCGACAATATGCATGGCGGCGGTGCTGGTGATGCACGCCGCGTTGACCCACGCGGACGCGGCGGCCGCACCGGAGGACCCCGACGACCGCGGCGCGTATCTCTCGGCCGCGTTCGGCAACGGCCGCATCCACGGCGGCAACGCGAGCGGCGACCGCTGGATGCGGGGGCGCACGTTCGAAGTCCGCGCGGGACGCCAGCAGCACGACATACTCGGCCTCGCCCTGCCGCCCGGCTGGACCATGCGCGTCGACTTCGTCCACTACAACGAAGGCCATCCGGACAACAACCACCGCGACGGCTTCGCGCTGCAATGGCTGGCCGTGCGCCGCTTGGCGCCCGCGTGGACGGGCGAACTGGGCGTCGGCCCCTACCTCAGCATGAACACGACGAAGATCGCCGGCGTGCAGATCGACGACGCCCGCCTGGGCGCACTCGTCAGCGCAGCGCTGCGTGTGTCCGTGCCCGGGCCATCCGGTACGCACTTGCGCCTCGGCTTCAACCACGTGGCCATGCACACGGTGCACCGGTCGGACGCGCTCGTGTTCGGCATCGGCCGGCAATTCGGCGCGGCCGAGCCGGCGACTGCCGTCATGCCGGAGGGCCGGCTGTGGCTCGGCGCCACGATCGGCACGTCGATCACGAACATGGCAGGCACCCACGGCGCCCATGCGGCCGTGCTCGAGGCCAGGCAGTATGCGGGGCGCTGGGGCATCGGCTACAAATTCCTGTTCGAAGGCGACGACGGTGCGCGCGTGGACCGGCGCGGGCTCGCGGGCCAGCTGTCGTACGTGCAGCCCGTCACGCCGCGCTTCTCGATGAGCGCCGGTCTCGGCCCGTATGTCGCCGCGAACCGGCGCGACGGCAATCGCACGGCCACGAATCTGCTCGTTACGTTCGAGGCCGAACATGCGCTGTCCGCGCACACACGGTTCATCGTGAACTTCAATCGCATCAAGACGTTCCGCAAGACGAACGACCGCGACCTGTTCCAGCTGGGCCTGCTGCGCCGTTTCTAGGCGAACGCATCCCAGCCGGGCAGCCCGTCGAACTGCTGGGCGCCTTCGCCGGAAAAACGGATCAGCTCGTGCAGCGGGGCCATGGCCAGGTTGTCGCGCCCGTAGTGCCCGCCCAGCGCGCTCGGGATCCGCAGGCAGTACTTGCGCCCGGCCGTCAGCGGGCCCAGCGCCGTCTCGGCCAGGCGCACCTGGTCCGGCATGTACCAGCCGTCGAGGAATTCCTGGTTGTACGACAGGGCGTCGAGCGCGGCGCGGTCTTCCGCGACAGGTTCGCACCTGAGGTCTTGCGGCGACAGCCGCCAGTACATGCCCTCGTCGTCGCGCACGATCAGGTTGCCGAAGGCGTTCTCGCCCAACACCTCGACGGCATGAAGACCGGTCCAGCCCCATGCGTCGTTGATCTCTTCCACGGTAATCATTCATTCGCTCCGCTCTTCATGCACACGGAGACTTCGACCGGGCCGGACGGCGGGCGTTGCGCGGATGGTGGGGAGACTTGAGCAGGGTCGAATCGAAGGACCAAAACGAAAAAGCCGTTGATCCTGAACAGGATCAACGGCTTTGGAATCTGGTTGCGGGGACAGGATTTGAACCTGTGACCTTCGGGTTATGAGCCCGACGAGCTGCCAGACTGCTCCACCCCGCGTCTGATGCTTTGCATTATACGCACCTTTGGCACTTTAGGCAATCGCGGTTCTAAGTCGGCCCGGAATCGCAGCATAAGCTGCCTCTGTCGTCCCCGCGAACCGCAGGCGGATTGCGGCACCGCGGGTCCGATACAATGGTAAAGTAAGGACAATTCAATTCATCCGTTTCCTATGAAATTCTGTTCCGAGTGCGCCCACCCGCTCACGGTGACCATTCCCGAAGGCGACAACCGTCCCCGTTTCGTGTGCACCCATTGCGGCACCATCCATTACCAGAACCCGAAGATGGTGATCGGCTCGATTCCCGTTTGGGAACAGGACGGCGAGCTCAAGGTCCTGCTGTGCAAGCGCGCCATCGAGCCGCGCTACGGCTACTGGACGCTGCCCGCCGGCTTCATGGAAAACGGCGAGACGACGAGCGCCGCCGCCGCGCGCGAGACGGAAGAGGAAGCGGGTGCCAACGTCGAGCTGGGCCATTTGTTCACCTTGCTGAATGTCGTGCACGTGCACCAGGTCCACATGTTCTACCTCGCCCGCCTCGTCGACCTCGATTTCGCGCCCGGCATCGAAAGCCTGGACGTGCAATTGTTCAGCGAGGGCGAGATCCCGTGGAGCGACCTCGCGTTCCCCACCATCCGCACGACGCTCGAACTGTTCTTCGCCGACCGCGCCCGCATCCGTGAGCACGGCGGCACCTACGGCTTCCACACGCACGACATCGCCGGGCCCATGCGCGCACCTGTCCAACCCGACTGACAACCGCACGACCATGATTCCCTGGCTCGAGGCCCATACGCCGTTTCCCGACGTGTCCGAAGCGTTGACGACGGACGCGCCGGGCCTGCTCGCAGCCGGTGCCGACCTCTCGCCGCAACGCCTGCTGCAGGCGTACCGGAACGGCATCTTCCCCTGGTTTTCCGAGGGCCAGCCGATCCTGTGGTGGAGCACCGACCCGCGCATGGTGCTGTACACCGAGCGCTTCAAGGTCAGCGACAGCCTCAAGAAGACGTTGCGCAAGATCGAGCGCAGCCGCCAGGCCGGCGGACCATGGGTCGTGCGCTTCGACGGCGCCTTCGAGGCCGTGATGCGCGCCTGCGCCGCCCCGCGCAAGGACGGGCCCGGCACGTGGATCTCGGAAGACATCATCGCCGGCTACACGGGCCTGCACCGCATGGGCTATGCGCACTCGTCCGAGGTGTGGCTGGACGGCGAACTGGTCGGCGGCGCCTATGGCGTATGCATCGGCCGCATGTTCTATGGCGAATCGATGTTCGCGCGCGTGTCGGACGCGTCAAAGGTCGCGCTGGCCTACCTCGTCGCCTTCGTGCGCAGCCACGGCGTGACATTGATCGACTGCCAGCAGGAGACCGGCCACCTGGCCTCGCTGGGCGCCGTGCCGATCCCGCGCCGCGATTTCCTGCGGCATCTGCGCCACGCAATCGCGGAACCGCCCATCGAACGCTGGGAAATCACGCCACCGTTGACCACCTAACGGTGCGCGGCGCCGTCTTTGGCTACAATGGGTCATACACACGTCGTTCCGAGAGCCTTGCATGACGCACCTGAATGATCTGCCATTTTCCACGCTGCAGTTCTATACCACGGCACCGTATCCTTGCAGCTATCTCGACGCACGCCAGGCCCGGTCGCAGGTCGCCACCCCGTCGCACCTGATCAATGCGGACGTCTATTCGGAACTCGTGCGCAACGGCTTTCGCCGCAGCGGCATCTTCACGTACCGCCCCTATTGCGACGGCTGCCGCGCCTGCATCCCCGTGCGCGTGGCCGCGGAACAGTTTGCCCCGAACCGCAGCCAGCGGCGCGCGTGGAAGCGCCACGACGACCTGACGGCGATGGTGGCCAACCTGTCGTTCTCCGACGAGCACTATGCGCTGTACCTGCGCTACCAGACCACGCGCCACGTGGGCGGCGGCATGGACCAGGACAGCCGCGACCAGTACGCGCAATTCCTGCTGCAAAGCCGCGTCAACACGCGCCTCGTGGAATTCCGCGAACCGGACGGCACCTTGCGCATGGTGTCGATCATCGACGTGCTGTCCGACGGCCTGTCGTCCGTCTACACGTTCTTCGACCCGGACGTGGCCGGCGCCTCGTACGGTACGTACAACGTGATGTGGCAGATCGGCCAGGCGCGCGAGCTGGGGCTGCCCTACGTCTACCTCGGCTACTGGATCGAACAGAGCCCTAAGATGGCGTACAAGATCAATTTCAGGCCGCTGGAAGCGCGTATTGACGGCGCGTGGGGTGTGCTGGAACGTTGACGGCCCGCCGGTGGCGATGAAAGTGCGGCATTGCCTCCACACAAGGTAAAATGTCGCGAATTCTGAATTAGGCCACCATGTCCGACAAACTCCTGTACGCACTCGCCCGCCCGCTACTGTTCTCCCTCGATCCCGAAACGGCTCACAACCTGACGCTGCCCGCGCTGCGCCGCGCCGCCGCGATGGGGTGGACCGGCATCGTCAAGAAGCCGAAGCCGGACCCGCGTACGGTGATGGGCATCACGTTCCCGAACCCGGTGGGTCTCGCCGCCGGTCTCGACAAGGACGGCGCGTACATCGACGGCCTCGCGGCGCTCGGCTTCGGCTCCATCGAGATCGGCACCGTGACCCCGCGCGCCCAGCCCGGCAACCCGCGCCCGCGCATGTTCCGCCTGCCGGCCGCGCGCGGCATCATCAACCGCATGGGGTTCAACAACGGCGGCGTCGACGCGTTCGTCGCCAACGTCCAGGCCTCCCGTTTCTACCAGGACCGCCAGGGCGTGCTGGGCCTGAACATCGGCAAGAATGCGGACACGCCCATCGAACGGGCCGCCGACGACTACGTGACGTGCCTGCGCAAGGTGTACCCGTATGCGAGCTACGTGACCGTCAACATCTCGTCGCCGAACACGAAGAACCTGCGCCAGCTGCAGGGCGCGTCGGAACTGGATGCGCTGCTGTCGCAGCTGAAGGAAGAGCAGTCGCGCCTGGCCGACAAGTACGGCAACTACGTGCCGCTGGCGCTGAAGATCGCGCCGGACGTCGACGGCGACCAGATCCGCAACATCGGCGCCGCGCTGGTCCGCCACCGCATCGACGGCGTGATCGCCACCAACACGACCTTGGGCCGCCGCGACGTGGAAGGCATGCGCCATGCGGGCGAACAGGGCGGCCTGTCGGGCGCGCCCGTGTTCGAACAATCGAACATCGTGATCCGCGCGCTGAAGGCGGAAGTGGGTGATGCCGTGCCCATCATCGGCGTGGGCGGCATCCTCAGCGGACGCGACGCCAAGGCCAAGATCGCGGCCGGCGCCCAGCTCGTGCAGCTGTACAGCGGCCTGATCTACCGCGGTCCCGCGCTCGTGCGCGAGTGCGCGGACGCGCTGCGCGCGCAAGGCTGAGGCGTTACGCCGCCTCGGCGGGATGCAGCGCCTTCTCGATATCCGACTTCGTGAAACCCTGCGCAAAGCGCTCGATGAAATCGTAGGCATACGCGCGCAGGTACGCGCCGCGGCGCACCGCGAGGCGCGTCACGTTCGGTGCGAACAGGTGCGACGACTCGATCGCACGCAGCCCGCGGTCGCGGCCGTGATCGAACGCCATCGACGCGACGATCCCGACGCCCATGCCCAGCGACACGTACTGCTTGATGACGTCCGAATCCATCGCCGTCAGCATGATGTCCGGGCTCACGCCCGCAGCGGCGAACGCGGCGTCGATGTGGCTGCGGCCCGTGAAGCCCACGTCGTACGTAATCAGCGGGAACTCGGCCAGGTCCGACAGCTTGATCGGCGATCGCTGCAGCAGCGGGTGGCCGTCCGGCACGACGACGAGGTGGCTCCAGCGATAGCACGGGAACGACACGAGGTCTGGGAACGCGGACAGGCCTTCCGTCGCGATGCCGATGTCGGCGCGGCCCGACAGCACCCACTCGGCGATGTGTTCCGGCGCGCTCTGCTGCAGGGCGATGCGCACACCGGGGAACGCCGCGCGGAACGCCTGCACGACCTGCGGCAGCGCGTAGCGCGCCTGCGTGTGCGTGACGGCGACGGTGAGCGTCCCGCTGTCCTGTGCGGCGTATTCGCTGCTGGCCTGCTGCAGGTTCTCGGCCTCCACGAGCAGCCGCTCGATGATCTTCAGGATGCCCTTGCCCGGGTCCGTGAGCCCCGTGAGGCGCTTGCCGTTGCGCTCGAAAATGACGACGCCCAGTTCGTCCTCCAGTTCGCGGATCTGGCGCGACACGCCCGGCTGCGACGTGAACAGGGCAGTCGCCACGTCCGTCAGGTTGAAATTGCGGCGCGCCGCTTCGCGCACCGATCGCAGCTGCTGGAAATTCATATGTCGGCTCCTTGGTCGACGAAGACATGCATGCGCCGTGGCTTCACCAGCAGCGTCTCGCCGTCGCGCAAGCCCAGTTCGCGGTAACGCTCGTTGGGAATGACAGCCTCGATGATCTGCGCATTGTCCGCACGCTCCAGGTCCAGCTGGGCCAGCGGGCCGATCGCGTGCGCGCGCCGCAGTTTGACGGCGACGCCTTCGCCGCCCGGCACATAGCGTTCGACATCCAGGTCGTGCGGACGCACGTAGGCGATGCCCTCGCCGTTCTGCACGTCGGCGTACTGCGGCGCGTGGAACGTGGCGTCGCCGCTGGCCAGCACGCCGTCGTGCACGCGGCCGTGGAACAGGTTCACGTTGCCGAGGAAGCCGTAGACGAACGGGGACGCCGGGTGGTTGTAGACGTCGCTCGGCGTACCCAGCTGCTCGACGTGTCCCTTGTTCATCAGCACGACCTGGTCCGCCACTTCGAGCGCCTCTTCCTGGTCGTGCGTGACGAAGATCGACGTCACGTGCAGCTCGTCGTGCAGCTGGCGCAGCCAGCGCCGCAATTCCTTGCGCACTTTCGCGTCGAGCGCGCCGAACGGCTCGTCCAGCAGCAGCACGCGCGGTTCCACGGCGAGCGCGCGCGCGAGGGCGATGCGCTGGCGCTGGCCACCCGACAGCTGCGGCGGATAGCGGTCGGCGATCCAGTCCAGCTGCACGAGTTCGAGCAGCTTCTTGACCTTCTCGCGGATCTGCGCTTCGGACGGGCGTTCCTTGCGGGGCTTCACGCGCAGGCCGAAGGCGACGTTCTCGAACACGGTCATGTGCTTGAACAGCGCGTAATGCTGGAACACGAAGCCGACCTGGCGCTCGCGCACGTGGCGGGCCGACGCGTCGGCGCCATCGAGCAGTACCCTGCCCGCGTCCGGAAACTCGAGGCCGGCGATGATGCGCAGCAGCGTCGTCTTGCCGCAGCCCGACGGGCCCAGCAGTGCCGTCAGCTCGCCGTCGGCGAACTTCAGCGACACGTCGTCCAGCGCCGTGAACTGGCCGAACTGCTTGCGGATGTGCTCAACTTCGATCGTCATGTCAATGCTCCGTGGTGTGGCCCTGCACGCTGGCCTTTTGGGCCTGGTGCAAACGCCATTCGATAAAGGTTTTCACGGCCAGTGTGACGAGGGCCAGCAGCGCGAGCAGCGATGCGATCGCGAACGCGGCCGTGAAGTTGTATTCGTTGTAGAGGATCTCGACCTGCAGCGGCATCGTGTTCGTCTCGCCGCGGATGTGGCCCGACACGACGGACACGGCGCCGAACTCGCCCATCGCGCGGGCATTACACAGGATCACGCCGTACAGCAGGCCCCACTTGATGTTCGGCAGCGTGACCTTGCAGAAGGTCTTCCAGCCGGACGCGCCCAGCACGAGCGCGGCCTCTTCCTCTTCGCTGCCCTGCGCCTGCATCAGCGGGATCAGTTCGCGGGCGACGAACGGGAACGTGACGAACACGGTCGCCAGCACGATGCCGGGCACGGCGAACAGGATCTTGATGTCGTGGTCCATCAGCCACGGGCCGAACCAGCCCTGCGAGCCGAACAGCAGCACGTAGATCAGGCCCGCGATCACGGGCGACACGGAAAACGGCAGGTCGATCAGCGACAGCAGGATGCTCTTGCCGGGAAAGTCGAACTTGGCGATTGTCCAGGCTGCCGCCACGCCGAACACGAGGTTCAGCGGGACGGCGATGCCGGCCGCGATGAACGTCAGCCGGATGGCGGACAGCGCATCCGGATCGAGCACGGATTCCTTGTACGTGTCCCAGCCCTTTTTCAGCGCTTCGGTGAACACGGCCACGAGCGGCACGAACAGGAACAGCGTGAGGAACACGAGGGCGACGGCGATCAACGCGTAGCGCACCCAGCCCGGCTCCAGCGTATTGGTCGCCTTGCGCGGCGCATGCGCGGCCACGGCGGCCTTGTCTTTCAGGTGATTGTCGAGGACGGCACTCATGTCACTTCCCCGCGCGCTTGCGCGCCCAGGCCTGCAGCAGGTTGATGGCCAGCAGGAGGATGAACGACACGATCAGCATCACGACGGCGATCGCGGTGGCGCCCGTGTAGTCGTATTGCTCCAGCTTGGTGATGATGAACAGCGGCGTGATCTCCGACACCATCGGCATATTGCCGGCGATGAAGATGACGGAACCGTATTCGCCCGTGGCGCGCGCGAACGCGAGGGCGAAGCCCGTCAGCAGCGCAGGCACGACGCTCGGCAGGATCACGCGGGTAAACGTCTGCCACGGGCTCGCGCCCAGGCTGGCGGCCGCCTCTTCCAGTTCGCACTCCGCGTCTTCCAGCACGGGCTGCACCGTGCGCACGACGAACGGCAGGCCGATGAACGTCAGCGCGATGACGACGCCCAGCGGCGTGAACGCGACCTTGATGCCGGCCTTTTCCAGATACTGGCCGATCCAGCCGTTCGACGAATACAGCGCCGTCAGCGTGATGCCGGCGACGGCGGTCGGCAGCGCGAACGGCAGGTCGACGAGCGCGTCGACGAAGCGCTTGCCCGGGAACTGGTAGCGCACCAGGACCCACGCGACGATGCCGCCGAACACGACGTTGATGGCGGCGCCGATCAGCGCGGCGCCGAAGCTCAGCCGGTACGACGCCATCACGCGCGGCGACGAGACGGCACTGACGAACGCGTCCCAGCTCATCGTGAACGTCTTGAGGAAGATCGCCGACAGCGGGATCAGCACGATCAGCGCGAGATAGAAAATCGTGAACCCGAGCGACAGCCCGAAGCCGGGGATCACCCGGTTTGCGCTGTTACGCGATAGTAAAGTGGTCATCGTACGCCTTATTACAATTTCTTCTAACAGAACCAAATAATCTCATCAGAATGACATATTACAAACGAAGCATTCCTCATTTGCATAGAAGATTCCCGTATTAGCCCGGCCAAAAACAGAAAGGCGCCTCGCGGCGCCTTTTGCTCGGTTCGGCTCAGTGGAGCAGCTTGACCGCCACTCCCGCCAGCGTCATCGCCAGCACGCCCCGGAGGACTCTCTCCGGCATGGCCCGGGCGGCCCAGGAACCGAGTGTGATGCCCGGCAAGGAACCGATCAGCAAGGCGATCAGCAAGGGCCAGTTGATCGAGCCCAGCCACCAATGGCCGACGGCCGCGATCGCGGTCAGCGGCACGGCATAGGCGATGTCGGTGCCCGCGACCTCGGCCGGCGTGAGGCGCGGGTACAGCATGACGAGCAAGGTGGCGCCGATCGCGCCCGCGCCGATCGACGAAATGGTCACCAGGGTGCCCAGCACCGCACCCGACGCGACGGTGGCGGCAACGAGGCTGCGCCCCTGCAGCTGGCGCGACGGCTTGGCGTTGACCCAGGCGAGCATCTTGCCGCGGAACAGGATCGCCACGACGGTCAGCAGCACGGACACGGCGATCGAATAGCGGATCACCTTTCCGATCGCCGCGTTCAGCGGCCCGAAATATTGCAGCGCCAGGGTGGCGAGGAGCGCCGCCGGCAGCGCGCCGAGGCACAGCCTGCCGACGATGTTCCAGTGGACGGTGCCGCGCGAGCGATGGGTGATGGTGCCGGCGGTTTTGGTGATCGAGGCGAAGGCAAGGTCGGTGCCGACGGCGACGGACGGCGTGACGCCGAACAGCAAGGTCAACAGCGGCGTCATCAGCGAACCGCCGCCGACGCCCGTCATGCCGACCAGCAGGCCAACGGCGAATCCCGACAAAATATATGTAATCGACATGCTTTACCCCCAGGTTGGCTCCAAGGGTAAATGCCCTCAGCCGTAAAGCAAACGATACGTTCCTTATTTGCTTATGCGGGCGGTGCGTAGGGTGGACGGCTGTGCCGTCCACGCGTCCAAGCAGCACAAGCACACCGCAGGGCGAATCGACGTCCGTTGAACGCGTGGAGTCATTGAGTCCGGGGGACTCAATGACGAGCCGTCCACCCTACCGCGTTTATTTATTCGGCTGCGGCGTGATGCGCAAATACGGCCGCGGCGCCGTGAACCCTTTCGGATACTTCTGCGCGAGCTGGTCCGGATCCTGCACGGTCAGCGGAATAATGACGTCGTCGCCATCTTTCCAGTTGCCCGGCGTCGCCACGGTATAGCCGTCCGTGAGTTGCAGGGCGTCGATCACGCGCAGCACCTCGTCGAAATTGCGGCCCGTGCTCATCGGGTAAGTGATCATCAGGCGGATCTTCTTGGCCGGATCGATCACAAACAGCGAGCGCACGGTGGCCGTGGCCGACTGGTTCGGGTGGATCATGTCGTACAGCTGCGAGACCGATTTGTCCGCGTCCGCGATGATCGGGAAGCCGACGACGGTCTGCTGGGTTTCCTCGATATCCTTGATCCAGGCCTTGTGCTGCTCGGCCGGGTCGACGGACAGCGCGATCGCCTTGACGTTGCGCTTGTCGAATTCCGGCTTGAGTTTCGCGGTCAGGCCCAGCTCGGTCGTGCACACGGGCGTGAAGTCGGCCGGATGCGAGAACAGCACGACCCACGAATCGCCCGCCCATTCATGGAAGCGGATGCGGCCGATAGTGGAATCCTGCTCGAAGTCCGGTGCGGTGTCGCCCAGGCGTAAGGTCATGGTCATCTCCTTCAGGTTGATGAACGGTGCGCCACGCATGGGTGGCGTGCCGGTGCGTCAGAAAAAGCGGTTGTACAACACGACGGCCCAGGTGGCGGACGCCATCGCGATCGCCAGCGCCACGGCGGCGCTGCCCAGGTCCTTCGCGGCCTTGGACAGCGGATGGCGTTCCAGCGACACACGGTCGACGACGGCTTCGATGGCCGCATTGATCAGCTCCACGAGCAGCACCAGGCCCAGCACCGCGATCAGCGCCAGCTTCTGGAATGCCGAAATCTTCAGCAATAACGCGATGACGGCGGCCGGCACGGCCACCATCACCTCCTGGCGGAACGCGTGTTCGTTGCGCCACGCCGTCTGGAACCCCTGGATGGAATAGCGGAATGCGCCCGCGATACGGCTCAGGCCGCCCTTACTCTTGAACTCGCTGCTCGGTTGATCCATGTAGTTTCGACAATCTGTACAGAATCGCCATTATGCCCACACAGCGCCACCCTCGCGCAACACAAACCGATAGCATTACCACTTATTTTCACATTATGGTATAAAGTAGAGAAATATACCGCACTGCACCAACCACATCATGAAAATGGAATCCCCTGAACCGGCGAAAACTTCCATCCAGGTCATCGAGCGCATGGTGGCCTTGCTCGACGTGCTGGCGATGTATCCCGACCCCGTCAGCCTGAAAGAGTTGTCCAAGATCTCGGGCCTGCACCCGTCGACGGCGCACCGGATCCTGAACGACATGGTCGTGACGCGTTTCGTCGACCGCGTGGAACCGGGCACCTACCGCCTCGGCATGCGCCTGCTCGAACTGGGCAACGTGGTCAAGAGCCGGCTGTCCGTGCGCGAAGCCGCCGTCGACCTGATGCGGGCGCTGCACAACAAGACCAAGCAGACCGTCAACCTGTCCGTGCGCCAGGGCGACGAGATCGTCTACATCGACCGCGCGTTCTCCGAGCGCTCCGGCATGCAGGTCGTGCGCGCGATCGGCGGGCGCGGTCCGCTGCACCTGACGTCGACGGGCAAGCTGTTCCTGTCGATCGACGAGCCGAAGGCGATCCGCGCCTACGCGACGCGCACGGGCCTCGCGGGCCACAACAAGAACTCGATCACGGATCTGACGCGCCTGGAGCGCGAACTGTCGCTCGTGCGCGCGCGCGGCTATGCGCGCGACAACGAGGAACTGGAACTGGGCGTGCGCTGCATGGCGGCCGGCATCCACGACGACAGCGGCAAGCTGGTCGCGGGCCTGTCGATCTCGGCACCGGCCGACCGCTTGCAGGACGAATGGCTGGAAGACCTGGTGAACACGGCGGCGCAGATTTCCGCGACCTTGGGACACCGGGTAGGCGGGGCAGCCTGACGCGGCGCCCGAGGCGTGTGATTACTGCACGACGGGCGCCGCCGCGGCGGCGGACACCGTCGCCGGCACCGTGGCCGACACGGTCACGGGCACGCCCGCTGCCGCCGTGGCAGGAATGCCGGCCGGCTTCAGGGCCTCGAGCCAGCGGCGCATGCGGCCCGCGTCGGCCGTACGCGACTGCTTGCCCTTCGAATCGAGGAACACCATGATCACGTTGCGCCCTTGAATCATGGCCTGCATCACGAGGCAGCGCCCCGCTTCGTTGATGAAGCCCGTCTTCTGCAGACCGATGTTCCAGTCGGGCGAAGCGACGAGGTAGTTCGTGTTGTGGTACTGCAGCGCCCGGCCGCTCGCTTCCACGACGTATTGCGGGTCCGTCGTGTACTGGCGCAGCAGCGGTTCCTCATGCGCCACCTTGACCAGCTTGGCCAGGTCGCGCGCGCTCGACACGTTCTGGCTCGACAGGCCGCTCGAATCCACGTAGTGCGTGTCGTTCATCCCGAGCTCGCGCGCCTTCGCATTCATCGCCTCGACGAACGCCTGGATACCGCCCGGATAATTGCGGCCCAGTGCCGCGGCGGCACGGTTTTCAGAGCTCATCAGCGCGATGTGCAGCAGGTTGCCGCGCGTCATGCGAGCGCCGACCGGAAGACGCGAGCTGGTGAACTTGTGGTGGTCGACGTCGGCATCGGTAATCGTCAACACCTCGTTCAGGTCCTGTTGGGCTTCCACGACGAGCAGGCCCGTCATCAGCTTCGTGATCGAGGCAATGGGCAGCGCGACGGCGGGATTCTTTTCGAACAGCACTTCCGAACTCGTCTGGTCGATCACATAAGCCACATTGGAACGCAGTTCGAGCGGGTCGTGCGTGTGGTTCAGGCCGGCGATGTCGCCGGCGCTGGGCAGGGCGACGGCCGGCGCGACATGGCGGATTCGCTGGTACACAACGCGGCGCTTGCCGTGCACGATCGCGATGCGGCGCACGAGGCGCTCGCGGTTGTCGTCCGCGCTCAGCTTGGCCGAATCGGCACGCTTGGCCTTCACGCGCTTGGTCGAAGTCGCATGGCCCTTGTGCTTGGTCGCGGCTGCGGCGGGTTCGAGCACGAACATCATGGAAATGGCGGCTGCCAACGCGAGCTTGAGCATCTGAAAATCCTTGAACGCGAACTGAAGAGCACTAAATGCAGTGTAGCGGATGACGATTGAAGCGCAAGTGCGCACCCACCGAATGTACCACCTGCGCTCGCTTTTTTCTAGAACGCAAAAAGCAATGCGTTGTAGAAATCTCTTGATTTTTCAATAGCTTGCGAAGACAACCATACTCTGCTAGTCCAGGAAGCGCGCGAAATTCGACACCGGTTCGCGCTCCGTGACGAGCGTGTTTTCGACCTTGTCCGGATCGGCATAACCGAGCGCCATGCCGCACACGACCATCTCGCTGTCGGGCAGGCCGAGCTCCGCGGAAATGATGCGGTGGAACTGCGTGAACGCGGCTTGCGGACAGGTGTCGAGGCCGCGGCCGCGCGCGGCGACCATGATGTTCTGCAGGAACATGCCGTAGTCGAGCCAGGAGCCCTGCTCCATGATGCGGTCGATCGTGAAAATCATGCCGACGGGCGCGTCGAAGAAGCGGTAGTTGCGGCCGTGCTGGGCCGCCATGCCGGCCTTGTTGTCGCGCGTGAGGCCCAGCAGCGCATACAGGTCCCAGCCGACCTTGCGGCGCCGGTCGACGAATGGCGACACCCATTCGCGCGGGTAGTAGGCGTACTCCTCGACATGCTCGCGGACCTGGGCCGGGTCGCCGTAGGCGGCAAGGATACGGTCGGACAGGCGTTCCTTCGCGGCGCCCGTCAGCACGTGCACTTTCCACGGCTGCGTGTTCGTGCCGGACGGCGCGCGCGCAGCCACGGACAGGATCGCTTCCACGTCTTCGCGCGCGACCGGGGTCGGCAGATACGCGCGGATCGAGCGCCGCGACGTGATGGCGGCGTCCACGGCACGTTGTTGTTCGCTGGTGATCATTGAGCCTCCTTTACATTTTATTTTTTGACGACGAACGCGACGCCCATCACGGCGACGGCCATGCCGACCAGGCCCAGGCTGCTCAACCGTTCGCCGAACATGGCCCAGGCCATCAGCGCGGTCGTCGGGGGCGTCAGGTACAGCAGGCTCGTGACACGGGTGGCGTCGTTGCGGCTGATGAGGCGGAACAGCAGGAAGATGGCGCCGATCGACAGCGCCAGGATGGACCACAGCAGCGCGCCCACGAATTGCTGCGTCCAGCGGATGGCGTCCAGACTCGGCCCGAATCCTTCCAGCCGGACGGCGAGCGGCAGCAGCGCCAGCGCCGTCGTCGCGTACTGGATCACGGTGCCGGTGCGCAGGTCGAAGTGTGGACAGAAGCGTTTCTGATAGAGCGTGCCCGCCGTGATCGACAGCAGCGCGAGCACGCACAGCGCGATCGCCGCGGGTGCCAATCCGTTCAAATGAATTTTCGCGGCGACGACGAGGGCCACGCCGGACAGGCCCAGCAGCAGCCCCAGCCACTGGCGCGGCCGCACCCGTTCGCCGACGAGCGGCGCGGCGATCGCCGTCAGGATGGGCTGCATGCCGACGATCAGCGCGGACAGCCCGGCCGGCATGCCCAGCTTGATGGCGCACCAGACACCGCCCAGGTAGCCGGCCTGCAGCAACAGCCCGGCCACGGCCACGTGCTTCACGCGCCCGCGGGGCCAGGCGGCCCCCGTGAGCAGCACGACGGGGAGCAGGATCAGCACGGCGCCCAGGCAGCGCAGAATCAGGAACGACAGCGGCGGCGCATACGGCAACCCGTATTTCGCGGCGATGAAGCCGGTGCTCCAGAGGAAAACGAAGAACAGCGGCGTCAGGACTTGCCAGCGCGCGTGCTGCGTGGCCTGGTTTGCGATCGTATCGGACATCGTCAAAAAGTATGCGGACGCGCCGGGCCACGTCGAATGATTGGAAGGCAAGTTTATCACGGCGGGTCGGCCGCCCGGCGGCTTGCTGCATAGCACTAAAGTGTTGTAACGACGCAAACAAAAGTCGCGCAAACGTTTGAATCCATTGATCTCACTCAAGAGATTACGGTTCAATTGTGCGACGCATCAAAAATGCTTGACGCACAATCGAAAACCGTGAAAAATGGCTTCATGTTGCGACGCACAATCGCCGAGATGTTCAAGCAGTAGACGTTTTTTGCAGCACCGCTTCACTGGTCCAAAGCAGGTGTCCACGGGCACCTCAAAAGCAAAGTTCACATAACGATCCATTACTGGAGAACCATATGTTTGCATTTCCTGAGCAGTTTTCGAACGCGACCAAAGCCAACCTCGAATCCCAGTTTGCGCTGTTTTCGGCCCTGACCTCCAAGACCTTCGAAGGCGTGGAAAAGCTGGTGGACCTGAACATCAACACCGTCAAGGCCGCCCTCGAGGATTCGTCGGCAACGGCGCGTCAGTTGCTGGCCGTCAAGGATGCCCAAGAATTCTTCACCGTGTCGGCTTCGCAAGCGCAGCCGGCCGCTGAAAAGGCCCTGGCCTACAGCCGCCAGGTGGCATCGATCGCCGCCGACACCGGCGCCGAGTTCTCGAAAGCCGCCGAAAGCCAGTTCGCCGAAGTCAACCGCAAGGTGATCTCGCTGGTCGACGAAGTGACCAAGAACGCCCCGGCTGGTTCGGAGACCTATGTCTCGGCCCTGAAGACCGCCATCAGCAACGCCAACGCCGGCTACGAGCAGTTCACCAAGACGACCAAGCAGGCCGTCGAGGCGATCGAGTCGAACCTGAACGCCGCCGTGTCGCAGTTCACGCAAGCCACCCGCAAGGCTGGCGCTGCCGCCAACTCGGCCGCTGCTGCCTAAGCATCACCGCTTCCCCCTCCCTCTGGAAGCCGAACGGCCCGGACCGCGCAAGCGGTTCCGGGCCGTTTGTTTTGTTGCTTGTAGCGCCAACACACCGCAAACGTCCGCGTGGGCACGGGGTGCCCACCAATTCGCGCCGGGATTATTCGCCCAGGTACGCCGCCTGCACGCGCGGATCGTGCAGCATGTCCTGCGCGTCGCCCGTCATCGTGATCAGCCCCGATTCCATCACGTAGGCGCGATGCGCGGCCTGCAGCGCCAGCTTCGCGTTCTGTTCGACCAGGAGGACCGTGATGCCCTGCTGCGACACGTCGCGGATTACCTCGAAGATCTTCTCGACCATGATCGGCGCGAGGCCCATCGACGGCTCGTCCAGCAGCAGCAAGGTGGGATGGCACATCAGCGCGCGCGCCATCGCCAGCATTTGCTGCTCGCCGCCGGACAACGTGCCGGCCAGCTGGCCCGAACGCTCTTTCAGGCGCGGGAACACCGCGTACCACTTGTCGACGTCCGCGTCGATCCCGGCCTTGTCGGTGCGCGTGTAAGCGCCCATCAACAGGTTTTCGTGGATCGTCATGCGCGTGAACACGCCGCGGCCTTCCGGCACCATCGCGAGTTTCTGCTCGACGAGCTTGAACGATTTGTTGGCATTCAAAGGCTGGCCGAGGTAGGCGATCGTGCCTTCCACCTTGCAGGGCGGCAGCGTGCCCGTGATGGCTTTCAAGGTGGTCGTCTTGCCGGCGCCGTTCGCGCCGATCAGCGTGACGAGCTCGCCACGATTCACTTCCAGGTCGATGCCCTTGACGGCCTTGATGCCGCCGTACGCCACCTTCAGGCCGGCAATCTTGAGAACATTGTCTGCCATCAGTGGGCACCTCCGAGGTAGGCGTCGATGACGGCCTGGTTCTTCTGGATCTCGGCCGGCAGCCCTTCCGCGATCAGCTTGCCGTATTCCAGCACCGAAATGCGGTCGCACAGCCCCATCATGAGTTTCACGTCGTGTTCGATCAGGAGGATCGTCACGCCAGCTTGCTGGATCTTGACGAGCAGCTCGCGCAGCGCGACCTTTTCCGTCGCATTCATGCCGGCCGCGGGCTCGTCCAGCGCTAGCAACTTCGGCTCCGTCGCCAGCGCGCGCGCGATCTCCAGGCGGCGCTGGTCGCCGTACGACAGGAAGCGCGCCGTGCGCTGGCCGAATTGACCGATGCCGACGAAGTCCAGCAACTCCTGCGCGCGGGCGCGGATCGCCGCCTCTTCGCGGCGCGCCGCGCCGTGGCGGAAGATGGCGCCGAACACGCCCTGGCGCGTGCGCACGTGGCGCCCGACCATCACGTTTTCCAGCGCGGACATTTCACCGAACAGGCGGATGTTCTGGAACGTGCGCGCGATGCCGGCCTTCGCGACGGCATGCGGCGCGGACGGCGAATACGGCTTGCCGCCCAGTTCGAACGTGCCCGTGTCCGGTTGATACAGGCCCGTGATCACGTTGAAGAACGTCGTCTTGCCGGCGCCGTTCGGGCCGATCAGGCCGTAGATCTGGCCTTTCTCGATTTTGATAGCGACGTCCGTCAGGGCCTGCAGGCCGCCGAAGCGTTTATTGACGCCGGAGATGTTCAGCAGGGTGTCGCTCATGCTTCGCGCTCCTCGTTTTCCCTTTCTTTCTCTTCTTTCGCGAGAGCGGCGTTAGGACGGTCTTCCTTCACGGGCGATGGCCACAAGCCGGCCGGACGGTTCAGCATGATGAGGACCATGGCCAGGCCGTACAACAGTTGGCGCAGTACTTCGGCTTCGATGACGACCTTGCCGAACAGCGCCTGCTGCGCGGGCTCGACGACGTGGCGCAGCACTTCCGGCAGCGCGGCCAGCAGCACGCCGCCCATCACGACGCCGGGGATGTGCCCGATGCCGCCCAGCACGACCATCGCCAGCACGGCGATCGATTCCGTGAGCGAGAACGATTCGGGCGAGACAAAGCCCTGGAACGCGGCGAACATGGCACCGGCGACGCCGCCGAACGATGCGCCCATCGAGAACGCGAGCAATTTGACGTTGCGGGTGTTGATGCCCATGGCTTTCGCGGCGATCTCGTCCTCGCGGATCGCGACCCACGCGCGGCCCAGGCGCGAATGCTGCAGGCGACTCGTCATGAAGATCGTCACGATGCACAGCAGCAGGAACAGGAAGTAGTACGCGTTCACCGACGGCATGCCGAATCCGCCGACGTACACGGTCGCGCGCGAGCCCGCCTCGCCCGCCAGCGACACGCCGAAGATCCGCACGGGATCGATCAGGTTGATGCCTTGCGGGCCGTTGGTGAAATTGATCGGATCGTTCAGGTTGTTCATGAAGATCCGGATGATCTCGCCGAAGCCGAGGGTGACGATGGCGAGGTAGTCGCCGCGCAGCTTCAACGTGGGCGCACCGAGCAGTGCGCCGAACAGCCCGGCCACGAGCCCTGCCAGCGGGATGATGAACCACACGGACAGGTGGATGCCGTTCGTGCGCACGTCCTCGCCGAACGTGCGGACGACGGCGTCCTGCAGGTCCGGGTGGTAGTTCACGACGGATTCCAGCAGCGCGGCGAATTGCGGCGACGAGAGCAGGCCCGTCAGATACGCGCCCACCGCGAAGAACGCGATATAACCGAGGTCCAGCAGGCCGGCGAAGCCGACGACGATGTTCAGCCCGAGCGCCAGCATGATGTACAGCAGCGCCATGTCGATGATGCGCACCCACGAATTGCCGAACTGCGCGGCGACGAACGGGAACACGACCATCACGGCCAGCAGCACGGCCATGCTCGTGTAGGCCTGGCGCGGTTTGTGCGCCGTGTCGAAAGTCAGGAGAGCCATGTCGAATCTCCTTATGCGCGGTCGGCCACGCGCTCGCCCATGATGCCGGACGGCCGCACCGTCAGCACGAGGATCAGCACGATGAACGCGAAGATGTCCTGGTAGTTACTGCCCAGGAAGCCACCGGTCGCGTCGCCGATGTAGCCGGCGCCGAGGCTTTCGATGATGCCGAGGACGATCCCGCCGATCATCGCGCCGTAGATATTGCCGATACCGCCCAGCACGGCGGCCGAGAACGCTTTCATGCCCGGCACGGTGCCCATCGCGAACTGGATCGACGCATAGTTCGCGCCCCACATCACGCCGGCGACGGCGGCCAGCGCGGCGCCGATGGCGAACGTGGCGACGATCACGCGGTTGGAGTCGACACCCATCAGGCCGGCCACGCGCGGATTCTCGGCGACGGCGCGCATCGCGCGGCCCATGCGGGTCTTCTCGACGAGGAACACGAGGCCGACCATCGCGGCGGCGGCCAGCACGAGCAGCAGCACCTGCGTATGCGAGATCACGGCGCCCGCGATCGTGATCGGCTCGGACGACAGCAGCTGCGGGAACGGCAGCGGGCTGCGGCCCCAGATCATCATGGCGAACGTCTGCAGCAGGATCGACACGCCGATGGCGGTGATCAGCGGCGCCAGGCGCGGCGCGTTGCGCAGGCGGCGGTAGGCGACGCGTTCGATGAGGATGTTCACGAGCATCGCGACGGGAATCGCGCCGATGATCGCGATGGCGAGCTGCACGCCGCCGGGCAGGCCGGGCGCGACGCTGTCCAGCAGCTTCAGGATCGACAGACCGACCATGGCGCCGATCATCAGCACGTCGCCATGGGCGAAGTTGATGAGGTTGAGCACGCCGTAGACCATCGTGTAGCCGAGCGCGACGAGCGCATACATGCTGCCCAGCACCAGCCCGTTCAGGATCTGTTGGACAAAAGTTTCCATGCTTGTGGGGTTTCCTTTCGAACTAACAAAAACGGCACCCGGGGTACGAGTGCCGCTAGTCAAGCAACATAATTCCGAACGTCATCATAACAGATGAGTTGTGTAAATTTTACACGTCGCGCAGGGTCACCACGGGCATCGTCAGGTCGCGCTTGTCCTTGAAGAACGCCACGTCGAACAACGCGGCGGCGCCCACGACGTCCTTGCCGATGCGGCGCAGCAAAGTCGCCGCCGCCTCGATCGTGCCACCCGTGGCCAGCACGTCGTCGACGATCAGCACGCGCTCGCCCTTGATGCGCTCGGGCTGGATCTCGATCGTCGCGCTGCCGTATTCGTGGCGGTAGTCGATGGCGATCGCCTCGCCCGGCAGCTTGCCGGGCTTGCGCGCCATCGCGAAGCCGACGCCGCGCCGGTACGCGAGCGCGCCCGCGAGCATGAACCCGCGCGCGTCCATCGCGAGGAGGAAGTCGGCGTCCAGGTGGGCCGTGCGCTCGGTCAGCGCATCGACGGCGAGCTGCCAGTGGTGCGGGTTATCGAACACGCAGCCCACGTCGATGAAGTTGACGCCGGGTTCCGGGTGGTCCTGGAAGAATTCCAGCGGAATGCAGGCGAAATCGGCGGGCGCGCTCTGGCGCAGGTCGAATACGTTCATCGGATCGATCAGGCCGCGGCGTTCGCCTTGCCGCCGTCCAGGCCCTTCGGGAGCGGGAACGTGACGTGTTCTTCCACGCCCTCGAGCGCGCGCACGCTGGCGGCGCCCAGGTCCTTCAGGCGCTCGATGACAGCCTGCACGAGCACTTCCGGCGCCGACGCGCCTGCCGTGACGCCGATGCGCTTCTTGCCGGCGATCCACGCGGGGTCGATGCCGGCCGCGTTGTCGACCATGTACGCGGGCGTGCCCTTCTTTTCCGCCACCTCGCGCAGGCGGTTCGAGTTCGAGCTGTTCGGGCTGCCGACGACGATCACCACTTCGACTTGCGGCGCCATGAATTTCACGGCTTCCTGGCGGTTCGTCGTCGCGTAGCAGATGTCGCCTTTCTTCGGCTCGACGATGTTCGGGAAGCGTGCCTTCAGCGCCGCGATGATCTCGGCCGTGTCGTCGACGGACAGCGTCGTCTGCGACACATAGGCCAGCAAGTCGGGATTGGCGACGTTCAGCGTTGCCACGTCGTCGACCGTCTCGACGAGATGCATGCCCTCTTCCGCCTGGCCCATCGTGCCTTCGACTTCCGGGTGGCCCGCGTGGCCGATCATGACGATCTCGGCGCCCTGCTTGCGCATCTTCGCCACTTCCACGTGGACCTTGGTCACCAGCGGGCACGTGGCGTCATAGACCTTCAGGCCGCGCGACTCCGCTTCCTCGCGCACGGCCTTCGACACGCCGTGCGCGGAAAACACGAGCGTGTTCCCCGCCGGGACGTCGTCCAGGTCCTCGATGAAGATGGCGCCCTTGTTGCGCAGGTCGCTGACGACGTAGGCGTTGTGGACGATCTCGTGACGCACGTAGATCGGCGCACCGAACTGCTGCAGGGCACGCTCGACGATCTCGATCGCACGGTCGACGCCGGCGCAGAAGCCGCGCGGCTGGGCTAACAGGATCTCGTTTTCCATGATTCTCGATGGGGCTGTGGTCAGAGTACGGAAATCAGCTGGACTTCGAACTTGAGCGCCTGGCCCGCCAGCGGATGGTTGAAGTCGAATACGGCGTCGTTCGCGCGCATTTCGCGCAGCACGCCGGCAAAGCGGCCGCCGCCGGGCGCGCGGAAGTCGACGAGGTCTCCGACCTGGTAATCGGCATCCGGTTCGGAATTCTCGTCCAGCGTCTTCTTCGTCACGACCTGGATCAACTCCGGATTGCGTTCGCCGAACGCCTCGGATGGCGTCAGGTCGAACGTCGTATGCGTGCCTTCTGCGAGGCCGAGCAGGCGCTGCTCCAGGAACGGGGCGAGCTGGCCCTGGCCCAGCAACAAGGTGGCCGGGGTGCTGGCGAAGGTCGTGACGAGGTCCGTACCATCGGCAGTGGCAAGGCGGTAGTGCAGGGTCAGGTACGACGATTCGGTGACGATAGGAGCGTTGGAGGAAGACATTCGCGTGTTCGGTTGACGTGCAAACCGCTATTGTAAGCCACCCGTGCCGCTCCCGCCCGGGCTGGCGCCGTTTCCGGCCCGGATTCTGTAGTGGGAGGGAAACGGTCGGGCATCAGCAGCGCAGCTTCCAGCCGCCGTCCACGTCGATCACGCTGCCGGTGATGAAAGTATTGCTAGCCAACATGACAATGACTTCGGCCACGTCCGCCGGTGTGCCCACGCGCCCGGCGGGCACGGCGGCGCCCATCTCTTCGAACAAGCGGGCGCGCTGGGCGTCCCGCACGCGGTGCCACCACGGCGTGTCGATCACGCCCGGCGCCACCATGTTGACGCGCAGCGGCCGCAGTTCCGACGCCAGGATCGGCAACATGGCTTCCAGCGCGCCGTTGATGGCGGCGAGGCCGGCCGTCCCCGGCTGCTGGGCGCGGGCGGAAATCGCGCCGACGAGCGTCGCGGACCCGCCGGCTGCGATGTGGGCCAGGCTGGCCTGCAGCACGTTCAGCTGGGGCCAGAACTTGCCGTCGAAGCCGGTGCGCAAGTCGTCCAGCGCCAGGTCGCGGAACGCACCGGCACCGGCCGCGCCGGACGCGCACACGACCAGATGCTCGAACGGTCCGTGGTCGGCAAAGAACGCGTCGCACTGCGCGCGCACGCCCGCATCGAGCTGCGCGAAACGCACGCCGGGAACGTCGAGGGCGGCGCCCTTCGCAGCGTCGCGGCCCGTCACGGTCACGCGGGCGCCTTGTGCGGCGAAGCGGCGTGCGCTCTCCAGGCCGATGCCGGACGTGCCGCCGATGACGATGATGCGCTGGTCTTTCATGGTCTGCCTTTCAGTGTCGGTTGCGATGAATGGCAGTGTAGGCGTGGCCGCGCGGCGGCGGAAACCGTATCCGCCGATACGACCCATCGGCGGCGCCGATCAGGCGGCGACGTGCACGACTTGCTCACGCAGCCAGGCGAGCGCCGGGTCGGCGTGGAAGCGGGGATGCCAGGCCGCGTACAGCGAAAAGCCCTGCGCGTCGAACGGCAGCGGCACGGTATCGAGCACGTCGGCATGCAGGGCCGCCAGGCGCGACGGCACGGTGGCCACGTGATCGGACCGGCACAGCAGGCCGGGCATGAGTGCGAACGATTGCACGGACAGCACGACGTTGCGGCTGCGGCCCAGCGCCTGCAGGTGCTCGTCCATGAAGCCGTGCAGGCTGCCGCCGCTCGTCGAGACGAGCACATGGCGCAGCGCGCAGTAGGCGTCCAGATCGGGCGGCAGCGAGCCGCGCGGATGCCCTTTGCGCTGGACCATGACGAAATGCTCGTCGAACAGCAGGCGCGCGCGCAGGTGCGGGGGCACCATGCGTTCCGAACCGATCAGGAGGTCGACCTCGCCTTCCTGCAGCTGCGCCGCGATGCGCGCGCCGTCGGCCATGCGGAATGCGAGCCGCACGCCAGGGCCCGCGGCCTGCGCCAGCCGGCCTGCCAGCGGCAGGCCCAGCACGGCCGTCGACAGGTCGCTGGCGGCGATGTGAAACGTGCGCTGCGCCGTGGTGGCGTCGAATGCGGCCGGGCCGCGCACGATGCCCGCGAGCTGTTCGAGGGCCAGGCGCACCGGCGCCGCGAGCTCGAGCGCTCTGGCCGTCGGCGTCATCCCACGCCCGTTATCGGCCGGCACCAGCAGCGGGTCGTCGAACAGCTGGCGCAGGCGCGCAAGCTGGCCCGACACGGCCGATTGGCTCAGGTGCAGGCGCTGGGCGGCACGGGTCACGTTCGCTTCCGTCAGCAAGGCGTCGAGCGTGACGAGCAGGTTCAGGTCGAAGGCGCGCAGATCGTTCATGTGGCTATTATTGCGCAAGCCCAAGCGACTGCCATGCCGCCGCGCGAATAATGCACGGTTGCACAGGGAGGCATCGATGGGTATCGAAGACTGGCCGGAACAGACCCGGCCGCGCGAACGGCTCGTGCGCGAAGGAGCGCAGGCGTTGTCCGATCCGGAATTGCTGGCGCTGCTGCTGCGCGTGGGCGTGCGCGGCAAAAGTGCAGTGGAACTGGGCCGCGACATTCTCCGGCACTTTGGCTCGCTGCACGGCCTGTTCGGCGCCACGTTGGACGATTGCACCGAAGTGCACGGCCTCGGCATGGCGAAATACGCGCAGTTGCAGGCCGTGATGGAACTGGCCCGGCGCGCCATCGCCGAGCAGTTGCAGGCAGGCGAAGCGTTCGGGTCGCCCGAGCTCGTCAAGCGCTACCTGCGCATCAAGCTGGGCGGCCAGCGCCACGAGTCGTTCGTCGTGCTGTTCCTTGACGTCAAGAACCGCCTGATCGCCGACCGCGAACTGTTCCGCGGGACGCTCACGCACACGAGCGTCTATCCGCGCGAAGTCGTCATCGAGGCACTGTCGTACAACGCGGCCGGCGTGATCCTCGCGCACAACCACCCGTCCGGACTGCCGGAACCGAGCGACGCGGACCTGCGCCTGACGGGCGCCCTCGTCCAGGCCTTGAATCTTGTCGACATCCGCGTGCTCGACCATTTCATCGTGGCCGGGCCGCTCGTGCATTCCTTTGCGGAGCATGGCCAGATCTGAGCTAGCATGGCTGTTTTAACAAAAGCCATGAGCCCATGTCTCTTCGCATCCTCGCCCTCTGCGGCAGCCAGCGCAGCCGGTCGCTGACTGCCGGCCTGCTGCGCGCCTGCCGTGATCTCGCACCGGCCGGCATCGCTATCGACTGCTTCGAGCAGCACAAGGATTTCCCGCTTTTCAATCCCGAACGCACCGACCTGCCGCCCGGCGTGCTGGCCCTGCAGGACGCCATCACGGCCGCCGACGCCCTCCTCATCGCCAGTCCCGAGTACGCGCACGGCGTCACCGGCACGATCAAGAACACGCTCGACTGGGTCGTCAACCACGCGCCGTTCGCGGGGAAGCCCGTCGCCGTGCTGAACCCGTCCTATCAATCGTTCCACGCGGACGAGGCGTTGAAGGAGACGCTGCGGACGATGTCGGCCGACCTCGTCCTCGATGCCTGCCTGCGCATCCCCGTCATCGGTTCCGGTGCCGATCCCGACCGGATCGCCGACGTTCCCCGCTTCGTCGCTCCCATCTCGGCCGCGCTGCGGGCACTCATCGCGCACGTCGAACGCACGGCCGGGGCCAGTCCGAGGGCGGAATAACGGTGTGTAAACAGGACCTTACGGCGCAAAAATTGTGAGAATTCACGATTGTTAAATCAAACTGGTTTATCTAGACACAATTTTTTTCCGCAAGTTGTTGATTACGCGACGGTTTTCAAGCTATACTCTCGTTTTTCCGATTGTGGAAGTTTATTCAAGGAGTGCGCTATGGCACGTGTTTGCCAAGTTACTGGCAAGGGTCCGATGGTTGGCAACAACGTCTCCCACGCCAACAACAAAACCAAGCGTCGTTTTCTGCCGAACCTGCAGAACCGCCGCATCTTCGTAGAATCCGAAAACCGCTGGGTCTCCCTGCGTATTTCGAACGCCGGCCTGCGCGTCATCGACAAGCTCGGCATCGACGCTGTGCTGGCCGACATGCGCGCCCGCGGCGAGAAAATCTAATTAGGGAGTCATCATGGCAAAAACTGGCCGCGACAAGATCAAACTGGAATCGACCGCAGGTACCGGTCACTTCTACACCACGACCAAGAACAAGCGTACGATGCCGGCGAAGATGGAAATCACCAAATTCGACCCGAAAGCACGTAAGCACGTGGTCTACAAAGAAACCAAGATCAAGTAATCTGGTTCTTTCCAAAAAAGCCGCCCACTTCACCGTGCGCGGCTTTTTGTTTTTCTGAGCCATTGATCGGGATCACCGATCGGCAATTCACGGCGTTTCCACCGCGGCGGCTTGGCTATAGTCGAACGTCCGTTCCGCTGGAGAAACGCATGATGTGGCGCTCCCGACTGTCGTTCCTGTCCACCCTCGGCCTCCTCGCCGCCTGCGCCACCCCCTACCGTCCCGCCGTCGTCGTGCGCGGCAGCGCGACCTTTCCCGGCATCGCGGGCATTGTCGCGGTCGCCGGTGGGAGGCCCGTCGACGTGCTTCTCGTCCACGGCATGTGCACGCACGACAGGGCCTGGGCCGAGCATCAGATCGACCGCATCGCCGGCGTCGTCGAAGAGCATGCGCCGGCGGTCCCCGCCACGGCTTCCGCGCGCATCGAGGTGGTGGAAAGCACGCGGCCGCTG
Organism: Massilia pinisoli; assembly: GCF_024753285.1. Classification (GTDB taxonomy): domain Bacteria; phylum Pseudomonadota; class Gammaproteobacteria; order Burkholderiales; family Burkholderiaceae_D; genus Telluria; species Telluria pinisoli. The sequence goes on along the minus strand of NZ_JANUGW010000004.1, from coordinate 13,841 downwards.
GCGGGCGGCACGGTGCGCTTCCACGCCCTCGTGTGGTCGCCGCTGACGGCGGCGTTGAAGCACCAGCTCGATTTTGATCTCACCGGAACACCGACCGATTGCGCGGCCGCCGGCACCTGCAAGCCCAAGCGCAGCGCGCTGAACGCCTACGTCAAGGACAACCTGCTGGACGATTGCCTGGCCGACGCCGTCATCTACGAAGGCGAGAGCCATGTGGCGATCCGCGATGCCATGGTCCAGACGATCGCACGGGTGATCGCGGACGATCCGTACAGCGAAGCGCCCCTCGTCGTCGTCGCGGAAAGCCTGGGCAGCAAGATGCTGTTCGACGCGCTCAGCGCGATGCTGGAATCGTGGCAGCCGCAGACCCGGGCGCTGGGCCAGCAGGCGGCGCGCCGGCTCGCGCTGCTGTTCATGGCTGGCAACCAGTTACCGATCCTCGGCCTGGCGGAGCAATCGGGCGGGATGCGCGCGATCCCCGTGCAGGACGCCCTGCAGCGTTTCCTCGACTTGCGCCGGCGCCAGCCCAATCGCCGCGCGGAAGCGCTGCAGCGGCTGGCCGTCGTCGCTTTTACCGATCCGAACGACCTGCTGTCCTATCGCCTGCTGCCGGCCCGCTACACGGCGCCGGACGTGGCGGTGGCGGACGTTCTCGTGTCGAACGACAGGACGTGGCTGGGATGGATCGAGAATCCACTGACGGCCCACCTCGACTACCTGGCGAACCCGGACGTGGGTGCGATGATCGCGTGCGGCGTGCCGTCGTCGGCCGGTTGTCGCCGCTGACTCGACACGCTGCCGTGCGCTCGCGCGCCCCCGATGCGCGTACAGTCGGATGACCGGCAACAGGCCGGAAAGCGAGAGCGCCATGAAAGAATCCAGACCCTCCACCACGTTCCGCGGCCTGCCGCTCACGCCGGAACAGGATAGCGAGATCCGACATTACATCCACACCAGGGAACGCAGCGGCGCGCCGTGGGACACGCCCGAGCTCGCGGCCATGCTGGCCGATATGCTCGACCCACCAGAGCTGGCCGTCGAGGAGCGCAAGTCGATCGACGACTGCACGCGAACCGAACATGCGACGGCCCTTTCCGGTGCGGACACCGATGCCGTCCCATCCGACGCCGGGCAACGCGGCGCCTGACACTACGCCGGCTGATCGGGTTCGGCCGGCAGGGACGGCGTGATGGCTTCGGAAACGGATTGCTCCGGGCTGAGCCGGCGCCGGAGGATAGGCTGCGTCAAGACCCGGCAGATCACGTGAGGCGGCACGTGCATGTGTTCCATATAGCGCTGAGCGACGTCGGCATCACGGACGGCAAGGATGTTCAGGCCACGTGCCACGGCATTTGCGGTCGCTTCGTCTGAACGGCGCTGGCGTTCTTGCATCTCGATTCCTCCGGCTCCGGCGGCACACGCCTCGATTGACGCCGATGCCCTCCACGCCGCGATCATACGCGCGCCCGGTACGATGCGCCACGCAGTTGCCCGCGCATTGCCTGCAATCACGCTCCACAAAAGAAAACACCCCTGCGCGAGGGGTGTTCACGGAGCCGGGCGGGCCGGCGTCGCGGTGCTGCTTACGCGTAGCTGCGCAGGCGCATCGAGAACTCTTGCAGCGACTTGATGCCCGACGCTTCGGCACGGGCGCACCAGTCCTGCAGCTGGTGCAGCAGCTGGTCGCGGGTCGAATGCGAGCGTTCCCAGATCGCGCCCAGTTCCACGCGCATCTCGTGCATCGTTTCCAGGACCTTGCTGTGCTGGAACAGCTCGACCAGCTGGGCCTGTTGCGGCGCCTGCAGCTTCGCCGGTTCGCGCTGCATCAGCTTGCGCGAGCTCTTCAGGAAGCGCGACTCCAGCTCGGCCTTTTGCTTCAGGTGCTCCACTTCTTCACGGAACGCATGCTTGACGGACTTGGCGTATTTCGCCATCACGTCGTAGCGGTTGGCGATGACCGCCTGCAAGGTGTCGAAGTCCGCTTCCAGCTTGTTCTTTTGCAGGCGGGGCTTCGGGATGGTCTTCTTGACCTTGGCCAGGCCCACCATTTCCATCATGCGGATATACGCCCAGCCGATGTCGAACTCATACCACTTGCTCGACAGCTTGGCCGACGTGGCGAACGTATGGTGGTTGTTGTGCAGTTCTTCGCCGCCGATGAGGATGCCCCACGGCAGGACGTTCGTCGCCGCATCGTTGCAATCGTAGTTGCGGTAGCCCCAGAAGTGGCCGATGCCGTTGATGACGCCGGCAGCCATGATCGGGATCCACAGCATTTGCACGGCCCAGATCGTGATACCGATCACGCCGAACATGGCGACGTTCAGCGGCAGCAGCATCGACACGCCGAGCCAGCTGTACGGCGTGTACAGCTTGTTCTCGATCCAGTCGTTCGGGCAGCCGTGGCCATATTTTTCCAGGGTTTCCTGGTTCTTCGTTTCGACGCGGTACAGTTCCGCGCCTTCGAGCAACACCTTCTTGATGCCGTGCGTGACCGGGCTGTGCGGGTCTTCCACCGTTTCGCATTTGGCGTGGTGCTTGCGGTGCACGGCCGCCCATTCCTTCGTCACCTGGCCCGTGGTCATCCACAGCCAGAAGCGGAAGAAATGGCTGGCGATCGGGTGCAGGTCCAGCGCGCGGTGCGCCTGGTGGCGGTGCAGGTAGATCGTCACGCCGGCGATCGTGATGTGTGTGACGACCAGCGTGTACACGACCATCTGCCAAACCGACAGGTTGAACAGACCGCCGTCCAGGAAGGACAGCACGCCGTGCAAGGTGTTGCTCAAGAAATTCATCGAGACTCCACTAAGGATGACTAGGGTAGTGCTGTTCTTTCTATGGAACAGTCGCTATGACAAAACGTCACGCGTTGGTGCGTGACGCAAACAGACATTCTACGCGCAACGTGTGCCGCACGGCACGTATTGACGCAATCAAGGCGCTCACGGCTGGGAATTCTGCGCCGGCTGCGTGATTCGCGCCACAACCGATGCTATATGGGAGTCGAGCAGGCGGGTATCAATGGATGGAAAGCCTAATCTGACGGTACCTGCCTGTACCAGCGCGTAGATCTTTTTATTGATTTCTGAAACGACACCGCCCTGCCCGTTTTCCGGATCGGCGATCCAGAACCCCAGGTCGAGCTCGTAGCCGTCCGGGCCGAAACGCGTCAGCGAGATGCCGGGCGCCGGCTCTTCCAGCACGCGCGGCGTGCCGACGGCTTGCGCGATCAGCAACGGCATCACCTGATCCAGGTCGGAACCGTACGCGACCGTCACCTTCGTCGACGCCCGCACCTTGCGCGTCGTCAACGACTGATTCTGCACGGGGCCCGAAATCAGCAATTCGTTCGGCAACACGGTCTCGACGCCGTCGAGTCCCTGCAACACGGTGTAGCGCGTGTTGATCTGCGTGACTTTACCGGTAAAGGTACTAACCGAGATCATGTCGCCGATCGACAGGCTGCGCTCGAGCAGGATGATGAAGCCGGACACGTAGTTGCTGGCAATCCGCTGCATGCCGAGACCGAGGCCGACGCCCAACGCGCCGCCGAAAACGGACAGCACGGTGAGATCGATGCCGACGAGGTTCAGGCTCAGCAACACGGCGCCGACGATCAGGAACGCGCGACCAAGGCGCGCCAAGGCCACCCGCAGCGAACTGTGCAGCGCATGCACGCCCATCAACCGCTCTTCCAGCGCGGCGCCGGCCCACAAGGCCAGCATCAGCGCGACGACGATGGACGCGACGGCCTGCAGGATGTCGGCCAACGTGACACTGTTCGACTTCTTCGGGCCGAACTGGATCTTGTAGCTGTCGAGAAAATCGAAGATATCCGGCCACAAGCCCGTGATGTACAGCACGACGGCGAGCCACGCGACGAGCGCGAAGATCTTTTCGAATGTGACGAGCGCCTGCCCCAGCTGCCCGCGCCGCGCGAACACGCGGCGCAGCAGGTAGAACACGAGGCGGATCGCGGCCAGCGACCAGAACACGGGAATCGCCACCTTGACGATATTCGTGTGGAAGTGGCTTTTGGTCAGGAGGAATTGCGCCAGATACAGCAAGCCGACGACGAGCAACGGCGCCACGACGCGGGTGAAACTTTCGACACCGGTGTGCAGCAAGCTGCCGGCCTCGCCGCGCCGGCGGCGCCACCACACACGGACCACTTGCGCGCTGAGCCAGCCGAACAGGATGCAGCCGACGACGGCCCCAACCTGCCACGGCATGCCGGGACGGTTCAGGTCATCGAGCAGATCGGAGATCAGGCTGGTCAGCGGCATCGTCCTTTATTGCTCGGCAGCGTCGTCGGATTCGTCGGCAACGGGCTTGGCAGGCGCGGCCTTGCGCTCCAGCACGGCGGCAAAGAAGCCGTCCGTGCCGTGCTTGTGCGGCAGCATCTTCAAATAGTCGCCCATCTCCAGCGGAATGCGCTGTTCAGCCAGAACCTTGTGCATCGGCACCAGTTCGAAATCCGGGTGCGAGGCGAGGAAGCCTTGCACGATGCCGTCGTTTTCTTCATCCAGCAGGCTGCACGTCGCGTAGACGAGGCGGCCGCCGAATTTCACGAGGCGCGAGGCGCCGTCGAGGATCGACGCCTGTTTTTCCGTCAACTCCGCGATGCCCTCGAGCTGCTGGCGCCATTTCACGTCCGGATTGCGGCGCAGGGTGCCCATGCCGGAGCACGGCGCATCGACGAGCACGCGGTCGATCTTGCCGGCCAAACGCTTCACTTTCGCGTCGCGTTCGTGCGCGATGACGACAGGATGCACGTTCGACAGGCCGCTGCGCGCCAGGCGCGGCTTGAGCTTGGTCAGACGCTTTTCCGACACGTCGAACGCATACAGGCGGCCCGTACTGCGCATGATGGCGCCGATCGCCAGCGTCTTGCCGCCGGCACCGGCGCAAAAGTCGACGACCATCTCGCCGCGGCGCGCGCCCAGCAGCTGGGCCAGCACCTGGCTGCCCTCGTCCTGCACCTCGATCGCGCCTTCCTTGAACAGCGGCAGGTTCTGCAGCGCCGGCTTCTTCCAGATGCGCAGGCCCAGTGCCGAATACGGCGTCGGTTCGGCGGCGATGGGCGCCGTCGCCAGTTCGGCGATAACCTTGTCGCGGTCCGTCTTCAGCGAGTTGACACGCAGGTCCAGCGGCGCCGGCGTGTTCAGCACGGCGGCCAGGGCCAAGGTCTCTTCCTCGCCATACTGCGCGACGAATTTGTCGTACAGCCAGTCCGGCAGGTTCGCCAGCTTCTTCGGCGGCAGCAGCGAACGGTCGATTTCCTTGATGCGGGTCAGGAAGGCGACTTCGTCTTCCGTCAGGCCACCCAGCGAGTCCGCGCCGATCGCTTCCGCCATGCCCAGCAGGGTCAGACGGCGCATCGTCGCGCCGGCGCCGGCGAAATCGGTGAAGAAGGATTTGTTGCGCAGCACGGCGTAGACGCATTCGGCGATGGCGCCGCGCTCGCGCCCGCCCAGGCGGGGATGGTCCTTGAAGTAGCGCGACAGGGTGACGTCGGCCGGGGACATAAAGCGCAGGATCTCGCGCAATACTTCTTCCGCATTGCCGAGTATCGCGGGTGGCAATCTCATGGTGTTCCTTGGAAATAAAATCAGGGGGTCGCGGCGATCCGGACCTCGCCGCCTTCGATGCTGAGCCTGTCTTCGATGAACAGGCGCACCGCTTGCGGATAAATGACGTGTTCTTCCGCCAGCAGGCGTTCGGCCAGGCTGTCTTCCGTGTCGCCCGGCAGCACGGGGATCCGCGCCTGGATCACGGCCGGGCCATGGTCCAGCTCGGCGGTGACGAAGTGCACGGTCGCGCCATGTTCCTCGACGCGTGCGTCCAGCGCCTGCCGGTGCGTGTGCAGGCCAGGGAACAGCGGCAGCAGCGACGGGTGGATGTTCAGCATGCGGCCCGCGTAGTGCTCGACGAGCGGCGCCGTCAGGATGCGCATGAAGCCGGCCAGCACGACGAGATCCGGTTCGAACCGGTCGATCGTGGCTTGCAGGGCGGCGTCGAACGCTTCACGGGTCGGGTATTCCTTGTTGGGCACGACGGCGGTCGGAATGCCGTGGCGTTGCGCAAACTCGAGGCCTTTGGCGTCCGGCTTATTGCTGATCACGGCGGCGATGCGGGCCGGCCAGGCTTCGGCCTGCTGCGCGCGCACGATGGCTTCCATGTTGCTGCCGCGGCCAGAAATAAGGATCACGATATTTTTCATAAGCGCGCATTGTAACCCGAGCCGGTGGGCGGGCCCAAGGAAGGACATGGCGGCAACGCCGCGCTTACTTGAAGGCGTGGGGCCCCACCCAGCCTACGGGTTGGGGCGATTGCGGCTCTTCGAACGAATAAAACACGCGGAACGGGACTTTTTTCTCGGCCCAGAATTCGGCCGCGTCGCGGAATACGTCGAGCAGGGTTTCGCGCGCTTCCTTGTCGAATTTTTGCGTATTCGGCAATTGGTCCAGCACGGCGATGAAACCCGGTTGCGGCCCTGCGCCGGCGATGACTTCGGTCAGGCAGTTGCGCAGCGCGTCGAAATTCTTGCTGCACGGTTTGGGGAAAAAGAATTGCTCGCCGATGCGGGCACAGACTTGCTGCTTCGTCAGCGCGTTCGTGCACAGCGCATAGAGAAAGTGATGACCCATGCGCAACGCCTCCTTCTGCAGCTCCGGTGCACGGTAAGCGCGGATGGACTGCACAAGATTCGGCGGTACTCTCGTCAACAAACTCATTTTTTCCTCAAGTCACCCAGTCTGGTTCTGCTGCTCCAGGCGCGGTGTTGTGGAAGCGGCGGGCTTGTTCGCTTTCTCCTGGTCTCGTTTCTACGCGCCAATAAAACCCCAAGTCTCCTTAGGGTAACGTTTTGTGGTAGGCGAATCAACCCGAATATGGACGAGCCCGCCATATTTGTAAAAAAAGACGAGTTTTTTCATCCATTGTTGGCGGTTTTTCCACGCTTTTCTCCTCTGAACAGCGTGCTTCGACGTGTATACCTCCTGTTACATTTTGTTGCCACACGGATCGTAAACGTCCACCAACTGGCGCTAAGATTCGATCATGGCGAATCGCCCTGACGAATACAACCGACTTGCAGCACCACCAGAACGAGGTATGACCATGAACTTCAAAGCCAAACTGATTCTCTCCGCGATGGGCGTGTGCGCCCTGCCGCTGGCCTACGCCCAGACTGGCGATTTCGAAGACTTCGGCCGCGTGGTGCGCGTCCAGCCGCGTATCGAGCAGGTGCGTACGCCGCGTCAGGAATGCCGTACCGACTACGTGCAGGCACAGGTCCCGCAACAGCGCAGCCAGGCCGGCACGGTCATCGGCGGCATCGCCGGCGCCCTGCTGGGCAGCCAGGTGGGCCACGGCAACGGCAAGGTGGCCGCGGCCGCGGCCGGCGCGATCGCGGGCGGCATGGTCGGCGACAACGTCGACAACAATGGCCGCGACTACGGCCCGCAAGTGCAGGAGCAGGCCGTGCAGCGCTGCCGCACCGTCGACTCCGTCCAGGAGCGCACGAACGGCTACGACGTGACCTACGACTACCGCGGCCATACGTACACCACCGTCATGAATCGCGACCCGGGCAACCGCGTGCGCCTGCGCGTGTCGGTCGAGCCGGACCAGTACCAGTAACCTTCACACTTCCGGTGCGGGGGACGTCCCCCTTCTCCGCACCGTCGGCTTCCTCCGCAGCGTCTGCTGCCGTCCAAGGCGCTTCGTGCGCTCGCATCACAGTGCTTTCTTGCACTGTGATGCTCCCTCCCCCGATAATAGGATGTTCCCTTCGCACATCCTATGCTCATCAAACGCAAATCCATCGAACAGGCCGAGTCGTCGCGCCGTCCCGCCCGCAAGCCCAAGTTTGCGCCCGTCACCCTGTCCGAACAGGACGGTGTGCGCTACCTCCATTTCGGCACCGAATGGATCCAGGGCGCCATGCGCATCCGCAAGCCGGACTGGCCGGAACTCGAATACGCGCAGCAGATGATGGCGTGGATGCTGTTCTTCGACGACCCGCAGGCTATCGTCCAGCTGGGCCTCGGTGCTGCGGCTTTGACCAAGTTCTGCTATCGCCAGTTCCCGCAAGCGCACGTGACGGCCGTCGAACTGAATCCGGCCGTGATCTCGATCTGTAACGCGATGTTCAAGCTCCCGCCCGAAGACGAACGCCTGCGCGTGCTCGAGATGGACGCGATGGATTTCGTGCTGGACGATGCTCACCACGATGCGATCGACGTGCTGCAATGCGACCTGTACGACGCCACCGCGCGCGGCCCCGTGCTGGACACGCCCGAGTTCTACCAGGCGTGCAATGCGTGCCTGACGGACCGCGGCGTCATGACCGTCAACCTGTTCGGCGACCACCCGAGCTTCGGCAAGAACATCAAGGCGATGCGCTTCGCGTTCGGGCACGTGATCTGCCTGCCCGAAGTCCACGAGGGCAACGTCGTCGCGCTGTGCTTCAAGACCAAGCCCGATCTCGACAAAGACCGCCTCGCCGCGCGCGCCGCGCAGATCGTGACGGCGACGAAGCTGCCCGCGAAGTCGTGGGTCAAGGGCATATTTGCTGCCGGCGCGAACTGAGCTCCCACCATGCACAAGCCGAAAGCCCTCGACCTGCAAACCATTTTTTCGTGGCTGCTGGCCGATGGCATCGTCGAGAAATCGACCGTCAAGCCGCACTTCGCGCAGGCGCAAAGCGTCCTGAAAAACGCGGTCGGCTCGATGCATCCGCTGACCGCGATCGCGCAGTGCAAGATCGTCTCGGCAAAGCCGCCACATAAGCTGCTCACCTTGGACGTGCTGAGCGAATGGTGCGCGACGAAGGTCGGCCTGCCGTTCTTCCGCATCGATCCGCTCAAGATCGACTTCACGAAGGTCGCCGACGTGATGTCGGCCAGCTACGCGGCGCGTTTTAATATTCTGCCCGTGGAGCTGGGGCCGGGCACGCTCGTCGTCGCCACGGCGGATCCGTTCCGCACCGAGTGGCAGGACGAGATCGCGCGCATCTCGCGCCGCCGCATCGAACTCGTGATCGCGAACCCGCTCGACATCGCGCAATACATCTCGCAATTCTTCAGCCTCGCGAAGTCCATCCGCGACGCCAACAAGTCCAGTGGCCAGGACCTCGCACTGCGCAACAACTTCGAGCAACTGGTCGAACTGGGCAAGACCAATAAACAGGTCGATGCGAACGACCAGCACATCGTCAACATCGTCGACTGGCTGTGGGGCTATGCGTTCGACCAGCGCGCGTCCGACATCCACCTGGAACCGAAGCGCGACGCGGGCGCGATCCGCTTCCGCATCGACGGCGTGCTGCACCAGGTGTACCAGGTGCCGGCCGTCGTGATGATCGCCATGACCGCGCGCATCAAGCTGCTCGGGCGCATGGACGTGATCGAAAAACGGCGCCCGCAGGACGGCCGCATCAAGACCCGCACCAACGACGGCCAGGAAGTCGAACTGCGCCTGTCCACGATGCCGACGGCGTTCGGCGAAAAACTCGTGATGCGCATCTTCGACCCCGAAGTCGTCGTCAAGACCTTGCCGGAACTGGGCTTCCCGGCCGACGACGCGGCGCGCTGGGACGCGCTGACGAAGCGTGCGCACGGCATCATCCTTGTGACGGGCCCGACCGGCTCCGGCAAGACGACGACGCTGTACACCACCTTGAAGGCGCTGGCCACGAGCGAAGTCAATGTGTGCACGGTGGAAGACCCGATCGAGATGGTCGAGGCGTCGTTCAACCAGATGCAGGTGCAGCCCGGCATCGACCTGTCGTTCGCGGACGGCGTGCGCGCATTGATGCGGCAAGATCCCGACATCATTATGGTCGGCGAGATCCGCGACCTGGAGACGGCCGAAATGGCGATCCAGGCCGCGCTGACGGGCCACCTCGTGCTGTCGACCTTGCACACGAACGACGCCCCGTCCGCCGTCATGCGTCTGCTGGAACTGGGCGTTCCGTACTATCTGCTGGAAGCCACGTTGATCGGCATCATGGCGCAGCGCCTCGTACGGACGCTGTGCCCGCATTGCAAATCGCCCGACGGCGAACTCTCCGACGACGTGTGGAGCGCGCTGGGCGGCGCGTGGAACCTGCCGAAGCCGGCCACGGTCTACCGCCCCATCGGCTGCCCGGAATGCCGCCAGACGGGGTTCCGCGGCCGCACGGGCTTGTACGAACTCGTCACCGTGACCGAGGGATTCTCGCGCCTCCTGCAGGAAAAGACGGACCTCGCGGCGCTGCGTCAGCAAAGCGTGGCCGACGGCATGAAGCCGCTGCGCATCGCCGGTGCCTACAAGGTGATCGACGGCGTGACGACGGCGGAGGAAGTGCTGAAATCCACGGTCGCGCACTAGCGATTTACGTTACCTCTGGCGTAAATCAAAACGGGCCGCTATAATGCATGCCTTCTTCGGGTCGTTAGCTCAGTTGGTAGAGCAGCGGACTTTTAATCCGTTGGTCGCAGGTTCGAGCCCCGCACGGCCTACCAGAGATTCAAGCGAAAACGCCAGCCTTCGGGCTGGCGTTTTTGTTTTCCGGCTCGATTCAAGCCAGTTGCCGGGTCCTGGACTGGCGCGGCATGTCGGCCAGGTGGAACCGGGACACGACTGCCGCCAGCTGCGCTGCCTGGTCTTGCAACGCGGCGGCCGCCGCAGCCGCTTCCTCGACGAGGGCGGCATTGCGCTGGGTGGTCTCGTCGATCTGGACGATGGCCTTGTTGATTTCCTCGATGCCGGTACGCTGCTCGACGCTCGACGCCGAGATCTCCCCCACCACGCCGCTCACGCGCTGCACGCTGGCCATGATCTGATCCATCGTATTGCCGGCCTGCTGCACCAGCACCGTGCCGGTATCCATCTGCTGGACCGAATCTTCGATCAATTGCTTGATCTCCTTCGCGGCAACGGCGCTGCGCTGCGCCAGGTTGCGCACTTCCGATGCGACGACGGCGAATCCGCGCCCTTGTTCGCCGGCGCGCGCGGCTTCCACGGCCGCGTTCAGCGCAAGGATATTGGTCTGGAACGCGATGCCGTCGATGACGCCGATGATGTCGACGATCTTGCGCGACGCCGCGCTGATCGCGTCCATGGTCGTGATCACGTCGCCCACGACCTTGCCGCCGTCGGCCGCCACGCTGGATGCCGATTGCGCCAATTGATCGGCGAGGCGCGCATTGTCGGCGTTCTGCCGCACGGTCGTGGTCAGCGCTTCCATCGCGGACGCCGTCTCCTCGAGCGAACTTGCTTGGCCCTCCGTGCGGGCGGACAGGTCCATGTTGCCGCTGGCGATCTGCGCCGATGCCGTGGCGATCGCATCCGTCGAGCCGCGCACCTGCCCCACCACCTGCGCCAGGCTTTCGTTCATGTCGCGCAGGGAGCGCATGACCATGCCCGTTTCGTCGCGGCTGGCCACTTCGATCTCGGCCGTCAGGTCGCCGCTCGCCACCCGCTGCGCGACGCCGATCGCGTCGTTCAACGGCCGCGCCACGATGCGCGCGACCCACATCGCCAGCACCAGCCCGACGGCGACCGACAGCATCAGTGCGCCGACGATCATCTTGCGCGACATGTTGAAGACCTGCTCGGCTGCCTGTTCGGACGCATCGCTGCCCTCGTCATTGTGCTTCGACAGGGCTTCGAATTCGTCGTTGATCTTGCGATAGATCTTGTTGGACGCGCCCTTGAACACCGTCCTCGCCTCGTCCTTGCTGCCGGCGTGCGACAGCGCCGTCAGCTTGGCGCTCTCCGCCATATAGGCGTCCAGATCCTGCTGGAACGCCGCGTAGATGCGCTTTTCCTCGGGATCCGATACCAGGGCAGCCAGCGATTCCTGCTGCTTGCGCATGATGTCGCGGCGGGTCGCGAGCGCCTTGTCGGCGGTCGCCATCTCGGGTTCGCCGTCCTGCAGGATGTGCGTGGCTTCCGAAATCCGGAAGCGTGCCAGCGACGTCTGCAACTCGCCGATGTGACGGATGCCGGGCATCCAGTTCTTGGCAATCTCGGTGGAGGAATTGCGGACCTTGTCCAGCTGGACAATGGAAAATATGCCCATCAGACACGTCATGGCGACGACGGGGACGAATGCCACCAGTAACTTGTTGGTAATCTTCAAATGGTGGAACCAGCGCATGATGTCTCCGGACGGCGTACTGAAACCAACATTATGTACTTGCTGTGCGTCAATTCTCTATGGCCGAGGCGTTCTGGTTGCCTTAAGTTGCGCCACAACAACAAAATAGTCATGGCGGCGCTTTATTTCCCCTATCGAACATTGTGTTGCCACCTAGCAACCAAACGCGTGAGGTCGATACCTATACTCGATAGTGTCAATGGGAAAACCGAATGTTTCATCTTCGCCGCCGGGAGCCATCATGCGTAATTTGTCGACCTTATTTGCCGCCACGTTTGCCGCCGCATTCGTTCTGAGCAGCCTGGCGATCTCCGCCGCAACCCCGTCGGCCCGATCGGCAAGGCGCGAGCGCTGACCTGTTGTATTCGCAAATTCGCAACAAAGCGCTTAGCGAACGACGGCCGAGCCGCTATAATGCGTGCCTTCTTCGGGTCGTTAGCTCAGTTGGTAGAGCAGCGGACTTTTAATCCGTTGGTCGCTGGTTCGAGCCCAGCACGGCCTACCAGATACATACAGGAAGCCCACAACTTCGGTTCGTGGGCTTTTTGTTTCCCAATTCTTCCGAATACCTCCAGCGGGATGGCGCCCTGCTTCGCCACCCGATTGTCAGCATGATATTGTTTCCATAATATATAGGCCTGTCGTCGCCTGAAGAGGGCCGCCATGCCAACTGACGCTGCATTCGATCGCCCACGGCCCCCGCTGTCGAGAATTGCCATGGTCGTTGCCCTCCATGCGCTGGTACTGTTCATCTTCATGTCCAGTGATCGCATCACGCGGTCGAGACCGCCGCAAACGGTCATGCTGCTGGCCTTGGTACCGCCGGAGATCGTCAAGCCACCGCCACCGCCACCTCCCCCGCCGCCGCGGCCGCGCCGCCACGAAAGGAAGCCGCGCCCACCGGCCCGCGAGGCCGCCGCGCCGCCACTGCACGACATCGAAGTCGTGCCGCGCACCGAAGTCGTCCCCACCATCGTCGACAATGCGATGCCGGTCGAGGTGGCCGGCGGCAAGCCCGACAGCACCGGCACCACCGGGGCCGGCGACGTGGGCGCAGGCACTGGCGGCGGCGGGGCCTCCGTCAGGGTGCGCGCGGTACTGGATCCGGCCAATTGCGAGCGCCCGAGGCTGCCGTGGAGCGCCGAACAACGCAAGCTCACCGGCCATGTGATCCTGGCGGTGCTGATCGACGTCGACGGCAAGGTGACGGATGCACGTGTCGCGCGCTCGAGCGGCCAGCCGATTCTCGACGAGACCGCCCTGAAAAGCGCGCGTCGGTGCCATTTCGTGGCGGCGACGGTCGACAAGGCACCGGTACCGTCGTGGGAGCTGTTCCGGTTCTCGTGGATGAACGATTGACGCCGGTGTGCTACGTCTCCATCACCACGACATACGTTCTTGGTCGCCTCTGTCGCATAATTTGGCTGAGGATGTCAGTCTGCATCATTTGGCTCCCGATAGCGCGATGCGCTCCTCCGGAACGGGTTTGCCGATCTGCACACTGACCGGGTCGGTCACCACGACCATATTCATCACGGGCACAATTCCACGCGCATGCAATATGATCGGGTAGCGAAGTCCATCGAGCAAGACACCCGCACCCGCGTCGGCTACGCACGTTTCGAGCGCGATATCAGTACTCGCGGTGACAGGTGCGCAGCGCATGGCGATACCGCCGACCGTTCTTTTT
>NZ_JANUGW010000039.1 GCF_024753285.1 Massilia pinisoli | reverse complement strand
GGCGCCGGGAGAACGCCTGTCGCGGTGTCGTTTTTTCTACCTCATCCGTCAGTCCCCCGATTTTTCTTTGGAGCTCGTCAAGTATTTACGGTAGCATTTCAGTCTTTATTTTTTGCAACTCGTATGGACGCCGACAGCGACATCGACACCCGCGCCAAGCGCGCCAAGCCTGTCCGCCTCGCGACATGGATGGTGTCGCTTGCATGCCTGACGGTGGCGATCACGGCGTTTCTTCAACTGAGCCTCGTGGACCATTTCGCGATCCGCCATGCCTCGGATGAGGCCGGATTGCGGCTCGAGCAGCTGTCCTGGCAGATGCGCGACGCGCTCGACCGGACACTGGCCCAGACGGTGCGCGACGTCGCCGTGCTGTCGACCCTGTCGGAGGTCCGCAACGCCCGCGATCCGGCCGAGGCGCGGCGCGTCCTCGAGAGTTTTCAACATGATTTCCCCGACTACGCCTGGATCGGCATCGCCAAGCCGGACGGCCGGGTGGTCGCGGCGACGAACGGCTTGCTGGAAAATCGCGACGTCATGGCGCGGCCCTGGTTCCACGCCGGACAATTGCACGTGATCGCCGAGGATTACCATCCCGCGACCCTGCTGGGCAGCCTGCTGCCGCGTACCCCGGACCCGTGGCGCTTCGTCGACGTGGCGGGACCGATCCGGGATGCTGATGGCACGTTGCGCGGCGTCCTCGCCATCCACCTGAGCTGGACATGGGCAAGGTCGCTGGCTGCACAATTGCTGACGCCGGCGCTGCGCGGCTCCGGCGCCGAGATCGTCGTCGTCCGCAGCGATGGCGTCGTGCTGCTGGGGCCGGAAGATTTACTGGAAAAACCGATCGCCACGGAAAGCCTGCGCCGCGCGTTCGAAGGCGAGACGGGCGTTGTGAAGGAGCGCTGGCCCGATGGCCACACGTACATGGCGGGCTACAGCCGGACGGGAGGGGGACGTGACCGCACGGGCCTGCGCTGGGCCGTGCTCGTACGCCAGACCGAGGCCGCGGCGCTCGCGTCCGCGCATGAACTCGAACACCGTACCCGATGGCTGTGTGTCGGACTGGCCGGCGTGCTCGCTGCACTCGCGGCCTTGCTGGCGCGCCGTATCGTCGAGCCGCTGAAGACGCTGAGCGGCGCCATCGAAGACCTCGCGCACGCGCCCGCGCGCGCGACGCCGGCCCTGATTCCGCAGGTGAACAGCTTCCACGAAGCGCAGGTGCTGTCGGAAGCGTTGCGCGAGCTCGTCGCCAGCGAGCGCACGCACCGGGAAGCGCTGGAGCGGATGAATGCGCAGCTGGAGGATACGGTCGCCGCGCGCACGGCCGAGCTGCAAGCGATGCTGATGCGCGACGTGCTGACGGGCCTGCCGAACCGCCGCGCGTTGATGCAGGCGTTGCCGGAGGCGCTGTCGCGCGCGGCACGCGTGGAACGTCCGTGCGCTGTGCTGTTCATCGACATGGATGGATTCAAGCAGATCAACGACACGCGCGGCCACGAGGAAGGGGATGAGTTGCTGCGACGCTTCGGCAAGCGCCTGCTGGACGGCATTCGCGAGACCGACGTGGCCGCGCGCCTGGCGGGCGATGAATTCGTGGTGGTGCTCGAACTGCTGAAGGATGCGCGGGATGCCGAGGACAAGGCGCACATCCTGCTCGATCAACTGTCCCGCCCGTATGTGCTGCCCAGCGGCGGCGTGACGGTGGGCGTCAGCATCGGCGTGGCCCTGCAGTTGCCGCGCGAACCGCAGGATGCCGCACGCCTGCTGGCTCGCGCCGACCAGGCGATGTATGAAGCCAAACGCAAGGGCAAGGGCCGCGTCGCGTCGTCCGCGGCCGGGCTCGAGCGGGAAACGTCCTGACTGAACAGGGACTCAGACGCCCCAGAGCACGTCCGTCTGCTGATCGCGCGCCGCGCGCAGCATTTCCAGCAGGGGGAAGGCGCGCGTCGAAAAGCTCACGACCTCGACCGGCTCGTGCTCGGTATCTTCTTCGCCGTTGTGCGCCATGACGTCCTGTTCCATCTCGTCTGTCGGCTGGTGCTTGCGGCTTTCCTCGATCTCGTTTTCCAGCAGCTTGACCGCACGGCCGGCTTCCTCGGCCGTGATGACGCCGCGGTCGCTGTCCTTGTGCAGCAGGTCGAGGATCCGCTTCGCGTGATCCTGGTACATCATGACGTTGGGGTAGGCTTTGGATTTAAAGGTAATCAGCATAGTTTTCTCATTGAATCGCCAGTGACTAAACGATAACACGAGTAGCGGGGGAGGGTGCATTACCTCTCATACAGGATGGCGCCGGAGCAGCCAGGCGAGCAAAAGCACGCCCAGTCCCAGCGCCAGCACGACTGCGGCGGCCACCGCCATCCAGGTCGCGCCTTGCGTGGCCAGTGAGGTGAGCAGCCAGCCGAGTCCGGCCCAGCACAAGCTGCCGACCATTTCCAGCACCGAGCACAGGAAGTTTTCCTTGCCGCGCGTCTTGAAATCGCTGCGCGGCGCCGGCCGTCCGGTCCACAGCACGACGAGCCCCGCGCTCAACACGGCCGCGCAGACGGTGAACGCGAACAGCAGGCCCGTCAGCGGCGCATGCACGATCAGCCAGCACAGCGGCAGCGCGACGAGCAGCAGGGGAGGCATCGTGGCCGCAGCCAGCTTGGCGAGTTGTATCGTGCGCCGCGGCGCCGGCGCCGACAGCAGCAGGTCGGATGCATCTTCCGCGAGGACGACGATCCACGTGAGGCTGCCCGCCAGCGAACTGCACAGCAGCGTGAGGCCGGCGCCGATCGCGGGACCCGTTCTGCCGTCGCGCAGCACAGGTAGCAACAGCGGCACGAGATAGATCAGCTGCAGCAGCACCTGCGCGATCAGATTCGGATCGCGGGCGATCAGCCGCCATTCCTTGATGACGATCGTGTCGAACAGGCTGCGGCGGAAACGGAAGCGCAACGCGCCGCCCGGACGGGCGCGGGCGCGGCCGGTGCCGGCGGCCTGCTGCAGGCCGTGGACGAAGAAGCCGTGCGTGCGGCCTACCGTGAGCGCGAACGCGAGCCCTGCGAGCAGCAAGGCCGCCAGCAGCGGCAGCGGGGCGCCGAGGACGGCATGGCCGGGCAGCCACAACGCGCTGTCCGTGCCGAACGCGCGGTGGCTGGCGAGATAGGCCAGGATGCCGGGGCCGGCACTGCCGTCGTGGCGCGTCAGGTTATACGCTTGCGACAGCAGGAACAGCAGCGCGCCCGCGACGGCCGCCACGACCTGCGCCACGACGCGCGTGCGGCGTGCGCCCAGCACGCGCACGAGGGCCAGCGTCAGCAGCATGCCCGCGCAGGCCATCACCATCGCGCAGGCGCCGATCATCACGTACAGGCCGAGCCAACCCGGATGGCCGACCAGCAGCGCGGCGTTGGCGAACGGGCCGGCCAGGAACACGTAAGGCGTCGCGACGGAGGCGGCGATGCCGAGCAGGCGCACGGCGAAGATGCTGCGCGACGGCAGCGG
The DNA here is from genome assembly GCF_024753285.1 of Massilia pinisoli. Lineage (GTDB taxonomy): Bacteria > Pseudomonadota > Gammaproteobacteria > Burkholderiales > Burkholderiaceae_D > Telluria > Telluria pinisoli. Next base: position 12,484 of record NZ_JANUGW010000039.1, on the reverse strand, counting down.
CGACGATAGCAGCAGGTCGAGGTCCCCGCGCTCGAACAGGGCGAGCACGGCGCTCCGCAACGCGCTGGACAGCATGAAGGTCGCGCAGGTGACCACCATGACCGTGATGGGAATGGCGAGGTACGCGGCGTCCATGCCGTCGCGATCCAGCTCGCGCATCAGCAGGAAGGCGACGACGTGCAGCGCGAGCCAGCCCACGACCCAGACGGCGATGGTTGCTCCACCCGGACGGCGCGTGCGGTTCTTGTTCAGCGCCGCGCCGTGCCAGGCCAGCCGCAATTCGTGACGCAGCAGCCAGAGCGTGCTTCCCGGCGCGGCACTCATCCGGGCTGTCCTTCCGTGAGGTGCAGGAACACGTCTTCCAGGCTGCCGCCATGCGTGCGTGCGCGCAGCTCGGCCAGCGTGCCCTCGGCGATCAGGCGACCCTGGCGGATGATGCCGATGCGCTGGGCCAGGCGTTCCGCCACCTCGAGGATGTGCGTGGTCAAGATCACCGTGCCGCCTTTTTCGACGTGCGACACGAGCAAATCCTTCACCTGGCGCGCGGCGGCGGCGTCCAGGCCGGTCAGCGGTTCGTCCAGGATCAAGAGCTCGGGCTCGTGGATCAGCGCACCGGCCAGTGCCAGCTTCTGCTTCATCCCGCGCGAAAAACCTTCGGTCAGCTCGTGCGCGTGCGGCGTGAGGTCGAGCCAGTCGAGCAGATGGCGCGCGCGCGGCTCGGCGTCCTCGGCGCGGATGCCCCACAGGCCCGCGACGAATTCCAGATATTCGGTGGGCTTCAGCTTCCCGTACAGCAGCGGGTCGTCCGGCAGGTAGGCCATGCCGCGCTTGGCGCCGGCAGGGTCGCGCGCGATGTCGATGCCGAGCACTTCGACGGTGCCCGTGTCCGGTGCCAGCAGGCCTGTGACCATGCGCAAGGTCGTCGTCTTGCCGGCGCCGTTCGGGCCCAATAGCGCGTACAGTTCGCCGCGCCGGACCGTGAGGTCGAGGCCGTCGACGGCCGGGCGGCCGAACGATTTACGCAGCGCGGCGATGCGCAGCGCGGGAGAGTCGGTATGCATGTCAGGGCAGTTTGAAGGACGTGAGGAATTGTTCGACTTGCTCGTCCGGCAGCGCCTTTGGCCTGCCGAGCACGATCACCTGGTAGAAATTCTTGCCGCGCGACTCGAAATGGCCGACGAGACGCACGGGGGCGCCGCGGTCGGTCCCCTTCGCGTCGACGTCGCGCGTGGCACGGTCGTCGCCAGCGGTCACCTTCTCGTGCGTGACGGTGGCGTTGATGTTGCGCACCAGCGCGACCTGCATCGCTTCCAGCGCGGCCTGGGCGCGCGCGGCGTCCGGCGCCTCGGCCGAGCCGACGGCGAACGTCGCGCCATCGACCTCGGCCGCCGTCATCGTCAGCGACACCTGCATGCCGTCCAGGTCGATGGTGCGCGTTACCGTGCTCGGCTTCGAGGGGAAGGTGACGTGGTAGGACGCGGTCAGGCTCGCATAGTCGCGCCAGTTGTACTTGGGAGAACAGCCCGCGAACAGCAGGCACAGCGCGGCGGCGGCAAAAAGTCGTGTTGTCATGACGGCATGGTAACAGGGCTTGCCCGGCGGCGAAACAGGGTCGCTTGCGATCTTTTGGCACCGGGCGCGCCCGCAGCGGCACATTGCCTTAATTTTTAGATCGATGGTCGAACAAATAGATTTGTCTCATTGTACGAGCATCCCTCCGTTACGGCCAATTAGTGTGTACGCACACTTCGCTAATTGCCTATCTACTTTGTCAGTTGCTTTTGGCCGGGAGCGCGCGGGTGTCGTATGATTATCATCATGCACTGCAGCACACGCTGTGGATTGAGCCACTCGGCAGCCAAATGAACACTGAGGACAACATGAAACGCAGAATCGGACTCTTGCTGCCCCCCGGCTTCCAGGCATTGGATCTCATGGCGACGACGGTGTATGAATTTGCCAACGCGCTGTGCGATGAACCTTGCTACGAAGTCTCGATCCTGTCCGAACATGGCGGGGCCATGACCAGCTCTTCGGGCATAAACGTGTTGACGGAGGCCGTCACGCGTTACGACTACGACACGCTGCTGGTGGCTGGGCAGATGGTGCCGCGCCGGCCGTCGTCGCCGGGTTTCGTCGAGATCCTGCGCCAGGCCGGCGTGCAATCGCGCCGCGTGGGCAGCATCTGCACGGGCGCCTTCCTGCTGGCGGAGGCGGGTCTGCTGGACGGCAAGCGTGCGACGACGCACTGGTCGGTGGCGCGCGACCTGCAGCGTATGTATCCGAAGGTGCGCGTCGAGGAAGACCGCATCTTCATCAACGACGGCAACGTCTGGACGTCGGCCGGCATGACGGCGTGCGCGGACCTGTGCCTGGCGCTCGTCGAGAGCGACCACGGCATCGAGCTGTCGCGCAACATCGCCCGCAAGCTGGTCGTCTACCACCGCCGCAGCGGCGGCCAGTCGCAGTTCTCGGCGCTGCTGGAACTGGAACCGAAGTCGGACCGCATCCAGCAGGCGCTGTCGTACGCGAAGCGCCACCTGCGCAAGCCGCTGTCCGTCGACGAGCTCGCGGAAGCGGCAAACCTGAGCACGCGCCAGTTCAGCCGCACGTTCCGCATCGAGACGGGACAGTCGCCGGCGCGCGCGATCGAGGTGCTGCGCGTGGAAGCGGCGCGCGCGATGATCGAGGGCAGCAACCATTCGATCGACGTCGTGGCGCGCGAGACGGGCTTTTCCGATCCGGAACGCATGCGCCGCGCCTTCCTGCGCGCGTTCGGCCAGCCGCCGCAGGCCATCAAGCGCGCGGCGCGCGAGCAGGCGTCGACAGGGCTCGCCTGATTCCTGCGTGACGGGTGACGCCCGGCCCGGCGGCTGGCGGTGCCGTCCGTCGCGTCGTGTCGCCGTGATGCCTGTCATGTTTCTCTCCTATTGATCGCGCAGCCCGCGCCGGTACTGGATCGCTTCGGCGACGTGCGCGGCGCGCACGGCATCCGCCTCGGCCAGGTCGGCGATCGTGCGGGCCACCTTCAGCACGCGGTGGTACGCGCGTGCCGACCAGTGCAGGTGCCGCATCGCGTCGCCCAGCAGCCGTGTCGCGCTGCCGTCGAGGCGGCAATGCAGGTCGATCTCGCGCGTCGTCAACTTGCGGTTGGCCTTGCCCTGGCGTTCCAGCTGGCGTGCGTGCGCGTGCGCGACGCGGGCCGCCACGGCGGCGCTCGGTTCGCCATCGGCCAGCTGCGCCATCGCGTCCGGCGTCATCGCCGCCACCGGGACCTGGATGTCGATGCGGTCGAGCAGGGGACCGGAAATGCGGTCCTGGTAGCGCTGCACGGCTTCCGGCGTGCAGCGGCATTTGCCGGACGGGTGGCCCAGCCAGCCGCATGGGCACGGGTTCATCGCCGCGATCAGCTGGAAATTGGCGGGAAAGTCGGCCTGGCGCGCGGCGCGCGAGATCGTGATCTCTCCCGTTTCCAGCGGTTCGCGCAGCACTTCCAGCACCTTGCGGTCGAATTCCGGCAACTCGTCGAGGAACAGCACGCCGTGGTGGGCCAGCGAGATCTCGCCCGGCCGCGGCACGGGCCCGCCGCCCACGAGGGCGACGCCGGAACTCGTGTGGTGCGGGTTGCGGAACGGTCGCCGGCGCCAGCGCTCGATGGCGAAGCTGCCGGCCAGCGACTGCAGCGCGGCCGTCTCCAGCGCTTCTTCTTCGCGCATGGGCGGCAGCAGCCCGGGAAAGCGCGACGCCAACATGCTCTTGCCCGCGCCTGGCGGCCCGATCAACAGCACGGAATGCAGACCCGCGGCCGCGACTTCGAGCGCCCGCTTGACCTGCGGCTGGCCTTTGACGTCCGCGAAGTCCGGATACACGGGCGGCGCGTCGGATGCCGCGGGCCGGTAGCGCGCGAGCCGCGCATCGTCTGCCTTCGCGGCGAAGTGCGCGCACACCTCCAGCAGCGAGCGCGCCGGATAGATGGCGGCGTCCGCCACGAGCGCCGCCTCGTCGGCGTTGGCCCACGGCAGCACGAACGCGCGGCCCGGCCCGCCGTCGTGCGCACCCTGGCGCAGCATCGCGAAGCTCATCGCCAGCGCACCGCGCACGGGGCGCAATTCGCCCGACAGCGACAGCTCGCCGGCGAATTCATAGCCGTCCAGTGCGGCGGCGGGAATCTGGTCCGACGCGGCCAGGATGCCCAGCGCGATCGGCAAATCGAAGCGGCCCGATTCCTTCGGCAGTTCGGCCGGCGCAAGGTTGATGGTGATGCGCCGGCTCGGCACGTCGAAGCCGGAATTCTGCAGCGCCGCGCGCACGCGGTCTTTCGACTCGCGCACCTCGGCATCGGCGAGGCCGACGATGTTCATGCACGGTAAACCGTTGGCCAGGTGGACTTCCACACTGACGGCAGGCGCTTCCATGCCCGCGAGGGCGCGGCTTCGTAGGACGGCGAGGCTCAATCGGATTCCTTCAGCGCTGGACGAGGCCTCATCTTAGGCAGACGGCAGAAACGCCCGTTGAGAGGGGACAGTCGTGCCTGCCGAACTTTTTCGAAAGACGCGCACTCTGGTAATGTAGCGGGCCCGGCCGCCCGGCCGGCACCGAACGATAGCGCCATGCCCCGACTGATTCTTGCCCTGCTCGTCCTCGCGGTCCTTTTCTGCCTGCTGTGCGGCCCCGTGACCTATGTGGCGCTGCGCTTGTGGCAGCGCGGGGACCTGGGCGCGTTCCGCCCGTTGCGCGGCGTATGGATTGCGCAAGCGGCACTGGCGTGCGCCCTCGTGTTCGCCGCGGACACCTTTGGGTTGCACGATCCGATCGGGTATGTGGTGGCCAGCGTGTTTGCCGTCAGCCTTGGCGGCGCGGCGCTGTACGGCATCTGGCGGCTGTTGGCGCGCGCCGGCGCACACTGAACCTACAGCTGGCCGGACAGCCCGACGAGGAAGGCGCGATCGGCGGTGAGCTGGACGCCGGTCACGTGGCGCACGAGCGGCTGCTGGACGAAGCCGTAGACCTGCAGTTTGCCGTTGATCGCATACGACAATCCGGGACTCAGGTACAGATAATGGCCGCCGCTGTCAGCCGGTTCGGCCGCGCTGCCGCTGTCGGCGCTCTTGTGCACGTAATTCAGTTGCAGCAGGGCGCCGAAGCCCTGGCCGAAGCCTTTGCGGACACCGGCATCGGCACCGAACTGCGCACCCGGCTTGTAGCCGTCGCGGCTGTTGACCGCATGCTGGTACTGGGCTTGCGCGAACCACGCGGCATCGCTGGCATTGAGGCGCTGGTGGTAATAGGCGCCGAGGACCAGGTCGGTCGTCCCGGTGCCCGGCTGCAGGCTGCGTTCGGCCCGCTCGTTCTCGTCGTTCGCGACCGTGAAGCGTCCGGTGGGCAGCTTCAACCCGAACGTCACGCCGCCCTCGGCCGGATTGAGCAGGTCGCCGCCCGAGCCCAGCTGGTAGCGGCCCGTGATGCGGACGTCGCCCAGTTCGGTGAACGTCCATGATTCGCCAATCTGTTCGCCGTGGTGGTTGTGGACGTGGCGGTGATCGCGTTCGAACACCGGTGCGCTCACGGCCAGGCCCCAGCCGTTGCCGAAACCGCGGCTGTAGGTGGCGACGAGATTGCGGTTCACTGTGCTGACTTCGTCGTGGTGGTGCGGGATCTGGCCGACGGCGACCTTGTCGCCGCCCGTCATCGGCTGGTCCTGGTCGATGTATTCGTAGTGGACGTCGAACGATGGCTCCGGTGCCGTCAGCGCGCTTTGCGTCGTCCAGTTCGTGTTCACGGTGCAGAAAGCGGCCCCGCAGCTGGCCGTTGCCAGGGCGGGGAAGAGGGTGGCGACTGCGGCGGCCAGGACCAGCGAATGCGTTTTCATTTTTTCCTCATCGATATTCAAACGTCGTGTGCTGAACCAAGCATAGGTTCGGCGCGCATGCGTTTCGTATGAACCAGATCAAGATTCCGGCAAATGTCATTTCCGTTGTTTATGGCGAGGACTTTTCTGTGGCGCTTTCGAAATGCTTGATCTGCTTCATGCGAGGAATGGAAGGGCGGAACGTAAGATTTTTTCGCACCAAGTCCAAAACAATGATCGAGGTAAAAAAAATGAAACGCAAAACTCTTCCGGCGCTGATTGCGGCGCTCGTGCTTGGCATGACTTTGCTGGCCCCCGCCTATGCCCAGCATGACCATACGCACGGCGCGGCCGTGCAAAACGTGGCGGACGTCACGTTCACCCTGCGCACCGACATCGCCGACGGCAAACTCGTCTTCATGGGCGACGCCGGCCCGATCGCGGGCAAGGCCAATCCCACGCTGAACGTGCCCGTCGGGGCCGTCGTGCAGATCAACCTCGTCAATGGCGACGGCGCCACGCATGACCTCACCGTGGCCGATTTCGGCGTCAAGTCGAACCAGCTCAACGACAAGGGCGCCAGCACGTCCATCGTCTTCCGCGCCAACAAGAAGGGTGTGTTCGAGTACATCTGTTCCTTGCCCGGCCACGTGCAGGCGGGCATGATCGGCAAGATCGTCGTGGGCGACACGCCCGCCGACACCGGGCCGAAGGCCGCGGACGTGTCGCGCGATCCGCACGACCTGCCGCCGCCCATCGGCAGGCGCGTGCCGCAGCACTTGAAGGTGTCGCTCGAGACCACCGAGGTCACGGGCCAGCTGACGGACGGCGCCACGTACAAGTACTGGACCTTCAACGGCAAGGTGCCGGGCCCGTTCATCCGCGTGCGCGTGGGCGACACGGTGGACGTCGACCTGTCCAATGCGAAGGACAGCCACATGATCCACTCCGTCGACTTCCATGCCGTCACCGGGCCCGGCGGCGGCGCGGCCGTCACGCAGGCGGCGCCGGGCAGTACCAAGGGCTTCACGTTCAAGGCGATGAACCCCGGCTTGTACGTGTACCACTGCGCCACGCCGATGGTCGCACAGCACATCTCGAACGGCATGTACGGGCTGATCCTCGTCGAGCCGGAAGGCGGTCTGCCCAAGGTGGATCGCGAGTTTTACGTGATGCAGGGCGAGTTGTACACGGCCCAGCGCCACGGCTCGACGGGGGAAAACGAGTTTTCGCTGGAAAAGCTGCTGGCCGAGCAGCCCGAGCACCTGATGTTCAACGGTAACCACACCGCGTTGACCAAAACGCACCGTATGGAGGCAAAAGTGGGTGAAACGGTGCGTATCTATTTCGGCGTGGGCGGGCCGAACTTCACGTCGAGCTTCCACGTCATCGGCGAGATCTTCGACCGCGTCTACAACCTGGGCGACCTCGTCTCGCCGCCGCTGCGCAACGTGCAGACGACGACCGTCGCACCGGGCGGCGCCACCGTGGTCGAATTCAAGGTCGACGTGCCGGGACGCTACGTGCTGGTCGACCACGCTTTGTCGCGGATGGAAAAAGGCCTGGCCGGCTTCCTGTACGTGACGGGCGACCCGAACCCGGGCGTGTTCCACACGGCCAGCACGCCGGACGCGCCGTCGGGACATTGAGCTAAGGAGGGGCGGTCCCGGATGCGTGCCCGGCGGCGGGGCACGCTCAGTCCGGGCGCCGCACGGCGTCCGCCAGGGACGCCGGAGGGCATCAACCATCAGATGGGCGCGCAAGGCGCCCGCCGGCTCAGGCCTTGGTCTCGGCCGCCAGTTTCGCTTCCAGTTCCGCCACGCGCAGTTCGAGCGCCTCGAGCTTGGCGCGCGTCTTCGCCAGCACCTGGGCCTGCACGTCGAATTCCTCGCGCGTCACCAGGTCCAGCTTCGAAAAGCCCTGGGTCATCATAGCCTTCACGTTGCGCTCGATGTCCTTGGCGGGCGAGCTTTCGAATGCCTGGTTGATCTTGTCCTGCAAATCATTAAAAAAATTATTCATTTCGCACTATTCCCTGAGTGGTTGTTGCGCACCCGGATGGTGCGTACATACCCGAATTGGTGCGTGCACCGTTGCGGAGCACGCGTCCTGGTCCCGTTTACTTTTTGAAACCAAAAAAGTGGGGGTGTTTAGGCAGAAAAACAAGCCGGCACCCGGCTCGGATGGGATGGCACGCATCCTGCTAACTAACCATCAACCATAACGAGGTCGCAACCTCGGATTGTAAACCGCAACTCAATAACATGTTCAACTACCAAGGGAGTGTCTATGAAGCGTCGTAACAGCAATTGGCCCCACGTTGCAGTACTGGCAGCAAGTCTGTGGAGCCTCGGTATCGGGCTGGCCGGCGCCGAGGAGCAGAAGCCGGACAACGAAGTGAGCTACAACCTGGCCGTTACGAGCGATTACCGTTACCGCGGCATTTCCCAGTCCCGTCTCGACCCGGCGCTGCAGGGCGGTGCCGATTACACGCACAACCCGACCGGCCTGTATGCAGGCACCTGGCTGTCCACCATCAAGTGGACCAAGGACGCGGGCGGCAGCGGCGACGTCGAATGGGATATCTACGGCGGCAAGCGCGGCAACATCACTTCCGACATCTCGTACGACGTCGGCGGCCTGTACTACTTCTACCCGAGCAATGGCCTGCATCCGAACGCCAACACGTTCGAACTGTACGGCCAGCTCGGCTACGGCCCGGCCTACATCAAGTACTCGCATTCGCTGACCAACCTGTTCGGCACCGCGGACAGCAAGGGCAGCGGCTATCTGGACGTCGGCGCCAACGTCGACATCTCCAACGGCTTCACGCTGAACCTGCACGCCGGCCGCCAGAACGTGCGCCACAACGGTTCGCTGTCCTACTCGGACTACAAGATCGGCGTGACCAAGGATCTGGGTGTCTGCTCGGTAGCCCTGGCCTATATCAAGGCCGACACCAGTGCCTATCGGAGCCCGTCCGCGGAAAACCTGGGCAAGTCCGCGGCACTGCTCACCGTTTCAAAAACTTTCTGAAGAGGCAATCGTATGAAAATGATTACCGCCATCATCAAACCCTTCAAGCTGGACGAGGTACGTGAAGCCCTGTCGGAAATCAACGTCCAGGGCATCACGGTGACCGAAGTGAAGGGTTTCGGTCGCCAGAAGGGCCATACCGAGCTGTATCGCGGTGCGGAATACGTCGTCGACTTCCTGCCGAAGACCAAGATCGAGGCAGCGGTGGACGATGCGATCGTCGACCAGGTGATCGACACCATCCAGACCGCCGCCCGCACCGGCAAGATCGGTGACGGCAAAATTTTCGTCTCCAATCTGGAGCAAGTCGTTCGTATCCGTACCGGTGAAACCGGCAACGAAGCGCTGTAAGGGGAACCCGATGATCCACTCCATCACGAAACTGATCGCAGGCGTCTCCGTCGCCCTGGCGCTGGCCGCATCGGCTCCCGCCCTGGCCCAGGACGCTGCAAAACCGGCGGCTGCCGCCGCAGCCCCGGCTGCCAGCGCACCGGCTGCCGATGCCGCTGCTGCTCCTGCCGCGGCCCCGGCCGCTGCTGCTCCTGCCGCGGCCCCGGCCGCTGCTGCTCCGGCCGGTGCTGCCGCGCCGGCTCCGGCTGCCGCAGCACCGGCTGCCGCAGCACCGGCTGCCGCAGCACCGGCTGCCGCACCTACCCCGCAGAAGGGCGATACCGCCTGGATGATGGTCTCCACGCTGCTGGTGATCATGATGACGATCCCGGGCTTGGCCCTGTTCTACGGCGGCCTGGTCCGTTCCAAGAACATGCTGTCGATCCTGCTGCAGGTGTTCATGATCTTTGCCGTCATCATCGTCCTGTGGTGCCTGTACGGCTACTCGCTGGCGTTCACGGAGAAGACCGCGTTCATCGGTGGCTTCGACCGCCTGTTCCTGAACGGGATCTGGGATCCGGTCAAGGCCTCGTTCTCGACGGCGGCCACGTTCAGCAAAGGCGTCGTCATCCCTGAATTTGTGTACGTGGCGTTCCAGGGCACGTTCGCGGCCATCACCTGCGGCCTGATCATCGGCGCCTTCGCGGAGCGCGCACGCTTCTCGGCCGTGCTGCTGTTCATCGTGCTGTGGTTCACGTTCGGCTACCTGCCGGTCGCCCACATGGTCTGGTTCTGGACCGGTCCGGACGCCATCACGGCAGCCACCGCCGACGCCGAGACCGCCAAGGCCGGCTGGCTGTTCCAGAAGGGCGCCCTCGACTTCGCGGGCGGCACCGTGGTGCACATCAACGCCGCAATCGCCGGCCTCGTCGGTGCAGTCCTGATGGGCAAGCGCGTCGGCTACGGCCGTGAATCGATGGCCCCGCACTCGCTGACGATGACCATGATCGGCGCGTCGCTGCTGTGGGTGGGCTGGTTCGGCTTCAACGCCGGCTCGGCACTGGAAGCGGGCGACGTGGCTGCTCTGGCCTTCGTCAACACCCTGCTGGCAACCGCCGCCGCGACCGTGTCGTGGGTCTTCGGCGAGTGGATCACCAAGGGCAAGCCGTCGATGCTGGGTGGCGCCTCGGGTGCCGTCGCCGGTCTCGTCGCCATCACCCCGGCCTGCGGCTTCGTCGGTCCGATGGGTGCACTGATCATCGGTCTCGTCGCCGGCATCGTCTGCCTGTGGGGCGTGAACGGCCTGAAGCGCATGATCGGCGCCGACGACTCGCTGGACGTGTTCGGCGTGCACGGCGTGGGCGGTATCCTGGGCGCGCTGCTGACCGGCGTGTTCGCGGCACCGCAGCTGGGCGGCCAGGGCATCTTCGACTACGTCACCAACAAGATGTCCGCCGATCCGTACTCGATCGGCCACCAGGTGCTCGTGCAGGCGGAAGCCATCGGCACCACCATCGTGTGGTCGGCTGTCGTCTCGTTCGTCGCGTACAAGATCGTCGACGTCATCGTCGGTCTGCGCGTCCCCGAGGAAGAAGAGCGCGAAGGCCTGGACATCACGAGCCACGGCGAGCAGGCATATCACTCCTGATTGTCGAATTGATAAGCTCGCAGAAAGCGCCCTCCGGGGCGCTTTTTTTATTTCTTAAATGAATATAGGTCTTTAAAAAATGACGGTTCACCCCAATCTCGGCTTACCATATCGCCAAGAAGCCCGAAGGACGTCATTTTTATGGTTCCCCACCTTGCCACTGCCGTGACCGGTCCCCTGCTGGACCTGGAAAAGAAGATCCTCGAAGCCACGCCCGCGATCGAACGCTGGTTCCGCCTCGAGTGGCAGGAGCATACGCCGCCGTTCTACTGCTCCGTGGACCTGCGCAACGCGGGCTACAAGCTGGCGCCGGTGGACACGAACCTGTTCCCGGGCGGCTTCAACAACCTGTCGACGGAAATGCTGCCGTTGACGGTGCAGGCCGCCATGGCCGCGATCGACAAATACTGCCCGGACGCCCGCAACCTCCTCTTGATCCCGGAAAGCCATACGCGCAATCCGTACTATCTGCAGAACGTGCAGCGCCTGATGCAGATCTTCCGCCAGACGGGCCTGCACGTGCGCCTGGGTTCGCTGTCGCCCGAGGTGACGGAGCCGACGCCGCTTGCCCTCCCGGACGGGAACATGCTCGTCGTCGAACCCCTGGTGCGCTCGCCGAACGGCCGCCGCGTGGGCCTGGCCGACTTCGACCCGTGCACGATCCTGCTGAACAACGACCTGTCCGCCGGCATCCCCAGCATCCTGGAAAACGTGCACGAGCAGTCGCTGCTGCCGCCTCTGCACGCCGGCTGGGCCGTGCGCCGCAAGAGCAATCACTTCAAGGCGTTCGACGAAGTCGCCAAGAAGTTCGGCAAGCTGATCGACATCGACCCGTGGCTCGTGAACCCGCTGCACAGCAAATGCGGCGAGGTCAATTTCCAGGAAGACGTCGGCATGGAGTGCCTGGCCGATAACGTGTCGGCGCTGCTGTCGAAGATCAAGAAGAAGTACAAGGAATACGGGATGAAGGATCAAAAACCCTTCGTCATCGTCAAGCCGGATGCGGGTACCTACGGCATGGGCATCATGACCGTCAAGGATGCGAGCGAGGTCAAGGACCTGAACCGCAAGCAGCGCAACAAGATGTCCGTCATCAAGGATGGCGTCACCGTCACGGACGTGATGATCCAGGAAGGCGTGCCCACGTTCGAGTCGATCAACGACGCGGTGGCGGAGCCGGTCGTGTACATGATCGACCGCTACGTCGTCGGCGGCTTCTACCGCGTGCACGCGGAGCGGGGCGTCGACCAGAACCTGAACGCGCCGGGCTCGCAATACGTGCCGCTCGCGTTCGCGCAACAGCATGCCGTGCCCGACCTGAAGGCCAAGCCGGGGACGGCGGCGCCGAACCGGTTCTACGTGTACGGCGTCGTGGCGCGGCTCGCGTTGCTGGCGGCGTCGCTGGAGCTGGAGCGCACGGATCCGGATCCCGAGATTTATTAATCGTTCGCGGTCGGTAGGGTGGACGGCTCGTCATTGAGTCCCCCGGACTCGTCATTGAGTCCCCCGGACTCAATGACTCCACGCGTTCAACGCCGCCGGCACCGACGCGGAGTATTTTTATGGCGCGTATCCCCGCGTGGACGGCGTTACCCGTGCCGTCGGTCCGGCGCAGCGTGTGC
>NZ_JANUGW010000038.1 GCF_024753285.1 Massilia pinisoli | reverse complement strand
GTATTCGGTACTGCCTTGCTGCGTTTGCGAAGCGTTGTGTTCGTCAGCAGCAGAGGAACGAGATTATGCAGTGCTTCGCTTAACTCGTCAACCCTCGTTTTTCTACAACACAAGCGGCGTTATCAATCTACCTAGCTCAACTACTTGATTTGGCTGAACTTTTCTTGTGCTGCAGAAGCAGGACGCGAACTATAGCAAATCGGACCAGGGGTATGCAAGATGCATCGAACAACTATGCATCGCCGGAGCAACAGCGCAGCCAACCGGCCGGCGCCCCCTCACGGCAAGAATTTTCCAATTGCTTGTGTGCTATCTTTGCCGCCTTCATCTTCCATGGAGATCCCATGCGCTTCCCGCACATCGCCCCCACGGCTCAACTCGAACTCGGCGCCGCGCTCGCCGCCGCCATCAATAACAAGACCAAACCGCTCGGCAGCCTCGGCGCGCTCGAACGCCTCGCCAGTCGCCTGGGCCTGATCCAGAGCACCGTCGCGCCCACGGTCCGCCAGCCGGCGATCCTCGTGTTCGCGGGCGACCATGGCGTCGTCGCGGAAGGCGTATCCGCCTACCCGCAGGACGTCACCTGGCAGATGGTCGAGAACTTCCTGGCGCAAGGCGCAGCGATCAACGTGTTCGCGCGCCAGAACGGCTGCGATCTGCACGTCGTCGATGCGGGCGTCAACCACGATTTCGGTCCGCGTCGCGGCCTCGTCGACCGCAAGGTGGCGCACGGCACGCGCAACTTCGCGCGCGAGGCGGCGATGACACCCGAGCAGTGCGCGGCCGCGCTGGAACACGGCGCCGCCCTGATGGCGGACTTGCCCGGCAACGTCGTCGGCTTCGGCGAGATGGGCATCGGGAACACGACGGCCGCAGCTAGCCTGATGCACAAGCTGACGGGGATTCCCGTCGCGGACTGCGTCGGCGCGGGCACGGGACTGTCTGCCGAAGGCGTATTGCACAAGCAGCGCGTGATCGAAGCGGCCGTCCGGCACCACGCCGGCGTCGACGAGCCGCTAGGGGTGTTGGCCACGTTCGGCGGCTTCGAGATCGCGATGATGACCGGCGCCATGTTGCAAGCGGCCGCGTTGCGCAAAGTCCTGCTGATCGACGGCTTCATCGCCACGAGCGCGCTGCTCGTCGCGACGCACATCGCACCGGCGATCCTCGACTATTGCGTCTTCGCGCACTGCTCCGACGAAGCGGGCCACCGCCGCATGCTGGACGCGCTGGGCGCCGAACCGCTGCTGCAGCTGAACCTGCGCCTGGGCGAAGGCACGGGCGCCGCGCTCGCGTTGCCCCTGCTGCACGCGGCCGTGAACTTCCTGAACGAGATGGCGACCTTCGCGTCGGCCAGCGTCAGCGAAAAATCCGCCTGATGCATCAGGTCAGGCTGTTCTTCATCGCGCTGCAGTTCTTCACGCGGCTGCCGATCCCGGCGTGGGTCGGCTTCGACGCGAGCTGGCTGCAGCATGCGTCGCGCTATTTCCCGCTCGTCGGCTGCGTGGTCGCGGCGCTCGCCGCCGGCGTGTACGCGGCAGCCGCGCTCGTGCTGCCGGCGCCCGTCGCGGCCGTGCTGTCGACGGCGGCCTCGATCTGGATCACGGGCGCGTTCCACGAAGACGGCTTCGCGGACACGTGCGACGGCCTCGGTGGCGGCATGACGAAGGAACGGGCGCTGGAGATCATGAAGGACTCGCGCGTCGGCGCCTACGGTGCGATCGGCATCGTGTGCATGCTGGCGACGAAGCTGTCCGCGCTGGCGCTGCTGCCGCCGCGCGTTGCCGTCGCCGCGCTGTTCATCGCGCATCCGTTTTCGCGCCTCGCTGCGACAGCGCTGATCTGGAAGCTGGATTACGTGCGCGGCGAAGGCAAGGCGAAGCCTCTCGCGCAGCAGATGACGGGCGCCGAATTCGCGCTCGCGGCGCTGACGTGCGTGCTGCCCGCGACGTGCGTGCTGGCTGCCGACGGGATGACGCCGGCTGCGCTGCTCGCCGCTACGCTGGCCGCGGCCGGCGCCGCGCTGTGGCTGGGCCGCCTGTTCGTACGCCGCCTCGGCGGCTACACGGGCGACTGCCTCGGCGCCGTGCAGCAACTGGCGGAATCGCTGGCATATGTCGCCGTGCTCGCCACGCTGGGCCACGGCGCCTGGGCCGCGGCATGACCCTGTACCTCGTGCGCCATCCGCAGCCGGACGTAGCGTCCGGCCTGTGCTACGGCGCCAGCGACGTCCCGGTGCGCGAGGCGGAACTCGCGCGCGTGCACGCGGCGCTCGCGGCACGCGGCCTGCCTGGCGACCTTCCCGTCTATGCGAGCCCGCTGCAGCGCTGCGCCCTGCTGGCCGAACGACTGGCGCTGGCTCACGTCACGCACGATGCCCGGCTGGCCGAGATGGATTTCGGCGCATGGGAACTGCGCGCCTGGTCCGACATCCCGCGCGCCGACATCGATGCATGGACAGCCGACCTGCTGCACTACCGTCCCGGCGGCGCGGAAAACGTACTCGACGTGGCACGCCGCGTGCACGCGTTCGGGGCCGACTTGCGCGCGCAGCACGCGCTGATCGTCTGCCACGCCGGCACGATCCGCCTGCTGGCGGCGCTGCACGGCGGCGCGCCGCTCGAACAAGCCGCGCTGCACGCGGCACAGACGCCCCATCGCATCGCCTACGGCGACGTCGTCGTGCTGGGCGTATAATGTCGGCGTTTTGGTGCTCGCGCCCGTCTCTCGGGCGCAGTTAAACGGGAAACACGAAGCGCTTTCGAACCAAGCGCCAACGTGTGCTGCCCCCGCAACGGTAAGCAAGTGCCGCCCGCGTTCGACGCGTGCGCGGCAACCGTCTTCACATACCACTGTGCATCCGCATGGGAAGGTCGGACGGCCATACTTGCCAGCCCGGATACCGGCCAAAAGGTGGAAGCGAGCAATGCATCGCACACTTCCGTTCACCTGGCTGACGGGGACGTCGGCCGGTTGGTCCACACAATAAAAGTCATGTCCATTCCTGTTTCCCGGCAGGCGGCCGCGCTTTCGCTCGCATTCGCCGCCGCCGCATCGGCCCACGCCGATCCCGTTCCCGACACCGTCGTCGTCACCGCCACCCGTACGCCACAGCGCGCCGACGAGGTCATCCCCGATACCGTCGTCGTCACGAGCGACGACATCGCGCACGCCGGCGCAGGCTCCGTGGCCGACGTGCTGCGCCGCCAGCGCGGCATCGAAATCGCGCGCAACGGCGGCGCCGGCACCAGCACGAGCGTGTACCTGCGCGGCGCCAACGGCAACCAGGTCGTCGTGCTCGTCGACGGCGTGCGCATCGGCTCCGCAACCACCGGCACGGCAGCGTGGAACGCGATTCCCCTGTCGGCGGTCGACCACATCGAGATCGTCTACGGTCCCCTGAGTTCCCTGTACGGCGCGGACGCCATCGGCGGCGTCGTGCAGATCTTCACCAAGCAGGGACAGGGCCAACCGTCCTTCAGCGCCGGCGCGGCCGGCGGCACGTACGGCACGAACCGGTACGATGCCGGCGTCGTGGGCTCGACGGACGGCGAACACGCCGTGACGTATGCGCTCGGCGGCGCGCGCGAAGAATCGGACGGCTTCTCGTCCACGCGTCCAGGCTCGTCGAGCTACAACCCCGACGATGACGGCTACACGCGCACCACCGTCAACGGTCGCGTGACCATGCGGCTGGCCGACGGCCACGAGATCGGCGCGCAATTCCTGAAGAGCCGCCTGAGCGCGCAGTACGACAACGGCAAGTCGACGTTCGACGCCCGCAACCGCCAGGAAGTCGACAGCTACGCCCTCTTCCTGAACGACCGCTTCCTGCCCGGCTGGCGCAGCAGCGTCCAGGCGGCGCGTTCGGAAGACAAGCTGGGAAGCTTCACGAGCACGGCCCCTTCCGGTACGACGCAGCTGAACACGCGCCAGGACGAGTTCACGTGGCAGAACACGTTCGACCTTAACGGCGCCACGCTGCAGGTGCTGGCGAACCACCGCAAGGAGCAGGTACTGTCCAGCTCCGTCGCGAACCTGAACCGCAGCCGCGTGACGAACGCCGTCGCGGCCGCGTACGACGTGCGACGCGGCAGCCACCTGCTCGACGTCAGCGCCCGCAACGACTGGTCGGAATACGGCGCGAAGACGACGGGCGCCGCCGGCTACGGCTACGAGTTCACGAACGACTTGCGCGCCACGGCGAGCGTCGGCACGAGCTTCCGCGCGCCCACGTTCAACGAATTGTTCTACCCGGGCTACGGTCTCGCATCGAACGAGCCGGAACGGGGCCGTAACGCGGAGGCAGGTGTGCAATACCGCGTGGCCGGCGTCGACCTGCGCGCGAATTACTATCGCAACCGGCTGACCGACATGATCGTCTCCGTCACGCCATGCCCGAGCCGCACCGGCAGCTGTGCCTACAACGTCGACCACGCGCTGCTGGAAGGCCTGACCCTCGCGGCCGACACGCGCATCGGCAACCTCGCCCTGCGCGCCAGCGCCGACCTGCAGAACCCGCGCGACGAGACCACCGGCAAGCAGCTGGCCCGCCGCGCGCGCCGCCACGCCGCCGTCGGCGCCGATTACAGCCTGGGCCAGGTCGACAGCGGCGTCGAGCTGCAGGCGTCCGGCCGCCGCTTCGACGACGCCGGCAACACGTACCGCCTCGGTGGCTATGGCCTGCTTAACCTGTACACTACATGGCACCTGACGCGCGACTGGTCGCTGCTGGCCCGCGTCGACAACGCGGCCGACAAGCACTACGACCTGGCGCGCAACTACGGCACGGCCGGGCGCAGCTGGTTCGCAGGCATCCGCTACGGCATTCGCTGATCACCATGTACCGACGAGCCATGCACCTAGTTCCAACGCCCGCGCGCCAGCGCGCTGTTCCCGTCATCGCCGCGTTGCTGTGCGCGGCGCTCGCCAGCCTGCTCGTCGCGGGCATGAGCGGGTCGATCGCCGTCGCGCCGTCCGACGTCCCGGACGCGCTGGCGCAGGTGTTGCGTGGCCGGCCGGAGTCGCTGGCGGCATCGCTCCTCGATCTGCGTACGAGCCGCGCGCTGATGGCCTTCGTCACCGGCGGCGCGCTCGCGCTGGCTGGTGTCATGATGCAGGCGCTGCTGCGCAATCCGCTGGCCGAACCTTACGTGCTCGGCATCTCCGCCGGCGCATCTGTCGGCGCCCTGTTCGCGCTGCTGATGCTGTGCGCGGCCGCCACCGTCGATCTCGCGGCAATGGGCGGTGCGGTGACGGTCGCGCTGCTGCTGTACCTGCTGGCGCGGCGCGACATGCGCAGCGGCGTCGCAGCCGAAGGCGGCACGTCGATGCTGCTGCTGACGGGCGTCATCCTGTCCTCCGCCAGCATGGCCCTCGTCACGCTGATGCTGTCGATCGCGCCGGAAGGCCGTCTGCGCAGCATGGTGTTCTGGATGATCGGCGACCTGGCGGGCGCGCCGCTCCGCATCCTGCCGTGGCTCGTGCTGGGCGCAGCGCTCGCGTACGCGCTGCGCAACGCGCGCGCGATGAACATGCTCGCGCTCCATGCGGAAGCCGCCGCCACGCTGGGCGTGCGCGTGGGCGCCGTGCGCAAGGGCCTGTTCTTCACGTCGGCCGTGCTGACGGCCAGCGCCGTGACGAGCGCCGGCGCCGTCGGCTTCGTCGGCCTGATCGTGCCGCACGCCTGCCGCTTCGCGTTCGGCCCGGACCACCGCGTGCTCGTGCCGGCCGCCGTGCTGGGCGGCGGCAGCCTGCTCGTGCTGTGCGATACCGTGGCCCGCACCGTCGTCGCGCCGACCCAGCTGCCGGTCGGCGCCATCACGGCGCTGATCGGCGCGCCCGTCTTCCTGTACCAGCTGCACCGGTTGCACAAATGATGATCGCGACTCGACAACTGGAATTACGAATCGGCGGCCGCGTGCTCGTGCAAGGCCTGGACTGGGACATCCAGGCCGGCGAATGCTGGTCCATCATCGGCCGCAACGGCGCCGGCAAGAGCACCTTGCTGCGCGCCGTGGCCGGCCTGCGCGCACCGGACGGCGGCACCGTCGAGCTGCAAGGACGGGCGTTGTCCGCCTGGCCGCTGGAAGCGCTCGCGCGCGAACGGGCGTACCTGCCGCAGGCGCGCAGCGACGCCTTCGCGTACAGCGTCATGGAAACCGTGCTGTCGGCACGCCATCCGTACCACGCCAACCATTACTGGGAACAGACCGACGACCATCACGCGGCGATGAACGCGCTCGCGGCGATGGAAGTCGACGACCTGGCCGCGCGCGACGTGCGTACCTTGTCCGGCGGCGAGCGCCAGCGCGTCGCGATCGCCGCCCTGCTCGCCCAGGACACGCCGCTCTTGCTGCTGGACGAGCCGGCGAACGCGCTCGACCTGGCGCACCAGGTGCGCACGATGTCGCTGCTGGCGCGCCTGTGCCGGCAAAGCGCCAAGACCGTCGTGATGATCGGCCACGACCTGAACCTCGCGCACAGCATCTCCACCCACGCCTTGCTGCTGATGGGCGACGGCCGCTGGCATGCCGGCCCCGTCGACGACGCCATGCAGGCACCGCTGCTGAGCAGCTATCTCGGCCACCCGATCGACGCGATCGAGAACAAGGGCCGGCGACTATTCATTCCCCTGGAGGCACCACATGACTGATCTGACACCCGAACAAACGGCGGCCCTCAACGAGCGCCACCGCGTGCGCATGGAACGCAAGAAGGCGATCATCGACGCCAAGATCGCTGCAGCCGACAAGAAGATCGGCATCATCATCGTCAACACGGGCAACGGCAAGGGCAAGAGCTCGAGCGCGTTCGGCATGGTCGGACGCGCCCTCGGCCACGGCATGAAGGTGGGCGTCGTCCAGTTCATCAAGGGCGCGATGTCCACCGGCGACGAAATGTTCCTGCGCCGTTTTCCCGACGACGTCAGCTTCCACGCGATGGGCGAAGGCTATACGTGGGAGACGCAGAACCGCGAGCGCGACATCGTCAAGGCCGAACAGGCGTGGGAGCAGGCGCGCCGTTTCCTTTCCGATCCGGCCTACGGCCTCGTCGTGCTGGACGAATTGAACATCGCCCTCAAATACCACTACCTCGACGTGCACACCGTGATCGCCGACCTGCTCGACCGCCCGGAGATGCAGCACGTCGTCGTGACGGGCCGCGGCGCGCCTCCGGAACTCATCGCCGTCGCCGACACGGTGTCCGAAATGACCGACGTGAAGCACGCATTCAGGGCGGGCATCGCGGCCCAGGCCGGGACGGAGTGGTGATGGACACCGGCGCACGCATGGTGCTGATCGCGGCCACCGCGTCCGGCCAGGGCAAGACGACGGTGACGGCCGCGCTGGCGCGCAAGCTGCGCCGCATGGGGCAGCGGGTGCAGGTGTTCAAATGCGGGCCGGACTTCATCGACCCGATGATCCTCGAGCACGCGAGCCGCGCGAAAGTCCATACGCTCGACTTGTGGATGGTCGGCCTTGAGCAGAGCCGCCAGCGCCTTGCGCGTGCCGCGCGCGAGGCGGACGTCGTGCTCGTCGAAGGCGTGATGGGCCTGTACGACGGCGATCCATCCGCCGCCGACCTCGCGCGCACGTTCGACTTGCCCGTGCTGGCCGTGATCGACGCCGCGGCGATGGCGCAGACGGCCGGCGCCGTCGTGCTTGGCCTGCGCGACTACGGCCCCGTGCGGATGGCCGGCGTCATCGCCAACCGCGTCGCGAGCGAAGGCCATGCGCGCATGGTAGCGGCGTCGCTGCGCGACATCCCGCTGCTCGCCACGTTGCCGAAGCAGTCGCGCCAACTGCCGGAGCGCCACCTGGGCCTCGTCGTGCCGGGTGAAATCGACGCCATCGACGATCTCCTCGACACGCTGGCCGACCAGTTGCAACTGGACGAGGCGGCATGGAATGCGCTCGCGCCACGACCGCTGGACGCGCCGCTGCCCGAAGCGCCGGTGCCGCCGCTGCTGGCCGGGAAGACGGTGGCGATCGCGCGCGATGCGGCGTTCTGCTTCCTGTACCCGGCCAACGTCGATACGCTGGAAGCGCTGGGCGCCAGCGTGCGCTGGTTCTCGCCGCTGGCGGACGAGCCGGTGCCGCCGGATGCGAACGCCGTCTACCTCCCGGGCGGTTATCCCGAGCTCCATGGCGCGGCGCTGGCGCAGGCGATGCACTGGCGCGACTCGATCCGCGCCGCGCACGCGGCCGGTGTACCGATCCTCGGCGAATGCGGCGGCATGATGGTGCTGGCCGACACGCTCGCCGACCAGGATGGCCGCGAGTGGCCGATGGCCGGCCTGTTCCCGGGCCGCGTGCAGATGCAGCCGCGTCTCGCCGGGCTCGGACCGCAGGCGGTGGAAACACAGGCCGGGCAGATGCGCGGCCACACGTTTCACTATTCGCGACTGGAGACGCCGCTCGCACCCACCGCGTGGACCGTCAAGCATCCGTCTGGCGCGCAGGGCGAAGCCGTGTACCGTGTCGGCTCGCTGACGGCATCGTACTTCCACGCGTTCTTCGCATCGAACCCGGCCGCCGCCGCAAGCCTGCTGCGGGGAGACCTCGCGTGACCCGCACCTTGCTCCTTGGCGGCGCCCGGTCCGGCAAGAGCGGCCTGGCAGAACGGCTCGCGCGCGAATCCGGCAAGGGCGTGGACTACGTCGCGACGTCGTACGCGGGCGACGCCGAGATGGCGGCACGCATCGCCCACCATCGCGCGCGCCGGCCGAGCGGCTGGACGACGGTCGAGGAGGCGACGGCACTGGCGGCCACGCTGCGTGCACTGTGCGCGCCGGAACGCATCGTGATCGTCGATTGCCTCACCTTGTGGCTGACGAACCTGATGTTCGCGGCACAGCAGGACTTTCCTGAGGTCGGTCCCATCGAGTTGCCGCCGCTGTTCGAGACCGAACGCGCCGCCTTGCTGGACTGGCTGGACGCGCCTCCGGTCGGTGACGTCGTGTTCGTATCGAACGAGGTCGGCATGGGCATCGTGCCGTACGGCGCCGTGTCGCGCGCGTTCGCGGACGAAGCGGGCCGCCTGAACCAGGACGTGGCCGCACGCTGCGACCGCGTCCTGTTCGTCGCGGCCGGGCTGCCGCTCGCGCTGAAAGGCGCGCCATGCTGAGCGGGCTGGCGCCGCACACGCTCGCGCTGGCCCTCGTCGCCGGCGTCTTGCTCGACCTGTGGCTGGGCGAGGCGCGGCGCTGGCATCCGCTCGTCGGCTTCGGCCGGCTCGCGTCCGTGCTGGAACGCCGCCTCAACGCGGGAAGGCTCCGCATCGCGCGCGGACTGCTGGCCTGGATGCTCGCCGTGCTGCCGTTGACGCTGCTCGCCTGGCTCGCGTGCGCGACCGCGGGCGCGGCCCTGCACGCGCTGCTGCTGTACCTGGCCATCGGCCTGCGCAGCCTGCGCGACCACACGCTGCCGATCCACGCGGCGCTCGCCGACGGCGATCTGGAGCGCGCCCGGACGCTGACGTCGCGCATCGTCAGCCGCG
Source organism: Massilia pinisoli (assembly GCF_024753285.1). GTDB lineage: Bacteria > Pseudomonadota > Gammaproteobacteria > Burkholderiales > Burkholderiaceae_D > Telluria > Telluria pinisoli. Next base: position 7,463 of record NZ_JANUGW010000038.1, on the reverse strand, counting down.
ACACGGCGCAGGCCGGCGAATCGGATGTCGCCAAGGCCGGCGCGGAATCGCTGCTCGAGAACGGCAACGACGCCGTGTTCGGCACGCTGTTCTGGTTCCTCGTCGGTGCGGGGCCAGGTGTCGTCCTGTTCCGCCTCGCGAACACGCTGGACGCCATGTGGGGCTACCGCAACGCGCGCTTCGACCTGTTCGGCAAGGTGGCCGCGCGCATCGACGATGTGCTGAACTACGTGCCGGCGCGTCTCACCGCCCTGTCGTACGTGCTGCTGGCGGAACGGGGACGGCTGCGCGCGTGGCGCTGCTGGCGGACGCAGGCCGCCGCGTGGAGCAGCCCGAATGCGGGCCCCGTGATGGCCAGCGGCGCCGGCGCACTGGGCGTGCGGCTGGGCGGCGAGGCCGTGTACGACGGCGTGACGGAAGAGCGTCCCGCGCTCGGCGCCGGACCCGACGCATGCGCGGACGACATCGTGCGCGCCTGGCGCCTCGTCTTGCGCACCACGTTGCTGTGGGTGATTGCCGCCTGCGCCGCGCTGTTCGTGCTGGATGGGGTGCTCCGTGCTTGAACACGGCGGCAACCTGCGCGCGGCGCAAGCGCGCTATGGCGGCACGGACTGGATCGACCTCTCCACCGGCATCAACCCACACGGCTATCGGGCGCCTGCGCCGTCGGCCGAAGCATGGCATCGGCTGCCCGAGCCGGACCAGGACCTCGTGCGTGCCGCATGCGACTACTACGGAGCGCCACAGCTGCTGCCGGTGGCAGGCACGCAGGCCGCGATCCAGGCCTTGCCGCGCCTGCGGGCCGAGCTGGCCGGGCCGGCGCGCGTGACGGTGGCCGCGCCGTCGTATGCCGAACACGCGCATCACTGGGGCCGGCACGGCCACGCCCTGCGCGAAGTCGCGTACGACGCGCTCGACGATGCCGTCGCCGCAAGCGACGTCCTCGTCGTCGTCAACCCGAACAATCCGACCGGCGCGACGGTGGCGCCGGAACGGCTGCTGGACTGGGCGGCGCTTCTGGCGGCGCGCGGCGGCTGGCTCGTCGTGGACGAAGCGTTCGGCGACACGGCGCCTAGGCGCAGCGTCGCGGGGCACGTCGGCCAGCCGGGACTCATCGTGCTGCGCTCCGTCGGCAAGTTCTTCGGTCTGGCGGGACTGAGGCTCGGCTTCGTCGGCGCGCAAGAACCGCTGCTGGCGGCGCTTGATGACCTGCTCGGTCCCTGGGCCGTCAGCGGTCCGGCGCAGGAAATCGCGATCGCCGCGTTGCGCGACCGCGGCTGGCAACAGGCGACGCAGGCACGCCTCGCGCGCGACGGCGCGCGCATGCGTGCGCTGCTCGCGGACCACGGCATCGACGCCCGCGGCACGCCGCTTTTCCACTGGTGGGCGGCACCGCGCGCCGACGACTTTCATCAACACATGGCGCGGCACGCGATCTGGGTGCGGCTGTTCCCGGACGCCGCCCGCGGCATCCGCGTGGGCCTGCCCGGGAGCGAATCCGCATGGCTGCGCATCGAACAAGCACTCCGGGAATGGAACGACATATGAAACGAACGACCAGCATCATCGCAGGCGCGCTCCTGCTCGCGGCCGGCCTGCAGGCGCACGCCGCCATCACCGTCAAGGACGACGCGGGCGCCACCGTCACCGTGGCAAAACCGGCGCAGCGCGTGATCTCGCTGGCGCCGCACGTCACCGAACTCCTGTTCGCGGCCGGCGGCGGCAGCCACATCGTAGGCGTCGTCTCGTATAGCGACTTCCCGGAGGAGGCGAAAAAGATCCCGCAGATCGGGTCGAACCGCGAGGTCGACCTGGAACGCATCATGGCCATGAAGCCGGACCTCATCGTCATCTGGCGCCACGGCAGTTCGGAGCGGCAGATCGACATGCTGCAGAAACCGGGCATTCCCATGTTCCACAGCGAGCCGCCGAAGCTGGAAGACATCGCGGACAACGTGCAAAAGCTCGGCCAGCTGATGGGGACGGACGCCGTCGCAGGACCGGCCGCCGCCGACCTGCGCAACCGGATCGCCAGCCTGCGCAGCCGTTATGCGAAGCGTCCCGTCGTGCGCAGTTTCTATCAAGTGTGGGACAAGCCCCTGTACACGCTGAACGGCCGTCACATCGTCAGCGACGCGCTGCGCCTGTGCGGCGGCGAGAACATCTTCGACAAGCTGGCCGTGACGGCGCCCGTCGTGTCGGTCGAGGCCGTGCTGCAGGAGAATCCGGAAGCGATCTTTGCCACCGCCGAGAAGAACTACGGCGGCGTGAGCATGTGGAAGCCGTACACCACCCTGACCGCCGTCCGCAACGACAACCTGTTCACGATCGACGGCAACCTCCTGAACCGCGCAGGCCCGCGCATGGTCGCCGGCGCCGCGCAGTTGTGCGAGAAACTCGAACTGGCGCGCAGCCACCGCGCCAAATGACGCGCTTCCCCTACTCCACCCTGATGGTGCAGGGCACGACGTCGGATGCGGGCAAGAGCACGCTCGTCGCCGCGCTGTGCCGCCTGCTGGCCCGCCGCGGCGTGCGCGTCGCGCCGTTCAAGCCGCAGAACATGGCCCTGAACAGCGCCGTCACGAGCGACGGCGGCGAGATCGGCCGCGCCCAGGCGCTGCAGGCCACCGCGGCCGGCGTGGCGCCGCACACGGACATGAACCCGGTGTTGTTGAAACCGTCGAGCGACATCGGCGCGCAAGTCATCATCCATGGCCGCGTGCGCGCCGAGATGGATGCGCGCGACTACCATCAGTACAAGACCGTGGCGATGCAGGCCGTGCTGGAATCGCATGCGCGGCTGCGCGCCCAGTACGACACCGTGATCGTGGAAGGCGCCGGCAGCCCGGCCGAGATCAATCTGCGCGACCGCGACATCGCCAACATGGGCTTCGCGGAAGCGGTGGACTGCCCCGTCATCCTCATCGCGGACATCGACCGCGGCGGCGTGTTCGCCCACATCGTCGGCACCTTGGCCTGCCTGTCGGACAGCGAGCGGGCGCGCATCGTCGGTTTCGTCATCAACCGCTTCCGCGGCGACATCGGCCTGCTAGAACCTGGCCTCGACTGGCTCGAACGGCAGACGGGCAAGCCGGTGCTGGCCGTGCTCCCGTATCTGCACGGCCTGTACCTCGACGCCGAGGACGCGGTGCAGGCGGTGGCGCCGGGCACGGGACACTTCCGCATCGTCGTGCCCAGCTATCCGCGCATGAGCAACCACACGGACTTCGATGCGCTGCGCGTCCATCCGGACGTCGACCTGCGCTTCGTGCGCGAAGGCGAGCCGATTCCCGATGCGGACCTCGTCATCCTCCCCGGCAGCAAGAACACGCGCGGCGATCTCGCGTGGCTGCACACGCAAGGCTGGCCGGAACGCATCCGCCGACACCTGCGCTATGGCGGCAGGGTGATCGGCATCTGCGGCGGCTTCCAGATGCTGGGGTCGTGCATCGACGATCCGCACGGCGTGGAAGGCGCGGCCGGGCATTCGAAAGGACTGGGCCTGCTGGACCTCGGCACGACCTTGACCCGGCAAAAACGCCTGGCGCAGGTGCACGGCCGCTGCGCGTTCGGGCCGGATGCGGTGGACGCGGCGATGACGGGCTACGAGATTCACATGGGCGTCTCGACGGGCAGCGCGGTGGCGCGGCCCGCGTTCGAGATCGACGGCCGGCCCGAGGGCGGTTGCTCGGACGACGGCCAGGTGCTGGGCACGTATCTGCACGGCTTGTTCGACCATGCGGATGCGTGCGCGGCGCTGCTGCGCTGGGCCGGGCTGCACAGCGCGCACGTGGTCGACACGGCCGCGCTGCGCGACGCGAGCCTGGACCGGATCGCGGATGCGGCCGCGCCGCTGCTCGACCGGTTGATCGCGCTCGCGTAGTCCGCGTGGCGCCGCGCTACGGCGCCGGCCTTATTTGCGCAGCAGCTCCGCACCAAAGGGCTCGAGCCGCAGCGTGCCGTTCCACGTCTGGCCGCCAAGCACACCGGCGGCGGCGCCATCGATCTTGACGTCCTGCGGCTTCGTCGTCGTGTTGACGTACAGCGTGCGGCCATCGACCTCGCGGGCATACACGCCTTCCGGCGTCACGGGGCCGCGCGCGATACCCAGCGATGCGTACAGGCTGCGGTACAGGGCCTGCATCACGGGACGCTGCGCAGCCGTGGCGACGTAGATCGCCCTGCCCTGGCCAAAGCGGTTTTCAGTGATCGCGGGCGGCGAGCCTTCGACATTCGTCAGGCGGGCGACGACCTTCGCGGTGGACGGCTCCAGCACTTCGTAGAACTTGGTGGACGTGGTCACCGTCTTGCCGTCGAAGCCGACGTCGAGCGGCACGTCGGCGTTGTAGTACTCGCTGGTGCGCAGGCCGAACACGTCGCTGAGGCGCCCCGGCAGCGGCGTGTCGAATACCTGGCCAGTCTCGCTGACCTTGGCGGAGAAGGCCGTCATCACGACGGTGCCGCCGCCTTCGACGTAGCGGCGCAATGCGTCCGCGCTGTCCTTGTCCATCACGAGGTCCGCCGCGACGACGACCATCTTGTAGCGGCGCAGATCATCATGTCCCACGTGGATGACGGCCGTGTCGATGTTGTCGTTGAAGATGGGCGCGAACGCGTTGTGGACCTGGTCCATGTACGGGATCGTGAAATACTGGCGCATCGTGTTCGACGGCCCCGGCGGGTTCGACGCGTTGCGGCTGTCGAAGGAATACGCGAACGCGACCTGGGGTTCGGTATGACGCGGAAAGCCCATGCCCTGCAGCGTCTTGAATTCGCTGGCGATCGCGCCGAATTCCGCCAGCTTCCACGACGGCTTGCTGTCGTGATCGAGAAGGCCCATCAGCATCTGCTCCTCGCCGCCCAGGTGGGAATTGTACGTCCACGCCATCACGGACTGCGCGCCAAGGAGCAGGCCCAGATTCGCCCACATGCGCGAACGGCCTTTCGTGCCGTAGTAGCCGCCGCCGCCCGCCGTGAATTCGTTGAACCAGATCGGTGTATCCAGGCCCGCCTTCATCATCAGGGCCTCGAACCCCGACCCGACCGGTTCGCCCGGATAGAAGCCCATCGCGCCGTAATGCGTGTATTGACGGTACGTCGACAGATAATCGAAGCCTTTGCGCCCGGCGCTGTCCCACAGGTTCGAAATCGCGGGCTTGTCCGGCGCGTACTTGGCGCGGACGGCTTCCAGGTCCTTCAGCACGTCGATCGTGTTGTCGGACCAGAAGCGGTGCAGGTCGAGATTGCGTTCGGCCGGGCCGGGACCATCCGCGTACGGCAGTTCGACCTCGTCCCACGACGACAGGTGACGCGACCAGCGCTGGGTCGCCCAGGCCTTGTTCAGCGCATCCAGCGTGCCGTATCTGCGCTTGAGCCAGGCGATGAAGCGCGTCCGGTCGGCCTGCGAATACGACATGAACGTGTTGCCGATCTCGTTATCGAAGCCGATGGCCAGCACGGCGGGATGCTTGCCGTAGCGCTGCATCATCCGTTCGGCGAGGCGCACCGCGTGGCGGCGGTAGTCCGGATCGCTGATGTCCAGCATATAGCGTTCGGCCGGATGCACGACCGCACCCTGTGCGTTCACCAGGTTCACGCCGGGGTATTTTCGATGCAGCCACAGCGGCGCCGGCGTGCCGGGAATGTCCACGATCACCTTGATGCCGTTGGCCTGCATGGCGTCCAGGATGCGGTCGAACGCGGCGAACGTGAACTTGCCGTCGGCCGGCTCGAAGTAATCCCACGACAGGTCGCCCATCCGCACAATGTTGAAGCCAGCCTCCTTCATCAGCGCGATGTCGCGCTGGATCTGGTCGGGCGTGCGGTCGACGGGCTGGTAGCACGTACCGACGAAGAGTTGGCCAGGGCCGGGCCAACCCGCGGGTGCGGCGAGCGGCATCGTTGTAGACGCGGCCAGCGTGGCCAGGGCGAAGGCGATCTTTGCGACGAGTTTCATGGTGGACGTTGTGTGGATTGCGACCTCCACAGCATAGAGGCATCCGTCGCCGCCTTCTTAACGGCTTTGCGAAAAATTTGGCCACGATGCAGGATTTGTTATTTCTGGTGCAGGTCCTGCTGTGTGTCCGGCGCCGTCCGCGTCGATGCCGGGCTGTCGGGCTTGATGTCGGGCCGCACCGTCACGCTTCTGAACGTCTTGGGCGTGCAGCCATATTCTTCCTTGAACAGCTTGTTGAAATACGAGACGTTGCCATAACCGACGGAGTAAGCAACTTCGGCGACGGTCGCGGCAGGATTTTCAGTCAGCAATCTGGCCGATTCCGTCAGCCTCAATTTTTTCAGATAAGTGGTAAAGGTCATGCCGAGTTCCGCTTTCAGGAAGTCGTTGACCTTGTTGCGATTGGTCCCCGTTCCCGCGACGACGCTTTCCAGGTCCAGTTCGGAATTCGTGTAATTCGTCGCGATGAAGCGCAGGACGGCCGCCTTTTCCTTGTCTTTGAACGGTTCCAGGGTCAGTTGCCGGTATGCGACCAACGGCTGATCCTTCCTGAGCTTGGCGTCCAGGCTGGCGGCGAGTTCCCGCGCATGTGCCCGGAAAAACCAGAACGCGAAGGCACACCAGCTGCTCACGAGGATGACCGCCAGCGCGACGAGATAGCGATAATCGCGTCCGTGCAACGTCACCTTGGTGATTTCCACGCGGCTGTCGCGATCGCGCGGGCTTTGCTGGCTGATGCCGAATACGAATTTTGCCACCTGGTTCAGCTTGTAAGACTGGTGCGAGAGGTCGAGATGCATCCTGTCGTACCACCACTGCGGGATAGTCAGCCGCGTCAGGTCAAGCGATATCGGCACGCCTTTTTCCTCACACGAGAAGAACGTGAGCGGAGACGGGTAGGTCAGGTAGTCGCCGGGCTTCGACACTGTCGCGTCGAATGTCGGCAGGGCGAAGATCAGAATGTTCAACGGATTGCATTTGGCCGTGAACGATATAGTGTCGTATTTCGACAGATCCACCGGCATTACATTGCCGTTGCCGTCTTCGAACACCATTTCGGCTGACGCAAACGAATATGGCGCAGGCCGCGTGAGCCGGTAGTCGAAACGGAGCGCCCGCAGGCCGGATTCGATGATGCGTATCGGCGCGCTGCCGCCCTCAGTCGCCACAGTGGTCGTGGCCGTGCGCCAGTACAGACCGCCGGCGCCCGACGGCATGAGGGTGGCGGTTGGGTAGCTCTGGTATACGCAGACGCAGGCGATCAGCGCGTCCACGACCAGCAGCAGAATGAGCGCAAATAGCGCTTTTTTATAGAAATTTTGCATTTTGCTCACGTCTCATGTTTCCTGCGACGCCTGCGCTGGATGGGGCAGCTGGCGAACGCGATGTCTCGTCCAGGAGCTTACCTTTGCGGAGCCCGATAACGTAACAAGGCGTCCGCTTTTTTTTATAACGATGCAAAAATTTTCGTTTGCAGGGACGAATTTGTTATCTGTTTGGATACTGC
>NZ_JANUGW010000037.1 GCF_024753285.1 Massilia pinisoli | reverse complement strand
GTTAAAGAACTCTGTATTCGGTACTGCCTTGCTGCGTTTGCGAATCGTTGTGTTCGTCAGCAGCAGAGGAACGAGATTATGCAGTGCTTCGCTTAACTCGTCAACCCCTTCTTTTTCTGAGGCACACTCGACGTAATCGATTTGACAAGCTTAACTAGTTGATTCAGTTAAACTTTTTATGCGCTGCAGAAGCAGGAGGCGCACTATAGCAAACCAGAAGCCACCCGCGCAAGTGCGATCGTTGCGTGCACAAAAAGCTGGCATCCGGCTTGCTTACCGTATCTTGCAGAAAACAAAGCATCGTCCGGACGGCACATATTTACCCGTTTGATTGTTCCGTTCCGGTACAGGTGCTACATTTGTGAACAGTCGATTCCCCACACAGAGCCGCGGTCCAGGGCCAACCAGGAGACATGGAATGACTTATCAACACGCGGCAGGCCTGCTCGTCCCCGGCGACGATATGGCGTCGATGATCGCCGTCTCGCACCGGCGTTCCGAACAATTCGGCCTGACTCCCGACTCACGCCCCGATTTCGGTCCGATGTCCGGCACCGACCTCTCATACCTGGTCGAACAGAATCGCCTGCTGTACAGCCATGCGGTCCCCGCGATGGAGACGCTGTACCAGCAGATCGCCAACACGCACAATATGGTGCTGCTGACGGACGCGCAGGGCGTGATCGTGCATTCGTTGGGCGATGCCGATTTCCTGGAAAAAGCGAACCGCGTCGCGCTGACGCCTGGTGTCGCGTGGTCCGAAGAAAGCAAGGGCACGAACGCGATCGGCACGGCCATTGCGGAGCGCGCACCGACGACCGTCCACGCCGACCAGCACTTCCTCTCGTCGAACCACTTCCTCACCTGCTCCGCCGCGCCGATCACGGACCACCGCGGCAACGTGGTCGGCGTGCTCGACGTGAGCGGTGACCGCCGCAGCTTCCACAAGCACACGATGGCGCTCGTGCGGATGTCCGCGCTGATGATCGAGAACCAGATGTTCGCGGCGACGTTCGAAAACGCGATCACGCTGCACTTCCACACGCGGCCCGAATTCATCGGCACGCTGATGGAAGGGATCGCGTCGTTCAGCCCCGGCGGCCGCTTCCTCGCCGCGAACCGCAACGGCCTGTTCCAGCTCGGCCTGTCGTTCCCCGCGCTGCAGGCCCACACGTTCAGCTCCCTGTTCGGCCTTCCCGTCTCCGCCCTGTACGACCACTACCGCACGGCGGCGCCCGGCCTGCTCGACCTGTGCATGCACAACGGCGTGCGCGTGCGCGCCCGTGCGGAACTGCGCCTGACGAATGGCGTGCACGTGCTCACGGGCGCATTCGACGATGTCCCGCACGCCGCCCTGCCGCAGACATCGGCGAAGACCGCGACGCGCCGCCTGTCCGGCCTGCGCTACCTGAACACGGGCGACCCGCAGCTCGAACAAGTCATCGAGAAGGTCAACCGCGTGCTCGGGCGCGACGTGCCGATCATGATCATGGGCGAGACGGGCACCGGCAAGGAGCTGCTGGCCCAGGCCATCCACAACGATTCGCCGCGCGCGCAAGGGCCGTTCGTCGCGGTGAACTGCGCGTCGATTCCCGAAACGCTGATCGAATCGGAGCTGTTCGGCTACGAGGACGGCGCGTTCACTGGCGCGCGCAAGAAGGGCGCGATCGGCAAGATCCTGCAAGCGAACGGCGGCACGCTGTTCCTCGACGAGATCGGCGACATGCCGTATGCGCTGCAGGCGCGCCTGTTGCGCGTGCTGCAGGAACGGATGGTCACGCCGCTCGGCAGCGGCAAGTCGATCCCGGTGAACGTGGAAGTGATCTGCGCAACGAACCACAACCTGCGCCGCCGCATCGCCGAAGGCCTGTTCCGCGAAGACCTGTATTACCGCCTGAATGGTCTCGTCGTGAAACTGCCGCCGCTGCGCGAACGCACCGACCTCGAAATCGTCGTCAGGAAGATCCTCTCCGCGGAGACGGAGTCCGGCGGCACGCACACGATCTCCGACGAGGTCCTGCGGCTGTTCAAGCGCCACAAATGGCCCGGCAACTTCCGCCAGCTGACGAACCTGCTGCGCACCGCCGCGATCATGGCCGGCGACGACGACGAGATCTGCCTGCGCCACATGCCGGACGACTTTTTGGACGACATCGCGGAGTCCCCCGATGCCGCGCCGGCGACCGCACCCGCCGCCCACCAAATGATCGCGGCCGGCGCCAACCTCGGAGAGATGGAACTGGCCGCGATCCTCAAGTCGCTCGAGGCCAACGGCGGCAACGTGTCGGCCACGGCGCGTGCGCTGGGCGTGTCGCGCAACACCATCTACCGCAAGCTGCCGCATCTCAAGGCCTCCTCTTAGGCCACCGGAAAACCGGACGACTTCCAGCGCGCGCCGTCCTTGCCGATCGTGAGCAGGTCCACACCCGGCAGGTGCGCGGCAAGCGCGTGGGCGCGGCGCGCGCCCATCACCATGAACGCGGTCGACAGCCCGTCCGCTTCCAGCCCGGTGGGTGCCAGCACGGTGACGCTGGCCAGCTCCGTCGGCGAATCGCCGCTGGCCGGATCGAAGATGTGGTGATGGCGCAGGTCGGACGTGAACGCGGACGCGTAATCGCCCGACGTTGCGACGCAGCGTCCATCCATCACGACGCTCGCGGCGACGGCGTCGTCCCGGCGCGGATCGCGGATGCCCAGGTGCCAGGGGCGTCCCTCCGTGCGTCCGAGTGCGCCGTACTCGCCCGTGTCCACGAGCGCATGACACACGCCGTGGCGGCGCAGCGCGGCCAGCGCCAGGTCCGTCGCGTAGCCCTGCGCAAGGCCGTTCAACGTGATCGCCATGCCGGGCCGTGCGAGCACGACGCGCTCCGGGCCCGCCTGCACTTGCGTCCAGCCGACGAGGCGCTGCGCGCGCTGACGTTCGGCCGCGGGCGGCAGGCCGTGCGCCGCATCGAACGCGCGCCACAGCGGCTGCACGGTGATGTCGAACGCGCCCTGCGTGAGACGCGACAGCGTGCGCGCGTGCTCCAGCACGGCCAGCAGATGTCGGTCGGGCCCGTGCAGCACCTTGTCGCGGTTCAGCCGGAACACCTGGCTGGGCGGCTGGTGGAGACTCATCAGCGCATCGACGCGGCGCGCCTCGCCCAACGCCGCGGCGATGGCCTGCTGCGCCGCTTCCGGGTCCGCGTGGCGCACGGCGATGCTGATCGTCGTGCCGAACGCCAGCGCCGCGCCGCTGTGCAGCGGCCGCCGGTCGGCTTCCGTCGCGCCGGCCGCGACGCCGGCCATGCCGCCCAAGGTGGCGGCGATGAAGGTCCTGCGATGCATCATGCTCTCCCGTCCATGGACACGATCGGAATCGACCGGTTCCGTTTCCGCTCCAATATCCGCGGCGCGCACTGTTCGTCGCTTGCGTGGATAACGACACATTCCATACATTGAAAACACTCCTCGTAGTCGACCTGCCCTCGCGGGGCGATCGCGTTGTAGCCGCAGCGGTGGCGGCAGGTCTGGCACGGTGCGCCGCATTCGGCGCGGCGCGGGATCCAGTCGAGCAGGCGCACGCGCCCCAGCAGCGCCAGCGCCGCACCGAGCGGACAGAGATAGCGACAGAACGCCTTGTTGACGACCATCGCGACGAGCAGCAGGACGATCGCGTACGCGACGTACGGCCAGCCGCGCACGAAGTTCAAGGTGATCGCCGTCTTGAACGGTTCCAGCTCGACGAGCCGGTCGGCCTGCGCCGGCGCCCACGCAGCCGCCAGCAGGATGGCCGCGAGCACGCCATACTTCATGCGCTTCAACCGCGCATCGAGCACGCGTCGCACGACGACCTGCGGCAGCCGCAACGCCTGCCCGGCGAGGCCCGCGAATTCCTGCAGCGCACCGAAGGGACACAGCCAGCCGCAGAACGTGCCGCGGCCCCAGATGACCAGCGAGACGAACACGAACGCCCACAGCGCCACGGTCAGCGGATCGAACAGCAGATAATCGAGACCGCGTCCCGCGCGCTGCGCCTGCACGACGCCCGTCAGGTTGACGATGGAAAGCTGGGCCTGCGCCGCATAGCCGATGAAAGCGATGGTGAACAGGAGCCACGCGCGGCGCAGCCAGGCGAAGCGCCGCGCGTTCGCCACGAGCCAGCGCTGCTGCCACAACGCGCCTGCGAGCAGCGCCAGCGCCACGCCCAGCACACCCAATTCCACGCGGCGCGCTTTCCAGCTGGCCTGCCACGCCGGCGCCGCGGTTTCCGGCGCCACGTAGTACGCCGCCGGCAGTTGGTACGAGAACGCGATCTCGCGCGTGATCCGCTCCGGGTAGACGATGCCCTTGCTGCGCGTGACGGGAAGCGCGAAGTCGAGCGCGCGCGCCGGGTCGAGTCCCGCTTGGCCGATCACCCGCAACAACAGCATCTCGTCGGCCGGCAGGTACACGCCGTCCGCCAGCCGCGGCTCGATGTCGAGGTCACGCATCTCCACGGGCAGGCGGTCCTGGCGCAGCACGATGCCGCGCGGGACGCTGCCGCGCACGAAGTCGTCGCCCGCGATCGAATGGGGACCGGCCGTGAGCACGAGCAGCGCGTGGTCACCCGGTTCCAGCCTGCCCTGCAGCCGGTTCCACGTGCGCGGTGCGAGCAGGTTGCGGCCGACGGCCGGCACCGAGGCCCAGGCCACCCACACATCGAGGAAGACGTCGTCGGGATGCGCGAGCGCCTGCGCATCCAGTCCGGCGCCGGCACTGCCCGCGAACAGCCGCTCGACGTCGGCGTTGCGCACGCGGACGTGGCGCACGAGGCCCGCATCGACCATCTGTTGCAGCGACAGCGGCGCGAACCGGTCGGCACGGATGCGGCCGATGCGGCCAGGGTCGCGCCCCTGCGCGAATCCGAGCTTGGCGCGCGCCACTTTCAGCGCGGCCGACAGGATGCTCTGGTTGATGATGCGGACGGACGCCGTCGCCTTCGATACGCCGTCCAGGCTACCCTTGCCGCCGCCGACCGTGATCCCCTGCCCCAGCGAGCGGCCGCGGTATTGCTGCAGGAAGTCGCGCAGCGGCGCTTCGCCGAGACCTTCCACGAACACGGGCTCGTGCTGCGATAGCACGGCGACGTCGAGGAAGGTGCCTTTCGGATCGATGACGACGAGGAGGTTCGGCGGCACGCCGGCGAAGCCTGGCACGGGTGCCAGGTCGGCCGATTCGAACGCGTAGCCGACGAGCTCCGTCGCCGTGCCGTTCTGCTTGAACAGCGGCCAGGCCGGCACGTCGGCCGCCTTGTCCCCGACCATCAGCGGCGCGGGGAAGCGCCGCGCCAGTTCCGCCTGCGTCAGCGTACCGGTGTGCGCTGGTGCGCACACGAGCAGCCAGCAGATGACGAGACGGAGCAGGCGCATGGCGGTATCAGAAGAAGATGATGCCGCCGACGGAACCGCCGTTCATGCGCGCGGTGGCGCCACCGAAGCCTTTCGACCGGGTCTGCCCGATCTCGGCCACCAGCGTGATCGCACTGTTCAGAGCATAGTAGGCGCCGGCCGTCAGGTTCGCGTTCGACTTCAGGCCGGCGGTGCCGACTGTCTCGTCGTCATTGGCGCTCCGGCCCCAGGACAGGCCGAGTTTAAGCGCATCCGTCGTCTTGACCGTGCCCTGCACGAGAAAGTTCTTCGAGCGGACGTCGCCCTGGTCGGCGTCCGACAGAATGCCCAGCGCGCGGCCCGTCTGCGCATTGACGAGCAGCCCGGCCGCGCCCAGCTGGTACGACGCGCCAGCTTCGATACCGTTCATCGTGAGGTCGCCGCTGCCTGCCGTCTGCGCGGTGAAGCGCTGGGTCTTGGCGCCGAGCCAAGCCTTGAGGCCATCCTGCGTGAACGTCAGGCGCGCCTGCACCTGCGGGCTCGTGCGGGTCGAGTAGCGCGGGCCGGCGATGACGGGCGTGTCGGACACGGGGCTCATCACGCCGAAGTCGAAGCCGATGCCCGCGTCGTTCTTGGGCGTGCTGTAGACGATCTGGCCGTACGTGCCCAGATAGCTGTAGCCGGCGCCGATGTGGCCCAACGTGACGCGGCCCCGCTGCGTCGCCTGCACGGGCGCGCCCGCGCCCACGAGCGTCATGTCGCCGAGGATCGCTTCGTGGCCGAACAGCCCGTAGTCGCGGCCCAGCTTGAACGTGCCGAGGTCCGCGCGGCCGAACGTGAAATAGGCCTGGCGCACGTCGACGGTGCTGTTCTGCGCGATCGCGCTGTCCGTCGCCGTGGCGGCGTAGATGCCGATCTTGGCCGTGACGTCGAAGCCGCCCTGCGTCGACGAGACCGACGTCACGAGGCCGCTGGGCAGCAGGCCGTTGCCGATCGTGGTGCGGCGGTCTTCGCCGCCGCAGCCGAGCGCGCGGCCACCCAGCGCCAGCCCGCCGACGGCGTCGCCGCTGCACGAGACGCCCGTGTAGTAGGCGTTGACGATGCCGCCGACGTTGACCGTCCAGTCGCCGGCCTTCAGGTCGACGGCGGATGCCTGCTGGGCGCTGGCGCCCATCGAGGCCAGGACGGCCAGTAGATGAACCTTCTTCATTTGTCTCCTCGCTTTCTTGTTTGTGGTGTGAACACATCGTTTGGATGGTCCCAACAGTGATGGCAAGTTGCGTGCCCGGCGGATTGCCGGGGAAACCGAGGATGAGTCGCGCTTTTTCTGTAGCGAATCGGATCAGGTGTTCCACTTTTGATCGTCCGCACTAAACAAGATAAACAATATAAATAAAAAAACGGCGGCCGAAGCCGCCGCAAAACAGGGTCTCGACGCCGGCCGCCGCCGCAGCCGATGCATAAACCCTCCCTGACCACGAATCACCTACCAACCATCAAATCTTCGACGCGAGCTTGAACACCCAGACGGAGCCGCCCTGCTCGAGGAAGTTCACCTTCTTCGCGACTTCGCCGCCCCACAGCGGCACGGCGCCGCCCCAGCCCGAGACGACCGCCACGTATTGCACGCCGCCGTCTTCCCACGTCACCGGCGGCGCGACGACGCCGGACCCGGTCTGGAACTTCCACAACTCCTTGCCCGACTTCGCATCGACGGCTTTCAGATAGCCCTCCGGCGTGCCATAGAACACGAGGCCGCCGGCCGTCGTCATCACGCCGCCCCACAACGGTGCCGTGTTCTTGTCTTCCCAGACGATCTTGCCCGTCTTCGGATCGATCGCGCGCAGCGCGCCGATGTAGTCCTCGTTCAGCGGCTTGATCGTGAAGCCGGCACCGAGATACGCGCCGCCCTTCTTGTACGAGATCGGCTCGTTCCAGATCTCCATGCCCCATTCGTTGGCCGGCACGTAGAACAGGCCGGTCTGCGGGCTGTACGCCATCGGCATCTGGTTCTTCGCGCCGAGGAAGGCCGGTGCCGCGAACACGGTCGAGCCCTTCTTGCCGTCGCCCTTCGTCGGATCGCTGGGCCGGTTGGCCGCGATGAAGTTCGGACGGCCCGTCTTCAGGTCGATGCCGCTCGCCCACGTGATCTTGCGCACGAACGGGAAGGCGTTCTGGAGCTGCCCCGTCTTCGCGTCGATCACGTAGAAGAAGCCGTTGCGATCGGCCTTGCCGCCATAGCGCTTGCCGTTCATGTCGAACGTGACGAATTCGTTGGCGCCGTCGAAGTCCCAGGAATCGTTCGGGGTGTTCTGGTACGCCCACTTGATCTGGCCCGTCTGCGGATCGAGCGCGATGGTCGACGACGAGTACAGGTTGTCGCCCGGCCGCAGGTGGCTGTTCCACGGCGCCGGATTGCCCGTGCCGAAGTACGCGAGGCCCGTCGTCGGATCGTAGGTGCCGCCCATCCACGTCGACGCGCCGCCCGTCTTCCACAACTCGCCCGGCCAGCTCTTGTTGACGGTGCCCGTGATGCCCGCCTCGGTAGCCTTGCCGTCCTTGTCGTAGCGGTACCCCATGTGGCCTTCGACGGTCGGACGCGTCCACAGCAGGTCGCCCGTCAGCGGATCGCGCCCTTCCACGCGGCCGACGATGCCGAACTCACCGCCCGAGACGCCCGTGATCAGCACGCCCTTCGCGATCAGCGGCGCCGCGGTGATCGAATAGCCGGCCGCGTAGTCGTCGACCTTTTCCTTCCACGCGATCTTGCCCGTGTCCTGGTCGAGTGCGACCAGTTGCGCGTCGAGCGTGCCGAAGATGACGAGATTGCCGTACACGGCGGCGCCGCGGTTGACGACGTCGCAGCACGGCATGATCGCTTCCGGCAGCCGGTGCTCGTACTTCCACAGCTTGTTCCCCGTCTTCAGGTCGATCGCGAAGATGCGCGAGTACGACGCCGTGACGAACATCTTGCCGTTGGCGATGATGGGCTGCGATTCCTGGCCGCGCTGCTTCTCACCGCCGAACGAGAACGACCATGCGGGCACGAGTTGGCCGACGGTCTTCGTGTTGATCTGGGTGAGCGTCGAATACCGCTGGCCCTGCGAGCCCATGCCGAAGGACAGCACGTTCTTCGTGTCCTTCGATGCATTCTCGAGCATCGCGTTGGTGATGTCGGCCGCCTGGGCGATGAACGCCAGCGGGGCGAGTCCTGCGAGCAGGATGGTCAATCTCGTCTTCATGCTATGTCTCCTTTGTTGTCGTTATGGGTCTAAGGGCCGGGCGCCTGGCTGCGCAACTGGCCGTTTTCCTCGTCCGTGAACAGGCGCGAGCGCGTGAGGAAGCGCCGGCCCGTGCCGTTATCGAGCGAGAACATGCCGCCGTTGCCCTCCACCACGTCGATGATCAGCTGCGTGTGCTCCCAGTAGCCGAACTGTTCGAGCCCGATGTAGAACGGCGCGCCGTCCAGGTTGCCGAGATAGACGTCGGTGTCGGACAGGTCGAATTCCCCGGCGGCGTAGCACATCGGCGTGCTGCCGTCGCAGCAGCCGCCGGACTGGAAGAACATCAGCGGGCCATGACGCTGCCGCAGCTCGCCGATGAAGGCCAGCGCGGCGGGTGTCGCGGTCACGCGTGCGATGGGGAGCGTCATGGCGCTGCCGCGGATCAGAAGAAGCCCAACGCTTTCGGGCTGTAGCTCACCAGCAGGTTCTTGGTCTGCTGGTAGTGGTCGAGCATCATCTTGTGATTCTCGCGGCCGATGCCCGACTGCTTGTAGCCGCCGAACGCGGCGTGCGCCGGGTACAGGTGGTAGCAGTTGGTCCAAACGCGGCCCGCCTGGATCGCGCGGCCGACGCGGAAGGCGCGGCTGCCGTCGCGGGTCCACAGGCCGGCGCCCAGGCCGTACAAGGTGTCGTTGGCGATGCGCAGCGCGTCTGCCTCGTCCTTGAACGTCGTCACCGACACCACCGGGCCGAAGATCTCTTCCTGGAAGATGCGCATGCTGTTGTCACCCTTGAACACGGTCGGACGGACGTAGTAGCCGCCGGACAGGTCGCCGTCATGGCGCGCCTGTTCGCCGCCCGCGAGCACCTGCGCGCCTTCCTGGCGGCCGATGTCGAGGTAGGACAGGATTTTTTCCAGCTGCTCCCTCGATGCCTGTGCGCCGATCATCGTGCTCTCGTCGAGCGGGTTGCCGGCCTTGATCTGTGCGACGCGGGCCAGCGCCCGCTCGATGAATTTCTCGTAGATCGATTCCTGGATCAGCACGCGCGACGGGCACGTGCACACCTCGCCCTGGTTCAGCGCGAACATCGCGAAGCCTTCCAGGCATTTGTCGAAGAACTCGTCGTCCGCGTCCATCACGTCCGCGAAGAAGATGTTGGGCGATTTGCCGCCCAGTTCCAGCGTGACGGGAATCAGGTTCTGCGCGGCGTATTGCATGATCAGGCGGCCCGTGCCCGTCTCGCCGGTGAAGGCGATCTTGGCGATGCGCTTGCTCGACGCGAGCGGCTTGCCCGCTTCCAGGCCGAAGCCGTTGACGACGTTGAGGACACCGGCCGGCAGCAGGTCGGCGACCAGTTCGACGAGCACCATGATCGAGGCCGGGGTCTGTTCGGCCGGTTTCAGCACGACGCAGTTGCCGGCGGCGAGTGCGGGCGCCAGCTTCCATACGGCCATCAGGATCGGGAAGTTCCACGGGATGATCTGGCCGACGACGCCCAGCGGCTCGTGGAAGTGGTACGCATACGTTTCGCTGTCGATGGTCGAGATGGCGCCTTCCTGCGTGCGGATGCAGCTGGCGAAGTAGCGGAAGTGGTCGATCGCCAGCGGAATGTCGGCCGCCATCGTTTCGCGAATCGGCTTGCCGTTGTCGATGGTCTCGGCGGTCGCGAGCAGGCGCAGGTTCTGCTCCATGCGGTCGGCGATGCGATTGAGGATGTTGGCGCGTTCGGCCGGCGACGTCTTGGCCCATGCGTCCTTGGCGGCGTGCGCGGCGTCCAGCGCCAGCTCCACGTCTTCCGCCGTCGAGCGCGCGATTTCGCAGAACGGCTGGCCGCTGATCGGGGTGACGTTGGCGAAGTACTCGCCCTTGACCGGCGCGACGAAACGCCCACCGATGTAGTTGTCGTAGCGTTGGCGGAACGGGTTGGCGACGCCGAGTTTGCTGATGTCCGCGAGATTCATGTCGTCCTCTTTCTCTGTGAGTTGGAATAGGCCGTTGCCGGCGCTGGTTGTTCGATCGGTACATCCCTTCTTTCGCAAACGCCGTGCCAGCCCGTTTCCGCCTCTTTTCGCGCGCCGGAAGCACTGGGGCCGGCCGTTTCTGGTACAGGTGTCCCAAACTTGAACAACTCAGCGGATCACCACACCCCACGGCAACCGGCCCACGGTGATGTCGGCCGTCTTCGCCCCCGTGGCCGTGTCGATCACGGAGACGCTGTCCGAGCGGCCGTTCGCCACGTACAGCCGGGTGCCGTCCTTTGTTACCGCCATGTTCCACGGCCGCTTGCCGACGGCAATGGTGGCGTCCACGGCGTTGCGCGCGGCGTCGATGCGCATCACGCTGCCGTCCGCGCCGTTCGACACGTACACCGTCTTCCCGTCCGGCGCGACGGCGATGCCGGCCGGGTTCTTCCCCGCCGGGATCGTCGCGATGCTGCGGCGCCGTTCGATGTCCAGCACGTACACGGCGCCCGCCACTTCGCATGCGACATACGCCCGCGTGCCGTCCGGCGAGAAGCCGATGCCGCGCGGGCGCAGGCCAACGGCGATCGAGCCCACTTGGCGGCGCGCGGCCACGTCGATGACGTCCACCTGTTCCGCGTTCTCGGCCGAGACGAGCAGCCAGCGCCCGTCCGGGCTGAACACGGCGTGCTCGGGATTCTTGCCCTCGACGGGGATGTCGGCGACGAGCGTGCGCGTGGCCGCGTCGACGAGCGCCACGCTATTGGTGTCTTCCACCGCGACGGCGATCCAGCGCCCGTCGCGCGATGCGTTCACGCCCTCGGGCGAGCTGCCGAGGGGGATCGTGGCGAGCAGCGCGCCGCCGGCCGCATCCAGCACGAGCAGCGCATTGGCGGCGGCGTCCGTCACGTACAGCCGCGTGCCCGCGGGATCGGCCGCGATGCCGCGCGGGCGCTGGCCCGCCGCGATCTGGCGCACGGCCGCGCCGGTGGCCGTGTCGATCACGGTGACGCTGGCGGATTTTTCGTTGGGGACGTAGGCGAAGGGGCCGGCCTGCGACGTGACGCAGGCGCAGGCGCAAGCCAGCAGGAATAGCGAGGAACGAATGCGCGGCATGATGGTCCTTTCAGGATGGTCGATACGCTTGGGTGTGCAAGCGTCGTGCCACGCGGACGGCAGAGTTCCGGCCTGGCAGGTATATTGCATGCGCTGATGGTCAGCGCCCGGACGACAGGGCAGACCATCCAACAGGGAGACATGATGAGATTTCGCTTGAACGCCGTCGCAGCGCTGTTCGTCGCGACGCCCCTGGCCGCCGCCGCGGCCGCACCCGACGCGCCTGAGGCGCAGCTGAACGTGGTCGTGGTCAGCGCCACCCGCGCCGAACACACGAGCTTCGACCTGCCGGCCGCCATCGACGTCGTCGACGCGGACCGCATCGGCGCCGCCCAGCCGCGCGTGAACGCATCGGAGGCGCTGGCCGCCGTGCCGGGGCTCACCGTGCAGAACCGCCAGAACTATGCGCAGGACCTGCAGATTTCTTCGCGCGGCTTCGGCGCCCGCTCCGCGTTCGGTGTGCGCGGCGTGCGCCTCGCCGCGGACGGCGTGCCCGCCACCATGCCGGACGGCCAGGGCCAGGCCGCCACCTTCGACCTCGACATGGCCGAGCGCATCGAGGTCTTGCGCGGCCCGCTCTCCACGCTGTACGGCAACCACGCTGGTGGCGTGATCCAGCTGTTCACGCGCGATCCGCAAGGCGCGCCCTTCGTCGAAACGAATGTCGCGGGCGGCAGCGACGGCATGCGCAAGACGGACGTCAACGCAGGCGGCAAGCAGGGCAGCTTCGGCTGGCTGCTGGACGGCTCGCGCTTCGAGACGGACGGCTACCGCGCCCACAGCGCCGCCACGCGCGACCAGGCCTATGCGAAGCTCACGTTCGACACCTCATCCACCGGCAAACTGACGGTGACGGCGGGCGGCCTGCGCCAGGACGACACGCAAGACCCGCTGGGCGTCACGTGGACGACGTTCCAGCGCGACCCGCGCGCGGGCGAGATCGACGCGACGGACACGCAGACGCCGAAGCGCACGCTGGCCGACCGCTACGACACGCACAAGAGCATCCACCACCAGCAGATCGGCCTCGCGTGGGACGAGAAATTCGGCACCGATCGCCTGCACCTGACGGTCTACGGCGGCAACCGCCGCGTGATCCAGTACCAGGCCTTCTCGAAAGCGTTCCAGGCGCCGGCCAGCCATTCCGGCGGCGTCGTCGACTTCGACCGCGATTTCTACGGCTTCGATGCGAACTGGCTGATGGTGCGCCCGCTGGCCGACGGTACGCTGCGCACGACGGTGGGTCTGGAAGCGGGCAAGTCGAACGATGCGCGCAAGGGCTACGAGAACTATGTCGGAACGACGTTCGGCGTGAAAGGCCGCCTGCGCCGCGACGAGGACGACGACGTGCGCGACGTCGCCCCGTACCTGCAGCTGGAATGGGAGCGCGGTGCATGGGTGTTCACGGGCGGCCTGCGCCACAGCCGCGTGAGCTTCGACGTCGCCGACCACTATCTATCGAACGGTAACGATGGCGGCAGCGTCGACTATCGCCACACGACGCCGCTGCTGGGCGCCCTGTACAAAGTCACGCCCATACTGAACGTCTACGTCAGCGCGGCGCGCGGCTTCGAGACGCCCACGCTCAACGAAGTCTTTTACGCCGGGACCGGCGGCGGCTTCAATTACCACCTCGGCGCGGCCACGAGCACGCAGCTGGAAACAGGCGCGAAGGCGTTGATCGGCCCGGACGTGCGCGTGAACGCGGCCCTCTTCCAGGTGCGCACGCACGACGAACTCGTGGTCGACAGCGCCAGCGGCGGCCGCACCAGCTACCGCAACGCGAGCGCCACCTTGCGCCAGGGCCTGGAGTTGTCGCTCGACGCCGACCTGCACGCGGGCTTCTCCGCCCGCGTGGCGGCCACCTTGCTGCGCGCGATCTACGACGAGGCGTTCACCGGCGTCGCACAAGGCAATCGCCTGCCAGGTGTGCCGCGCACAAACCTGTTCGGCGAACTGGCGTGGAAGGCGTCGGACGGCTGGCTGCAGGCGGCGCTGGAGACGGTCGCCAGCGGTAACGTTTATCCGGACGATGCGAACGCCGCGATGCCGGCGCCGGGCTATGCGATCGTCAACGCGCGCGTGCAGGCGAACCAGGCGCTGGGCGGGTGGCGCCTGCGCGAGTACGCGCGCGTGAACAACGTGTTTGACCGCACGTACGTCGGCTCCGTCATCGTCGGCGACAGCAACAAGCGTTATTACGAACCCGCACCGGGACGCAACTGGGTGTTGGGCGCCAGCGTGCACTACCAGTTCTGACACGGGAATGCGCCCTGCCCGGATACGCGGGGCGCATAACGTTCATGCGGCTGTGCATATGACGCGTTGACGCGACGCCTGTTACGCTGGCGTGATGGACACACCTTCGATCGCCAGCGAATGGCAAACCCGTGTCGACCTGGCCGCGTGCTACCGCTTGTGCGCGCTGTATGGCTGGGACGATGGCATCTACACCCACATCTCCGCGGCCGTGCCCGGCGAGCCGGGCCACTACCTGATCAATGCCTTCGGCTTGCGCTTCGATGAAGTGACGGCGTCGAACCTCGTCAAGGTCGACGGCGCCGGCAACGTCGTCGGCGCAGTGCCCGCGCCCGTGAACCAGTCCGGCTTCCGCCTGCACGCTGCGGTGCACATGGCCCGTCCGGACGCGGCCTGTGTCATACACCTGCATCACCCGGCCGGCATCGCCGTCGGCATGCAGGAAGACGGCCTGTTGCCTCTGTCGCCGTACGCGCTGCGCTTCCACGGCGCGCTTGCGTATCACGACTATGAAGGCATCGCGATGACGCCGGACGAGCAGGCGCGTCTCGTGCGCGACCTGGGTACGCATCCCGCCATGCTGATGCGGCACCACGGCAGCCTGACCGTGGGCCGGACGATCGCCGAGGCGTTCGTGCTGATGGAAACGCTGGACCGCGCGTGCGACGTGCAATTGCGCGCACAGGCGGCCGGCGTGCCGCTGCGGCGGCCGCCGGACACAATCTGCGCCAAGACGCACGACCAGCTGCTGGGCGACGGCTCACCGGAGGGCGTGCTCGAATGGCCTTCCCTGCTGCGCCGCCTGGACGCAGTCAGCCCCACCTACCGAACCTAAGCGAACCTAAGGAGCCCTATGCCGACCATTAACGTCCAACTGTTCGACGGCCGCACGCCGGAACAAAAGCGCGCGTTCGTGCAAGCCGTCACGGAAGCCACCGTCCGGACGCTCGAATGCGCGCCCGAATCCGTGGACATCCTGATCCACGAAATCAAGCGCGAGCACTGGGCCACGGGCGGCAAGCTGTGGTCGGACGAGTGAGCGTCCGTCCCGTCAAGGCCTGACGGCCTGCACCCCGTACTTCGCGAAGATCGTCTTCAACTCGCCGCTGGCCGCCATGGCGTTCAGCGCGGCCTGCAGGTTGCGCGCAAGGCCGAGATTATCCTTTTTCACGGCCATGCCGACGGCCCACCCGCCACGCGGCAGGCGGTCGAACGGCACCTCCTCCAGCGGGAACGCGGGGTCACCTTTCATGACGGATTCGATCTGCGCGCGCGTGGCCAGCACCGCATCGAGGCTGCCTTCCTTCAGCTGCTCGAGCGCTTCGATGGCGGTCGGGTAGATGTGCACCTGGTCGCGGAACCGTCCCCCGCCCTCGCCCAGCATCACCATGCCGGAGATCGAGACCTTCTCGACGCCGATGCGCTTGCCCGCCAGCGCATCGACGCCGTCGAATCGCGGGATCGCCTGCGCGCTGCGCACGAGCCGCACCGTCTCCACGTAGTACGGCGCGAAGATCTCGACCTGCGGATTCGCGTTCATCAACATCCGGTCGACGGGCACGTGCAGCATCACGTCGGCCGGTCCGTAGCCGAGGTAGTGGCCTTTCCACACCATGTTGCGCAGGTCGTCGCCGAGATCGTCGCCCGCATTGAACGGCAACAGCGCAGGCTTCAGACCGAGCTTGCCGGCGAGGGCGGTGCCGAGATCGGCATCGATGCCCTGGCCGTGGTCGGAAAACGGCGCGAGGTCGTTGTAGACGGCGACCTTGAGGATGCCCGCTTCGCGCAGCGCGGGCGCATCGGCGGCGAGGACGGCGCGCGGCACCGCGGCGCCCGCGCCCAGCAGCAGGCCGGCGGCGAGCACGCGCCGGCGCGACGGCGAAGTCGGAGTCGACATGGCGGCCTCAGTCCGCGGCGCGGCGCGATTCGAGGTAGGTCTTGATGGCCCACATCGCTTCCTGGTTGAACACGCCCTCGAACGGCGGCATGTAGACGGCGCCGTTGCGCACCTTGCCGTGGCGGATGCTGGTCAGGAAGTACTTGTCGGTCTCCTTGTAGCAGGCCTGCTTCTTCGTGTCGTTCTTGATGCCCGTGCAGTCGCGGTCGAGCAGGCGCAGGTCCGGCGCGATGCCGCCGGATTCCGCTTCCAGTCCGTGGCAGCGCGCGCAGTTCTGGTTGTATGCCGACGCGCCGATCTTCAGCGCGAGCTTGTTGGTGCGGTAGGGATTCTCGTCGCGCCATTTGTCGCCCAGGACGGGCAGGCCCGTCGTGTCGACGGCTTGCGGGACGACGTTGCCATGCGCGCTGGCCCAGATCGAGGTGAGTGCGGCGGAGCCGAGCGCCAGTGCGACGGCGGCGGTGCGGATAGCGTGTTTCATGATGTCTCCTGTAGGTTTATCGGTTTAACCCTACATGAGCAATCCGCATGCCATGCACTGCGCGCCCGTGGCGAAGGCGTTGGCGCGCCGCCGCTGTCGCAATTTGCAACAGGTGTCACATGGCCGCGCGTGCCAATGCGCGGGCCGCCGTCTCCGGGTACAGGTGCTCGAGCGTCTCGACGATCACGCGGCCGAGCAGCGCCTGTGCGGGTGCGGCGGCAGCGGCAGCATCGGGCGCGGCGCGCACGGCCTTCCACAGCGATGCCAGTTCCGCCTCGTGCCGCGCGACGCTCCGTTCGACCTCCGCCTGCCAGAATGGCGGCGCCTCGCCTTCGACAAAGTTGCCGCGTCCCCGTCCGAAATGAGCGACGGCCAGGTAGCGCAGCACGCTCCCGACGAGCAGCGTGCGCAGGAACGGATCGGCGAATTCCACGACGGGCCGGTCGCGCTCCGTCGTCGTATTGAAGCCCCAGGCGGCGCCCGCCATCGTGAGCGCGCCGACGATCGCGCCGAGCAGCGCGCCGCCGCCCAAGGTGAGGCCGCCGGCCATCAGGTCGGCCGACAAGCCCGTCGCGGCGCCGGAGACGACGGCGCCCAGCAATCCCGCCTGCGTCTTGTCGATCGGCGCGCGCACGGCGAAGTTCTCGCGCACGCGGGCATTGATGCGGCCAGCGTCGCCCGGGTCCAGGCGGTGCAGGCGCAGGAGGCCGACGGTGGTGTCGCCGATGCGGCGCTCCAACCGCTCGACAAGGCCGGCCATCGCCGCATCCTGGCGCTTCTGCTCGTCCTTGCCGAGGCCCACCGCCTTCAGCGCCGACTTGAGCAGGTTCGCCTTCCCTTCCTGCTCGACCGTCTCGCTGTCGCGTGCGGCGCCGGCCAGCATCTGCGCCCCGAGTTCCACGGACGCGCGGAAGCGCTGCACGTTGTTGGCCTGCCAGGACGCAAGCAGGCGCGCGTAGCCGTCGCGCTTGGACGCGTCGATCCACTTGCCGACGCGCTCGTAGAACACGTCCTCGTGCACCCAGCAGCGCGCGAACGCATCCAGCGCGAGCACGTCGCGCACGATGGCGTACTGGTCGAGATGCGTCTTCCAGCGTGCCTGTTCCGCCCTCTCCTGGTCGTCGGGCCGCGGTGGCCCCAACTGGTTGAGCAGCACGACGACCGGCTTGCCGAGCCATTCGAGGATGCGCATCTCGGCCGGCAGATAGCCTGCGTCGCGCGGATCCTCGGCCGAATTCACGAGGTACAGGACGACGTCGGCCGCGTCCTTCGCAGCGCGCAGCGCCTGCTGGCTGAGCCAGAACGGGCGGTCGCGGTAGCGGTCGAATACCTCGCGCAGGAACCAGCCGATCGGATTGCCGGTCATGGCCAGGCGCTTGAGCAGGCGGACGGAATCGCCGAAGCCCGGTGTGTCCCACAACAGCAGGCGGTCGCCCGCGCTGCTCGTCTGCAGCGTGTGCGCTTCGGCGAACACGGTCACGTGGGCGGCATCGCGCACCTCGCCCACGTCCATGCCGACGAGCGTGCGCGCCAGCGTGGTCTTGCCGTTGTTCGTGTGCGAGACGAGCGCGAACTGAATGTCGACGGGCGCTTCGCTCATGCCGCCCCCGACACGGCGAGGCCGCTGCCGAGATCGAGCGGATGCCGCTCCGGATGCAACAAATCGACGACAGTCGCCTGCGTGTGGTGGTATTGGCAGAACTGGTGCCACAGCGCGACGCGCTCCACCAAGCGCGTGTCGGCGTGACCGGCGCTGCGTTCCACGAGCCCCGATTCGTCCAGCAGCACGGCGATGCCGCGCGGCGTGTTGTGCGCCAGGTAGTCGAGGAACGCGCCGTGGTTCTCGCGTTCCGGCGTGGCGGCGAGGTTGAACAGGGCGGCCGTGATGGCGACGTCCGCATCGTCCAGGCGCGCATCGCGCAACGCGTCCTTCGGCTCTTCGCCGTAGGAGCAAGAAGGCCGCAGCATCAACTGCGCCTGCTCGCCGAGGACCATCGCCGCGACGGCCGCTAGGCCTTTATGACGGGCCTCGTCGACCGTGAAGCTGTACGGGATCACGCGCAGTACGGCGGGCCCGGACGCGCCGACGCGGTCGGCCAGCAAGCGATAGTACGGCTGGCCGAGGTCGAGCGGGAAGCGGTGCGCGACGTGACGCGCGCGCAGCGCGGACACGATGGCCAGGACGAGGCGTGGCAGCACGACCAGCAGGAACAACGTCGCGGCATACAGGTGCACCCAGCGCGCGCCGCCCGCCGGCGACGCCTCCTGCACGAAGTGAAGGGCCTGCACGTCGGCCAGCGAAAAGCCCTGCAGCGGGAACACTGCGAGCGCGGGGGCGAACAGGAACGACAGCAACGCATGCACCTGCTCCGCGCCGAGGAAGGTGCTTTCCCATCCGGCCGCGTATTGCGTCAGCACGCCGCGCGCGTACAGCGACGCGATGGCACCCAACGCGAACGTCGCGGCCGCCAGATGGATCGTGCGCGCGAGGCGCAGGTGCGTGAGCTTCGCCGTCAGTTGCGACCACTCCGCGAAGTACTGTGCGATGCCGGCGGCGAGCGGCGCCGGCAGCTTGCGCGGCAGCGCCGCCTTACCGACCGAGAGCCGCCGCAGCAATTGCGGGCTCGCCCAGCCGGTGCGCTTAGCCGGCACGAGTGTCCACACGATCAACACGACGTACACGAGCAGGTTCCACGCGACGATCAACAACAGTGGGGCCGACAGCAGGTCGACGCGGTGCGGATTGCCGATGCGGTCCAGTCCCGCCCCGGCCAGGAAGCCGACGATGGGCAGCAGCACGGCCAGCAACGGCAGCACGCTGCGCCGCTGGCGGAACGCGGCAAACGCCGGCGTACGCTCGGCGAGGCGCTTGAGAATCAGTTCCGCGCGCTGGCCGAGGAAGTGATCGAGCCGTGGCTCGCTCTTGCCTTCTGCCGCCTGCCAATGCGCGAGTTCGCGCGCGCTGCGGCTCGCGTACACGCGGTCGTCTTCGGAAAGGATCTCGCGCTTGGTGTCGGCCGTTTCGATGGCGCGCATCAGCACGACGTCGCGTGCGGTCCGCTCGTTCATGGGTCCCCTGTCTGGTTGATTTAACAAGCTTGCAGAGGCATTGTGCCTGA
>NZ_JANUGW010000036.1 GCF_024753285.1 Massilia pinisoli | reverse complement strand
TAAAAAAACGCTGCCGGCGCGTGGACGCCGACAGCGTTGCGCGGATCAAGGCGAGGCTTCAGTCCACGGCCTTGACCATCTCCTCGATGACCTTCTTGGCATCGCCGAACACCATCATCGTGTTCGGCTGGTAGAACAGGTCGTTGTCCAGTCCCGCATAGCCGGATGCCATCGAGCGCTTGTTGACGATGACGCTCTTCGCCTTGTACGCCTCGAGGATCGGCATGCCGGCGATCGGCGACTTCGGATCCTTCGCGGCCGGATTGACGACGTCGTTCGCGCCGAGCACCAGCACGACATCGGTCTGGCCGAATTCCGCGTTGATGTCTTCCATCTCGAACACCTGGTCGTACGGCACCTCGGCCTCGGCCAGCAGCACGTTCATGTGGCCCGGCATGCGGCCCGCCACGGGGTGGATCGCATAGCGCACGGCCACGCCCTTGTGCGTCAGCTTCTCGACCAGTTCCTTCAGCGCGTGCTGGGCGCGGGCCACCGCGAGACCATAGCCCGGCACGATGATCACGGATTCCGCGTTGCTCATGATGAACGTCGCGTCGTCGGCCGAGCCGGATTTCACCGGACGCTGCGCCTGTTCGCCCGCCGCCGTCGCACCGGCCTCGCCGCCGAAGCCGCCGAGGATCACGTTGAAGAACGAGCGGTTCATCGCCTTGCACATGATGTACGACAGGATCGCGCCGGACGAGCCGACGAGCGACCCTGCGATGATCAGCATCGCGTTGTTGAGCGAGAAGCCGATGCCCGCGGCGGCCCAGCCGGAATAGGAGTTCAGCATGGACACGACGACGGGCATGTCCGCGCCGCCGATCGGGATGATGATCAGCACGCCGAGCAGGAACGCCAGCGCGGCCATCGCGATGAACGGCGTCCAGGCGGGCGCCGTACCGGCATCGAAGCAGAACACGAGGCCCAGCGCCACGATGGCGACGGCGATGCCGAGGTTGACCATGTGCTGGCCGGGGAAGCGCACGGGCGCACCCTGGAACAGGCGGAACTTGTACTTGCCGGACAGTTTGCCGAACGCGATCACGGAGCCCGAGAACGTCACGGCGCCCACGAACGTGCCGATGAACAGCTCGATGCGGTTGCCGAAGGGGAGGGGTTGACCCTGTTCGGCGATGCGGAACGCCCACGGCTCGGACACGGCGGCCACCGCAATACAGACGGCGGCAAGGCCGATCAGCGAGTGCATCGCCGCGACCAGTTCCGGCATCTTGGTCATTTCGACCTTGCGTGCCGCGACGGCGCCGATGCCGCCGCCCACGACGGTGCCCAGCAGGACGAGGCCGAAGCCGAACGAGCCGGTCGCCATCAGCGACTGCAGCTTCACGATCAGGGCGACCGTGGTGAGCGCCGCGATGGCCATGCCGGCCATGCCGAACGCGTTGCCCGTGCGGGCGCTGGCGGGCGAGGACAGGCCTTTCAGCGCCTGGATGAAGCAGATGGACGCCACCAGGTACAACAGCGTCACCATGTTCATGGAAATGGCGTTCATGCGCGGCCTCCCGTTTTTGCCTTGACGTCCTTCTTCTTGAACATCTCCAGCATGCGCTGGGTGACGAGGAAGCCGCCGAACACGTTGACGGCGGCCAGGGCCACGGCAACCGTGCCGGCTGCCTGGCCGACGATGCCGGTGGTGAGGGCGGCGGCCAGCATCGCGCCGACGATGATGATGGCGGAGACGGCGTTGGTGACGGCCATCAGCGGCGTGTGCAGCGCGGGGGTGACGGTCCAGACGACATGGTAGCCGACGTAGACCGCCAGCACGAAGATGATGAGGTTGATGATGGTATGACTGACTTCCATGATGATTCCTTGTGTGGGTTGGCTGTGCCGCATGTCACGCGCTCTTGCGCAGGACTTCCGCGCCCGCGCACACGAGCGTGGCGCGGATGATCTCGTCCTCGCGGTCGATGGCGAGGTTGCCTTCCTTGTCGATGAGCAGCTTGAGGAAGTCGAGCACGTTGCGGGCATACAGGCTCGACGCGTCGGCCGGCACCAGGGTTGCAAGGTCGGGCTGGCCGATGATGTGCACCCCGTGGCGGACCACGGTCTGGTTGATCTCGGACAGCGGACAGTTGCCTCCTTGTGCCACGGCGAGGTCGACGATGACCGAGCCGGGCTTCATCGCCTTGACGGTGTCCTCGCCGATCAGCACGGGAGCCCGGCGGCCCGGGATCAGCGCCGTCGTGATGACGATGTCGGCGAGCTTCGCGCGCTCGTGCACGAGCTCCGCCTGCCGGCGCATCCAGTCCGCCGGCATCGGGCGCGCATAGCCGCCCACGCCTTGCGCGATCTCGCGTTCCTCGTCCGTGAGGAACGGGACGTCGATGAACTTCGCGCCAAGCGATTCCACCTGCTCCTTCACGGGCGGACGCACGTCGGATGCCTCGATGACGGCGCCCAGCCGCTTCGCCGTGGCGATGGCCTGCAGGCCGGCGACGCCGACGCCCATGATCAGCACGCGCGCCGCCTTCACGGTGCCTGCGGCCGTCATCAGCATCGGCATGAAGCGCCCGTATGCGTTCGCGGCCATGATCACGGCCTTGTAGCCCGCGATGTTGGCCTGCGACGACAGGACGTCCATCGACTGCGCCCGCGTGATGCGCGGTACTGCCTCGAGTGCGAACGCCCACAGGCCCGCCTGTGCCATGTCAGCCAGGTTGGCGGCGTCGAACGGATCGAGCATGCCGATCAGGACGGCGTTGTGCCTCATCTTCGCGCGTTCGCCGGCGTCGGGCGCGCGCACCTTGAGAACGACGTCGGCGCCGAGCGCGTCCGCATCGCTGCCGATGACGGCGCCCGCCGCCGCGAACGCCGCGTCGTCGATGGCGGCGCGCAGCCCGGCGCCGGACTGCACGACCACCTGATGGCGCGCCGCCAGCTTCTTGACGGTCTCGGGCGTGGCGGCGACCCGTGTTTCTCCCGGACGCGATTCGGCCGGTATGCCTATTTTCATGAATGCTCCCATGTCGTGGTTGTTGAAATGCGTGGTGATGCGTACCGGACGATGATAAGGGAAGGGGATTCGGTAATTTCTATCTTATATAAGACATAAAACAGAAAACTTTGTGATCCGCAATCAATGGCTTAGCGCCGCGATTTCAGGATGCGCGATCGGATTTTGTGGAACGGAATCGTTCACATACGTCGTCCGCGCGCCGGATTTTGTGATGTGAAACGCGATTCGGCGGTGTGAAATATGAGTGCACTCTCGATGCTCAATTTATTGTGTTCATGTCCTATAATAGTCTTAGTGTACAAACATGGCCGGAGAGCCGCCGAGGGCAAGCCGATGACAGCATCCGGAAAGCAGCGCGCGAGGGCGCCGCGCATACGCAAGCCCGCCGACGTCGCGCGCCGACGCCTGCGTCCTCAAGGCATGCGGACCCGCGACGCCATTGTCAGGACGGCACGGGCGTTGTTGCTGGAATGCGGTGGCCTGGAGTTCACGCTGCGCGCGATCGCGCAGCGTGCGGGCATCACCGTCAGCAATCTGCAGTACTACTTCCCGACGCGACTGGCCGTCCTGCGGGCTGTCCTCGAACCGGTGATCGATGGATACATGCGCGATCTGCGCGGTACCGTCGACGGCGGCGCGGCGCCGCGTGCGACGCTCGACGCCCTGGTGGTCCGTGCCCTGCACGACGCGAGGGACCTGGAAAACGCTGCGCTGTGGTGCCATTTCCTGGCACTCGTCGCGATCGACGACCCTTCCGCGCCGCTGCTGGACGAGTGGCACGGCGCGCTCTCGCATGAGATGGCCGTGCTGGTCGGCGCCGTCAATCCCGCGTTCTCGTACCCCGAGAGCCTGGAGATCGCCATCCTGATCATTGCCATCGTCGACGGTGTCACCGTGCGAACCGGTACCGGCATGCGCGCATGCGCGAGCCCGGACGCGCTGGACGCGTCGTTCCTGGCGGCGGTTGACGGCCTGCTGCGGGGGACATTGCGCGCCGGGCCGAGAGCCCTGGTCACTCTCAGTTGAAATGCCTCCGCTTTCATGTTTATACTTATGTCCTAACTTTGCCGACGCACCGAACATGGAAATCGAACACCGCCTGTTTGTCCTCTCGATCGCGATCCTCGCGACGACGGCTTCCGTGTACGGCATCAAGTTCCTGGGGAAGGGAAACTACCTGCTCGGTGTCGAGTGGCTGGTCGTCGCGTTGTCCGGTGCGAGCATCCTGGTGTTCGTGCTTGGCGACGTGGACGCCGGCTATCGCGTCGCCTATTTTTGCGACGCCTTTGCCAGGGGCTGCGGCGGCCCGGTCATCATGATTCTCGGCCTGATGGCGGTGACGCACGGCTACCGGCCGGTGCCGTGGTTCGACGTTTACCTGTTCGCCCGCGCGGCCGCGGGTACGGCGGCGCTGGTGGAGGCCGACGCGGTGGCAGCGCTCAGGCCCGTGTTCTATCTGGTCATGTGGAGCGTGTTGTCGCTCTACCTCATCGGCTTCGTCCGGCGTCTGGCTGCCGTGCGCGCGTATCGGCATGCGTTCGGCGTCGCTGTCGCGCTCGTCGCCGCGCAGACGATCGCGGGCATGTACGACTTCTACCCGCTTCCCGGCGACGAGGAGCGCCTGGCCTTTTACGCATGGGCGGGCATGGTCTGGTCGTTCGTGTGTGCGGAACTGTATTACGCGTATTGCGCACTGGAGCGCGCGGGCGGGGATGGCGCCCGGGACCACGCTGCCTTCGACGAACTCGAACAATTGTTTTGAAGCTAAGTATGCGACGCATGCGCGCAACATCTTCCTTCGGGTAACTAATGTTTTCATACGGAAACTCATATATCATGGCGTGGCCCGCATCCGTAACCCGCCGAGTGTCCGTTTGTTATCCATTCCATCCCTGCTACGCGGCAGATCCCCCGCACGTGCGATCTGTTGGCTGCTGCTTGCCGACTTCGTGTTCTGCATCGGCTTCGCCATCTGGAGTCGCACGCTCGCGTATGACAGCCAGATCCAGGAGAGCACCGCGGCCAGTCGCGCGATGGCCAGCGCCGCGCTCCACCATGCCGAGTCGACACTGGACACGGCCGGCTGGATCGTGGCGGGCGTCGTCGACCGTGTGGAGGCGGACGGCACCGCGGGCACGGCAGGCGCAGCATTGCAGCGCCTGCTGCAGGCACGTGCACGGGAAAGCAGCGTACCGCTCGCCGGCCTGTACGTGATCGATGATGCCGGCCGCCTCGTGGCTGCTGCGCCGGAAGGGGCGGGGCCGGGTGCCGCCGATGCCGTGCGCGACGCCGCCGCCTACCACCGTGTTCGGCCGGAACGCGATGCCCATCTCGAAGCGCCCGCCGGCGCGCAGGTGGTCGCGGTATCGCGCCGCATCGATGGCCCGGATGGGCGCTACGCGGGCGTGGCAGTGGCAACGATCCCGGTGCGGTACTTCCAGGACCAGTACCGCCGCATGGCGCCGGGCCCCCACGGCCTGGTGGCGCTGACGCTGGCCAACGGCACGCCGGTGGCACGCTTTCCCGCCCAGGCCGGCCGGGCGGGCGACGGCACGCATGCGGCTGCGATCCGGTTGAAGACGAAGGAGACCGAGGCCGAACGCCTGCACACCACATTGGGCTCCGCGCGGTTTCCGCTCGCCGTCGACGCCGCAGTCGGCAAGGACGACGTGCTGGCCGACTGGCGCCGCGTCACCTGGCAGGAAAGCGTGGCGCTGGCGGGCGAAATGATCGGTGTCTACCTCGTCTGTTTCTGGGTCATCGCCCAGATGCGGGTGCGCGAACGCCTCGAACGGACGTTGCGCAGCACGCAGGAGGCGCTCGAAAAGCAGAATGCGGCGCTGGCCCGCCTGGCGGATACCGACGGCCTGACGGGCCTGTCCAACCGCCGCCATCTCGACGAGCGCATGGTGCGGGAAGTCGCGCGCGCGGCGCGCGAAGGCACGCCACTGTCACTGATCATGATCGACGTGGACTTCTTCAAGCGCTACAACGACACCTACGGGCATGCCGCCGGCGACGACTGTCTGCGCATGGTCGCGCGCGTGCTGGCCGCCACCGTCAACCGCCCGGCCGATCTGGCCGCCCGCTTTGGCGGTGAGGAGTTTGCGGTGCTGTTGCCGAACACGGCGCAGGACGGCGCCCGCTCCATCGCGGAAGCGATCTGCGCGGGCGTGCGCGGGGCCGGCATGGCACATGCCGCGAGCGATCTCGGATTCGTCACCATCAGCGCCGGTGTCGCCACGGTGGTCCCGGCGCCGGGCAGCGACGGACGCGCGCTCGTCGAAGCGGCCGACGCCGCGCTGTACGAGGCGAAGGAAGGTGGGCGCAACGGCGTGCGCGCCCACTGACCCGCTTCAGGCGTCGAGCAGTCCCGCCTGCGCCGATGCCGCGCACACGATCCCGATCGCGCGCTGCCGGAACCACTGGTGGATGCGGTCGGCTTCGCGGACCTCGTGCCAGTACGCGAAGATCGGATAGGGTTTGACCCGCAGCGGCAACGGCCGCACGACGACCGGCAGCAGGGCGGCCATCTTCAGTGCGTAAAAGCGCGGCAGCGTGAGCAGCAGGTCGCCCGCGGCGGCGATCTCGCAGGCCGAGAAATGGTGCTGGGAAACCAGCTGGATCCTGCGGTAGCGTCCCTGGCTGCCGAGCAGGACGTCGAGCGTGTTCGGTTCGCCCAGCGGCGACACGCTCACGTGGCCTGCCGCGAAATACGCGTCGCGGTCGAGGCTGTCCGCGAGCGGATGGTCGCGCCGCATCAGCACGACGAGCGTTTCGTCGAACAGGTATTGGCTGACCACGCGCGGCCCGACCCGCAGACGGCGCTCGAACACGAGGTCGAGCTGGCCGCCGGCGAGGCCCCGTTCGACCGCGTCCAGCGGCGGGCGGCGGTTCACGAGCCGCAGCCCGGGCGCTTCGCGCGCGAACGCGTCGGCGAGCGCCGGCAGCGCGAGCGATTCCAGCAGGTCGCGCGCGCCGATGGTCATCTCGAGGTCGAGCGTCTCGGGCCGCAGTTCCGTGTCCAGCCGCAGCGTGCCCTGCAGGCCGCGCAGGTGGCGCTGCACGTCGTCGATCATCGCCAGCGTCCGTTCGGTCGGCACGACGCGGTTACCCTGCCGGACGAACAGCGGGTCGCCGAAATGCTCGCGCAGGCGGTTCAGCGCATGCGTGACGGCCGGCTGCGTCAGGTGCAGCGCGCGCGCCGCGGCCGTGATGCCGCCCTGGACGTGGATGGCGTCGAGGACGCGGAACAGGTTCAGGTCGATGCGGTTGTCGTCCATCGGAGGATATCAATGTGGTTCATGTGTCGCCATTATGATTATTCATTTTACGGATGAATAAGCATAGCGTAGGCTTTTCGGCATCACAACCACCGGATCGCATGTCATGGATTTCTCTCTCTCCCACCGCAGCCACGACTGGCTGCAGCGTCTCGACCGCTTCATGCGCGAGGAGGTCGAACCGGCGGAAGCCGAATACACGGCACAACTGGCCGGCGGCGCCGACTGGCGTGCGTGGCGCCAGCCGCCGGTCATGGAAACCCTGAAGGCACGGGCGCGGGCGCTCGGGCTTTGGAATTTGTTCCTGCCGGAGCGCGACCATGGCGGGGCAGGATTGTCCAACGTCGAATATGCGGCGCTGGCCGAGCGTATGGGCCATTCGCTCATCGCGCCCGAAGTCTTCAACTGCAATGCGCCGGACACCGGCAACATGGAAGTGCTGGTCCGCTACGGTTCGCCCGAACAGCAGGCGCGCTGGCTGGAACCGCTGCTCGCAGGCGAGATCCGCTCCGCGTTCTGCATGACGGAGCCCGACGTCGCGTCGTCCGACGCGACGAACATGCGCGCGACGGCGACCATCGAGGGCGACGAGGTCGTGCTGAACGGCCGCAAATGGTGGACCACCGGCATCGGCCATCCGAACGTGCGCTTCGCCATCTTCATGGGCCTGACCGACCCCACCGCCGAGAAGCACCGGCAGCACTCGATGGTGATCTGCCCGCTCGACACGCCGGGCGTCTCCGTCGTGCGCATGCTGCCCGTGTTCGGCACGTACGACGAGCCGTCCGGGCACGGCGAGGTCAGGTTCGACAATGTTCGCCTGCCGCTGTCGAGCATCCTCCTCGGGCCGGGGCGCGGCTTCGAGATCGCGCAGGGCCGCCTCGGCCCCGGCCGCATTCACCACTGCATGCGCGCGCTGGGCGCGGCCGAACGCGCGCTCGCGCTGCTGTGCGCGCGCGGGGAACAGCGCATCGCGTTCGGCAAGCCGCTCGTCAAGCTGGGCGGCAACGCCGACATCATCGCCGACCTGCGCATCGGCATCGAACAGGCGCGCCTGCTGACGCTGAAGGCCGCGTGGACCATCGACACGCAGGGCGTGAAGGCCGCGATGAGCCTGATCTCGCAGATCAAGGTCGCCGCGCCCGCGATCCTCCAGCAGGCCGTGGATGCCGCCATCCAGATCCACGGCGCCGCGGGCCTGTCGGACGACACGCCGCTCGCCGCGCTGTACGCCCTTGCGCGCTCGCTGCGCATCGCGGACGGACCGGATGCCGTGCACCGCGGCCTGATCGCCAAGCTGGAACTGCGCCAGCAGGCTGCCAACCGGGAGGCCCGCGCATGAGCGCCATGATCGATGAAGCGCGCGCGCTGCGCGCCGAGGACAGCCTCGACGTCGTCCGCCTGGACGCTTACCTGAAAGGCGTGATACCCGGCCTGGCGGGCGTGCCGGAGATCCGCCAGTTCCACGGCGGCGCGTCGAACCTCACTTACCTGATCACGTACGGCGAGCGTGCGATGGTGCTGCGCCGGCCGCCGCCGGGCGTGACGGGCGCCGGCGCGCACGACATGTTGCGCGAGGCGGGCGTGATGGCGGCGCTGCGGGACAGCTATCCGTACGTGCCCGCGATCCTGGCGCGCTGCGACGATCCGGCTGTCATCGGTACGCCGTTCTACGTCATGGAACGCCTGGTCGGCGTGATCCTGCGGCGCGACCTGCCGGCGGGCCTCGGGCTGGACGCGGCCGGCGTGCGCGCGCTGTGCATGACGTTCCTCGACCGGCTGATCGAACTGCACGCCGTCGACACGACGCGGCCCGAAGTTGCCGCCATCGGCAAGGGTGAGGGCTATGTGGCCCGCCAGGTGTCCGGCTGGACGGGGCGCTGGGACCGCGCCGCGACGGAGGGCGTCGATCCGTACGGGGACGTGATCGCGTGGCTCCGGGCGCATCAGCCGGCGCGCGAGTCGCGCCTGTGCGTCATCCACAACGATTACCGGTTCGACAACGTCGTGCTCGACCCGGCGGATCCGCTGCACATCGTCGGTGTGCTCGACTGGGAGATGGCCACCATCGGCGATCCGCTGATGGACCTGGGCGGCTCGCTCGCGTACTGGGTCGAAGCGGACGACGATGCCGATTTCCGCGCGCTGCGGCGCCAGCCCACGCACGCCGAGGGCATGCTGACGCGGCGAGAGGCGATCGCGTACTACGGCGCGCGCACCGGCATCGACGTGGGCGATTTCGCGTTCTACGAAGTGTTCGGCCTGTTCCGGCTGATGGTCATCGCGCAGCAGATCTACCGCCGCTACGTCCTCGGCCAGACGACCAACGAACAGTTCGCCGGCTTCGGCGAGATCGTGCGCGTCCTGGGCGCGCGCTGCCGTCGCCTGATCGGTACCGGCGGAGACGTGCCATGACTGACGTGTATCTCGTCCGCCATGCGCAGGCGAGCCTGGGCGCGGAGGATTACGACTGCCTGTCGCCGCTGGGCGAGGAGCAGGCCATGCTGCTCGGCGCCTGGATGGCCCGCGGCGGCCACCGGCCCGCACGCGTGGCGACGGGGACGCTGCGCCGCCATGTCCAGACGGCGCAGGGCTGCCTGCGCGCGGCCGGGCTCGAGGACGTGCCCGTGACCGTCCTGCCCGGCCTGGACGAACTCGATGCGGACGAGTTGATTGCGCGGCTGCGCCCCGACCTGGCATCGGGCGCCGCGCTGCGCACGGAACTCGCGCGCAACCCGGACGCGAAGCGTGAGTTGCAAACGGTGTTCGTCGACGCGGTTGCGCGCTGGACCTCGGGCCACCACGACCACGAGTACCGGACGTCGTGGCCGGCGTTTCGCGCCGCCGTGCGCGATGCCTGGCTGACGCTCGCCCGGCCGGAAAGCGGCGAGACGTGGATTTTCACGTCCGGCGGTCCGATCAGCGTGATCGCCGGCGCGCTGCTCGGTCTCCCCGCCGAGCGCACGTTCACCTTGTGCTGGCCGCTCGTCAACACGAGCGTCACCCGCATCCGGCTCGGCCGGAACTCCCACCAGCTCGTCACCTATAACGCGTGGGCCCACCTCGGCCGCGAGGACGAGGCCCGTCTCGTCACCCACCGCTGATCCCGCGGCGCCGGCATCGTTGCCGGCGGCTTCCCCTGCCGCACCTTCCACAACAGTCGCACACCGTTGTTTTTTTCTCGTCTTGTTTGTACTTTTGTCCTAACTTTAGTAGGATGTCCTAAAACAAGATCAGCGAGGCCGCAGGCGCGGTACTCGTCCTTCAATCGAGAACGTAGAGGAAAGACATGGTTCGAGAAGTCGTCGTAGTGAGTGCGGTACGCACGCCCATCGGTACGTTCGGTGGCAGTCTCAAGGATGTTCCCCCGACCGAACTGGGCGCGCTGGTCGTACGCGAGTCCCTGGCGCGGGCGCAGGTCGACGGGCAGGACGTGGGCCACGTCGTGTTCGGCCACGTGGTCAATACCGAGCCGAAGGATATGTATTTGTCGCGCGTGGCGGCCGTCAACGGCGGCTGCGGGGAGGGTACGCCCGCGTACAACGTCAACCGCCTGTGCGGCTCCGGCCTGCAGGCCGTCGTGTCGGCCGCGCAGAGCGTCCTGCTCGGCGACTGCGACATTGCCATCGGGGCGGGCGCCGAGAACATGAGCCGCGCACCGTTCGCGAGCCTGGATACGCGCTGGGGCACGCGCATGGGCGACGCGAAGCTCGTGGACATGATGATCGGCGCGCTGCAGGACCCGTTTCACAAGGTGCACATGGGCGTGACGGCCGAGAACATCGCCGCGAAATGGGGCATCACGCGCGACGATCAGGACCGCCTGGCCGTCGACAGCCACAACCGCGCGCAGCGCGCGACGGAGGCGGGTTATTTCAACGAGCAGATCGTGCCGGTGACGCTCAAGACGAGAAAAGGCGACGTCGACTACGTCACTGACGAGCATTTCCGCAGCAACGTGACGCTGGATGACATGGCGAAGCTGAAGCCCGTGTTCCTGAAGGAGAACGGCACCGTCACCGCCGGTAACGCGTCCGGGATCAACGACGCGGCGGCGGCCGTCGTGCTGATGGAAGCGCGAACGGCGCAGGCACGCGGGCTGAAACCGCTCGCGCGCCTGGTCGCGTATGCGCATGCGGGCGTCGATCCGAAATACATGGGCATCGGCCCGGTGCCGGCCACGAAGCTGGCGCTGCAGAAGGCCGGCCTCACCGTCCAGGACCTGGACGTCATCGAGGCGAACGAGGCGTTCGCGGCCCAGGCATGCGCGGTGACGCGGGACCTGGGGCTCGATCCGGCGAAAGTCAACCCGAACGGTTCCGGCATCTCGCTGGGCCACCCGATCGGGGCGACGGGGGCGCTGATCACGGTGAAGGCGCTGCACGAGCTGCAGCGCGTCAAGGGCCGCTACGCGCTGGTGACGATGTGCATCGGCGGCGGCCAGGGTATCGCCGCCATCTTCGAGCGCATGTAGCGCGCTTCTCCGGGAGCCGGACCATGTACGACCGACCAGAAACGCAGGCGGTGAATGCGCCGGGACGCCGCCGCGGCGCGGGCCGCCATCCGGCGGCGGCGCTGGAGGCGCGCGAGCGCGACCTGCTCGACGTGGCAAAGCAGCTGTTCGTACGCGACAGCTACCACCAGGTCAGCATCGCGACCATCGCGACGACGGTGCGTGTCGCCACGAAGACGATCTACGTGAAGTTCGGCGGCAAGCGCGGGCTGCTGCGTGCCGTCGTCGAGCGCGACGTCGACGATTGGCAGCGGCAGGCCGCGGCGATCGAGGTATCCGGCGCGGACGTCCGGACCCGGCTCGAAGCGCTCGCGCGCCTGATGCTGCGGCGGGCGCTGTCCGAGCAGCGCGCACGCCTGCATGCGGATGCCGTCGCCGAACGGAGTCCCGAACTGGCTGCGCTCGTCGCGCCCGTGGCGTCGAGCGATCGCGCGCTCCTCGAACGGCTGATGACGGAACTGCATGGCGGCGGCGCGCCTCCCGGGCCCGACGTCCTGTGCGATGCGTTCGTCGGCTGCGTCCTCGGCCGGCACATTGGCGCCATCGCCGCCGGCACGGAGCGGCACGCGGACGGAGACCAGGTGCGGCACATGGCGGCGGCCGGCGTGGCGGGCTTCCTGGCCCTGGTCGGACGGGCGGGGAGGCTGTGATGTTCCACGACACCTTCCTGTTGCGACAGATGATCGAGCTGACCGACGCATTGCACCGGCAATCGGAAAAGCGCAGCGCGCGCGCGGCGGGCTACGGCGTTGAGCCCTGGTCGGACGAGGAACGCCAGCGGATCCTGCGCGAGATCGGCATGCGGCGCGCGGACGGCGCCTCGTTCGGCTGCATCGCGCATGCGCTGAACGTGCTCGGCATACGTGGCGAACACGGCGGCCGCTGGTACGGGGCGACGGTCCGCAACGTCCTCCTCCGGTATGCCGCAACAACAATCAAGCAGTAACACCACGAAGTAATCAACACCATGAAGACGACAATGAAAACTCTCGCAACAATGCTTCTCCTCCCCTGCGCCGTATCGACCGCATGGGCACAGGATGGCGCGACCCAGGCGGTCAAGGTCAGCGGCTTCGGCACCGGCGCCCTGACGTGGACAAACACGAACGAGGCGCTGTTCGCACGTCCGTACCAGGCCGGCGGCGCCGGCACGAAGCCGCGCGCCGGGGTCGATTCCAACGTCGGCCTGCAGGTCGACGCCCGCATCAACGACTGGCTGTCCGTGACGGGGCAGGGCGTCGTGCGCAAATTGGAGACCGATGCTTACGGCGCGACCGGCACGCTCGCCTTCGCGAAGGCCAGGCTGTCGGATGCAGTGAGCGTGCGCGTCGGCCGCGTGCCGCTCGCCGCGTTCCTCGTCTCCGACTACCGTAACGTGGGCTATGCGAACACGATGCTGCGCCCGTCGCAGGAGGTGTATGCCCAGGTGCCCAACGACAGCCTCGACGGTGCGGACCTGGACTGGCACCAGGGCGTCGGCACGTCGACGCTGACCACGCAGGTCGCGTATGGCCGCTCGACCGCGAAGCTCGCCGGCCAGACCGTGACGTTCACCAATGCACGCGTGGTGAACCTCGTGCTCGAACAGGGCCCGGTCACGTTCCGGCTGGGGCGCGACGATGCCCGGATGACGTTGACGCAAGGCGGCGTCGAGCTGCCGCAATTCAAGGTGTCGTTCACGGCGGCCGGTCTGGCGCTGGACTGGAACGACGTGGTCGTGCAGTCGGAATACACGACGGCGCGCGGCTTCGGCGCCACCAGCCGCGGCTGGTACGCGATGGGCGGCTACCGCTTCGGCAAGGTGCTGCCGTTCGTGAGCCACGGCCGGCTGACCGGTGATGTCGCGCAGCGCACGGACAGCGTTGGCGTGCGCTGGGATGCGTTCCGCTCCGCAGACATCAAGGTCCAGGTCGACCGTGTCCGGCCAGAAGGCGCTGGGTTGTTCAACGCGTCGCGACCCGGTTTCCGCGGTCCCGTCACCGTCGGCGCAGTCGCCGTCGATTTCGTTTTCTGAGGAGGCAGCGATGCACAACATTTCACTTTCATTCATTTTTGCCGCGATTCTCGGCATCGTGCAGCCGGCGCGCGCCGACGTGGTCGTCGTCGTCAACGCGAACGCGCCCGAGACGTCGATGACGAAAGAGGAAGTCGCCCAGTACTTCCTCGGCAAATCCGGTGCGCTCGTGCCGATCGACCAGCCGGAAAGCGCCCCGATCCGGGCGGAGTTCTATCGCAAGGTCGCGGACAAGGACCTGTCGCAGGCGAAGGCGCTCTGGTCCAAGCTGGTCTTTACGGGCAAGGCCACGATGCCGCGGGAAGTGGCCGGCAGCGCCGACGTGAAGAAGGCCGTCGCGGCCAATCCGCGGGCGATCGGCTACATCGACCGCAGCGCCGTCGATGCCTCCGTCAAGGTGGTCTACACCGCCCCCTGATCCACGCCACGAAAGCGAGTCCACCATGAGCATCAAGCGCAAGATCTGGGCATTGCCGGTCATTTCCATCCTGGTCTTCGGTGCCGGGATCGGGGCCAGTACGGTGATCGCGACGGACGCCGTCCGTGCGATCGACCGTACGGCCCGCCTCGACTATCCGCTGCTGGACCTCACGAAGGATCTGACGCTGGAAGTCGGCGGCGTCGCGGACGGGCTGCGCGACGCCGTCGGCGAAGCGGACAGGGCCCGGCTGACCCAGATTGCCGCGCAGGTGGCGAAGGTGCGCGGACGGCTCGCGCGGATGTCCGGCATGGATGGGCAGCGCGCCGCGGGCGACCGGCTTGCGCGGGAGTTCGACGCCTACTACGGACCGGCACTCACGTCGGCCCGCGTGATGCTCGACATGGAGAAGGGCGACGTCCAGGCCGAGGTGGAGGCGATGCAGAAGGCGCAGCGCATCCTGCAGGCCGACCTCGCGCGGACCGGCGACGCGGCACGGCGCCAGTTCCATGCCGGTATCGAACGCAGCGCGGAAGGGATCCATGCCGTGTTGTGGACGATGGCGCTGACGGCGCTGCTCGTCGTCGCCGGTCTCGTCGTCGTGTCCTGGTTCGTCGTCAAGGCGATCTGGCGCGAACTGGGCGGCGAGCCCGAATATGCCCGCGCGATCGCACAGGCTGTCGCTGGCGGCGACCTGTCGATGGCCATCCGGACGGACGGCGGCGACAGCGTGCTGGCCGCGCTGGACGAGATGCGCACGCGGCTGGCGACGATGGTGGCGGGCATCCAGGGTTCGGCCGCCACGATCGCCGCGGCCAGCGCGGAAATCGCGCGCGGCAACGCCGATCTCGCCGTTCGCACGCTGGCGCAGGCGGATGACCTCGACCTCACCAGCAGGTCGATGCGGGAGCTTACCGGCACGGTCGAGCAGAACACGCACAGCGTGAACGAAGCGAGCCGGCTGGCGGCCGACGCGACCCGCATCGCCGCGCGCGGCGGCCAGGTCGTCGACGGTGTCGTCGCGACGATGGGCGACATCAACGCCTCGTCCGCGAAGATCGTCGACATCATCGCCGTCATCGACGGCATCGCGTTCCAGACCAATATCCTTGCCCTGAATGCGGCGGTGGAAGCGGCCCGCGCGGGCGAGCAGGGACGCGGCTTCGCGGTGGTCGCGGCCGAAGTACGCAACCTGGCCCAGCGCAGTGCCGGCGCGGCGAAGGAGATCAAGGCACTGATCGGCGATTCCGTGACCAAGGTCGACGCGGGCTGTGCGCTCGTCGACGCAGCGGGAGAGACGATGCGGCAGATCGTCGCATCGGTGCGCCAGGTGGAAACCATCATGGCGGAGATCAGCATGGCCGGCCAGCGCCAGGCCACCGGCATCGAGCAGATCGGCCAGGCGATCGGTAATATGGATGGGATGACGCAGCAGAATTCCGCGCTCGTCGAAGAAGCGTCGGCCGCGGCCGAGTCGCTGTCGGACCAGACGGCGCGGCTCACCGAGGCACTGTCCGTGTTTCGCCTCCAAGCGCGCGTCCCGTCGGCAACACGAATTTCGAACCACGTCAATCAAGGAGCATCAAGTGCGTACTACACAACAACTGTTTGACCTGACGGGCAGGACCGCCCTCGTCACCGGCGGCTCACGCGGGCTCGGCTTGCAGATGGCCACGGCGCTCGGCGAGATGGGCGCCCGTGTCGTGCTGTCCGCGCGCAAGCAGGCCGAACTCGATGCGGCCGTCGAACAGCTTGGCAGGCTTGGTATCGCAGCCAGCGCCATCGCCGCCGACATGGCTTCGGAAAGCGGCGTCGCTGGCCTCGCCGCGGCGGCGCTGGAGCGCCTCGGCCATGTCGACATCCTCGTCAACAATGCGGGTGCGACGTGGGCTGCGCCGGCGGAAGACTACCCGCTCGAGGCGTGGGACAAGGTCATGAATCTGAACGTGCGCAGTATCTTCCTGTTGTCGCAGGCCGTGGGCCGGCAATCGATGATCCCGCGCCGGCAGGGCCGCATCATCAACGTGGCTTCCATCGCGGGCTTCGCGGGGAACGCGCCCGATTCGCCGATGAAGACGCTGGCGTACAACACCTCCAAGGCCGCATTGATGAATTTCACGCGCACGCTGGCGGGCGAGTGGGGCGTCCACGGCATTACCGTCAACGCGATCGCGCCCGGGTATTTTCCGTCGAAGATGACGACGGGCCTGCTGCAACAGGCCGGTGAGGAGAATCTGACCAAATCGGTGCCCCTGCATCGGCTCGGCGACGACGAGGACCTGAAGGGCGTCGCAGCGTTTCTCGCGTCGGATGCGGCGAAGCACGTCACCGGCCAGGTCATTGCGGTCGACGGGGGGAACTCGGCGGTGCGTTGAGTTGACTCGGCTGCGGGCGAGCGCCCGGGTCGCTGTCGCCTCGTCGCCCGCAGGGTGTATCATGAAAACGCCCAAACATCTTTGTGGGAGGGGCAGATGGCCTTGCGCTCTGTCCGGACGCTCCGCCGTGGTTTGATGGCGCTCTCGATTGCGTTGCCGGCGATGTTCGTCGTCTCGACCGGCATCGCCGTCGTGCAAGATTATCGCGCCACGGTCAAACAGGCCGAGTCCGACATGCGCAGCGTCGCCGTCGCGCTCGAAGAGCACGCCATGCGCACGTTCGGCGAGGCCGATACCCTCGTTCGTATCGCCACCGCCGAGATCGGCCGGCGAGGACTTACGCCCACGGCTGCCGACGAACACGCTCTGCACGACATCCTGGCCACCGCCACGCGCAATTCGCCACTGACGAGCGGTGCCGTCGTGCTGTCGGCGGACGGGTGGGTGCGCGCGAGCGCGGCCGCTTATCCGATGGCACCGGTCGACGCCCGGGACCGCGACTACTATACCGATCTGCGCGCGCACCGCAGGACCGGCATCCTCGTGTCCCGGCCGATCGCCGCGGGCCCGGCGGAGATGCGGGGCATTCCGGTTGCCCGCAGGGTCGACGATCCGGACGGGTCCATGGACATGAT
This sequence comes from Massilia pinisoli, assembly GCF_024753285.1. Lineage (GTDB taxonomy): Bacteria > Pseudomonadota > Gammaproteobacteria > Burkholderiales > Burkholderiaceae_D > Telluria > Telluria pinisoli. The sequence continues at coordinate 2,981 of NZ_JANUGW010000036.1, read as the reverse complement.
CGTCGCCGTCGGCGTCGACACGGCGTACTTCGATCGTTTCTACCGGGACCTGGAGCTTGGCTACGGTATCAAGATGATGCTCGTGCGGCGGGACGGCTGGGTGATCACGGAAACGCCGATGCGTGCCGATGCCGCACAACACAACCTGGCAGACACGCGCACGTTTCGCCTGCTCGCGTCCGCGCCGATCGGCGTGTACGACACGGACAGCACCGCGTCCGACGGCGGACCGCTCGTGGTGGGCTACGCGAGCCTGGCGCAGTCGCCGGTGGTGGCGGTGGCCAGCGTCGCACGTGCCGAGGTGCTGCAGCCCTGGAGCCGCCGCAGCCGGCAGGTCGTCGGCATTTGTGCCCTTTCCACGGTACTCGTCCTGTGCCTGCTGCGCTTCCTGTGGCTGCAACTGGCGAGCCTGGACGCTGCCCAGGAAGGGCTCGCACGGCGCAATGAAGACGTGAACGCCGAGCGCCGCCGTTTCCAGGAACTCGTCGACGGTATCGACGGTGTCGTCTGGGAAGCGTTGCTGCCGGATTTTCACTTTACTTATGTCAGCGGCAATGCAGAGGCGGTGTCTGGCTACACGGCCGAACAATGGATGCGCGACCGGCAGTTCTGGCGCGACAGGCTGTGCACGGGGCCGGATGGCAAACACATCGAGCCGGTGCTGAGCACGGCGCGTCCCGGACTGATCAAACCGATCGAACACCACATCGTCGCGCCCGACGGCAAGGATTTATGGCTGCGCAGTAACGTCATGCTCGCCCACACGCGTGACGGCGACGTGCAGGTGCGCGGCGTCACGACCGATATCACACCGCAGAAGCAGTCCGAACTCCAGCTGTACGAAGCGAACCATGTCGATCCGCTGACCAGGCTGCCGAACCGGCGCGCCGTGCTCGAACGCATCGGACACGCACTGCTGCTGGCCGAGCACAACCAGGCCATCGTTGCCGTCGTCCTCATCGACATCGACAACTTCAACACCTTGAACGACAGTCTGGGGCACGAGCGGGGAGACGAGGCACTCGTCCAGGTTGCGGGCCGGCTGCAGCGCTGCCTCGGCCGCACGGACATGCTGGGAAGAATGGGCGGCGACGAGTTCGCCGTCGTGATGGAGGAGGTGGACCGCGTCGCGCTCAAGGCGGAACACCTGGCCGAATGCATCAGCGCCTCGCTCGAGGAGAATGTGTCGGTGCGGGATCGCGAGGTGTACCTCACGGTCAGCATGGGCATTGCCCTGTATCCCCAGGACGGCAAGGATGCCCAGACCTTGTTACGGAACGCCGATACCGCCTTGCACCGTGTCAAGGCGGCGGGTAGAAATGGCTGGCAATTCTTCGACAGTTCGATGGCGCGTCTTGTCGAACAACGGCTCGACATGGAAACCGCCCTGCGCCAGGCCATCGAACGCGAGGAACTCCGCTTGTACTACCAGCCCCAGCGCTCGCTCGAGGACGGCAAGATCGTCGGTGCCGAGGCCCTCGTGCGCTGGGAGCGGCCGGGCGTGGGAATGGTGCCACCCCAGGAGTTCATCCGCCTGGCCGAGGAAAACGGATTGATCGTGGCGCTGGGCAATTGGGTCCTGCAGGCTGCCTGCTCGCAGGCGATGGCATGGAACAAGGCCGGCATGCCGCTGCGGATCGCCGTCAACGTGTCCGTGGTGCAGCTGCAGCAGCCCGATTTCGTGGCGCGGGTGCGCTCCGCGTTGAAGCGGTCCGGCTTGCCGACGCGTTGCCTCGAACTGGAGATTACCGAAGGTGCCGTTGTCGCGGACGTCCTGGATGCGCTCGACAAACTGCACCAGATCAAGGCCATGGGCGTGGAGTTGGCCGTCGACGACTTCGGTACCGGCTATTCGTCATTGTCCTACCTGAAGCAGATGCCGGTCGACCGTTTGAAAATCGACCAGAGCTTCGTGCGCGACATCCCGAACAACGCGGATGACTGCGCCATCGTGCGGGCGATCCTGGCAATGGCATCGAATCTGAAGTTGCAGGTCATCGCCGAAGGTGTCGAATCGGAGGACCAGCTCACGTTTCTGCATGACGAAGGATGTCAGGAGGTCCAGGGCTATCTTCTGTCACCGCCGGTCAACGCTGACAGCTTCATTGCGCGTTTTCGCGACGCGGGACGCGTCGCGGAAGCGAGCCAATAGCCCCGGATCGAGCGATACGGTTATGCTGGTACTCCGGTTTTGCCAAGCTAAATGAGACCCGCCAGTTCTGAAAGCTGCGGGTCTTTTGCCTTTCTGGCGTCCAGATTTAATATCAATACGAACCCTGCATTGTGACGTTGTGTCAGTACAACGCGACGGCGAAACCGGCGCCCGGTATGGATGGACTGTTAGGATATCGGCGACGTCCCCGGAAGAGGTGACGACCGGAGATAATCACCCCAATGCCGCCATATGCAAGAGTTTTATAGGAAGGCGCTGTTCGCGTTCGTTCTCGTGCTTCTCGCGGACGCGCTGCTGGCGGCTGTATGTGTCGAGCGCAGCTATCTGTCGCAGTCGCTGCTGCCGCGGCATGTCGACGACGGCCGGGTTGTGCGCTGGCGTCACGCATTGACATCGATTCCGTGGAACACACGTTTCATCCATGTCGACGAGGGGGTACGCGACGGCCTGCGGTTCGACACGAATCTGCCGACAGATGCCTCGGTTGTCAGCGTGTCTGCCGACCTGCTGGCCGTGGATGGCAAGGACAGGCCGGCGCTGGCCGACTTGTCGCCGTACGGCACCCGGTTTTTGTCTCGCTGCATCCTTTTTGTCCTGAGAAGTCTAACAAATCCAACAGCTATAATCGGGCTTAATACCGGGTTGATTAATATTCCGCACATAAACATCGCAGTTGTCGAACAGACGAACATATTAACCAGCCGGCCATACTGGGCCTGAGCCCCGGCGCCACCCATAATGACCATCGCAATTGAGCACGTCAAAAACGTTGATTGTTGAACATTTGCTGAGTTCAAAATAAGGAAGT
>NZ_JANUGW010000035.1 GCF_024753285.1 Massilia pinisoli | reverse complement strand
AACTTCCTTACCCATCGGACGCCCTTAGTCGCCCGAGTCACCGACTGAAATTAGCAGCCAGAACTGTATGTGTCTGCCAATGGACTTTGCGCCCCTATGGTTCGGATGACGCCACAAGGAAAATTCATTGCGTATCACGCTGCTGATCTGGCAGCTCAGAGATCTTTATCTGCTGTCGCTGCAGGCGCCAATTGACCTGCTCGATCAGGGCACGCTGCATCTTCCGCCGTTCTGTGTCCAGCGGCGGAAGCTCGCGTGCAAAGCGCTCGACTTGTTCGGCTAGTTCGACGTCGCCTTCATCACGCAAGGCTGCGACGTTACGAGCCAATTCCTTTAGTACGTCCCGCCGCCGCGCCGCCATCGCCACTTCCCACGGAGTGGTTTCCGTTTCGCCTCTTCGCAGGTCGGCGGCCGCTTGGGCGAAACGCCGTGCCTCGGCCTTCGACACGTCGCCGCGTTCCCTGATGTGGTACTCGGCGCTCCCGCAAGCCTTGAGCGATACGCCCCGTTCCGCCCTCGAGGTGGCATTTGCTTCGATTCCACGCGCGCGAAGCTCCGCAGCGAATGCCTCCCTCCAAATGCGTAGTGTGGCCTTTCGAATATGAAGCCGTCGCCCGTTCTCGTCTTCGGCACGCACGATCACGTGGACGTGTGGATGCGGCGGGGGATTGGCACTCGGGTCGGTCTCCGGGGTGTGCAGCGCCATGATGTATTGGCGATCCACAAACTGCTCTTGCGCGACGACTTGCACGGCCTCGAACAGCTTGTCGGGGTTGGTCTTTGCCGGCATCGAGAAGATGATGTTAAAAGACTGGTGCAAGGCCACGCCGCGCGTGTCATGCGTGCGCTGCAAATCGAGGTCCCAGGAAGCATGTAAGCTTCGAATAACGTCCTGCCCACTCAGGCGCCGGGCATTCTCGTCAGTGGTGATGAGTGCTCCCCCGCGCGATATGTAGTTCATATACCGCAGCACGCCGACAATTCTCGACCCGCCGCCAGTGACCTTGATAACGACTTCGGGAACACGCGCCACAGTGCGCCGCAGCCTGTCCTTTGTCGACTGCCAGTCCTCACCCTGGCTGCCCGGTGTCTCGTGTGGGCGATAGAGGAGGCGCCGCAAGCCCGACTTGCGCCCGGCTCGGTCTGACAGGATCGTGTGCTTACTGGACATCGGTAGCTCCCCAGGTCCGCAGATTCGCATGCACTAGCTCCTTGACTGCCGCGGTTTCGATGTCCAGGAGCATTCGGATCAGCTCGAAGTCTAAGGTGGAAAAGTCAGCGTGGTCTGGGTCGATATTGACCTTCCTGGCGATCTGGTTGACGTTACGGCCGATGTCGGCCAGTTGGCGAGCAACCTGACGCACGGCGTTGACCTCGTCATGACAAAGGACCGGACGCCTGTCGATATGCGCGTAGAGAAGGTTGGCAAGATAAGCGCTGCGGTACCACCGCCGCTGCGCTGCCAGCCGCCCAAGCTCGTCGTAATAGTACGGCTCGATGCGCACATAGACCTGCTCCGTCCTGGCGCCGGCACGCGCCGGAATATGCGCCGCTGCAGGCAAGTCGGTGTCCGTGGTTTGTTGCCTATTGCCTTCCTCAGCCCTGATGAAGTCCCTGATCAAAACCGCGGCCAATCGTGACGAGGTCACCGACCTCGCTCGCGCAAGTGATTCAAACACTTCTTTCGTCCCACTGTCGACTGCTGCTCCGATCACTGCCATGACGGCTCTCCCGGGTTAGTCAAACGTTGAAAACGGATTCGCTTGCGGCCACTGCCGCTATTTGCGTTTCGCGGCTTTTGGTGCTTTAGGTCTTTGGTGGGGCAGAAGCAACGGTCAACGTGTATTCGTCGCGCAGCCGGTTTTCCGAACCGTGTAACATTATGGCTCAGCTCAAGCAACGCGAAAGAGGTGGTAGGCAGGAAAATTATTCGCTGTGCGCTCGACTTGCGACCAATCGCTCTACGGCATTAAGCAGCTCGCTAGGAGTGCCACCGGCGGAGACGTAGTCGTCCAGCAGCGCAGCCAGATCGTCGTAGTCGCACTGTCGTTCAGCACGCTCGGCATCGTCCGCTTCGAGCGCGTCGACGTCCGCCCGATCCATGCCATAAGCTCGGTCCAGCCACTGCTCGGCATACCTCCGCTCGTCGCTACCATTGCTCCCAAACTTGTCGGCACGCGGCTTACTCACATAATTCGAAATGCCGGCGAGATCGCCAACAAAGCCGTGCAAAACCTCTTCCGGCGAGCGCTGTACGGCGCGGCACTCTCGAACGAATTCCGGTGGAATGCGGACCGTTATCGCGATAGTCTCGTCCGGGATAAACCTTCCGTTTTCACCGGGGACGAGATTTGCCGGAGCAAGGAAGCCCCGAGGCTTGCTTTCGCACCACCAGCCCACCGTCTCCACAACCCGGCCGTTTGGATCGCGCCGGCCGCGCAGGTCGTCCAATTCGGGTACTCGACGCAAGCTTTGGTCGAGGTACGGCCGAAAGTAGCAGGCGCCGGCCGGCATGGCTGCAGTCGATATCGAGGCGGCGCGGACTAGGTAGCCGACCTTGCCCACATCGCGGCGGCTCCTTTCATCGCTCCACTGTCCTCCACCGACGACCGTTCTGGTTTCGCCCTGGTACTCGATGGTGAGCGTTTGGTAAATGTCGGTGCCGGGCACAACGTCCAGCAGTCGAACATTGTGCAGCTCGACATGCATTGCCACGTACTTAGGCGTCTCGAGTGCTGCAAAGGCGTCAAACATGTTCAGTCCTTTTCGGCCATGAGAAGGTTGATCTCATCGATCGACGACACCACGGCGCATGGGGCGTTCGGTGTCGTCAATCGAGCAGAAGCAATACGATCCTTATCCGCAGGTACCAATGTAGTGGCATTCGGTGCAGCGCTGGCATCCATCGATTTTTGCAGGGCGCGCGCGCCGCACTCCGGGCACTTGGCGCCGATGGCGGCCGGTGTCGCTGGCGTAGATGTCACGTCTACCGGTGCAGGCTCTACGTCCGACACGTCGTCGAAGCGGCGAGCAGCATACCGACGGGCCAGGACAGCGACTGGCACCTGGTTGGCGGAGGCGTCGAGGAAACCCCGTCGCATCAGCATGCGCTGGAGCATGAAAGCGATCGCTGCCACTTCCGAGTCGTGATACATAGGCACTTTCGTACCATCCTCTTTGGTGAAGAGGCCGCAGCGCACTGGACCTTTCTCCCATACGACCTGGCGCAGATCGGCCAGCGCCTTCGCGATCGATCCGCCGGCGCGCGCGGTCAGTGACAGCAGACGCATCGACGCCGTGATCCACTGCTGCCCTTCGCTGCGCTGGCCAGCTGGCATGAAGAATTCAAACGGGCGTTCGATCGTCACCCGGCGGCCATCAATCACGCCGTCGACCGGGATGAAGCTCATGCTGAGATACAGGGGCTTGCTGCCTTCCTGTGTTGAATATTCGATCTTGGACGTGACCGACTCCAGATCCCTGCGGGGGCGCCGGTCGAACCGCTTGAAGAGCGGATCGTCGTCGAAAAGAGCCGGCGGCGTCTCGCCTGCGTCAAGACTCAGCACGCTTCCAAGCACCTGATTGGGGCGGTAGGTAGCCAGCCCCTTGAGGCCAGCGCGCCATGCCGCGCTATAGAGGTCTTTGAAGTCGGCGTAGGGGTAATCGGCGGGCACGTTGATCGTCTTCGATATCGCGGTGTCGACGAACGGCTGTACCGCCTCCATCATGCGCAAATGGTCGATTGCAGCCATCTGCAAGGCCGTCACGAACTGCGCCGGCAGCAACGCGTCGTCGGCAACAGCGCGTCCAATGTGTCGCCGGTACAGACGCCATGCATGGTCCGCCACCTCATAGGTTCTGGCGGAGCCATCCGGCATCAGCTTCTTGCGGTTATAAGTCCAGGAATAAGCGGGCTCGATGCCGTTTGACGCGTTATCGGCGAAGGCGAGCGAAATGGTGCCGGTTGGGGCGATCGACAGCAGGTGCGAGTTGCGAATTCCATGTTCCCGGATCGCGTCGCGCAGGTGCGCCGGCAGACGGGTGATGAACTGGCCCTCCAGGTATCTCTCGGCGTCAAACAGCGGGAACGGGCCTTTCTCCTTAGCCAATTCAATCGACGCCTCGTATGCGGCATCCCGCAATTCGCACGCGATCCGGGCCGCCACGGCGCGTCCCTCGTCCGAGTCGTACCGCAAGCCCAGCATCACCAAAGCGCTGCCCAGGCCGAGGAAGCCGAGTCCGATCCTGCGCTTGGCATGCGCCTCCGCAGTCTGTTTCTCCAGCGGCCACACGGTGGCGTCGAGGACCAGGTCAAGCATGCGCACGGCGATGGTCGCCACCTGCCGCATTCGGTCGAAGTCGAAGCTCGCGCCCTCGATGAAGGGCTGCACCACGAAGCACGTCAGGTTCAGCGAGCCGAGGTCGCAGCAGCCATAGGCCGGCAAGGGCTGTTCGCCGCACGGGTTGGTGGCGTTCAGGCGCTCCGCGTACCACAGGTTGTTTTCTGCGTTCATCCGGTCGATGAACAGCACCCCCGGTTCCGCGTGGTCGTACGTCGATCGCATGACCTTGCCCCAAAGGGCCAGGGCGTCGACCTGCCTGTAGACCCACATGCCATCGTCACGCCGGTATGCCCCTGCCGCAATCGCGTCATCATCTGGCTCGGCACTATGCACCAGCTCGAAGGACTGGCCTTCGGCCACGGCCTGCATGAACGCGTCGGACACGCCGATAGACAGGTTGAAGCGCGTCAGGTTGCCGGAATCCTTGGCTGCGATGAATGCCTCGATGTCGGGGTGGTCAACGCGCAGTACGCTCATCTGTGCCCCGCGCCGAGCACCGGCTGACTCGACAGTCTTGCACGACGAGTTGAAAAGTTCGATGTAGGGCAGGGGACCGCATGCGCGCGACCGGGTGCCCTTTACCTTGCTGCCCGCCGGCCGGATCGGGCTGAAATCGTAGCCAACACCGCCACCGCGGCGCATCGTTTCCGCAGCTTCGGACAAGGCGGTATAGATGCTCGGCAGACCGTCCGCATCGCCGGTGACGGAATCGCCGATCGGTTGCACAAAGCAATTGATGAGCGTCGCACGCGTATCCAGACCGGCCGCCGAATTGATGCGGCCTCCGGCGATAAAGCCGTTTTGCTGGGCCCACATGAACTCCTGCACTCGCGCTTCCCGCACGTCGGCAGGTTCAGTAGCGGCGAGGGCAATGGCCACGCGCTGCCGGACGTCGTCGATTTCACGTTCATCGCCTTTGGCATACTTTTCCCGCAGCACGTCTATCGACACTTCTTGCGGTGCAAGCGCAGCGATTACCTTCTCGTTGGAATTCATGATTACCTCCAAACGCAGTCTGCGGATATCTCTAGATTAGGACGATTTGTCCGTGGCATCTTGGGCCGACTCAAGCGGATTTCGAATATTTTTGCGCTTTGGCGGCCGTACGAGGCCCGCCTCTAAGAGCAGCAGGCGCCAGGCCGCGTAGGCGATCTGCGAGTGCGATTTGGTCGTTGGCGTTGCAAGCCACCGCCGGACGACGCGTCCGTCCGAGGCGCCCACCAGGATCGCGACTCGTTCTCCGGTGTAGCCGAGCATCTCGATCACGGCACGCAAGTCCTCATGGTCCGGTGGGCAGTACTCGGGATCGGCAAATGGTCGAAGTGTGTTGCGCTTCGGAAGTGTCATGAGTTACTTCCGTTGCTGGCGTCTGCCCGGGTTGAATCCGGCGCGTCCAGGAGCGCCAGCAGGAGGGCGACGGCATCAATCAGATCGCGGACGCAACTCACGAGACGCGCCGATCTCTCGAATGGAAGCGCGTCAGGCTGGTCTGTTCGACTTGTTTCGGTCATGATTTTTCCTGGCGCCGCAGCGCGGGCTTTCTGACTGGTTTCGATCGGGCTGGCACGTACCACAAGCAGACCACCAGTCTCCAGGATAGGACGATCCATCCTATTCAGCGTTGCGGTTCATCAGGTCGAAGCGTCCTATTTAGAGGAACCTTTTTTCCTGTCCTGGTCGCGATCTTGCCGACGGTTTTCCCGTTGCTCGGTTAGCATGCGCTGCAGCTTCCGGCGCTCGGAATCGACGGACGGCATGCCATGCATGAAGTATTCGACCTGGTCGGCCAGCGGATGGTCACCTCTGGCACGCAGCTTGGCGACGCTTGCGGACAGGTCCCGCATGACATCGCGGCGGCCTGCGGCCGTTGCGACCTCCCATGGCTTTGGTCTGGTGCGTCCTGCTTCCAGCTCTTGTGCTGCCTCGATCGTGCTCAGGCTTCAAGAACTCCGCGATCAAGGTGCCGGCAAGTTGCGACGGTGTCAGGTTGCGCGTCCGCGCGACGTCCGTGAATCGCTTCTTTGACTCTGCGTCCAGTGTGGCCCCGATCGTCGGCATTGCGAGCCTCCTTCAAAGTCCGGTTGCGTATCGACTTCGATGTAGCATCGCGCACTTCAGGTTCAGTGGTCGTGTTCTGTCTTCTAGTTCTTGGGGCAGGATAGACTGTCGTCTTACGTTGTTAATCCTGACGGATTAACAGACGGTCCTCGTCCCTTCGGGACTGCGGGACAATCTCGCCACTGCGCTCACACCTCGGAAATCACAACGACATCAGACGGCGCCAGCGCGCGAACGGCCGCGCCAAGCGCCAGTTCCAAAGCGACGCCGGCAAGTGCCAGCACCGCACCCGCCCACATCGGCGTCGTCTGGTCACGCCTCGCCAACGCACAGAAGCCAAAGAGCACAATGCCGGCTGTCACCGCAAGACGAAACAGCGGTACCACCATGCGCGAGGCAAGCAGCAATGCCGTGAACAGGGCCAAGCGCAACGTACCCAGCACGGCCCTCGCCGACATCTTCATCACAAATCGTGTTCTGTGCATGGGATGTCCCGGTATCGGTTTCGAGACGACGGGCTATACCGCGGCGGTGCCCAGAACTATAGTATTCGCAAGGGGCACTTCGGCAGTACCACCATCGTCGTACCGGATGAGAACAACACTGTCTTCATGCACCGTAGCCCTGCGTCCACCGTGCTGCACTCGAATGAGTAATCGTGTCGAGGACCGACCTGTCGGTCGCGTAGCGACGACAGGCTTAGTGCCGCGAACAGAGGCAGAAGCCGTATGCGACTCACTGGACGGCCCAGTCGCAGTCGCGTCTCCTGTAGACGCAGGTATGTGAACGTCGTGTGCAGAGGATGCACTGGACGGTACGCGTAGCTCAGGGTCATTGGTCAAAATTTCGTCGCGACGAAATTTCTGTGCCAGTGCCTCGACCGTATCACGCGTGACTTCAACGCCGCTCGCGCACCACGCGTCGACCTGCTCCGGAAATACATCATGGAGCCGTCTCAAGTCGTACAATGTACGGGCCGAGGTCGCACCGTTCGCATACGCCTTCTCGACACACGGCGGAGCCTCCAGTAGCGCCAAGTGCTCGGTGACGTAGCCATTCTTGTAGCCCAGCTTCGCAGCGATCTCGTTCTTCTTTTCGCCCGCGTCCAGCCGGCGCTTGATGAACAGCGCCATCTCCATCGGCGACAGGTCGGCACGGTGCAGGTTTTCCGCGACCTGCATGTAGTCGTCGGGCGCTTTGTGCACGAACGCCGGAATGGTCTGCATGCCCGCAATGACAGATGCGCGATGTCGACGCTCACCATAGTTGATGATGTAGCGACCGGGCGCCACCGGGTCGGGGCGTATCGAGATCGGCTGCACGACCCCAATCGCGCGGATACTTTCTGCAAGCTCCAGTAGTGCGGCTTCTTCCAAATGCTTGCGCGGCTGATTCGAGTCGTAACTGATGGCGTCGAGTGGTACCGGCAACGGTTCCCCCGCCGCGGGCCGACCGATTTCGGCTAGGCCGGTCAGGTCGAGGTTCATGCTTGCCCCTCAATCCGGTCGAGCAGCATGCGGAAGACGGTGCGCATCTCGATTGCCGCCTCGCGAGCGGAGGTCTTCGTGCGGCCGTCAACTTCGTTCTTCAGCCGCCATACGGGCGTCCGGCCAGCGGAAGCCTCGCGGTACGCCGAGCGGTCCGCGATGAATGCAGGGAAGATGAATTGCGGGTATTTGCCAAGCAGTGCCTTCAGGCTCTTGACCTGTGTGGGCTGGCGCGAGTCGTATTCGTTCGCCAGGATGCCGAGATTGACAAGGGCCGGGTTCCAGGTGCTCTTGATGGAAGCGACACGCTTCAGCACCTCCACCGATACGTCAATGCTGTCCTGGTCGATCTTGGTCGGTATCACCGCGAAGTCGCTCACGAAGAGCAGGGCATTTGTGATGCGGCTGTTCGATCCGGCCGAGTCGATGACGGCGTAGTCGAAGGAGGGCGCCAGTTCGGCGAGACGCGCCTGCAGGTTGGTGACCAGCTGCGCATCGCTGACGCTGGAGCGCTCCACCGTGCGCAATCCCTCCCGGTCAGCCTGGATCACGCTGATCGCGCCGGACACCTGGGGCAATGATATGGAGACATCGCCAAACAGGTGGCTTGCCCCGAGTCCCGGCTGCACGTACTCACTCATCACGCGACTGTAGTTGCCCTGTTCGTCGCCATCGACGCCAAGCACACGGTTGCGCTCTTCGGCGAGGTAATGGGTGAAGTTGAACGCGATATTGGTCTTGCCAACGCCGCCTTTCTGATTGGCCGGGATAAAGATCTTCACTTTTTCGCCTTTAGATTTTCGCGTGCCGCGCGTTCCATCTCCCTGGCGAGTTCCGCCATCTCGGGAGGTAGGACCACGCTGACACTGACCCATCCTTCCGGACGGGACCCATGCGTGACGTGGTATTCCCATGCGCTCCGCACCATGGAACTCACCGCCACCGCCGACACATCCAGTTCCGCTGCTACCTCTTTCTGAGAGCGGCCATCGACGAGGATTCCCCTGATCGCCTCCACATTGCGATCCTTCATCCTGGCCAGATACGGCCTGATCGCTTCGAATTCGTCCTCGGTCAGCCGTTTGTCTTTCCTCATGAACACCTTTCTGGACAATTGAGGCGCCGAGTCATGGCGCATAAGTGTACTTAAATAAGGTGTTAATTAAACACCTGAATTAATGATGCTTATCAAAGTTTTAACCTGCGACTTAATCTATCGTCAAGCCCATGTCACCGCAAGGAGGCTGGACATGAGTTTGCTTCTGAGGTCGCTGTTCTTCTGCGCAGTATCACTTAATGCGTTGGCGCAAGGAAATGATTCGTTTCCGGTAATCGAGAGGGCCGTGCAGATGGCGCGCGAGGCCGATCGTCGCGTGATTCTCGAGACAGAGCTTGCAGCCGAACGACAGGCCCTCGACGCCGCGCGTGCGGTGACAAAGCAGTCCTCTGATGACGGTGCTAGAGCCGAAGTGCACCGCCACGAGGAGAACGTCAGGGCGCTGCAGCGCGAGCTGAAGCGCACAGGACAAGACGGTGCGGTAAGAGTCAGTGCACGCCGTCCCCAGCCTGACGTAGTCCCGCCCATGAGGCGGGCAATGCCTGGAGCTGCCCCAGCGCCTTTCTGGGACGTCTACCGGCGAAGCGCCGCTCCATCCGACTTCCAACCACATTAAAGGAATCACCATGAAAACTGCTCGTTCCCTGCAGCGTGTCCTGTCACGTCTCGCGTTCGCTTGCGGACTGCTCCCGGCCCTGGCCTTCGCGGCACCGCCGTTTGCCAACTCCGGCACGCAATTGAAGGCGGACATCGTCCAGACCCTCACGCCATTTGCCGGTTTCGCGGTCTTCGTCGTCGGGGTCCTGTGCCTGATGGGACGTGTCAACTGGGGCTGGTTCGTTGGCGGAGTCATTGGCGTCATCATGATGTTTGGTAACGACCAGATCGTGGCCTGGATCCGCGCATTCACGGGAGTATGACGTGGATGACGACGGCATTGAGGTTGACTCGCTCGCCGTCGGCCTCACGAGGCCGGCGATGAAGTGGGGCGTACCGTATCCGGCCCTGATGATCAACCTTATCGTATCGGTCGAGGCCCTTGTCTGGACCAAGAGCCTGCTCTGGATGCTCATCTGCGTTCCGATCCACGCCATCTGCTACCTGGTCTGCCTAAAGGACCCCCGTGCCTTCGAGCTCTTCCTGCTGTGGCTGCAGACCAAGGCGAACTGCCTTGTCGCCACGCGCGGATACTGGTCCGCCTCCTCGTACAGCCCGTTGGCATTGCGGCGGCGGATCACGCTTCTTCAACGGTGGCGCATGCAACGACGCCTGAAACTGGAGAACAGCCATGCCGATAGTTGACTCCAAGGGCCGCAGCCGTGCACGCGCGGCTCCACGTGAACTGTCTCAGGCGCAGAATATTCCCTACGACTTTCACTTGACGCCGAGCGTGGTCCAGACCGGCAACGGGGACTACGTCTGCGTACTACGATTGAGTGGCGCCGCATTCGAGTGCGCGTCCAACGCCGACCTGAACAGCCGTCACGACAGGCTGAACAGGATCATGCTCAGCGTTGCCGATCCGCGTATCACGCTCTGGCAGCACATCATCCGGCGCGAAGAAAACAACTATCCGGATGGCTCCTATCCGCCGGGTTTCGCGCGCGACTTCAACGCCCGCTACGCCGCGAAGGTTGGTGGCGAAAAGCTGATGGCCAACGAGCTGTACTTGACCGTGGTGTTCCGGCCCAACCCGTGGTGGACTGGCGGCGCGCTGGGCAGGCTGTTCTCCATACGCACGGACGAGGCGATCGAGGCCGAGCGGCGCGACAACGTGGCGGAACTGGATGCCATTGTCGACGGATTGGTCGCCTCCCTGCGCTATTACGAGGCCGAACGGCTGGCGTTGTATGAACGCGGCGGGGTATGGTTTTCCGAGCCGGCCGAGTTCTTCGGCTACTTGGCGAACGGAGAGTGGGAGCGGGTGGCGCTTGCCCCGTGCCGCCTGCGGTCGCTGATCGGTACTACGCGGCCGCTGTTCGGTGCCGAAACCATTGAAATCAGGAGGGCAGGTAGCACCGCTTATTCGGCCATGTTGGGTATCAACGGATACCCGGCCGAGACGCATCCGATCTACCTCGATGACCTGCTGACGCTTCCGTGCGAGCTGGTGATCACCCAGTCCTTCAACTTTTCGCGTAAGGACGCGGCGCTGGAGCGGATGCGGACCGCCGGCGTCCAGATGGAAAACGCGGGCGACGCGGCAGTGTCGCAGCGCGAGGAACTGCCGGATGCCGCCGATGATCTCGCATCGCGCCGCACGGCGATGGGAACGCACCACTACAGCGTGCAGGTAAAGGGCGTCACGCTTCGGGACCTCAACCAGAACATTGACAAGGTGCGCACTGTCCTGACAGACGCCGGCATTGTCAGCGCGCGCGAGGACCTCGCGTGCGAGGCGGCCTATTGGGCGCAGCTGCCGGGGAATCACCGGTATCGCCCTAGGCTCTCGCTGATCAACAGCCGTAACGCCTGTGGGTTCATGCCCCTACATAACTTCCCGCTGGGGAGGCGGAGCGGCAACCATTGGGGCGACGCTGTGACCATGCTGGTGACCGCCGCGGGCACGCCGCATTATCTGAACGTGCACGCCGCCGATCCAAAGGCACGGAACGGCGGCAACAAGAAGGATGTGGCTCACTCGATGTTCCTGGGCCCCACCGGCTCGGGCAAGACCGCCGCGGCGATGTTCTTGCTGACGATGATGCAGAAATTTGGCCTGACATCCGTCCTGTTCTCGAAGGACCGCGATACCGAAATCGCGGTGCGTCGCCTGGGTGGCAAGGTCTATCGGATCGAGCCCGGCTTGCCGACCGGCTGGAACCCATTCAGTCTCGATCCGCAGGAAAAGGAGACCATGTCCTACCTGCGTCGTCTCGTGCGCAGACTGGTGTCGCGTCCGATGCAGACGCAGGACGGAATCGAAATCGACACGAAGCCCCTCGGCGTGTCCGAAGAAAAGGAGCTCGATTACGCGGTCGATGCAGTCATGCGCCTCGCGCCTGAAAACCGTCGCCTCGGGCGCGTGCTGGATTACCTGCCAAAGGGCGCAGAGAGCGTTTATGAGCGCCTGTCGAAGTGGTGTCACGCGCGCGAAGCAGGATGCAAGGACGGTACGCTGGCCTGGGTGTTCGACAACCATGCCGACACGCTGGCATCCAGCCTCGGCTCGGTCCAGACCACCGCTTTCGACGTCACCAGCTTCCTCGACGATCCGGAACTTCGCACGCCGATCAACATGCACCTGTTCCACCTCACGAGCCGGTTGATCGACGGGCGCAGGCTTGCGGTTTGGATTTCCGAATTCTGGAAGGCGCTGGGCGACGCCAAATTTGCAAGCTTCTGCGACGACATGCTGCGCACGCTGCGGAAGAAAAACGGCTTCGTGGCGCTCGATTCGAACTCTCCGGGCGACGCGATCAACCATCCGATCAGCCGCACGCTGGTCGAGCAGGTCGCGACCCTGTTCCTGTTCCCGAATCCCGGTGCGCGCCGGAAGGACTACGTCGACGGTCTGGGCCTGTCCGAGCGCGAATTCGAGATCATCAAGACCGACATGCCGGAAGGGAGCGGCATGTTCCTGTTCAAGCAGGGGCACCATTCGATTGTCCTCAAGCTGCCCCTCGACGGCATGGAGGACGACCTCGCCGTGCTATCCGCGCGCACGTCCAATCTCGCGCTCATGGACCGCTTGATCGCGCAATACGGAGAGGATGTTGACAGCTGGTACCCGCACTTCATCAATGAAAGGAGCAAGGCATGAAATACCGGAACGTGATCCTCGCCGCTCTCATGGGCAGCGGCATGCTGTCGGCGCACGCGCAGCTGGTCGTGACCGATCCGAAGGCGCTGGTCCAAGCAGTCAAACAGGTGCGGGCGTGGGAGCAGCAGTACCTGCAGATGCGCTTCCAGATCGAGTCGATGACGGGGAGTCGCGGCATGGCGAACCTGCTGCAGCCGTCCGCCCGTGTGCTGCCGCCCGACTGGGCCCAATCGATGACGCAACTGTCGGCGCTCGCACAGGAAATCAGGGCGACGCAGGCGATCCTGACGCCCGCGCAGGCCGCGAGCCTGCCACCCGCTTTGCGGTTGTTCCTGAGCCAGTCGCAAAATCTCTCCGCCGCCAGCCAAGCCATGGCGCAGGCGGCGTACAACGACGCCGCGGTTCGCGAGCAGCGCTTGCGGACGCTCACCGGCGCCCTCGCGACGACGAACGACCCGAAGGCCGCGTATGACCTTGCCAACGCCATCGCCATCGAACACGCCAGCCTCGTCAAGGACCAGAACCAGCTGACGGCGGCGGCGAACGGCGCAGCGGCACAGGAGGAGGCGCAGCGGCTGATGATCGACCAGATGCGTGCCGCCTCCTCGGGGCTGGGCAACTTCCCGAGGATCGACACCAGGCTGCCCTGACGCATACCTACATCCTAAGGAGCCCATCATGAACGTCATACACACCGCCGTCATTACTTGCGCCGTATTTGTGGCAGCCACTTGCACCGCCTGTTCCAAGCAGAGCCCTGTGGTCGCCGAGGCAACAGCCGGACCTGTCCTCACGGTCGACGACTACCTGAAGCAGCCTGACGTGCGGAAAAAGGTGTTCGCATCCTGTGCGAACGATCCGGGCCGTACAGGCGACGATCCGAACTGCGTGAACGCGCTGCAGGCGGAACGTATCGCTTCCGCTGGCACCGGTCGGTTTCCCCGCGTAACGCCATAGGGCAAAGTCATGGCTTCCCCGACCACTTTTTTCACCGACAGCCTCGCATATATCGAGCGGGTGTGCGATGCGTACGTCGGTGAACAGGTCGCCGCTGTCGCCAGGGCCATCGCGCCCGCGGCGTTCACCTTTCTCGGCTTGTACATCGTGCTCTGGGGCTTCGCCAGCATGCGGGGAGCCATCAGGGAACCCTTGATGGACATGGCCGAAAGGGTGCTGAAGATATCCGTGATCTTTGGCGTCGGAATCGGACTGGCCGAGTACAACACCGTCATTACCGCGACCTTCCTCCACGGCCCGGACGACATGGCTGCCGCCGTGGCACGCTCGCCGGACTCCACGAACTTTACCGGCGCTCTCGATGCCTTGCTCAGCCAGGGATTCGACATCGGAAAGCAATTCTGGGGCAAGGCCGGCATCCTTCGCGGCGATGTGGGTCTTTACGTCGTGGCCATCGCCGTATGGGCACTGACCATCATCGTGACAGCGTACGGCTTCTTCCTGATGGCGCTGTCCAAAGTCGCGCTGACGGCGATCCTGGCGCTGGGCCCGCTGTTCATCATCAGCCTGCTGTTCGAAACAACGTCGGGCTACTTCAATGCCTGGATCCGGCAGCTCAGCAACTACTTCCTCGTTCCCATCCTCGTCATGGCGGTCAACCTGCTGGTGCTCAAGCTGTTCTCGCGGGCGGCATCCGAAGCGGCGATCGCGAACGCGGGCGATGTCGACCAGATCTTTCCGTTCCTCGCGATGGGGCTGATCTCGTTGCTCGCGCTCGCATCGGTCCTGACCATCGCCGCAGGACTCGCCGGCGGCGTCTCGTTGTCTTCGTTCGGCATGGGACGGCTGACCGGGCACCTCATGTATCGCCACGGCCGTAGCCTCATAGGCAAGGGTGCCGACTACTCGACGAGGCCTGTCCGCTACGTCGGTCGCAAGGCCTGGGTCGCCACCAAGGGCCTGTCCCGGGGGCGGGCAAAAAATTCGATCACGCACACGAAACGGTGAGGACGCCATGCGCAAACTGATCCTGCTGGTTGTGACCCTGGCAGTACTGGACGGCTGTGCCTCCAGGCCGCCCACCTGCGACGGCACGGACCGTCGCCCCATCAACGTGTCGGCACAGACCGGCGCCACCTATCCAAGCTGCGGCACCGCCGCATAGGAGCCATTCATGCAGACCACGAACGCTAGGGACGCACTCGCTGTCCATGTGGATGAGCTGCGCCGGTTTATCGAAACCCACGACGACATACAGCTTTTGTTGGAACATTCCGCGGCCGAGTCCGACCGGCGAACGGACGTGGAACAACGTTCGCGCAGGACCGCATGGAGGGTGGCGGCCGGGGCGTCCATGCTCGCCATCGCGGCGTTCGCGATCGCCGCCGGCGCCATTCATACGTCCATGCGGCCGGCGCCGCCGCCCGAAGTGCTGGTCGTCGACAAGTCGACCGGCGCCACGAGGCCGCTGATGTCGCTCGCGGCATACCAGCTGTCGCCGGAGGAGGCGACCATCCGGCGCAGCATCGCCACTTTTCTGCGCGCACGCGAAGGCTACACGTTCGACACGGCCGAGGACTCCTACTATGACGCGGCCGCCTTCATGAGCCCCCGCCTGCAGGCGCAATGGGCTGCGTACTGGGACACCGCCAATCCCGCGTCGCCGATGAACGTGTACAAGAAGGATGGGAAGGTGCGCGTCCAGATCGGCGCTATCACCATCCTGCGCAACGGGCTCGGCGCCGCGACCGGTGTACGCGTGAGCTTCACGTCGTGCCTCTCGAGGGCCGACCAGCCGGCCGGGGAGGCCGCCAGCTGGATCGCGACGATTCCTTTTCATTGGGTGAACGTGGCGACCGATGAACGCACCCGCCGCGTCAATGATCTCGGCATGGAGATCACCGACTACATCAAGGATCCCGACCTTGGCGTCGCCGCACCAGCAATGCGGCAGCCTGAGAAGGCCGCTCCCGTCCTGGCGGGGCAGGGGCGGTCGGTGGCGCTCTCCGCGCCGGTGGCAACGGCACGGGAGGTATCGCCATGAACGCGAAGCTGATCGTTTGCGTGGTGGCTGGTGCGCTGGCTGGTTTGGCTCACGCAGCCCAGGATCCGATAGCGTCGAAGGATGATCCGCGCATCCGCTTCGTCGACTACAACCCGAACAATGTGGTGACGATCTACGGAAAGGTCGGCACGTCGACGATGATCCTGTTCGAACCGGACGAGCAACTGGTAGACATGGTGGGCGGAGATACCGACGCCTGGCAGGCCGCGAGCACGGGCAGGCGCAATGGCGTGTTCTTCAAGCCGGCCGTGACGGCGCCGGCGACGAACATACAGGTGATCACCAACAAGCGCGCCTACAACCTCGACATGAAGCTGGCCGCGAAGAAGGACATGGGATACCTGACGGTGCGCTTCAGGTATCCGGCGGACGAACAGGCGGCCGAGGCAAAGGCCAGGAAGCAGGAGCGGATCGAGGCATTGCTCCAGCAGACCAGCCCCGTCCGCAACCGCAGCTATACCGTCCAGGGCGCGGACGAGCTGGCCCCGGTCGAGGCATGGGACGACGGCGCGGTTACGTATCTGCGCTTCGCGGCGCGGAGCCCGATACCGGCGATCTACGCCGCCAGTGGCGATGGCGATGAGCTTGAGCGGGTCGTGAACGTCAACGTAACGCCGGACGGCGTGGTTGAGGTCCACGGCGTGCGCCGCAAGTTCGTTCTGCGCTCGGGATCGACGGTGGCCTGCGTATTCAACGAACGGTTCGACGCCGGTGGGGCAGCCCCTGTGACGAAAACCTCGTCGCCGCGGGTCGAACGCATCGTCAAGGGAGGAACGCAATGAACATCTTTCCGTTCGGACGACGCCAGCGCGACAAGGACGATGTCGAGATGGATAACGTCATCGAAGGAGAACGCGATGACGCGACGGTTGATCGTGGAATGCGCGCGCAGAACAAGGCGGCAAACCTGATCATCATCGTCAGCGTGGTGGCGGTGGCTGGCCTGGCGCTGTGGCGCTATTACGCGGCCGTCTACAACAGGCACAAGGAGGCTGCCGAAACACCGGTCGAAGCCGCGCCGCCCGTGCCTACAAGCCTCCCGCCGCTGAAGGCTCCGGCGTTTGCCGAAACCAGACCGGAAATGACGCTGTCTTCGCTGTCGCCGGCAGCGATGCCGGCGAGCGTACCCGTCAATGTGGCAGGGCCGGCGTTGACGCCCAGCGGTGCCACCGCAGGTACCAGTCCGCTGACGCCTGCGCAGCAACGCATGAAGCAGCGCTTGGAGTCTCCGCTGTCGTTCAAGCTGCCGGATACGCCGCAGTCCAATGGTGGCCTTCCGAACGTCGCGAGTAGCGCAGCGGGCCCCGCAGGTCCAATCCAAACCGCTGGTAGCGGTCCGGCAAACGCGACGCCGCCGTCCCAGGCGCCGGCATCCCGGGCATACATGCTGGCAGACCCGGGCATGATGATCACGCGTGGGACCAAGATACCGTGCGATGTGGTCGAGGCGCTCGATACCACCTTGCCGGGTCCCGTCACGTGCATCCAGACCGAGGACGTGCGCGGCGCGGATGGCAAGATCATCCTGCTCGAACGCGGCACGAAGTGGGTAGGCATGCAGGCCAACGGCGTGGCGCAGGGGCAGCGCCGCGTCGGCATCGTTTGGTCGCGCGGCGAGACGCCAAACCACGTGCTGGTCGATGTCGATTCGATCGGCGCGGACTGGCTCGGCCGCCCGGGCATCACAGGCGACGTCGACAACCACTTCTGGGATCGCTTCGGCGCCGCGATCCTGCTGAGCGTAATCAGCGACATCGGCCCATATCTCACAGCCCTTCATCAGGGCGGCGGCAACAACAACACGACCATCGCTTTTCCCAACATTACGGGCGACGCGCAACAGGTCATGAGCGACGTGCTGAAAACCACCCTGAACATCCCTCCGACCCTGACAGCGCCCCAGGCGTCCCAGGTCGTGATCCACGTCGCGCGCGATCTCGACTTCCGGGACGTGTATGCGCTGCAGGAACGTCCCTCTACCGCAAGATGAGGCCAGCCATGCGCGACGTATGCGAAAACCATCCTGAAAAGTCCACGGTGGCACTTGCGCTCGAGCCGCTGTCCGCGTTCCTGGACGACGCGAGTGTCACCGAGATCGTGATCAACTGCCCGGGTCTCCTCGTCGCGGAACGTGAGGGACGGTGGGAAACCCATCGCTTGCCGGTGTTGAGCTTCGACTGGTGCCTGGACCTGGCGAAGCTGCTGCGTAACCGTTCGAGTCAGGACATCACAGAAGCCCACCCGCTCCTTGGTGCCCAGCTGCCGGACGGCCAGCGGGTCCAGATCGTCATCCCGCCGGCGGTCCCGACCGGGACCGTGTCGATCACCATTCGCAGGCCCAGTTCGACTGTCTTCTCGTTGCGGGAACTGATTGCTCAGGGGGCGTTCGGCGCGACCCGATGCGAGCAATCGCTGTCGCTGGCGCCGGACGAGCGCAATGCGCTCGAAGCTGCCTTGCCGGAGTCTGACCGGGAATTGCTGGACCTGTTTCGCTTGGCGGAGTGGGAACGATTCTTCACGCTCGCCGTCAAGCGGCGCAAAAACATCGTGTCGTCCGGAGCGACAGGTTCGGGCAAGACGACGCTGGGGAACGCGCTCTCTACACTGATCCCGTCGCACGAGAGGATCGTCACCGTCGAGGATGTGCGGGAGATGCGCCTCTCGCACGATAACCAGGTCAACCTGTCGTACCCGAAGGGCGGTAACGGCGTGTCGCAGCTGGCTCCACGCGACCTGCTGGAGGCGGCACTGCGCATGCGTCCGGACCGCGTGCTGCTTGCCGAGCTGCGCGGCGACGAGTCGTTTTTCTTCATCCAGAACGTGCTCAATTCCGGCCACCCGGGAACCATCACGACGGTCCACGCCACGCGCGCGAAACTGGCTTTCCGTCGCCTGGCGCTGATGATCAAGGGCAGCCCGGAGGGAAGTGGACTGGAGCTTGCCGACATCATGACTACCCTGCATGCACTAGTCGACATCGTCGTGCAGATGGAGCGGCTGCCGGATGGGCAACGCGCCGTCTCCGAAGTGTACTTCGATCCGGCATTCGCGATGCGCCAGCTCGGCTGAGGAGACCAACATGCTCATGACCCCTGCGGATAGCGAGCGGCACCATACCCTCGTCGTGGCCGGCATGCTGGCCGGCGGCGTCGTTCTCGCGTTCTACCTCGCCAGCTATCTCTTCCTCGTCAAGCTGCACAGCCCTCTATTACCGCCATACGCAGCCACGCCGTTCACCGTGCTGGCGTACTGGCAGCAGTATGGCGACGACCCGTACACGCGGCGCTGGCTCGTCATCTGTCTTGTCGGCGGCTGGTGTGCGGCCATCGCCACCCTTGTTTGCCTGATGCGTCCGGCGAAGCGATCGCTGCACGGCGACGCCCGGTTCGCGACGCGCCGGGAGGTGGCTGCAGCGGGACTGTTCGACGATGACGGCCTGGTGCTCGGTCGCTGGGGCGGTCTCTTCGGCATGGGCGGCAAACTGATCACGCTGGGACAGCAGCGTGGTGCATTCTGCGCCGCGGGTCCGCGGACAGGGAAGGGCGCGGGACTTGTGCAGCCCAACGCGCTGAGCTGGCGCGGCAGCTTCGTCATCAACGACACACGCAAGGAGTGCTACCGGATAACGGCCGGGTGGCGTTCACTGTTCTCCAAGGTATTCCTGTTCGACCCTCTTGCACCCGATGGCTGCACCGCGCAATGGAACCCGATCTCTCGATTTTATGTACCCGACGAGCCGGCCCTGCGGATCAACGCGCTCCAGAAGATCGCGAACATGCTGTCGCCGGATCCGGCGAGCGGCGATCCGTTCTGGCCCGCATCGTGCCGAGATCTGTTCCTTGGGCTGGCGCTGTACGTCATCGAAACGCCGGTATTGCCACGTACGCTGGGCGAGATGCTCAGACAGATCATGTATGGGGAGGCGGAGGGGATCGGCGAACACTGGCGCGGGGTGATCGCGCGCCGGGACGGGAGTGACAATCCGCTCTCGCCGACCTGCAAGCGGATGCTCTACGACTTCATCCATCTGAGTCCGCAAACCCAGTCGTCGATCCGCAAGACTTTCACGGCCAAGCTCCAGCTCTGGGCAAACCCTTTGGTGGATGCGGCGACAAGCACTGATTCGTTCAACCTGTGTGACCTGCGCCGCGAGCGGATTTCGATCTATTTCGGCGTCAATCCAGGCGATCTTGGCCGTCTTGGGTTGCTGCTCAACCTGTTCTTCACGCAGCTCTATGACTGCAACATGGACAAGATGCCTGAGGACGATCCGACCCTCAAACACGAGGTGGCCGTGATCAAGGACGAATTCACGGCCATGGGGCGCATGCCTATCGTCCTGGATTCCATTGGTCTGATGGGCGGCTACGGACTGCGCGCCTTCATCATCGTGCAGGCGGTATCGCAGCTGCGCCAGGTCTACGGCGCCGATGGCGCGGAGACGATCATGAGTTGCTGCGGAGCGTCCGTCATTTTCGCGCCTCGCGAACAGAAGTATGCCGAGGATATTTCCCGCATGCTCGGTCCTTATACGGCGGAGGTGGTTTCCCGCTCGCGCCAACGTTTTACGTTTTCCAGCAAGGCAGGTGGGGGAAGCAGCACGGTCTCCCAAGTAGCTCGTCCGTTGATGAACCCGCAGGAAGTCAAACAGATGGGCAAGAACCACGAGATCATTGCCGTCGAGGGGATGCTGCCGATCCTGTGCAAGAAGATCTGGTTCTGGAAGCTGGGCCTGTTCGCGGCCCGGGCAAACCTGCCTGTCCCGGCAATCCGGCCCATTTCAGTCGAACTGACATCCGCGCCGGTGGCGTGTGAGTCGACGACCAGTATTGTCGAACTCTCCGCAGGCGCCGCTCCGACGCGATCGGTCACACCTGGAGATTTCGGCAAGCTCGGCAACTTGAACCTGACCGCGTATGCCGTCGATTTCTCCAAAGTCGAATTACCAAAAGGCGAGCCGATCACGGATGACGACCTGAAGAAGGCGTTCGGCTCATTCATGAAGGCCGTTGAATCCTCACAGGAGCAGTGACATGAGCGACGAGCAAAAAGAGGGCGGCGTCGCCGGCGCGGCCGGCATGGAGGCGCACAAGGCAGCGATGAGCCAGACGGCTGAATTGGCGGGGATAGATATCAGTGCGGAGATGGAGAAGCCAAAAAGACGGACCACCGCAAAGGCTCAAATCGTGGAGGAGGCAGAGGAGGGCGTCAAGCCAAAGCGAGCGCGGGCTTCTTCACGCAGTTCGAAAACGAAGAACGTGCTTACCGAGGCGCTTCCGACCCAAGACGTACAGCCAGGGAAGGTGCGGGGACAAGGCAATTTGGCACAAACTGAGACGGACAACCTGCCACCTTTGCCACCCGCGCCCGTCCCAACACCGGAAGGAATCGCTTTCATGCAGCAGCATGTCGCGTTCCAGGCCGCGCTTGAGCGTCGGACGGAACTGCGGCGCGCGCAATTGGATCGGTCAGGCCAGGCTTTGCAGACGAGCCCCTCACTTGTCGCACAGACGCAAGGTAGGCCTGACGTGCAATCCGGTGAGGTGGGACCCCAGACGAAGACGGCAGTCCAAGGCGCAGACTCGTCCAGCAATGCGGGTGCGGCCAAGGCGTCCATCGCCAAGGCAGGAAAAGCGGCAAAGGAAAACGTGATCGAGGCTGGTCGGGATATCGGCAAAGGACCGATCAGTGAAGTTGACCCGCAGGACTTGCAAGATGCCGAGGACGCACGGCTGCTGCGTCAGCTATTGGAACGGTCGCGTGCCCTCAGCGCGCCGCGAAACGCCACTGCCGTCGCCAAACCGGCCGCTGCCATCGCCCAGTCGGATGTTGGAACGCTACGTATGATCAAGGATGCCGCCGCTCGCAAGCTGGGTCTTGCGGTGGTTGGCCGCAACCGTCACGAGGATCCCAACTACAAGGTGGAGTTCGACAGGCTTGCGCCTGAGCTGAAGATGGACGCCCAAGAGGTCAACGGCGAGAAGCCGGCAGCGGTGCAGACGCAGGCTGCTGTGCCCGATAAAGTTGATCGCGACACTGCCAGATTGACTACGGTACCCGATTCCGTGCGCAAGCGCTTCCTGAAGGTCGACAGCGATTATTATTTCCCCGACCGTTCGCCTGCTTTTGTCGATCGTGGCGCTCGCCTGGCGACAAGAGGTGAGCATCCGGAAGTCATTGTTGCCCTCGTTGAGATCGCCAGGGAACGTGGCTGGAACAGCGTCACCGTGAAGGGATCGGAGAGCTTTCGGCGCGCGGCATGGATGGAAGCGACACGCAACGGCTTGCAGGTTGCCGGCTACAAGCCGACGGAGCTTGACCTCGCGCAGTTGAATCAACGGGAACCGGCCAACTTGATCGAGCCAGGCGCTGTACGAGAGCAGGGGCTCGCGCGCCCGAGATCCCTCGCGAAGCCAGTGGATCAGACACTGAACGAGAAATTATCAGCGTTCGTTAATGACAAGCCCACTCTGGCGGTGAAGAAGTATCCGGATTTAGTCCAGGCGTACGCCCTGCTAGACGCAGCCCGCAAATTTGCAGAGGCACATCTGCCCGGGCACGAGGCGAAGTTTATCGCGATCGGTAAAGAGCTGATCACCCAGCAGCTACGAGAAGGCAAGGAAGTCATAGGGCCGAAAATCCATCCTGACCAGGTCAGCCAGTCGCGATCCGGGCGCGACAGATCAGGCAGCAGCATGGAAAAGATATCGCAACCTGAAGTGCAGGTCCGCGAGCGCTAGGTAGACGCCGAACCTGACCCGTAATCGCCCACGAAGCGGACTGGACCGTCGTGCGGTACCGTCGTGCCAGCGGCCGGGTGGCCGCAAACGTTGCAAGGGGAACGCTCATGCTGTCATGGGACGAAGAGCCGGCAGGCATGCCTGCCGCTACATCGAATGCCAACTACGCTGACGCCGCCGACGTCGCTAAGCGCGTGAATGCGGACGACAAGCGCATGATCAACGCCAAGACCGACGTCAACCAGCTCGTACCGTTCAAGTACGAGTGGGCGTGGGACAAATACCTGGCCGGCTGCGCCAACCACTGGATGCCGCAGGAAGTGAACATGCAGCGCGACATCGAGCTGTGGAAGCACCCGAACGGCCTGACGGAAGACGAGCGCCGCATCGTCAAGCGCAACCTG
>NZ_JANUGW010000034.1 GCF_024753285.1 Massilia pinisoli | reverse complement strand
GGCCGCCCACCCTACGGCACTAGCAACGGACGCCGGTTCGACTCCGGCTCCGGGCACCATCAGGCGGCCGCTGCGCCGAACCTGAAACTCGACACCGTCAACGCGCCGAAGAAGCTGTCCTCGTGATACACGCACGCGGCCGGCTCCTGCTCGGCCGCGCCCAGCGCCACCCACAGCGGCACGAGGTGATCCTCGCGCGGATGCGCCACGCGCGCGGACGGCGCCGCGCTCCAGTTCAGCAGCGCCCGTTCGCGCTCGGCCGGCGGCAAGTCCAGCAGGACGTGCTGCAGCCATGCGTCGAACGCTTTGGACGCCTGCGCGCCGGCCGGGCCGAACTGGCGCAGGTTGTGGAACGACAGGCCGCTGCCGAGGATCAGCACACCTTCATCGCGCAGCGGCGCCAGCGCGCGGCCCGCGGCCAGGTGGACGGCCGGGTCGTAGCCGTGGCGGATCGAGAGCTGCACGACGGGCATGCCGGCGTCGGGATAGATGGGCGCCAGCATCGAGAACGTGCCGTGGTCGAAGCCCCGTTCCGCGTCCAGCCGGGCGGGCTGGCCAGCGTCGTTCAGCAATTGCGCGACGTGCTCGGCCAGCCGCGGCTCGCCCGGTGCCGGGTAGCGGATCTGGTATGTATGCGGCGGGAAGCCGCCGTAGTCGTAGATCATGCCGGGCGCCGTGCCGGACGACACGGTGAACGCGTCCGTCTCCCAGTGGCTCGTCACGACGAGCACCGCCTTTGGACGCACGCCGACCTGGCGCCTGATGTCGACCAGCGACGCTTCCAGTTCCGCATAGGCGGGGCCGTACTGGTCCTTCATCCACGGCCACGGGCCGCCGCCGTGCGAAACGAAATAGGTGGGCAAGCGGGTCATGGAACCTCCTTCGAAACGGCGATCGGGATGTTCATGGTAGCCGATCTGCGTGGCGATCGTTTGTGGTCGCCGGATCGGGCACGATGGATTACCCGTCACGTATCACCGCGTGGGCACCCCAAGCCCACCAGCTCACCGCACCAGTGCGACCAGCGCAAACAGCCGCGCCGCGCGCATCCATCCGATCACGAGCACCACCAGCTGGGCCAGCACGACGGCGCCGATCGTCCCGGCCGTTCCAAGCGCCGGCACGCGCGTGCGCGCGAACGCGAGCACGGCCGCGAGCGCGAAGCCGAGCGCCGTGACGGCGAGATAGGTGCCCAGCAGCGCCAGCGGCCGGCGTGCCAGCAGGCCGCAGCCGTGCCACCACGCGGCGACGGCGGAGCCGCGGCGGCGGTCGGCGCCCAGCACGGCGCGCCCGACGTCGACCGTGGCATGGGCCACCAGGAACAGCGCGATTGTCGAGCACAGCGCAAGGTGCGCGGCACGGTTCGCGTCACTTTCGAGCAGCGCCGTCTCGGCAAACGTGCCGGCCAGCCGGTGCGCCCAGGCGCCAAGCAGCGCGGCGGCACCGAGCGGCACGACGGACCACACGAGCATGCGCGCGAGCCGCGGATAGTCCTGGGCGCCCGCCGTGAGCAGGGCGCCCATGCCGAGCAGCTGCGGCGCGCGCGCTGCGGCGATCGTCATCGCGGACAGCAGCGGGGAGACCAGCAAGGTCAGCACGAGCGCGACGATGCCGCCCGCACCCAACGCCGGCGCATATCGGTCCTTCGCGGCGCCCACGAGGTCGGCGAACGCGATCATGTCCAGGCGTTTGGCCAGCATGGCCGCGTACGGCGAATGATCGAGGCCGGCGGCCAGCCACTGCCACGCGGGCAAGGTGGCCGCGACGGCCGGCAGCAGCAGGAGCAGCGCCCACCACAGCAGCAGGCGCCATTGCAGCGCGCCGCGCGCCGCGGGCAGCACGGCGCGCAGGTCGGCCGGACGGGGCACGGCGGTGTTGTGTGCGGCGAGGGACGGGGACGCGATGGTGGATTCGGTCGTCATAACGTGGCGATCAGGGAGAGAAGGTATTCGGCGACGGCCTCGAATTCGAGACCCCAGCGGCGCGACGCGCTGGCGTCCGGTTCGAGCGTGCGGGCGTCATCGAGCTTGCTGACGTCGAGGTAGTGCTGGCGCTGCGGGTCGAGTTCCGCCTTGACGGCACGCGCCGGTTTCGTCCACGTGAATTTGTGCCAGCGTTCGTCCGCATCCCAGCGCGCGGTCTCCGTGCTGCCGTCCGCGAAGGTCACGACGAGCGTCTGCGGGACGGGCGCGCCCCGGCGCACGACGGTGACGTCGGTGCGGTAGGGATACGGGCCGGTGCCGTCCGGCGCGTGCGGATGCGCCTTGCGCCAGCGGGCGCGCGCGGCGTCGATCCACTTGTCGACGTTGGTCGGCTTGTCCTCGACGCGTGCGCCATCGTGCAACCGGGTGCCGGGCAGCGGCGTGAGCTCCGTGCTCGTGAGATCCTGGATGCGGTCGTCGACGCGCGCGACGGCATATACCTGGCGCGCAAACGCGTCCTCGATGACGGCGCGCTGGCCCGTCACCTCGGCCAGCGTCTCGCGCAGGTCGGCCACGCTCGGGTGGCGGAACTTCCAGCGCCGGTAGTACTCCTTGAACGCGCGCTCCATCGGCGCCCGGCCGATGCGCGCTTCGAGGTCGCGCATCAACGTGGCCGTGCGCGTGTACACGGGGCCGATGTCCTGCAGGCGGTGCCACGCGTTTTCTCCGGGCGCATCGGCCGGGTCGAGGCGTGGCGTGCCGCCGCGTTCGGCATCGAACGTGGGATAGCCGGGGGCGAAGCCCAGTCGGCGCAGCAGCGGCGTCGCGATGTAGGCGAGCTGGCCCTGGTCGCGCATCATGCGGTTGTCCCAGTATTCGTTGAGGCCCTCGTCGAGCATCGGTTCTTCGAATTCGTTCGATGCGAGCAGGCCGTAGAAATAGCCGTGGCCGAATTCGTGGATCGTGACGAAGGCGAGCTCGAACTGGTGCGCCGTGCGCGGTTCGACGTCCGCATAGGCCTCCGCCGTGAAGAAGGTCGGATATTCCATGCCGCCCGCTTCCTCCGCGTTGTACGGCGGGATCACGATGGTCAGCGTCTTGTACGGATAGGGGCCAAGCGTCGTCGAGAAATATGTCAGCGCGTCCTGCGCCGCCTTCAGCGCGGGCGCCGCGCTCGCGGCGAATTCGGGCGGGTACAGCACGGTCACCGTCACGGGCGGGCTGCCGGGGCCGGACCACGCGGCGACGAGGGGCTTCGCCGTCTGGCTGTCCGCGGTCCACGCGAAGTCGTGGACGTCGCCCTGCGCGAAGCGCCACGTGCGCATGCCATCCTTATCGACGGGCTGGCCTTGCAGCTCGCCCGTCGCGCCCACCGTGTAGCCGCGCGGGACGGTCAACGCGACGTCGTAGCTGCCGAAGTCGGCGTAGAACTCGGAGTTCAGGTGGAACTCGTGCACGTTCCAGCGCGGCGCCTGCGCCCCGCGCTCGCCCGGCAGTTCCAGCACGCCGATCTTCGGGAACCACTGTGCGACGAGGTGGAACGTGCCGAAATATCCGGTGCGCGCGACGACGCGCGGCAGCTGCGTGAGAAAGTCGATGTCGAGCGTCGTCGTGGCGCCCGGCGCGACCGCTTGCGGCAGGTCGAGGCGCACGACCGTGTGATCGGTGGGCGGCCCGTTGTCAGGCTGGATGAAGCGCCACGGCACGGCGGCACCACCTTGCGCGACGCGGCGCAGGTCGATGTGGCCCCACGCGTCCTTGATGTCGACGCCGGAGCGGAAGGTGCCGTCGCGCTCGCGCCGCTCCGTAAAATAGGTGCTGCCCGCGCCTTCGAACGCGTTCATGTACAGGTGCAGGTAGACGGCCTTCACGGCGACGTTGCTGCGGTTGCGCCACGCGAGTCGCTCGCGGCCCGCGACAGTGTGCTTGACCGGGTCGAGCGTGGCCGCGATGTCGTAGTGGACGACGCGGTCGGACAGCGTCGGCTCCAAGCCGGTACGCGGGCCGCCCCATGCATCCGGGGCGCTGGGCACGCGCACGGCAGCGGCATCGGGCGCGGCGAGCGCGATGCCGTCCGGCGAAGGCGGCACCGCGGGCGCGATGACAGGCGGCCGCGCCGTCACGGGCGCCGCGCCGGCCAGCAGGTCGGCGGCGAACACGGCGCCCGCCACCAGCAGGACGGCGGCGATGGCGAGGCGGACCCCGTGGGCGGCAGTGCCCCCGGGCGAGGCGAAACGTGGATTCATGCAAGACCCCTTGCGTCCATTGTTTTTGTGCTCACACTATATGCGAGTTCCGCGTCCCGTCGCCACGCATTTATGCCCGGGCCCGCGTTGGCAAGTTATAATCTTCGGGTTCTGGTGCCCGCATGCGCGTCTGCGCGTGCAGTTAAACGGGAAACACGATGCGCTTCGCCACCGGCGACGCGCGAACGTGTGCTGCCCCCGCAACGGTAAACAAGCGTCGCCGCACGGCGACAGGCCGCCCCGACAGCCACTGTGCTTGCATAGGAAGGTGGGACGGTCCGTCTTGGAGCCCGGAGACCGGCCAGACAGGGGAAGCCGGCGTCATGCCGCGCTTTTGTGTACGCCGGCGTGCGGGGACGCTTGCCGGTGCCAACTCGAAGACTGAACATCCAATGAATCTTGCCGCCTCCACCCGCGGCGCGCCGGCTATGAAGCCGCTCGCGCTGGCCTGTGCCATCGTCCTGTCCTTGTCCACCGGCGCCGCCTGCGCGCAGGACGACATCCCGTCCACCGTCGTCGTCACCGGCGCGCGCTTCCCCAGCGTGGAAAGCCTGCGCCCGATCGGCGCCACCGTCATCACGCAGGACGACATCCGCCGCGCCGGCGTCAATGACGTCAACAGCGCGATCCGCAAGGTGGGCGGCGTGTTCGGCCGCCAGAGCCTCGATTCGTCGCCCGACTTCGCGCTCGACCTGCGCGGCTTCGGCACCAACAGCGCGCAGAACATGGTGATCATGGTCGACGGCGTGCGCCTGAACGAGAACGAGCTGTCGAACGCCGTGCTGTCGACGATCCCGATCGACACGGTCGAGCGCATCGAGATCACGCGCGGCGGCGGCAGCGTGCTGTATGGCGAAGGCGCCACCGGTGGCGTCATCACGATCACGACGCGCCGCGCGCAAGCGGGCGGGCCGCACGGCTCCGTGTTCGCCGAAGGCGGCTCGTTCCGCGAGCACGACGTGCGCGCGTCGCTGGAGCAGACGGCGGGCCCCGTCAGCGCCGACATCGCCGTCGCGCGCCAGGGCAGCAACAACTACCGCCACAACAACGACTTCGACCAGACGACGGCGTCGCTGAACCTGCAGACGCGCTTCACCGGCGGCCGCGCCGGCATCCACGTCGAAAGCGCGCGCCAGGAGTCGCGCTTCCCCGGTTCGCTGACCCTCGCCGAATTCGACGCGGACCCGCGCCAGACCCACACGTCCAAGGACTTCGGTTCGCTCGACACGGACCGCGCGAGCGTCTTCGCGGAATACCGCCTGGGTCCCGTCGACCTGGCGCTGGACCTGTCGCACCGCGAGCGCAACGTGAGGTCGAACTATCTGTCGACGAGCTTCACGTCGGTGGGTGCCTACGACAGCCGCCAGGACCAGGTCTCGCCGCGTGCGCGCTGGCTGTCCGACGTCGGCGGCATGCTCAACGAACTGGTGGGCGGCATCGACGCCACGCGCTGGAAGCGCAAGACGACGGCGTCGTACTCGAGCGCGGACGCGAGCCAGTCGGGCCGCGCCGTCTACGTGCGCGACGAGCTGCGCTTCGATCCTGCGCACGAGGGCCGCGTCGCCATCGGCGCGCGCCACGAGACGTTCGACAAGGACTACGTCGACGCGTTCGTTGCGCCGGAAGACCGTTCGCAGTCGATGAACGCGTGGGAAGCGCAGGCCAGCTACCGCGTGCATCCGCAGGTCGACGTGTACGCGAAGGCAGGGCAGAGCTATCGCGTCGCGAACGCGGACGAGAACAGCTACCGCTTCCCGGCGACGGACATCCTGAAGGCGCAGACGTCGCACGACCTGGAGATCGGCACCACGTTGCGCCACATCCCGGGCGACGACAGCCGCACGTTGACGGCGCGCGTGTTCCGTCACCGCCTGAACAACGAGATCTTCTACGACCCGACGCTGAACGGCGGCTGGGGCGCGAACACGAACCTCGATCCGACGGAGCGCAAGGGCTTCGAGCTCGACGCCGACGCTGTCATTGCCGCCGGCTGGCGCGCGAGCGCGCACGCGCAGCACGTGATCGCCCACTTCACGGCGGGGCCGAACACGGGTCGCGAACTGGTGCTCGTGCCGAAGAACGTCGTGACGGCGCGCCTCGCGTGGGTGCCGGGCAATGGCCAGTCGGCCGACGTGGGCGCGCAATGGGTCGACAGCCAGCGCTACGGCAGCGACTTCTCGAACGGCTGCTCTGCACGCATCCCGTCGTACACGACGTTCGACGCGCGCTACGCCGTCAAGGTGGGCCAGTGGGAAGTCGCCGCGACGGGGCTGAACCTGGCGGACCGTCATTACTTCAGCAATGCGTTCGGATGCCAGTCCGGCATCTATCCGAGCGACGGGCGCCAACTGAAGTTGTCGGCGCGTTACGACTTCTGATGCGAACGTGCGTAAGCACTCGTTACGACCCGTAAGCAAATGCAATAAATAAGCCCCGGCTAAGGCGGACGTCCGAAAAAGTGGTAATCTCGCGGACGTTCGCTTAACCAACTCCAGAAGGAAATCTATGCGTTCCCTGCGTTTTGCCCTGCTCGCCACCGCGCTCGCCGCCAGCACCGCTTTCGCTTCGCCGACCGACCCGAAGAACGGTGTCGAGTACGTGACGCTCGCTCAGCCGCAACCGGTGCAGACGACGGGCAAGAAGGTCGAGGTGATCGAATTCTTCATGTACCACTGCCCGCACTGCAACGCGCTGGAACCATCGCTCGAACAGTGGGTCAAAAAGCAGGGTGGCAACATTCAGTTCAAGCGGATTCACCTGCCGTCCACGGGCCCCAACGATCCGGAAGCGCACCTGCACGTGACGCTCGAGGCGATGGGCAAGGCCGAGGAATTCCAGCCGAAGGTGTTCAAGGCCTGGCACGTGGATCACCTGCGCCTGAACACGGACGCCGCGATCATCGACTGGGTGGCGAAGAACGGCATCGACCGCGCTAAATTCCTCGACATGTGGAACTCGTTCGGCGTCATTACGAAGCTGCACCGCCTGCCGCAGCTCACTTCCGATTACAAGGTCGATGGCGTGCCGACCGTCATCATCGACGGCAAGTACCAGACGGCCCCCTCGATCGTCTACAATTCCGTCAAGGCCACCAGCGAGCCCGTATTGTTCCAGGCCACCTTGCAGGTGATGGACGCCTTGGTCGCGAAGGCGGCGAAGTCGAAATAACACACACACCGCAACACGAAAGGTAATAAACAGCGCAATGAGCAACGTCGAAGGGAAGATCCTCAAGATCTACGACAAGTCCAAGCCGGAAGAGGAGCACTTGTTCGACTCGAGCAATTGGAACCACCTGGCCTGGGTCCTCGTGGTCGTGCTCGCCGGTCTTGTGTTCTGGCTTGCCGTTGCGCTGGTGAACGCCGAGAACCAGCGCAACGCGCTTGTGTCGAAGCAATGTCAGGATCCGATCTTCAAGGGCGAGATCGACCAGCAATGCCTGCTGACCGTCCATTCGCGCGAGCACTGGTGGCAGCACCTGTGGTACGGCATGCGCCATGTGAAGCCGGAAGCGCCCGCGCCGGTCGTGCGCCGTCGCTGACGCACGCGCGGCATCACGCCACGCCGGCCGGGGCGCCATGCGCCGGCCTTCAGTTTCTACTAAGCTATTTCTCAATGAAAAAATGGTAATCTGCGGGTTTTCCACGACCTGAAGGATTGCCCATGCGTTTCCTGCGCGCCGCCGGCCTCGTCATCTTGCTCGGCCTGTCGGCCTCCCTCGCATCCGCCTCGCCTGCCGTGCCGCAGAACGGCGTCGACTACATCACGCTGACCCAGCCGCAACCCGTGCAGACGACGGGCAAGAAAGTCGAGGTCATCGAGTTCTTCATGTACCACTGCCCGGTGTGCAATGCGCTGGAACCCTTGCTCGAAGACTGGATTCATCAGCAGGGCGACCGCATCACGGTGCGCCGCATCCACTATCCGCTGACGGGCCAATCCGATCCGGAAGCGCACTTGTACCTGACGCTCGAGACGCTGGGCCGGCTCGGCGACATGCATGAGAAAGTGTTCAAGGCCGTACACGTCGACCATATCCGCCTGAACACGGACGACGCCATCATCGACTGGGCCACGAAGAACGGCATCGACCGCGCGCAATTCCTCGACGCGTGGAATTCGTTCGGCGTGACCACGCGCCTGCGCCAGTTGGGACGGATCGCGGCGCAGTACCAGGTCGAGTCCGCACCGACGCTCATCGTCGACGGCCGCTACCTGACGACGCCGGCGCTGGAGTCCGGCCAGATGCAGGGTGCTGATCGCGACATGGTGTTCAAGGCCACCTTGAACGTGGCCAGCAAGCTCGTCGACAAGGTCGCCCAAGGGAAGTAAGCGTTCAGTCGGCCAGCACGCCGTCCGGCAGGCGGATCACGAAGCGCGCGCCGCCCAGCGCCGACTGCTCGACCTTCAGGCTGCCGCCGTGCAGCGCGATCGCCTTGTGCGCGATCGACAGGCCCAGGCCGAAGCCGCCGGTGGCGCGGTCGCGGCTGCGGTCGAGGCGGTAGAACGGCTCGAAGATGCGGTCCCGTTCCTCGTCCGGAATGCCGGGGCCGTCGTCCTCGACGGCGATCTCGAGCGTGCCATCGTCGCGGCGCGCGCGCAGCGCCACCTCGTGCGCCGCGTATTTCTGCGCATTCCTCAGCAGATTGCCGATGGCGCGGCCGAGCAGGCGGCGGTCGGCGTCCAGGCTGCCCAGGCGGTCGCCGAGGTCCACGTGCAGGCGCTGCGGACGGGGATGCAGGCCATCCGCGCATTCGTGCAGCAGCGGCTCCAGTTCGAACAGCGCGCGCTGCGGGCCTTGTGCGTTGTCCAGCTTGCTCATCGACAGCAGCTCGTTGACGAGGGCGTTCAATTCGGCCAGGTCACCTTCCATTGCCGCGATGCGCTTGGCCAGCGCCGGATCGGCCGCGCGCGCGTTGAGCAGTTCCAGCGCGAACTCCAGCCGCGCGATCGGGGTGCGCAATTCATGTGACACGGAATGCAGCAGGTTCTTCTGCGCGTCCATCAAACCCTGGATGCGCTCGGTCATCGCATTGATGCGCTCGGCCAGCGGATAGACGGCGTCGGCCGGCCGCAACCGTGCGCGTGCCGACAACTGGCCCGCGCCGAATTCGTCGGCCACGCGCGACAGCGTCTGCAGCGCCCGCCAGTGCGCGCGCGACCACAGCGCGATCGGCACGAGCAGCGCGAGCGCCACGACGACGTAGCGCACCACTTCCATCGCGAGCGCCTGGCCGAGGTCGATCGGCAGGTTGTAGGCGCGGATCGCTTCCTCGTCGCTGCCGATGTAGCGCTCGCCCTTGAGGTCGACGCGGCGGAAGAACGCCTTGTGCTGCGGGTCCAGCACGACCTGGCCCCGTTCCAGCGCCGCGTGCTGGCGGGCGGGCAGGGCGGCTCTCGCCTGGTCGAGCGGGATCAGGTCGAAATGCGCGTCGGACACTTCACGCACCTTGTTCAGGCGGCCCAGCCATTCGTCGGCCGGCGCGCGGTCGACATATTGTTCGAGCAGGAAGATCTGCGCCGATGCCTGGCGCCGCGCAATGTCGTCCAGCGGGTCGCCGAACAGCCGCGCGAAGACGAAATAGATGACGAACGTCGCCCCCGTAATCGCCAGCATGACGAGCACGAAGAAGCGGAAGAACAGGCGATTCACGCCGCCATCCTCCGGTCGTGGCAACTGTCTGTGGCAAAGAGTCTGTGACGCATGGGCGGAATTGTATAGGAGCAATGGTCAGAAAAACTATTATTTACAAATTGAGGACAAAAGGCCGACAGTCCGCGGATGAACTTGTTGCGGCCACCCGGTACGATGCGTTCGGTTGGGTTTTCCGTTTGGCCCACCCGATGCGCGAAGACGGTGGGCCTTTTTTTATTCGCTATGGGAGGGACGAGACTGGACGTAGAATGTTGTCTTCCCGAATCTCCCAGTCCTGAACATGAACAAGCTTCTCTTCCTCGCCCTCTGCGCCGCCTGCGGCACGACGCGCGCGCAGACGCCGGCGACGAACCCCATGCCGGACGGCAGCCGCGACATGTACGTCGGCCTGGGCGTGCAATCGGCGCCGCGCTGGGACGGGACGGGAAGCCGCAAGGTATCAGCGTTGCCGGTGCTTCAAGTCCAATGGAGCAACGGCCTTTTTATTTCCGGCATGAGCGCCGGCATGCACTTGTCGACGGATCCCGTCGTCGAATACGGCCCGCTGCTCGCCGTGCAGCCGGGACGCGACGCGACGGGGACTGGGCGGTCGGCCGACGGCGTCGGTACCTACGGCCCTGCACTGATCGGCCCTGTGCCGGAACCGCTCGCCAAGTTCGACGGGCACGCCACGCGCCTGGACGGCATGGACAAGATCGGCACGCGCCTCACGGGCGGTGTCTTCGCGAATTACTACGTCACGCCGCAATGGCGCCTGACGAGCAGCCTGCTGTACGGCGCCGGCAACGACCGCGACGGCGCCCGGTTGGACCTCGGCGTGCAGCACCTGGCCGTCGACCTGGGCGCGCAACACCACGTGTCGCTGTCGGCCGGCGTGATGGTCGCGAACCGCAACTACAACCAGACGTATTTCGGCGTGACGGCCGCGGAGGCGGCGCGCAGCCGCTTTACCCAGTACGACGCGGGCGGCGGCCTGCAGGATGCCCACGTCGGCGTGCGCTGGAACTGGGCATGGTCGCCGTCGTGGATGCTGACGTCGAACGTGCAGGCCAAGCGCCTGCTGGGCAGCGCCGAACACAGCCCGCTCGCCGAGCGGTCCACCAACCTGACGGTTTCGACCGCCATCGCCTACCGGTTCTGATGATGCGCGCATCCCGCCAACTCGTCGCTGCCTTCGCCTGGCTGCCCGCGGTCGCTCCGGCCGTCGTGCATGCCGAGGCGCCGGCCGGCGAATGGGTGAGCTACCGGGATGCGTACCGGGCCATGGTCCAGTTCGAGAAATACGGCGGACCGAAGAACCTGCTGCAAAGCCAGTTGCAAGTGCAGTCGCGCGACCACGCCGGGCTGGGCGAGGGCGCCCAGCTCACGCTGACGGGCAGGACGACGCAGCTGAACCTGCCGCTGGACGCCCTCGGCCGCACCGTGTTCCCGCTGCAGAAGGCGGCCTATGACGAGAACGCGGCGCTGGTCCTGAACCGCAAGGGCATGCCGTTCGTGCTGCGCCCGCAGGTGACGATCGCGCCGCGCGCCGACGGCCAGTACGACGCCGCCGACCTGCGCACCGCGTGCGCACAGGCGCTGGGCTTCGTGCGCTACGTCGACGCGTCGCAGCGCGCGCGCCAGTGCGCCGGCGTGCGCTTCGTGTTCCCGAAAAAGGAATCGGCCGGCGCCCGGTTGCGCCACGCGGATGGCGCCGACCAGCCGTTGCCGGTGACGGCCGGCGCCGCTTTCTCGGGCGACCCCGACGAAGGCTTTCCCATCGTGACCTGGCGCTTCGGCACGTCCGCCGAGCGGGCCCAGGTCATCACCTACAACGCACCGCTCGCCATCGTTCCCATCTTCGAATGAGCGCTGCGGGCGGCCACCAGGAACAACGATGAACAAGACTATCCTCGTCACGGGCGCGAGCCGCGGCATCGGTGCCGCCTGCGCGCTGCTGGCCGCGCGGCGCGGCTACACCGTGTGTGTGAACTACCGCGACAACGCGGCGGCAGCGGCCGACGTCGTGCGCGCGATCGAGGCCGCGGGCGGCCAGGCATTCGCCGTCGCGGCCGACGTGGCGGACGAGGCCGCCGTCGAGCGTCTGTTCGCTACGATCGACGCGCGCTGCGGCCGGCTCGATGCCCTCGTCAACAACGCCGGCATCCTCGCGCGCCAGGCGCGCGTGGAGAACATGGACGCGGCGCGCATCAACCGTATTCTCGCGACCAACGTGACGGGCAGCTTCCTGTGCGCGCGCGAAGCCGTGCGGCGCATGTCGACCCGGCATGGCGGCAGCGGCGGCGCTATCGTGAACTTGTCGTCGCGCGCGGCCGTGCTCGGTTCGGCGAACGAATACGTGGACTATGCCGCGTCGAAGGCGGCCGTGGACGCGTTGACGATCGGCCTCGCGAAGGAAGTGGCGCAGGAAGGCATCCGCGTGAACGGCGTGCGGCCGGGC
This sequence comes from Massilia pinisoli, assembly GCF_024753285.1. Classification (GTDB taxonomy): domain Bacteria; phylum Pseudomonadota; class Gammaproteobacteria; order Burkholderiales; family Burkholderiaceae_D; genus Telluria; species Telluria pinisoli. The sequence continues at coordinate 25,182 of NZ_JANUGW010000034.1, read as the reverse complement.
CTGATCGACACGGAGATGCACGCGAGCGGCGGCGAGCCGGGCCGCATCGCGCGCCTGCAGTCATCCGTGCCGATGGCGCGCGGCGGGACGGCGGGCGAAGTGGCGGCGGCCGTGCTGTGGCTGCTGTCGGCCGAGGCGTCATATGCGACGGGCACGTTCATCGATGTCTCCGGCGGGCGCTGAGGAGTAGGGTGGGGTGTTGGATGCCGGGGGCATCCAACACGTGCCCACGCGGACGTTCGCAAACCGCCGGCGTCCGCGTGGGCGGAGGACCGCCCACCCTACCTTAGATATCGTAGGGTGGGCACCCCGTGCCCACGCGTGGCGCCTTAATTCCAGGCGGACGGGGAGAAGAGGTAGCCCTCGCCCCACACGGTCTTGATCTTCTCCGACATCGTGTCGTCGAACTTGCGGCGCAGCTTGGAGATGCAGTTGTCGATGCTGCGGTCGAGGCCGTCGAACTCGATGCCGCGCATTTTCTTGAGCAGCTCGTCGCGCGACAGCACGCGGCCCGAGGCCTCGGCCAGCACGAGCAGCAGCTTGTATTCGGTATTGCTGAGCACGCACGGCTGGCCGCGCCACGTGACGCTGCGGTCGCTCGTCATGATGCGCAATGCGCCGAACTCGAGCACGCGGGTGTCAAGCGTCGTCTTCGTCTGGGTGCGGCGCAGCAGGGCGCGCAGCCGGGCGAGCAGCACGCGCGGCTGCACGGGCTTGTTGACGAAGTCGTCCGCGCCTTGCTCGAGGCCCGACACTTCGTCGTACGTATCCTCGCGCGCCGTGAGGATCAGGATCGGCACGTCGGACACGTCGCGGATCTGGCGGCACACGACCATGCCATCGAGCCCCGGCAGCATCAGGTCGAGCACGACGATGTCGGGCGCGGCGGTCTTGAAGTGCTCGAGCGCGGCATCGCCCCGCGTGACGAGGTCGACCGTGAATTCATAGCCGGACAGGTATTCCGTCACCAGTTCCGCGAGGCGCGGATCGTCTTCCACCAACAGTACGCGATACATGAGGATCTCCTTGGACCCCGCATTGTATAAGACGGGGCAACGCTGGCGCATGTTTGGTGGATAGAGATGACAAATTGGTACAGTTTCGCGACAAACGGGCCGTAGCACCTGCGTGGCCGGAACCGAGGTTTATCCATTATTCGGCATCTTCTCGAGCTCCAAATAATCCATCCTGAATAAAACTGCGTGCTTCCACGAGTACGCTTGCGTAGTCCTACTGATTCCCCCTGCGGTAAAGGTCATCTATAGTTTTATTATTCCCGACATATAAACGGTTAATAACAGGATTGTCGGGTTGATATATTTCACCAAGGAGACAATCAATGATAAAACTATTGCTCATATTGCCGTTTCTCGGCCTGCTATGGGTGTCGTTCTATAATCACGAGGGCCCGTCATTGTTCGGTTTTCCGTTTTTCTACTGGTACCAGCTGATGTGGGTGCCGCTCACTTCCCTGCTTATTTGGATCGTTTATCGTCGCGGCCTGCGCCAGGGAGAGGAATAATGGAGAAACAGATCGATTGGACGGCCCTCGCCGTATTCGTTTTCTTTTTCATCCTGGTAACGATACTCGGCTTCGTGGCCTCCCGTTGGCAGCGCGGCGAGGCGAGCAAGGAAACCGATCTCGAGGAATGGGGCCTGGGTGGCCGCAATTTCGGAACATGGATTACCTGGTTTCTGGTCGGCGGTGATTTCTATACCGCATATACCGTCATTGCCGTACCCGCACTGGTTTACGCGGTCGGTGCATATGGGTTCTTCGCGCTGCCGTACACGATTCTCGTCTATCCGATCGTTTTCATGATCATGCCGGCGCTGTGGCGCGTCGCGCAGAAAAATGGCTACGTCACGGCCGCCGACGTCGTGTACGGCCGCTACGGTTCCCGTCCCCTGGAGCTGGCCGTCGCGCTGACGGGCGTGATTGCCACCATGCCCTACATCGCGCTGCAGCTGATCGGCATGGAAGTCGTCATCAAGGCGCTCGGACTGACCGGGGAACTCCCGATCGCCGCAGCCTTCCTTATCCTCGCGCTCTACACCTATGCAGCGGGTTTGCGCGCACCTGCCCTGATCGCGTTCGTCAAAGACGTCATGATCTATATCGTCGTGCTGGTGGCGGTCGTTATTGTTCCCAGCAAGCTTGGCGGATATGGCGCCGTGTTTTCGTCCGCTGCTTCGGCTTTTGCCGTAAAGGGCGGGACAACCGGATTGACGCTGAAATCGCAACAGATTCTGCCGTTTGCGACGCTCGCACTCGGGTCGGCTCTCGCGGCGTTCATGTATCCGCATACGCTGACCGGCATTTTTGCGGCAAAAGATGGCGATACGATTCGCAAGAACGCGGTATTTCTTCCGGCCTACACTATCCTGCTCGGACTGATCGCGCTGCTCGGATTCATGGCCTATGCGGCAAAGCTGACCGTCAAAAGCAATAACGACGTCGTCCCGGCGCTGTTCAATACGCTCTTCCCAAGCTGGTTCAGCGGCTTTGCCTTTGCGGCGATCGCAATCGGGGCGCTGGTGCCTGCCGCCGTCATGTCGATCGGTGCATCGAACCTGTTCACCAGGAATTTCTGGAAACCTTATGTGAATCCGAATGTAACGCCAGCGGGAGAAGAAAAAGTCGCCAAGATCGTTTCGCTCGTCGTCAAGTTCGGCGCGCTGGTGTTCATCCTGATGTTGCCGACGAAGTTCGCACTCGACCTGCAATTGCTCGGTGGCGTATGGATACTGCAGACGTTTCCCGCCGTCGTGTTTGGCCTGTTCGTCCGGTGGTTCCGTGCACAGGCCCTGCTGGCTGGATGGGCGGTGGGCCTGTCGACGGGAAGCTGGCTGGCATTTTCTGATGGCATCAAACCGGTACACACGTTCGTCATCGGCGACACCAGCATTGCCATGTACACCGGCCTCGCGGCACTCGTCGTCAACGTCGTCACGGCCGTCGTCGTGCAAGGCGTGCTGAGCGCTCGAAAAACGGCCGAACTCGACCCGGCAGGTACGCCCGATCTGCTGTAACTCGTCCGAATCACCGCCGCGTCGCGGCGGCTGATCCCAAAAGAAACGGCCCGCGCGAGGCGGGCCGTGCGGGTCAGGCGGGGACGCGGATTACGCGAAATTCTGGTTCACGAAGCCCCAGTTGACGACGTTCCACCATGCCTCGACGAACTTCGGACGGGCATTGCGGTAGTCGATGTAGTAGGCGTGTTCCCAGACGTCGCAGGTCAGCAGCGGCTTGTTCTCGGTCGTCAGCGGGGTGGCGGCGTTCGACGTGTTGACGATGTCGACGGTACCGTCCGGCTTCTTGACCAGCCAGGTCCAGCCCGAACCGAAGTTGCCGACGGCCGATTTCTGGAACTCTTCCTTGAACTTGTCGAACGAACCCCACTTGGCGTTGATCGCATCGGCGACCGGGCCGGTCGGCGCGCCGCCGGCGTTCGGGGCCATGCAGTTCCAGAAGAAGGTGTGGTTCCACACCTGGGCCGAGTTGTTGAACACGCCGCCCTGCGATTTCTTGATGATCTCTTCCAGCGACAGGTTTTCGAACTCGGTGCCCTTGATCAGGTTGTTCAGGTTCGTGACGTAGGCCTGGTGGTGCTTGCCGTAGTGGTATTCCAGCGTCTCGGCCGAGATGTGCGGCTGCAGGGCGTCCTTAGCGTACGGCAGTGGCGGCAGGGTATGTTCCATGTCTTGTTCCTTAGTGAGTTGACGGGAGACTTTCTCGAAGTCTCTGCGGTACAGCAATTCGGGCGCTTATTCTAAACTGGTTAGCCGATCGTTGCAGATATGACTTTGCGAAACCACTATATTGTCATTCCAGTACGTCTTGCACGCCGGCGACGCTGACTTCGGCACTGCCTTCTGCCAGGCGGATGCGCAGCACGTCGCGCGGCTTGATCTGTCCCGGCGCATGGAGCACCTTGCCTTTCGCATTGCTGACGATCGCATAGCCGCGTTCCAGCGTCCGCTGCGGATTCAGCAATTCGAGCTGCGCCGCCAGCGCATGCAGCGCCTCGCGCCGCGCGCGCAACCCGTTCGCCACGCTGGCCGTCAGGTGGCGGCGGTCCGATTCCAGCCGCGTGCGCAGGCCGCTCCAGTCCGGACGATGGCGGGCCCAGCGCTGCTGCAACTGCGCCAGCAACAGCCCGTGGCGGTTCACGGGTGCGCGCACGGCATGCGTGAGAGTGCTGGCCATGCCGAGAAGTTTCAGGCGCTGGTGGGCGATCTGGCTCGATGGGCTCAACAGCCGGCGCGACAGGTTGTCCAGGCCCTGGCTCGCGTCGGACAGCACGCGGCTCATCGCCCGGCGCAGGTCCCCGGCATCGGCCTGCAACGACGCGAGCCAGTCGGCGCGGGCCGTGACGGCGAGCTCGGCGGCGGCCGTCGGCGTGGCGGCGCGCAGGTCGGCGGCAAAGTCCGCGATGGTGAAGTCCGTCTCGTGGCCCACGCCCGAGATCACGGGCATCGAGCAGGCGGCGAGCGCGCGCGCGACGGCTTCCTCGTTAAAACTCCACAAGTCCTCGATCGAGCCGCCGCCGCGGCATACGATCAGCACGTCGACCTCGCGCCGGTGCGACGCGATGGCGATGGCTTCCGCGATTTTCTGCGCGGCGAGCTGTCCCTGCACGGGGGCCGGATACAGCACGATGCGCACGTGCGGCGCGCGCCGCTTCAGCGCCGTGAGCACGTCGCGCAGCGCCGCCGCCTGCGGGCTCGTGACGATGCCCACCGTGCGCGCGAACAGCGGCAGAGCACGTTTGCGGGTTTCGTCGAACAGGCCTTCGGCGCCGAGCTTTTCCTTCAGGCGCATGAATGCCTCGTACAGCGCGCCCACGCCGGCCCGGCGGATCGCTTCCACGTTGATCTGGTAGTCGCCCCGCGCGCCGTACAAGGTGACGAGGGCGCGCACCTCGACCTTGTCGCCTTCGCGCGGCGTGAAGCCCGCGTACTGGGCGCGGCCGCGGAACATCACGGCCCGCACCTGGGCCGCGTCGTCCTTCAACGTGAAATACCAGTGGCCGCTTGCCGCGCGCGTGAAATTCGAGATCTCGCCGCCGATCCAGACGAGGGGAAACGTGCGCTCCAGCAGCCGCGCGACCTGCTGGTTCAGCGCGGTGACGGTCAGTACGGGCGGGGCGGCATAGGCCGGATCGGCGTCTTCGGTGGGGAACATAGGGTTGGGCTCGGCGGAACTGTCCACAAAAACATGGTTGGGCGCAGTGTAAGACACATCTGCGGTAAAACAACAGGTAGTTTTTGTAAACACCTGATTTTTATAATAAAACGCTGCTGCTCGATTTCGATGCAGCAACCTAATTTCCTTATGGATCAATGGCTTGGATGCATCGCCGGGTACTTGGCCACAATCTTATCCACAGAATGTGTGTGAAAGTGAACAAGGTGCGCTGCCTCCAAATTCAGCGTGCATATGTTTTTCTAAAGCAATCAAAGACTTAGGTCGCAGTCCCGGGTCTTGCTCACATCGTTTTCCACAGTTTATGTGAACAGGTGCGGCTTGGCGCCGCCTCGAGCTTGCCCCCGACGCCGACTAGCGCGCTGCCTAAAAAATCCGCACGGAAAAAATCCCGTTTAAATTCAAACGGTTTGGGTGCGATCAAGGCCCTTGCTCACAATCTTTTCCACAAAATATGTGAAGAATACCGACAACCGTCCAACGACGTCGGCACGGCCCCGCCGCGAAGCTTGCGCGGCAGCGGTTGCGTAACCGAAGGACGCGACTATACCGCAGCGCCGCCGAGGCCGCGCCAAGCGGCCGTTCCGGGCAACGCCTTGTGCACAAGCCCGGTTTGCCTAAAAAATGGGCTTGAATACAAAACGTGTTTCAAATCAAGGGGTTGAGGATGCAATCGTGCGCTTGCTCACATCGTTTTCCACAGTTTGTGTGCAAAGTCCGGGATCAGCGTCGGGCAGGCGGGGGAAACGGGGATAAGTCCCGCCTGCCTAAAAATAGGGCGGCGACATGTTTAGCTTACAAATCAAACGTTTATGCATTGGTTAGTGCGCTTGCGCACAATTTTGTCCACAAAAATTGTGCAGAACGCACGTGCGGGAACTCGGCTGTAGTCGCACTCCAGGCTGCCTATTTTTTGAACTCGGGAATTTCCCTGAGTAAAATCAATAACTTACCGCCTGGAAACCTGATTCCTCACAAATTTATCCACAGAAATTGTGGGCAACTACATGACCGTCTTTCGACCATTGGCGGAAGAAATTGCTTTGTGGAAATCGATAGCGTGCGTGCCGCGTTTTTACGCACGGAAAAATATCCTTTAAGAATCAAGACCCTTACATGCGAAAGGCCGTCTTGCGCACACTTTTATCCACAGAAAGTGTGCAGAACTCTACTTGCCGCAATCCGGGCAACACGTTACATTGCGCAACTGACTTGTACATCGTTTTTTACCCATCCAGGAGTCCCATTTGCTCGCCATTCTCCAAGCCGCCGGCTGGCCCATCTGGTTGTTGCTGATCGCCTCGATCATTGCCCTGGCCCTGATCATCGAACGCCTGATCTATCTGCGCCGCGAAAAAATCCTGCCGCGCCAGCTGCTCGATGAAGTGATCCAGGTCTATCGCAGCGGCAAAGTCACACCGGACATCATCGACAAGCTGCAGACGAACTCCCCGCTGGGCGCCGTGCTGGCCGCCGCGCTGCGTAACGTCGACGCCCCGCGCGACGTGATGAAGGAATCGATCGAAGAGGCGGGCAGGGGTGTCGCCCACGTGCTGGAGCGCTTCCTGACGACCTTGGGCACGATCGCGTCGCTGGCGCCGCTGATGGGCCTGTTCGGCACCGTCGTCGGCATGATCGAGATTTTCGGCGCCCAGAACGCGAGCGGCACGAACCCCGCGCAACTGGCGCACGGCATCTCGGTGGCGCTGTACAACACGGGCTTCGGCCTCGCGATCGCGATGCCCGCGCTCGTGTTCTACCGCCACTTCCGCGCGCTCGTCGACAGCTTCATCATCGACATGGAGCTGCAGGCCGTGAAATTCGTCGACGTCGTCCACGGTGCCCGCAAATGATCGACTTCCGCCGCGGCCGCAAACGCGAGGATCCGGAAATCAACCTGATCCCGTTCATCGACGTGCTGCTGGTCGTGCTGATCTTCCTCATGGTGACGACGACGTACAGCAAGTTCACGGAACTGCAGATCACGTTGCCGACTGCGGACGCCGAGAAGGCCGTCGAGAAGCCGTTCGAGATCAACGTCACGGTCGACGCCAAGGGTAACTACACGGTGAACAACGTGCCCGTCGCCTTCCACGGCGTGGCGAGCCTCGCCGACGACCTCAAGCGCGCGGCCAGCACGGGACCGGACGGCCAGCCGCTGGCAACGCCCGTCAAGGAACCCGTGATCATCGTCAACGCCGACCAGTTCGCGATGCACCAGATGGTGATCAACGTGCTGGAAGCGGCGCGCATGGCCGGCTACGACAAGCTGACCTTCGCCGCGCAGACGGGCGGCCAGAAGTAACCGTCGCCGCCGTTCCGCATGCGCGGCGGCGGCGTTTCTGATCCTGACAGTGGCATCTTCCCTCGAATCGACACTCACCCGCGCCTGGCTCCGGCGCGGGCCGCTGGCCGTGGCCCTGTGGCCGCTGTCCCTGTTGTTCCGCCTGCTCGCGGCGCTGCGCGTCGCCCTGTACCGCGCCGGCATCCTGAAGGCGGAACGCCTGCCGGTACCCGTCATCGTCGTCGGCAATATCTTCATCGGCGGCACCGGCAAGACGCCGCTGACGATCTGGCTCGCGCAGCAGTTGCGCGCGGCCGGCATGCGGCCCGGCGTGATCTCGCGCGGCCACGGTGGCGCCGAAGACGCGCCGCGCGAAGTGCTGGCGACGTCGCGCGCGCAGGACGTCGGCGACGAGCCCCTGCTGATCGCGAGTCGTGCCGGCTGTCCCGTCGTGGTCGGCCGCTTGCGCGCCGCGGCCGGGCGCCGCCTGCTCGAACTGCATCCCGACGTCGACGTGCTGATCACGGACGACGGCCTGCAGCACTACGCGCTCGCGCGCGACGTCGAGATCGTCCTGTTCGACGGCCGCGGCACGGGCAATGGCTGGACCTTGCCGGCCGGCCCGCTGCGCGAGGCGCCGTCGCGCCGGCGCGATTTCACCGTCGTCAACGCGCCCGAGATCGGCCCGGCGCTGGCCGCCGCCGTGGGCGGGGCGCCGTGGCAGATGCGTCTCGCGGGCGACTGCGCGGAGCGCCTGATGGATGCGGACGAGCGCGTCCCGCTGTCCGCGCTGCGCGGGAAACGCGTGCTGGCAGCGGCCGGCATCGGCAATCCGGGGCGCTTCTTTGCCATGCTGCGCACGGCCGGCCTTACCGTCGCCGAGCTGCCGCTGCCCGACCACCACGACTTCCGCGACGACCCGTTCCGCGCGGTGGATGCCGATGTCATCCTGGTCACGGAGAAGGATGCAGTAAAATGTCGGCAACTTGAACACATCAACAACGACCCGCGGCTGTGGGTCGTCCCCGTCGGCGCGCAGATCGATGCCGCGCTGGCCGCCCAAATCGTGGAGAAATGTCGTGGACGCCCGACTGCTTGATATCCTGGTCTGCCCGCTGTGCAAAGGACCGCTCGACTATGACAAGAAAGCGCAGGAACTGATCTGCCGCCCGGACCGCCTCGCGTATCCGATCCGCGACGGCATCCCGATCATGTGGGCCGAAGAGGCGCGCAAGGTCGAGCCGGCCCTGTGACGGGTCGGGTATTCCTGTGAGCTTCGTCGTCATCATCCCGGCGCGCTTGGCGTCGACCCGGCTGCCGAACAAGCCGCTCGCGGACCTGGGCGGCAAGCCGATGGTCGTGCGTGTGGCGGAACGCGCGCAGCAGTCGGGCGCGGCGCGCATCATCGTCGCCACCGACCACGCCGACATCGCCGCCGCCTGCGCCGCGCATGGCATCGAGGCGTGCATGACACGCGCGGACCACCCGTCCGGCACCGACCGCATCGCCGAAGTGGCGCACACGCTGGGCCTGGCGCCGGATGCCGTCGTCGTCAACCTGCAGGGCGACGAGCCGCTGATCGATCCCGCGCTGCTGGCCGCCTGCGCCGCGCGCATTTCCGCCGACGTGCCGATGGCCACGTGCGCGCATCCGCTGTCGAGCGTCGAGGATGCTTTTAATCCGAACGTGGTGAAGGTCGTGCTGGACAAGCTCGGACGCGCACTGTACTTCTCGCGCGCGACGATCCCGTGGCACCGCGACGGCTTCGCGGCCGATCGCGGGCAACTGCCGGCAGGCTACGTCCCGCTGCGCCACATCGGCCTGTACGCGTACAGCAACGCGTTCCTGCAACGCTATCCGCAGCTCGAAGCGTCGCCGCTGGAGTCGATCGAGGCGCTGGAACAATTGCGCGTGCTGTGGCATGGCGTGCCGATCGCCGTCCACGTGACGGGGGAGGCGCCGCATGCCGGCGTCGATACGCCAGCCGACCTCGAGCGCGTGCGACTTTTCTATACATCTTGATCTCGTTGGAAACTACTCTTCAGGCTGCTTGCGCCAGGTCAAACGGCTGAGAGATCGCCGGCCGCGGGTGGCGTTTGATGCTGCTTTTGTGGTAAGTTTCGTATGAGTAGCTAGATATGCATCATGCAGTTATTTGTGCCCAGCAATAACTGCCGTAAAAAAATTATTAGATACCTTTAGGAATCCTTCATGCGTCTCATTCTGTTAGGAGCCCCCGGCGCCGGTAAAGGCACCCAGGCAAACTTCATCAAAGAAAAGTACAACATCCCCCAGATTTCCACCGGCGACATGCTGCGTGCTGCCATCAAGGCCGGCACCGAGCTGGGCCTGGCTGCGAAAAAAGTGATGGATGCTGGCCAGCTGGTGTCGGACGACATCATCATCGGCCTGGTGAAGGAGCGCCTGAAGGAAGCTGACTGCGCCAACGGCTACCTGTTCGACGGCTTCCCGCGCACGATCGCGCAGGCCGACGCCATGAAGGACAGCGGTGTCAACATCGACTACGTGCTGGAAATCGACGTGCCCGACGAACTGATCGTCGAGCGCATGAGCGGCCGCCGCAGCCATCCGGCCTCGGGCCGCGTGTACCACGTCAAGTTCAATCCGCCGAAAGTCGAAGGCAAGGACGACGTGACGGGCGAACCGCTCGTCCAGCGCGACGACGACACGGAAGAAACGGTCAAGAAGCGCCTGGCCGTCTACCACAACCAGACCGAGGTCCTCCTCGGCTACTACAACAAGTGGGCCGATTCGGGCCTGCCGGGTGCGCCGAAGTACCGCAAGATCTCGGGCGTCGGCCCGGTCGAGCAGGTACGCGACGCCGCGTTCGCGGCGCTCGCAGGCTGAGCATTCGAGGACGGCGGCGCCGTCCTTTTTTTGGCTCCGGATGACAAGCGCCATCCGTCCAGGTTTTTAGATCATAGTTTTGTCGCACATCGGGTGCGGCGAATGCAGCAAGGCAGGCCGTTCGCAGCACACCGCACGCGGCTTTTCGACTCTGTGATGTTGATCGAAGAACGAGGGGGACGACATGGCATCCGGGCAGCTCATCTTCGCCGTCGCGTGCGGCGTTATCGCGGTATGTTACGGCTTGTGGTCACGCAGTTGGGTCCTGAGCCAGGATCCCGGCAACGGCCGCATGCAGGAAATCTCGCTGGCCATCCAGCAGGGGGCGTCGGCCTACCTGGCGCGCCAATACCGAACCATCGCCATCGTCGGCCTCGTGCTGCTGGTCGCCATCTTCTTCCTGCTCGGCGCGGCCACCGCGTGCGGCTTCCTCGCTGGCGCGCTGCTGTCCGGCGCGTGCGGCTTCATCGGCATGAACGTCTCCGTGCGCGCGAACGTGCGCACGGCGCAGGCGGCCGTGACGGGACTCGACGCCGCGTTGAACGTCGCCTTCCGCGGCGGGGCCATCACGGGCATGCTCGTCGTGGGCCTGGGCCTGCTGGGCGTGGCACTGTTCTACTGGTTCCTCATCATGCGCGCCGACCCGGCGCTGTCCATGCATGACGTGATCCAGCCGCTCGTGGGCCTCGCGTTCGGCGCGTCGCTGATCTCGATCTTCGCGCGCCTGGGCGGCGGCATCTTCACGAAAGGCGCGGACGTCGGCGCCGACCTCGTCGGCAAGGTCGAAGCCGGCATTCCCGAGGACGATCCGCGCAATCCTGCCGTCATTGCCGACAACGTGGGCGACAACGTGGGCGATTGCGCCGGCATGGCGGCCGACCTGTTCGAGACCTATGTCGTCACCCTCGTCGCCACGATGCTGCTCGGCGCGCTGATGCTGCCCGGGATGGGCGGCACGGGCACGGCGTATCCGCTGCTGCTCGGGGGCGTGTCGATCATCGGGTCGATCGTCGGCTGCTCGCTCGTGAAGAACCACCCGGGCCACAAGATCATGTACGCGCTGTACACGGGCCTGTGGTGGTCGGCGGCGCTGTCGCTGATCGGCTTTGCCGTCGTCACGTGGCTCGTATGGCCTGACGAGGCCATGCGCTGGCGCATGCTGGGCTGCGCCACGGTGGGCATCGCGCTGACGGGCCTGATGGTCTACATCACCGAGTACTACACGGCAACGGAATTCAGCCCCGTGCGCCACATCGCCGAAGCGTCGACGACGGGCCACGGCACGAACATCATCGCGGGCCTGGGCGTGTCGATGAAGTCGACGGCGTATCCCGTGCTCGTCGTCTGCGCCGCGATCCTCATCGCCTACCAGCTGGGCGGCCTGTACGGCATCGCCATCGCGGCCACGTCGATGCTGTCGATGGCCGGCATCATCGTCGCGCTGGACGCCTACGGCCCCATCACCGACAACGCGGGCGGCATCGCCGAGATGAGCGGCATGCCCGACCAGGTGCGCGCCGTCACCGACCCGCTGGACGCCGTCGGCAACACGACGAAGGCCGTCACGAAAGGCTATGCGATCGGCTCGGCGGGCCTGGCCGCCCTCGTGCTGTTCGCCGACTACACGCACGCGCTGGAAGCGCACGGCACGCACCTCGCGTTCGACCTGTCGAACCCGATGGTGATCGTCGGCCTGTTCATCGGCGGACTCGTGCCGTATCTGTTCGGGGCACTGGCGATGGAAGCGGTGGGGCGCGCGGCGGGCGCCGTCGTGATCGAGGTGCGGCGCCAGTTCCGCGACATCGTCGGCATCATGGCCGGTACCGGCAAGCCGGAATACGACAAGGCCGTCGACATGCTCACGGCATCCGCCATCCGCGAGATGGTGCTGCCGTCGCTGCTCCCCGTGATCGTGCCGATCCTCGTCGGCATGCTGCTGGGGCCGGCCGCGCTGGGCGGCATGCTGATGGGGACGATCGTCACCGGGCTGTTCGTCGCGATCTCGATGACGACGGGTGGCGGCGCCTGGGACAACGCCAAGAAATATATCGAAGACAATCACTACGGCGGCAAGGGTTCCGACGCGCACAAGGCCGCCGTCACGGGCGATACGGTGGGCGACCCGTACAAGGACACGGCGGGGCCGGCCGTGAATCCGCTCATCAAGATCATCAACATCGTCGCGCTGCTGCTCGTGCCGCTGCTGCCGGCGGGTGGCTGGCTGGCCGTGTCGGCGCCGGAAGCGTTGTACGCGAAGCCGGCAGCGACGGCGCATGCGGAAGCGAAGGTTCCCTTGCCCATGCAGGTCCCCGTGCGGCGCTGACGGTAACGGTGCCCAAAAAGGCGCCCGTCAGGCGCTGACGATGACGGCGCCGGTGCGGCGCTGGCGGTAGCGGCGCGGGCCCGGCGGCGCGCGCGCCTGCGCGCGTCAACGCCCGAGCGCCTCGCTGAACGCGCGCTCGAGCGACGTCCGGTCCGAGTCGCCCCGGTAGCGCACGCCGTTGATGTAAAAGGTCGGCGTGCCGCTGGCGCCGTCGTGGCGCGCGCGTTCAGCATCCGCCTGCACGCGCGCGCGGTGGCGGCGTTCGCTCACGTCGGCGCGGAAGCGGTCGCTATCGAGGTCGAGGCGTTCCGCCAGCACGGCCAGGTCTTGCTCGTCGGTGATCTGGCGCTGCTGTTCGAACAACAGGTCGTGCATCTCCCAGAACCGGTCCTGGCTGGCGGCGGCCTCGGCCGCTTCCGATGCCAGCTCGGCCAGCGGATGCAGGTGCGCCAGCGGCAGGTGGCGGTAGACCAGGCGGATGCCGCCGAAGCGCGCGTCCAGACCGCGCAGGACGGCGTGGGCGCGGGCGCTGTACGGGCACTGGAAGTCCGCGTATTCGATCACCGTCAGCGCGGCGTCCCCCGGGCCGCGCACGTGTTCGTCGTTGCCGATCTCGTCAACTCGTTGCATCGATCTCTCCTCATTGCGTCGTGGGCGCCATGATGTCACGTCGCGCTGAATCATGTAGTAAATTTTCACCCGGTAAGAAGATAGGTGTAAAAACAAAACAGATAGCGACGCGATCGGCTCCGTTAGGGTACAGTAGCGCCATCAGCGATTTGTTTCTGAAATGATTAGAAACGGAACGCGCCAGCTTACTAACCAAATGGAGAAAACCATGACGAGCAATCTCGGAAGACAAGGCGGCGCCGACGCCCAAGTCCTCGATCCCACCGATACCCCGCGCCAGGACAGCATGCAGCAGGCCGACGGCGCGGAGCGCGCAGAACTGCAGCGCGCGCTGCTGGTGTACGGCATGGCCGGCGCACTCGGCGCCGAGCAAGCACGCAGCGCCGTGACCGAACCACGCGGCTGACGGTATCGCGTCAACCGCACGAACGGGACCTGCGGGTCCCGTTTTTCATTCAAAAGACGCACATGCGGTCGGCTTCTTCGCGCAGCCACGGCCGGAAGTCCGGATGCGCGATGGCGATCAATTCGCGCGCCCGCTGCTTGGCCGACTTGCCGCGCAACTGGGCGACGCCCCATTCCGTGACGACGTAGTTGACGTCGTTCTTGCTCGTCGTCGCGTGCGTGCCTGAAGACAGCGTCGGCACGATGCGCGAGACGGTGCCGTCCTTCGCCGTCGACGGCAGTACGATGAACGACTTGCCGCCGCGCGAACGGTTCGCGGCGCGCACGAAATCGACCTGGCCGCCCGTGCCGGAATAGGGCAGGTGGCCGATGCTCTCGCTGCCGCACTGGCCGAGCAGGTCGACCTGCAGGCTCGCGTTGATCGACACGAGCTTGTCGTTCTGTCCCGCGATGTACGGGTCGTTCGTGTAGTTCGACGGGTGCATCTCCAGCATCGGGTTGTGGTGCATGAAGTCGTACAGGCGGCGCGAGCCGAGCGCGAACGTCGCCACCATCTTCCCCGGCATCAAGGTCTTCCTGCGGTTCGTGACGGCGCCCGACTCCACGAGCGTCAGGATGCAGTCGCCGATCATCTCCGTGTGGATGCCGAGGTCGCGCTTGTCCGTCAGCTGCATGACGACGGCGTCCGGGATGCCGCCGTAGCCGATCTGCAAGGTGGATCCGTCTTCGATATGCTCGGCCACGAGGCGGCCGATCGCTTCCTGCACGGGCCCGATGCGGGGCAGGCCCACTTCCATGATCGGGTCTTCGCTTTCGACGAGCGCCGTCACTTGCGAGATGTGCACGTGGCACTGGCCGTGCGTGAACGGGACGTGCGGATTCACTTCCAGCACGACGGCCCGTGCCTTCGCCACGGCGGCCATCGTGTAGTCGGTGCCGAGGCTCAGCGCGAAATGGCCGGAAGCGCTCATCGGCGAGGCCAGTGAGAACACGACGTCGGCCGGCATCTGGCCCCGTTCGATCAAGGTGGGGATCTCGGAAAAATAATTCGGGATGAAATCGCACCAGCCGGCCTGGCCGCCCGTGCGCGACGCGCCGCCGAAGAACAGCGCGGCGTGGCGCACGTGCGGGCGGGACTCGGGCGCGAAATAGCCGAACTTGCGCATGGCGAGGATTTGCGCGACCTGGACGTCCGTGAAGCTGCGGCATTCGTCCGACAGCGCGTGCAGCAAGGTGGGCGGTTCGCCGACGCCCGTCGGGACGATGATCATGTCGCCGTCGCGAACATGGTCGAGGGCATCGAAGGCGCTGCCGCGCCGCGCGCGGTACATCTCCTGCATCGTCTGCATGGTGGTCTCCTGAATCGTTTTTGTTTGAATAGGTGCGCCGTGGCACGATACCAGCGTGGCGGACGAAACTGACGGACACCTGACGCGCGCCGGGACGGCTGCGCACGGCCGATAATGGGACGTCAAGCGACGAGGTGAACCATGGGACTGACACGATATCGATCCGCCGCCGCAATGGCCGCGCTGGCTGTCCTGCTCGCCGTCGCGCGCGCGGTGCCGGCACAGGACGTCGCCACGCAGCGCCAGTCGGAACGGACGGAACAGGCGAACCGCGAGGCGGCCGTCGCGGACGAGGCCAGCAAGCCGCAGTCCGCCCACGTCCCGGCGCGCGACCCGGCCGCGGGCGCGCGCACGTCGCCGGCCACGCTCAGCTACGGTCCCGTGCTGACGCCGCGCGGGCAGCAGGGCGCCGATGCTGTCCGCAAGGATCCGGCCGAAGTGCATGACGAGGCGGACACGCTGGCGCGGCAGAGCGCGCATCCGCAAGATACGCAACTAACCGACAACCAGCGCGGCACCAACGCCGGCGACAAGGCCTCGAACCAGCGCGGCGAGCAGGCCGCCAAGCCAACCGACGAACAGCGCCGCCGCGCCGCCCGCCGCCACCAGGCGTGGCAACCGACCGGCCCGATGGCGCCGCGTCCGCTGCGCGCTGGCGACACGCCAGCCACGACAGCCGCCGTGCCCATCCCGCCGCCGCTTGCGCCACCGCAACCCGTCGTGCCCAGTTCCAGCGCCGTCCGGGCGTGCCAGGGGATCGTCTGCACGGACGCGGCCGGCAACACGTTCAACGGCAGCGGCAACGCCGGGGTCGGCAGCGGCGGACGCACGTGCACGCGTACGGGCGCCACCGTGCAGTGTTTTTGACGTCTCCGCATGGTGTTTCTTGCCATTTCCCGATAAAATTCGCTGGTTGACGTTTACGTAAACGGAAAACGATATCCAGCACACCAACGAAGGGGAGACAGATGCAGATCCAGAATAACGTGTTCATCGTGACGGGCGGCGCTTCGGGCCTGGGCGCGGCCACCGCGCGCACCATCGTGGAGGCGGGCGGCAAGGTCGTGCTGGCCGACGTGCAGCAGGAAGCGGGCGCGGCGCTGGCCGCCGAGCTGGGCGCCGCGGCACGGTTCGTGAAGTGCGACGTGACGTCCGAAGCGGACGGCCTCGCGGTCGTCGCGGCCGCGCGCGAGCTGGGCAGCGTGCGCGGCCTCGTCAACTGCGCCGGCGTGGCACCGGCCATCAAGACGGTGGGCAAGGACGGTCCGCATCCACTGGACGCGTTCCAGCGCGCCATCAACATCAACCTCGTCGGCACCTTCAACATGTGCCGCCTCGCGGCAGACCAGATGGGCAAGGAAGACGCGGTCGAACACGGCGAGCGCGGCGTCATCATCAACACGGCGTCCGTCGCCGCGTTCGACGGCCAGATCGGGCAGACCGCATACGGCGCATCGAAGGCGGGCGTCGCGGGCATGACGTTGCCGATGGCGCGCGACCTGTCGCGCAGCGGCATCCGCGTGATGACGATCGCGCCCGGCATCTTCGAGACGCCGATGCTGATGGGCATGCCGCAGGAAGTGCGTGATTCGCTGGGCAAGATGGTGCCGTTCCCGCCGCGCCTCGGCATGCCGCGCGAGTACGCGCACCTGGCGAAAACGATCATCGAAAACGTCATGCTGAACGGCGAGACGATCCGCCTGGACGGCGCGATCCGCATGCAGCCGAAGTGACGCGACACTTGCCGGCGTGAGCTGTCCGGCAATTTCGGGTACGATGCTCCATGGTATCGAACGCGTGGCGCGAGCCGCGCGTTGCTTTTTTTGGAGAATCGCATGAAGTCGAAGTTGCTCGCCCTCGCTCTCGGCAGCGCGCTTGCCGCCGCCCTGAACCCGCAGATCGCGTTCGCCCAGTACACGAGCGCCCAGCAGCAGGCACCGGAAGGCGCCAGCGGCTACACGGAAAAGCCGGGCTGGACGGCGCGCAACTACATGGTGGCGGCGGCGAATCCGCTGGCGGTCGACGCGGGCTATGCGATGCTCAAGCAGGGCGGCACCGCGATCGATGCCGCGATCGCCACGCAACTTGTCCTCACGCTCGTCGAGCCGCAATCGTCCGGCATCGGCGGCGGCGCCTTCCTCATGTATTACGACGGCAAGAAGGTGCAGGCGTACGACGGCCGCGAGACGGCGCCGTCGAAGGCGGACGAACACCTGTTCCAGCACCCGGACGGCACGCCGATGTCGCGCCGGGAAGGCATCGTCGGCGGCCGCTCGACGGGCGCGCCCGGTGTGCTGCGCATGCTCGCGCTCGCGCACCGCCAGCACGGCAAGCTGCCGTGGAAGACGCTGTTCCAGCCCGCGATCCGCCTGTCCGAGCAAGGCTTCGCCGTCAGCCCGCGCCTGCACAGCCTGCTGGCCGAGGACGCCTACATCCGCAAGGACCCGACGGCGCGCGCCTATTTCTACGGCCCGGACGGCAACCCGTGGCCCGTCGGCCACATCCTCAAGAATCCGGCGCTCGCGCGCACCCTGCACGAGCTCGCGGACGGCGGCGCCGAGGTGTTCTACACGGGCCGGATCGCGCGCGACATCGAGGCGAAAGTGAAGAGCCACCCGACGAACCCGGGCCTGCTCACGGCCGCCGACATCGCCGCGTACCGGCCGAAGCTGCGCGAGCCCGTCTGCAACGACTACCGCGCGTACACCGTGTGCGGCATGCCGCCGCCGTCGTCGGGCGGGATCGCCGTCGCGCAGATGCTCGGCATGTTCGAGACGCGCGACATGGCCGCGCTGGCGCCCACCAACGGTGTCCCGGGCACGGACGCCGTGCACCTGTTCTCGGAAGTGGGCCGCCTCGCGTACGCCGACCGCGACCGCTACGCGGCCGACACCGACTTCGTCCCGCTACCCGGCCGCGGTGTCCCCGCGCTGCTGGACAAAGGCTATCTCGCGCAGCGCGCCCGCCTGATCGGGCCCCGTTCGATGGGCAAGGCCGAGGCGGGACATCCACCCGGCGTCGAGGCGGCGTGGAACTGGGGCCTGGACAATTCGATCGAGGCGCATTCGACGTCGCACATCGTCGCCGTCGACCCGTACGGCGCCGGCCTGTCGATGACGACGAGCGTCGAGGACGCGTTCGGCTCGCGCCAGATGGTCGACGGTTTCATCCTCAACAACCAGCTGACCGACTTCTCGTTCGATTCGCGCGATGCGAACGGGCCCGTCGCCAACCGCGTCGAACCGGGCAAGCGCCCGCGCAGCGCGATGAGTCCGACGATCGTGTTCGACAAGAAGACGGGACGCTTCGTGGAAGCCGTCGGCTCGCCGGGCGGGCCACTCATCATCAACTACGTGGCCAAGGTCCTCGTCGGCACGCTCGACTGGGGCCTGGACATGCAGCAGGCCATCGCGCTTCCGAACTTCGGCAGCCGCAACGGGCCGACGGAGCTCGAGGCGGGTCGCTTCCCGGCGGCGGAAATCGACGCCCTGAAGGCGCGCGGCCACACGGTGCGCGTGTTCGAGCAGACGTCCGGCCTGCAAGGCATCGCGCGCATGACCATTCACGGCGTGCCGCTGTGGTTCGGCGGTGCCGACCCGCGCCGAGAGGGCGTCGCGAAAGGCGAGTAGGGTGGACGGCTCCGCCGTCCACGCGGCGCAGCGGCTCCGATGTCGTCCGCGATTGCGAATACGGTAACGATCACCGCGTGGACGGGGAACCCGTCCACCCTACGACCATTTGTCGAGGCACACAAACAACGAAGTATTTGTTAAATAGATATTTATTCAACGCAAGTTGGACGGATTTTGCTAATCTTGCCCTGTGGACATTGAACGTAAAACGGGGCTGATCCTCAGCGGCGGCGGCGCGCGCGCGGCGTACCAGGCTGGGGTCTTGCAGGCGATCTCCCGCATCCTGGGGGATGCGGGCTGGCCGGCTGCGTGCAATCCGTTCTCGATCATCTGCGGCACGTCGGCCGGCGCATTGAACGCCGCGGCGCTGGCCTGCCGCGCCGACGACTTCGGCGACGCCGTCGGTCATCTGGCGGACGTGTGGAACGGCATCGCCGTGTCGCAGGTCTACCGCGCCGATTCGCTCGGCGTGCTGCGCTCGGGCGCGCGCTGGCTGTCGCTGCTGTCGTTCGGCTGGATGCTGCGCCAGTGGCATGCGGCGCCGCCCGCGTCGCTGCTCGACAACACGCCGCTCGTCGGCCTGCTGCACCGCATGCTCGACCTGCCGCGTCTGGACGCGGTGCTGGCCAGTGGCTGCCTCGATGCGCTCGCCGTCACGGCGTCGTCGTACACGGGCGGCCAGCACGTGACGTTTTACCAGACCGAACGGGAAGTCGTGCCGTGGAAGCGGCACCAGCGCGTCGCGCTCGCGGGACAGATCGGCGTCGACCACCTGCTCGCGTCGAGTGCGCTGCCGTTCATCTTCCCGGCCGTCCCGCTCTACCTCGATGGCCACATGGAATACTGCGGCGACGGCTCGATGCGCCAGCTGGCGCCGATCGCGCCCGCGATCCACCTGGGCGCGCGCCGCGTGCTCGTCGTGGGGGCGGGGCGCATGAACGAAACCGTGCGCCACTTGCCGGCTCATGTATCCTATCCGACCCTGGCGCAGATCGCCGGCCACGCGCTGTCGTCGATCTTCCTGGACGGCCTCGCGATGGACATCGAGCGCCTGCAGCGCGTCAACCAGACGCTCGCCATGCTGCCCGACGACCTGCTGGCGAAGACGCCGCTGCGCCGCGTCGAGCTGCTCGCGATCGTGCCGTCGGAACGGCTGGACGACATCGCGGCGCGCCACGCCCACGACCTGCCCGGGCCCGTGCGCACGCTGCTCGGCGGCATCGGCGCCACCGAGGCGCGCGGCGCGGCGCTCGCGTCGTACCTGCTGTTCGAACGGGGCTACACGCGCGAGCTGATGGCGCTGGGCCAGCGCGACACCTATGCGCGCCACCGCGACGTACTGGAGTTTTTCGAAGCATGAAACGATGGCTGCTCGCCTTGCTGGCGCTTTCCTGGATGTCGCTGTGGCTGGGCTGCGCCCACGCCGCGCCGACGCCGACCTTGCGCTTCGAGCACCTGTCCGTCGACGACGGCCTCGCGCAGGAATCCGTGCTGTCCATCGTGCAGGACCCGGACGGCTTCATGTGGTTCGGCACCCAGTCCGGCCTGTCGCGCTACGACGGCTACCGCTTCACGAATTTCCGCAACGTCGTCGGCGACCCCAAGACGCTCGCCAACAACTGGGTGCGCGTGCTGTACGTCGACCGCAAGGGCCGGCTGTGGATCGGCACCGACGGCGGCCTGGATCGCTATGAGCCGGCCACCGGCACGTTCAGCCACTTCCTGCCGGACGAACCCGTCAAGCGGGGCAACGGCAACCGCCACATCCGCGCCATCCTGGACGACGGCAAGGACGGCCTGTGGCTGGCGACGGCGGACGGCCTGCAGCATTTCGACATTGCCAGCGGCCGCTTCGACACGTGGCACCACGTGCCGGGCGTGCCGGACAGCCTCGCATCGGACAAGCTGACGGCGCTCGCGCGCGGGCGCGACGGCCACCTGTGGATCGGCACGTCGTCGGGCCTGGACAGCCTCGATCCGGAGCACATGCATTTCCGCCACCACCCGTCGCCGCGCGGCGGCAAGTACGACTTCGTGCAGGCGCTGATGGTCGACGCGGGCCAGGGCCTGTGGGTCGGCAGCCTGGGCGGACTGGAACGCCTGCCGCTGGGCCAGAAGGGCGCGCTGCGCACGTTCGGCGCGGACGACGGCATCCCGCCCGGCGAGATCAGCGTGCTGTACGAGGATGCCGAGCGCCAGATCTGGGTCGGCTCGCACGACCGCGGCCTGTATCGCTGGCTGCCCGCGCAGGACAAGTTCGAACGCCATCCGCACCGCATCACCGACAACTACAGCCTGGGCGACAACCAGGTCACGGCGCTGTACGGCGACCGCGTGGGCACGTTCTGGGTCGGCACATGGTATGGCGGCGTGTCGCGCGCGGACATGGGCAGCGGCGGCTTCGCGCGCATCGTGCGCGGCGACGACACCCCGATCTCGCTGGAAGACAACAAGGTGCGCGGCATCGTCGGCGACGGCGCCGGCAAGCTGTGGCTCGCGACGAACGGCGGCCTGCACCTGTTCGATCCGGCGACTGGCGCCGACCAGCCGTGGCGCCTCGCGCCCGTCGAGGCGGGGACCTCGGGCGACGCGATGGCCACGTCGGTGGCGCTCGGCCGCGACGGTACCGTCTGGATCGGCACGCGCAACGGCCTCGCGCGCCTCGACCCGAAGACGGGACGGCTTACGCGGCGTCCGCTGTCCACCGACGACGTCGACGCCAACTTCGTGCGCAACGTGCACGTCACGCGCGACGGCACCGTCTGGGCCGCGTCGCGGGGCGGCCTGCACCGCATCGACCCCGACGGCAGGCTGATGACCTACCAGCACGACCCGGCCGTGGGCGCGAGCCTGGCCGACAACATCGTGCGCCCGATGCTGGAAGACCGTCACGGCCGCTTCTGGATCGGCACGTTCGACGGCCTCGACCTGCTCGACCGCGCCACGGGCAAATTCCGCCACTTCCGCCATGACCCGGAAGACCCCACGAGCCTGTCGCACGACGAGGTGCACTACCTGCTGGAAGACCGCAAGGGCGACCTGTGGGTGGGTACCGCGGTCGGCCTGAACCGCATGGTGATCGGCGCCGACGGCACGCCGCGCTTCCAGCGCTACACGGTGCGCGACGGCATGGCGGACGACGTCGTGGCAGCGATGCAGGAAGACCTCGACGGCTTCATCTGGGTCTCCAGTTCGAGCGGCCTGCACCGGCTCGATCCGGCCAGCGGCGCCTGGCGCAACTACAACTCGACGGACGGCACGATCGAAGGCGCGTACTTCGATGCGTCGGCGCTGCGCGTCGCGGACGGCACCCTTTATTTTGGCGGCAACAACGGCATCACCGCGTTCAATCCGCGCGCGCTGCACGACAACCTGATCGCGCCGCGCGCCGTCATCACGGGCCTGCAGATCTTCGGGCAGCCGTGGCAGGACGTGCGCCCGGGCATGCTGCCGGGGCCCATCGAGCGCCTGTCCGGCATCACGCTCACGCCGCAGGACTCCGTGTTCTCGCTGGAGTTCTCGGCGCTGCACTTCGCCGCGCCGGGCCGCAACCGCTTCGCCTACCGCCTCGCGGGCTTCGACCAGGACTGGATCGGCGTCGACGCGGGCAAGCGCTTCGCCACCTACACGAACCTCGACCCGGGCAGCTACACGTTCCAGGTGCGCGCCGCGAACAAGGACGGCGTGTGGAGCGACGCCGCCGCCACCCTGGAAGTCACGGTGCTGCCGCCCTACTGGAAGACGTGGTGGTTCCGCACCTTGTGCGCGCTCGTCGTGATCGGCTGCGGCTACGGCATCTACCGTATCCGCGTGGACGTGCTGCGGCGCCAGAAGGCCATGCTGGAACAGCAGGTCAGCGCGCGGACGGAACGCATCGAGCAGCAGAACCGCCTGCTGGAACGCCAGACCGAGGAACTCCGCGAGCAGGAGCGCCAGGTGCGCCGCCGGACGAACGAGCTGGCGCTCGCCAACGACGCGCTGCAGGAAAACGAGGAACGGCTGTACCAGGCCAAGCAGCGCGCGGAGGATGCGACGCGCCAGAAATCCGAGTTCCTCGCCAACATGAGCCACGAGATGCGCACGCCGCTCGCGGGCGTCATCGGCATGCTCGGCTTCGCGCTGCGCGACGGCGCGCTGCGGGAGGCCACGCGCGACCAGATCATGCGCGGCCAGGCCAACGCGCAGTCGCTGCTGGCGATCATCAACGACCTGCTCGATTTTTCCAAGATCGAGGCGGGCAAGCTCACCATCGAGAACATCGACTTCGTCCTCGACGAGAACATCGCGCACGTCGTCACGCTGTTCGAGGAACAGGCCGGCGCGCACAGCGTGGGCTTCGGCGTGCACCTCGACCCGGACCTGCCGCGCTTCGTCGTGGGCGATCCGACGCGGCTGCGCCAGGTACTCGTGAACCTCGTCGGCAACGCGTTCAAGTTCACGGAAAGTGGATCGGTGACCGTGCGCGTCGAGCGCCGTCCCATCGACCAGCACGACCGCGCGGGCCGCAACATGATCCGCTTCTCGGTCGAGGACACGGGCATCGGCATCGCGCCGGAAGCGCTGCCGCGCCTGTTCCAGAAATTCGAGCAGGCCGACGCGACGACGACGCGGCGCTACGGCGGCACGGGCCTGGGCCTCGCGATCTGTCGCCAGCTCGTCGAGCTGATGGGCGGCACGATCGGTGTCGCGAGCACGCCCGGCGTGGGCTCCACGTTCACCTTCGTGCTGCCGCTGGCGGATGGCGTGCAGCCGCCCGTCGTCGCCGACCAGCCGCGCGAGCCGCACACGCACCGCCTGCGCGTGCTGTGCGCGGAAGACTATCCGACCAACCAGATCATCGTGCGCATGATGCTGGAAGAGCTGGGGCACCAGGTCGACGTCGTGGAAAACGGCTTGCTGGCCGTGGCCGCGTGCGCGCGCACGCGCTACGACCTGATCCTGATGGACGGCCGCATGCCCGAGATGGACGGCGCGACGGCCACGCGGCTGATCCGCGCCGGCGGCCCGCTGGACGCGCCCGTGCTCGACCAGCACTTGATGATCGTTGCGCTCACGGCGAACGTCAGCGAGGAAGACCGCACGCGCTACCTGGCCTGCGGCATGGATGCCTTCATCACGAAGCCCATCGACGACGCCCAGCTGCATTTCTACCTGACGCGCGCCATCGAGCGCCAGCTGCAGCGCGGCATCGATCTGCCGCCGATGCCGGCGCCGTCGCCGCGCACGCCGTCGACGGCGGAGCTGGACGCGATGTTCGACGTGCCCGGCGACCCGGCCGCGCCGACGGTGGCGGCGTTGAACGCCACCCGCCGCGCGGGCGACTTGAAGGAGCGCTTGCGCGAGGCGTTCCTGGCCGACCTGCCGCGCCGGCGCGCCGAGCTGGACACGGCGCTGGCCGAGGGCGACAGCGACACGGCCGGCCGCGTCCTGCACGGCATCAAGGGCAGCGCCGGTTACCTGGGCGAGGCGCCGCTGCACGCGCTGTGCTCGGAACTCGAGGCGCTGGCCGACGCCGGCGAGCTGGACGCCGTGCGCGCCGGCCTGCCGCGGCTGCTGGCATTATTGTCCCGCTTCGAAGCGCAACCAGTCTGAATCGTGCGCTTGTCACTTATCTGTATAATTGCCATTTAACAATTGGGACGCATGGGGCAGGGATGAAGGTTTTGATAGTCGACGATGACGTGGTGTCGCGCATGATGCTGATGCACATGATCGACACCACCGCGAGCGGCGTGTTCGACGTGCACGAAGCGGAGGATGGCGAAGACGCCTGGCGCCAGCTGGACGGCGGGCTCGATCCGGCCATCGTTTTCTGCGACCTGCGCATGCCCCGGCTGTCCGGCATGGAATTACTGGCCCGCGTGAAGGCGGATGCGCGCCTGGCGGGCCTGCCGTTCGTCCTCGTGTCGTCGGCTGGCGATGCCGAGACGATGGAGCACGCCCTGTCGCTCGGGGCCGACGGCTACATCGTCAAGCCGTTCGACGCCGCGCGCGTCGAGACCCACCTGGCCCCGCTGATGCGCGCGGCCGACGAGCAGCCGGCCGCGACCTTGCGCCGCCTCGGCATCGACGCCACGCGCCTGCTGCTGTACCTGGGCGGCCTGCAGCGCCAGCTGGTCAGCGCCGGGACCGACCTCGCGCAGCTGCTGGCCGCGCGCCAGCTCGACGCCGCGCGCGCCCATCTCGCGCGCCTGTGCGAAGGGTGCCGCACGCTGGGCCTGCACGGCGCCGCGGCCGGTTTCGATGCGCTGCGCACGGCGCCGGACGACGCCGGCCTCGCACGTGAACTGGCGGCCGCCCATCAGGCTGTCGTGCGTCAGACGGATGCCACGCGCCAGCTCGCCATGTGATCGCGCCGCGCCTTGCGACCGTCCTTATTCGCAAGGTTAAGAGCGCCTGACAGAACCGTTCGACATGCCGCCAACACATGAGCGAGCAGGGCAGCCGTCTTAGCTTCCGAACTAGGGGTGCGCCGCTATCGA
>NZ_JANUGW010000033.1 GCF_024753285.1 Massilia pinisoli | reverse complement strand
CCCGCCAACGAAAAAGGCGCCGTGACAGGCGCCTTTTTCGTTATGCGATCCTGCGTTCAGCGCAGGCGCGGCGTATCGACGTGCACGTCGCCGCACTGGGCGCGGTGCATCAGCGCGTGGTCGATCAGCACGAGCGCCAGCATCGCTTCCGCGATCGGCGTCGCACGGATGCCCACGCACGGGTCGTGGCGCCCGAACGTCTCGACCGACACGAGATTGCCGGCCTTGTCGATCGAGCGGCGCGGCGTGCGGATCGATGACGTGGGCTTGATGGCGATCGACACGGTGATGTCCTGGCCTGTCGAAATCCCGCCCAGCACGCCGCCCGCGTTGTTACCCACGAAACCTTCCGGCGTCAGCTCGTCGCCGTGCTCGGAACCCTTCTGCATGACGGAATGGAAGCCGGCGCCGATCTCGACGCCCTTCACGGCGTTGATACCCATCATGGCAAAGGCGATGTCCGCGTCCAGCTTGTCGTAGATCGGCTGGCCAAGGCCCACCGGGACGTTCTTCGCGACGACGTCGATGCGCGCGCCGATCGAATCGCCGGCGCGGCGCAGGTCGTCCATCGCCGCTTCCATGCGCGCGATCAGGTCGGCGTCGGACGTGGCGGCGAAGAACGGGTTGGCGTGCACATGCTTGAAATCCTCGAACGGCACGGCGATGTCGCCCAGCTGGCTCATGCACCCCATGAATTCGGTGCCGAATTTTTCGCGCATCCATTTCTTGGCGATGGCGCCGGCACCCACGACGGGCGCCGTCAGGCGGGCCGACGAGCGGCCGCCGCCGCGCGGGTCGCGCACGCCGTACTTGTGCCAGTAGGTGTAATCGGCGTGGCCGGGGCGGAACGTGTCGGCGATGTTGCCGTAGTCCTTGCTGCGCTGGTCCGTGTTCTCGATCAGCAGCGCGATCGGCGTGCCCGTCGTCACCCCCTCGTAGACGCCGGACAGGATCTTGACCTGGTCGGCCTCCTGGCGCTGGGTCACGTGGCGCGACGTGCCCGGCTTGCGGCGGTCCAGCTCCGGCTGGATGTCCGCTTCGGACAGCGCCAGTCCCGGCGGACAACCGTCGATCACGCAGCCGATTGCGGGACCGTGCGACTCGCCGAAAGTGGTGACGGAAAACAGCTTGCCAAATGTGTTGCCGGACATGGATTCTCGTTGGGTTGTGCGAATGGAATGAAAGATTTTACCAGCATGGACAGGTGGGCGGGCAAATGCCCCTCCACCTCAACAAAAATGTTGCCCTGTGGAAGTTTCTTGCCTGAATTGATAGCATTGCATATATACTTGTTCGCAACCACCGAGCTTACCTGGAGACGCAGCACATGCCCGCATCGAACACGCCCCAGGGCGCCGCACAGGACGATGACCTGGTGTTCGCAGACGAGACGCCGGCCATCGCTTCCGACGGCGGCCATGCGTGGCGGGTGTTGATCGTCGACGACGACGCCGACGTCCATTCGACGACGACGTTCGCGCTGGGCAGTCTCGAGATGCATGGCCGGCCGCTGGCGTTCCTGCACGTCTACTCGGCCGCCGAAGCGAAGGCGGTACTGGAACGCGAGCACGACATCGCCGTGATCCTCCTCGACGTCGTGATGGAGGCGCCGGACGCCGGCCTGCACCTCGTGCGCCACGTGCGCGACACCTTGGGGCGCCACGACGTGCGCATCATCCTGCGCACGGGCCAGCCCGGCTACGCGCCCGAGATGGACGCCATCCGCGGCTACGACATCAACGACTACCGCACGAAATCGGAACTCACGCGCACGAAGCTGTACACGAGCGTGGCCGCGGCGATCCGCGCCTACGAGCAGATCCACGCGCTGGAAGACAGCCGCACGGGCCTGGCCGAGGTCGTGCGCGCGAACACGGAGCTGATGGCCCTGCACTCCGTCGGCGAGATGACCCTCGGCATCCTGCGCGAAGTGGCCGCCCTCGCCGGCCAGCTGGCCGATGGCCTGCTGTGCGCCTGCCCGCCGGGCGCCGCAAGCGTCGCCTGGCACGTGCTGGCCAGTTGCGGCCCGAGTGCCGAACTCGCGCGCGACGGCATGCTGGCCGCCGGCGCGGACGGCCCGACGGCGGCCCTCGCGCAGGCGCTCGCCGAACGCCGCAACCTGTACCATGACGATCACCTTGCCTTGTACTTTCCCGGCAAGGCGCATGCCGACTTCGCCGCCTGGGTGCGCCTGACGCGGCCGCTGGACGACATGCGCCGCGGCCTTGTCGACGTCTTCACGAGCAGCATCGCCGTCGGCCTGGACAACGTGGCGCTGATGACGGACCTGCACCGTGCCGCGTTCTACGATCCGCTGACGGGCCTGCCGAACCGGACGCGCCTCGTCGAACTCGTCGACGACAGTCTGCAGGCCGGCGCCGACGCCACGCTGTGCCTCGTCGACATCGACCAATTTTCGGAAACGAACGACGCGCTCGGCCACCAGTTCGGCGACGCCCTGCTCGTCGCGGTCGCCCAGCGCCTGCGTGCGCGCCTGGACGCGGGTCTCGCGCTGGCGCGGATCGGCGGCGACATCTTCAGCCTGCTGGGCCAGGCCGATCTCATCGACCCGGCCGCCATGCAGGACCTGTTCGCGGCGCCGTTCTCCATCGAAGGCCAGGACGTGCAGGTGTCGGCCACGCTGGGCCTCGTCCGTCTCGTCGAGCACGACGGCAACGCGGGCGACGCGCTGAAGGACGCCGACATCGCCTTGAAGCGCGCGAAGAGCCAGCGGCGCGGCGGCCATTTCTATTTTTCGCGCGGCATGGGTGTGGAGATCCGCGAGCGCGTCCGGCTGATGCACGCACTGCGCACCGGCTTCGCCCGCGGCGAACTGTTCCTTGCCTACCAGCCGCAGGTCGAACTGGCCGCGCGCCGCGCGTACGGCGCCGAAGCCCTGCTGCGCTGGCGCACGGAAGACGGCCGCTTCGTGCCGCCCGACCGCTTCATTCCCATCGCCGAATACTCCGGGCTGATCATCGACATCGGCGCCTGGGTGCTGCGCGAAGCGTGCGCGGAACTCGTGCGCGTGCGCGCGGCCGGCTACCTCGACTTCACGATGTCGATCAACGTCTCGCAAGTCCAGTTCCGCCACCCGCACTTCATCGACATGCTGCGCCAGGCATTGGACGACACCGGCGCGCCGCCGGAACGCGTGGAACTGGAAATCACGGAATCGATGGCGATGGAAGAGCCGGACCTGCTGATCGAGCGCCTCGCGGAAATCAAGCGGACGGGCGTGTCGATCGCCATCGACGACTTCGGGACGGGATTCTCGTCGCTGTCCTACTTGCAGCGCCTGTGTGTGGACCGGCTGAAGATTGACCGCACGTTCGTCACCGAGATCACGGACGCGGCGCGCGGCAGCAGCATCGCCGAGATGGTGATCGAGCTGGGGCGCAACCTCGGCCTGTCGATCATTGCCGAGGGTGTCGAAGACGAGCGTCAGGCGCAGATCCTGCAGACGCTCGGCTGCCCGCTGGCGCAGGGTTATCTGTTCGCGCGGCCGCTGGCGCCCTCAGCGCTCATCGAATGGCTGGCCAGCGATGCGCGGACGCGCGCCGCGTGATCTGAACGCGACCAACGACAACGGCGCGGTCGCGCCGCGCCATTGATCAAACGGTCGGGGACGTCAATCCTCGGCCATCTGCTCCGCGGGCCAGTCGCGGATATAGGCCTTGAGCATGCGGTTCTCGAAGCTCTGCGCTTCCAGCACGGCCTTCGCGACGTCGTAGAACGAGATCACGCCCAGCAAGGTGCGTGCGTTCATGACGGGCAGGTAGCGCGCGTGCTTTTCCAGCATGATGCGGCGTACTTCGTTGACTTCGGTGTCCGGCGTGACGGTGATCGGGCTGTCGTCCATGTGCTTGCGCACGGTGCCCGCCGACTCGAGCGAGCCGCCATGCGCATGCAAGGCCTTGATGACCTCGCGGAAGGTCAACATGCCGACCAGGTCGCCGTATTCCATCACGACGAGCGAGCCGATGTCGCGCTCGGCCATCGTGGCGGCGGCGTTCGCCAGGTCGGTGTCCGGCGACACGGTGTACAGAATGTCGCCCTTGACCTGCAGGATTTCCGATACCTTCATTTGGACCCCCTTGATTGGAGATGCGTGCTGCGTTGTGTATTTCATAAATTTGACTCTAGCCTAAGCAACCCGAAAAATCCAGCTTTATGCCCTGCAACCGTGCACAGCGCACCATCATGATGATTAAATGTAACGGTTAGCGCTATCGGATGCTAGCATGCGCCGTCTTCGTCATACAGGAACAGCATGCCATGAGCGGACCCAGGTATCCCGGCTTCACCACCCTCGCGCTGCACACGGCCGCCGGCGCGCCAAGCGGCCCCACCGCCGCCGCCGTGCTGGAAGAGCGCATCGCCGCCCTCGAAGGGGGTGTTGCAGGCATCGCGACCGCGAGCGGCCAGGCCGCCCTGCACCTCGCGCTCGCGACGCTCGCCGGCGCCGGCCACCACGTCGTTGCCGCGCGCACGATGCGTCCCGACGCGGCCGCGCTGCTGGCGCACGGGCTCGCGCGCTTCGGCGTGACGACGACGTTCGTCGACCCGCGCGACCCCGACGCCTGGCGCAGCGCCATCCGGCCGGAGACGCGCGTGCTGGTCGGCGCGGCCCTCGGCCATCCGGGCCTCGAGGTGCTGGACATCCCGCACGTCGCGGCCATCGCGCACGAGCACGACCTGCCGCTGCTCGTCGACGCGACGCTCGCGACGCCGTGGCTCCTGACGGCGTTCGACCAAGGCGCCGACCTCGTCGTCCACGCCGCCGGCTTCCTTGCCGGCCAGGCCGGCGCGGCGGGCGGGCTGCTCGTCGACGGCGGGACGTTCGACTGGCACGCCGCCCATGCGCGTACGGGGCGCTATCCCGGCCTGTGCGAACCGGACGCCCGCTTCGACGGACGGGTGTTTGCCGAGGAATCCACGGTGGGCGCGTTCGCCCTTGCGGCGCGCCACGCAGGGCTGGCCGACTTCGGCGCCGTGCTCGGCGCGCACGATGCGGCCGGCGTGCTGCGCGGGCTCGACACGTTGGGCGTGCGCATGGAGCGCCACGTCGCCGGTGCGCGCAAGGTCGCGGAGGCGCTCGTTCACCATCCGGCGGTCGTGCAGGTTGCGTATCCGGACCTCGAAGGCCATCCCGACCACGAACTCGCCCGTCGACTGCTGGCGCGCGGCTGCGGCGCCGTCGTCCCGTTCTCGCTGCAGGGCGGCCCCGCAGCGGCCGGCCGCTTCCTCCGCGCGTTGCAGCTCGTCGGCCGCGGCGATGCGCTCGGCGGCCCGCGCTCGCTGGCATCGAGCGACGGCGCCGGCATGGTCCACCTGGCAATCGGCCTGGAAGACACGGACGACCTCGTCGACGACATCACGCGCGCCCTCAAACTCGCGCAGAAGGGAGCCTGACATGCAGCTCGACGTGAACGGCAACACCGCCTACGCGTACGCGGCCGGCACCCGGCCGGGATCCGGCGCGCCCGCCATCGTGTTCATCCACGGCGCCCAGAACGACCATTCCGTCTGGACGGCGCAGGCGCGCCGCTGTGCGCAGTTGGGCCTGGACGTGCTCGCCGTCGACCTGCCCGGCCACGGCCGCAGCGCCGGCCCCGCGCTGGCGACGGTGGAAGCGA
Source organism: Massilia pinisoli (assembly GCF_024753285.1). Lineage (GTDB taxonomy): Bacteria > Pseudomonadota > Gammaproteobacteria > Burkholderiales > Burkholderiaceae_D > Telluria > Telluria pinisoli. The sequence goes on along the minus strand of NZ_JANUGW010000033.1, from coordinate 42,269 downwards.
TGGCCGCCTGGATGCTGGCCGTGCTGGACGCGGCCGGCGTCGACCGCGCCATCCTCGCCGGCCACAGCATGGGGTCGCTGATCGCCCTCGACACGGCGTATCGCGCACCGGCCCGCGTGCGCGCCCTCGCGCTGCTGGGCAGCACGTGGCCCATGAAGGTGTCGGATGCATTGCTGGAGACGGCCCGCACGGACGAAGCCGCGGCCATCGACATGGTGAACGTGTGGTCGCACGCGAGCATCGCGCCGGCGGCGCCGGGCCAACCGCAAGGGGTCTGGGTACCCGGCGCGTCGCGCCGCCTGATGCAGCGCCTGTCCCAGCTGAATCCGGCGCAGTTGTTCTACACGGACTTCGTCGCGTGCAACACGTACGGGGACGGCGGCGCCGCGGCGCAGGCCGTCACTTGCCCGGCGTTGTTCGTGCAGGCCCGGCGCGACGTGATGACACCGCCCCGCTCGGCCGGTGCGCTCGTCGCGGCGATCCCGCATGCGCGCGTGGCCGCGATCGATTGCGGCCATTCGATGATGACGGAACAGCCGGAGGCCGTATCGACCTTGCTGGAGGACTTCGTGCGCGCCCTGGATTAATCTACACTGGGTACGGGACACGACCGGAGACCCGCATGGCCGCAGTACGCTACGACAGCTTCTCGCAGTTCTATCCTTACTATCTGTCACAGCACGAGCACAGGCTGTGCCGGCGCGCGCACTTCCTCGGCACGTCGTCGGCCGTCGCCGGCATCGCGCAATGCGTCGCCACCGCGGATCCGTGGTGGCTGCTGCTGGCCGTCGTCACGGGCTATGGCGGCGCCTGGCTCGGGCACTTCGCGTTCGAGAAGAACCGCCCGGCCACGTTCGACTATCCGTGGTACTCGTTCCGCGCCGACTGGGTGATGTACTGGGAGATGCTGACTGGCAAGCTCAGCTGGTAGACGGCGCCGTCGCGTTGCGGTCGAAATGGTCGGCCAGCGTCTCGTCCAGCCCTTGCTCGACGGCGGCCTCGACCTCGCGCGCGAGCGCGGCCGTGTCCAGCGCCAGCGGCGCCTGCGCGACGTCCACGGCCGGGCCCGCTTCGCTGCCGATGCCGCCGAACACGAACAGCCGGTAGACGTCGGCCAGCCGCACGGAACGCGGATCGACGAGCAGCACCCAGCAATCCGTCCCGGCCCGCACACTTCTACCCCAACGCTGTGCATCGACCTGCACCTGCCCGACCCAGCCCGCCGCCACCATCTGCGCCAGCAGCGACGTCATTTCGTCATAGCCGATGCGCGTGCAGGCGCGGATGCGGGCGCTGGACACCATCGCCGTCCCCGTCAGGCGCACGCTGCCGTGCAACACCTTGAGCACGGCCATCGCGTCGACGAATGCGCCGCCCGGCACCGGCTCGTACCACCAGCGTTCGTACTTGACGATGGGCAGCGCCGCCGTCAGCAAGGCGCCCACCAACGTGATCATCCACGACAAATACATCCAGACGAGGAACAGCGGCAACGCCGCCAGTGCGCCGTAGATGATGGCGTACGTGGGAAACTGGCGGATGAAGATGGCGAACACCCGCTTGGCGATCTCGAACGCGATGGCCGCCACGAGCCCGCCCCAGACGGCGTCGCGCCAGTCGACGTCGCGGTTCGGCACCACGCGGTACAGCAGCGCGTACGCCCCCGTCGTCAGGGCGATGGAAACGACCGTGTAGAAGACGGCACCGAGGAACGGCACGAGGCTCATCAAGCCGTTCGTGGCGGAGAACAGCTGCGACGTGAGCGTCAGTGAAATACCGAACGCCAGCGGCCCGAGGGTGACGAGCGCCCAGTACACGAGCACCCGCTGGACGAGGGGACGCGGCCGGCGGACTTTCCAGATCTGGTTGAACGCCCGCTCGATCGTGCTGATCATCGCGATGGTGGTGAACACGAGCGCGATACCGCCCACGGCCGACAGCCCCGTCGCCTTGCTCGCGAACTGCGTCAGATTCGACGTGATCGTGTTGGCGATGGCCTTCGGCATCAGCATCTGGACAAAATAATTGTCGAGCGCCGTGCGCAGCTTGCCGAACATGGGGAACGTCGTGAAGATCGCCAGCACGATCGTCAGCAGCGGCACGAGGGCGAGCGTCGTCGTGAACGTGAGGCTGCCCGCCACCTGGGGCAGTTTTTCCTCGGTCAGGCGGCGGCGCGCGAAGCGCACGAGGTCGCGCGCCTCGTTCCACGTCAGTCCGCGCACCCGGTCGACGCCTGTGTTGATCATCTCGGTCGTGCTGCGGGACAGGTTGGTGACGGTCTTGGAAAGCATCGATAGGCAAAAGGCCCGCGACAAAACGCGTGTGGCAGGCGTGTCATCTTGTAAAGCGCCCTATAATACCAATGATGAACCCAACCAATGAGATTATCCTCGTGTTGTACTACTCGCGTCATGGCAAGACGCGCCGGCTGGCGGAACTGATCGGCCAGGGCGTCGACAGCGTCCCGGGCATGGAAGCCCGGCTGCGGACCGTGCCCGCCGTGTCCACCGTGGCCGAGGCGACGGAACCCGACATCCCGCGTTCGGGCAGCCCGTACGTCGAACTCGAGGACCTGGCGGAATGCGCCGGGCTGGCACTGGGATCGCCCACGCGATTCGGCAATATGGCGGCAGCGATGAAATATTTTTGGGACGGCACGTCCGCGCAGTGGCTGTCCGGCACGCTGGCCGGCAAGCCGGCTGCCGTGTTCACGTCGACGGGCAGCCTGCATGGCGGCCAGGAATCGACGTTGCTGTCCATGATGATCCCGCTGCTGCACCACGGCATGATGGTGATGGGCCTGCCCTACACCGAGCCGGAACTGATGACCACCGCCAGCGGCGGCAGTCCCTACGGCGCGACCCACTGGTCGGGCGTGGACGGCACCCGCCCGGTGTCCGACGACGAGAAGCGGCTCGCGATCGCGCTCGGCCGGCGCCTCGCGCTGGCGGCCCGCAAACTGCAGGGGACGGAGTAAGTAATGCAAGTGCTAAGGGTATTTCATACGGGCGCGGTGACCAGCCTGGTCCTGCTGTTCGCGTGGCTGCTGGCCTGGGAAATCGTCGTGGCGCCGCTGCATCCGGGCGGCTCGCTGCTCGCATTGAAGGCCTTGCCGCTGCTGCTGCCGCTGCGCGGTGTCCTCAAGCGCGACCTGTACACGCTGCAATGGTCGTCGATGGTCATCCTGATCTACTTCATCGAAGGCATCGTGCGCGCGTGGAGCGACCGCACGGAACTGTCGCGCATGATGGCGCTGGGCGAGACCTTGCTCGTCGTCTCGTACTTCCTGTTCGCGCTGCTGTACCTGCGGCCGTACAAGAAGCAGGCGCAGAAACTGGCGAAAGAATTGCTCGACAAGGTCAAAGTCCCGCATGACTGACGGCTTCCTGGAACGTTGCGGCGCCATCGTCGGCGCGGCCAACCTCCTCGTCGACGACCACGACACCGCGCCCTACCTGACCGACTGGCGCGGCCGCTTCACGGGACGCGCCCGCGCCGTCGTGCGCCCCGCGAACACGGCGGAAGTGGCGGCCGTCGTGCGCCTGTGCGCCGAATTCTCCGTGCCGATCGTCCCGCAGGGCGGCCGCACGGGCCTCGTGCTGGGCAGCGTCCCGGACGCGACGGGCGATGCCGTCGTGCTGTCGCTGCGCCGCCTGAACCGCATCCGCGCCGTCGATCCGTTCAACCGCACAATGACCGTGGACGCCGGCTGCATCCTGCACGACGTCCAGCAGGCGGCAGCCGAACATGGGCTGCTGTTTCCGCTGTCGCTGGCCGCCGAGGGCAGTTGCACCATCGGTGGCAACCTGTCGACCAATGCGGGCGGCACGGGCGTGCTGCGTTACGGGAACACGCGGGAATTGTGCCTCGGCCTCGAAGTCGTCACGGCGCAGGGCGAGGTGTGGGATGCGCTGCGCGGCCTGCGCAAGGACAACACGGGCTATGACCTGCGCGACCTGTACGTGGGCGCCGAAGGCACGCTGGGCATCATCACGGCCGCCGTGCTGAAGCTGTTCCCGCAGCCGAAGGCAGCGATCACGGCGCTCGTCGCGCTGGCCAGTCCGCGCGACGCGCTTGCGCTGCTGAAGCTCGTCGAGGCCGAATGCGGCCCCACGCTGACGGGCTACGAACTGATGAGCGACGTCAGCCTGCGCCTCGTCGCCAGCCACTTCCCCGACCTGCCCCGGCCGTTCCCCGAGCGCTATCCGCAGTACGCGCTGCTGGAGTTGTCGAGCCATGAGTCCGAGGCACACGGCGTCGCCCTGCTGGAGCGCGCCATCGAGCGGGCGCTGGAGGACGGCCTCGCGCGCGACGCCGTCGTCGCAACGTCGATCGCGCAGTCGCGCGCGCTGTGGGCCATCCGCGAGCACATCCCGCTCGCGCAGGCGGCCGCCGGCAAGAACATCAAGCACGACATCTCCGTGCCCATCTCGCGCATTGCCGACTTCATCGAGACGACGGACGCCCAGCTCGAAGCGGACTACCCCGGCGTGCAAGTCGTCTGCTTCGGCCACCTGGGCGACGGCAACCTGCACTACAACGTGGCGCCGCCGGACGGCATCGGCCACGACGATTTCCTCGCCGAGCAAGGCCCCATCAACCGCATCGTGCACGACAGCGCGGCGGCGCACGGCGGGTCGATCTCGGCCGAACACGGCGTCGGCGCGCTGAAGCGGGACGAACTGCCGCGCTACAAGTCGCCTGTCGAGCTGCGGCTGATGCGTGCGATCAAGGTCGCGCTGGACCCGCTGGGCATCATGAACCCCGGTAAAATCCTTTGACCCGGACACTATCATGACGCGCCTCCTGCCCCTTCTCGCCGCCTGCCTGCTGACCAACGCCTACGCCGACCCCGTCTACAAATGCACGCAGGACGGCAAGACGACTTACGCGGACCACCCCTGCGTCCAGGGGCAATCCACCGTGTTGCCGCCGCCGGCCGGCATCCGCCCGGAAGGCGCGGAGACAGTGGCGACGCGCGACGCGCGCACCTTGCTGGAACTGGAAAAGCTGCGCATCGCGCGGGAAAAAGAGCAGCAGCGCATTGACCACGCCGACGCCCGCCAAGCCCGCGCGGCGGACAAGCACCGCAAACAGTGCGCGCGCCTGCACCTGCGCCGGCAGTGGGCAGAGGAAGACGTCGCCCGCCTGACGGGACGCGCGAAGACGGCCGCGCAGCGCCGCATGCAGCGGGCGACGGCGGCGCTGGCGGTGGAATGTCCGGCGTGAACCAGCTTGCGCGCTGGCTCCTGTTCGGCGAATGGCGCGCGCACCCGATGCGCGCCGTGCTGGCCGTCGTGGCCATCGCCGTCGGTGTCGCGATGGGCTTCGCCATCCACCTGATCAACGCCGCGGCATTCAATGAATTCAACGCGGCCGTCCATAGCCTGTCCGGCCAGGCCGACGTCCAGGTGACGGGCCGCGAGGCGCTGTTCGACGAAGACGTGTATCCGCACCTCGCCCGGCACGAAGGCGTCGCCGTCGCGTCGCCCGTGCTGGAGATCGACGCTGCGCGCGCGGATGGCCAGGGCGCGCTGAAGATCGTCGGCGTCGACGCCTTCCGCGCCGGCTATATCGCACCGGACCTGATGGGCGTGCCCGACGCCGCGCACCCGTACGACGTCCTCGCCGACGACGCCGTGTTCCTGTCGCCGGCGGCGCAGGCCTGGCTGGGCAAGACGCGGGGCGACACGATCGCCCTGCGCGCGGGCACGCACGACCTGCGCCTGCGCGTGGCGGGGCCCATCCTGCGCGCACGCAGCGGGCAGCGTCTCGGCGTGATGGACATCGGCGCGCTGCAGTGGCATTTTCATCTCGTCGGCAAGCTGTCGCGCGTCGATTTGAAGCTGCGCGACGGCGTCGACCGCGCCGCGTTCGAACGGGCGCTGGCCGCGCAGCTCGAGCGCGATTATCCCGGCCGCTTCACGGTCGGCACGCCCGGCGACGCGAACCAGGAAAGCCGCAGCAATAACCTCAGTCGCGCGTACCGCGTCAACCTGACGGTGCTCGCACTCGTCGCGCTGTTCACGGGCGCGTTCCTGGTCTTTTCCACGCAGGTCCTGTCCGTGCTGCGCCGCCGCAGCCAGTTCGCGCTGCTGCGCGTGCTGGGCCTGCCCCGCCGTGCGCTGCTGCGCCAGGTGCTGGCGGAAGGCGCGGTGCTCGGCGTGCTCGGTGCGGTGCTCGGCATCGCGGGCGGCTATGCGCTCGCGGCCGCGGCGCTCGCGCTGTTCGGCGGCGACCTCGGTGCCGGCTACTTCCCCGGCATGAAGCCGCACGTCGCGTTTGCGCCGGGCGCCGCCCTCGTGTATTTCGGCCTGGGCCTCGGTGTCGCCCTGCTCGGCTGCGCGGCGCCGGCGCTCGAGGCGGCGCGCGCCCGTCCGGCCATCGCGCTCAAATCCGGCAACGACGAGACGGCGCTCGCGCGCCTCAACCGCATCTGGCCCCCCGTCGTCTGCCTCGCGCTCGCCGCCGCGTGCGCGTTCGCACCGCCCGTGTTCGGGTTGCCGCTGTTCGGCTACCTCGCCGTGGCGTTGCTCCTTGTGGGCGGCATCGGCCTGATGCCACGGCTGGCGGCCTCCGCGTTCCGGCTGCTCGATGGCCTGCTGCGCCGGCGCGGCGAGCGTGCGCCCGTGCTGGCGCTGACGCTCGCCCGCCTCGCGAATGCGCCGGGCCAGGCGTCGATCGCCCTCGGCGGCGTGCTCGCGAGCTTCAGCCTGATGGTCGCGATGGGCATCATGGTCGCGAGCTTCCGCGTCTCCGTCGACGACTGGATCCTGCACATCCTGCCGGCCGACCTGTACGTGCGCAGCAGCGGGGGCGGCAACACGGGCGGCTTCGGGTCACAAGAGCAAGCCGCGATCGCCGGCGCGCCCGGCGTCGCGCGCACCGCGTTCCTGCGCACGCGGCCCCTGTCGCTCGACCCCGCGCGTCCGAACGTCGTCCTCGTCGCGCGCGACCTCGACGCAGCCGATCCCGGTCGCATGCTCGCCCTCGTGGGCGACGCCGTGCCCGTACCTGCGGGCACGCGGCCCGTGTGGGTGTCGGAAGCGATGACGGACCTGTACCACGTACGGCCGGGCCAGGTGCTGACCTTGCCGCTGGGCGGCCGGCCGGAACCGTTCTTCGTCGCCGGGGTTTGGCGCGACTACGCAAATCAGACGGGTTCCGTCGTCGTGCAACTGGCCGACTACCGCGCGCTGACGGGAGACGCCACCGTCACCGATGCCGCCGTGTGGGCCGCGCCCGGCGCCGACGCGGCACGCATCGAGGGCGCGTTGCGCCGCCTGCCATTCGGCGCCGCGCTGCAGATGGCGCGTCCCGGCGACATCCGCGCCATGAGCTTGCGGATCTTCGACCGCAGCTTCGCCGTGACCTATCTGCTGGAAGCGATCGCCATCGGCATCGGCCTGTCGGGCGTGGCCGCGACGTTTTCCGCGCAGACGCTCGCGCGCGCCAAGGAATTCGGCATGCTGCGCCACGTTGGCGTCACGCGCAGGCAGGTGCTGGGCATCCTCGCCGTCGAAGGGGGCGCCCTGACGACCCTCGGCGTGCTCACCGGGTTCGTGCTGGGCCTCGTCATCAGCCTGATCCTGGTCTATGTCGTCAATCCGCAATCGTTCCACTGGACGATGCAGCTGCACCTGCCATGGCCGCTGATCGGCAGCGTGGCAGCGGTGCTCGTGGCGGCGTCCGTCGCGACGGCGCTCGTGTCGGGCCGCTACGCGCTGTCCGGCGGACCGGTGCGCGCCGTGCGGGAGGACTGGTGATGGCGCTGCTCCGCATCCTGATCCTGTGGCTCGCGGCCGCGTGCGCACACGCGGCGCCGCCCGTGTTCGCGGCCGTCACGCCGGGCCGCACGCTGGCCTTCCCCGCCGACTATGGCGCGCATCCCGACTACCGCACGGAGTGGTGGTACGCGACCGGCTGGCTGCGCACGCCGGACGGCAAGCCGCTCGGCTTCCAGGTCACGTTCTTCCGGAGCCGCACGGGGACGGACCCCGCGAATCCGAGCGCATTCGCACCGAAGCAGCTGATCATCGGCCACGCGGCGCTGTCCGACCCGTCACTCGGCCACCTCGTGCACGACCAGAGAAGCGCCCGCGCCGGCTTCGGCCTCGCGTTCGCGGACACGGGCACGACGGATGTGAAGCTGGACGATTGGCGCATGCGCCGCGAACCGGACGGCCGCTACCTCGTCGTCGTGCGGTCGGGCGGGTTCGCGTTCACGTTGCGCCTCGCCCCCACGCAACCGCTGCTGCTGCAAGGCGCGGCCGGCTATTCGCAGAAGGGCCCGCAGGCGGGCCACGCCAGCTATTACTACAGCGAGCCGCACCTGCAGGTGGATGGCGAGATCGTGCGGGGCGGCCGCAAGCAGGCCGTGACGGGGACTGCGTGGCTCGACCACGAATGGTCCAGCCAGGTGCTGGACGCGAACGCCGCCGGCTGGGACTGGGCCGGCATCAACCTCGACGACGGCGGCGCCCTCATGGCCTTCCGGATCCGCGCCAAGGATGGGAGTACACTGTGGGCCCACGCGACCTGGCGCGACGGCGCCGGCAAGGTGACGCAGTATGGCGCCGATCAAGTGAGCTTCGCGCCGACGCGAACCTGGACGTCGCCCCGCACGAACGCCGCCTACCCGGTGGCGGCCACGTTGACGACGGGGTCGACCGAATGGCGCATCGAACCCTTGCAGCCCGACCAGGAACTGGATTCGCGCCGCTCCACGGGCGCCGTCTACTGGGAGGGCGCCGTCGCCGTGCAGCGCGCCGGCCGGCCCGCCGGACGGGGCTACCTGGAACTGACCGGCTACGTCGCCGCGATGAAGCTGTGAACGCGCACATCCGCCCACCACGAACCACGATTGAAGACATGAGCAACGGCACCGCCACCGACACGACAATCTCCGCACCCGCCGCCTCCCGCAAGGGCGCCCTCGCCGCATTGAAAGGCCTGTTGCCGTTCCTGCGGCCTTACCGCCGCCAGTTCCTGTTCGCCGGCATCGCACTGCTCGTCGCGGCCGGCGCCACCTTGGCGATCCCGTACGCGTTCAAGCAGATGATCGACCACGGCTTCGGCGCAGCATCGATCAACCGCGGAGGCGCAGCGAGCGCGGCCAGCGTGAACACGACCTTCCTCGCCCTGTTCGGCGTCGCCGCGATCCTCGCAGTGGCGACGGCGGCCCGCTACTACACGGTGTCGTGGCTGGGCGAGCGCGTGACGGCAGACATCCGCAGCGCCGTCTACCGCCACGTGGTGGAGCAAAGCCCGGAATTCTTCGAGACGACGCGCACCGGCGAAGTGCTGTCGCGCCTGACGACGGACACCACCTTGATCCAGGCCGTCGTCGGCACGAGCATCTCGCTCGCGCTGCGCAACACGCTGCTGTTCGTCGGCGGCCTCGCGATGCTGTTCGTGACGAGCGCGAAGCTCACGTCGATCATCCTCGGCCTGCTCGTGCTCGTCGTCGTGCCCATCGTGCTGTTCGGCCGGCGCGTGCGCAAGCTGTCGCGCGATTCGCAGGACCGCATCGCCGACGCCTCCGCGATGGCCGGCGAAATCCTCAACGCCATGCCGACCGTGCAGGCCTTCACGCACGAACACATCGAGGCCCAGCGCTTCGGCGCGTCCGTCGAAGGCGCGTTCGCGACCGCGATGCGGCGCATCCGCGCGCGTGCCGTGCTGACGATGCTCGCCATCGCCCTCGTGTTCGGCGCCATCGTGTTCGTGCTGTGGCTCGGCGCGCACGCCGTGCTGGAAGGGACGATGACGGGCGGCGACCTGGGCCAGTTCATCCTGTACGCGTCGATCGTCTCCGGTGCCATCGGCGCGCTGTCCGAAGTGATGGGCGAAGCGCAGCGCGCGGCCGGCGCCACTGAGCGCCTGCTGGAGCTGCTCGCCGTCCAATCCGACATCCGCAACCCGGCGCACCCGACGCTGCTCCCCGCGCGCACGGCCGGCGGCGCCGCGCTGCACCTGGCGAACGTCCAGTTCTCGTACCCGTCGCGCCCGGAGACGGCCGCGCTGGACCGCGTGACTCTGGACGTGAAACCCGGCGAGACGGTGGCCGTCGTGGGCCCGTCCGGCGCCGGCAAGACCACGCTGTTCCAGCTGCTGCTGCGCTTCTACGATCCGCAGGCGGGCAACATCCGCCTGGACGGCGTGGACATCCGCGACCTCGACCTGCACGTGCTGCGCGACGCCATCGGCATCGTCCCGCAGGACACGGTGATCTTCTCCGCGAATGCGCTGGAAAACATCCGCTACGGCCGCTCCGACGCGACGGACGCGGAAGTGATCGCTGCCGCGAAGCTCGCCGCCGCCCACGAATTCATCGAGCGCCTGCCGGAGGGCTACCAGTCGTACCTGGGCGAACGGGGCGTGCGCCTGTCCGGCGGCCAGCGCCAGCGCATCGCCATCGCCCGCGCGCTGTTGAAGAATCCCCCGCTCCTGCTGCTCGACGAGGCGACGAGTGCCCTCGACGCCGAGTCGGAACGCCTCGTGCAGCGCGCACTGGAGGCGGCGATGGTGGGCCGCACGACGCTCATCATCGCGCACCGTCTGGCCACCGTGCAGCGGGCCGACCGGATCATCGTGATGGAGGATGGACGCATCGTCGAGACGGGCACGCACGCGTCGCTCGTGGCGTTGGGTGGCATCTACGCGAACCTGGCGGCTTTGCAATTCCATAACGTCCACGTCGTGCATTGAGTTAGCGGGGTGACAATCCAAGGCGGTGGTTTCCCGGCAATTCATGCCATCGCGACAAGATTTTGTTGCATGAATGCATCGAAATGAAGCCATCATTTCGTTGCCTTGGGGACACTTGACGTAACATAGACCAACGTCACCCTCCTCGCACCGTCATGAACAAACAATCGTTCCGCGTCGCCAACTGGACCGTCGGCACCAAGATCACCGCATTCACGTTCGCCCTCGTCAGCGTCATCCTCGCCGGCCTCGTCTTCACCATCACCTGGACGACCTCGTCGATGCTGCACGCCCGTGCCATCGCCAACGTCGAATCCGAACTGCAGAGCGTCGTCAACGCGGTCGAGATGTTCGACAAGGTGATGAAGAGCCAGGCCGTCAGCTTCGGCCGCATCTTCGCCGCACAATTCGAAGGCGAGTTCACGCTCGACACGAGCACGATGGTCGCCGTCGGCGACAAGCAGGTGCCCACGTTGAACATCGCCGGCAAGCCGCTGAACCTCGACTTCACGCTGCCCGATCGCTTCACCCGCCAGACGGGCGGCAACGCGACGGTCTTCGCCGCCAGCGGCGACGACTTCGTCCGCGTCAGCACCTCCGTCAAGAAGGAAAACGGCGACCGCGCCGTCGGTACGATCCTCGACCACGCGAGCCCCGCGTACGCCGCCATCCGCGACGGCAAGCCTTACGTCGGCATCGTCAAGCTGTTCGGCAAGCCGTTCATCACCGACTATGAACCGATCCGCGACGCGTCCGGCAAGGTGATCGGCATCCTCTACGTCGGCCTCGACGTGGAAGCGAACATCACGGCGCTGCGCGACCGCATCAAGAAGATGAAGGTGGGCGACACGGGGTATTACTTCGTGCTGGACGCAACGAAGGGCAAGACCTACGGCGACTTGATCGTCCATCCGGTCAAGGAAGGCAAGAACATCCTGGGTAGTAAGGACGCCAGCGGCCGCGAATTCATCAAGGAGATGCTGGAAACGCAGCACGGCCTGATGGCTTATCCGTGGCAGAACGCGGAAGCGGGCGAGACGGCCCCGCGGATGAAGGTCGCCGCGTACACGCTGTTCAAGGACTGGAACTGGCTGATCGCCGGCGGCACCTACGAGGACGAGATCACGAAGGAAGCGGCCAGCCTGCGCAACCGCTACATCGTCATCGGCCTCGTGGCACTGGCCATCTTCGCGGCGATCCTGCACACCGTCATGAAGCGCACCGTCACGCGTCCCCTGGTGCGGGCACGCGACGCCGCCGTGCGGATCGCAGAGGGTGACCTGACCGTGCGCATGGACGTCGACCGCAACGACGAGATCGGCCTGCTGGCCGAAGCCATGAACAACATCAGCAGTGGCCTGTCGGCCGTCGTCGGCCAGGTGCGCAGCGGCGCCGAGCAGATCGCCGGTGCGTCCGGCGAGATCTCGAGCGGCAACCTGGACCTGTGCGCGCGCACCGAGCAGCAGGCTGCCAACCTCGCGTCGACGGTGAACTCGATGCAGGACCTGACGGAAACCGTGCGCCGCAACGCGGGCGATACGCACGAGGCGAACCAGCTTGCCGTGAACACGTCGATGGTCGCGCAGGAAGGCGGCCGCATGGTGCGCCAGGTGATCGAGACGATGGACACGATCAAGGCGTCGTCGGGCAAGATCGGCGACATCATCGGCGTCATCGACGGCATCGCGTTCCAGACCAATATCCTCGCGCTGAACGCGGCCGTCGAGGCGGCGCGCGCCGGCGAACAAGGTCGCGGCTTCGCCGTCGTGGCGACCGAGGTGCGCAACCTCGCGCAACGCAGCGCCGCTGCGGCGAAGGAGATCAAGGGTCTGATCGTCGCGTCGACGGAAGAAGTGGACGCGGGCAGCCGCATCGTGCAGGAAGCGGGCGTCACGATGACGGAAGTGCTGGCCAGCGCCGAGAAGGTCACCGCCATCATGGCCCGCATCAGCACGGCGAACGCCGCGCAGAGCAGCGGCATCGAGCACATCAACCGTTCGATCGGCGAAATGGACCAGGTGACGCAGCAGAACGCGGCGCTCGTCGAGGAAGCCAGCGCCGCCGCCCAGGCCATGCAGGAACAGGCCGACCACCTGGCGCGCGCCGTGCGCCTGTTCAAGCTGGACCAACAGCAAGCGGCCGCGCGGCCCGCCCTCGCACAGTACTGACGGGCAGACGGCAGGCGCCCTTCCGCGTCCGCCGGCTTCGGTGTAGAGTAGCGCGGGCCGCCCGGCCCGTCCTGCCCTGGAGCCCCGATTGTCCGACACCGACCTGCTCTCCCGCTGCACCACCGTCCTCCCCGGCCACCGTGCCCGCACGCCGGCCGAGATGTTCGCCGCGATGGGCGCCTGGTGCGAAGCCAACGGCATCGCCCACGACACCTATGGCGACGGCGCCCTGATCCAGCGCTTCGAGGCGCGCGTGGCCGAGCTGCTGGGCCTCGAAGCCGCCGTGTTCTGCATCAGCGGCACGATGGCCCAGGCGACCGCGCTGCGCCTCGCCGCCGATGCCCGCGGCCGCGCGCCCGTCGTCCTGCACCCGACCGCGCACGTGTTCGTCCACGAACGTTCGAATTTCCAGCTGCTCGGCCACTTCGACGCGCTGCGCGCCGGCGACCCGCATCGCCCGTGGTCGGCGGCCGACATCGCCGGCATCCCGGATCGGGTGTCCGCGGTCGCGCTGGAGATTCCCATGCGCGAGATCGGCGGGCAGCTGTCCGCGTGGGATGACCTCGAGGCCATCAAGGCGCACTGCCGCGCACGCGGCATCCACCTGCACATGGACGGCGCCCGCTTGTGGGAAGCGGCGGCCGGCTATGGTCGTCCCGTGGCCGAGATCGCGGCCGGCTTCGAAACCGTCTACACATCGCTGTACAAGGGTATCGGCGGCCTCGGTGGCGCGATGCTGGCCGGGCGCCGCGAGTTCGTCGCGGAGGCCGCGGAATGGTTCAAGCGCCAGGGCGGCAACGTGTTCCAGCGCTCGCCGTACGTGGTGGCCGCGGCGATGCAGTTCGAGCAGCGCCTGGCCGCGATGCCCGCCTGCTTCGCCCGCACCCTGTTCCTGTACGACGTGCTGCGCGACTATCCGCAATTGCGCGTGAACCCGGCGCGGCCGCACGCCAACATGCTGCACGTGCACCTGCCCGTGTCCCGCGAGCGTGCGCTGGAAGTCCGCCGCGAACTGGCGCGCGACCACGGCATCTGGACCTTCAACCGCATCAGCCACGGCGTGTTGCCGGACACCTCGTTCTTCGAGCTCTACGTGGGCGACAACCTACTCGATGCGCCGGACGGCCGCGTGCGCGAAGCCGTCGCGCTGCTGGCGGCGGCCGTCGCGCGCAGCGCGTAAACATCCCCATGCGGACCCGCGCCGCAATCGGTTAAAATGCGCGGGTTTTCAATCTTTCACTGCGAGCCACACCGATGCGCCAATACCACGACCTGATGCGCCATGTGCTGGAGCACGGCACGGTCAAGACCGACCGCACCGGCACCGGTACCCGCTCCGTGTTCGGCCATCAGATGCGCTTCGACCTGCAGGACGGTTTCCCGCTGGTGACGACGAAGAAGCTGCACCTGAAGTCGATCATCCATGAGCTGATCTGGTTCCTCGCGGGCTCCACGAACATCGCGTACCTGAAGGACAACGGCGTCTCGATCTGGGACGAGTGGGCCGATGCGAACGGCGACCTCGGTCCCATCTACGGCTACCAGTGGCGCAGCTGGCCCACGCCGTCCGGCGAGCACATCGACCAGATCTCGCAGGTCATGGAGCAGATCAAGCACAACCCGGATTCGCGCCGCATGATCGTCTCGGCGTGGAACGTGGCCGACGTGCCGAAGATGAAGCTGCCCCCGTGCCATGCGCTGTTCCAGTTCTACGTCGCCGACGGCAAGCTGTCGTGCCAGCTGTACCAGCGCAGCGCCGACATCTTCCTCGGTGTCCCGTTCAACATCGCGTCGTACGCGCTGCTCACGCACATGATGGCCCAGCAGGCCGGCCTGGACGTGGGCGACTTCGTGTGGACGGGCGGCGACTGCCATCTGTATTCGAACCACATGGAACAGGTCGAGCTGCAGCTTTCACGCGAGGAGCGCCCGCTGCCCAAACTGGTCATCAAGCGCAAGCCCGAGTCGCTGTTCGACTACCGGTTCGACGATTTCGAGATCGTCGGCTACGACCCGCATCCGGCCATCAAGGCGCCCGTCGCCGTGTAAGCAAGGAGGTTCGCATGGCCACTCACCTGTCTCTCGTCGTCGCCATGGATGCCAACCGCGGCATCGGCGTCGACAACAAGCTGCCCTGGCACCTGCCGGAAGACCTCGCGCACTTCAAGCGCGTCACGCTGGGCCACCCGATCATCATGGGCCGCAAGACCTTCGAATCAATCGGCCGCCCGCTGCCGGGGCGGCGCAACATCGTCGTCACGCGCAACGGCGACTGGTGCCGTGACGGCGTGGACGTGGTCCACTCGCTCGATGAAGCCGTGGCCCTCGTCGGCGCCGACTCCGCCAGCATCATCGGCGGCGCGCAGATCTTCGCGGAGGCGATGCGCGTCGCGGACCGGCTGATCGTCACGCACATCGACAAGGTCTATCGCTGCGACACGTTCTTCCCTGCGATCGACAGCAGCGAGTGGACGGCCGTGTCGAACGAGCCGCTGCATTCGCCGACCGCGGACGTCGACTACGCCATCGTCACGTACGACAAAGTCAAGTAACCCACACGAGCACCACCATGTCCGAACACGGCTTTCATGTACACGGGCCGCACGACCACGCGGTCGAACACGCCGGCCACCACGGCGGCGACAACTTCTCCAACAACATCGCGGTGATGACGGCGATCCTCGCCACCGTCGGTGCGCTGTTCGGCTATCTCGGCGGCGCCACGCAGAACGAGGCCGCGCTGTACAAGAATAACGCGGCGATCGCGAAGACGGCGGCCGCCGACGCCTGGAACTACTACCAGGCCAAGTCGATCAAGCAGAACATCGCCGAGATGGCCGCGTCGCTGCCCGGCGCCGACCAGGAACGCTTCAAGGCCCAGGCCGCGCGCTACGACGCGGACAAGGCGAAGAACCGCATGGAGGCGGAAAAGCTCGACAAGCAGTCGGACGAGTGGAACGAGAAATCGGAGCACGCGCTGCACACCCACCACCAGTGGGCGCTCGCGACGACCGCGGAGCAGATCGCCATCTCCCTCGCCGCGATCACCTTGCTGACGCGCCGGCGCTGGCTGCTGTCGGTCACGTATGTCGTGGCCGTCATCGGCTTCGCGCTGGGCGCGTTCGCGTGGTTCCACGTCGATCCGCTGGGCGCCCTGTTCGCTGCGCACTGACGCGAACGCCACGCTACAAGTACATGTGCCGCCCCGGAATGTGTTCCGTCATCGGGTTTAAACAAGAGTGCGCCACAATCTTCCCCGTGTAGCTAATCTATTAAAAATTTTTGCACGGGACCACGCAATTTCTGCGAAAATCCGCTTCTTCATTTTTCCGGTGCCGTGCCCGGCCGCCCTCCACTTTCCGGAAGGCGGCGCGCACGGCGCTTCGTTTTGGAGCTGTCCATGAAATTTCGTTTCCCAATCGTCATCATTGACGAGGATTTCCGTTCCGAGAACACGTCCGGTCTCGGCATTCGCGCGCTCGCGGCCGCAATGGAAAAAGAAGGCATGGAAGTGCTGGGCCTGACGAGCTACGGCGACCTGTCGCAATTCGCCCAGCAGCAGTCGCGCGCCTCGGCCTTCGTGCTGTCGATCGACGACGAGGAATTCGGCGGCGGCACCCTCGAGGAAACCAACTTCGCCCTGTCCGGCCTGCGGGCGTTCGTGCAGGAGATCCGCCACAAGAACTCCGACATCCCGATCTACATCTACGGCGAGACCCGCACGAGCCGCCACATCCCGAACGACATCCTGAAGGAGCTGCATGGCTTCATCCACATGTTCGAGGACACGCCGGAATTCGTCGCGCGCCACATCATCCGCGAAGCGAAAGCGTACCTGGACAGCCTGGCGCCGCCGTTCTTCCGCGCGCTCGTCCACTACGCGAACGACGGCTCATATTCCTGGCACTGCCCCGGCCACTCGGGCGGCGTCGCATTCCTGAAATCGCCGATCGGCCAGATGTTCCACCAGTTCTTCGGCGAGAACATGCTGCGCGCGGACGTCTGCAACGCCGTCGAGGAGCTGGGCCAGCTGCTGGACCACACCGGCCCCGTCGCGAAATCGGAGCGCAACGCAGCCCGGATCTACAACGCCGACCACTGCTACTTCGTCACGAACGGCACGTCCACATCGAACAAAATGGTGTGGCATTCGACGGTGGCGCCGGGCGACATCGTCGTCGTCGACCGCAACTGCCACAAGTCGATCCTGCACTCGATCATCATGTGCGGCGCGATCCCCGTGTTCCTGATGCCGACCCGGAACAACCTCGGCATCATCGGCCCGATCCCGCTCGAAGAATTCTCGCCGGAGTCGATCCGCAGGAAGATCGAGGCGAACCCGTTCGCGCGTGAAGCGAAGAACAAGAAGCCGCGCATCCTGACGATCACGCAGTCGACGTACGATGGCGTCGTGTACAACGTGGAGACCTTGCGCGAACTGCTGGACGGCGAGATCGACACCCTGCACTTCGACGAAGCGTGGCTGCCGCATGCGACGTTCCACGACTTCTACCGCAACATGCACGCGATCGGCCGCGACCGCCCGCGCGCGAAGCAGTCGATGATCTTCTCCACGCAATCGACGCACAAGCTGCTGGCGGGCCTGTCGCAGGCGTCGCAGGTGCTCGTGCGCGAATCGGAGACCGTCGCGCTGGACCAGGATGCGTTCAACGAGGCATACCTGATGCACACGTCGACGTCGCCGCAATACTCGATCATCGCATCGTGCGACGTCGCCGCCGCCATGATGGAAGCGCCGGGCGGCACCGCGCTCGTCGAGGAATCGATCTTCGAGGCACTGGACTTCCGCCGCGCGATGCAGAAGGTCGACCAGGACTATGGCGACGACTGGTGGTTCAAGGTCTGGGGTCCGCAGGACTTCAGCGAGGAAGGCATCGGCACGCAGGCCGACTGGATGATCCACGCGGACGACGACTGGCACGGCTTCGGCAAGCTCGCCGAAGGCTTCAACATGCTCGACCCGATCAAGGCGACGGTCGTCACGCCGGGCCTGTCGCTGGACGGCTCGTTCGGCGGCTCGGGCATCCCCGCGTCGATCGTGACGAAGTACCTGGCGGAGCACGGCGTCATCATCGAGAAGTGCGGCCTGTACTCGTTCTTCATCATGTTCACGATCGGCATCACGAAAGGCCGCTGGAACACGCTCGTCACCGCGCTGCAGCAGTTCAAGGACGACTACGACCGCAACCAGCCGATGTGGCGCGTCATGCCCGAGTTCACCGCGGCGAACCCGCGCTACGAATCGTGGGGCCTGCGCGACCTGTGCCAGCAGATCCACGATTTCTATAAATCGCGCGACGTCGCCCGCCTGACGACGGAGATGTATTTGTCGGACATGATCCCCGCGATGAAGCCGTCGGACGCGTTCGCGAAGATGGCGCACCGCGAGATCGAGCGGGTGGCGATCGAGGACCTGGAAGGCCGCATCACGGCGATCCTGCTGACGCCTTACCCGCCGGGCATTCCCCTGCTGATCCCGGGCGAGCGCTTCAACAAGACCATCGTCGACTACCTGCGCTTCGCGCGCGATTTCAACGAACGGTTCCCGGGCTTCGAGACGGACGTGCACGGGCTCGTGAAGCGCGAGATCGACGGCAAGCTCGGTTACTTCGTCGACTGCGTCAAGCAGGATTGATCCGGACAGGTTCGGTGGGCACGGGGTGCCCACCATGCGTGAACGTACCATCGATGCAAAAAGGAGGCCGCGGCCTCCTTTTTTTCTGCGTCCCGACCCGCTCAGGCCTTGGGCAACGTCACCCCATGCTGCCCCTGGTACTTGCCGCCGCGGTCCTTGTACGAGGTCTCGCACACTTCGTCGCTCTCGAAGAACAGCACCTGCGCGCAGCCCTCGCCCGCGTAGATCTTCGCCGGCAGCGGCGTCGTGTTCGAGAACTCCAAGGTGACGTACCCTTCCCATTCCGGCTCGAACGGCGTCACGTTGACGATGATGCCGCAGCGCGCATAGGTCGACTTGCCCACGCAGACGGTCAGCACGTTGCGCGGGATGCGGAAGTATTCAATCGTGCGCGCCAGCGCGAACGAGTTCGGAGGGATGATGCACACGTCGCTCTTCACGTCGACGAACGAGTTCGAATCGAAGTTCTTCGGGTCGACGATCGTGCTGTTGATGTTCGTGAACACCTTGAATTCGTCGGCGCAGCGGATATCGTAGCCGTACGACGAAGTGCCCCACGAAATGATCTTGCGGCCGTCCGTCTCGCGCACCTGTTTCGGCGAGAACGGTTCGATCATGCCCTGTTCTTCCGCCATCCGGCGTATCCATTTGTCGCTCTTGATACTCATCGCTGGGCTTCTTTTCCAAAAAAGAGGGATAACAATCCCGCAATTTTACGCGAAAAGCGCCGCGGGGCGGCCCGCCTTTTTTTCGTTGGCCTGCGCCAGCAGGCGCGCGATCATCTCGCGGGTCAGCTGGGCCGTCAGCGCCGGCTGTTCCATCGGGTACAGGTGCGTCCCGTCGATCGTGACGAAATTCGCCCCGACCAGGCGGCGCGTGCCGTCCAGGCCCGCCTGGCGCAGCTCGGCGGAATCGGTGCCGGCGATGAAGCCGACGGGCACCGGATACGGCGCGCGCAGCACGCGGTCCATATCGTGCGGCAGCGTGCTGTAGATCGCCGCCTCGACGTCACGGTCGAAGCGCAGTTGCACGCCGTCCGGGTGCGGCTTCAGGCCGTTGTCGAGATAGTCGTCGAGCGCGCCCGGCGCCCACGCCTGGAAGATCGGCTTCGCCATGAAGTGTTCGTGCGCGGCCGCGCGCGACGGCCACACGTTGCGGCGCCGCGCCGCCAGCGCGCCGGGCGACAGCCGCTCGCGCAGCCCGAGCAGCTTCACGAGCCGCCACACCTGCGCGCGCCAGCCTGCGACGACGGGCGAATCCAGCATCACGACGCAGCGCGCCAGGTCCGGACGGCGGTGCGCCGCAAGCATGCCGACCGCGCCGCCCAGCGAATGCCCGACGACGATGACGGGCTGGCCGTACGCTTCCAGCTGCGCGATCAATTCGTCGATCAGCGTATGCCAATTGTCGCGCACGGGATAGCGCGGGTCGTGGCCCAGCATGTCCGTCGTGCGCACGTCGAAGTCGCGGCGCAGGTCGTCGAGCAGGCGGCCGTACGATCCCGCCGGATAACTGTTCCCGTGGGTGAAATGGAGGAGTGGCTTAGACATCGGAAAGGAGTGACACGGCGTGTAGTCGGAACGACGCCATTGTAATGTCATTACTTCCCTTGGTTTAGAGGGAAACGCCTACACCGGGGCGGCCGCGGACGCACGCCCGCGCGTCCGCGGGCCGTGCGGCCGTACCCGTTCAGCGGCGCTCCGGCGGACCTTCCGGACGGTCGCCTCCCTCGTGGCCGCGCATGTGATGCAGGCGCAGCTGCTCGCGCTGCGCCGGCGTCAGAACGGCGAGGATTTGCGCTTCCGTGCGCGCATGCAGCAGCGCTTCGGCGCCGACCGCCTGGCCGAGGTCACGGGCCAGCGCGGCCGCTTTCGCATCGTCGAACCGGTCGGCGCGGGCGAGGTCGCGCATGGCCTCGTGCGCCTTGCGGATCGTCTTTTCGTGCTCGTGGTGCTCCGGCGCCGCGGCGTGCATGATGGCGAACACCTTGTCCTGCTGCGCCTCGCTGAGGTTCAGGCGATGCAGCGCCATGTGACCGAACGGCATGTCCGGACCCGGCGCGCCGGGTCCGTGGGGGCCGAAACCGTGATGGCCCGGGCCGTGCTCGTGGTCGCCACCGGGCCCGGGTTGTTCGGCCGCAGGCGGCGCGTCAGCCGCGGCAGCGGCAAATGCCGGGGCGGCGCAGGTGGCGGCCAGGCACGCGGCGAGCAGCGCGGCCGCGGCGGAGAAACGGGAAGTGTTCATGTTCGTCATCCTTGTTGTTGTTCGGAGATTGCATTGTCGGATTCCCCCGTGTTAAACGGTGTTGTCGCCATGTAAAACGGCGTAAAGGGCACCGGGCCGGCGTGGTAGGTGCAGCGTCCGTGCGCTAAGATGCGACCATGAACCAAGTCCTACTCATCGACGACGACACGGAACTCGTCGCCATGTTTGCCGAATACCTGGAGCAGGAAGGATTTCGCGTCGCCTGCGCCCACGATGGCGAGACGGGTGCGCGCGAGGCGCTGACGGGCCAGTACGCGATCGCCATCCTCGACGTGATGATGCCCCGCATGAACGGCATCGACACGCTGCGCCGCATCCGCGCCGCCAGCCGCATGCCGATCCTGATGCTGACGGGCCGCGGCGACGACGCCGACCGCATCCTCGGCCTCGAGCTCGGCGCCGACGACTACGTCACGAAGCCCTGCACGCCGCGCGAGCTGACGGCCCGTGTGCGCGCCATCCTGCGCCGTACGCAAGGGTCGCCGCACGACGGTCCCGGCATCACGCTCACCGTGGGCAAGCTGACGATGCTGCCGGAGCAGCGTCGCGCCACGTGGGAGGGCCAGCCGCTGGAACTGACCAGCACCGAATTCAATCTGCTCGAAGTCCTCGCCCGCAACGCCGGCCGCCCCGTCAGCAAGAACGACCTGTCCGAGCAGGGACTGGGCCGCCCGCTGGCCCGCTTCGACCGCAACATCGACGTGCACCTGTCGAGCCTGCGCCACAAGCTGGGCACCTTGTCCGACGGCCGTTCCTGCCTGCAGACCGTCTACCGTCTCGGCTACCAGCTGATCCGCGAGTAGCGATGGGCCGGCTGTTCTGGAAGTTCTTCCTGTCCATCCTGCTGGCCCAGGTGGCCGCCTTGATCGGCATCGGCGGCACCCTGTGGCTGCGCGACCAGGCGCGTCACCACCACGGCGAACCCACGCTCGACACGAGCCCGCCCGCCACGATCATGCTGGATGCCGCGGCCGCCACGCTCAAGCACGGCGGCATCGACGCGCTGCGCGACCTGGCCGCCACCAGCCGCCGCATGCAGTTGTACGTTCTGGACGAACAAGGCCACGAACTGCTCGACCGGCCCGTTCCCGCCAGGCTGCGCGAAGAAGTCGAGCGCGACCTGAACGCCGATGGCCACGGGCACGCCGTCGCGCACCTGACGGGCGCCGACGGCCGCCACTACGTCGCATTCGCCTCGCGCGCATGGCACATGCCGCCCATGGACGTTCCCGGCCGGCCCGGCTTCGGCCCGCCCGGCCCGGGGCCACGCGACGGCGGACCGGGCGACGGGCCCGGCGGGCCCCGCATGGACGGCGGCCGGGGTCCCGGCGGCCCGGGTGGTGGCTGGGTCGGCCTGCCGCCGGAATTCGGCCGCCACGTGGGGCCCTGGCTGCCGCTCGCCGCCGCCGTGCTGGCCAGCCTGCTGTTCGCCGCCCTCCTCGCCTGGTATTTTTCGCGTCCCATCCGGGCCTTGCAGCGCGCGTTCGACGCGGCCGCCGCCGGCGACCTCGCGCCGAAATTCGCGCACACGCCGCCGCGGCTGATCGGCGACGAGCTGGCGGAACTGGGGCACGACTTCGACCGCATGAGTGCCCGCCTGCGCGCGCTGATGGATGGCCAGCGCCGGCTGCTGCACGACGTCTCGCACGAACTGCGCTCGCCGCTGGCCCGGCTGCAGGCCGCCATCGGGCTCGCGCACCAGCAACCGGAGCGCCTGCAGGCGTCACTTGAACGCATCGAGCGCGAGAGCGTGCGCATGGACCGCCTCGTCGGCGAGCTGTTGACCTTGTCGCGCCTGGAAGCGGCGACGGCGCTGCCCGCGACGGAACACGTGGACCTCGTCGAAATGGTCGACCAAATCGCGGACGACGCCCGCTTCGAAGCCGGCGTGGAAGTCGCCGTCGAGGCGCCGGAACCGGTGACCGTGTGCGGCGCACCGGACCTGCTGTGGAGCGCCGTCGAAAACATCGTGCGCAACGCGGTCAAGCACGGTGCGGGCGGACGCGTGGACGTGGGCGTGCATCCGGACGGCGCCCTCGTGCACATCGAGGTGCTCGACCAAGGCCCCGGCATCGCGCCGGACCACCTCGGCGACGTGTTCGAACCGTTCTTCCGCTCGAACCCGGCGCACAACAACGTCGACGGCCACGGGCTCGGCCTCGCGATCGCCAAGCGTGTCGTCGAGACGCACGGTGGACGTATCTCGGCCGCGAATCGTGCGGAAGGCGGCTTGCGCGTGACGATCACGCTGCCGCGGGCGGTGTAGCCGGCTGGGGCGCGTACCATCAGCGCGCGCACACGGCTGCCTGTCGAACGTAGCCAGCAAAGCCTGGAGCTGGTCACTGACATCTCCGGGGCACGAGTATGACAACGTCACGGCGCGTTCGCTTCTGATCATTTCCTGGTTCGCGCATCTTACGAAGGCATGTAAGATGTTGATATATTTCCAATCGACAAGGAAATGGCATTAACTCTGCACCTGTCGCTATTGGCTTGAATAACTAGACGAAGTTGGCTGCTGCCCGTTCGTGACGGGTGCTTACCCTGACAAATCCGATGCTTATCGTTCCCGTAGAAAACCGGCCTGATTGGAAAAATCCGCCGCTGGCGACCTTACTGCTCATCATCATCAACGTGCTGGTCTTCTTCGTCTATCAGGGCAAGGACCCGCAGCGACTGGAACGATCTTATCGATGGTATGTGGAATCGGGCCTGTACGAGCGCGAGCAACAGCCGTTTCGCCACTACCTGAGCCGCATCGATCCCGAAGCGCAGCGACAGCTGGATGCGACCGCAGACGACGACACGGCGCAGCCAGACGAGTCATTGCAACGCGACTTGCAGTTCCAGCACGCGGCCTTCGACCCGCAATTCGCCCAAGCATTACATAAGGAACTGGACGTCGATCCACAATGGCGAACGGAGCGAAGCCGGTTCGAGAATTTGGTCGATGCGGTCAGCAATCGGGCCTACGCCTTTCATCCCCGGGAAGCGCGGCCGATCACGTGGTTGACAAGCATGTTCTTGCATGGAAGTTTCATGCACCTGTTGGGGAATATGGTTTTCCTGTTCCTGTTCGGTTTTGCACTCGAAACCGCGGTCGGGCGCGGCGTGTACCTGTTGCTCTATCTGTGCAGTGGCCTGGGCGGCACCCTGCTATATTGGATGTCGGAATCTGGTAGCGACCACGGCGTATTAGGCGCATCGGGCGCGATATCGGGCCTTATGGGCATGTATATCGCCCTGTACGGCCTGAGAAAAATCAACTTCTTCTACAACGTCGTCTTTTTCAGCGGGCATGTACGGGCCCCCGCGCTCATCGTCTTTCCCGTGTGGGTCGGCTACGAATTGCTGGGAGCGCGCTACAGTGATGACGGTGTGGCGCACTGGGCCCATACCGGCGGGCTGTTATTCGGCTTCACGTTGCTGGCCCTATGGCTGCGCTTCGGCCTCGACTACAACCGCAATTTCGTCGAAAAGATCGACGTGAATGCCCCGTTCAGGTCGGCGCTTTCTGCCATACAGGAATCGATGGTGGCGATGAAGCTGGACGAAGCGCGCCGGACGGCTGTCCAGCTCGTGAAGACCCATCCGCACGATGTCCGCGCGTGGCGCGCGCTGTATGGCGTCGTGAAGGTCTCGCCGTCGAGCCGGGACTATCACGAGACCGTGCACGCCTTGTTCAAGCGCGCCGGTAACGCCGCGCGCGACCCGGCGCTGCAAACACTGATCGAGGAAGTGGCGCATGAATACGCCAGGATCGGTGGTGCTACGCCGGCACTGACGGAATCGGTGTCGCTCGTGCTGGCGCAGCGCCTCGGACGAGTCGAGCACATCAAACCATTCTCCCTTCTCGTCGAACGTCTGCTGGAACGCGAATGCCGTCACGAAACCATGCCCAGAATTTTGCAAGCGGCGGCTAACCTGTCCGCAAAGGCACAGCAGACGGGGCAGGCACAACGCTATCGCGAGCAGCTACAGACGCGCTTCCCCGATTCGGAAGAAGCCCGGCAACTGGCAGCTTACCCCGCAACCTGACTTGTCTGTCCGAGCGCCAGGATCACCTTGCGGTAATTCTCGATCTCGCCGGCCATGGCGTGCCCTGGGCAATGCTTCAGCAGGAAATCGAGAATCATGATGGCCTTGCCATCGTCGCGCAAGCCTTCCGAGTAGATGCGCGCCAGCAGATAGTAGGCGGCTGGAAGGTCATCGCTATTGGGGGCTTCCTTATGCAGCATGCCGATCAGCGCAACGGCTGGTTTGAATTGCCTTTGCAGGAAATATTCCTCGGCGAGCGCCCGCCGCACCGGGATACTTTTCGGCTTGTAGTGCGGCACCACACGGCATGCGGCTTCGAGCGCGCCAATCATGCGGCTCTTGCGTTGCGCGTCCAGCAAGGCCCCGAGATAACGCTCCGTATGCAGCTGCACGCGGTCCGGATCGGCATCGGATACGCACAGCAATTTGTGGTAGTACTCGAGCACTGCAATGTCGTTCGGGTAATCGGCGACCATGCCGGCCATCTGCCGCAGGGCGTCCTGGTAACGCGACTCCCGCACCAGTATCGCGGCGCGCGCCATTTCCAGAGCGCGATTGTCCGCAGGCGCGACCCGATGTTCATCGTCGGGCCTGATGTCCAGCCCCTGGTGGTGCTGAAACAGCAGGTATCCCATCATCGCACCCATGACCATGTTGAAATAGGCCGTACTCGCGACGAGCATGGCCATGAGCACTTCCGGATTGCTTTCCGCCAGACGGCCGAGTGTGGCGGCAGGAATCAACGCGACGACCTGCTGCGGCCCTTGCGCAGTCACGATCAATACCAGAATCAGGCCGAGATAGGACCAACCGGTGCGCGCTGCCAGCTGAACTACCTGGATGGGATCCAGGGCATCCCGCAACGAACCGTGAATCGCAAGTAGCATGATGCTTGCCGGCAGCAAACCCGACAGGCAAATCATTCCCGCGATGCCCGGCCAGCCGACATGCCCCAGGACGCGCACCATCGCGCCGTAGGCCAGCACCAGCCCGAGCATCTTGAGCACGGTCGGATTGCCGTCAAACAGCTCGCGAATGCTGGGCGGTCGTGACCTCCCCCGGCTGCAAAACTCGATGACGCGCAAGCCTTGCCGGATGCCCAGGGCGACGACAATGAAAATCGGCACCCCGGCCACGACGCCATGCGCGCGCAACAGCTTTCCCGATGCGATGGTGAGAAAGGCGAGTAAAGCGAGGAAAATCCATCCGTTCGTTCTGAACGGATACGCAAAGAAACGGGGCATCTGCGACCAGAACGGCGGCAGGGAATGCCCGACGCCGAGGTAATGCATGTTACCGCTGCACAGGGTGCAATACAGCTGCCGGGCCGAATCGGGCGAGGCTGGAAAGCAGTCCTGGCACAACAGCGTGCCGCAACTTACGCAATGCCAGGCTGCCGCCTTGTCCACGTGATAGCCACAATAGTCTTTTGCCACGATGTCGCGCCTTCCGCTCCAATGATCGCCGAATGGACATGATGCTAACATTGTATTTCGGCAATTACCATGTTGAATTTGCATTCCCGATGTCTTCAGCTTCGGCACGGGCTGCCTCCGCCGTGGATGCACGGTCAGACTCATGCCCATACCAGTAGCGCGGGTGCTGTGCGCGCCATGTCGTGACGTCCACCCGGTCGCCGAACGCGAGCGCCACGGCGCCCGCCTCGTCCGTGCGCAGACGGCGGATGCCCAATGCGCCGTAGCGCAACCAAACCGCATCTTTCGGATGATGGTAGCGATTCCTCCAGCCCACCTGAAACACAGCCACGGTCGGACGTACGGCCGCGAGAAAGGCCGCCGTGGACGAGGTGCCGCTACCGTGGTGCGGCGCCAGCAGCACGTCGGCATGCAGCCGTTCGGCACCACCCAGCACCAGGCTCGATTCCTGCGACGCTTCGATATCGCCGGCCAGCAGGATCGCAGTACGGCCGTTGGTGATCCGCAGCGTGCAGCTGCGGGCGTTCGTCTTCAGCTGCACCTCGTCGTAGCTGGCGAGCGTCGGGTGCAGCGTCTCGAACGTGATGCCGTCCCAGTGCCAGTGCTGGCCGGCCGCGCACCGTATGTGGCGGCGCGCCGCGCGCACGATCGCGCGGTCTCCCGGCAGCGACGACGCGAGCCAGGTCACGTCGACTCCCTCCAGGACAGCCAGCGCGCCGCCCGTGTGGTCCGTGTCGCTGTGGCTGACGACGACCCCGTCCAGCGCCGCGATGCCGCGCATGCGCAGGTAGGGCAGGATCACGCGGCTGCCGCCGTCGGCGCCGGGCGCATACCCCGGTCCGGTGTCGTACAGCAGGCGGTGGCGCTCCGTCTCGACGAGCAACGCCATCCCCTGGCCCACGTCGAACGCCGTCACGCGGAAGGTGCCGGCCCGCGGCCGGTCCGGCACCTGCAGCAGCATCGGCAGCAGCGCCACGGCCCCCGCCCAGCGATGGGGCCAGCCGCGCGGCATCAGCATCCACAAAGTGCCGCCCAGCCCCAGCACGAACACCCAGGCCTGCGGCGCCGGCGCGCGCCACACGGCGCCGGGCCACCCGGCCATGTGGCGCAGCAGCCAGGCCAGCATCTCGACCGTCCAGTGCGCGAGCAGCAGGAGCCAATCGCCCGGCGGCCCGGGCATCATGCTGCCCGCCAGCGCGAGCGGTGTCACGACGAAGCTGACGAGCGGGATCGCCACCGCGTTCGCGAGCGGGCTGACGACCGACACCTGGCCGAACAGCAGCAACGTGAGCGGCACGAGACCTGCCGTGACGGCCCATTGCGTGCGTCCTGCAACCATCAGCGCCCCGCGCGCCCCGGCCGGCGGCGCCCCGACGCGGCCATGGCCCGCGAACACGATGACGGCGACGGCACCGAACGACAGCCAGAACCCCGGCCACAACCCGGCCCACGGATCGAGCAGCACGACGACGCCGAGCGCCGCGCACAGCACATGCGACACGGCCGTGAGCCGCCCCGTCCACAGCGCGAGCGCCACGACGGACAGCATGTACAAGGTGCGCTGTGCCGGCACGCCGAAGCCGGCCAGGAGCACGTACAGCAGCGCGATACCCGCCCCCACCAGGGCCGCGACCTTTTGCGCCGGCAGCCGCAACGGCAGTTGCGCGCCCGTGAAGAACGAGCGCCGCCACAAGGCGGACGCGGCCCAGCCGGCGAGGCCCGCGATCATCGTGATGTGCAGGCCGGAGATCGAGATGAGGTGGCCGATGCCCGTGCGGTTGAACACCTGCCAGTCGGCCTGGTCGATGCCGCGCTGGTCGCCGATCACGAGCGCCACGATGACGCCGGCGTACGTGCGGCCGGCGAGCGCATGCTGAATGCGCGCGCGCAGCGTCGCGCGCACGCGCTCGACGACGACGCCGGGACTCGGCACGAAAGAGTCCAGCAGCCGGTCGTCCTCGGTGCCGCGGACATAGCCCGTGGCGCGCACGCCCTGCTCGAGTAGCCAGACTTCGTAATCGAATCCGCCCGGATTGGCATTGCCGTGGGGGCGCTGCAACCGCACCGTCAACCGCCAGCGCTGCCCCGGCTGCACGTCGCCGACGACCTGGTGTGCGCCATGCATGCCCGCATACCACGACAGCACGATGTGCGGCGGCACGCGCGCGCCGGCGTCGAGGCTGCGCTCGACACGGAAATCGAAGCGCACGCCCTGATCGAAGCGATACGGCAGCGTCTGCACGATGCCGACGATGCGCACGTCGCGGCCCTCATCTCGCGCGTCGAGCGATGGGGCCAACGTCGTCTGCGCTACGTAGGCCGCCCACGTGTAGCCGCTCAGGAGCCCGGCGATGGCAAGCGCGGCGATGCGTGCGGCCGGCGGGCGGATCACACGCGCGCCGGCCAACAGCAGGAGTGCCGCCGCGATGCAGGTCGCCATCAGACGGGCCGACGGCAGCGCGGCGGCGCTCTGCAACACGGTGGCGCCAGTGACGAAGCCCAGGATGAAGCTGCGCATGGTGGGCGTCGTCAGGCGGCGGTGAAGTCACGAGTGACCGATGGGTGCGTCGCGTGAGGGCCGATGCGGGCTTGCTCGTTGCCCGTTTATGGCCGGCCAGCGTTCCGACGAGGTCGAGACGACAGGCCGCGCGTCAGGTTTGCGCAAGCGGATGCTGGACGACATGCGGTCCCATAGGGCCATCACGGCGTTTTGGTGGAGGCTGGACTCGACCGGCTTGCCGCCCGGGCGCGGGTTGGTGCCCGTTTCCATCCTCAGCAGCAGGCTGGGGTGCAACAGGTCGTCCGGGACGCCGGCGGCTTCCCACATAAAGCCGTAGCCCGTAGTGAAGTTCAGCTCGCGCACACGTTCCAGCACCTCCTCGCCGTCGATGCCGTTAACGCTGCGTTTGCCTGTCCTTAGTTTGGTGACACGCAGCAGTTCGTCGGCACTGGAGTCGGCATCGGTGGCCGCAACCCGTGCCAGCAGCCCTTCATCGGCCTTTCCTCCCGCAATGCTGCTCAAGGCCAAGCCCACGTCGGGATGCCCGGGCAAACCCAGGTGAAAAACAATGTGCTCGTTCGTGTGATCGGGCAGCGGTTCGACGAACACGCCCCGCCGGACACAGAAACCCGGCGTCAGCGGGATGTCGTCCTCGCCGCGCACACCCAACCGCGCCAACAGCGATTTCGCTTCCCGCGCGCTTGCCTCCTCGGTTCCTTTCGCGGCGAGCGTGAATGTCGCTCCATCGATGTGCGCATGGGCTACGACCGATACCGATTCCATGGCGAT
Source organism: Massilia pinisoli (assembly GCF_024753285.1). Taxonomy (GTDB): domain Bacteria; phylum Pseudomonadota; class Gammaproteobacteria; order Burkholderiales; family Burkholderiaceae_D; genus Telluria; species Telluria pinisoli. Next base: position 12,707 of record NZ_JANUGW010000033.1, on the reverse strand, counting down.
GCGCCTGTCGCCTGCCATCAGGTACCCGCGGCTGCGCCCATAGATGAACGAACGGCCGACCGCGCCGGGAACGCTCAAGTCGCGCGCCGCAACGAGGCCGCCCTCGCCGTCACCGTTACCTTCTGCGCCGCGTGCGCTAATCTCGGCCTCGCGCGCGGCCATCCGTGCGTGGAACGCGGGCTCGGTCTTCTCGACCGTGTCGATCGTGAATCCTGCGATCATTTCGCTGGACAGGTTCACGTTCGCATCCTCGGGCGCGTCCACCAGGTAGCGTCCGACACAAATCGTTCTCATCTTTTCTGTGATTGTTGCCACTTCGGTTCTGTCCCGCAGACTCCGCATATGACCAGCGGCCCAGGTTCCGGCGCACACGAACGCCGCGAGCAGTGCGACGAACCCTCGCCATCCACGCTTTTTTAACCGAGTCATGGAAATCATCCGTTCCAGGTATTGTCTGGGCTGCTATCCCATTCACGCGAGCGTCGACGGACCAGGTGGCGGCGTGGCTGATACGCCGTCCGCGGGCAGCGCAACGCTCTCGGCCTCCGCATGGCGCATCAACTGCCATGTGCTACGCCGCTGTATGACTTCCGGGCCGGCCGAACGGCCGAACACCCCGGTCGGCACCTGGAAGGTCGCTGCCGGGAGTGCGCTACCGCGCGGGAACCAGCGCGTGCCGTCCAGGGCATTCGTCTCGCCGCAGCGCCACCATCCGCTGGCAGGACACAGGTCGCCGGTGCGGACGCTCGTGCCCAGCGCGACCTTTTGTGCGGCGTCGAGCTCCGCGTCCCCCACCGTACTGACCTGTCCCGGCGGCGCCAGCGATACCAATGCCGGGGTCCGCGGCCGCAGCCGTTTGTCGACGAGCCGCCACGTGGTCAGTTGCGCCGGCTCGATGCTGGGCTGGAGGCCCCGCAGCTTTTGCCACAGGGTCTGCCGGGGCAACAGCAGCGCCTGCGGCATGCGGTCGCCCTTGCGTATCCACTGGACCGCGCCGCCCTGCACGTCCACGCCAGGGCCGCCCTCGCGGCACTTCCACCAGCCTGATTGCAAACACACTTCGCCGGCGGTCACCAACGCGCCCAGTCTCGGTCCGGCCGGTTCGGGCTGCGAATCCGCCGGTGGCGGAGTGCCCGGCTTGCGGAACCGAATGCTTGAGGAGATGCGATCCCATAAATCGAGCACGGCGTCTTCATGCAGGCTGGTATCCACTGGCTTACCCCCAGCGTGAGGGCTCAGTCCACCGTGCAGTTCAAGCGACAGAAAAGGCTGAGTTGGGTCGTCTGGAATGCCCTGCGTCTCCCATACAAAACCATACGTGGTCGCGAAGTTCAGCTCGCGAACGCGTTCCAGAATTTCTTCCCCGGCGAGCTCGTTGATGGTGCGATCCCCGGAGCGCAGCTTCGACACCCTTAACATCTCATCCGGGTCGGCTTCGGCGTCCATTTGACTGTAACGGCTAAGCAGGCCGAGACTCCTCTCCCCTCCAGGAAGGCTGTCAAAAACGACGCCAACGTCAGGATGGCCGGAGAACCCGACATGCATTGAAATATGCTCGGTTTTATGCGCAGGTAAAGGGTCCGCAAAAACGGCACGCGGAATACAGAATCCCGGGATGGTCGGGATGTCGCCATCATCGCGCACGTGGAGCCGTGCTAACAGTTCTTCCGCAGTCTTGGCCCTATGCTCGCTCGATCCAGTCGCGGTGAGCGAGAAGCTGAGACCATTGACATGAGCATGCGCCTCGACCGAGACCGACTCCATGGCGACGCGGCGATCGCCTTCCATGACGTACCCGCGGCTGCGCCCGTAAATGAGCACACGTCCAATCATGTTGGGCACCCGCAAATCCCGGGCCTCGACGATGCCCCCGTCGCCGCCGGACTTGCCCCCATCTGCCCCGACCGCTGCCTCGTGCGCATCGATCCGCTGCCGAAATGAGGCCTCATCTTCTTCGAACGTTTCAATGGCGAAGCCGGCGATTCTCTCGCGGGAAATGGTGATCTCTGCCTCAGCCGGTACGTCGATCAGAAACCGTCCGATGCACACCGTTTTCATATCTTCCGTCATTTTCGCCACCTCGGATCTGTCCCGCATGCTCCGGACCTGACCAGCAGCCCACGTTCCGGCACAGGCCAACACTGTTACCAAAACGATGAGCTTTTGCCAACCGCGCTTTCCAATTCGCGTCATGGCATCTTTTGTATGAGTTTGACGATAAGATGATGAGTCAACGACAGGGCGGCTTCATGATTGAATGCGCCCTGGTGATCAAAACCACGAACGTCGAACAGTTGGAGTACTTTTCCGCTTGGACCTGCGCCGGATTGATGTGGGACTGTGCCATCGCCAGCAACGTCCTGCCATGCGGGTACAAATTGCAGGTTCGTGCGCCCTTCGACACGCACGCGCCGACTCCCGCCGGGGCCATATCCTGCCTGCGATGCAGCCCGCAAATTCGCATCCGTAAATACTGCGCCCGAGCCGGAATCCCGTGACACCCAACGTACGGCACCGAACGACAAATGGGCTGGATCGGCCCCGTAGAACGCATAGGTGTTCGGATGGTAGTAGGCATCCAATACGTTGCGATGGAAATGCTCGGCTTTTGCCACCGCTGTCCTGATCGCATTGATCACACCATGGTCTTCGTCGCGGTAATTCCTTGCGGGATCGGCCAATGCGGGGTCGATCAGGCGATACCAGGACTTCATATCCCGGTAAAACTCGTACGGATTCCCGACCGGCAAATGCACGACGTCGCGCGGCACATCGGTATTATTCACGCGGCTGACCAAACAAACATGCAGCCACGGCTGGGGATACATATGATTCGGCAGCAGTTCCAGCACACCGGGCGAAGTCGCCATGACTGGCATTGTCGAGTCCGGTTGATCACCCAGGATTTCCGCTATGTACTCGGCCTTTTTATTGTCAATTCCACCGTTACTCGGGCTCCACTTCTCGGCACCACAAGCAATACGTCGATAGCATGCCGGCGCACCCAATGCCGGCATCGCACCGTGGATCACACCCAGCACTCGATCGGGAATTTGTTTTGCGCACGCGCGCGCAACCAGACCGCCCATCGAATGGGTGACAAGAATGACCTGGCGACACTCCCGCTTGTGCTCGGTCCAGAACGCGATGATGCGCTCGATGCGCGCGCGTAGCCACGCCGCCGAGTCCTCGCAGGAACAGAGCCAGTTGTATCCGCACGCATACACCGGGTAGTAGTAGGCCGCATGCTTCTCGAGTTCCGCCTCGGTGACGTTGTCGATACTACGCACACCCCACTGCGCCGGGTCGCATGCCATGACCTCCTTCCAGTGACGGCATATCACCCGCACGTTGTCGATAGGATCCATCTCGAAAGTATGGTTGAGGCCGACGTGTAACCCGTAGAGCAATTTGCCGTATGAATCCCAGTGAACCTCACCCCACCAACGCTCCCGCACTTCAGCCTCGGTCATGCCATAGTGGCGCGCTTCGAGAGGCAGGTGAATTTCCCCGCGTTTATCCACCTCGAGCGTATTCCCGTCGAGAATCCGCTGGCGACGAGCCGGATCACGAGCCTTCCACAACCGCGCCGCAGCAATGCCATCGATCGTCCCATTCGGCGCCCGCCACGCCGGCGCTCCCGGATCCAGCACCTCGTTGGCCTTCCTCGCCGGACTCGTCGCCGCCCGCAGATTGCTCCCCATGATCCCGGGCACAACGATGACGGGAACAACTTTCGACGACGGCAACGTGAACAGCCCACGTGTCGTGAACGAGGTCGGTGTCAGGACGGTCCGGCCGGTCCAGCCGCCGTCCGGCTGCGGGACGAGGTGGGGCAAGGGGCGGGTCGGGTCTGCCATGCGTGCTCCGTGGGGGGGGGGGTGGGCCCGGGTCACCGGGCGGTGCCGTCGTCGGGGAGGAAGGCCAGGTGGACGTCGCCGATCATTTCGCCGATCAGCAACGACGTGCGGCCCTGTGCGTCGGTACGGCCGGTGACGGTGCGGCCGTCTTCGAACGTCGCCTTGTAGCGCTGGTTCGGCACCGGCTTGCCCGTTTGCTCGTGGCGCAACACCACGTATTCGTCGGTGCGCAGGTGCGAGGTCGGCATGCGGACGCCGATCGGCGCCGCGCCGGCCGGGCCCAACTGGTCGAAGCCGGCCGCCTTGAACACCTGGCGTCCCGTCGTCTGCTGCGTCACGGTGCCGGACGCCCAGTCGGTCTGTGCGCCCGGCGCGATGATCTTGACGTCCGGCGCTTCCAGCTCGATGCGTTCCGCGGCCACGAGGCTGATGCGGCCGGCCGACTTGATCTGGATATTGCCGACGTGTGTGTGGACGACGATGTCGCCGCGCCCGGCGACGAGCCGCACACCCAGCTCGTGGGCGAACAGGCTCAGGCGCCGCGCCGCGCGCACGAACACGTTCTTCCCGGCCGCGAGTTCGGCATCCCCGGCGCTGACGACGTCCACCTTGCCGCTCGCGCCCAGCGCCAGGCTGTCGTTGCTGGCGATGATGATCCCGTTCGGCGCCGTCGCCGCGACGATGGCTTCCCCGCCGCCGGACGCGCCGTCGGCCACGTTGCTGCCCCCGTGCCAGCGCTTGAGCTTGTCGACGAGGGCGGCGAGCCGTTTGCCCGTCGGTTCGTCGTCCGTGTGGACGGCGGCCAGCTTGCCGACCTCGTCGAGGATGCCCTGCATGACGTCGGCCAGGCCGGCCAGTCCGGCGCGGTCGAGCTGCGCGCCTTCCGCCTGCGGACTCGCTTCCGCGCTGATCAGCACGCCCTGCGCACCACGCACGGCCACGGTGAGGTCGCTGCGCAGCTCGGCGCCCTCGCCGCGCGGCGTGCCGCTGCCGTCGGCGCGCGGGCGCGTCAGCCAGCCGAGGTTCAGTTCCGACGCGCCATGGTCGCTGGCCAGCTGGGCGCTGATCTCGCCGCGCGTGTCGTCGAAGCGCAGCTGGTTGCCGCGCATGCCCTGCACCTCGTGTGTGCGCGTGCCCGACACGTAGCGGTTGCCCGGCAGCGCGCCCGTCCGGCTGAACGCGGGCGGTGCCGTGTGCTGGTTGTACAGTTGGGCGAGGATGATCGGGCGGTCCGGGTCGCCGCCGAGGAACGCGACCAGCACTTCGCTGCCCACGCGCGGCAGTGCCAGCGCACCCGCCTGCAGCTCACTGCCGTGGCCGTTGCCGGCCCAGTTCGACGCGACACGCACCCAGGCCGAGTCGGCCGGCGAATCGGACGCGCCGGCGCCGTGCGCGTGTCGATGGTCGGCCGCCCGCATGCCGGGGAAGCGGATCTTCACGCGGCCCAGCGCGTCGCAATGGACGTCCTCGCCGGCCGGTCCGACGACGATCGCGCTCTGCAGCTCGGGATGGGGCAGGTCCGTGCGCGGGTCGTAGGCGGGCACGATCGGCACGCCACGCCGGACGGCGGTGAACCTGACTCGCACCCGCGCCTGGCCATCGTCCGCGCGCGCGCGCGGCAGCGCGACCTGCGCAGCTTCCACAACCGGCCAAGCGGCGTGGCGATCGATGTCGCGCGGCAGGTTGTTGTCGGCGACGACGGACAGCGCGGTGATCACGAAGTCGCGCGCCGGCGCCGGATGCGTGTCGATCTCGGGATGGCCGTCCAGCGTGAAGTACTGCCCCGCGCAAAAGTCGCGCACGGTGCCCTCGCCCTCGAAGCACTTCGCTTCGAACTCGTGCCGGCTCATGCGCACCTGGCCGAGGCGCCAGTGGTCGAGTGCGTCGTTGCCGGCATGCGGCATCTCGATCAGGTAGTCGTCCAGCGACGCCGCGAGCGCGTTGCCGCTGGGGCCCTGGTCGGCGTTGCTGCGCGCGGTGGTCGTCATCGCGTCGGGACTGCCCGCGTTCTTGTAGTCCCAGCTGTGGCGCGTGGCAACGCCGGGCTGCAGCCGGCGCGCGGCGCGCCAGCTTTGCACGGTGTCGCGGCCGTCGGCCACGCTGTCGCGGTGGTAGCGCACGCTGCCCGCCGCGTTCTGCGGCAGACCGTGCGGATCGGTGAACAGCACGAGCGTGTGCGCGGGCGTGCGGTCGTGCGCGGGGTCGACGGGACTGCCGCGCCGGCGGCCGGGACGGAACACCCACGCGATGCCGCGGCGCTTCAGCAGGCGGCGCACGAACGTGGCGTCGGATTCGTTGTATTGCATCGTCTGTTCGCGCGGCGGGAACTGGCGCAGGTCGAACAGCGGGTCGAGTTCCAGCTCGAACGCGTTGGCCAGCACCGTGTTCGACTGGCGCCATTCGTCGCACAGCAGCTGCACGATCTCCAGCTCGTTCTGGTAGCGGAACACGCGGCTGTTGGTGCGCTTTTCCATCACGGCGAATACGTCGCGCAGCACCAGTTCGTACGCGGCCAGGCCGCCGTCGGCATCACCCGCGCGCGCTTCCGTGACGATGCCGCACACGCTGCGCAGAATGCCGCGGTCGGTCACGAACTGCAGCTCCGCCGGCAGCGCGATCAAGTCCTTCAGCGCGATGGTCGGGCTCGCGGCCACGCAGCCGATGCGGTAGTCGATGCCGCCGCAGACGCCTTCGCTGCCCACGACCCGCTGGGGCAGCAGCACGTCGTCGGCGAGCTGGCCGCCGTGGGCCAGGCGCAGCCGCAACGGCCGCTGCGCGGTGGTCAATGACTTCTCGTGCTGCAGGACCCGCAGGAATTCGCTCGCGCTTTCCACTGTCTCTCCCGTGACCACGCCGCGGATACGGCACCAGGGGATTCTTCCATGCTTCAAACGGCGCGGGATTGCCGTGGGTCAGAGTGCGCGGGAGCGAACTTCGGCGCGTGCGGATGGTCGCACGCGGCGCACCGCCCGGTCGCACACGGCGCGCCGGCGCGACACGATGGAACCGGATGATCGTGCGCGCAGTCGCGGCGCCATGAGGGCCGGGTACGACCCATGTGCATCATGCGCGCCGCATCGGCGCGTCAGCGGATCAAGCCAGCAGCGTAGCCAGCCGCGGGATCGCCGCCAGCGCATTCGCGTGCGTGGCCGCGCGCACGGCGTCGGGATCGAGCGTGCGCAGTCCGGCCAGCGCGGCGCCGATTGCGGGCAATTGCTCCGGGCTGTTGCGGCCCGGATGGATCCACGTGGGCGCGATGTCCGGCGCGTCCGTCTCGAGGACGATGGCATCGAGCGGCAGGTCCGCCGCGAGCCTGCGGATCTGCAGGGCGCGCGTAAACGTCATGGCGCCGCCGAAGCCCAGGTGGAAGCCGACGTCGATGAATGCCTTGGCCTGCTGGTGGCTGCCGTTGAACGCATGCGCGATGCCGCCCGCGGGGCGGATCCGGCGCACGTGTTTCAGCACCTGGTCCTGCGAACGGCGCACGTGCGTGAGGACCGGCAGGTCGAAGTCGCGCGCGATGCGCAGCTGCTCGCGCAGGAAGCGTTCCTGCTTCTCGCGCATCGCGGGCTCGCACAGCATGGGGATGAAGAAGTCGAGGCCGATCTCGCCGATCGCGACGAAGCGCGGGTCCGGCATGGAGGCCTCGACCTGGCGCCGCAGCTCGATGAGATCCTCGTCCGTGGCCTGCGGCACGTACATCGGGTGGATGCCCAGCGCGTAGCTGGCGTTCGGCACGTCCGCCGCGAGCCGGCGCACCACGTCGAAATTAGCGCGCGCGACGGCCGGGAGCACGATCATGCCGACCCCCGCCTCCTGCGCGCGGCGCGCGACGGCGACGGACTCCGTGCCGAATTCGTGGGCGTCGAGGTGGCAGTGGGTGTCGATCCACATGGCGGCGCGGCTTACACCTCGGCCGGCTGCAGGCCGTGCTCCGTCATGCGCAGCACGCGGTCGCAGCGGCCCGCCAGTTCCGGGTCGTGCGTGACGATCACGAACGCGGTGCCCAGCGTCGTCGACAATTCCAGCATCAGGTCGAAGATGCCTTGCGCCGTCGAGTGGTCGAGGTTCCCCGTGGGTTCGTCCGCCAGCACGCACGCGGGTTCCGTGACGAGCGCGCGGGCGAGCGCGACGCGCTGGCGCTCGCCGCCGGACAGCTCGCCGGGCCGGTGGATGGCACGCTTCGTCAAACCGACGCGCGCCAACATGGCGCGGGCGCGTTCGATGGCCTCGCCACGCGGCACGCGGCGGATCAACAGGGGCATCGCGACGTTGTCCAGCGCCGTGAATTCCGGCAGCAGGTGGTGGAACTGGTAGACGAAGCCGAGCGAGCGGTTGCGCAGTTCGCCGCGGCGCGTTTCGGACAGCGTGGCGAAATCCTCGCCGTGCAGCGTCACGACACCCGTGCTGGGCGTATCCAGGCCACCGAGGACGTGCAGCAGCGTGGACTTGCCGGAACCCGACGCGCCGACGATGGCCACGCGCTCCCCGCGGCCGATGGTGAAGTCGATGTTGTCCAGCACCTGCACGGCGTAATCGCCCTGGCGGAAGGTCTTGCCGACGCCGCGGCAGGCGAGGATGGCCGTATTCAGATTCATATTACTCATAACGCAGGGCCTCCGCCGGTTTTACGCGCGAGGCCGACCAGCTCGGGTAGATCGTGGCGACGAAGGCCAGCAGCACCGAGACGCCGCCGATCTTGAAGACGTCCGGCCAGCGCAGGTCGGACGGGATTTCGCTGATCAGGTAGATGTCTTTCGACAGGAACTGCACGCCCAGCAGGTGTTCGATGAACGGGACGATGTGGTCGATGTTCAGCGCCACGAGCACGCCCAGCAGCACGCCGGCCACCGTGCCCATGATGCCGACGAGGGCGCCCTGGATCATGAAGATCTTCGTGATCGACCGCGGCGACGCGCCCAGGGTGCGCAGGATCGCGATGTCGGGCTGCTTCTCCGTCACCGTCATCACGAGCGTGGACACGAGGTTGAACGCGGCCACGGCGATGATCAGCGTGAGGATGATGAACATCATGCGCTTTTCCGTCTGCACGGCCGCGAACCAGTTGGCGTTCAGCTGCGACCAGTCGCGCATGATCAGGTCGCCGGACATGCTGCGCTTGAGTTCCTGCGCGACGAACGGGGCCTGGTGCATGTCAGCGATGCGCAGGCGCAGGCCGTTCGGCGCGTCCAGCCGGACCATGCGCTGCGCGTCCTCGATGTTGATGAAGGCGAGCGCCGAGTCGAATTCGTAATGGCCGGCCTCGAAGATGCCGCCCACGGTGAACACGCGCGAACGCGGCACCATGCCGGCCGGCGTCGTCTGGCCCTGCGCCAGCAGCATGTTGACCTTGTCGCCGATGCCGACGCCGAGCGAGCGGGCCAGCGCGTAACCCAGCACGATGTTGTATTCGCCCGACCGCAGGCTGTCGAGGCTGCCCTGGGTGATCTTCTGCGCCACGTCGGACACCTTGTGCTCTTCCGACGGCAGGATGCCGCGGATGACGGCCGGCTTCATCGTGTCTTCGCGCACGAGCAGGCCCTGCGTCTCGACGAACGGCGCCGCGCCCCGCACGGCCGGGTTGCGGAACGCCTCCTTCTCGGCGTCGCGCCAGTTCGGCATCGAGCCGCTGGCGTCGAAGACTTCGATGTGCGCCAGCACGGACAGCATGCGGTCCGTGACTTCCTTCTGGAACCCGTTCATCACCGACAGCACGACGATCAGCGCGCCGACGCCGAGCGCGATACCCGACACGGAAATCAGCGAAATGAAGGAAATGAAGCTGTTGCGGCTGCTGCGCTTGCCGGCGCGCGTGTAGCGCAGGCCGACCAGCCATTCGTACGGCAGTTTGTGGATGAGACTCATGGGCTCCGGGCTAAATGCGTTGGTCCCGCAGTTTGCCACACAACGCTCATCCGTGTGGGGCGTTGTCACAATTGGAAGTACTTTTTCCGGCATACACACATTCCGGGGCCGCGGCGGACGGCGTGCAAGGAGGGGGCCGCATGTCTGCGCGGGCCGTTTTCGCCTACAATAACGGGATGGCCCACATTACGCTCGTCCTGCCGTTCGCCCTCCCCGCTCCCGAATTCGCGCCCGACCTGACCCGCGCCCTGCAGGCGCCGGCGCTGGCCGCGCTGTTGTCGAAAACGTCAGGCCGGCAGTACCGCCCGCTCGACGCGGAAGCGCGCGTGCTGCCGCACGAGTTGTGGATCGCCCGGGCGCTGGGCCTCGCGCGCGGGCTCGTGCCGGGCGTCGCGGCCAGCGCCATGCGCGGCGTCGGCCTCGATCCGGGCGACGGCATGTGGTTCGTCGTGAATCCGACGCACATCCAGATCGCGCGCACGCACCTGCAGATGGGCGACACGCGCGCGCTCGACCTGCGCGAGGCCGAAGCGCGCGCCCTGTTCGACAGCGCCCGCCCCTGCTTCGAGGAAGGCGGCTACGCGCTCGCGTGGGGCACGCACGACACGTGGTTCATGCGCGCCGACGACTGGACGGAGCTCCTGACGGCCAGCCCCGACGCGGCCGTGAACATGAACCTGACGGACTGGATGCCGTCCGGCCCGCAGGCGCGCGCGTTCCGCAAGCTGCAGAACGACGTGCAGGTGACGTGGTTCACCGACCCGGCCAACGCGGCGCGTGAGGCGCGCGGCCAGTTGCCGATCAATTCGTTCTGGCCGTGGGGGAATGCCAGCGTCGCGACGGAACACGCGCAACAGCTGGTCGCGAAGGCGGCCGGCAAGACGGTCGCGCGCCCGCGCGTGGCCGCGTTCGAGGCGCCCGGCTGGCTGGCCGCGCTGGCGGAACGCCAGCTGAAAAGCCTCGCCGGCCTGGAGGCACTGCTGGACGACGATGCCGACTGGCTGCTCGCCTGCGGCAACGTGGCCGCCCCCGACATCGCTGCCGACTGGAGCGGTTGGCTGCAGCAGATGCAACGCCTGGAGGCCGAGCTGTTCGCCCCGCTGCTGGCACTGCTCGCCAAAGGCCGCATCAAGACCGTGCGCCTCGTGCTGAGCCACCGCGACGGGCTCCTCGAAACCACCACGACACCGCTGGCGCAACGTAAATTCTGGCGCCGCCCGACACTGGAACCACTGCTGTGAAGACCCGCATCGCCATCCGTCCCTGCCCCGTAAGACTATCCGAAATGCTGCGCCAGGGCGGGATCCACCCCGTGCTCGCCCGCGTGTACGCCGCCCGTGGGCTGTCCGATCCGCGCGAACTCGAGACCGGACTGCAAGCGCTGGTGCCGCCCGGCACGCTGCGCCAGATCGACGCGGCCGCCACGTATCTCGCCGACGCCATCGCGGCCGGCAAGAAGATGACCATCGTCGCCGACTACGACTGCGACGGCGCCACCGCCTGCGCGACCGCGCTGCGCGGCCTGTGGGCGATGGGCGCGCGCGTCGACTACATCGTCCCGAACCGATTCGAGTACGGCTATGGCCTGACCCCGGAAATCGTCGAGCTGACGGCACGCGAGAAGGCGCCCGACATCATCATCACCGTCGACAACGGCATCGCCAGTATCGACGGCGTGGCGGCGGCGAAGGCGCGCGGCATCGACGTCGTCGTCACGGACCACCACCTGCCGGGCGACGCGCTGCCGGAGGCGCGCGTGATCGTGAACCCGAACCAGCCGGAATGCGGCTTCCCCAGCAAGCACCTGGCCGGCGTCGGCGTCGTGTTCTACGTGCTGCTGGCGCTGCGCGCGGAACTGCGCCGCCGTGGCGTGTTCGACGCACAGACACAGCCCAAGCTCGACAACCTGCTCGATCTCGTCGCGCTGGGCACGGTCGCCGACGTCGTGAAACTCGACACCAACAACCGCATCCTCGTCGCGCAAGGCCTGAAGCGGATGCGCGCGGGACGCATGCACGCGGGTGTCGCCGCGCTGTTCCGCGTCGCGGGCCGCGAAGCGCGCTGCGCGTCGCCGTTCGACCTCGGCTTCGCGCTCGGCCCCAGGCTGAACGCGGCCGGCCGCCTGGAAGACATGTCACTCGGGATCGAGTGCCTGATCACGGACGACGAGGGCCGCGCGTGGGCCATCGCGCAGCAGCTCAACGACATCAACCTCAAACGGCGCGAGATCGAGGCCGACATGCAGGACACGGCCTTGCTGCACCTGGACGATTTCAAACCGGCGGACGCCAGCACGATCGCCGTGTTCGACGATGGCTGGCACCAGGGCGTCATCGGCATCGTCGCGTCGCGCCTGAAGGAAAAATTCTACCGCCCGACGATCACGTTCGCGCCCGCGGGCGACGGCTGGATCAAGGGCTCGGGGCGCTCGATCCCCGGCTTCCACCTGCGCGATGCGCTCGACCTCGTGTCGAAGAAGGTGCCGGGCCTGATCGACAAGTTCGGCGGGCACGCGATGGCGGCCGGCCTGACGCTCCGCGGCGACCATTTTGGTACGTTCGCCGAGGCGTTCGAAGCCGTCGGCCAATCCTGGCTCACGGCGGCGCAGCTGGAACGGGTCGTCGAGACGGACGGGCCGCTGGAGGACGATTTCTACAGCACGCAATTCATCGAACTGCTGGACGGCCAGGTGTGGGGCCAGGGCTTCGCGCCGCCCGTGTTCTGTGACGAGTTCCGCGTCGTCAGCCAGCGCATCCTGAAGGACCGACACCTGAAGCTCCTGCTGGAGCGCAACGGCCGCCGCTACGACGCCATCTGGTTCGGGCACACGGATGCGTTGGGCGACCGGGCGCGCGTCGCGTTCCGGCTCGATGCCAATGAATACAACGGCGTCACGAAGGTCCAATTGCTCGTCGAGCACGCCGAAGCCGTGTAGATCCTATGATGGAAAAAAGTGAGCCGGTTTGCAGATTGAGTCCTAAC
>NZ_JANUGW010000032.1 GCF_024753285.1 Massilia pinisoli | reverse complement strand
CACCGCCAAGTGAGCGTCTCCTTAAGCGTTGAAAGAAGAGGAACTGATGCGTAATTATTCAAGAGTAAGCCCGCAGTTCTGGATGGGTAAAACCGGGAAGGCCCTACGGAAACACGGTGTCGAGGCACAAATGGTGGCTCTATACCTGATGACTGGGCCACACGCTAATATGCTTGGCTTTTACTACGTTCCAAAAACGTACATTGCCTATGAAACGGGATTGGGCGTAGAAGGAGCTCTGAAGGGCCTTGCCGGGTGCATTGAGGCAGAATTTTGCCACTACGATCAGGACAGCGAAGTAGTTTGGGTGATCGAAATGGCTCGCTTCCAAGTTAGTGACCAGTTGAACGGCAAGGATCCTCGTATTAAGGGGGTGCAAAACGCGTACGACTCGCTACCTGATAACCCTTACCTCGCCAGCTTTTTCGATATGTATGCGAAGCCGTTCTGCATGGCGTCAAGAAGGGGAGCCGAAGCCCCCTTGACGTCCCCTTCAAAGCCCCTTGCAAGCCAAGAACAAGAACAAGAACAAAAACAGGAGCAAGAACAGGAGCAAGAACACGAGCAAGCGCAAGCGCAAGAACAAACACTCGTCGGCCATAGCGATGTGTCGCCCGAAGCCGGCGCGGTGAAGACGATTTTCGAGTACTGGCAAAAAACCATGGCGACGCCAAATGCTCAGTTGGACGAGTCTCGCTGGAAGATTATCAAAGCAGCCCTCAAGCTCTACGAACCACGTCAGCTCTGCGATGCGATCCTTGGCTGCTCGAAGTCCGATTTCCATATGGCTCGGGGTGAATTTTTGGGCCGGCAGAAGTACAACGGCGTTGGCCTGATTTTCCGTGACGCTGATCACATCGATAAATTCGTTGAGCTGGCGAGCAAGCAGGCCACTGGGCCGGAAACTATCGAGCAGCGCAATAACCGCATTTTGGCCGAACTGATGGGCGGGGATGCTCGCACGGATGCCAATGTGATCGACATCGACATGGAGGAAGTAAACGATGCGGGCTGAGGACAAACCGTGGTTCGTCCGTTTACTAGCTGACGTACTTGCTGGTTACGACAAGTCACTACCAGAGAAGACCGATGTCAACACCTGGCTTAGCCATCTTGCGCCTTTCTCACCGTCGGTAATTGAGCAGGCGTTCGAGAACTACCGCATTGAGCGCCCGGATTTCGCCCCAATGCCGAATAGCGTTGCCGCCAGGTGCAAATTACTGGATGGCCGGCCAGTCGAAAACGAAGCTTGGGCTATCGCACAGGCCGGCCGAGATGAGGCCGATACGGTTGTGTGGACGGAGGAGATTGCCCAGGCATTCGAAATCGCCCGTCCGCTCTTGAACAACAAGGACGAAATCGGCGGCCGGATGGCATTTAAGGATGCGTATAAGCGGCTCGTCAATGAGGCTAGGTCAATTAACAGGCCGGCCAAATGGATTGTGTCTTCTGGGTGGGACATTGACCGTCAGCAGCTTGCGATCGAACGTGCTGTACGTACTGGACTATTGTCAGCGCCCCAAGCGCCTCTGGCTCTTACGAACGAGTCTAAAGAAAGCGTCGGGAAGCCAAAAGGTCTACAAGCGGTCCTTAATGAGATAGCTAAGCTAAATAAGGTGATCGAAAAATTTAGACGTATGAATTCTGCTCGTTTGGCTCAAGAGGAAAGTGCCGACACTGCACGCCGACAGGAATTAGACGAGAAGGTGCAAGCCTATCTACGTAAGCATCCCGACGCTCGCTACGGCCAACTTCTGGTAGCGAGAGATCCTACGTTGCAGGATAGACCGACTGAAAAATAATGCTAAGAACGCTTTCTGACACTCTAGACTGACCAGAACCGCCGCTATTGGATGATCACGCAGAGGTTGGGCATTTAAAACCTCCCGAAATTGTTGCTGGTCGGTTTTTACCAAAATAGGCCAATAGTGGACAGATGACGTCGGCTTGCGAAGCAGTAACACTGACTTTGGCGCTTAGAAACTAAAAGGAAGACGATGGGTATTGATCGTTGTGACGTTATCGATGGACTAGGAATTTCGAAGGCCGACGGGAAAGTAGTTCTTAGTATTGCGGATCATCGACCTTGGGATGATGCAGGGTCGCACTTTAGTCTCATCGAGCGGAAGGTCAGAGCCTATTTGGCGTTTATTGCTAGTGGACAACTGATCGAGGAATTGCCAGTAGCACGAGGCAAAGCTTTTCGAATTGAGCTTATTCATAGGCATGCACCTAGTGCGGCGGCAGAGAAATTTTTGTCAGCGATTCAAACCCAACTGCGTTCCACTGGCATCGAGTTCATCGCCATGAGCCTCCCCAACGGACTAACGAATTGATCAATGCAGGTACACGACGAAGCGACGTTGGCCCAATACGAGATAAGAAAGATGCCAGACTGATCTAGTGCGTTGAGATCTGTACTTACATAACGCTCGAAGTGTGAGCATGTCGGAAATTTAGTTGCTTTAAGTTCGTAGGCCCGTATTTTGCGCCAAATTGTAGAAAAGTCGAGTTGGGCAGTTTTTTTCGCAGCCTTGCCCCGCTCGACCATGCAATATAAGAGGAGCAGATACGAAAGGCAGAGATGATGGACCGAATGCACAAGTACGCCTCCGGAGCGCAATCCGGTCAAGACTCCTCATGGGGGCGCGAAGTAGGGTGGGTTAGGCTCCCGGCAGGGCGAGCGACTTTCCTTGGAAAGTGTAGTGAGTACACCGGGTTTCTCCGGTGGCCTCTACTCCGGGGGCTGCTATGAACTATTGCATCCTCCGCGCTGAGAAACTAACGACGATCGGCTCGGTGGCCGGCTCCGCAAAACATACCTTTCGCGAGATCCCAACCCCTAATGCCGATGCCTCGCGGACACACCTGAACCGAAACTTTGGCGCCACGAGCTCTGCCGAGCTGCTGCAGACACTCAAGGCCAGGTTGCCGGAGAAACGCCGCAAGGACGCCGTTTTGTGCATCGAGTACCTAGTAGCTGCAAGCCCGGAGTGGGTTGCCACAGCCTCGACGCAGACCAAGAACCAATATTTCAAGGGCGCTGTCGCTTGGCTCGAGGAGCGACACGGCAAGGACAACATCATTTGCGTGAGCGTTCAGCTGGACGAGTCAAATCCTCACTTGGCCATTTATGCGGTCCCGATCACCAAGGACGGAAGGCTGTCGGCAAAAGATTTTCTCGGTGGCCGCAAGGTTCTGAGCGACATGCAGACCGATTTCGCCGCCAAGGTTGGTGCGCCGGTCGGCTTGAAGCGTGGCATACAGGGCTCCAAGGCAAAGCACACAACGGCCAAGCAGTACGCTGCGGCGCTTAACAAAAACCCGACACTGGCCGCCTTAAAGCCGCCGGCGCCGAGGCTCGTAGATCGCGTCACCGGCAGGGCGAAGGAGCTGGAAGCTAAGTACAAGGAAGAACAGACTAAGCATATTGCCTTGGTTGAGCAAGCCCAGACCGTGGCCGAGGTGAGCCGGCATTCCCGTGCCCGGCAGGCTGAGGCGCTGGAACGGCTGCGCCAGGAAAGCGACGAGCGGGAACGGGAAGCGGCTCAGCTTCGCAAGGAAAACGCCCGCCTGGCGCGCGAGATACAGGTGCAGCGGACCTATTTCCAGCGGCAGATTGACGACCTCAAGGCGCAGCTGGCAAAGGCGCTCGACCAGGTCAAAGGCTTCATGCAGAGAATCGGCCTGCTCACGAGCGAGCGAGATAGAGCAGAGGCCGAGGTGGAAGAATTACGGGAGGTACTGTACCCGTCCGTGCGCCGATCGGATACCCAGCCAGGAAGTTACTAAGGTAAACCCCTGTCTACCTATGCTAGGCCGGAGTTAACCAGAACTTTCTATGCCTAACGAAAACATATTCATAAAAATATTTTTGACCTTGCGTTATTGCAATTGGAATGATGGTATCGGACTTTCAATTTCTACACTAATCGACGCCGGGTTCGCGAGAAAACCATAACAACAAAAAAATAAAATTTTTTGATAAAGATGTGCAGAATTTTTTTCGTCGTTTTTTGGATTTCTCAGTGATAAACTTAAATGAATCAGTAGGAAACCAAAGGAGATTGAAGTGCCATTGCCCACATTTAGGAAATCAATAACTTTAAAAAATCATCATGTTTATGCTGAAGTTGTTGATAATCCAGATTCTGAGGATTCATTGTTTAAGGGGTGTGTCGTAGTCAGGCAACTTTGGGACGAACTAGGGGAATTTATCGAGGTTCGGTTTGGCGATATGAGTTGCGATCGTAAAGCCTTGATTTCTAAAGTTTATTCTGAATATTGCAAGATAGTTAATGAGATTTTGCATATTGACTTAAAGCTCGAAGGCGAAGTCCAACCTATTGATGCCGTAGAGGATGGGATTTCTAAATTGTCAGCGCCAAATGATTCTGTGAATTTAGAATTTATGCAAAACGAAACTGACGAATTTTCAGAAAATTCAGAAATGGATTCCGAAGGTAGAATTTCGGCTACGTTTGTCAAACAAGTTCGCGAAGCTGATACTCAGCTTGAAAGCATAATTGATAAGATTGTTCGAGAAGTCGAGCAATTTAGTTCTCGAGCTTCTGAAAACGAGGAACAGTATGGAGACGAACCTGATTCTCGTGACCCGGAAGATGACGATGAATATGAAGACGAACCTGATCCATGTGACCCAGAAGATGACGATGAATACAAAGATGGGCCCGATTCTCATGATCCCGAAGAGGATGATAAAGAATACGAAGGCGAACCTGATTCTCGCGATCCTGAAAGCGAGGATGAATACAAAGAAGTTGACTATTTTAGTTTAAAAGATGAATGCGAGGAAGAACTTGGCGATACTTCCGAATCTAAAAATTCTTCTTCTCAGGCTAAAAAAATCGCAATAAAAAATTTTAAAACTAAAAAGCGTCGAGAAATATTATGATTTTATCTTCCGTAAGCAATGTAATTCTTGGAAAAAACTATGTCGCCAATATACATACATCAAAAGACGGATACTCTCTTTACATCAGTGGTGAGGGAGCTAACGGTTTAATAAAGTGTTTTCACAGCCATTGGTCGAAAGATTTAAACTTTCTGAGCCGAGAAGCGTTGATTCTGCTTCGATTGTCTGACCCAGTCGAGGGCGAGAATTTCAAGCTGAACCATTCTAACTATTTGGGGTTGCCTGATACCGATCTTTTACCTGTTGCCACTAGTGCTGCTGCACGGTCGTTTGCGACTCTGATAAACCCAAAGAAACCAACGATGGTAGATTTCATATTCAGTATCGATCAGGGTTTGAAAGACCAGTTCAAAAGATACTGCGATGCTAATAGATACAGCTATTCAGACGTAATGAATCTGCTTATGACTTTATTTCTACAAGAATCGTGGAATACGTAAAAATTAGGGATTAATGTGAATAATATCTTCACTATCAGGCATCAACCACTGACGACGAGTTGGAGAGCATCCGGTTCTCAGACATGCGCGACCATGCCCGCGAATGCCGTGACGACGCCTCTGCTATCGTCAAAGATGAAGGCGACTGTACGCTACTGAAGTATCACGATGCCGACGGAGTAAATGTTTTGTATTCGCCGGAATTTGGCTACGCTTATGTTAATGAGAAAAGCCCTGGTGTTGGCAATAGTTTATTCTTGGAAATCGATGAGGTAACATCTGTCGAGCAGGCTGCTGAAATGTGGAACGCATCAAATGACTAAGAAGGTGTAGAAAATCAATGGAATAGCTGTGGCATGGTGTCTCGATGCGGCCCAGCTTCGAGATCAGGAGCAGAGTTAACTGCGCCGAAAACCTTTTGGAAAAACCAATCCATACGAGCCGTCAAAAAACATCTTTGATTCTTCTTCTAATACCTCATCAAGAGAATGTTCAAGGACATCAGTTCCTAAGCCAGTTAGTTGTTGTTGATTTTTTGAAGGGATTGCTTTTTCATGCGAGCCCAACCAGGTCAAGGCTTGACTCAATGCCCATTCGTTATACCCTACGGCATCAGTCTCAATGGCTAGGCGCTCGGCAACACGCTTTTTTGATGCTTGGGCCAATGACAAACGCTCCATCAATTCGCTTACCTTGTCTTTACTCAACTGTGCATCTCTGGATGCCATGATTCTCTCTTCCAAGAATCTTTGATTGCCTATTCCATCCTCTACTGTAGCGGCTATAAAGTCAGATAAATCAATCGCCTTAGTATGTTTCCAGGAATTTTTTGTGCCTCTCCAGCCTTTTAATCCGTTCTTGCAGATGAGGACTAATCTTTCCCAGTTTACTTTATAAGCTTCATATCCGTTATTTCTCGCGTAAACTAGTCCATATCGAAACTCAGTTTGAAAACCTGGACTATCAAATTTAAAATACTCGATAACTTCATCATACTTTCCTCTTTCCAAACCATAGCTTTCTGGAATGATTGCAGTTGATTGACGAGTTTGTTCTATAAATTTTTCTCGAAACTCAATTTGATTTACATCAACAAAATGTGGTGTTACGATGCCATAAATCTGGTTTTGTCCCTGGCTATCTGTCTCATAACGAATTGAAAGTTCATGGCGCCTAAAGACAGTTTCTAGTTCCTCTTCCAACTCAGCACAATTATGATAAAACTTCTCTTTCCAAGTGCTATTAATAGAATTGAAGTCTTGATTTTGTCCCCAGGCTCGGCCCCCAAGCTGATGCATTAGCGGGCGCTTAACTTCACCGTTTAGCACTACATTATTTTGGATGACCTCAATTCTTTTTCCATCCTTAGACAACTGAACTTTAATTGGTAAATCAATATCGAGTTGCCGTAATTTTTTTTCACGATCGACCAACGTCTGGACCAAGTTATCATTTTCAATATAAGGCTTCCGGTTTTTTTCTATTACGGACATAATTTTGATCCCTTTTTATCTAGAATCTAGCGCGAGCGCGATCGGTATGCGCCGCGCTGCGAAATTTCCAGAGGCCGCGAAGGAGCGTGCAGAGATGCCGCCTGCCACGTACGGGCACTGGCTTGGGTTTCAGGCGCGCTATTACACCAAGCCGGTCAACATGCGTGCCTGCGGGGTGTCCTGCTGGTCGTCCGGCAGTAAGTCCCAAAGACGTGCACAGATTGCACGTACTTCGCTCCAGTCCTCGCCGGCGATGGCACGCTTACCCGTGTCGAACAGGCGGGTAGCCTGGATCTGGTCATTCATCGAAGGCAGCTTCGTCGTTAGGTGTTCGAACATGCTCAACAGGAAGCCAGGGGTGCGCGCCAAGATGCCAAATTCGATGCTACGCAGCTCCGTCGTCACGGCCTCGATCTTCTCGGGCGAATGTGAGGCAATGAAAGTGTGCTCGCGCGCTAGGATCTCCTTGAGCTGGTTACGCTCGCGGTCGTTGCCAGATTCCTGCACGGTCGTGGCACATCCTTCTTTTACGCTCCTGTATTCGCTGCGCGCCAGTTCGAGCCTCTTGCCGGCTGTGAGCTCATGCATAGAGCGCGCCAGCTCTCGCTTTGTGTCCTCGAGCTGGAACTTCCTGTCAGTGACATCGTCATCACGCAGAGCGGCGACCCTTCCCATTAGCTCCTGTACGCCCGCTAGCGTCTTTCCTAGGCCGGAAGCGACGTCGCGCTGACCGCGCTTCTCTGCGTCCGCGATCTCTTCATGCAGGCGTTCCTCGAGCCGCAGTGTTTCGGTGGCGAGCACCGAAGTCGACACTTCCCGTAGCTTCGGGTTGAAGACCTGCGAGAATTCCTGATCGGTCCCGTTCAGGTAGGCGCTGACGGTCACGTCGCGCGACTCCGACAGTGTGAATATCATGTCGACCTCGGTACCCTTGATCAGGTCGCGGGTCAGCTGGCGGCCGGTAATGACCAAGGCGCCAAGCGGCTTGTTGGTCGACGCGTGGCGATCCTGCGGCCCCTCGACCACCAGAATGTGCAGTGCTTCGTCCGAGCCTTTGACAATCGTCTTTCCGACTTCCGCGGTGTACTTCGTGGCAGCCGGTAACACGACATTCTTGCCAAACAGCAGATGTAGCCGGGTGTCGTTGGCATCGAGCTTGTCCAACACCAAGCACAGGTCGTCGGGCAGCATCTGGCCGGCGACACTGTAGCGGCCCTGCGCAATCTGGATAGCGTCTTCGTCCAGCCTGACTTGCGTGCCTTGGGCGTCGAACACCTTGAATGTGAAGATGTTGTAGGCACCTTCGCGCAGCGGAAGATCTTCCATAATCCGGCTGGCTAGCCTCTTGAGGCCGCTGTCGAACGATCCGTCATTGCCCACAATCCGGTACTGCATGCCGTCGAGGTCACCCTCGACCCTGGCGGTGAACGTTTCCTCGGTTTCCTGTGAGGTCTTGTTGTAGACCATGCGGATTTTCAGCGGCGAGGCGTCGCGATCGGCACCTGCCTCCGCGTCACGCTGCTTTTCCTTAGTGCCGGCAAAATAGGCGGCGCCGACGGCGATCGCGTTGGTCGGGTCTATGTCGGTGTTGACGGCGATCCCGAGCACTTCCTGAACGCGGCGGCGCACGTAGGGGATGTACGTTGAGCCGCCCACCATCAGCGCAAACTGCAGGTCGCTGGGCTGGAGCTTGTTGCGCGTGAGGATGCGCTTGACCATGTCGATCGAAGCCTCGACCGCGTCCTTGATGACGGATTCGAATTCACTGCGCGTGACCGTGAGAATCGCATCGATCTCGTTGCCGTCGTCATCCTCCACTGGCGTCGCGCCGAGGTCGAACTCGGTTGAGGTCTTGGCCGACAGCTCGACTTTCGCTTCTTCAGCCCGGGCCAGCAGAACGTGCCACAAGGCATTGCGCTCGCCGGTGAGACTCTTCAGGGAGCCAAGCAGATCGTCGAAGCGGCCGCGCTTCAGCAGCTCCGGCACGAGCACCTTCTCCACCAGCAGCTCGTCGAAGTCGGTGCCGCCCAGGTAGTTGTTGCCCTCGTGGTCGACAACAGTCAACTCACCCTCGACGATGCGCACGAGTGCGGCATCGAACGTACCGCCGCCCAGGTCGTACACCAGCCACTGGCTGTTCTTCAGATCGACGTTGCGTTCCTTGTTTGCATAGGCGAGGCTGGCCGCAATCGGCTCCTGCAGCAACACCACCGTCTTGAAACCAGCCTGGCGCCCGGCTTCCTTGGTCGCGTTACTTTGTAGCGTGTCGAACGACGCCGGGATCGTGATCACGGCCGCGTCCACCTCCTCGCCCGACTGCACAAAAGCCTTCAGCTCTTTCAGGACAATGGCAGACAACTCAGTCGGTGTAAGCGAAGCGCCTAGCGCCTTGATGTTGAAGCTTTCCGACGTTCCCATTTTGCGTTTGAAACGGCTGACTACGCTGCGAGCGTCGCGTTCCAAGTATACCCGCGCCTTATCGCCGACCATGGTGCGGTCGTTGCGAAAGCCCACCACCGACGGTAGCGTCTCCTTGAACCCGTTCGGATTCTTGAAGACCTGTACTTCGCCCTTGTCGAACTTGGCGATCAGGGAATTCGACGTACCGAGATCGATGCCGAAATTGATCGTGTTACTCATGCCTGCTCTCCATTCTGGGTGTCTGGTTGTGGACCTGCCGTGCCGTCTGTACCCTGGCTGGTTTCGATCGGTACGACCGCTGATGCGGCGTTGTCCGCGCTGCGCGTCTTAACCACGACGATGCCGCGCTGGACAACGACTGAATATTCTTGCTTGCCAGCCCGGATGATCGGTTTGATGACTTCAGTGACCACAAGATCGTCAGCGCCGACGCCGGAGATCGACGCTTCGAGGTCGGTTCGCGTTTCACTAAATGGCTGGCCCATCGGGTCTTCGTAGAACAGCGGCGGCTCTTGGCTAGCAAACGCGTCCTTGATGCGCTCTACGTTGCGCAGCAGGTTTGCGCTGTCGCCGTGCAGGCTGAGCTTGCGTTCCATGTCGTAAACTTGGTTCAGTGTTTGCAGCAGGTACTTTGGATATTCAAAGCGGACGGGAGAGTTCATGATTTCGACTATTCCTTTTTCGAAGCGTACAAATGCAGGACGACGGCATTCCAGGTCGTCTCTAGCGGCAAGTCGGCGCTCGCCTTAGGCTTGCTCAGGCTGCCCAGCACGAGCGAGCCGTTTACCAGCTGCGATGTCAGCTGATGCCAAGGAACCGTGGTGCGGCTCGTGAAAATCCAGCCTTTTTCGTCCATAGTGACCCCGTCGCGGTCCACGTCGACCGAACCGACACGCATTTGATGGCCGTGTTCGATTTGTTCGGCAAACCATCCGAGCACGCTGGCCATCACGAAATGAAAAGCCGCATCGATCAGCTTCGACCACTGGGAACGCTGCTCGTCGAGATTGCCCACTTTGGTCCAGATGCCTAGGATGTCGCCGCCATTGCGCCCCTGGAAACAGATCGTGTAGCGCATGGTCGGCGGCGCATTGCTGGTCTTGGTCATCCCCCAGCGCACGCCAACGATGCTGCCGGGGGACAGTTGAGAGTCGCCATGGCTGACGCCGGCGCGCGTGACCTGCAAGCGTGCCCGACCGACCGTAATGGATGCTTCCTTGCTGCGCTCCTCGGCGATCATGTCGTTCAGCGTTTTCTCGTCCGCGTCGACGAGATGCGCTAGTGCGGGCAGCTTGTTGGCGCAGACCTTGGCTAGCTTGAGGATTTCAAGCGCTTGCGGCGCATCGTGTTCGCGGCCGAAGTGCGATACCGCCAGACCGCGAAGTGCGCCTCCGACCGCATTGTGCGTGGCGTGGAACTCCATCGGAAGATGAGGCAGCAGGCTGCTAAGTGATCCGGCCGCGAGTACACGCTGGATCTCGTCCAGGCCGACGGTCCGTCCATCGGCTGCGTCGTCGAGCGTGACTAGGGGGGCGGCCAGGCGTTCGAGGACGCGCCGGGCACCTTCAAAACAGTGCTCTGCATGTTCGGGCGCGACCCAGCGGCGTCCCTTGAACAGGCATTCGACGGCGTCGACATTGCCTTTCTCGATGGCGCGGGTTAGGACGCGGTTGTACTGTGCAGCGAAGACGGGCCCTAGCACGCGCAAAGTAGTCTCGTCCAGCTGGTACGGCATCACAGGCGGGACCGACGGGTCCGCGCGGCCCAGAAAATGATCGAGTTCACCGCGCGACAGGAAGCTGCACAGTGCTTTGTCTTCGAACACTACCTGATGCGCATCCCACACATCGGGGTCGTTGAGTTCGTCCAATCTGGACAGCGCGGTCGACTTGTCAAGCACCAGGCCAGGCATCCACGCCAAGTGCCCGTCTTCCAGCTCGATTTCGCGCAGTACCGCCTGGCGCGCCTTCTGTAGGGCCTTCGGCTGGTTGCGCAAGTCCTCCACTGTATCGGCGTCGAGCAGCGCGAATGGATTAACGTAGTGCTGGTACCACTCGTCCTCCGCCAGCAGCGGTTCGGGATTGCGCGCGATCTTGTCCGCCAATGCACGCAGCTTGCCGTGCACGTCATTGCTTAGTCTTGGCAGATTGTCGTCTTCAAAGCCGATGAACAGGGCCATGTCGAAGGCGTCGAGCGCATCAGCGTCGCGGCCCAGCTTCTTATAGGTCAACGCCAGGTTGAAGTACGCCGCCTTCCCGTCCAACCGGCAGGTGTACGTCTCATACATGCGTGCCGCATGAGCCGGTTCGCCCTGATCCGCCAGCAGGTAGGCGAAGTCGAACAGCGCATTGTCCGGCAGTTCCTTGGCGTCCCACAGGGCGCGTAACAGCTCGAGGCGGCGCTGCGTTGCGGAAGCCGATTTGTCGTCCTTTAGGGCACGCGCCAGCATGCGCATGCTTGGCGCGTGTTCGCTGTCGGCTGTGAGCGCCATCTCGTATTTGGCGATCGCATCGTCCAGCTGGCCGAATGCCTCGTAAACGAGACCCAGTTCGTACCATCCGGCGGCGAAATGCGGCGCCAGCTCGGTGACCCGCTCCAGCGCTGACAATGCCCGGCCATCGTCATCCAGGCGGCGCAGCGTCAGCGCCAGCTGCCACCACGCATTCGCGTCTTCTGGTCCGTGAGTCGTCGCGTGGCGCGCCGCCAGCATCGATTCCTCTAGCCTGCCTTCAGATCTCAATTGAGAAGCGCGCTGTGTAAATTCCTTAACCTCGACTTCATCCATGAGTTCAACCTAACCTGACTTCGACACGATGTCGCGCTGGAGATTCGTCAACCTGTATCGCTTCACGCCCTTGCCCTGCCTTTCAGTGACTCTTATTGCTTTCTAACAAATTGAATGCGACCGTCTGGCTCAAACTTTTTACAACAATATAAATTTCATATTTGCAATTTTATAATGGTGTTACTAGTATGTCCATCGGAATTGACTGCCTAAGCAATGGACTCAGCTGTTAAATAGGCTGTATGCGCATAAAGTTCTATTCTGCGATGCAGAATTATTAAGATGAGAAAAGATGGCGTGGACCAGCCAAAGCGGAAACTGCGCGGGATCGAGTGCACTTTCCATGCTCAAAATCAGCGTAGACTGCCACCATGGACGATCCGCTATTTCAGGCGCTCACCCAACTGGCTGACACTCTCAATGTTCTTGCTCGCGAGCGAGACACGCTAGCCGCTGCTCTGACCCGGTTGGGTGCAGACGTTGAACACTTGAGGGATGAAATGGCCATGCTACGTAGCCAGCTTGACGTGCAGCCGGCTCCGCTATGCGCGCCTTATTCTTCGCTGGCCAACGAAACCCGTGAACATGTCGACACGGCCTGTGCGGCTTATCACCTTGGACGTAAGGTACAGACGCTACGGAAGTGGGCGTGCTACGAGAACGGACCAGTTCGTCCAATTCGGATCCACGGAAGGCTTGCGTGGGCTGTGACCGACTTGCGCCGACTTGGGTACCGGTAGCACATGCAGATCGAAATGGGTTGACAATAAAACCACAGCTTTGGACGCCATGACCGTATCATTTTGATGCGGTGATGTTTCTTTTTGGATATACTTAGCAGCTTCTCTTCTCTTTGCTCGGATGTCCTGACCATGATCGATGAACCGCTTGCACAGCTGCCGTTACCGCAAAGGGATCGGCTTAAGCATGCCGAGCTGCGTTTGCGCTTCTTGGGAGAATTGCGTCGCCTGGATCTAATGCAGCGTTTTGGCATTCAGTCAGCCGCGGCCTCTCGTGATCTTGCGATGTACAAGGAGCTGGCGCCAACCAATATTGATTACGACAGCAGGGGAAAGCGCTACCTGCTCGGTTCCGAATTCACCCCTCTGTTCCCGGCGCCCCCCGAACAAGTCTTGAGTTGGTTGGCTGAGCAACTAGGCGATGCAATTACGCCATCGTCCGACCCTCTCCTACCTTGTCTCATGCCGACGCGGCTTTCGCATCCCAATCTAGACGTACTGGGATGCGTCACCCGAGCCATTCATCTAGGACAGGTACTTGGCATTCGCTATCACTCCGTTAGCAGTGGGGAGTCACATCGCGAGATCGTACCGTTTGCCTTGCTCGACACGGGGTTAAGATGGCACGTGCGTGCTTTCGATCGCAAAAGCCAAGCGTTCCGTGACTTCGTACTCACTCGTATTCGTGATCCTCAGCCGCGTCTCGACGATGCTCCGCTGCGCCATGAATTGCCCGAGCAGGACGTACAGTGGGCGCGTATCGTGGAACTCGACTTCGTGCCGCACCCCGACCAGCCGCGTCCCGAAATCACTTGTATGGATTACGACATGCCAAGTAGCGTGCTGCGTTTGAGACTGCGTGCGGCGTTGGCTGGCTATGCATTGCGCAAGTGGAGCGTAGACTGCTCACCCGACCATAGTCTGCGAGGGCCCGAGTATCGTCTGTGGTTAAAAGACCACCTAGTCCTTTACGGCGTCGAGACCGCTATGTTGGCTCCGGGGTATCAGGCCAGCAAGGAGCAAGCCGCATGACTGTGCGTTACCGGCTTTCTTTCACTACTGGTGGGCTATTCCTGCAAGAGGCACCTACGGTCGCCGCGTGCTACCTGAATTTCAGGGATTGGGTAAGGGCCCGTGACCAGGTGCGACAAGACAACCTCCTCCAAGTACGAACCGCCGCCGCCGCCACGCGCATCAGCAAGGAGGTCACTGCACGGCTGGAGCATCTAGACGAACTCGAACTGCAAGCGCTGCTGGGGCTGAACCTTCGTGATCAAGCCAGTTTGTTATGGGTAGCCGCCTGTCGTCGCTACGCCTTTATTCGCGATTTCGCCACCGAAGTTCTTCGGGAGCATCACGTGCTAATGCGTCGGCAGTTGTCCTTTGGCGACTATGACAATTTCTATAACAGTAAGGCGCTTTGGCATGCAGAGCTCGATGATATTGCCACGTCCACCCAGCACAAACTGCGGCAGAACCTATTTCGCATGTTGCGGGAAGCGGATCTGGTTTCGGAGCAGCACATGATCCAGCCAGCTTTGCTCAGTCCGCATCTTGCGCACCTTCTAGCCAAGCGTAGCGAACGAGAACTGCTCGTCTTTCCGGCTACAGACAGCGATATTCAAAGATGGCTTCAATGAACCAAAAGATTAGTCAGCAACCGTTAGCCAACCGATTTGAACATCTGATCAAAGTGATTGGTAGTGAGCGATTTTTGCAGATGCGCGGGCTGAACAACGATCTGCCCTTCTACATCTGTGAGTTTCGCGCCAGCGAAGCCGTTGAGATGCAACGGTTGCAACGGCAGCTCATCAGTTCCTTGGCCAATCTTAGCGTGCTGTGCTTGGGCGGACGCGGTGTCAGAGTGCTGGACATCAATTTGTACGACCTCAGCATCGAGCTGCTGCAGGCTCGCGAGGGCAGCGGAGATGGTAGCCGGCTCTGGGATGAACTTATTACTGTCGAAGCCGATGTCGAAAAGGATAACTTGCTCGAACTGCTGCAGAACGTGCTCGGTATTGAGGACTACCTGATCCCCGCCATCGGCGAGCGATTGCAGCAAGCTGACTTTGACGTGCTGTTCCTGTCCGGCATCGGTGAAGTCTTCCCCTACATCCGATCGCATAACGTGCTCAACAACCTGCAAAGCACCGCCAAGAACAAGCCCACTGTGTTGTTCTTCCCTGGCGAATACCGGCATTCGCTGGAGCAGGGCGCGTCGCTGGAGCTGTTTGGACTGTTGCACGACGACAAGTACTACCGTGCCTTCAATATTTTCGAGACCCAGGCTTGAGGAAAGACCCGATGGAACTTAACCGCATTTTTTTGCATCCAGTAAGCCGCCCGATAGAAGGTGTTATCAAGGCCGACGATGAATCGAGCCTTTATGTGGAGCTCAACGAGTATGTGCTGACAGACGAGGTCGCCAAGCGACTGGAGCATTTTCTTGATGCCTACAACGACTACCATGGTGCGAACGGCGTCTGGGTCTCGGGCTTCTTCGGCTCGGGAAAGTCACATCTGTTGAAGATGTTGGCCTTGATGCTGGAGAACCGCGCCATCGATGGCACCTCCGCACTCGACATCTTCCTTCCCAAGATCCCGAAAGAGGACGAGCTGCTGCGCGCAGCCCTGAAGAAGGCCACTTCAATCCCTTCGAAAAGCATCTTGTTCAATATCGACCAGAAGGCCGACATCATTAGCAAGAGCCAGAGTGACGCCTTGCTCTCGGTCTTCGTCAAGGTATTCAACGAGACTTGTGGCTACTTCGGCAAGCAGGGCTACATCGCGCAGTTCGAACGAGACCTGGACAGCCGGGAACAGTTGAATGCGTTCAAGGACGCCTACCAGCGCCTGGCCAACAAACCCTGGGAGCGTGGCCGAGAACAGGCGCTGCTGGAATCGGGCAACATCGCCCGCGCTTATGCCGAGATCACCGGGGAAGATCTGACCTTGGCCAAGGGCATTCTGGACAAGTACCGCGCACAGTACAACGTCTCCATCGAAGACTTTAGTCAACAGGTCAAGGCATGGCTGGACAAGAAGCCAGCCAACTTCCGCCTCAACTTCTTCGTGGACGAAGTGGGGCAGTACATCGCCGACAACACCAAGCTGATGACCAACCTGCAGACCGTGGCAGAAAGCCTGGCCACAAAGTGCCAAGGCCGCGCCTGGATCATCGTTACCGCCCAGGAGGACATGAACTCCGTGCTGGGGGACATGAACAAGCAGCAGAGCAACGACTTCTCAAAGATCCAGGCCCGCTTTGCCAACCGACTCAAGCTCACCAGTGCCGACGTGGCCGAGGTGATTCAAAAGCGCCTGCTCACCAAAAACGAGATCGGCACCGAGCTGCTGGTCAGCACCTACGACCAGCAGCTCAACAATTTCAAAACCCTGTTTGAGTTCGCTGACGGTGGTCAGCAGTACATGAACTTCCGGGACGCGGAACACTTCACCTATTGCTACCCCTTCGTGCCCTATCAGTTCCCGCTGTTCCAGGCCTCGATTCGCGGCATCTCGTTGCACAACGGTTTCGAAGGTAAGGCCAACTCGGTGGGCGAGCGCTCCATGCTCGGCGTGTTCCGGGAAGTAGCGATTGCCATCGATCAGGAGCCGGTTGGCCAGCTGGCTACCTTTGACCGCATGTTCGAAGGTATCCGTGGCGCACTCAAGAGCGCCATCCAGAGTGCCATCAACAATGCAGAGCGCCATCTGGGCGACCCTTACGCAGTGCGCGTTCTCAAGGCGCTCTTCTTGGTCAAATACGTCAAGGAGTTCAAGGCCACGCTGCGCAACCTCAGTGTGCTGATGCTGGAGCGCTTTGGCGACGACCTGCCCGCGCAACGCAAGCGCCTTGAAGCTGCACTCAACCTGCTGGAACAGCAGACTTACATCCAGCGCAATGGCGATGTCTACGAGTACCTGACCGACGAAGAAAAAGACATCGAAGAAGAGATAAAGAACACCGAGGTCGAGACAGCCGACATCCTCAAGGAGCTGGAAACCCTGCTTTTCGATGGCGTCATCAGGCAGCGCAAGATCCGCTACAGCAACGGTCAGGATTACGCCTACACCCGTAAGATGGATGACCGCGCGCTCAGCCGTGAGCACGAGCTGGCCATCCACATTATCACGCCGCTCTCCGATAACTTCGACAACATCACCCTGCAGCGCATGCAGAGCATGGGACGTGATGAGTTGCGAGTGGTCTTACCAGCCGACGTACGCTTTATGCAGGACCTGACGATGTACAAGCGCACCGAGAAGTACATCCGGCAGAACAGCAACACTACACAAGAAGCGGTCAAGCGCATTCTGGATGCCAGGGGCTTCCAGAACACCGAACGCTTGAACGACCTGCAAGTGCGTGCCCGTAGCCTGTTGGGGAAAGCCACACTCATCATCAATGCGGCAGATGTGGATGTCAGCACCGGAGACGGCCAGACCCGGGTGCTCAAAGGCTTTGAACATCTGCTGCAAACCACCTACCCGAACCTGCGCATGCTGCGCGATGTGCCATTCAACGAGGCAGACATCGGCAAGCACCTGCGCATGGTGGAAGACGGGCTGCTAGCCAATGACGCCACCAGTCTCACCGAGCCTGAACAAGAACTGCTGGCCTTCATTCAAGGCAACGCTCGGGGCGGAGTGCGCACTACCGTCAAGAGCTTGATCGAGCGTTTCGAGCGCAAGAACTACGGCTGGTACTACGCTGCCATTCTTTGCAACTTGGCCCTGTTGTGTGCGCGCGGCAAGGTCGAGGTCAGGCAAGACAGTAACTCGCTGGAGCATGACACTCTGGAGCGCAGTTTGCGCAACACCAATGCCCATGCCTCGCTAGTCCTTGAGCCACAGGTTGAATTCAGCGCCTCACAAGTACGCACGCTTAAAGAGTTCTTTGCCGACTTCTTCGACAAGCCGGCCAGCAGCAACGAGGCGCGTGCGCTGGCTCGTGAGACTATCGACGCGTTAAAAGACCTGGAAATCGAACTGGTCGATCTGCACGGCCAGAAATCGCAGTTGCCGTTCCTGAGCGCGCTGACCCCAGTGCTGGCCACCCTAAAGGATGTGGCGAGCAAGAACCCCAATTGGTTCCTGACCGACCTCGCCCGCGCTGAAGACACTTTGCTTGACACCAAAGAAAACATCATCGACCCATTGCGGCGCTTCATGAAGAGCCCGCAGCGTGCCATCTTTGAACATGCTCGCTTGCTGGTCGCCGAGCAGGAAGACAACTTTGCCTATGTGGGCGCGGCCGGAGTGGAGGCTGTTCGTAACCTGCTTGCCGACGGCAAACCCTGGCAAGGCAACCGTTTGCAGCAACTCAAGCCGCAGCTGGATGCCCTGCAGCAAGAAATCGTCAACCAGTTGGCTAGTGAAAAGGAAGAAGCCACCAAGCGCCTTGCAGAGCTGGAGCAAAAACTACAAGCCACCGAGGAATACGGTCGTCTCGGCTCTACCCACCAGTCGCAGCTGAGCCAGCCTTTTGCTGATGCAAGGCTGGCGCTGCATGGCCAGAAGCGGATCGCCATGATCCGCGATCAGCTGCGGCACTTCGAAGACAGCCGCTATCCACAGTTACTAGTGCAACTGGAGCAATGGGCCAAGCCCGAGACGCCGCCACCGCCGAAGCCCAGCCTGGAACCCGATGGCGAGCAGACCGTTGGCGAAGAAACCCCGCCGGCCGGCTCGACAGGGCCCAAACCGCCGTCACCTGAGCCCAAACTGGTGCCCGCCCGCGCCATCAAAGTCAGTTACGCCAAGCCATGGCTGACCAATGAGACTGAGCTCGACGACTACCTGAACAAACAGCGTGAAGCCTGGCTGAGGGAAATCCTTGCCGGTAACCGCGTGCAGATCTGAGGCAGGGCATGGATACAAGCAAACTCAAAAAATTCGCCCAGTTCGCCCGACGCACCTTGGGCGAGCAAGTAGGCGCCAAGCTGGCCTTAGTGTTATCTGACGCCAGTCCGGCGCGCCGCGAAAGGGCCGCGGCCGTCAAGACGCTGGAAGAAGCGATTAAGAGCCATGGAAAGGAACAGGTCATCGAGCGTGTGGCTTACATCTGGTTCAACCGCTTCTGCGCGCTGCGCTTCATGGATGTGAACCGCTACACGCGCATCGGCATCGTGTCGCCCGCTGAAGGTCAGTTCCAGCCCGAGATCCTGCTGGAAGCTAAGATGGGCCATATTGACGAAGAGATGGTGCGGGCCAAGACGCGCCAGCAGATTGCCGACCTGCTAGCCGGTAAAAGTCCCAGCCACGACCCACAGGGCGAGGCCTACCGCCTGCTGGTGGTGGCCGCCAGCAACGCTTGGCATCAGGCGATGCCTTTTCTGTTCGAGCACATCGACGATTACACCGAGCTGCTGATGCCTGACGATCTTCTCTCAGGCAACTCCATCCTGGCGTATACCCGCGAGGCCATGACGCCGGATGCCTGCCAGGATGTGGAAGTCATCGGCTGGCTGTACCAGTTTTACATCTCCGAGAAGAAAGATGCCATCTTCGAAGGACTGAAGAAAAATCAGAAAATTTCCCCGGATAACATCCCCGCTGCCACCCAGCTCTTCACGCCGCACTGGATCGTGCGCTACCTGGTGGACAACTCGCTGGGTCGCCTGTGGATGCTCAACCGGCCAGATTCCCGCTTGGCCGAGCAGATGGCCTACTACGTTCCTTCCGCAAAACCGGAAACGGACTTCCTTAAGATCAAGGGCCCAGAAGACATCAAAGTCTGCGACCCCGCGTGCGGCTCGGGCCACATGCTCACCTATGCCTTTGATCTGCTGCACGCCATCTACGAAGAAGAAGGCTTCGACGCGGCTGAGATCCCGGAAAAAATCCTCACCCACAATCTTTTCGGCATCGAACTGGACGAGCGCGCCGGCGAGTTGGCCGCTTTTGCGCTGACCATGAAGGCCCGCGCCCGCCAGCGTCGTTTCTTCAACAAGCGCGTCAAGCCCCACATCACCGTGCTGGAAAAAGTGAGCTTCACCCGCGAAGAGCTGGACGAGTACATGGGCCATGTTGGTCGCGACCTTTTCACCCATGGCCTGCGTGAGACGCTGCAACAGTTCAGCGAGGCCGACAACTTTGGTTCGCTGATCGTGCCCAAGGTAGGCAATGTGGAAGATGTGCTGGCGACGTTGGAAGCTAAGGATATGGCCGGCAACCTGTTCCTGGCAGAGACTCATCAGCGCGTGCTAACCGTGTTGCGCATGGCCGAGGCCTTGAGCCCACGCTATGCCGTGGTAGTAGCCAACCCGCCTTACATGGGCGGCAAGGGCATGAACGGACGCTTGAACGCTTGGGCAAAAGAATCCTACCCCAACAGCAAGGCCGATCTGTTTGCGATGTTCATCGAGCGCAACCTGGACCTTGCGGTGAAGGGGGGCACAGTCGCCATGATCACCATGCAGAGCTGGATGTTTCTGGCCTCATTCGAGGCGCTGCGTAGCCGCATCCTCGACCAGCACACCATTTTGTCCATGGCGCACTTGGGCGCGCGGGCTTTCGACAGCATTGGCGGAGAAGTGGTCTCTACCACCGCCTTCGTGCTGGAGAACGCTCACAAACCGGACCATAGGGGCGCCTACATGCGCCTGGTAGATGGCAATTCGGAAGCGGAAAAGATGGAGATGATGGCCAAGGCTGTCGCTCAAGGGAGGGCTTCATGATCACTAACCTGCAGCTTAGGAACTTTACCGCCTTCACTGCGTTGTCCATCGAATTCTCGCCGGGAATCAACATCATAATCGGCGAGAATGGCACAGGCAAGACTCACCTACTCAAGGCCATTCAGGCTCTAAGTGGGCCGGAAGTCCTTGGAGAACTAGCTGGCGAGCAGCTGGCGCGGAAGCTGTGCCGACTCTACCATCCGCTCAGCGAGCAAGTTGGCGAGCTGCGTCGTGCTGGCACGCGCGGCGAGGCTCTGCTGAGTATTACCTTTGCCTCGGGCCAGGAGGTTGCCGTCAGGTTCAGCGGCAGCGCCACGGTGTCAAAGGTCAGGACAAGTATGAGTGGCGAAGCCTCTCCCGCCATCTTTATTCCGACGAAAGAGGTGCTGTCGCTAGTGCGCGGCCTAACTGCCGACCAGTCTCATCTTCCTACTATCGAACGCATCTTCGACAACGGTTACTTGGATTTGGCCAACCAGCTGGTCAAAGAAGGTGTTAACGACTTAGACGCCAAAGTCCAGCTTGACCCGCGCTTTACGAGCATAGTGCCCCGTCTAATCAACCTGATCGGCGGTCAATACTTGCTGGAGAACGGCCGTTTCGTCTTCGAATCCGGCCGCTTCGTGGAGAAAGAAGCCGCCACGCGTAGCAAAGCTCAGCATGCGCAGATGTACCAGGACAGCACCGAATGGAAGTTCGTGCCCAGTAGCAAATATCGTCTTTCTAGCGGCATGACTGCCGAGGGCTTCCGCAAGATTGGCGTGCTGCAGCGCCTGCTCAGCAACGGGAGCCTCAACCCCGGTACCACCGGCCCTTTGCTATGGGATGAACCCGAATCCAATCTCAACCCCAAGTTGATGAAGGATCTGGTGCAGGCATTACTAGAGCTCGCCCGCAATGGTCAGCAAGTTATCCTGGCCACACATGATTATGTGTTGCTCAAGTGGTTCGACCTGCTGATGGACAAGGGGAAGGGTGATCAAGTCCGCTTTCACGTGCTTTCACGTGATGCTGACTCCGGTCAGGTTTGTCTGGACAGCATGGACGACTATCGAG
The DNA here is from genome assembly GCF_024753285.1 of Massilia pinisoli. Lineage (GTDB taxonomy): Bacteria > Pseudomonadota > Gammaproteobacteria > Burkholderiales > Burkholderiaceae_D > Telluria > Telluria pinisoli. Next base: position 39,311 of record NZ_JANUGW010000032.1, on the reverse strand, counting down.
CCATCGAGCCGAATGCCATTGCAGACACCTTCAACGAGCTGACTAAGGAGCAGGTTGCTCGCAAGATGGGGGCCTTGGGTAAATGAAACTGCGCGAACGCGATCTGGAAATTGATTTTACGAATGCAATCGACGCCATTGTTTTCGATCAAATGAAGGCCGGTAAACCGGGCTACCACGGCATCGGGCAAATGCACCGCGTCGATTTCGTGGTCGAGCTTGAGGAAGCGATTCTCTTTGTTGAAGTGAAAGACCCGGGAAACCCGAAAGCACAGGCCGAGGGGCTGGCAAAGTTTTATGGAGAACTGCAGGACGGCACGCTGAGTGACACCTTTGCCGCCAAGTTCATCGACACCTTCCTGTATCGCTGGGCTGAAGAAAGGCTGCACAAGCCTGTTCACTACATCAGCCTCGTCACGCTCGAAGACAGTGAGCTGCTGCCCAACTTTTCAGATGAAGTTGCCAAAAAACTCCCGCCCATGGGGAAGGCCGTGCCGCGCTGGAAGCGTCAGTTAGTCGAGAACTGCCAAGTATTCAACATCGAGCTGTGGAACCAAAGCTTCCCGAAATGGCGCGCAGCTCGTGTCGGCAACTTGGAGACGAATGCGCTGGCCTAACGTCATCGGCCGAAGTCGGACAACCCAGATTTTGAGGTGGTTAAGCTAGGACAGTAAAGCCGAGACGGTCAAACAAATAATGAATCAGAAAAATATTCCAGATGATTGGCAGTAGATCAGTGGGCCAGTTGAGGAAAAAATTTGGATACTAAAGATGAGTAACAGCCAAGCCAGCACGCCAGAGCAAGCCATTAAGAAATATTTTTCACGAGCATCAGCAGAGGACTTCGAAAAGATCCCGGGAAACCCGATTGCATACTGGGCTAATGAATCTCTGCTGGAAAAATTCGTGAGCTTGAAGAAACTATCTTCTATCGCGTCCCCGAAGAAGGGGCTTGTAACTAGTGATAATGAAAGATTCTTGAAAAAGTGGTTCGAGGTTTCAAGAAATAAAGTTGGCTTTGGGTTTTCCTCAAGGGTGGAGGCCCAGCGCTCGAAAAATAAGTGGTTTCCAATAAATGCTGGTGGCGGATATCGAAAATGGTATGGAAATGCGGAGATATTGGTAAACTGGGAGAACGACGGAGAAGAAATAATCGATTATGCGGCCAAGTTATATGGCTCAGCGTCACGTCAAATACAGAATACAAACTACTATTTCCTCGAATGCATTACTTGGTCGAATATTACATCTTCGGGTTATGGTGCGAGATATTGTGATGGCGGCTTTGTTTTTGGGGCTGCTGGAACCGCTTGCATTCCGCAGGTGGAGAATTCGATTGAAGGAGTTCTGTCTTTTTTGAATTCTTTCGTCGCGAAATATGCGCTGCAGGTGCTGAACCCGACGCTTAATTTCTTAGTCGCAGATATATCGGCTCTACCGCTTGATACTGGTGCCGCATTTTCTGACCAGGTAAAGGCAGCGAGTCGCACTAATATTTGTCTTGCGAAAGAGGATTGGAATACATACGAAACCTCCTGGGATTTCTCCAAATCCCCGCTGCTACAAGCCAGCCACAGCCAAACCACACTCAAGACCAGTTATCAGAGGCTCCGCACTCACTGGCGCGAAGTGACGTTGGAAATGCAGCGTTTAGAGCAAGAGAACAACCGCATCTTCATCGACGCTTACGGCCTGCAGGACGAACTGAAACCCGATGTGCCGTTGAACGAAATTACGCTCACCTGCAACCCGCACTATCGCTACGGTGGCGACAAGAGCGAAGACGAGCTTGAAGCCCTGCTGTTGGCTGACACTATGCGCGAGCTGGTGAGCTACGCCGTGGGCTGCATGTTCGGCCGCTACAGCCTCGACAAGCCGGGACTGATTCTGGCCAACCAAGGCGAGATGCTAGCCGACTACCTAGCCCAGGTGCCGCAACCCAGCTTCCCAGCTGATGACGATAACGTAGTCCCGCTGCTGGACGGCGACTGGTTCCCGGACGACATAACCTTGCGTTTCCGCCAGTTCCTGCGCGTGGCGTTTGGCGATGCGCATTACGAAGACAACTTGGCCTTCATTGAGCAGGCGCTCAACCTTAAGGGCAAGCGCAACTACAGCCTTCGTGATTACTTCCTGAGCGAGTTCTATGCCGACCATGTGAAGCGTTACAAAAAGCGCCCCATCTACTGGTTGTTCAGTAGCCCCAAGGGCAGCTTCAATGCGCTGATCTACATGCACCGCTACCGCCCGGATATGGTTAGTGTGGTGCTGAAGTACCTGCGCGACTATCGCGAAAAGCTCGTCACCGAAAAGGAGCGCCAGGCCTCTGCGAGCATCAACCCTGCCACCAGTCAGGGCGACAAGACACGGGCGCTGAAAGAGGTGGACCGCTTGGCCAAGGTGCTGGCCGAGCTGGAGGACTATGAGCGCGATGTGCTCTACCCGCTGGCCACCGAGCAAAAACCCATCAACCTAGACGACGGGGTGAAAGTGAACTATTCGAAGTTCGGCTTGGCGCTGAAGAAAATTCCGGGGTTAGACGCCAAGGACGAGGATTGACCTCAGATGAGTAACGCAAAGATCCAGCAGGCGCTGAGCAATCTGTTTGACAAGCAGCGCATAGTTTTCTGGTATGACACCCGCCGCGAATTCCGGGCCGACTTCGAGGCGCTGGATTTACCTAGGGTGGAAAAGATTGAGCTGGCCAATAACGAGTTTGGCGTAAAGTACCGCGTGCTGCGTGAGCAGCCTGAGCAGAAGTTCTTGCTGTTTCGCGATGGCCCTGAGCCCGCCTACCTGGAGAACTGGCTGCTGGACGTGCAATTGGCCAGCGGTAGCGCCTTCCGCACCGATCAAGTGGCACTGTGGCTGGCGGAGCTGGAACTGGGGCCCGGTGCCTACCCGTTGTTGGAGGCCCATGCGGCTTTCTTTGAGGCCGCTAAGCGGCGTGAAAGGCTGAAGGAGCTGCTGGAGCCAGGCGACAGCGACAACGCCTTGCGTCAGAAGATGCTAGCCGTCTGTGTGGGCTGCGAGCCGCGCCTGGACGCGATGCTGGAAGCCCTGCTAGCCGAACTGGCTAGCGGCGTTGATACGCGCAGTAAGCTGATGGAGCGCAGCGGCCTGAACGAGTATTTCTGGGAGTTGATGAAACGCGCCTACGGCTACGTCAGCGAGCAACCCGGTCTTCAGGATTTTGTGATCGAGCTGTTCAAGAGCTGCTTTCTCACTGAGGTGGATGTCGAGTTCAAGCCTCGCATGACATCCGACGCGAAGGTGTTCATCCGGCGCTGGAAAGACAGCCGCGCACACGCGCAGGCCTTCGAGGTGTTGTCCGCCCAGTGTGCAGACATCTTGCAGATCGAGGACAAGCTGCAGGGCTTGGAATACCGGGTGCTGATGTCGGTGGACGAGTTTGAAGCCATCGACTGCAAGATCCTAAGCGAACTGGTGCGCGAGGTGACATCGCGTACGGTCAGTGCGCAAGAGGTGGAGCAATGGGTACGCCAGCGTCGGCAAGGGCACTGGTTTGATCGCTACCAGCACGTGTACCTGGCCATTGAGCATGCGGCGCAGTTTATGCAGGCGCTAGAACTGACGCAGCTGGAGATGGACTCCCTGCCTGATGGCATTCACAAGTACACGCAGACGTGGTTCCGTCTTGACCAGCGTTACCGTAAGTTCATCCACCATGCACGCGAGTCGGGCCAAGCGTCGCTGCTCCAGGCACTGAGCCAGCAGATGGAGAACCTCTACACCAACAGCTATCTGTCACAACTGAATGTGCGTTGGCAACGCTTCGTGGACGCTTGCCAGCACTGGGAAGCTGCCCCCGTGGTGAGCCAGTCGAACTTCTTTGATCGCTTCGTGCAGCCTTATCTGGAGCGCAAGGGCAAGGTGTGTGTGTTGATCTCCGATGCTTTCCGCTACGAGGTGGGGGAGGAGTTGCAGAGCCTGATTCGCCGCGAAGACCGCTTTGATGCGGAGTTGGTGCCCGCACTGTCCTGCCTGCCCAGCTACACCCAGCTGGGCATGGCTTCGCTGCTGCCTCACAAGACTCTCCAGATCTTGGAGAACGACAGCGGCGAGGTCATGGCCGATGGAGTTAGCGCCACGGGCACCACCAACCGCGCCCGCATCTTGGCCAAGACCGTGCCCTCATCCACCACAGTGCTCGCGAAAGATGTGCTAGCCATGGGAAAAGAGGATTCGCGGGCCTTGGTGCGCGACCATGATGTGGTGTACGTCTACCACAACTTGATCGACAAGACAGGGGATACGCGGGACACTGAAGAGCGTGTCTTTGGCGCGGCAGAAGAGACTCTGGATGAGTTGCTGCGGGTGGTCAAAAAGCTGGCCAATGCCAATGCCAACAATATCGTGGTGACCGCGGACCACGGTTTCATTTACCAACACCAACCATTGCAGGACAGTGACTTCCTCAGCACAGAACCCAGCGGCGACGAGATTCTTTACACTGACCGGCGTTTCGTGCTGGGCCGTGGTCTGCGCGAAAGCAGCAGCTTCAAGACCTTTCAGCCCGACCAATTAGGCCTGGCAGGCAACCTGCAGCTGCAGATCCCGAAATCGATCAATCGCTTACGCTTGAAGGGCTCGGGCAGTCGGTTTGTACATGGCGGGGCCACCCTGCAGGAGGTGGTGATCCCGGTGATCAGTATCAATAAGAAGCGCCAGAGCGATGTAGGCAAGGTCGACGTAGAACTGATTGGCGGTGGTGGCAAAACCATCACAACCGGGCAACTAGCCGTTGTGCTCTATCAGACGGAGCCTGTTACGGATAAGCGCCAGCCGCGACGTGTGCGCGCCGGCCTGTACACGCTAGCAGGTGAGACGATTTCCGATGTGCATGACTTGAGCTTTGACATGACGTCTAGCAATCCACGTGAGCGGGAGGTGGCGGTTCGCTTTATCCTGAGCCGCAAGGCCGACGCTTATAACAATCAGCAAATCGAACTGCGCCTGGAGGAGCCGGTGGATGGCACGTCACACTACACGCGCTACCAAGCCGTGCGTTACACCATTCGCCGTTCGTTTACCAGCGAGTTCGACTTTTAAGAAATAGGACGAGGTACGACCGATGAGCCAATTGGACGACAAGATCAATCAGCACTTTGCCGGGCTAGTGGTCCGCAAGGATCTGGTCAAAATGGTGAAGGGCAATGCCATCGTGCCTACCTATGTGTTGGAGTACCTACTAGGTCAGTATTGCGCCACGAATGACGAAGTCACCATAGAGGCCGGTATCGACACAGTGCGCGAGATCCTGCGCAAGCACTATGTACACCGCAACGAGGCGGGCCTGGTGCGCTCGACCATAAAGGAAAAAGGACGACATAAGGCCATCGACCGTATCAGCGTAGCCCTAAACGACAAGTCAGATGCATACGAGGCCGAATTTGCCAATCTCGGCATTAAGAAGGTAATAATCGATTCCGCCACGGTGAAAGCGCACCCCAAGCTGCTAGTGGGCGGCGTGTGGTGCATCGCCGACGTGGAGTACCTGTTCACCGAGGATAAGAACGCATCACCCTGGATACTTGCCTCGATCAAGCCGATCCAGCTTTCGTACTTCGACTTCGAGGCTTACGTGGAGGCGCGTAAGCAGTTCTCCACCGATGAGTGGATCGACCTCCTAATCCAGAGTGTGGGCTTCAATCCGCAGATGTTTGGCAAGCGCAATAAGCTTAGCCAGCTGGTGCGGCTGATTCCTTTCTGCGAGAGAAACTACAATCTGATTGAGCTGGGACCAAAGGGGACCGGCAAGTCACACATCTATTCAGAATTTTCACCACACGGCATCCTGATTTCTGGCGGGGAGGTAACAGTTCCTAAGTTGTTTGTCCACAATGGAACTGGCAAGCTGGGTCTTGTCGGTTACTGGGATGTAGTGGCTTTCGATGAGTTCGCCGGCAAGCAGAAGCGCGTGGATAAGGCGCTGGTAGACATCATGAAGAACTACATGGCGAATAAGTCATTCTCGCGCGGGGTTGAGACGCTAGGCGCAGAGGCTAGCATGGTATTCGTGGGTAATACTGACCACACGGTGCCCTATATGCTTAAGCACTCCGATCTCTTCGACCCGTTGCCAGATAAGTTCCACGATTCCGCTTTCCTCGATCGTATCCATGGTTACATCCCTGGCTGGGAGGTCGATGTGATCCGCGGCGAAATGTTCTCTAGTGGCTACGGCTTTGTGGTGGACTACGTTGCCGAGATCCTGCGTTCGCTGCGTAACCATGATTTCTCCGATCGATACAAGGCCCGGTTCCGTCTGTCGGATGATATTTCTACCCGAGACCGTGACGGCATCAATAAGACATTTTCAGGCCTAATGAAAATCCTCTTCCCTCACGGAGAAGCCAGCGACGCAGAAATTGAAGATATCCTGCGGGTAGCTATTGAGGGGCGTAAGCGAGTGAAGGATCAGCTTCTTCGGATTGATCAGACCTATCCGGCAGTGCGCTTCGCGTACTTCAACTCTCAGGGTGCCGAGCGCTTAGTTACCACTCTGGAGGAAGACGAATATCCGAATGCGTACCATCGCCGGGTGGAGGTCGGAGGGGCAGAGGTGACACTGGCACAAGCCATCCCGACTGACGACTCCGCACCAGTGGTAGAGGAAAAGATGTCGGCCACAAGGGTCTTACCCCCGAAGCCCGATGTTGTGCTCAAGGAGCAGCACCTGGTTTTTCAGGAGAATCAGCGTGGAGTAAGCTTCGACAAGTTGTTTGGGCCCTATTTGGTCGGAGCCAAGCGGATCATCGTTACCGACCCCTATCTACGCATATTCCACCAACAGCGTAACTTGATGGAACTGCTCGAGACTGTGAGCAAGTCCTCAAGGCTGGAAGACGAGGTAGCGGTGCATGTTGTTACTGTCGAGGACGAGTTTAACGGTGATCGCCAGACCGAGAATTTCCAAAGAATGGCGGATGCCTGTGCTGGTATCGGCATTCAGTTCACGTGGGCGTACGACACATCTGGCACCAGACATGACCGAGATATCACAACTGACCTTGGATGGAAGATCGTACTTAGTCGAGGGTTAGATGTGTTTCAGCGCTATGATGTTAACGACGTATTCAGCTTCGCAAACCGCGTGCAGCGGCACCGACAGTGTAAAGAGTTTAATGTGACCTTCGTAAAGCTGCAGTGAATACGCTTTCGCACCCGACCTCATGGTCTGACGTGGCGAACCTGGCGCCAGGCACGTCGGCATTGTGCAAACCATGCTGGCGACCTGTCGCCTAAACGATATCAATCTATGTGACTACTTCGTCGACATACAGCAGCGTGCCGGCCAACACCCGGCGCCACTAGTGCATCAGCTAACGCCAAGGATCTGGCAGCAAATGTTTGCAGAAAATCCTCTGCGCTCGGATCTGCACGACCTTGGCAGTCGACACGTTTTCGCCATCGCGTGACCGCTTACGGATGAATTAACCGAGACCAGGCCATAAATTTAATGACACATTCCCTTCAAAGCATAACTCTTGGCGGTTTTCAGGTGTTCGACACGCCCGTCGAGATACCACTTGGGAAAATATCTTTCCTTTTCGGTCCTAACTCTGCAGGCAAAAGTGCGCTTTCCGATGCGCTCGACATTTTTTCACTACTCGAGCCTTACTTTGACATTATCCCAGCCGAAGACGTCTCCAAAATTATTCGGCGCCACTATCGCAGCAGTGATGCCGGCGACTTGTGTGAAACCATGTTAATTTCGGTGAAGCATGAACAGTTTTGTCGCGTTGATTACTCCCTTTGCGACACATTGGGGGAAGCTGCGTTGGCGAATGACCAGAGCTATGGCTGGGACGGTTTCGTCCAGGAAAACCGTTGGCACATCCGCGCCTGGACGGAAGACGAGCTAGAAGATACCGGCGTAACTTGGGAGGTTGATGTAGATCACGAAATTCATTTGAATGGCCTCCCGTTTATCAAAATGCATGGATTTGATGCCGCGAAATCGTCGTGCACGCACCTAGAGTTTTTTCACACTCATCCATGTGTTGACCCACTTCTAGTCAATAGATGGGTCGATCTTGCTACGTTAGCAACAAATCCGGTCCGGTGTACCGTATCGGAAAGTTCGGTTCAGGTCCGTGGTTCTTATATCTACCAGAGCTATGGGATGGCCGAGCAGGCGTTCAATGAATACATCTACACCATGAACAAGAGTCCTCTGCCTTCTGAGGAATGGGAATTTGCTTATGGATCTTGGATGTCTCTCGTGAACGCCGCACTGGGGTGCGTGAGCCTCGGCAATTCCGCAGTCCGGCACGAAATCGTTCGAGCGTCGCGCAAGGTACCGTCTCCGTCGGAAGTTACATTTTTTCCAGTTAAGCTGCTGTCAGCACTGAATGTGATATCCCCCGAGGTCAACAGCGACCCGTTCTATATCTTGCTCATGCAATCGCTGGCGATGCAGTGTGGGCTTGCTCCTCCGACGCGCCCATCGCCATTCCTGCCCAAGGTGAGCGCAGAAATCGCGATGCGCGTGAATGATGCATTGTCGGGCCATTTATTCATTGAAAAAGGTTACCAAGTAAAATTTGAAAGCGTTGCGACCATCGTCGTCAATGATGATCGGGTAGCAACGGTCGCAGGGCTTGAACCTGGACAAGAGAGGACTGAATTAAGCAATGGCATCACACGTCTGCATTTGGCCGATGCAGCGATGCGACGGATCGAAATCGAAGACGTGGGGTCAGGCATAGGCTACGTCATCCCCGCACTAGTGTCTCTGTGCAGTGATTTCGCCAACACGAGCATCATTCAACAGCCGGAGCTGCATTTACATCCTGCGCTGCAGGCAGCTGTCGGGGACGTGGTCATTGAGGCAGTAGGCCGGGGCAAGCAGACCGTTATCGAAACACACAGTGAGCACCTGCTCTTGCGCATCCTGAAGCGTATTCGTCAACGCGCTTCAGGTCGCTACGCAGCGGAGGAGGTGGCACTTGACGCCGATGACGTATGTGTACTCTATTTTCTGCCTCAGCTGGACGGTACCACTGCCGTTAAGCGATTGAGGTTAAACCAGGCAGGCGAATTCATAGACCGTTGGCCTAACGGTTTTTTTTCAGAACGAGACGACGAGTTATTTGATGAATGACCTCTTCGCTGCCGACCCAAAGATCGGGCGTGATTCGCTGGCACTTAGATTCTTATTCAGCTTATTCGGTCATTCAAGCGGCCGTTATCTGATGGATTTTCCGGCGACCTGGCGCGCCGACGTCCTGAAGGCGCGGGAGGGGCTAGGGGACATTGAAGAGGCGCGATTGCGCACTTTGCTTCGGCGGGCGAAAGAACAGGGCGTCTTTCGTTCGGCGCCAGGGCTGGTGTGGGAGCAAGAGTTTGACTGGCTCGCCAATATTATGACCCAGCTCAAACTTGGTCGCGCGGTCGTGGCGGGCCTGATCTTGGATGCCGCTGACTCCCCTGCAAGTGACTTCGTAGTACCTACCTGGCCCCTGACGGAGGTTCCTTTGCCGCCGACTGCCGAAGAGCGCATCGCCGGCGCGGCCACTGAATACTGTCGCGTGAGTACGACATTATTGGTTGGAAGTGCTGAGCTTGCATTCGTCGACCCTTACCTCGACTTTCGCAAGCGGGCGGTCACTCGCGTTCTTGAGCCAATGTTAGATAAAGTAAGAAGAAGCGCGTGTCAACGCGTTCTTCTTCATGTACGCGCCGTATCTGTTAATGATATGGACGAATGTGTCGCGCAAGCACAGCAACAACTCGGCCGGATTATGGATCTGTACATGCCGACACGTCCGCAGAAAATCAACATGCTGTGGTGGGATGATGACCGAGCAAGTGAACGCATGCACGGACGTTATTTGTTGTCGAATAAGGGAGGAATTCGTTTCGATCAGGGCTTCCAAGTCTTACCGGCCGGGCGAATGGTGGACGTAGCGCCAGTCTCGCCATCAGTGCATCTCAAACTGTACGAGCACTTTTTTGACAACAAACATGATATGAAATTGGTGGCATCGATATCGCTCGAGAAATGATTTTATAATAGCAGCGCTCGCTCGTCTGTTCCTGTATGTAGGGGAACTTCAACATCTAATTCTATAGTTTTCTCAGATCTTATCAGTATTTTCCCATTCCTTTAGCATCACATCGAAGCGTAAACTATTGTAGCGTGCCGGATCATCAATAGCAGCAATCTCTGCTTTTAACCTCCTAAGAATTTCCTCGAGGCCTGCAGCTTTTGCTGATGAAGATCTTGTAGCGGTTAATTGGAAAATTGACTTGCCTCGCCATAAACTTGTTGAAATTTTTTTTATAAAGTCCAATCACCCATTGATGTCTTAAGATAATGCTTCACAGTGCCCGTCTTGCACCGTAATTTTTCGTATCATGCGGTCGTATCCTTCGGAGGCGCGACTTCAGGCTGATCACGATGTAAATCCTTGGCCTTGATTTGGGTGTACCTAGCCAGCATTTTCCAGTCGCGGTGACCGGATACAAGGGCGACCTGCTCGATTGAATATCCTTGCTCAAACAGACGGGACACGCCTTCATGACGAAGGTCGTGAAACGTGAGGTCTTCAATGTTCAGTTTTTTGCAGGCGCGAGGGAAGATAGTGCTCACCGTTCCTTCAGTGATCGGAAAGATCCGCACACCATTCTGAGGCTGGCGCATGACGATTTTGAACGCCTCTCCGAGTAACGGCACTTCTTGGTCATTGCCGACCTTCTCTCTCGGGTGCTTGCGATCCCTGATTGTGATAGTTCGGTCGGCCTGGTTCAGGTCAGCCCACTTGAGATTGATAATCTCGCCCAGACGCATCGCTGTAGCGATCGCAAACTGGATCACATCCGGCATAGGGACGCGCTGCCGCGAGCCCTTCGCCGCAAAGTGCTGGCACAGCCGTTCGATTTCCTCTCGAGTAGGGCGTCGGGCGCGCTCCCGGGATTTTGTGGATATGCCGAGGTGTGCAAGCCGGGCTCGAGCATCTGACGCAGCGGCCTGGTCGACAGGCATTTTCCAGATGGCGCTTGCTGTCTTCAGGACGCCACCGATATAGGTGAGATCAATCCCGACCGTAACCCCACCAGCGCCGCCAGCGCGTCGCTCGTCCACATACTTGTTGAGGCGTTCGGCATTTAGGCTCGACAACGGAACCGTGCCGAGCGCTGCGGCCAGGTTCTTCAAGACTGCGGCCTTGTTCCTGCCGAATGGCCGGATAGCGCCGATCTCTTCGGTGTACCTGTCGATGAGATCCCCGAATGTAATAGAATTGAGGTTTCGACTGTCGCGGTACAGGCTCGCATCCATCTCCGCTTCGATCTTCCGAGCCCACTCCGAAGCTAAGGACTTCGTAGGAAAGGATCGGCTAATCGACTTATGCCCAACCCGCCGCACCTCTGCAACCCAACTTCCTTCCCGCTTCCTGATTGAGGCCATCCGCAGTTCTCCGCAATTTCTCCGTAGTGGTGTAGCAAAATACCACAAAAATCCGCAGAAAACAGCAAGAAATACGGAGGAATAGATGCCTGAAAAATGGGATAAAAATGAATGAAATCAGAAACTTATAAGTCAAGACGTCTCAGTGTGGCCCCCATGATGGACTGGACCGAGGAAGTCGGGTTTACAGAGTGATGAACTGGGCGGTTGTAGCAAATTTGTAGCAACAGGTTTTGCGAGTGCCGAGCAGCGGCCCGTCAACGGCCCTGTGCCGTCTTCCAAAGTGCGAATTCCGACGGTCGCAAGCCGTAGCGCGCGAGCACGCCCTCGTGGAGGCGCCTGAGCTCATCCACGATCAGCGCTTGCACGTTCTGCCGATCGGACTGTGGAACGTCGTGCTCCACGGCGTTGTGAATCAATGAGAGCGGGTCCACCGCCGCTTGGCGGACGACTTCCCGGATGGTTTGCCGGATGAGATCACGCCAGGCAAGGCGCAAAGGATCGGGTTCGGCAAGGTTCTGCTTGATGGCCAGGTATTCCTGGGTCGAGCGTTCGTAGGCCCACACGTAGAGATCACGCAGCAATTCCACGCGCGTCAATTCGTACACGCCGAGCGTCGCACGGCTGTAGGCCTGTTCAGGCACGTCGAGGAAGGTCAGCGGACACAGGTTGGCGCGGAACAGCGGCAGGTTGGCTGCCAGCCGCGACGTGCGCTTGTTGATGTCGGCGAACGGCTGCAGGTAGGGCAGGTGGACCATCATGAAGAACGACTGCTCGAAAGGGTCGCGGATGCGGTTCGCCTTGTCGAGTAGCATGTCCAGTGCATCGTCGATCTGCTGCGGAGTGGACAGCGGTCGGTAGACGCTTTTTCCAATGTCGACCGCGTGTTGCCGGACGCGGCCCTCGTCGGCCGGATTCGGCAACAGGTTTTCCGCCAGCGCGCTGTGCAGGTTCATCAGCGTGTAGCGGTTGAACTCGGCGGTGTCGACGTTCTCGACGAGTAGTTCGATCGCGGTCTTGTGGTTCAGGATCATCTGCGTCTCAATGGCTGCCTTGCCGCTCGCTGCCGTGCCGTGCTCGATGAGTTCGCGCGTGTCGAGGCGCGAGTAGGTGTTCCCTTCCAGGTGGCTCGACGCCCACGACAGGTCGATCAACAGGCGGTTCAGGATGGCGCGGCTGTATGTGCCGGCGGGCGCATCCACTTCCGCAGTTTCGCCCATCGTGCGCAACTGGCGACGCAACGACGCCGAAAGGTACCAGGTCTCGTTGGGGCGGTAGGCGTCCAGGAAATCACGCTGGTAACCGACGGGGCGTCGCAGCTCCAGCGGCTGGTCGATGTAGGCAAGGATGTCCTGACTGTCCGCAGAAAGGGGGATGAAGCTGGAAAATGTATCCGCGCGCGAACCTCGCACGTCAGTACTGCCACGCGGACCGGTGGCGAAATAACGGCGGGCTCGACCTTCTCCTACCGCGGTGACCTGGCGACTTGTGAGCAGTTGCGAAATCGCGCGTTGAGCCGTACGTCGGGCGATATGGGGATGTTGAGCGAGGAGCTCGCTTAGTGTTGGGCCAGTACTGGAAGCTTCAATACTTGTAAGCAATTCAGCAGTCGTCGACATGATCGATTGGCGCAGTTAGGCAAGAGATGGCGCCATTATGGCGCGGTTCGAAGAACTGCGCCAAGTTTTTGTCGGATTGATGGCGCGGTTTGGGCCGGGTTCGCTTGATACCTGACCCAACAGCGCTGCCAGCTCAACCAAGCGCCGGAAAATTACCGCCGAGCGGCGATATGCACGCGAGTATTAAAACAAGGTCGCATGCTCGCCATCCATCACTGGCGTCTTAAGAAGGGACCGTATTTGCCGGCCCGGCAGCGGCACGAAGTTCTCATCCATGCGTTGCTTCCTATCGAAGAGCGATGGCTGCGTTCTCGCCTGTTTATTCAGGTTGCGCATTCGTGCCCGTAGCGTTGGTAATGTGATTGCCAGATGATTCGCTAGCAGCGCCAGTTCGTTCCGAAAATTTGATAGGGCGACTATATATGCGAACGCCTGTGAGTACGTGCATGCAAGCGCGTTGTAGTTCTCGGCCTGCTCGCATGCTTCGTCCGGTCGGCTATCACCAAGACGCTCCGACAAGCGCAGACCTTCACCATCGTCAAAGTCAAGACGATCGGCGAAGTGAAGCTTCCAATCTGTCTGTCGTCGCAAACGCGAATAGACAAAGGAGAAGATGCGGTCTTCATCTTCTGACTGAAACAGATCAAGCTCTCGATTCAGGCGCTCTCGTAGGGTACATACGGCGATCCACACCTCGCCGTAGAGGTCTGTTGCCCTGGCACCTGAGCCCGTGGACCGGGCAATTCTTTCCAGGCGGTTCTTCGCTTTCAGAAGGAACTGTTGAAGTTCTCGATCCACGGAGTTTTTCGAGTTGGCCGATGAGTAATTATGACCCGTCGGCAACATCGTGCGATAGCCTGGATAGCAAATAATGAAATCGCTTCCGATTGGATGAGTGGCGCTCAGACCGCGGCGTGCATGGACCATGCTGCGTCGCATAGCTGCCCCGCTGACAAGCGCGCCATCAACGCGACTTCCACGATGAGCACTAGCTAGCGGTACGTGCTATGTCGGTATAAACTAGGGGGTTAAGTCAAAAGGCGAACGCTAGGAATCACGAATAATATGAAGTACCGCAAGCGAACATTAAGTTGTGCGCCCATGATGGACTGGACGGAAAAAGCAGCATCCATGCGGGTTTGGGCTGTACCGTGTGCAGATTGTGTGCACTGACGAGCCTTCAAGTTCAGACAGCACTGTCTGATTCGGTAGCGACGATTCCGGAAGAACGACGATAATTTCTATAAGCACAAAGGCTTGTGTTTGTGCTAACGTGTTGCTTGCTAGGGTGGCAATGTCTAGCATAACAACATGAGAGGGACTTATGACAGCGGAACTCGTCGTCGATCGTGAGAAGATTCGTTCTATGGTTGAGGACTTTTGGCGGTCTTTTCTTGTTACTGCCCAAGCCAACCCCGAGACGTCGACGGCGTCCATAAGCAAGTTCGACGATCAAATTTCTGCTCTAGCATCTATGATGCCTGCCGAGCAGTCGGAGGCTTTCTGCAGGGCAGTTGAAGAAGAGCGGGACGCGTTATTCCAAGAGTATAAGAACAGCCCGGACGCCCTTAAGACCCGACTTGGTTTGTTGTCGCCGCCGCCACAAGGTGGTGAAGCGATTAATGCATCCGACCACGAGGCCATTGTGAATGCGGCCAGGCGTGATTATGCTGACTTAAGGGTCATAGCAAGGGAGAAGGGCTCGATCCGAGAACTCGGCGCAAAGATCGATAACGAGCTTGCTCTGCGAATGCGATCCTACGTCGCAAACATGACTATGAAGGAATCTGCGGAGTTTACAAGGGTCTATAACGCCGAATACAACCGCCTTGTAAGGGACAGACTGACTGGAGGCCAAGGCCAAAGCGGCTGTGCTGTCGTAATTGCGGCAGGTATAGGGATGGCTGGGGCCGTTGCTTATGCCAGCCATTTCTTTATGTGAACTTGATGTTTCAGGGAAAGACGGGGGTTGAGAATGCCAGACCGTATTGATCGGGGAATGATCAGGTCAATGGTCGAAGACTTTTTCCGTTCCCACTTGACTACATCAGCCGTGAACCCCAGCTCAGCTAAAGAATCCGTCCAGAGATTTGGAGAGCGGGCGCAGGCGATGGCGTCGATTATGCCTGCGGCTCGGGCGGACGAGTTTTTGAGGGTGGTAGCTGAAGAGATGGAACTGGTAGATCGCGAGAACGCGCGCGATCCCGAACTACTCAAGATGAGACTTGGACTCAAAGTCCAACGGGACCATCAGACTGACCCTGTCCTTTTCGTTCCCTCGCGCCAAAGGCAAAGTTTGGGTGAGCTTGCAGTACGAACTGCAGTGCGAGCAACGGTATGGAAGTCTATCGGTGCAGCATTTCGACTCTTCCGCTGAGTTTGTCCTCACGATTGGACCGGCCGTCCACGATCTGCGTTCACATCATCGAGCACAGTAGCGCTTGAAAGCTGAAACGCTCCGAGCCGCTCAAGTCCAGTTCGCTGAAGCTATTGGAGAGCTATTTAGGAGGTCACGCCTAGACACGATAATGTTATAGACTCGGTCTCAGCTTGGGGCGAGGTCGCTTCACCAGCTGTCGAGTCTAACACCGCTCTCCGTTGAGTTAAGCCCGACGTTGTTTTTAAGGAAAGCAACTGAATGCGTACGTTGTATAGCCACACTTAGCATCCGCACGATTAGCAGTAACGGTCGTCTTAGAGAAGTTATGGAACCCTTCACGAATGCAAATATCTCGGACCATGTCAACGTCGCTTCTTCCATTATCCTGAGGGCATCCCTGCCAAGACATCGACGTTGGACACTGCTGACGGAATTCATCTACACAAAACTCCCGTGAACCCGGCACATACTCCGCCACAATATTTCCTGAACTGTTTCGAATTTGTTCGCGGGACTGTGACGCAAGTGGTCGAGGCGTTGCGACAGTGGGCCCGTCTTTATAGCCATCCGGACACTGACATTGGTCACAAGTCACAGCACAGCTCTTGTCACTACCGTCAGCGGCGACGAGCTGCTCACACCTTTGATACTTGGGAGTCCCCTTGCATCGGCAGTCATTGAGAGTGACGTGGCCACCTCCATGCACACACCTAACGAAACTCTCTTGATTCTGAGAATACGCGTAGGGGAACGATAATAATAGCGGTAAGAAAAAGCATAAGGAAAAATTTTTCATTTCACCCTCTGGACGTTAACGAAAAATTATGCCCGGACAACGGGCAACGATTTCTTAATTTCGCGTCTTATGCGCCAATTTCGTGGTGTAAATGCCACGAACATTAACGTATTTACGTTTAGGGTATACTGGTTTCGGCGAAAGAACAACTCGAGGTGATTTTTCTGATTCTATTAAACTCGGCAGTTGGGCAAAAATGATTGTCGGGGTGTCGGTTTATTTCTTTACTGTATTAAGGTAACGTTTGACTGTAGCAGGAGAGATTGCAAAGTGTTCGGCTGTCTCAGCGATGCTCTTACCATGTTCTGCACGCCATGCCTTCACCGTGGTTGGGTCCGTAGCCTTGGCTCTGCCTTTGTAACGCCCTTCAGCCCTCGCAATAGCGATACCACGAGCCTGCATCTCACGGCGGTTGATGTAATCCGCTTCGCCCTGAGCTGCCATGAAAGCAAGGATCGCATCGCGCGTGGCCTTCTTCATGGGGTCAGTGGCGGTCCCATCAAACTCCATTCGGTTTAGTGTACATACCACACGAACGCCCATGTTCATCAACTCGCGCATTACCCGGTGAAGTTCGTCGTAGCGTCGGCTGATCCTGTCGAGCCAACGTACATATAACACACCTCCGTCGGACAGCTTGTCCATCACACGCTTCCATTCGGGACGATCGTTTGGGGCAACATGGTAACCACTTACGCCCTCGTCAATGTGGACATGTTTTTCGTCCACCCCGTTAGTCCTCGCGTCTTCTTTTTGGCTTGCGCTTGTTTGTCCTTCGGTCGTGCTGATCCGTCCGTAATAACAGGCCTTAGTCATCTCTATTTCTTTTTGGCTCAATAGGATTGGTGGCTCAATAATAGGTGCTGGCTCATTTACAGTCAAGCTTAATGAGCCACCTTAATACCTCAGTTTGCTAGGTTTGCTGAGGTATACCCTAGTGAGCCATGTCGATTTACTTCCTGCCAGCACGCGACCGTGTTAATGTGGCAACAAGTCAACAAGGAGCCATTGATGAACGAAGTGTTTGCTCAACGCTTTCAAGAGCTAGAAATCAAACGTCAACATATTCCCTTCCGTTCCACACCGGGATTGTCTGGTTCTGATTACGTGCCAGACGGCGAATGGAGAGGATGGGCTACCAGCGCTCAGAGCCTCTTGCGTGCCGTCTTTGGCGAAACCAGTGAGCAGTACCTCAATTTTTCCGCGTCCTATCATGCGTGTAAGAGCACCGCATCTGCCGTTAAGACACTCTTCAACATCTTCCGAAGCGCGAAGGAGGACTTTGAAGGAGGCTACGTGTTCAACGTCGAGCTTCGCGTGTCAGGTGAAGTGTTTGGTGATTTCGTAGCACTTGCCCGGAAGTCTCTGGACGAAGGCCATAAGGACGTTGCTGCTGTTCTTGCCTGTGCGGCCTTGGAAGACACATTAAAGCGTTATGCCATCGCGAAGAAGCTTGAGGTCGAGGACAAAACGATGTCCGACATCATCAACGCTCTGAAATCAGCTGGGCACGTCGCTGGCGCTCAAAAGGCTATGCTTGATCGGATGCCGACGATTCGCAATTATGCCCTTCACGCAAACTGGGACAAGATCAGCGAACCGGACGTGGGGGGAGTGATCGGGTTTGTTGAACAGTTTCTGTTGACCAAGTTCAGCAGCTAAGCAATCACCTAGTTGCCTGGCCCAGCGGTCAATGGGGCGGGCCAGTCTACTCGCTTCGATCAGGGGGCAGTACAATTTTGTCTGCACTTCCAGGGAGTCTGACACCATCAGCTCACCTTCCTGCTTCCGCAGGTAGTAGCAAGTCCGGGTCCGTCCGAGGGGCCCGAAGAGATGCCCGAAAAATTTCCTCGATCGATTTCACGTTGCTGCTCGACTATTCGTATGAAATCATAGCCCCGCGTGTCAGCTTTGCTTGGGGCACGAAGCGGATTAATCATGTGCACGATTTCCACGGATGACATCAATTTGTCGGCAGTCCTTACACAACAACTAGATAATAGGGTTGCTTACCTAACAAGTGACTGTTTTGCCTGAGAATTTTCCAGTCGGCATGTTTTATGCTTGTTGAGGTGCAACGAATGCTGCGGCCGAGCAGCTTCCTCATCTATAACCGGGAGAATGCTATTAAACTTCGTGACCTCTTTCGCACGCTATCAGTCGCTTGCACTGTTGCCATAACAGCTCAGGCGAGTGCAACCCCTACTCTGTTGGTTGACGCCAACGGCATTCTGACCGGCGCAAAAAATGTCAACGTCGCGGGCAAGCGCTATGACGTCTCCTTTATGGATGGGTCATGTAACTCACTATTCGATCGCTGCGCGAATTCCGCATTTGCCTTCCATACCACTGCTGACGGTAGGGCTGCTGGTCAAGCTTTACTCGATCAGGTCTTCATCGATGGCTCCGCCGGAGCGTTCGATAGCGTTACAACCCACATTCGTGGTTGTACGGATGGGTTCCAGTGCGAAACATTGATCCCGATCTATCTCCCTCCTGGGCTCGATCAGGTCCAGACAGCGTATGTGAGAAACTTTACTGGTAGTTATATTGACGCGGTGGAAGACTACGTTTATATGGTTATAGATGTTGATACAACACCCGTGCGCGATGGATACAACGGCTTCGGCTACCCGCAGATTAACTGGGCGGTTTTTCGCCAGTCCGCAGATGGTGCCGCTGTTCCCGAGCCTAGTTCAGTAGCTTTAATCGGGGTGGCTATGGCTGGACTAGTCTTCTCTCGTCGCCGTAAGTCCAAAAACCGACGCTGATGAGAATGCCCCGGCCATCGGGAATCGATGGGTCAATCGGGGCGCTACTCTGTGTCGAGCATGACCAGCCAACTCTGCCGATAGTAGACAAGCTTACCTTGATCGTTCGCTATGCGTTCGTCACCCGTCAAGGTGAGCCTGTTATCGTTCAGCCAAAGAAGCGTCACGTCGTAGAGTTCACAAGCGGAATCGTAATCTCCCACAATTCGCGCTACTTTGGATGGCCTATGACGTCCTTGGTGCGTGACATCGGCAATTGTGAGTCGTCCACGGTAGACGCGCGCGTATCTGTCGTGCAGCTTGCGCTTTTCTAGCTCGACACCGCTCTGAAACATTTTTACCATCCTAACCCTCATGGTTGCCTCTCGGAAATGCTGTATGCATATACAGTATACCAAGTCGTCAAGTGCTAAGGTGCGGAACTTGCCCTAATGCCGCCCGAGACGCCGCCGAGAACGATAATTCGCATGCAAACCGACATTGTCGGTGACGAGAGCCGCATCCGAACATACTTCATCTACAACATCGATGAAATCCGTACCATGTGCGGTCCTATCGTATTCCCGTCGAAATTGTCCAGATCACGGAGCGGTATTTTCCCTATGAAGATCGCCCATGCTAGAGGGCTGTAGCTGCTGGAACGTGATGCTTCGCTCGCTCCGTCATGGCGAGGAAACAACCTGGAGTGAAGACCAATCTTCGTTTCACGGCCCGCAAACACTGCAATAATTCTGCAATGGGTAGCGTTGTGCTGCCTACAGCATGGGAGGCCAGAAATGGGGAAGGTAGACTTATCGACTTGTTTGACGGCGCTGGCGGCTTTGCCTGAAGCATTCGAGAAGTACCCGCGTGGTGCAATGTGGGTAGGCGGACTAATCGCACTAGGAATGGTCTGCTACACCATCGTCAGAGTTCACAATGGGCGGCCCTAGAGGTACTTGCGCGGGATCGTGCTCGCTTTGCGCTTTAATGCATAACTCGCGTTCGCCGCTGAAGGAGCAACAGATCGTCGTCGCTGACTTCTCCAGATTGAATCATTCGCGCTAGCATATGTGCCAATGTGCTGTTCTGATCAAATCGCACAGCTTTCAAAATCGCCATAGCGACGTTGTTTGGGCTCCAACGCTTGCCTACTAAGGTCTGAATATCTAACTCATTCAATCTGTCCGCTATTTGTGCGTTACTCCATCCGCGTTTGGCGCCAAGTATAAAGCATTGGATGAGCTTTCGGGCTCGACTAGGTTCTTTCGGGGCTTTGCACTTGGCTATGTAGTCTGCATACGGGTCGTACATACAATTTCTCTTTCATTCAATTCCCTCCTTTTGGGTTAATAATTATTTGCAAGTTACTGTTTCTATTGATAGTTTCAGTGCATGCTTCCTCCTATAGTGTTCGACTTGATGTGTAGATTTCCCCATAATCGGGTTTGGTGCGACGTTTGAACAGATAGGTAATCCATACCTTGGCGTCCAGGATTTTTTCGGGCTTGGATGGAGGTAAGCTCATGTATCGCTGGCCGCTGTGCATTGGGTCTTTAGGTTCGTTCAGATGCACGTAAGCGCCAACATCCTTGGCGTATCGGTACAGCCAGCCGTCCGTCGTCAAATTAAGTACTTGAGCGGGGTTCGCCACAGCGGCTTCACAGCAGAGAAAAACGTGCAAGTGATCGCCCTTCGGGCCTTCGTCTATCTCGCGGCAGGCACGATAGCTACACCTGATCCCCTTACGTCTGAGTCGTTGCATCAAATCTTTTAGCAATGCCTTGTTCGTTCTGTAGCCTTGATAGCCCATGTAAGCCGCAAGTTCTTTGTATGCACAGAAGACCAAGTGATAGAGGCGAGGGCTGCGATACTCCTTGCTGCATACATCAAGCCATTTCCATGCCTTTTTCGTAGCCGGTGGGTTGTGGTTTCCTCCGTTCCTCCTTGTGATTACTGTCTCGTACTTCAATCGTTCTCTCTTTCCTGTTGACGTGAGTAGTCAATCAATGATAAGCTTGTCTGTAGTTTAGAATGCCCTCATTGTTTGTCCTTACTACTATGTAACCAATGAAAATCCTAGGGGAATCAAGGATTTGCTTTGCTTGGAATGAGGGAGATTATTGCTCTGAATCGTCGAGCTGAAGCGGCTTTGCGCCAGTTTGATGAGTGAAGTATGGATTGTTTCTAACTTCACATAATCAAACTATAACATCGGGTTGGCATTCTGTCAATTTTCATAAACCGTTTTTGTTAAACAAATCGAAGAAATAATTAACATTCGCCAATTGCGCCAACTGAATGCTCTTCCGCTCTTTTGCCCGAATCGTTGAATTTCATCTTTTCAATGGTTTTTTGGGCTTGTCATAGCGTTTTCTCGCTTGAGGTCATCCGAAGTCGTTCATTCCAAACAAATCGATTCTAGCCCCCTTAGAACGCCTGGAAATGGCATTCCTATCGACGTTTGTCAGTGAAAGTTGTGCTCGGGCCTTAGCAAGGGTTCTATGGCCTGAAAATGACCCCGTGTCGTCCCTGGGAAATATCCAAGGTGCATAATTTTCTTTCAGCCCTGTGCACTGCCTCGTCCCCTGTAGGCTATTGCAAGCCGCGTTCATCAGCTTCTGCGCCGTGTCGTGCGGTTGTATAGGGCCGAGCCGTCAGTCCTTGCTGCTCCCTTAGTACGTTAGTTCCCATCACAAGGTTAAGAGTTGTGGGTCGAGAGCCGGACGTGGGCGGACCAAACTATCGATGTGTTTTCGGACTGCTGAGATAGGGTAGAAGTAATTGCGGCCAAGCAATATGTATTCAGGCCCTTTGCCCCTTTTGCGCCATGCATCGAGAGTCGATACTTTCACTCCTGCGAGCTTAGCCACACTTTGTTCGTCGAGGCAGTCAACGAGGCGGGCAAGGTCGGCAAGGTCAGCTATGTTCGGGCTGGTGTCTGGATCAATTTCCATTTAGTCCTCCTGTTTGTTGTGAGGACTCCATTATGAGGAGTGATCAAACAGCAGCCCCGGCTACTTGCGAATTCAGTTTGGTTTGAACTTTTTCACAATAGTTTGGATTGTCGTGGCGCTTACTCCATACTCGGCCGCCAAGGCCTTCACGACGCCGTAGGACTCGTCGTTTTCCTTGGCATACCAGTAGCGTTTTGCGATGCTTCTCCGCTTGTCGTCATCGAGATCGGGTTTGCGGTTTTGTGAAGCGCGTACGCTCTGTGCCTTACCAAGTGAAGCCTGTGCCTTCTGCGCAGCGAGGGCAGGTGCTGTCCGGTGAAGTGTTTCCGCTTCCTCAAGCAGCACCATGATCCGTTCGCGCTTTGCGATGTATCTGGCTGTCTCAGCACGTGCTGCGGCTTTTGAGGGGTTAAGAGCCAGGGGGAAGCGCCACACGCGATTGCGTGGCCTCTCCTTTTCTATTTCTTCTACCAACTTCTTCATTTCGTCGTAGAGTGGACGAGCTTCCTCCGACAGTTGAGGTTCGATCTTGCGAAGCACCATGTCCATGTGCATTACGAACGTTTTGGGAGTATCAAGCAAGGCTGCTGCGAACGTCGTTTTTCTTCCTGCCAGAAAGGAGTGGGAAAAGTCGTTCTTTAGCCCGAAGCCATCACGAATCCGTTTGCTGATGTCAACAGCGTCTGCTTGCTTCGCTCGCTTAGTCATGCGTAGGGGCCTTCAGTCCGCTATTCGTCAGCGCAGCGATCGCTGCGTGAACGTCTTCCGCTTTGGTGTGCGTGTACCTTTTCAGTTGTGTCCATGTTTTGTGACCAGTGAGCAGGGCAGTCTGTGGAATTGTTAACCCCTTCCGGAATAGGTCGCTCGTCGCCTTGTGTCGAAGGTCATGGAAATGGAGGTCAACGATCTTTAGCTTTGTACACGCGCGCGTGAATGCTGTGCTAACGCTTCCTGCTTGGTAGGGAAAGATGCGGCCAGCTTCTCGTGTGGCGAGTATCGGTTCGACAAGCTTCCAGGCATCAGGGAGCAGGGGAACTCTCTGATCGTTGCCCGCCTTTCTGCGTGGGTCCTTGCGGTCACGGATAATGACAGTACGTTTCTCCCGGTCCACGTCTTCCACCAGTATCGAGCAAATCTCATCTTGTCGCATCGCGGTTTCCAAAGCGAACGCACAGAGCGTTGCCATCGGGATTTTCTGGCGTTTGTTGTCTCGCCAATATGCAAACAGCTTTTCAAGCTCTGTCGGCGTTGGCTCGCGTTCCCGCTCATTGCTGCGAGTGTTCACTTTACGGGCTGTAAGGTCACGCCGCGCGTCGCGCGCGAGGTCAGCGGGTACATCCAGCTTGCGCGAGTGCTTCCCCCATTTCAGGATCGCACCGAAGAATGATAGGTCGGCCGCAATCGTCACCCCTCCAGCGCCAGCCTTGAGTCTCTTGTCGATGAAGTCTCGTAGGTGGATACTGTTTAGACGCTTCAACGGGATGCTGCCGAGTTCACGCCTCAGCATGGCATGGGTCGCCTGTTTAGTCCGCCCACCCATGTTACACTCTTGCCCGTAGGCGTCGATTAGGTTGCCGACGCTATAGCCTTCGGGGACTGGCTGATAGCCACTCGCGACTATGTGTTCTGCTTGCACTTCAATCTGCTGTGCCCATGCCTGAGCGTCACGTTTCAGGGTGAACGTCTCTCCTCGATACATTCCACCCCTTCGGACTTGCGCCCGCCATTTCCCGCTAGGAAGTTTCGTAATCGTAGCCATCGTGTGCAAATTTTGTGCGTCAAGTTATGTACCGATTATGCTCCAGTTAAATCCTGCTGTGTGCACTTCGTGTGCACTCAGAGCTGCACATATGAAAAATGAGCGACAATAATACCAATAGAAACAAGAGGTTACTTAGTGTTGCCCCGATGATGGATTGGACGGACCGCCATTGCCGCGTCTTCCACCGCCAGATCACGAAGCACACGTGGTTATATACAGAAATGGTGACGACGGGCGCCCTGGTCTATGGCGACGTCGAGCGCCACCTGCGTTATGACGACGTCGAGCATCCGATCGCGCTGCAGTTGGGCGGCAGCGACCCGGCCGACCTCGCGAAGAGCGCCCGCCTAGGCGAGCAGTGGGGCTACGACGAGGTCAACCTGAATTGCGGTTGCCCGTCCGAGCGCGTGCAGAAGGGCGCGTTCGGCGCGTGCCTGATGCAGGAGCCGCAGCTCGTCGCCGATTGCGTCAAGGCGATGCGCGACGCCGTCAGCATCGATGTGACCGTCAAGCACCGCATCGGCATCGACCACAACGAGGAATACGGGTTCGTCCGCGATTTCATCGGCACCATCGCCGATGCCGGCTGCCGGACGTTCATCGTGCATGCGCGGAATGCGGTGTTGAAAGGGCTGTCGCCGAAGGAAAACCGCGAGATCCCGCCGCTGCGCTACGAAGTCGCATATCAATTGAAGCGCGAATTTCCCGAACTCGAGATCATCATCAACGGCGGCATCAAGACGGACGACGACATCGCCACGCACCTGCAGCACGTGGACGGCGTCATGATCGGCCGCGAGGCCTATCACAACCCGTATTCGATGGCGGGGTGGGACGCCCGTTTCTACGGCGACGCGACGCCGGTGAAGTCGCGCGAGCAGGTGCTGGAGGCGATGATTCCGTATATCCGCGCCGAACTCGACCGCTACGGCCCGCTGGGCCTGCGCCTGAACAGCATCACGCGCCACATGCTGGGCCTGATGGCCGGCCTGCCGGGGGCGCGCGGGTATCGCCAGATGCTGTCCGACGCGCGCCGCCTCGCCGAAGGCAACCCCGAACTCCTCCTCGAAGCCGCAGGCCGCCTCCGCTTGGCCGCCTGAGCCGTTCCTTTCCTACCCCGGCCGCATGATGCGGCCGGGGTGTTCAAAATCCGCTACAGAAAATGATGCAATTGTGAAATCATTTGCATCGTCTTGCTTGCCGAAAAGCAAGAACACGTCGATAATGCGGGTTCTTCTCCTTGCACGACATTCAATCCTGTTGTTGTGGTGAAACATAATTACAGTAGTGCATGTTTTCTGTCTGAAAATTCGTCGTTTTGATTTATCCTGACGGAAATACGCAAGTCCACCGGGAAGATGGACTTTCTGTAACAAAAAAGAAGGCCTGGAGCGAGGCCGTTCACTTGAAACAGGGAAGATAAGGAATGAATCTAGCAAACATGAAGGTCGGCGTGCGTCTGGGCCTGGGCTTTGCTCTGGTGCTCGTGCTGCTGGTCATGGTTACCGTCGTCGGCATCCTGCGCATGGCGCAGATCCAAAACCGGCTCGACCACGTCGTGACCGTCAATAATGTCGTGACGCGCCTGGTCGTTGATATGCGTAACAACGTCAGCGAACGCGTCACGTCGCTGCGTACGCTGACCCTGATGACCGACCCGGCGGACATGGAGCCGGAACTGAACCGCTTCAAGGAACAGACCGCCAAGTACGATGCCCTGCAGGGCAAGCTGGCCGCGAAATTCTCGGAAGAGGCGTCGGCCGAAGAAAAAACCCTGCTGAACCAGGTGAAGGATGCGGAAGGCGCCGCCATGCCGGCCATCGCCAAGGCATCGGCCCTGTACCTGGCCAACAACGCGATGGACGCCACCCGCGTGATGGTCAAGGAAATCCGTCCGGCCCAGAAGAAATGGCTGGAGGGGCTCGACCAATTGGGTGCGCTGGAAGACAAGCTCAACGCACAGGCCCAGGTCGATGCGGAAGCCTCCTTCGCCAGCGCCCGTAACTTCATGCTCGTACTGCTGGGCGTGGCCGTCACGTTCGGCATCCTGGCCGCCACCGTCATCACCCGCGGCCTGCTGAAGCAGCTGGGCGGCGAACCGGGCTATACCGCGAAGATCGCCGGCAGCATCGCCGAAGGTGATCTGTCGATCGGCATCGAGACGAAATCGTCGGATCGCGGCAGCCTGCTCGTGGAAATGAAACAGATGCGCAACAGCCTGGTCGACATCGTCAGCCAGGTGCGTCGCGGCACGCACACCATCACGACCGCATCGCGTGAAATCGCAGCCGGTAACACCGACCTGTCGTCGCGTACGGAACTGCAGGCCAGCTCGCTGGAAAAGACGGCGTCGGCGATGGAAGAACTGACGTCGACCGTGAAGCAGAACGCGGACAATGCCCTCGAAGCCAACCACCTGGCCGCCACCGCATCGGACGTGGCACGCAAGGGTGGCGAAGTGGTGTCGCAAGTCGTCGGCACGATGGGTGAGATCAACAGCTCGGCCAGCAAGATCGCCGACATCATCGGCGTCATCGACGGCATCGCCTTCCAGACGAACATCCTGGCGCTGAACGCGGCCGTCGAGGCGGCCCGTGCCGGCGAGCAGGGCCGCGGCTTCGCCGTCGTCGCGTCGGAAGTGCGCAACCTGGCCCAGCGTTCCGCTGCGGCGGCGAAAGAAATCAAGCAGCTGATCGGCGATTCCGTCGAGAAGATCGGCCGCGGCAGCAAGCTCGTCGGCCAGGCCGGCGAGACGATGGATGAGGTGGTCGCCAGCGTCAAGCGCGTGACCGACATCATGAGCGACATCGCCAGCGCCAGCGCCGAACAGAGCGCCGGCATCGAGCAGGTCAACCTGTCGATCATCGAGATGGACGGCATGACGCAGCAGAACGCCGCGCTCGTCGAACAAGCGGCCGCCGCCTTCCAGAGCCTGCAGGACCAGGCCGCGGAACTGCAGCGCGTCGTCAGCATCTTCAAGCTGGCCGAAGGCGAAGAGCCCGCGGTCGCGGCGACGCCGGCACCGGCCGCCGCAACCACCCGCGCCGTTGTCGTCCGTCCGGCCAAGCCGCAGCTGAAGAAGCCGGCGGCGAAAGCACGCGCCGCGGCGCCGGTCCAGGAAGAGCGCCCGGCCGATGCGCCGGCGTCGACCGCGAAGAAAGTCGCAGCGGCTGCCGCCAGCGACGATTGGGAAGAATTCTGAGCCAGGACGGCTCGTCCAGCGCCGGCGACAGCGCCGGCATCAAAAAAAACTTTGTTTTTCGGGGGTAATAAAAATGTCCAACAAGAAATTTGCTGTGAGCTTGGTTGCTCTGCTGGTCTCGGGTATCGCTGGTTCCGCTTTCGCAGGCGAGACGCCGGCGACGTTCGATCCGTCCAAGTGCAAGGTCGAGTATCCGAAGGCCTCGCTGATGAACGAAGAGCAGGGCATCACGTCGATGTCGTTCCTCATCAGCACGGACGGCTCCGTGGCCGACTCGAAGCTGGAAAAATCGAGCGGCTTCAAGGGCCTGGACAAGGCCGCGCTGAAGGGCCTGTCGTCCTGCAAGTTCAAGCCGGGCACGAAGGATGGCGCGCCGGCCCAGACCTGGACCAAGGTCGATTACGCCTGGAAGCTCGACTGATCGCTGCGCGGGTGCCGGCCGGCCAGGCTCGGCGCCCCAGGTGAGGCTCTGCGTCCCCGGCATCTTGGCCGGGAGCGCACGAGGCCTGCGGCCTGGCGGCACCCGACAGTCCGAAAGGGCGTCCCTGCGGGGACGCCCTTTTTGCATTTCGCCCCGTGAAAATCTGTTACGGGGTGTGGCGTCATGTTTCGCATGTAAGCGCCTGCTTCAATGCCGTCGGCGCGCGCGGCGGATCGCTATAGTGGTCTCACAACGCAACGACAGGAGAGCCACCATGAAACGCATTCTTTGTGCCGCCGCCATCGCCTTGGCAAGTAGCGCCGCGGTCCTGCCGGCGCAGGCGTTCGCACGCGACGTCGCCGTCGTCCGCGTCGCGCCGCCGCCGCCGCGCGCCGAGGTCGTGCCGGCTGCGCGCCACGGCTATGAGTGGGCGCCGGGCTACTGGAACTGGAACGGCCACCGCTACGTCTGGATACGCGGCCACTGGGAGCGCGTGCGCCCGGGCTACGTCTGGCATCGTCCGGAATGGCGCCAGGGCGACCGCGGCTGGGAGCTGGACCGCGGCGGCTGGCGTCACGGCGATCGCGATCGCGACGGCGTGCCGAACCGCTTCGACCGCCGTCCGGACAATCCGAACCGCTCGTGACGGTCAGGCCCGCGCCGCGTCCTCCTCGAACATCTCGCTGGCCATGCGCGCCAGGTCGTTCATGCCGCCGCCGGCATCGAGGTGGGCGCGCAGCCAGCGTGCCTGGCCGCCGTCCCGCATGAGGTGTTCGATCACGTCGCACGCCTTGCCGAAGCCGGGGTCCTGCGCGCGGCGCCGCAGCCGTTCCAGGTCGGCGCGGATCGCCTGCGCGGCCGGCATCGACACGCCCGTCTCCGGATCGATCCAGCTCGCGTCGACGCCGTCGCGCGCCGCGTTGAAGCGGTTCCAGATGTACAGCTCGCGGCTGGTACTGCCCGGCCAGCGGCCAGGCTGGTCGGCCCATTCGAGGCACAGCTCGCGCGCGTAGCACGCCAGCGCGGCCGCGTACACGGGCTTCAACGGCGTGTCGAGCACGCGCAGCTCGATCGTCCCGTATTCCGGTTTCGGGCGCACGTCCCAATAAAAATCCTTGATGCTGTTGACGATGCCGTGCGCGGCCAGCTGGTCGAAGTGGGCGCGGAAATCGTCCCACGTGCGGATCTCGTACGGCAGGATGCCGCTCATCGGGAACGCGCCGACGACGTTGCTGCGCGAGCTGCAGAAGCCCGACACTTCGCCCTGCCAGCACGGGGAATTGGCGGAGAGGGCGATGAACAGCGGGGCGCGCTGCGTGAGCCAGGCGCACAGCCGCATCGCTTCGTCCGGCGTGCCGGCGCCGATGTGCACGTGCATGCCAAACACGGTAAACAGTTTAGCCAGATAACCGAACTTGCGTTCGGACGCGAAGTAGCGTTCCTTCGGATAGATGCGCTGCTCGTTCCACTTCTGGAAAGGGTGCGCGCCGCCGCCGGAGATCGACGCGCCGACCTCGAACGCGGCGCGCTGCACCGTCGTGCGGATGTGTTCCAGCTGCTCCGCGGCCTCGTCGAACGACGTCAGGATCGCGGTCGCCACTTCGAGCATCGACGTCGTGATTTCGGGCGTGTGCACCCACGGCTTGTCGTGCTTGTCGAGCAGGCGCAGGATGTCGGGCGCGGCGGGGAACAGGTCGTAGGTCAGGCGGTCGAGCACCATCAGTTCGAGCTCGATGCCCATCGTGCCGACCGTGGACGGCTTGAAGTCGGGCAGGTATGCGGGACCCTGGCCCGACACTGCCTGTGCCTGGGCGTCCGTTTTCAGTTTTCCCAGTGCTTCGTCATTCAGTAGTTCGCTCATTGGGCGCTTCCTCGATAGGTTTCGCCTGCCAAGTGCAAGCCGAGCCACGTGAGGCCCGGCGCCAGCAGGACGTTCAGGGCCAGCAGCGCGCCCATGACGGCGGTGGACGTCGCATCGAGCCCGGTATAGGCGTTGAGGGTGTTGTCGACGACGAGGCCGCCGTAGCTCACGAGGGAGCACATCGACAACGCCATCGCATGCTGCTTGCGCATGTCCCACGCCGTGCCCGGCCACAGTGCCAGGCGCGTCGCCGCGATGCGCACGACGAATACCGTCACGGCGGCCAGGATCGCCCAGCCGTGCAGCAGCTGCTGCAGGTCGACGAGGGCGGCCGACATCAGGAACAGCAGCACGTAGCCGATGTCCTGCGCCGTCTTCAACTGGGCCTGGAACACGTTGTCGCGCTTCTCGGCATTGCGCAGCAGGACGCCCATCAGCAGCAGCGAGAGCAGGGCGCTCGCGGACATCACGGAGCACAGGCCGAGGTCGATCAGCAGCGCGGCCAGCAGCATGCCGGGCCGCAGCGTGGCCGGCACCTTGCATGCCCGCGTGGCGACGGCATACACGCCGTACGACAGCACGGCGATCAGGGCCCCGACCACCAGCTTGCCGCCCTGGCGCATCAGCTCCGTCGCGAAGTCGCCGCCGGCGTCGGGGCCGTGGCTGCGCGTCCACGCGAGCGTGACGGCGAGCGCCAGCAGCGCGACGAGGTTCGAGAGTCCGACCATGTTCGATGTGGCGAAGGTGCTCGTGCCGCTCGCGTTTTCGTCCGCCACCATCGAACTGTGGATGACGGGATTGACGGCGATGAGGATCGATCCGATGAAGATCGCGGCACCCCACGGCAGGCCGAGGAGCCCCAGCGCGATGGCGGATGCGGCGCCGCGCAGCAGCGTGGCCAGCAGCAGGCTCGCGCCCTGGCGTCCGCTGCGCAGCAGCCATGCGAGGTCCATCTTGCGGCCGACCTCGAACAGCACGAGCGCGGCGGCGCCGTTGAGCAGTTCCTGGAACTGGGTCAGCAGCGCGCGGTCGATGAAGCCGCCGCCGGTTGCGCCGAGCAGCAGGCCCGCGATCACGGCGCCGTACAGCTTGGGAATGCGGAAGCGCTGCAGCGTGAGGCCGATCACGAGCGCCAGCATCAGGCCGGCGCCCAGCACGGCCAGCGGCGACAGCAGCCACAGGGGCGTCGACAGTTCGTCATTCATGGCGCACCTCCCATGCGTGGGCGAGCGCAGTCAGCTCGCGTTCGACAACGGCCGCGCGCTGCTTCGGGTCGGCGGATGCCGCCGTCAGGTCGCTGACGATGCGCGCACGCACGATGCCCGCGTCGCCGCGCAACGGGATCCACAGCTGTCCCTTGACGCTGCGGCCTTCCTTCCAGACGGCGATGAATTTGGCGCCCGTGCGCTCGCCGGGCTTCGCCGGGTCCAGCAACGTGAACGGCTGCAGCCATTCGGCGTCGGGCAAGCGGCGCGCCAGTTGCACCTGCATGCCGCTGCGCTGCTCGAGCCGCGCGTCGTCGCGCGAATAGGGCAGGTGGATGCGGGTCTGGCTGATGCCCGAGGTCTCGAGGCGCAGGCACGTCTTGTCGGACACCCAGCGCCACGTATCGCCGTCCAGCATGCGCGGCTTGCCCTGCGAAGAGTCGCGCCAGGCGACGAACAAGGGCGACGCGGCGGGCAGCGGATTGCCCGCGTCGATGGCGTGCGCGGCCTGCGTCACGTCGTTCCAGTGGCCGGCTTGCCACGTGCGCGTCGCGGGCTTGTCGGTCGGCCGCCAGCGCCACAGCGTGGCCGACCACTGGCCATCGCCGCCGCGCCAGACCGCGGCCAATTGCTGCGCGTCGCCCGTGCCGGTCGCGATGGTTCTGCCGGACCACGCGGCGCTCCACGGCGGCGCGTCCGCATGGATGGCTTGCGCGAGGCGGTACCACGCGATGGCGGCCGGCGGCAGACAGGTGCCCGCCGGGGCGGGGATGCTGCGCCAGTACAACATTTCCACGCGCTGCCCCCAGGCGCAGCGGCGCATGGTCGGCATGCCCATCGTGGACAGGGCCGGATCGGTTGGTGCGGCGCAGTCGCCGGGCCGCGCGCCGCTCAACGCGGTGAAGTCGGCGATCGCGGGTGTCGGCGGAACCGCCGGCGCGGGCTTGCGGCCGGCGGCCTGCACTGGCGCCATCAAGGCGGCGCACAGCGCGCACGCGCCAGCGACCAGGTGGATCGCGCAAGAATGGTCTCGCTGCAATGGACGTGTTGGGGTCATGCGTGTTTGGCCCTCGATGAAAGACCTCGGCGCGGGCCGGTGCGGGATGGGGGATCCGGTCCGGGGCGCGGAGGCGGGCGGTCACAGCGCGGCCGTGCCGGCCGGCGTCTGGACCCGTTGACAGAGTGGATGCGGAGCGCATCCGGCGATGCGGCGGGGCCGCAGGGCGGTCAGGTCAACGCAAGGCCTGCCGCTCGGTTTTTTGGATGTTTGCTGAGTTCAAGTATAGGGCAAATAATTCATTTGCTCAAATATGATTGACGTTAATACATTTCTGGCATGCATTTTAGTTCATGCCGATGGGTTGTGGCGTACGGTTGGGATTGCCGCAGCCGGGCGATTCCCCGGTGCCCGCCGTCAGCTGCACCGCGTAGATGTCTTCCCATTTGGCGATACTGTAGAGGCGCCAGAGCGTCCCCCTGTCGAGCTTGTCGAAGTTCGGCTTGACCTTGCACATGTGCTGCACGATGGCGGACCGGCCGATGACCGCTTGCATCTCGGCGCCGGCGGCCTCGAGCCAGGCCGCGTCAGGCGCCTCGAAGCCGAGTTTGACCTTGCGCCACAAAATACTGTCGGGCACGAGGCCGGCCAGTGCGACCCGCATGACGTGCTTCGTCCAGCCGTTCCTGATCTTGAAGCGGTTGTTCAGGCCAAACGCCGATTCGACGAGTTGGTGGTCCAGAAACGGGAGGCGCGCTTCGATCGAATGGCGCATCGAGTTGCGGTCTGCGTACCTGAGCAGATGGGGCAGCTGGAACCGTTCGATTTCCACTCTTTGCAGTGCGCGGACGCTGCGACCAGCCGCATTCAGTGCCGCGATATTGGGAAACTGGATCAGATACTCGGGCCTGACGTAGGCGAACTTCCGTTTCAGCCTCGCGATGCGGATTCGTGACACGGAGAAATACAGCAGGTAGCCGAGCAACTCCCTTGGCGCGAGCCTGGAATGGCCGGTGATGGAAAAGAACTCGTGGATCGCCGCGTGCCATGGCAGCGAGCGGAGGTAGGCCGAATAATAGCGCTCGTAGCCGAGCAGGACCTCGTCGCCGCCCTGGCCGTCGAGAAAGACCTTGCATCCGATCTGCTTCGCTTTCTGGAACACGAAATACTGCATGAAGACGGACGGGGTGGCGAACGGCTCTTCCTGGCAATAGACGACCTCGTCGATGGCTTCCATGAAATCGTCGGCGCTCGGTTCGATGACGAACAAGTCGATGTCGCACTTCGCGGCGACGTCGCGGGCAAAGCCGCTTTCGTCGAGCCTGCCGGCGCCGGCTTTCGCGTGGACTGCCTGGAACCGTGTCGACGACGTCGCGCGGCAGACGGTTGACGAGAGGGCCGCGACGGCGGAACTGTCGAGCCCGCCGCTCAGGCAGGCGCCGACCTTGACGTCCGATCGCATCCGGTACGCGACCGATCGGTGCAGTTCGGCCAGGAAGCGTTCGGAGGCGGCCCATTCGTCCAAGGCCGGCACGTCGTCCCGCGCCGCCAACGTGTAGTAGCGGCATTCCTCCACACGGTGGGATCGCAGCGAATACACGAGGTTATGACCCGCTGCCAGCGCGTACACGCCATCGAAAAACGTTTCGCGCGTGTGGTCGGAAAGGCCTTCGATCAGAAAAGCGCGTACGGCGCGCATATTGGCGACGGCGCTGCCGCCCTTGCCGCAAAGGACCTGCTTGATCTCCGAGCCGAAGACGAACCGTTGGGGCGTATCCGAGTAATAAAACGGCTTGATGCCGAATCGATCGCGGCTGCAGAACAGGATATTTTTTTCCCTGTCATACAGGCAGAAGGCCCACATGCCGTTGAAGCGCTCGACGCAGGACGTTCCCCACTTGTCGTAGGCGCACAGGATGACCTCGGTGTCCGTCTCGGACGAAAAGCGATAGCCGTCGAGAGTCAGCTGTTCGCGGATTTCGAGGTAATTGAAAATCTCGCCGCTGAAGGTGATGACGTAATTTTCTCCGTATTCCATAGGCTGGTGGCCGTCCTTCGACAAATCCAGGATGGCCAAGCGGCGGTGCCCCAGGGCGAACTGTGCACCGAAGAAAAAACCTTCGCCGTCCGGCCCGCGATGCGCGGCCAGGTCGTTGATGGCCTGGATCGTCTTGCGGCTGACGGCCGAACCATTCTTGCTGACAACTCCGCTGATGCCGCACATCGGGATCGCCTTTCCTATGCAGTACGGCAGTCCACGCACGGGTGACTGCCAAGGCGATGGTGCGGTGTGCTATTTAGGCAGGTATTGCGCCAGGACGAAGAAATCGGAGAAAGGTAGGGGGAGGCGTACGACAGAGGCGAAATGCAAAAAGCCCGGACAGGCCGGGCTTTCGAATTCTGTGGGGTGGCTGATGGGACTCGAACCCACGACAACAGGAATCACAATCCTGGACTCTACCAACTGAGCTACAGCCACCACTGTCTTACATACTGTCCCGTTGTTGCCGAGACAGAACGAGATTATATAGGGTCATTCGCATTCTGGCAAATCGAGTTTGCCCAGCAGTGCGATGCACCGTCAGGCCACGCCGAACGTCGTCTCGTGCACGGGCGGATCGATGCCGATCAGGCTGTTGAACGCGGCCGACAACGCGGTGGCGCTGGCGCTCGTATATGCGACCAGCGTACCGGGCGCGTCGGGAGAGGCGGCGCGCAGCAACCGGCCCGCGTCGAGCAGGCGCACCAGCTGGCGCGTCACCGCGTCGCCAGTGTCGACGAGTGCAACGTCGTGCGCGCCCGCGGAGGCGATCACCTCTTCGATGGAAGCCCGCACGAGCGGGTAGTGCGTGCAACCCAGCACGAGGGTGTCGACGCCTTGCTCGAGCAGCGGCGTCACGTAGCGCACCAGCAGCTCGCGCGTGCCGGCCGTGTCGCCCAGTTCGATGCGGTCGACGAGGCCGCGGCATGGCTGCAGCAGGAATGCGGCGCCCGTCGCTTCCGTGATCTGGTCGCGCAGTTGCAGGAATTTGCTGCCTTCCAGCGTGCGCGCCGTCGCCAGCACGCCGACCTTGCCGCTGCGTGTGATGGCGGCCGCCGGCTTCAGGCCCGGTTCCACGCCCACGATGGGCATGTGCGGGAAATGCGCGCGCAACACCTTGACGGCGGAGATGGTGGCCGTGTTGCAGGCCACGACGATCGCCTTCGCGCCCCGTTCGAGGAGGAAGCGGGCCACCGCCAGCGAGCGTTCGGCGACGACCTGTTCCGACTTGTCGCCGTACGGCGCGAAGCCCGTGTCGGCCACGTAGATCAGGTGTTCGTGCGGGAGTTGCGCGCGGATGTGGCGCAGGATCGACAGGCCGCCGAGGCCCGAGTCGAAGACGCCGACCGGCGCGTCGTTGGAGAACGTGGATGAGGACATGGAGGGATTGTACGACGGCGCGATCGATATGGCATCGATCGCGCCGTCGCTCGGCTTACGCCGGGATCAGCTTCAGCGATTCGATCTTCGCGGCCCATTCCTTCGGACCGGTCTGGTGCACCGACGTGCCGGTCGCGTCGACGGCGACGGTCACGGGCATGTCCTTGACTTCGAACTCGTAGATCGCTTCCATGCCCAGGTCTTCGAAGCCGACGACCTTCGCCGACTTGATCGCCTTCGACACGAGGTACGCGGAACCGCCGACGGCCATCAGGTAGGCGGACTTGTGGTTCTTGATCGCCTCGATGGCGGCCGGGCCGCGTTCGGCCTTGCCGATCATCGCGATCAGACCCGTCTTCTCGAGCATCATGTCGGTGAACTTGTCCATGCGCGTCGCCGTCGTCGGACCGGCCGGGCCCACGACTTCGTCACGCACCGGATCGACCGGGCCGACGTAGTAGATCACGCGGTTCGTGAAGTCGACCGGCAGTGGTTCGCCTTTCGCCAGCATGTCCTGGATGCGCTTGTGCGCGGCGTCGCGGCCCGTCAGCATCTTGCCGTTCAGGAGCAGCGTCTGGCCCGGCTGCCACGATGCGACTTCTTCCTTCGTCAGCGTGTCGAGGTTGACGCTCTTCGATTTCTGCGTGTCCGGCGTCCAGTTCACGTCCGGCCAGGTCGACAGCGCCGGCGGTTCGATGTACGACGGGCCCGAGCCGTCCAGCACGAAGTGCGCGTGGCGCGTGGCGGCGCAGTTCGGGATCATCGCGACCGGCTTCGACGCCGCGTGCGTCGGGTACATATTGATCTTCACGTCCAGCACGGTCGTCAGGCCGCCCAGGCCTTGCGCGCCGATGCCCAGCGCGTTGATCTTGTCGCACAGTTCGATGCGCAGCTCTTCCAGCTTGTTCTGCGGGCCGCGTGCTTTCAGCTCGTACATGTCGATGTCTTCCATCAGCGACTCCTTGGCCATCAACATGGCCTTCTCGGCGGAGCCGCCGATGCCGATGCCCAGCATGCCCGGCGGGCACCAGCCGGCGCCCATCAGCGGGACGGTCTTCAGGACCCAGTCGACCAGCGAGTCGGACGGATTCAACATGACGAACTTGGTCTTGTTTTCCGAGCCGCCGCCCTTTGCGGCGACCATCACGTCGACCGTGTTACCGGGCACCAGTTCCATGTGGACGACGGCCGGCGTGTTGTCCTTCGTGTTCTTGCGCTCGAAGTGCGGGTCGGCGACGATCGAGGCGCGCAGCTTGTTGTCGGCGAAGTTGTACGCGCGGCGCACGCCTTCGTTGACGGCGTCCGTGATCGAGCCGCTGCCGAAGCCTTCGAAGCGCACGTTCATGCCGATCTTCAGGAACACGTTGACGATGCCGGTGTCCTGGCAGATCGGGCGCTTGCCTTCCGCGCACATGCGCGAGTTGGTGAGGATCTGCGCGATGGCGTCCTTGGCGGCCGGGCTTTGCTCGGCCTCGTACGCGCGCGCGAGGTGCTGGATGTAGTCGGCGGGGTGGTAGTAGCTGATGTACTGGAGCGCGGCGGCGACCGATTCGATCAGGTCGTCCTGTTTAATGACAGTCATGGGGTTCTCGCTGTGGGGGTCTTGGATTACGGTGGAATCAGTGGTGCTTGTTGTCACTCTGGGTGGTCATCATGATCCGGTCGGTGTAGGCGATCGCCATCGCCGACAGCAGGAACACGACGTGGATGCAGGTCTGCGCGATCAACGGCTTCGGGTCGTAGACCGCGGCGTTGATGAACGTCTTGAGCAGGTGGATCGACGAGATGCCGATGATCGCCATCGCCAGCTTGGTCTTCAGCACGGACGCGCTCACGTGCGACAGCCACTCCGGCTGGTCCGGATGATCTTCCAGGTACATGCGCGACACGAACGTCTCGTACCCGCCCACGATCACCATGATGAGGAGGTTCGAGATCATGACGACGTCGATGAGGCCCAGCACGACGAGCATGATCGTCGTTTCGTTCAATTTGTCCGGCAGCGGCGCGCCCGGCACGGCGACGGCCTGGAACACGTGGTGCAGCGCGTCCTCGTTGCCGAGCGCGGCGAGCACGAGATCCTTGAGTTCGACCCAGAAATGGAACACGTACACGCACTGCGCGAGGATCAGCCCCAGATAAAGGGGCAGTTGCAGCCAGCGGCTGGCGAACATGAAACTGGCGAGGGCGCTGCGTTTTCCTGCGCTGGACGAGGGTTGCGAATCAAGCATCTGGCGGGCTTTCCAATGCGGCTGCGGTCAAGACAGCTCAACATTCTACACCCGTCGCGCGTTGCCGGCTTGCCTTCGTCGTCCGCCGATGTTGGTAGAATGACCCGCTCCGAGGCCAGCGCGCGCCTGTAAGGGCTCAGTAAGCGAGGGCGCCTAAGGTATGAGGCAAAATTACTACTACTTAATTGGAGACTAGTATGGCCGAGAACGAGACCCAACAACAGGGACTGCAAGAGCACCGCGTGTTCCAGCCGTCCCCGCAATTCGCAGCGCATGCCGCCATCTCCGGCATGGACGCCTACCAAAAGCTGTGCGACGAAGCCGCCAGCGACTACGAAGGTTTCTGGGCCCGCCTGGCGCGCGAGAACATCGCGTGGCACAAGCCGTTCACGCAGACCCTCGACGAATCGAACGCCCCCTTCTACAAGTGGTTCGCGGACGGACAGCTGAACGCGTCGTACAACTGCCTCGACCGCCAGATCGAGAACGGCAACGGCGACAAGACGGCGATCATCTTCGAAGCGGACGATGGCCAGGTTACCCGCGCCACGTACCGCGACCTGCACGAGCGCGTCTGCAAATTCGCCAACGGCCTCAAAGCCCGCGGCATCAAGAAGGGCGACCGCGTCATCATCTATATGTCGATGTCGATCGAAGGCGTGGCGGCGATGCAGGCGTGCGCGCGCATCGGCGCGACGCACTCCGTCGTGTTCGGCGGCTTCTCCGCGAAGTCGCTGCAGGAACGCATCATCGACGCGGGCGCCGTCGCCGTCATCACGGCCGACGAGCAGCTGCGCGGCGGTAAATCGCTGCCGCTGAAAGCCATCGTCGACGAGGCGCTGGCACTGGGAGGCTGCGACACGATCCGCGACGTCATCGTGTACAAGCGCACGGGCGGCAACATCAACTTCCAGCAGGGCCGCGACCTGTGGCTGCACGACCTCGTCGACGGCCAGAGCGCACAATGCGAGCCGGAGTGGGTCGATGCGGAGCACCCGCTGTTCATCCTCTACACGTCCGGCTCGACGGGCACGCCGAAAGGTGTCCAGCACTCGACCGGCGGCTACCTGCTGTGGGCCGCGCTGACGATGAAGTGGACCTTCGACATCAAGCCGGACGATGTCTACTGGTGCACCGCCGACATCGGCTGGGTGACGGGCCACACGTACATCTGCTACGGCCCGACGGCGGTCGGCGCCACGCAGATCGTGTTCGAAGGCGTGCCGACGTACCCGAACGCGGGCCGCTTCTGGGACACGATCGCGAAGCACAAGGCCACCATCTTCTACACGGCGCCGACGGCGATCCGTTCGCTGATCAAGGCCGCGAACACGGACGAGAAGGTCCATCCGAAGAACTACGACCTGTCCAGCCTGCGCCTGCTGGGAACCGTCGGCGAGCCGATCAACCCGGAAGCGTGGATGTGGTACTACACGCAGGTGGGCGGCGAGCGCTGCCCGGTCGTGGACACGTTCTGGCAGACGGAAACGGGCGGCCACATGATCACGCCGCTGCCGGGCGCGACGCCGATGGTGCCGGGTTCCTGCACGCTGCCGCTGCCGGGCATCATGGCCGCCATCGTCGACGAAGCCGGCCACGACGTGCCGAACGGGCAGGGTGGCATCCTGGTCGTGAAGCGTCCGTGGCCGTCGATGATCCGCACCATCTGGAACAATCCCGACCGCTTCCGCAGCGCCTACTACCCGGATGAACTGGGCGGCAAGTACTACCTGGCCGGCGACGGCGCGATCCGCAACAAGGACACGGGCTATTTCACGATCACGGGCCGCATCGACGACGTGCTGAACGTGTCGGGCCACCGCATGGGCACGATGGAGATCGAGTCCGCGCTCGTGGCGCACCCGATCGTGGCGGAAGCCGCGGTCGTCGGCAAGCCGGACGACACGACCGGTGAGGCGATCTGCGCGTTCGTCGTGCTGAAACAGGCGCGTCCGACCGGCGAGGAAGCGAAGAAGTTGGCCGCCGAGCTGCGCAACTGGGTCGGCAAGGAGATCGGTCCGATCGCCAAGCCGAAGGAGATCCGCTTCGGCGACAACCTGCCGAAGACGCGCTCCGGCAAGATCATGCGCCGCCTGCTGCGCGTGCTGGCCAAAGGCGAGACGATCACCCAGGATATCTCCACGCTGGAAAATCCGGCAATCCTGGAGCAATTGAAAGAAACTGCCTGACCATTCGGGCCGCTGATCGGTTACACTGATCACAGCAGAGTTGACGCCGCGCCGGGAAACCGGGGCGGCGTTTTTTTAGGTTCA
>NZ_JANUGW010000031.1 GCF_024753285.1 Massilia pinisoli | reverse complement strand
AAAGTAGTCGTGCGAGGCGGACGTCTTCGCGCCGCTTTTGTGGAAATTTTTGCGGCGGTAGACCCAAAGGCCATAGCCGGCGACGACGACGAAATACACGAGGAAGACAATGGAGTCTAGGCTGGAGATCAGGTTCATGAGAGTGTCTCGTATGGCAGAAGGCGCTTGAACGAAGCCCCTTTCCGCTGGTTTGTTATATCGTCCGCCGACGCCGGTTTCGTGCTGGTCGTGCCAGTCCGATACGGTCGTCGAGCTTCCAATGCGCAAGAGAGTATCGGAAACGCAAAAGAAATGCTATTCCAAAAAACGCTTTTTCAATACTTTTATAACAGGATTTGTTTGCGCAAACATAACGGCGCGGCGGGGCGGGGGGCGCGGCGCCAGGGCGGCGCCGCGCGGAGGGAGAGGGTCAGCGGACGACGAGGGCCCGGCCGCCGCCGGTGCGGCGCGGCTCGCCGTCCAGCTTGAACACGCTGACGAGCCGGTCGAGGGCCTCGGCCTGCTCGTGCAGGCTCTGGGCGGCCGTCGCGGCCTGTTCGACGAGGGCGGCGTTCTGGTGCGTCACGCCGTCCATCTGCGTGATCGCCTCGTGCACCTGCTGGATGCCGGCGCTCTGCTCACGGCCGGCGTGGCTGATCTCCACCATCAGCTCGTGCATCCGCTGCACCGTCTGCAGCACCTCGCGCATCGTGGCACCCGCTTCCGACACGAGGCCCGCGCCGCTTTCCACCTGCTCGACCGAGGCGCCGATCAAGGCCTTGATCTCCTTCGCGGCGGCGGCCGAGCGCTGGGCGAGCGTGCGGACTTCGCCCGCCACGACGGCGAAGCCGCGGCCTTGCTCGCCCGCGCGCGCCGCTTCCACGGCGGCGTTCAACGCGAGGATATTGGTCTGGAACGCGATGCCGTCGATGACCGCGATGATGTCGACGATTTTCTGCGACGATGCATGGATCGAACCCATCGTGTCGACGACGCGGGCCACGGCGGCGCTGCCCTGCTGGGCGACGCCGGCCGCCGTGTCGGCGAGGGCGTTGGCCTGCTGCGCGTGTTCGGCATTGTTGCGCACGGTCGTCGTCAGCTCTTCCATCGAGGCGGCCGTCTGCTGCAGCGCGCCGGCCTGCTGTTCGGTGCGCGACGACAAGTCCATATTGCCGGCCGCGATCTGCGTGGAGGCGCTGGAGATCGTGCCCGTGGCGGCGCGCACGTTGCCGACGATGTGTGCCAGGCTGGCCTGCATCGCCTTCGTCGCCGCGAGCAGGCTCGTGTCGTCGCCTGGACGCGTCTGCACGGGCAGCGACAGGTCGCCGGCCGCGATGTGCTTGACGATGTCGGTGGCGTAGTCCGGTTCGCCGCCCAGGCGGCGCATCAGCCAGCGCGTGAGCAGCGCGGCGCCGGCGGCGCCCAGCAGCACGCAGCCGCCGACGAGGGTGGCGATCAGCACGCGCGACGACTCGTAGCGGTGCAAGCCGGCGAGGGCGGCGGCGCGCCCGCCCTCGGTGTACATGTCGACGGCCTTGTCGACGTTCTTGCGCAGGGCGACGATCAGCTTGTTCGATTCGCCGCGGATCAGCGTCTTGGCCAGCGCGTCGTCGTTCTGGCGCGCTGCGGCGCGGACCTTCGCGTCTTCCGCCATGTAGCGCTGCCACATGTCGAGGAATTCCGCATAACCCTGTTTTTCCTCGGGCGATTCGAGCAGCGTGACGTAGTCGTCCTGCATGCGCTTCAGGTCTTCGAGGTCTTGTGCGATCACCTTGTCGTACTTGTCCATCTCGGCCGGATCGGTGGAGATGATGTATTGCAGTTCGCGCGTGCGGATGCGGGCGACCTGCGACTTGATGTCCTCGATGACGCGGATGCCCGGCATCCAGTGGGACGACAGGCGCAGCGATGCTTCGTTGACCTTGGCGATTTCGTGGACGGAGATGGCGCCGACCAGGACGGTCAGGGCGAGGACGGCGGCAAACGTGATGCCCAGCTTGCTCGCCAGGCGGAGGCGGTTGAACCAATTCATCGGCGGTATCCGTGTAGTCGTTGTAGGGGATGTGTTTCCGTAAGCCAATTATGATAACCGACATTCCACATGCTCGTAATGCAATGATGCAATATACATATTCCAGTCGGGTAACTGTATTGCCACAAATGGATGCTGCCCAGCGGTAACGTGCGCGGAGTTGTACAAATGACAGCCTATACTGCCTGTGTGTTCCGGAACCGGTGCGCCTCCCACGGCGCACGGTGTGAACCTGTTCAACCCGCATCCACGAATCGATGGCGCCACCGTTTTCACGTCCCGCGGTCCTGTTCGTCAAGCTGATCCTGCTGGGTCTGGTGGTCGCGGTCGGGACGTGGATCGCACTGGCCCGTTGGACCATGACGCCCCGTAACGTGACCTACGCCCCCGTGGCCCAGCCCATTCCGTTCAGCCACAAGCACCATGTGGCCGACGACGGCATCGATTGCCGCTATTGCCATACGGCGGTGGAAAACTCGGCCACGGCCGGCATGCCGTCGACGTCCGTCTGCCTCAGTTGCCATTCGCAGCTGTTCCTCGATTCGCCGCTGCTGGCAAAGCTGCACGAGAGCGCACGCACGGGCAAGCCGATCCACTGGGTGCGCGTGCACGACCTGCCCGACTTCGTCTATTTCGAACACGACATCCACGTGAACAAGGGCGTCGCCTGCATCGAATGCCACGGCCGCGTGGACCAGATGCCCATCACGTGGCGCACGGCGTCGTTGGAGATGCAATGGTGCCTGCGCTGCCACCGCGACGCCCCGAACCACGTGCGGCCGCTGAACGAGGTGCTGTCGATGGCGCCGCAAAAACCGTTGAGCGCCGACGAGATCCGCCAGCTGAATCGCCTTTATAAACTGCGCGATGCCCAGGCGCTGACCAATTGCTCGACCTGCCACCGATGACGCGCCACGACCATCCGATCATACCCATCGCGGAAGACGAGCCGTCCCGGCGCCGCTTCCTGAAGCTGATGGCCGCGTCGGCGGCGCTGGCGGGCGCCGGCTGCAGCGGGCCGCCCGCGGAACCCATCGTGCCGTATGTGACGATGCCGGAGCAGGGCGTGCCCGGCCTGCCGATGTTCTACGCGACCGCGTTCGTGCGCCATGGCCTCGCGCACGGCGTGCTGGTGGAATCGAATATGGGCCGGCCGACGAAGGTCGAGGGCAATCCCGACCACCCCGTGTCGGCCGGCGCCACCGACGTGTTCGCGCAGGCGTCGATCCTGCAACTGTGGGACCCGGACCGGTCGCAAGCCGTGTTCCGCGGCGACGAGATGTCCACGTGGGGCGCGTTCGAGGCCGAGCTGCATGCACGCCGGCCCCGCTTCGAACGGGACGGCGGCGCCGGCCTCGCCATCCTGACGGGCGCCGTCACATCGCCGACGCTTGCGAACCAGCTGGCCGCGTTGCGCGCACGGCTGCCGAACGTGCGCTGGCACGCGTGGGACCCGCTGCACGACGACGGCGCCGCGCAGGCCGCGCAGCTCGCGTTCGGGCGTCCGCTCGACCCGCTGTACCGGCTGGAGAAGGCGCGCGTCGTCGTCGCGCTGGACGCCGACCTGTTCGGCGCGCTGCCCGGCAGCCTCGCGCACGCACGGGCCTTCACGGCACCGCGCCGGCTGGGCGCCAGCGCCGACGCCAACCGCCTGTACGTGCTGGAAGCGACGCCCACGCTGACCGGTGCCTATGCCGACGCCCGCCTCGCGCGCGCGCCGCACGAGATCGAGGCCGCGTTGTGGCGCATCGCCGCGCGCCTGGGCGCCGCGCCGGATGTGGGCCGCGCGGCCGACCCCGTGCTGGACCGCTGGGAAGCCGCCGTCGCGAAAGCGCTGGACGGCGCCCGCGGCCAGGCCCTCGTCGTCGCCGGCCCGGCGTTGAGCCCCGCCGCCCGCGCGCTCGCGTACGCGTTGAACGCGCGCTTGAACGGCGGCGCGGCCGGCCCGCTCGCTTTCATCGAACCCGTCGAGCGCAGCCCGCTGGACCACGGCGCGTCGCTCACCGCGCTGGTCGACGCGATGCGTGCCGGGCAGGTCGACACCTTGCTGATGCTGGACGTGAACCCCGCCTACGATGCGCCGGCCGACGTCGACTTCGCCGCATTGCTGCAGCGCGTGCCGCTGAGTGCCCACCTGGGCCTGTACCGCGACGAGACGGCACGCGCGGCGCGCTGGCACCTGCCGATGGCGCACGGCTACGAGGCGTGGAGCGACGCGCGCGCGCACGACGGCACGGCGACGATCGTGCAGCCGCTGATCG
Source organism: Massilia pinisoli (assembly GCF_024753285.1). GTDB lineage: Bacteria > Pseudomonadota > Gammaproteobacteria > Burkholderiales > Burkholderiaceae_D > Telluria > Telluria pinisoli. The sequence continues at coordinate 71,238 of NZ_JANUGW010000031.1, read as the reverse complement.
CGCCGCTGTACGGCGGCCGCTCCGCGCACGAGATCCTCGCGCTGCTGGCCGGTGCCGACAGCCGCGACGGTCACGCGCTCGTCCGCGCGACGTGGCAGGGAGCCGACGGCACGAACCACGCGTGGCGCGCGAGCCTGCGGCGCGGCATCGTCGACGGCAGCGCGGCGGTCATCGTCACGCCGCCCGCGGCCAATGCGATCCTGCACCTGGCCACCGTCGCGCCGGCGCCGCTCGTCGCCGTGTTCGCGCCCGATCCGGCCGTCGACGGCGGTGCGTTCGCGAACAATGCGTGGTTGCAGGAATTGCCGCGGCCCCTCACGTCGCTCACTTGGGACAACGCGGCCCTCGTCGGCCCCGCGACGGCGGCGCGCGCGGGTCTCGCGGACGGAATCGTCGCCCGGCTGCGCGTGGACGGCCGCACGGTGGAGGCACCCGTGCTCGTCGTCGCAGGCCAGGCCGAGGGTGTCGTGACGCTGCCGCTCGGGTATGGCCGGCGCGCGGCCGGCGGGGTGGGCGAGGGCGTCGGCTTCGACGCCTATCGCCTGCGCACCCGCGCCGCGCTGGCCGCGCCGCCCGCGCTGGCACTTGATCGGACGTCCCGCACGCACGATCTCGTGGTGCGCCAGAAGGAAGTCGACATGCACGGACGTGATCCCGTCCACGTGGCGGCGCTGGCCGACCGCAAGCAGGCCGCCGCTCCGCAGGGCGCGATGCGCGTGCGCGAGCTCGCGCGCGGCGCCGATGCGCGGCCCGTACCGCACGAGCGCGAAGACGAAAAGCACGGGTCGATGTACCCGGAGCGCGACTACGGCGGCTATAAATGGGGCATGGCGATCGACCTGAACGCGTGCATCGGCTGCGCGGCGTGCACGGTCGCGTGCCAGGCCGAGAACAACATCCCCGTCGTCGGCAAGGAGGAAGTGGCGCGCGGGCGCAGCATGCACTGGATCCGCGTCGACCGCTACCAGGCCGGCGCCCGCACCCTGTTCCAGCCGGTGCCGTGCATGCATTGCGAGCACGCGCCGTGCGAGGAAGTGTGCCCCGTGGGCGCGACGATGCACGACAGCGAGGGCCTGAACGTGCAGGTGTACAACCGCTGCATCGGCACGCGCTTCTGCTCGAACAACTGCCCGTATAAAGTCCGGCGCTTCAACTTCCTGCAGTATTCGAACCAGAACGTGGAGAGCCTGAAGGGGCAGCAGAATCCGGAAGTGACGGTGCGCCGGCGCGGCGTCATGGAAAAATGCAGCTACTGCCTGCAGCGGATCACGCGCGCCCGCATCGAGGCCGAGAAGGCCGGCCGGCGCATCCGGGACGGCGAGATGGTCACCGCGTGCCAGGCCGTCTGCCCCACACGCGCGATCCGCTTCGGCGACCTGAACGACCCGGCGGCCGATGTCGTCGCGGCGAAGGCGGCGCCGCTCGGCTACGACCTGCTGGCGGAGCTCAACACCCGCCCGCGCACGAGCTACGTCACGCGCGTGCTGAATCCCGATCCGGAGCTGGAATGAGCACGCCCGACACGCGCGCGAACTCGGACACGCTGCATTCGCGCGACAGCGCCGTGCTGCGCCCCGGCTGGGGCTATGCGAGCGTGACGGACAAGATCGCGAACATCGTCCTCACCGACCAATTCGGCTGGCGCTGGTGGACGGCGTTCCTCGTCGCGTCGGTGGGCGTCTGCGCGCTGCTGGCCGCCGTCACGTGGCTGTTCGTGAAAGGCATCGGCATCTGGGGCGTGGACATGCCCGTCGCGTGGGGTTTCGCGATCGGGAATTTCGTCTGGTGGATCGGGATCGGCCACGCGGGCACGTTCATCTCCGCCGTCCTCCTGCTGCTGCGCCAGAAGTGGCGCACGTCGATCAACCGCTTCGCCGAGGCCATGACCCTGTTCGCGGCATCGATCGCGGGCCTGTTCCCCATCCTGCACCTGGGCCGGCCGTGGTTCTTCTACTGGCTCGTGCCGTACCCGAACGTGATGAACGTGTGGCCGCAGTGGCGCAGCCCCCTCGTGTGGGACTTCTTCGCCATCGCCACGTACCTCACGGTGTCGCTGCTGTTCTGGTACGTGGGGCTGATCCCCGACCTCGCGACGTTGCGCGACCGCGCGGGCCAGCGCGGAGAGCGCACGAGCCAGGTGGTGTACGGCCTGCTGGCGCTGGGCTGGCGCGGCGAGGCGCGCCACTGGGCCCGCTTCGAATGGGCATACCTGCTGCTGGCGGGGCTCGCGACGCCGCTCGTCGTCTCCGTGCACACGATCGTGTCGCTCGACTTCGCCGTGGGGAACACACCCGGCTACCACTCGACGATCTTCCCGCCATACTTCGTCGCCGGCGCGCTGTTCTCCGGCTTCGCGATGGTCCTGACGCTCGCGATCCCGCTGCGCCACGCGTTCGGCCTGCAGGATTTCATCACGGGCCGTCATCTCGCCAACGCGGCCAAGGTGCTGCTTGCCACGTGCTGGCTGGTGGCCTACGGCTACCTGGCCGAGATCTTCACGGCGTTCTACAGCGGCGACGTGTACGAGCGCTACATGACGATCAACCGCTTCGCGGGGCCGTACGGTCCCGTGTACTGGGCCATGCTGACCTGTAACGTGCTGGTGCCGCAGCTGTTCTGGTTCCGCCGGGTGCGCCATAGCGTGCCGCTGTTGTTCGTGCTCAGCCTCGTCATCAACTGCGGCATGTGGATGGAGCGCTTCCTCATCGTCGTGACGTCGCTGCACCGCGATTATCTGCCGTCCGCGTGGGGCATGTTCTACCCGACGCGCTGGGACTGGATCACCTTGTTCGGTTCCATCGCGCTGTTCGTCTGGCTGTTCCTGCTGTTCGTGCGCTTCCTGCCCGCGATCTCGATCGCGGAGATGCGGGAGCTGGTGCGCGAATCCGCGAAGGGGGAGGCATGAGCGAGCGCCCGCTATATGGCTTGCTGGCCGAATTCCCCAGCGCGGAGGCGTTGTGCGTGGCCGTGCGCCACGTGCGTGCGCGCGGCTGGACGCGTGTCGAAGCGTACACGCCGTTCGCCATCGAAGGCCTGGACGAGATCATCGGCGCGGACAAGGGCTGGATCGCGCCGTTGACGCTGCTGGGCGGGATCGTGGGCGGCGGCGCCACGTACTTCCTGCAGTGGTATGCGGCCGTCGTCGACTACCCGATCAACATCGGCGGGCGGCCGCTGAACAGCTGGCCCGCGTTCATCCCGGCCACGTTCGAGATCACGATCCTCGGCGCCGCCGTGGCGGCCGTCGTCACGATGCTCGTGCTGAACGGCTTGCCGCGCCTTTATCACCCGTTGTTCGAGGTGGAGGAATTCGAGCTGGCGAGCCGCAACCGCTTCTTCCTGTGCCTGCCTGCGCGCGACCCCGTGTTCGCACCCGGCTTCGCGCGCGACCTGCTCGCCGAACTGCATCCGTTGCTGCTGCGCGAGGTGCCGGCATGAAGCGCATGATGGTCGCCGCGATCGCGCTATGTGCGCTGGCGGGCTGCGAGCGCGCGAAGCAGGACATGTACGACCAGCCCCGCTACAAGACGTACGCGCCGAGCCCCCTGTTCGAGGACGGGGCCTCCGCGCGGCCGCCTGTCGCGGGCACGGAGCCGCGCGCGCGCGGCGCGTTCGCCGACAGTTCCGGCGGGCGCCACGGCGTCGACCTCGTGCAGCGCGACGTGGGCGCCGACGAGGCGCAGACGAATCCGTATCCCGTCGACATGACGTTGCTGAAGCGGGGACAGGACCGCTACATGATCTATTGCATGCCGTGCCACAGCCCGGCTGGCGACGGCGACGGCCTCGTCGTGCGGCGCGGCTTCCCGGCGCCGCCTTCGTACCACCAGGACCGGCTGCGCAACGCGCCGGACCGGCACATCTACGACGTCATCAAGAACGGCTACGGCGTCATGGTGCCGTACGGCGACCGCGTGGAGCCGGCCGACCGCTGGGCCATCGTCGCCTTCATCCGCGCGCTGCAACTGAGTCAGCACGCGGACGTTGCCTCGCTGCCGCCCGACGTGCGTGCGCGGCTGGGAGCGCAGCCATGACGACGAAGAAGCTCGCGCTGCCCGCGCTGGTGCTGCTTGCCGCCGCGCTGGCCGGCTGGCGGCTCGACCTGCGCGCGCTGCTGGCGTGCTATCTGGCTGCGTGGTGGTTTGTCGCGGGCGCGCTGCTGGGCGGGCTCGCGAACGTGTGGCTGCACCAGCTGACGGGGGGCGCGTGGGGCGAGACGATCCGCGGTCCGCTGCTGCGCGCGGCGCGCTGGCTGCCGCTCGCGTGCCTGCTGTTCCTGCCGGTTCTCCTGGGCGCGCCCCTGCTATACCCCTGGCAGCACGGCGTGGCGGGCGAGCCGGACGCCACGTTCCGCCACTTGTGGCTCAGTCCCGCGTTCTTCACGGGGCGCAGCGTCGGCTACCTGCTGCTGTGGAGCGTACTCGCCATCGTCGAGACGCGCGCCCGTACGCGGTCCGCGGCGCGCGCCGCCATGTGCCTGCTCGCATACGGCTTTTCCGTGAGCCTCGCCGCGGTCGACTGGATCATGTCGCTGCAGCCGGAATGGTATTCCAGCGTGTTCGGCTGGCTCGCGGGCACGGGGCAGATGCTGACCGGGCTCGCGCTCGCCGTGCTGCTGATCGACCGCGGCGCCGCGCGCGGGCGTCTCCCGGACCTGGGCAACCTCATGATGATGTACGTGCTGACGTGGGCCTACCTCGCGTACGTGCAATTCCTGATCATCTGGGCGGCCGACCTGCCGCACGAGATCGCGTGGTATCTGCGGCGCGGCGCGCCCGGCTGGCAGGCCGTCGCGTGGGTGCTCGTGGCCGGCCATTTCGCCGGACCGCTGTGCATCCTGCTGTCGCGCCACGCGAAGGCGGCGCCCGCGCTGATGGGTGTGCTGGCCGGCGCGCTGCTGGCCGCGCACCTGCTCGACTGCTGGTGGCTCGTGCTGCCGTCCGTCCCGCTCGTGACGCATCACTGGCTGTGGCTCGCGCCGCTCGTGGCGGCCGGATTCGGATTGCTGGCGTGGACGGCGCTCGCGGTTGGAAGAAAGGAGGGCGCCCATGCCTGACTACCAGGGCGGCGACCTGGACCTGCGCGGCCTGCGCCGCGGGGCGTACGTCATCGTGGGCGGCATCGTGTGCGCGCTCGTCGCGGCCGCGCTGATGCTGCGCGAGCGCGGCCAGGCCGCGAACGCGCCGCCGCATGCGTTCGACGGCAGCGCGCCGCAGCTGCAGCCGGCGCCGCAGCCCGACCGCGTCGCGTACCTCGCGGAAAAGCGCCGCCTGCTCGCGAGCTATGGCTGGGTCGACCGCCAGGCCGGCATCGCCCGCATCCCGCTGGAAGTCGCGATGGCGCTGCTGGCCGCGCGCGGTGGTGCCGCGCAGCCTGCGCGCGGTCGGCCGGCGCCCGCGGCACCCGTCGTGGGCCGGACGCCCCCGATCCTCGTCCCGGCAAAGGGGGCGCGATGAACGCGGTCGTCATCCTGCTGCTGGCAGCGCTGCTGGGCTGCGGCCCAGCCACCGCGCAGGCGTTGCGCCTGCCGGCTCCGCCCGCGGCACGCTTCGACCCCGTCCCCGACACCTTGCTGCCCCTCGACGCCGCGCTGCGCGACGACGCCGGGCGGCACGTGAAGCTGGCCACGTTGTTCGACCGCCCCGTCGTGCTGGTGCCCGGCTATTACACCTGCCCGAACCTGTGCAGCACCCTGTTCGAGGGCGTGCTGCAGGCGCTCGCACTGTCCGGCCTCGGGGCGGGCGACTACCGCCTCGTCGGCTTGTCCGTGGACCCGCGCGACGGCGCCGCGGCAGCGGCCACGCGCAAGCGGGTGTACGCCGCGCTGCTGCCGGGCGGCGCGGCCGACCTCACCCTGCTGACGGGCGACGCGGCCACACTCGCGCGCCTGGAGCTGGCCCTCGGCTACCGCGCCGTGCCCGACGCCGCGACCGGCCAGCTCGCGCACGCGGCCGGCTTCGTCGTGGTGGCGACGGACGGCCGCATCGCCCGCGCATTCTCTGGCGTGCGCTTCGATCCGGCCGGGTTGCGCGCCGCCGTGAAGGCAGCCGCGCGCGCTGAACCTGCGCCGTCGTTCGGCCAACAGGTGCTGCTGCTGTGCGCGCACTACGCGCCCACGTCCGGCCTGCACACGGGCGCCGCGCTGGCCGGCGTGCGCGCGGGCGTGCTGCTGCTGCCGCTGCTGTTCGTTTGCTGGCTGTGGCGCCGGCGAGGAGGGCGGCCGTGAACACGGACTTCCGCCTGCTGCCGGTGGACGCCGCCGCGTCGGCCGCGCGCCTCGACAGCCTCGCGCTGTGCCTGTTGCTGCTGACGGGCGCCGTCGCCGTCGTGCTGCTCGCGCTGATGATCGGCTTTTCGGTCCGCTACCGCGCGGGCTCGAACGCGGACCGCACGCACGTGCCGAAGCAGGGACTGCCCGTCGAAATCGCGTGGACCGTGATCCCCCTGCTGCTATTCCTCGGCGTGTACGCGTGGGGCGCCATCGACTACATCAAGCTGTACCAGGCGCCGGCCAATGCGATGCCCGTGTTCGTCGTCGCGAAGCAGTGGATGTGGGAAGCGCAGCACAGGAACGGCCGCCGCGAGATCGGCCAGCTGCACGTGCCGCTGGGCCGCCCGGTGCGGCTCGTGATGACGTCGCAGGACGTGATCCACAGCTTCTTCGTGCCGGACTTTCGCATCAAGCAGGACGTCGTCCCGGGCCGCTACACCTCGATCGTCTTCACGCCGAGCCGCACGGGAGAGTATCGCCTGTACTGCGCGGAATACTGCGGCACGGAGCACGCGATGATGCTGGGTCGCGTCATCGTCATGCAGCCCGCGGCGTTTTCTCAGTGGCTGGAAGCGGGGCCACACCAGCCGGGCATGGCGGCGCGGGGCTACGAGCTGTATCGCCGCTTCGGCTGCAGCGGCTGCCACGACCCCGGCTCCAGCGTGCATGCGCCCGACTTGACGGGGTTGCTGGGCCGGCGCGTCCACCTCGCGGACGGCCGCGAACTGACGGCGGACGAGCCATACATCCGCGACTCGATCCTGCTGCCGCAGAAGGACGTCGTCGCGGGCTACGCGCCCATCATGCCGTCGTTCGCGGGGCAGGTCGGCGAGGAAGACATCCTCGCCATCATCGAATACATCAGGGAGAGCGGGCATGACGAGCGCGCAAAATGACGCGGCCATCCTCGACGAGGGCACGCCGCCTTCCGAGCGGCGCGAGCCGAGCTATCTGCACGGCGGCTATCGCCTGATCGACTGGCTGACGACGCGCGACCACAAGCGCATCGCCGTGCTGTACGCGATCTCGATCACATTCTTCTTCTTCCTCGGCGGCGTGGCGGCGGCGCTGATCCGGCTGGAACTGGCGACACCGCAGGGTGACCTCGTCAGCGACGACACGTACAACAAGCTGTTCACGGCGCACGGCATCATCATGGTGTGGTTGTTCCTGATCCCGTCGATCCCCGCCGTGCTGGGGAATTTCCTGATGCCGCTGATGATCGGCGCGCGCGACCTCGCATTCCCCCGGTTGAATCTCGCCAGCTGGTACCTGTACATGGCGGGCGGCGCCATCGTGTTGTGGGCGCTGCTGGCGGGCGGCGTCGACACGGGGTGGACGTTCTACACGCCGTTCTCGTCGATGTTCTCGAATTCGCACGTCGTGGCGGCGCTGTCCGGCGTCCTCGTGCTCGGGTTCTCGTCGATCCTGACGGGCCTGAACTTCATCGTGAGCGTGCACACCCTGCGCGCGCCGGGCCTCGGCTGGTTCCGGCTGCCGCTGTTCGTGTGGGCGAACTACGCCACGTCGCTGATCCTCGTGCTGGCGACGCCCGTGCTGGCGATGACCCTCGTGCTGGTCGCCATCGAGCGCCTGTTCCAGGTGGGGATCTTCGACCCGGCGCTGGGCGGCGACCCGCTGCTGTTCCAGCACCTGTTCTGGTTTTATTCGCACCCGGCCGTGTACGTCATGGTGCTGCCCGCGATGGGCGTGGCCAGCGAGATCATCCCGTGCTTCGCGCGCCGGCCCGTGTTCGGCTACCGCTTCATGGCGTACGCGATCCTGGCCATCGCCGTCATTGGCTTCCTCGTGTGGGGCCATCACATGTTCGTCAGCGGCCAGTCGATGTACGCGGGCCTCGTGTTCTCGCTGCTGTCGTTCCTCGTCGCGATCCCGTCCGCCATCAAGGTGTTCAACTGGACAGCCACCTTGTACAAGGGCAGCATCCGCTTTTCCGCGCCGATGCTGTACGCGCTGGGCTTCGTCGGCCTGTTCACGATCGGCGGGCTGACGGGGCTGTTCCTCGCGGCGCTGGCGCTCGACGTGCACCTGTCCGACACCTATTTCGTCGTCGCCCACTTCCACTACATCATGGTCGGCGGGTCCGTGATGGCGTACCTGGGCGGCATCCATTTCTGGTGGCCGAAAGTCACGGGCCGCATGTATTCCGAGACGTGGGGCAAGATCGCGGCGCTCGTCATCTTCGCCGGCTTCAACCTGACGTTCTTCCCGCAATACCTGCTCGGTTATGCGGGCATGCCGCGCCGCTATCACAGCTATCCGCCGGAATTCCAGCTGCTGCACGTGCTGTCGTCCGCCGGCGCCGTCACGCTCGCGGTGGGCTATTTGCTGCCGCTGGGCTATCTCGCGTGGTCGCTGCGCTACGGGGCGCGCGCGCCGGCGAACCCGTGGCGCGCCACGGGCCTCGAATGGCAGACGGACTCGCCGCCGCCCGAGCACAATTTCACGATTGCGCCCGTCGTCGTGCGCGAGCCGTACGCCTACACGCCGGAGGGGCCATGAACGCGCCGGTCCTCGAACCGCAGTTCCGCGACCACGCGCAGCAGGACTTCGCCCGCTCGTTCGGCATGTGGGTGTTCCTGTCCAGCGAGCTGCTGTTCTTCGGCCCGCTGCTGCTCGGCTATCTGTACCTGCGCATGCACCATCCGGGAGCGGCGGGGATGGCGAGCCGCCACACGGACATGCTGCTGGGGACCGTCAACACGGCCGTCCTGCTGACGAGCAGCTTCTGCATGGCGCTCGCGGGCCACGCGGCGCAGGGCGGCGGCATCGAGGGACGCCGGCGCGCGGTGCGCCTGCTCGCGCTGACGGCGCTGCTGGGCGTCGCCTTCCTCGCCATCAAGGGCTATGAATGGCACCAGGAATTCGACGAGCACCTGTTCCCGGGCACGGGCTTCCATCCGTCCGACGCCCGTACGCCAACCGCCCTGTACGGCATGGAGCTGTTCTTCCTGCTGTATTTCGCGGGGACGGGCTTGCATGCGCTGCACCTGTCGATCGGCGTGGCGGCCTGCGTGTGGCTGATGGTCGTGCTGCGCCACGCGCCGCCGCGCGGGCCGGGCGACGAGGCGGTGGAACTCGTCGGCCTGTACTGGCACTTCGTCGACGTCGTATGGATCGTGCTGTATCCGCTGCTGTACCTGACGGCGCGCTCGGGAGGCTGACGTGGACAAGTCCACCCGACCCCTGGTGCTCACGTGGATCGCGCTGATGGCACTGCTGGCGCTGACGGCCGGCTGCGCGCTGCTGCGCCTCGGGTGGCTGAACACGGCGATCAGCCTCGCGATCGCGCTGGCGAAGGCCCTGCTCGTCGCCATCGTGTTCATGCGCCTCAAGCGCGCGCCCGCGCTGTTGCGTCTCGCGGCGGTCGCCGGCGCGGTGATGCTCATGCTGTTGTTCGGACTGTCGCTGTCCGACTACACGACGCGCACGGAACTGAAGGCGCCGTGGCAGCAGCCGGCGACGGTGTCACCCCGGTTCGGCAGCAGATAGGTCAGCGGCCGTTCGCGGCACGCAGCCGGTACCACACGATGCCGACCAGTTCGTACGACGCGTACCACGAGCGGCGCATGCCTTCCGCGCTCGGGATCCAGGCGGCGGTAGACAGGGGCTGCTGGCCGAAGAACATCGTGGGCGCGCTGACGACGTCGAAGCCGGCGCGCGCGAACACGGCGCTGGCGCGCGGCATGTGCATGGCGTCCGTCACGAGCAGGATGCGCTTGACCCCTTCCGCGCGCAGGATGGCGGCGCTGAACGCGGCGTTTTCCGCCGTGTCGCGCGAGCTGCCCTCCAGCCACTTCACGGGCACGCCGAAGTCGTCGCGCAGCGCGGCGGCCATGCTGTCGGCTTCCGACGTGCGGCGCGCGTCCGGGTCGGTGTCGCTCGTGCCGCTGCCGCCGCTGACGAGGATCGGGAGCCCCGTCTGGCGCTGCAGGTGCGCCGCGTAGCGTAGGCGCGCAAGGCCGACGTAGTCCGGGATATCGCGGCCGTCGTACTCCGGCGCGCGCCGCAGCCGGCCCGCCGCCAGCACGACGATCGCCTGCGCGCCCGCGCGCTCGGGCGCCTGCACCGGGGCCGTCATCCGTTCCAGCGGTGCGACGAGCAGCCGCGCGCCGCCCGGCGTCGACAGGAACGCCAGCAAGGCGAGCCCCGTGCCGGCGACGATGCGGCCGGCTCTGGGTCGGCGCCGCAGCAACGCGAGGCCGATGGCGATGACGACGAACAGGCTGGCGGGCGGGAGGATCAGGCTGCGCGGGATCAGGTTGAGCAGGTCGATGATGGGTGAGAGCGTCATGGTTCCGTTCGGAATGCGGGCGGCCAAAGTAGACCGCAGGCGGCGCCGCGCGTCAAGGGGCGTCGCGCCGACGTCACGCGCCTGGCCGCGCCGCCGGATCGACGGACGCGATCCGGCCATCCCACGCAGCGATCAGGTCGCGGTACGCGCCGCCGACGGGCCGGATGCACCGCTGCAGGTCATACAGCCCGCGCGGATTGACGATGCCGCGGGCCTCGCGCAGTTCGATGTGCCAGTCGATCTGGTCGGTCAGCGAATACCACGTGAACCCGACGACGGGCACGCCGCAGCGCATCAGGCTGCGCACGTGGGCCCATTGGCAGCGCAGCCAGTCGCGCGATTCGGTGCCGCGACTGCCCTGGTCGAGGTTCGTTTCCGTGTGCATCAGCGGCAGGCCGTAGCGTTCGAAGTATTCGCGCGCGATCATCGCAAAGCCCAGCGTTTCGCCCGCGTCGTGCGTCGTGCCGTCCGGATCGACGTCGTGCTCGTTCGTCATGTAGTAATCGCTGCCGAGGATGCAGTGGCAGCATAGCGCGTGCTCTTCGAAGAAGCGGCATTCGTCCGGCGTCATGCCACCGTCGAGCACGAACTCGCGCTGCATGGCGTCGAGGGGGCGGCCGTAGTTGAAGTCGAGCGACAGGAAGCGCAGCTGGTTGCGCCGCTCGGCGTCGTCGACGGCGTCGGGACCGCTGGCGTGGAAGTATTCGCTCGATTCGCTCTGCACGAACACGGCGTCCGGCCGCAGCGCGACGATCGCGCGCATCGCGAGCACGTTGGCCTTGGCGAGATGCTTCAGTGCCGTCACGTACGAGCGGTGATCGCGTGCCTGCTCGTTCCACCAGCCGAACAGCGCGGAAAACTTCGCGCACACGTACATCTCGTTGACGGGCGTGTACAGCCGGATCCACGGGTAGCGCAGCGCGAAGTCGCGGGCGTAGGCGCTGAACAGCGTGGGGAAATCGGGGTTCTGGAAATTGCCGATCCAGTCCGGCACGCCGAAGTGGCACAGGTCGGCAATCGGTTCGATGCCCAGGCGCCGCAGTTCGCCGAACGCCTGGTCGGCAAATTCCCAATCGTACCGGCCGGGCCCCAGCCACGTGCGGTGCAGGGGCACGCCGTAGCGCAAGGTGCGGATGCCCAGTTGCGCCACGAGGGCGAAGTCCGCCTGCCACTGGCGGTAATGCCCGCATTCCTCCATCTGGTCGCGCCGGATGCGGCCGTTGACTATCGTCGGGGAACTGCTTTCGATACCCGTCGCGAACACAAAGGGCAGCATCAGCGCCTCCCCAGCGGCGGCTGCGCCGTGACGACCCCCGGATCGATCTTGTGCAGGTTGTCGAGGCCCGTGAGCAGCATGCAGTCCTGCAGTTCCTGTTCCAGCAAGCTGAGGGCGCACGTGACGCCGTCGCGTCCGCGCGCCGCGAGGCCGTACAGCCATGCGCGGCCGGACAGGCAGGCGTGGGCACCGAGACCGATGGCTTTCACGATGTCGCCGCCGGTGCGGATGCCGCCGTCGAACAGCACTTCGATGCGGTCGCCCACGGCATCGACGATTTCCGGCAGCACGGAGATCGACGACGGCGCGCCGTCCAGCTGGCGCCCGCCGTGGTTCGACACGATGATGGCGTCCGCGCCGATGTCGATGGCGGTTTGCGCATCGTCCGGGTTCATGACGCCTTTCAGGATCAGCTTTCTCTGCCACTGGTCGCGCACCCAGCGCGCGGTCTTGACGTCGAACGACGGATCGAACTGTTCCTCGATCCACTTCGACAGCGAGCCGATGGAGCCGCCTTCCTTGATCTCGTGCTCGAAATTGCCGAACGTGTGGCGCTTGCTGCCCACCATGTTCGCGAGCCAGCGCGGATGGCTCACCATCTGCATGATGTTCGACGGCGTCAGCCGGGGCGGCACGGCCAGCCCGTGCTTTTCGTCGGCCCAGCGCTTGCCCTGCGTGTGCAGGTCGATCGTCAGCACGAGGGCCGAGCAGTTCGCGTCGTGCGCGCGCCGCATCAGGCTTTCGTTGACCTTGTGGTCCTTCATGAGGTACAGCTGGAACCAGAACGGCGCGTGGATCGCCTCCGCCACGTCCTCGATGGAATTGATGGAGCATGTCGAGAGGCAGAACGGCACGCCGAAGTCGACGGCCGCACGTGCCGCCTCGCATTCGCCGTTCGCCCACGTGAGGCCGGCGAGGCCCGTCGGCCCGAGGGCGAGGGGGATGCGGGCCGCATCGCCCACCATCGTGACGGTCATGTCGCGCTGCGACACGTCGCGCAGGCTGTGCTGGCGCAGCGCCAAGGCGCGCATGTCGTCGAGGTTGCGCTGGACGGTCAGCTGCTGTTCGCTGCCGCCGTGGACGTAGTCGAATACGACGGCGGGCAGGCGCTCCCGCGCGAGGCATTCGAGGTCGAAGATGCTGGCTACCTTGCTCATGTCGATTCCTTCATAACTCCCCGCGCGCCGCCAGCGTGCGGATGCGCGCGCCCATGCGGCAGGCGAGGGCCTGGATCGTCAGCGACGGATTCACGCCGCCCGCCGTCGGGAACAGCGAGCCGTCGCAGATCCACAGGTTCGGCACGTCCCAGCTGCGGCCATCCGCGTCCACGACGCTCGTCTCGCGGTCGGCGCCCATGCGGCACGTGCCGAGGATGTGGCTCGTGTCGTCGCTGGTCCACGGCGTGGCGCCGCCGGCCGCGTCCAGCATCTGGCCCATGAAGCGGCGCGCGTGGTCCTGCATGCGGCGATCGTTGTCGGAGTATGCGAACGTCACGTGGGCGACGGGGAGGCCGTGGCGGTCGCGCACGTCGGACAGTTCGACACGGTTGCACGGCCGCGGTTCCGTCTCGGCGACGGCGACGAAGCCAGCCATGTGATTGTAATCCACCATCTCGCGCCGCAGCGCCATGCCCCACCGGTGGCGTTCCGTGACCAGGAGCTGGGCCCACGCGCGCGGCAGCGGGCCCTGGCTCATGAACGCGTAGCCGCCATGGAAATCCTTGCCGCCGTCCGTGTAATTCCAGTGCTCGCACACGGCCATGTTGGGCGGTCCCTTGTACCAGCGGATGGCTTCGTCGAAACGGGCCCACATGCCGGGGCCGGCGTGCGTCGTCAGGTGCGTGCCGACGAGGCCCGAGCTGTTCGCGAGGCCATGCGGGAAGCGGTCGCACGCGGAATTCAGCAGCAGGCGCGGCGTCTCGATCGCATAGCCCGATACGACGACGTGGCGTGCGCGCTGGAAGCGCCACTGGTCGCTGCGGCGGTAGTGCACGCCCGTCGCGCGGCCATCCGGGCCCAGTTCGATGCGGCCGGCCATCGCCAGGTCGCGCACTTCGGCGCCGGCCGCCAGCGCGCGCGGAATCCAGACGATCAGCGCGCTCTGCTTGGCGTTCGTCGCGCAGCCGAAATTGCAGAAGCCCCGGTAGACGCACGGCGGCGACTTGCCGCGCGGCGCGGACACGGTCGCCAGCGGGACGGCGGCCCACGGGATGCCCATCTTCTCCGCGCCGCGCGCCAGCACGAGGCCGGCCGCGTTCATCTCGTGCTCGCGGTACGGATAGCGCCCGCGCGGCGGGCCCCACGGATAGCGTATCGGCCCGGACACGGCCAGCGCCCGTTCCGCCTCGTCGTAATAGGGCGCCAGCTCGTCGTACGTGATGGGCCAATCGAAGCCGTAGCCCAGCCGGCTGCGCGCCTGCAACCAGTCGGGCCGGAAGCGCAGCGAGATCATGCTGAAGTGGACGGTCGAGCCCCCGACGCCCCAGCCCGAGTTGTTGCCGCCGAGGGCCAGTGCGTCCGCGCCGCCGGAGATGCGTTCATCCGTCCAGTACAGCTGCTGCTGCGCCTCCTCGTCCGACGCGAAGTCTTCCAGTGGCCGCCAGAACGGCCCCGCTTCCAGCACGACGACGGAAAATCCGGCCTCCGCCAGCTTGCACGCGAGCGTGGCGCCACCGGCGCCCGCGCCGACGATGGCGAAATCCACCACCTCGTCGTCGCCGTATTCGCGCATGGTGACCCAGCCGCCGCGCTCGAACACGTCGGGCGCGCGGCCGGCGCCGGTGCGGGGCGCATGCTGTCCGCTCATGGCGCCTCCTTCGCTTCCCATGGGTCGCGGCTGTCGAAACCGAGCCGCACATAGCCGCGCGGGCTGGCGGGACCGCCGAAGCCGATCTCGTTCCACGCGAGCGGGTGGGCGTAATAGATGCCCGCGGCCGTTTTCAGCAGGTGGTGGATGAAGAAACGCTGCGCGTCCAGTCCCTGCCAGCGTGGGGATACGGCGCGGCCGTCGGCCAGGGCCCGCAGCACGGCGTCCTGCGTCGTCTTGTCCAGCCGGACGAACGGGAGGTTGTGCAGGCGGTGCGCTTCGTCGTCGACGGCGGCGAGGCCCTGGCGCCACGCGGCGCGCAGCGGAGGCATGTCCGGGTGGCGGAAGCCTTCGCCGCGGTCGTCGTGCAGCATCGTGTCGATCCACGGCGTGATGGGGATCGGGTGTGCGCGCTCCGGCTGCGGCAGCAGGCGTGCGTTGATCGCTTCCAGCAGGTCCCATTCGGCCTCCGTCAGCCAGCGGCGCGGCGGGACGGCATCGAGGCGGGCTGCGAGGACGCCACGCGTCGTGTCGTCGAACGACGGGCTGTCCCACTTCGCCAATACGTCGTAGCCGGGGAAGCGGGGCGGTGGAGCGTCGGCGTCCCGTGTCATGCGGCCTCCCGCTGCGGGCCTGCTTGCGCCGCGCGCAATGCCAGCGCCGCGCGGCCGGCCAGCGCGAGGGCGCTGAAGCTCGGCGGCGCCGGCAGGGGCGGGCCGGAGAGCACGTTCTGGCTCCAGTTGCGCCAGCCGCCCATCTGGCGCGCGATGCCGCGGGCGTGGAAGCCCATGCCCACTATGCCCAGCCACGTGCACACCTTGAGCAGCGCGTTCGTCAGGCGCCTCGGCCCTGGTGGGCCAGGCAGGGCCGCGCCGGCCAGCATCACGGCCGTCACGGGCGGCACGGTGACCGGGACCCACATGGCCGGATGCTGGAACGTGCCGCGGAAGTGCAGCAGCGCCGCCTCCGCGCTCGTGCCGGCGAGGCCGAACGCGGCGAGGCCGCACAGTGCGCGGCCGCTGGGCAGGCCGGCCAACGTGGGCGCGCCGGCGGCGACGGGGCGCGCGGCGAGCCCGATCACGCCGGCCAGCAGCAGCGCGGCCGGGGCGCCGAGCGGCGCCGCGTAGAACAGGTTGGCCCACGACAGGCCGCCGGGCCGGCGCAACACGTTGTACGCGTGGAAGCCGAGGCCAGCGGCGCCGACGGCGCAGGCGGTGGCGTAGGGCACCGTGGCGGCGGGATGGGCGTCGTCCGCCCGATGGAGGCGTCGCGCGGGCTGGCGGGCGTGTACAGGCGCGCGACTGCGTACGCGGACCGCCGGCGCGCCCAGTTGCGGCGTGGGAGCGGCCCGGGCCGCGTCCCGTCCCGCGCCGCGCAGCGCGCAGGCCAGCACGACTGCCGCGCTGGCGAGCGGCGTGAACATGCCGGGGTTCTCGAAGCCGCCGCGATAATGTTCGAGCGCGCTGTCGCTCAGCACGGACGCGGCCAGCATCGCGGCGGCCTGGTACAGCCGCCGGGCTTGCAGCGCCGACGTCGCGGGGTCGTTGCGGGCGGTGTGCTCGTGGCCGGCGTCGTCCGGCCATGCGGCACCGGTGGACGCGCAGGCGTCCGCGTCTCGCTGGTCCACGTCCGGCGCCAGCGGCAACCGTCGCCGCACCTGCGGACCCGGCACCGCGGCGGACGGCCCACGCCGCGCCAGCAGCAACGCCCCCAGCGCCAGGCCGAAGGTGGCGGCGCCGAGTGCGCGCGCCAGCGGGCGCGCGTCCGCGGGCGCCGCCGCGTTCACGGCTTGTCCCCGGGGAGGATCGCGCTGAGCACCTGGCGTGCCACGCCCGCGAGCATGGAGCCTTCGCTCGGGTCGCCCTTGCCGATGGTGGTCATGAAGTGCTTGGCCTGGTCGAGCGTGATGTGCGACGGCAGCGGCGGCACTTCGGGGTCGGTCTTGAATTCGAGGACGACGGGACGGTCCGCGGCGAGTGCCGCGCGCCACGCTTCGCCCACTTTATCCGGATCGTCGCAGAAGATGCCCTTCAAGCCGATCAATTCGCCGAAGCGGTGATATGGCACGTCGGGGATCTGCTGCGTCGCCTCGAACTTCGGATTGCCTTCCATGACGCGCTGTTCCCATGTGACCTGGTTCAGGTCCTGGTTGTTGAAGACGCAGACGATCCAGCGCGGGTCCTTCCAGCGCTTCCAGTATTTCGATACGGTGATCAGCTCCGCCATGTTATTCATCTGCATGGCGCCGTCGCCGACGAGCGCGATCACGGGGCGGTCCGGGTGGGCGAACTTGGCGGCGATGGCGTACGGCACGGCCGCGCCCATCGACGCGAGGCCGCCGGACAGCGAATACATCTGGCCGCGCTGCACTTTCAGGTCGCGCGCATACCAGTTGGCGCAGGAGCCGGAATCGCTCGTGACGATGGCGTCGCGCGTGAGTAGCGGCGACAGGTCGTGGCACACGCGCTGCGGGTTGATCGGGTTCGCGGACGCGAGCGCCCGTTCCTCCAGCAGCTTGTACGAGTCGCGCACTTCCTTCTCGACCTTTTCGCGCCAGCTTGTCTCGGTCTTTTCCTTCAGCAGCGGCAGCAGCAGGCGCAGGGTCTCCGCGCTGTCGCCGTGCAGGTTGACTTCGGCCGGGTAGCGCACGCTCAGCATCGACGGGTCGATGTCGATCTGGACGGCGCGGCCCTTGCCTTCCTTCGGCAGGAATTCCGAGTAAGGGAAGCCGGTGCCGACCATCAGCAGGGTGTCGCAGTCGCTCATCATTTCCCAGCTGGCCTTCGTGCCCAGCAGGCCGATGGAGCCCGTCACCCACGGCAGATGGTCGGGCAGGGCAGCCTTGCCCAGCAATGCCTTCGCGGCGCCGGCCTTCAGGCGCTCGGCCACGGCGATGACTTCGTCGGTCGCCAGCAGGGCGCCGGCTCCGACGAGGATCGCCACCTTGCTGCCCGCGTTGAGGACGTCGGCAGCGCGCTGCAGGTCGGCTTCGTACGGCACGATGCGGGGCTTCGTGTAGCCGATGCCGGAAAACACGTTGCCGTGCTTGCGCGGCGGGTCCTCATACGCTTTTTCCTGCAGGTCGTTCGGCAGCACGACGACGCTCACGCCGTTGCGGCCGCGCGCCGTGCGCATCGCGCGGTCGAGCAGGTGGCGCACCTGCGACGGCTGGCTCGCCTCGTACACGTAGTCGGCCACGTCCTGGAACAGGCGGTCCAGGTTCAGCTCCTGCTGGTAATGGGCGCCGCGGGACGTCGTCGGCGCCTGGCCGCAGATCGCGAGCACGGGCACGTGATCCATCTTCGCGTCGTACAGGCCCGTCACCATGTGCGCGGCGCCGGGGCCCCCGGTCGACAGGCAAACGCCCGGTTCGCCCGTGAACTTCGCGTGCGCGGAGGCCATGAAGGCGGCCATCTCTTCGTGGCGCACCTGGATGAACTCGATCTTGCCGCCGAAGCGCTGCAGGGCGCCCAGCACGCCGTTGATGCCGTCGCCCGGATAGCCGAAGATGGTCCGGACGCCCCATTCGTACAGGCGTTCGACGAAGAAGTCGCCTACGGTCTTGCTCATGTCTGTCCTCGCTTCGATGGTTGGTCAGTGGCGGCGCAGCTGGCGCAGGCCCAATGCGATGCCGGCGGCGCCCATGCCGGCCAGCAGCCAGCCGCGATGCGTCGTGGCCCACAGCTGCAGGCTTCTCGTACTGGCGCCGGCGTCGAACGTGCCGTGCGCCGCATACGGCCCGGGCACGGGGCGCCACAGGTTGTCGGGCCGGTCGGCCGGAATCGTGTCGGCGCGCTGCTGGCCCGCCACGCCCTTGCGCGCCAGGTAGCGGTCGAGCACGCGCGGGACGAATTTCTCGGCCAGCATCGTGGCCAAGGTGGGGTAGCCGACGCAGATCTCGGCCCGGCGCGCATGGGCGGCCCAGTAGATGGCGCGCGCCGCCAGCTCCGGCTGGTAGTACGTGCCGATGGGTTGGGGGTGGTGCGTGAGCGTCGTCTTGCACCATTCGAATTGCGGCGTGTTCACGCCCGGCATGTCGACGACCGCGACGTGGACGTTGCTGTGGTCGTGCTCCAGCTCCGTGCGGACGGATTGCGTGAAGCCCTTGATCGCATGCTTCGCGCCGCAATACGGCGATTGCAGCGGGATCGAGCGGTACGCGAGCGCGGAGCTCACCTGCACGATCGTGCCGCGGTCGCGGGGCCGCATGCGCTTCAGCGCGGCCATCGTGCCCCACACGAAGCCGTGGTACGTGACGTCGGTGACGCGGCGGAAGTCTTCCGGGGCGATGTCGGCGAACGGCGCGAACACGGTGGCCATCGCGTTGTTGACCCAGATGTCGATGGGGCCCAGCTCGTTTTCCACGCGCTCGGCGGCCGCCTCGACCTGGTCGTGATCGGCCGTGTCGGCCGAGATGGCGATGGCGTGCGGCGAGCCGAGGCGCTCGGCTTCCGCACGGGCCGCCTCCAGCCGGTCCGGGTCGCGCGCGATCAGGGCGATGCGTGCGCCGCGGCGCGCGAACTGCTGGACGGCCGCGCGGCCGATCCCCGCGCTGGCACCCGTGATCACGACGACTTCGTTGCGTGCTTTCGACATGGCGGCCCTCCGATGGTGCTGCATTGCAGGGCAAGCTTAGCACCAAGCGTCGATGAGCCTCGTCACGTTATGTTTGTGCAAAAGTTTTTGAACAAATGCATGGACCGTCGGATCACTCGGCGCGCGGCGTGCTGCGCAAGGTCACGACCGCCGGTTCGAGGCCGGCACCGGCGGCGCGCACCGTGATCGTCCCGCCCGCGCCGGCCCGCGTGCGCACGATGCCCAGCACGAGGCCGTTGAACGCGGCCCGGTCGGGAGACTGGAACGGCGTGAAGTCCGTCGGATCGCCGTTGTCGGTGGCGGCGACTTCTGCAGGCCCGTCGACGGTGAAGCGCACGCGGTCGCGCGCGCGGGGCGCCGGCACACCATCCTTGTCGACGATGCGCACGGTGACGAACGCCAGGTCGCGTCCGTCGCTGGCGAGCGCCGTGCGGTCCGCGTCCGCCCGCAGCGCGGCCGGGGCGCCGGCCGTCCTCACGGTCTCGCGCGCCCACTCGCGGCCGTCCTTGTACGCGACGACGGTGATCTCGCCCGGCGCGTACGTCACGTAATCCCAGCGCAGGCGGTAGGCATACGGCGCCTTTTTCTGGCGGCCCTGCGACTTGCCGTTGACGAACAGCTCGGCCTCGTCGCCCGACGTGAACACGTGCACGGGCGTCACCTGGCCCACGCGTTCCGGCCACGTCCAGTGCGGCAGCACGTGGACCATGGGCACGTCGGGGCGCCAGCGCGACTGGTACAGCCAGTAGCGGTCCTTCGGGAAGCCTGCGAGGTCGACGATGCCGGAGTACGAGCTGCGCGCGTCGTAGTAGGGCGTCGGTTCGCCCAGGTAGTCGAAGCCCGTCCAGACGAATTCGCCGGCCACGGTCGGGTTCTCGTCCAGCGATGCGAACGCGCGGTCGGCCGACGCACCGAAGTCCGCCGCGAACAATTCATAGGCGCTGACCTGGCGCGTGGCCGGATCGCCACCGACGCCGGGACGCACGGCGGCGCTCAGCACGCCGGGGACGGGGAACTGGTATTCGCCCCGGCTGGACAGCGCCGATGCGCTCTCGCTGTGCAGGATCACCTTGTCCGGAAACGCGGCGCGGAACTTCGGGAACTGGCCGGGCAGCGTGCGGATGCCGGTGCCCTGGTAGTTCAGCGAGACGACGTCCAGCACGCGCGGCAGCGGCATGTCGGCCTTCGCGTAATTCATCGCGCTCGTGGCGGGGCGCGTGGGGTCTTCGTCGTGCGCGATCGCGACGAGCTCGCGACCGACGGCGGCACCGTCCTCGCCCGTGTACTGCTCGCCCACCTCGTTCCCCACGCTCCACAGGATGATGGCCGGGTGGTTGCGGTCGCGCCGGATCATGGCGCGCAAGTCCTGCTCGTGCCAGTCGGGGAAGATCAGGTGGAAGTCGAGCGGCGTCTTCTTGCGCTGCCAGGAATCGAATATCTCGTCCATCACGAGGAAGCCCATGCGGTCGGCGAGGTCCAGCAGTTGCGGGTCGGGCGGGTTGTGGCTCATGCGCAGCGCGTTGGCGCCCATCGCCCCCATGATCCGCAGCTGGCGCTCGGCGGCGCGCACGTTGAACGCGGCGCCCAGCGCGCCGAGGTCGTGGTGGTTGTTCACGCCGCGCAGCGGGATGTGCTCGCCATTGACGACGACGCCGCGGTCCGGGTCGAAGCGCACGGTGCGGATGCCGAACGGCGTCTCTTCGCGGTCGACGACGCGGCCATCCTCACGCACGGTCGCGACGAGCAGGTAGCGGTGCGGCCGCTGCGTGGGCGGCGGGCCCCACAGGCGCGGGTGCGCGACGACCGCCGATCCGCTCACGGCGGCGCCGCGGCCGGGGGCGACCGCGACGGGTGCCGACACCGCGGTCGCGACGGGCTTGCCGACCGCGTGGCCGGCGTCGTCGAGCGCATACAGGTCCGTCGTCACGGTGGCGGTGGCCGCAGCCGCGCCGTCGTTGTCGAGCGCGATGCGCCACGTGACGCGCGCGGACGCCGCCGTCGCCTCCGGTGTCGTCACCGTCACGCCCCACTGGCCCACGTGCACGGGCGCCGTCTTCGTCAGCCACACGTCGCGGTACAGGCCCGCGCCCGGATACCAGCGCGCCGATTCCGGCGGGTTGTCGAGGCGGATCGCGAGCTGGTTCGCCGCGCCCGGCTTGAGCCACGGCGTCAGGTCGATGCGGAAGGAGCTGTACCCGTACGGCCAGCCGCCGGCGAGGTGGCCGTTGACCCACACGCTCGCGTACGACATGGCACCGCCCACGTCGAGAAAGATCTTCTTGCCTTTGTCGGTGGCGGGGATGTCGAGCTTGCGCCGGTACCAGACGGGACCCCACGTCTTCAGGCGGCCCATGCCGCCGTACGGACCCGTCGTCAGGAACGGGCCTTCGATGGCCCAGTCGTGCGGCAGGGTGACTGCACGCCAGGAGCCATCGTCGAATGCGGCGCGGGCGAACGGTGCGTCCACGGCCGGTTCCGCGGCGGGCCGCGCGTGGTGCCGCGCCGGGTCGCGGATGAACGGGTTGCCGGTCGGGAGGATCCACGGCTTCAGCACGGGGATATTGGCGCCGGCGACGCGCGCCGCCTCCTCGGGCACGGCGTCGGCCATCTTGCCGTCGGCCGATACGGTCACGGCGGGCCGGACGTCGTACAGATAAGGCGCGGAGTTGCCGTCCGGGTCGCCGGCGTGGAAGCGCCAGCCGTCGTCCAGCAGGATGCGTTCGCGCGGCGCGAGGCGGGCGTTTTCTGCGGTGACGGCAGCGGTGGACAGCAGCATGGCCGCGAGCGCGACGACGAGCGCTGCGTGACGAGTGATTTGCACGATCTCCTCCTGGCAGGAAGGTTGCGATTTGTTATAACATATTAAAATGGTAGCGCAACCATCTCAAAGTGTAGGCGCAAACTCGACCGGGGTCAATGGATGACCGCCGCGGTTCTGCGGCGCCCGCGATCAAGTTCGTGATCGTTGCGCAGGCCGTGCCCGCGATTGGATGACGATTGGAATTTTAGGCAAGAGTTTCGGAAAATCGCCTATGGAACCGTATCCAGCCTGCATCTAGAATCATCTATTGCGGTACCTCAAACCAGGCACCGTACGACGCGAGGAGGAATGATGTCCGACACGAAGCAACCCATCTGGTTCATCGCCGATGCGACGGCCGGCCTGGCTGCCGCGCTGGCCGAAGCCGTGCTGGCGTCCGGCCAGCACGCCGTGCTCGCCGCGCGCACGCCGGCGCGGCTGCAGCCGCTCGTGGAGCGCCATCCGGGGCGTGCGCTGGCGCTGGCGCTGGACGTGACGGACATGGCCAGCGTCGACATGGCCGTCGCCGCTGCCGAGCGCCACTTCGGCCGCATCGACGTGCTCGCGACGAGCGCCGCGCAGTGCTATCCCGGCGCGATCGAGGAGGGCGAGGACGGCGCCATGCGCGCGCTGTTCGACGAAAACGTGTTCGGTCCCGTCAATCTCGCGCGCCGCGTCCTGCCCGGCATGCGCGCGCGCCGCGCCGGCCACGTCGTGATGCTGGCGCGTGCCTCCGTGCCGGCGCCCGCGTTCGAAGGCTTCAGTCAGGCGGCGCGCTCCGCGCTGGAAGCGCTCGCGGAAGCCTTGTTTTACGAGGTCGAACCGTTGGGCATCGGCGTCACCCTGGTCGATCCGGGCAGCGGCGACGACACCGATCCCCTCGTGCCGCGCGCCGCCGGCATCGCCGACTACGACGGCCTCGCGGGCCGCGCCGCGCGCGGGAGCGCCGCTGCGCGGGTGGATGCCGCGCGCGCCGCGCTGGCGGTCATGCAGGCCGTCGCCGCCGGCCGCGGCCCGCTGCGCCTCGTGCTGGGACGGGCCGCGCTGCAGCGTGCCTACGACCGGCTGCGCGTGCTGAAGGTGGGTTTCGATGCGTGGGCCGACCTCGCGGCATCGGCCGACGTGCCGGCGCCCGTGCGTCCGGCCCATCCGCAGCCGCCGCCGGGCGGGCGCACGCGGCGCGCCGTGCGCTCACGTGCCTGACGCGAGGAGCAGCGGCGGCACGGCGGCGGCGGGCATCGGCCGCGCGAACAGATAGCCCTGGAATTCGTCGCAGCCGAGCGCGCGCAGCAGCGCCAGCTGTGCCTCGGTCTCCACGCCTTCGGCCACGATGCGCATCTGCAGGCCATGGCCCAGCGCGACGACGGACGCCACGATCGCCGCGCTGTCGGCGTCGCGCCCGAGGTCGCGCACGAACGCGCGGTCGATCTTCAGCCGCTGCACGGGAAAGCGCTTCAGGTAGGCGAGACTCGAATAGCCGGTGCCGAAATCGTCGATCGACAGTTCGACGCCCAGGTCGCGGATGCCGCCCAGCACGCGCTCGACGACGTCCACGCGGCTCATCGCGATGCTCTCCGTGATCTCCAGCTCGAGCGCGTGCGGCGCGAGGTCGGCGTCGGCCAGCGCGGCGGCGATCACCTGCAGCAAGTCCTTCTGGTAGAACTGGCGGATCGACAGGTTGACGGCGATGCGCGTCGCGATGCCGTGCTCGCGCGCCCAGCGGCCCGCCTGCGCGCACGCGGTGCGCAGCACCCACGTCCCGATCGGCACGATGAGGCCCGTCTGTTCCGCGATCGGAATGAAGCGGTCGGGCGGGACGGCACCCAGCACGGGGCTGTTCCAGCGCAGCAGGACTTCGAAACCGGCCACCTTGCCCGTCGCGATGTCGACCTTCGGCTGGTAGTGCGGCGTCAGCTCGTCGCGTTCGAGCGCGTGCCGCAACTGCTCCTCGATCGTGAGCCGCTCGTCCAGCTGGATGTGCGTGGACTCGGAATGGAAGTGCACGGGTTCGCCCGCCTCGCTGCGGGCGCGGTGCTTGGCGATGTCGGCGAGGCGCATCAATTCGTTGGCGGAGCCCGAGTCCTGCGGGTACACGGCGATGCCGATGACGGGCGCCAGGTGGAACTCGCGCCCGC
This sequence comes from Massilia pinisoli, assembly GCF_024753285.1. Taxonomy (GTDB): domain Bacteria; phylum Pseudomonadota; class Gammaproteobacteria; order Burkholderiales; family Burkholderiaceae_D; genus Telluria; species Telluria pinisoli. The sequence goes on along the minus strand of NZ_JANUGW010000031.1, from coordinate 47,040 downwards.
CCACGCGCACGGGTTCCGACATCAGCGCGTACAGTTCCAGCGCGACCGCGTCGGCCGGCGGATACGCGGGGCCGGCCGGCAGCACGAGCGCGAATTCGTTCGCTTTTACGCGCGCGACGCAGAGCGGTGCCGGTGCCAAGGTTGCCAGGCGCGCGGCCACCTGCCGCACGGCGTCGTCGCCCGCCTCGATGCCGAGCAGGTCGGCCACTTCCTGCTGGCGTTCCAGCGCGATCAACAGCAGCACCACTTGCTCGCCCCGCACGGCGGCGTCGTGCAGTGCGTCCGCCAGCACCCGGCGCAGGCGGTTCAGGTTCGGCAGCCCCGTCAGGGGATCGTGGTCGGCCAGGTAGGCCAGGCGCAGTTCGATCTGCTTGCGTTCCGTGATGTCGGTGAGGCTGTTGACGATCTGGATGGCGTCGCCCTCGCTGTCCAGGCGCGCCGCGAGCTGGATGGCGGTGCGCAGCGCGCCGCTGCCGTCGCGCACTTCCGTTTCGAGCGCGTGCACGCCGTCCGCGGCGCTGGTGGCGTACAAGGCGTCGCGCGCGGGCGCGCCGGCCGGGTCGAGCACCTCCGCTTCGAGGTGGCCCGTCACCGCGCCGTCGCCGCGTCCCGTGAACTGGGCGAAGGCGCGGTTGAACAGGACGATGCGGCGCGCGCCGTCGAGCACCCACAACGGCGTGGGCACGGCATCGAGGATGGCCTTCAGGTAGGCGAAGCTGTGCGCGAGCCGGCCTTCGCTGGCCTGCAGGCGGGCGATCAGCGCCGCCTGGCGCGCCGTCTCCCGGCTCGTGCGCCAGGCCAGCAGTGCCAAGGTCGCCGACAGCAGCGCCCACGCGAGCACGCCCACCCACAGCCAGCCGCGCCACACGGCCAGGATATCGGACAGGTCGCGGCCCGTGACGATGACGAGCGGATAGCCGGCGACGGCGCTGTAGCCGTACAGCCGGCGCACGCCGTCGATCGGGCTCGTCGCCTCGAACGCGCCGACCGCGGCGCGCGGCAAGTGTACCCGGAAGAGCGGCGAGCGGTCGAACGAACGTCCGATCATCGCGGGCAAGGTCGGGCTGCGCACGAGCATCGTGCCGTCGCGCTGGTGCAGGGTGACGGAGCCGCCGTGGCCCAGGTCGGCCGAATCGAAGATGTGCTGGTAATAGGCGGCGTCCGTCTCGATGACGGCGCCGCCGGCGGGCAGCGCGCGCGCCAGCGTGATGGTCGCGTGCGCGCCGTGCGGCGGCAGCGCGATGCCGATGCGCGGTCCGGCGCCCGGCGCGCCCGCCGCATCCGCGTCGAGCCGGCGCACGCGCGCGGGGATGTCCTCGAGGGCGCCGCCCGGCATGGCGGCCACCGTGCCGTCCTGCGGCAGACGCTCGGCGGCGCGGGCCAGCGCGAGGTCGAGCGCGAGGGTCGCGTAGTGGGTCTGGGCGGCGAACGCTTCGGCCAGGTTGCGCAGATTGGTCTGTTCGCGCGCGATGGTGTCGTGGTAGCTCGACACGAGCAGGCCGGCCAGCGTGAGCGTGATCGTGACGATCAGCGCGGCGGCCGCCGCGAGCGGGCGTGCGTTGCGGTGGCCGCCAGGGGGCGGAGAGAGTGTGGGTTCGGACACGGTCGTCAATACGATGAGGATGGGGCCGAGTATAAACCGGGCGGCGCGCCGGCGGCGCCGGGCCGGTGCCGCGAGGTCACAGTCGCGGCAGGCGGATGACCACCTTCAGGCCGTGCGGCTCGGCGTCCTGCAGGTCGACGGTGCCGCCGTGCTGGGCGACGATGTCGCGCACGATGGCGAGCCCCAGCCCGCAGCCTTCGCCCTGGTCCGTCGCGCGCACGAAGCGCTCGAACACGCGCGTGCGGTCGGCGGGCGGGATGCCCGGGCCGTTGTCGGCGACGACGATCAGGACGTCGCCGCCATCCGTCGCGACGCCGACCGTGACCTCGCCGCCGCGATTCGCGTCTTGTCCGGAGTATTTGATCGCGTTGTCGATCAGGTTCGTCAGCGCCTCGCGCAGCAGCAAGGCGTTCGCCTTGATGTGCGGCGGCGTGCCCACGCCGGGCAGGGCGGTGTCGTCCATGCCCAGGTCGACGCGCGCGCGCATGGCCCGCGGCACCCATTCGGCGACGATGTCCTGCACGAACGCCTGCACGTTCAGCGGCGCCCTGTCGGCCGGCGCCACGACGTCGGGGTCGGCACGTGCGAGCATCAGCAGCTGGTTGATCAGGTGGGCGCCGCGCGAGGCGCTCTGGTCGACCAGCTTCAGGCGGGCCACCAGCGCCGGGTCGTCCGTCGCCGCGATCGCCAGCGCCGTCTGGCTCTTCAACCCCGCCAGCGGCGTGCGCAACTGGTGGGCCGCGTCGGCGATGAAGCGCTTTTGCGTGTCGACGTTCTGGCGCACGGAGGCCAGGAGTTCGTTCAGCGCCCGCACCAGCGACCTGACTTCCTGCGGCGCCGATTCGATGTGCAGCGGCGCCAGGTCGATCGGTGAGCGGCCCTCGACCTCCTTGCGCAGGCGCACCAGCGGCGCGAGGCCGGCGCCCGTGCCGATCCAGACGATGAGGGTCATCAGCGGGATCAGCGCGGACAGCGGCAGCAGGGTGTCGATGAGGATCATCTTGAAGATGTCTTCGCGGTGCGCCATGTTGCGCGCGACCTGCACGAGCATCCACTGCCGCTTGCCGCCCGGTTCGTCGTAGGGCAGGTACAGCGCCGCGATCCTGACCTTGATCGGGGGCCCGTCTTGGCGCTGCGCGGCCGCGCCGGACGGCAGCAGCTCGCCGTCGTAGAAATACGGATCGTTCAGACGGGGCCGCATGCCGGGCGGGGGCATCGGGATGCTGTTGTTCCCGAGGATGAATTCGCCCGGCGGCGTGCTCACCATGTAGAACAGGCGGTCGTTGGGATCCGTCTCGAGCACTTCCTGCGCGGCGCGGGGAAAGTCGATCAGCAGGCCGTTTTCGATGGGCTTGACGCGCCGCGCGAGGGCGCGCGTGGCCTGCGACAGCGTGGCGTCGGCCGCCTGGTTGACGTAGCGGACGGCGAGCCGGTAGGTGGCCCAGCCGCCCGCGACCCACAGCACGAGCTGGGGCACCAGCACCCACACGACGAGCTGGCGGCGCAGCGACAGGTTGCGGGGACCGAGGCGGAACCGGCGCGGCGAACTCGATTCAGGCCGACCGTCCATCGGGGCGCTCGACGGCCAGCAGGTAGCCGAGGCCGCGCACGGTCCGGATTTCCATGCCCGAACCTTCCAGCTTGCGGCGCAGGCGGTGGATGTGGACTTCGGCCGTGTTGCCGGCGCCGACCTCGGTGCCGTCGCCGGCCCAGGCGGCCGCGATCTGTTCCTTCGTGACGACCTTGTCGGCATGGATCAGCAGCAGTTCGAGCAGCGTCGCCTCGCGCGGGCTCAGTTCGACCGCCTCGCCATGGATCACGGCCCGCCGCGCGGCCCGGTCGACGTGCACGCCGGCCTCCGCGACGCCGCCGCTGGCCGGGTCCTTGCGCGCGCGGCGCAGCACGGCGCGCAGGCGCGCCTCCAGTTCCGGGAAGTCGAACGGCTTCGTCATGTAGTCGTCTGCGCCGGCGTTCAGGCCCGCGACGCGGCTGTCGAGCCGGTCGAGGGCCGTGAGGACGACGACGGGCAGATTGGGTTTCGTCGCCCTGAGCTTCTTCAGCACCGTGAGCCCGTCGATCATGGGCAGCCCCAGGTCGAGGATGGCGATGTCGAAATCCTGCCTGGCGAGGAGGAATTCCGCCACCGGGCCGTTCGGGGCATGCTCGACGGTAAAACCCGCCGCGTTCAACTGGGCAGTCAAACCGTTCGCAAGAATGGGATCGTCTTCGGCGAGTAATAGTTGCATTTCTCGATATTAACGGATAACGGACGGGGGAACAATCGGCATGCCGCCTTCACACAGCCGCCCTGTCGCGTTAAGATGATGTTCTTCAGGCTCCGCCGGCACTGCGGGGCGCGCGCGTTGCGGGAGCGAGTCATGGCCTTCATTTCCATTCGACGTCCAGCCGGATGGGACGCCGCGATCGCACTGGCGATCGCGTGCCTGGCCGCCGGCGCCGTCCGCGCGGGCGAACTCGAGGTGCTCCATTACTGGGACGTCGGCGACGACGCCAAGGCGGCGCAGGTCTTGAAGGCGGCCATGCAGCGCCAGGGCCATACCTGGCGGGACTTCGCCGTGTCGTCGGACGGCAACGGCTTCCCGCTGTCACTGCTGCGCTCGCGCGTGTTGTCGGGCAATCCCCCATCCGCCGCGCAGATCAAGACTCCCGTGATCCAGCAATGGGCCCGTGAAGGCGTCCTCGCCAACGTGGACGACGTGGCGCGCGCCGAGCACTGGGACACCATCCTGCCGAAGGCGGTCGGCGACGCGATGAAGTACAAGGGCAGCTACGTGGCGGTGCCCGTCAACGTGCATCGGCTCAACTGGCTCTGGATTAACCTGCGCGTCCTCAAGCGGGCCAACGCGCGCGTGCCCGCCACGTGGGACGAATTCTTCGCAGCCGCCGACGCGATGAAGCGCGCGGGCTTCGTGGCCGTCGCGCACGGCGGGCAGCCGTGGCAGGATTTTCTTCTGTTCGAAAGCGTCGCGCTCGGCGTGGGCGGGCCGGACTTCTATCGCCGGGCGTTCGTGGCGCTCGAGCCCGGCGCGCTGGCGGGCCCGGACATGGAACGCGCCCTGCAGACGTTCCGCCGCATCAAGGCCTATACCGACCCCGCGGCGATGGGCCGCGACTGGATCGTCGCGTCGTCGACGGTGGTCAAAGGGGAGGCCGGCATGCAATTGATGGGCGACTGGGCCAAGCCCATGTTCCAGGCCGCGCAGAAAAACGCCGGGATGGAGTTCGCCTGCGTGCCCGCACCCGGCACGGCGAAGGCGTATGCGTTTGCCGTCGATTCGTTCGCGTTGTTCAAGGTGAAGAGTCCCGCCAAGATCAAGGCGCAGAAGGACTTCGCGTCGGACCTGCTGTCCCCGGCCGTGCAGCACGCGTTCAACCTCGCCAAGGGTTCGATCCCCGTCCGCCTGGGCGTCGACCTGGCGGGTTTCGACCAGTGCGCCAAGCTGTCGGGCGCCGCGTTCGATGCCGCCGCGCGCGCGAACACGCTCGTACCCAGCGTCTCGATGGCGCTGCCGCCCGCGCTCGAGGACGCCATGCGCGACGCCGTCAGCGCCTATTGGCATGACGACCGCATTACCGCGCAGGCGACGATGCAGCGCCTCGTCGCGGCCGCCCGGCTGCGCCAGGATGGCAAGTCCGTCGTGGACGGCCGCTGAGTTCTCTACGCAATATTTCTTGCCATTTAAGAAATTTAGTGGGCTTACCGTTGTTGACATTGCGCAAGCATCAAGCGTAGACTTCATTAACGGTAAATTAATTGAAGTGAATTTGCGTTAATGGCGTGGCGTCATCGACGCGATGCCCGTCGAGATCCGTAACGGCGCGCCTACAGTTTATCTCCTCTGCTAACCGCAGATTTTGGGGCGGCCTGGGCTTGCCCCTTTTTTCATCCCACCGGGAGACGACCGCCATGCGAAAACTGTTTCTTTCACTGCTGTTCCTCGTCGCCGCCGGCGCGCATGCGCAGACGGACGTCATCGACCTCTGGCCGGAAGGCGTGCCGAATGCGCGGGCGAACCCGGGGCCAGAACACGTCGACGGCGACCGCATCAGCAACGTCTCGCGGCCCACGTTGATCGTGTATCCCGCCGCGATCGACCGGCCCGCGCGCACCGCCGTCATCGTCTGTCCGGGCGGCGGCTACGAATTCCTGTCGTTCACTCGGGAAGGGCGCCAGTACGCGCAATGGCTGTCGAGCCTCGGCATCACCGCGTTCGTCCTGAAGTCGCGCCTGGGCGACTACGGCCATCCCGCGCCGCTGCAGGACGTGCTGCGCGCGATCCGCACGGTGCGCGCGCAGGCGGAGAAATTCGGCGTCGCGCCGGACCGCATCGGCGTGATGGGCAGCTCGGCCGGCGGCCACCTGGCGGCCAGCGCGGCCACCTTGTACGACCAGCCCGCCGGGCGCACGGGCGCGCAGCTCGATGCCGTCAGCGCGCGGCCCGACTTCGCGATCCTGATGTATCCGGTGATTACGATGGACCCGTCCGCCGCGCACATGGGGTCGCGCCAAGCGCTGCTGGGTGCGCATCCGTCGGCGGAACTCGTCCGGCTGATGTCGGTGGAGAAGCAGGTGACCGCGCAAACGCCGCCCACGCTGTTGATGCACTCGCAGGACGACGGCGCCGTGCCGATCGAGAACAGCATCCTCTTCTTCCAGGCGCTGACCCGAGCCCACGTGCCGGCGGAGATGGTTTTCTTCGAGCGGGGCGGCCACGGCATGGGGATGAATCCCGGCCTCGGCAATGCGTCGAACTGGCCCAGGCGTGCCGAGGACTGGCTCCGCTATCGCCATCTGATCGTGCAATAACCGCCTCTCTTCCCCTCTGTGGCCGGCCCCTGCGCCGGCTGCACCGCCTCTGACCTTCCCACGGCGGCACGACCGTGTCCGCGTCTTCCCGCCGCCTCCGTCCCCGCGGTCCCCGCGCCGGGCGATCTGTTCAAACACATTTTTCGGCTCACCGTCTTGACTTCGTTCACTCGTGCAGACCATTGACAGTGGAAAACATTGAGGTTTAGACTGCGTTCATATTCATTAATTCTCACAGAATATTTCGTTAACGTCGTTGCCGCATCGGATGCCAACCGAACGCGAACAACGCAACCGTCTGCCGTGCGGGCCTGCGCCGGCGCCGTGGACGGGCGACGAAGCCTTGCCGAACTCGCACGACGACCGACACAGAATCGGCGCGCGCATCCGGGCCCGATCGGCAAGGCAGGGCAGGCAGGGCACCGGAACCAACCCGAGCAACAGAAAGCGTGTTTTCACCGTTTTGCCGGCCGCGTTCGGCGCGGTCGAACGCGCCCGATACCGGATACAACCATTTTCCTTTCAGAGGAGACATCGTGAACAGAACTCACAAACTCATCATCCCGGCCCTCGTCGCCGGCCTTCTCGCAGGCTGCAGTGGCGGCAGCACAACCCCGGGCGCGGCGGGCACGTCCCCCGTCATGGCGGCGACCGTCGGCTCGGCCACCACCTGGACGAGCGCGAAGTGGGGCGGCGGCGGCTACGTCACCGGCGTGATCTACCACCCGGTCAATTCGAGCCTGCTGTACGCACGCACGGACGTCGGCGGCGCCTACCGCTGGAACACGGCCAATTCGACGTGGACACCCATTACCGACGGCCTGGGTTTCGGCCCCAACGAAGGTCGGTTCCACGGCGTCGAAAGCCTCGCCCTCGACCCAAACAACGACCAGCTCGTCTACATGGTCACCGGCGATTCCGCGACGTCGGCGGACCCGGCTCCGAAGGGCCGGATCTATATCTCCAGCGACCGCGGCACCACCTGGACGCACTACGACCTGCCGTTCGCGGTGGGCGGCAACGATGACGGCCGGGCCTACGGCGAACGCCTGTCGATCGACCCCCAGCTGCCGTCGATCATGTACTATGCCACGCGCCAGGACGGCCTGTGGAAGAGCACGGACTCGGGCCACACCTGGGCCCAGGTCACGAGCTTCTCGAGCATCAGGCTGACCACCGGCGGCCAGGTGTACGGCACCCAGCAGGTCCTGTTCGATACCCCGAACCGCGGGACGGGGACGCAGACCTGGGTTCTCTGGGCCACTGTCAACCCCGACTACGCCCAGCGGGCGGGCCTGACCTCCGCGCTGTACCAGTCCACGAATGGCGGCGCGACGTGGACGCCGGTGGCGGTACCGTCCGCGGTGTCCGGCTACTACATCCCGCACGTCGTGCGCGCCGCAGACGGCTATTTCTACATGGCGTTCAACCAGACCGGCGGCCAGGGCAGGCCCGGTCCCGGCTATGTCTACAAGTTCGGCGGCGGGGCCAATGGCGGAACCTGGACCCAGTTGCTGAGCACGACCAGCATGGGCGTCGGCGGCCTGGCGATCAACGGCACCGGCTCGACCACCCGCATCGCGGTGGGCATGACGGGCTGGGCCGACAGCAGCAAGCAGATCCAGGTGTCCGACAACGCCGGCCTCACCTGGCACGAAGTCGAGGCCAACATGCCGCACACCTCGGACGACTGCAAGGGCTGGATCGAGGGCGTGACGATCGACCCCGCCAACCGCGACCACATCATGCACATCCACGGCGGCGGCATTTGCGAGACCACGAACGCCTCCTCGGCGACGCCGACCTGGAGTCCCAAGGTCAACAACCTGGAGGAGACCGCCACGCTGGCCGCCGTCGCAGCCCCGGCCGGCGCATCGTACAAGCTGATCAACAGCGCGGGCGACATCGGCACCTGGCTCGTCTCGGATCTCACGACGCGGCCGACGAAAGGCCCCTTGAACTCGTGGAGCAGCGGCAACGCGGCCGACATGGCGTGGGCCGATTCGACCTATATCGCCGCCACCGGCGTCGACAATGTCAACGGCCATGTCGTCAAGGCCTTCTGGTCCGGCGACGCCGGCAATACCTGGTCGCAGTTCGCGTCGCTGCCGACCGGCGGCTCGGCGAGCTCGAGCCAGGTGCAGAGCGTGGCGGTCACGTCCCGCAACAACCTGGTCTGGGCACCGCAAGACTCGGTGCCGTCGTATACCACGAACAATGGCGCGAGCTGGACGTCGACCAACCTGCCGGCGTTCACCGCCACCTGGAACGGCTACTTCCGCGCCTACCGCCTCGCTGCGGACCGCGTGAACCCGAGCAAGGTCTATGCCTTCGATTCCGGCGGTGCGTCGTGGAGCGGGCAGCCGGGCAAGGTCTACATCTCGTACGATGGCGGCCATAGCTTCGGGCTGAGCGGGATGTGGGGCGCCCAGAACATGGCGCCGAACGGCTGGGGGGACACGTCGATGGTCGTCAACCCGAACGCCGAGGGCGACATCTGGGTGACCGACGGCAATTCCCTGTACCACTCGACCAACTCGGGCTGGAACTGGGTGCAGGTCGGCTCCTTCGCGTCCGCCAACGGCACGATGGGTGCCACGAAGGTGGCCTTGGGCAAGGCGCAGGCGGGCTCCTCGTACTCGGCCGCGATCTACGTGGAAGGCACGCTGAACGGCCAGTGGGGCATCTTCCATTCCGACGATGGCGGTGCGACCTGGTCGCGCTGGAACGATGACACGCACCAGTTCGGCGGCAACGCCGTGATGGTGGGCGACTGGAACAACTATGGTCGCATCTATGTGAACGGTGTCGCGCGCGGTCTGATCTACAGCAACTGAGTAACCCGTTCCTGACATGGGCGATGACCGCTGCGGCTTCGGAAGGAGCCGCAGCGGTTTTTATTTTCTTGAGCAATTTGCGCCGTCCCGCATCGTTTCGGTCACGCGCTATTGCCGCTACGTCGTCCTCCACGCACCGTCCCGCCAAATTTTCTGTGGATATATACATATTGACAGTTAGAATGTGTGAGATTTATCCTGCATTAACTCTCATGCATATTATTGAGTGTTGAGTTAATTTGGCTCGCGGGTAATTTCTTCACAGTGTGCCGAGCGAGCGACCTGCTCTGTTGATGGAGGCGACAGAACGGGCGATCAATGGCAATCCCGGTTGGATGCGGTACAAGGATGCGGCGCATCCCGGCATCTGTGCACGGTCGTAGTGGTTTTAAATATATAAAATACTTAGGTGCGATCCAGACGGGTGTCGCAAGGCGAGCGAAGGCTTGCCGTGCGACACCAGCGACGACACCGAAGGACAGGAAGCGCGCTTCGTGCCGGTTTGGCGAGGACTTCCTTGTCGCTGCGCCGGATGATGTCCGGCCCGGCGGCAGGGCCAGCGCGGCGGGACTACGTTGATCTATGCCGGAAAACGTTAATCCAATTCCTTCAGAGGAGACATAATGATTCGGAAACACACAATGATCGCCCCGGCGCTGCTCGCAGCGCTTCTCGCGGGTTGCAGCGGCGGCAGTACGACCCCGGGCGCGTCCGGCACCGCGCCGGTCCTCGCCGCGACCACCGGCTCGGCTACCGCCTATACGAGCGTAAAGTGGGGCGGCGGCGGCTACGTCACCGGCCTCATCTATCATCCGACCAGCTACAACGTCCTGTACGCGCGCACCGACGTCGGCGGCGCCTACCGCTGGAATGGAGGCGGTTCGTGGACGCCCATCACCGACGGCCTCGGCTTCAACGGGGGCGAAGGTACCTACCACGGCGTCGAAAGCCTTGCCGTCGATCCGACCAACGACAACAAGGTCTACCTGGTCACGGGCTTGAGCACGCACAACTATGACGGCAGCACCCTGTTCAACGGCCGCATCTATGTTTCGCAAGACCGCGGCGCCAACTGGACGCACTACGACCTGCCGTTCCCGGTGGGTGCCAACGAGAACGCCCGCGCCGTCGGCGAACGCCTGAAGCTCGACCCGACGAATCCGTCGACGATGTTCTACGCCTCGCGCACGGCCGGCCTGTGGAAGAGCACGGACTCGGGCCAGACCTGGACCCAGACCGGATTGTCGAGCAAGGTGCTGACCGGCAGCGAGATCGTCGGGATGGGCGGAAGTTCGGTGGGCGTCGAGCAGATCATGTTCGACAACTCGAACGTGGGCGGCGGTGCGACGACGTGGAACATGTATGCCGCCATCGCGCCGGACTACGCGCAGAAGGCGGGCCTGACCTCCACGCTGTATAAGTCCGTCAACGGCGGCTTCTCGTGGACGCCGGTGTCGGTGCCGTCCAACGTGTCCGGCTACTACGTCCCGCACATGGTGCGCACCAGCGACGGCAACTACTACGTGGCGTTCAACAAGAACGCCGGGCAGGGCGCCGGCGGTCCCGGTTACCTCTACAGGTTCGGCGGCGTGTCCTTCGGCGAGACCTGGACCCAGCTTGCCACCACCACGCAGGGCGGCTACGGCGGCGTGTCCGTGTACGGCAACGGCTCGACGGCCCGGATCGCGCTCGCGGTGACCGGGACGTGGAGCTCGGGCCAGCCGGTTGTCCAGCTGTCCGACAACGGCGGCGCCAGCTGGCGCGAAATCGCGGACGGCATGACGCATTGGGGCGGCGGCTACCGGGGCTGGGTGGACGACATCGAAATCGATCCGACCAACAAGGACCACATCATGCACATCCACGGCGGCGGTGTCTGGGAAACGTGGAACGCGTCCGCGGCCAGCCCGAGCTGGGACGCTCCGGTCAACAACCTCGAGGAGACCGCAACCTTGGCGCTCGTCACGCCGCCGGCCGGCGCGTCGTACAAGTTCGTCAACAGCGCCGGCGATATCGGCACCTGGGTCCAGACGGACCTCGCGGCGACGCCGACCAGGACGCCCAACAGCGCGTTCGGCAATGGCGACGCCGCCGACGTGTTGTGGTCCGACTCGAACTACATCGTCACTGCCGGCATCCTCTCCAACACGCCCACGAGCGCCTACGGCGCCTGGTCCGGCGACGGCGGCAACACGTGGTCGAACTTCGCGAGCCTGGCCGCCGGTGCCTCCACCAACTTCGCCGACACGGTGAGCATCGTGACGACGTCGCGCAACAACATCGTCTGGGCGCCCGCCAACTCGATCCCGTCCTACTCCACGAACAATGGTGCGAGCTGGACCCAGGTCAGCGGCCTGCCCGCGCCCAACGGCGGCCTGAATAACGTCTATCGCCTGGTCGTCGACCGCCAGAGCCCGAACAAGGTCTACGCCTTCGATGGGGGCGGCGCATGGTGGAACCAAACCACGGGCAAGGTCTACGTCTCGACCGATAGCGGCCATTCGTTCACGCTGGTCCAGGGTTCGGTAGCGGCGAACTTCGCTCCCAATGAATTCGCGCTCACGACGATGGTGGGCAACCCCAACGCCGCGGGCGACCTTTGGGTGGCCGACGGCAACGCCGTGTACCACTCGACCAATTCGGGCGCGAACTGGACCAAGCTCTCCGGCTTCGCGACGGTAGCCGCCAGCGGCTCGACGGGGGCGCTGCAAGGCGCCACCAGGATCGCGCTGGGCAAGGCGCAGACGGGCAGCTCGTACTCGGCCGCGGTCTACGTCGTCGGCACGAGGGGCGGTGTGTGGGGCGTGTGGCACTCGGACGACGGCGGTGCCACCTGGGCGCGCTTCAACGACGACACGCACCAGTACGGCGGCATCAGCGTGATCGCGGGCGACTGGAACACCTACGGCCGCATCTACTTCGCTGGTAACGGCCGCGGGCTCATCTACACCAACTGAGCAGTACGTCCATGACGTAGCGCATGACCGTTGCGGCTCCGGAAACGGACCGCAACGGTTTTTTTTTGCGATTGTGAATTCTGTTGACAGTGAAAAAATGTGAGTATTAAACTATATTTAATACTCATTCATTCTGTTCGCATCGTCGTTAATGTGAGCGGACGCCCGATACCGGGCCGGGCTGGCATCGCGCCTGGTCCGGTATAGCCAACGAGCGCTGCCCGGCCGATGGAGGTCGGCGGGGCATGCGTCAAGTTTTCCATGTTCGACGCCGTATGCTGCCGTGACGTCATCACGGTCTCTGCACGCGGCGAGCTTGGTTTCTAATATATAAAAAACGTTGATGCGGGGCATGCCGCCGGATCGCGATCGAACACGTCGCCCCGGTACGCGTGCCACGACGTCGACGACAGGAAGCGCGCTGCGCGCCGGTCCGGCGCGGTCTTCCTTGTCGCCATGCCGGACGCATTCGGCAAGCGGCAGGGCCAGCGCGGTGGGACTACGTGGTGTCAGACCGGAAAACGGCAAGCCAATCATCCTTTCCTTTTTAGAGGAGACACAATGAATCGGAAGCACAGTTTGGTCCTCCCGGCGCTGTTCGCGGCGCTACTTGCAGGCTGCAGCGGCGGCAACTCGACCCAGGGCACATCCAGCCCCGTCGCCACGGCCGGTCCCGTCATGGCCGCCACCGTCGGCTCGGCGACCGCCTACACGAGCGTGAAGTGGGGCGGCGGCGGCTACGTCACCGGCCTGATCTACCATCCGACCAGCTACAACGTCATGTACGCCCGCACCGACATCGGCGGTGCCTACCGCTGGAATGGGGGCGGCTCGTGGACGCCCATCACCGACGGCATCGGCTTCAACGCGGGCGAAAGTACCTTCCACGGCGTCGAAAGCATCGCGCTCGACCCGACCAACGACAACAAGGTGTACCTGGTCACGGGCATGTACTCGCACGACTGGCAAGGCACCCCGATCAACGGCCGGATCTATGTCTCGAGCGACCGCGGCAACAGCTTTACGCACTACGACCTGCCGTTCCCGGTGGGCGGCAACGAGAACGCCCGCGCCGTCGGCGAACGCCTGCAGCTCGATCCGACCAATCCGTCGACCATGTTCTACGCCTCGCGCACGGCCGGCCTGTGGAAGAGCACCAACTCGGGCCAGACCTGGACCCAGACCGGGCTGTCGAGCAAGGTGCTGTCGGCCAGCGAGATCCAGGGGCTGGGCAACGCGCCAGTGGGCGTGGAGCAGATCATGCTCGACAATTCCAACGTGGGCGGCGGCGCGACGACGTGGATCATGTATGCCGCCATCGCGCCGGACTACGTGCAGAAAGCGGGCTTGACCTCCACGCTGTACAAGTCCGTCAACGGCGGCGCCACGTGGACGCCGGTGTCGGTGCCGGCCAACGTGGCCGGGTACTACGTCCCGCACGCGGTACGCACCAGCGACGGCAACTACTACATCGCGTTCAACAAGACCGTCGGGCAGGGCGCAGGCGGTCCCGGCTACCTGTACCGGTTCGGCGGCGTGACGTTCGGCGAGACCTGGACCCAGCTCGCCACCACCACGCAGGGCGGCTACGGCGGCGTGTCCGTGTACGGCAACGGCTCGACGGCCCGGATCGCGCTCGCGGTGACCGGGACGTGGAGCTCGGGCCAGCCGGTTGTCCAGCTGTCCGACAACGGCGGCGCCAGCTGGCGCGAAATCGCGGACGGCATGACGCATTGGGGCGGCGGCTACCGGGGCTGGGTGGACGACATCGAAATCGATCCGACCAACAAGGACCACATCATGCACATCCACGGCGGCGGTGTCTGGGAAACGTGGAACGCGTCCGCGGCCAGCCCGAGCTGGGACGCTCCGGTCAACAACCTCGAGGAGACCGCAACCTTGGCGCTCGTCACGCCGCCGGCCGGCGCGTCGTACAAGTTCGTCAACAGCGCCGGCGATATCGGCACCTGGGTCCAGACTGACCTCGCGGCGACGCCGACCAAGGCGCCGACGAGCGCATGGAGCAACGGCAACGCCGCCGACGTGCTGTGGTCCGATTCGACCTACATCGTCAGTGCCGGCGTCATCAACAGCACTGGGGGCGCCTTCGGCTCCTGGTCCGGCGACGGCGGCAACTCGTGGTCGAACTTCGCGACCCTGCCGGCCGGCGCTTCCAGCAACACCGCCGAATCGGCGAGCATCGTGACCCCGTACCGCAACAATGCGATCTGGGCGCCCGCGAACTCGGTGCCGTCGTACACGACGAACAATGGCGCGAGCTGGACTTCGACCAACTTGCCGGCGCTGTCCGCCGTCGGTATCAATCGCGGCTACCGCCTCGTGGTCGACCGCAGGAATCCGAACAAGGTCTATGCGTACGATTCCGGCGGCGCTTCCTGGGCTACGGCTGGCAAGGTCTATGTCTCGACCGACGGCGGCCATAACTTCACGCTGAGCCAGGGTTCGGTGTCGGCGAACCTGGCGCCGAACGCCTGGTACGCAACCTCGTTGGCGGTCAATCCGAACGTCGAGGGCGACCTCTGGCTGGCTGACGGCAATACCGTCTATCACTCGACCAATTCGGGTGCGTCGTGGACCAAGCTCTCCGGCTTCGCGACGATCGCGGGCAACGGCTCGACGGGCCAGTTGCAGGGCGCGAGCGTCATCGCCCTGGGCAAGGCGCAGACGGGCAGTTCGTACTCGGCCGCGGTCTACGTCGTGGGCGCGCGCAATGGTGTGTGGGGCGTCTACCACTCCGACGACGGCGGCGCCACGTGGGCCCGCTTCAACGACGACGCGCACCAGTACGGCGGCATCGGCGTGATGGCGGCTGACTGGAGCACCTACGGCCGTATCTACTTCAGTGGCACGGGCCGCGGCCTGATCTACACCAACTGAGCCGGGCCTCGCTGACGTCAGCGACGACCGCCGCGGGTCCGGCAACGGACCGTGGCGGTCTTTCGTGCCGGCGCACGGCCGGACGAATCCCGACACACCCAACATGAAAAGCGGCAAGACCATCCTTGTCGAGGAGACAGCATGAATCGGAACCACAACGTCATCATCCCGGCGCTGCTCGCGGCGCTGCTTGCAGGCTGCAGCGGCGGCAGCACGACGCCGGGCGCGACCGGCACCACGCCCGTCCTTGCAGCCACCACCGGCTCGGCCACCAGCTTCGCGAGCGTGAAATGGGGCGGCGGCGGCTACGTCACCGGCCTCATTTATCACCCGACCACGGCGAACGTCCTGTACGCGCGCACCGACATCGGCGGCGCGTATCGCTGGAACGCGACCACGTCGTCTTGGACGCCCATCACCGACGGCCTGGGTTTCGGCGGCGGCGAGAGCCGCTTCCACGGCGCCGAAAGCATCGCGCTCGATCCGAACAACGACCAGCTCGTGTACATGGTCACCGGGATGTACACGTTCGAAGGCAACGGCCGCATCTATATGTCGAACGATCGCGGCACGACGTGGACGCATTACGACCTGCCGTTCCCCGTCGGCGGCAACAATCCGGCGCGCGCGATCGGCGAACGCCTGTCCGTCGACCCGAACAATCCGTCGACCTTGTTCTACGGCTCGCGCACGGCCGGGCTGTGGAAGAGCACGGACGCCGGCCATACCTGGGCCCAGGTCACGTCGCTGGCGACCTTGCAGTTGACGAACGATCAGGTCAACACGATGGGCGGCTGGGTGGCCGGTGTCGAGTGGGTCATGTTCGATACGTCGACGAAGGGCACGGGCACGCCGACGTCCACGCTGTATGCGGCCATCGCCAAGGACTACGCCGACGCGGCGGGCCTGGCGTCGACGTTGTACAAGTCCGTCGATGCCGGCGCGACGTGGACGCCGGTGACGGTCCCGTCCACCGTGTCCGGCTATTACATCCCGCACGCGGTGCGCGCCGCGGACGGCACCTTCTACGTGGCGTTCAGCGCGGGCGCCGGCCCGGGTGTCGCGGGCCCCGGCTACCTGTACAAATTCAGCGGAGGCACGTGGAGCCTGCTCGCCAATAATGCGTCCGCCGGCTATGGCGGCGTGTCCGTGTACGGCACCGGGTCAACGGCCCGCATCGCGCTTGGCGTCTCCAACACGTGGGGTTCCGGCCAGGTCGTCCAGCTGTCGGTCGACGGCGGCAACACGTGGCGCGAAATCGAGCAGGGCATGCCGCACACGCCGGCCGGCGGCGCGGGCGGCTGGGTGGACGATATCGAGATCGATCCGAGCAACCCCGACCACATCTCGCACGTCACGGGCGGCGGCGTCGTGGAGACGCGCAACGCGTCGGCCGGCACCCCGACCTGGAGCGATGCCGTCAACAATCTCGAGGAGACGGCCACCAATGCGATCGTCACGCCGCCGGCCGGTGCGGCGTACAAGTTCGTCGACAGCGCCGGCGACATCGGCACGTGGCTGCAGACGGACCTCGCCGTGCGGCCGACCAAGGGGCCCAGCAACACTTGGAGCAACGGCATCGCGGCCGACGTGCTGTGGTCCGACCCCACGTTCATCGTCGGCAGCGGCGTGCTGAATTCGTCCAGCACGGCGTTCGGCTTCTGGTCCGGCGATGGCGGCAATATGTGGTCGAACTTCGCCAAGCTGCCCACGGGCGCCTCCACGAACAAGGCCGGCACGGCGAGCATCGTGGCCACGTCGCGCAGCAACATCGTATGGGCGCCCGCGAACTCCGTGCCGTCGTACTCGACGAACAACGGCTCGCGCTGGACGGCGACGAACCTGCCGGCACTCGCGAGCCTCGGCTGGGATCGCGGCTACCGCCTCGTGGCCGACCGCAAGAACGCGAACAAGGTCTACGCCTACGATTCGGGCGGCGCGTTCTGGGGCACGGCCGGCAAGGTCTACGTGTCGACGAACGGCGGCCACACGTTCACGCTGAGCCAGGGTTCCGTGTCGGCGAACCTCGCGCCCAACGCATACTGGATCACGTCGATGGCGGTGAACCCGAACGTCGAGGGCGACCTCTGGCTCGCGGACGGCAACGCCGTCTACCACTCGACGGATTCCGGTGCCACGTGGACGCGGCTGAACGGCTTCGCGTCGGTCGCGGCCACCGGCTCGACGGCCCAGTTGCAGGGCGCGAGCGCGATCGCGCTGGGCAAGGCGCAGGCCGGCTCGCCGTATTCGGCCGCGATCTACGTCGTCGGCACGATGAATGGCGTGTGGGGCGTCTACCACTCGGACGACGGCGGCGCGACCTGGGCCCGCTTCAACGACGACACGCACCAGTACGGCGGGATCGGCGCGCTGGCGGCGGACTGGAACACGTACGGCCGCATCTACTTCAGCGGCACGGGACGCGGGATCGTCTACACGAACTGACGACGTAGCCGATGACCGCCGCGGCGCCGATACGGGCCGCGGCGGTTTTTTTACATCTGCCGGAACAGGTGCGCGAACAGGGGACTCACGCGCAGCTTGTCGGTCCTGTTGCGCAGGTTCAGCGTCAGCTTGCCCGCGTCGTCGCGGCTGGCGCTCGCCACGTGGCGCAGGTTGACGATGGCACCGCGGCTGATCTGGCGGAACTGGTCCGGGTCGAGCTGCGGCAGCAAGTCCTTCAGGCTCAGGCGGATCAGCGCGTCGCCGTCGCCGCTCGCCACGTTGACGTATTTGTCGAGCGCCTGGAAGTACGCCACGTCCTGCACGGGAATCATGCGCACGACGTTGCCGACGGCCGCGCGGATCACCGTGAGGTGCTCTGACGGCGCGGCGGCCGGCAGCAGCGCGCGCATCTGCTCGACGAGGCCCGCGAGCCCGTCGCCTGCGGCGCCGCCGGCGGCGGGGGCGAGGCGCGCTTTCAGCCGCTCGACGGTGCGTGCGAGCCGCGCGTCGCTCACGGGCTTCATCACGTAGTCGACGGCGGCCTGCTCGAACGCCTGCACGGCGTAGTCGTCGTACGCGGTGACGAACACGATGTGCGGGAACGGCCCCGCATCGTCCCAGCCCTCGGCCAGTTCCTGGGCGGCGTCCAGGCCCGTCTGGCCCGGCATCTTGATGTCGAGGAACAGGATGTCGGGGCGCAGCTCGAGCGCCTGCTGGACGGCGGCGACGCCGTTCGGTGCGGTCCCGACGATGTCCAGTTCGGGCCACAGGCGGCGCAAGGTGGCGGCGAGCGTGGCGGCGAGGATCGGTTCGTCCTCGGCGATGAGGGCGCGCGGCGGCGTGGATGGGTTCATGCGGTCTCCAGGGGAAGCGTCAGGCGGGCCAGCGCGCCGTGCGGCTGGGCGGAAACGAGGGTCAGGGCGGCGCGCGCGCCGTACAGCGCGTGCAGCCGTTCGCGCGTCGTCGTCACGCCGACGCCCGAGCCTTTCGCGGCCGGCTGGGCGTCGTCGAGGCCGAGGCCCGTGTCGGTCACGCAGATCTCGAGCACGCCGTCGTGCGCGCGGGCCTCGACGGTCACGTTGCCGCCCTCGATCTTCGGCTCCAGGCCGTGGATGATGGCGTTTTCGACGAGGGGCTGCAGCAGCATCGCGGGCAGGCGCGCGCCGCGCAGGGCGGCGGGCAGGATGCAGCGGTACGACAGCCGCGCGCCCATGCGCACTGCCATGAGGCCGAGATACGCTTCCGCGGCGTCGAACTCCTGCGCCAACGTGGTCGTCTCGGCGCGCGTGGCGGACAAGGTGGCGCGCAGGTACTGGATCAGATGGTCCAGCATCCGGTTCGCCGCCTGCGGGTCGATGGCGATCAGACCCTGCAGGTTCGCGAGCGTGTTGAACAGCATGTGCGGCTCGATCTGCGCCTGCAGCAAGCGCAGTTGCGCCTGCAGCGCCTGGCGCTCGATGGTTTCGGCGCGCACGCGGGCTTCCGTGCGTTCAAGCTTGATGCGCTCGACCCGTTCGCGGTTCAGGATCATCAACACCATCGCGCCGATGCCGAGAAGGGTGAACAGGATCATGCCGCGCTGGCCGCGCTCGTTCGGGTAGTCGTGCAGGTCGGGCGAGCCCGTGCCGAGGATCAGCCCACCGATCACGATGCCGCAGTAGTGCGCGATGGGCGCCGTCGCGACGAGCAGCAGCAGGAAGGGCACGAGCCAGCGGCGCCGCCGCTCGGGAGCGTCCAGCAAAGTCAGACGGACGCCGTCGAGGATCGTCATCGCGATGAGGCCAATGCAGATCGAGTACACCATCTGGTCGTACAACTCGTACGTCTTGCCGTTGACGAGCGTGATGAGCACGGCGGCGAGGGCGCTGACGACGATCGTCAGGCCGAAGTCGTCGGCCAGCCGGCGCCATGTCGGGCGCGACCGGCCAGGGGACAGCAGGAATTGGGCGATGGGAGTCATGGCTGGCGGTGCAGTGCGATAGCGGGCATTGTGCCGCCGCGCCCGGGCGGCGGCAAGGCGGATGCGACGAAACCTGGTGCCGGCGGCGCGAAACGGGGCTGGCGGCGACCGGAATGTGCACGCCGTCCGGCGCCCGCGTCGGCGATAATGACGCCACGACCCGCTTTCTTTGTGCGACATGGACTTCCAGTTCCTCGGCACCTCGTCCGGTACACCGACGACAACCCGCAACGTGACGGGCCTCGCGCTGCGCGGCCCCGCCGGCGGCTGGTCGCTCGTCGACTGCGGCGAGGGCACGCAGCACCGCATCCTGCAGACCACGTTGTCGCTGCACGACCTGCGCGCCGTCTTCGTCACGCACCTGCACGGCGACCATTGCTACGGTCTGCCCGGGCTGCTGGCCAGCGCGGGCATGCAGAACCGCACGGCGACGCTGGCGATCGTCGGCCCGCCGCCGTTGTGGCGCTTCCTCGAAGGCGTGATGGCGACGACGGAACTGGGACTGCCGTATGCGCTCGACTTCATCCCCATCGCCGAGCTGGCCGGCAAAGCAGTGCTGCCCGACCTGGCCGTCGACGCGATCGCGCTGTCGCACCGGATGCCGTCGTATGCGTTTCGCTTCACGGAGCGCGCGGTCGAACGCAAGCTCGATGCGGCGCGCCTGCGCGCGGCGGGTATCGCGCCCGGGCCCGCGTGGGGCGACCTGCAGCGCGGCGTCGACGTCGTGCTGCAGGACGGCCGGGTGCTGCGCGCGGACGACTGGCTGCTGGCGCCGCGCAAGGCGCGCACGATCATCGTGGGCGGCGACAACGACGACCCCGGCCTGCTGCTGGACGCGGCGCGCACGGCCGACGTGCTGATCCACGAGGCGACGTACACGGAAGCCGTCCTGCAAAAAGTGGGGCCGGGCCCGATGCACAGTTCCGCGCTGCGCACGGCGCGCGCGGCCGCGGCGGCCGGGGTGCCGAATCTCGTGCTCACGCACTTCAGCCCACGCTACCAGGAGGGCGACGGGCCTCTGTCGCTGGCCGCGCTGGAGGCCGAGGCGCGCGGCGTATACGGCGGCAACCTGTTCCTCGCGCGCGATTTCGACCGCTACGTGCTGGAACGGGATGGGGTGTGCCGGCGGCACGTTCCGGCTTGAACCCGCGGCCGTCAGCGCAAATATTTTTTGTAACATGCAAAAAAATCTGCGATATCCGTTTTTGTTTTCGAATCGATTCCATTCCGAAAAAAGTTATCGCGCGGCGGCTCATCGATATCGATATTTTCCGTTTCTCGAATGATTTTTCATTTTTTGGAATCGCAAGCATTTCTTTGCTGAAATCTGTAAATTTTCCGGTCGAATCAGGCACTTAGGTGCGCCGCCAGCCCTGTTGCAAAGCATTTGAAAATACCGCATTCTCCGCCCGTGATATGGATGACCGTATCGCCGCACGCATAATTATTACGACGGAGATTACATTGAAAAACCTGTTATTCCGCGCGGGATGGGGAGCGCTGTTCGCGTCCTGCTTCATCGCCGCCGATGCCGGCGCCCAGGCCGGCGCCACCTTGCCTACCTTCCAGAACGCATCCGTGCACGACCCGTCCGTGATCAAGGTCGGCGACACGTTCTACGTGTTCGGCTCGCACCTCGCATCGGCCAAGTCGAAGGACCTCATGAAGTGGACGCAGATGACGGACAGCGTCAGCGCCACCAATCCGCTGTTCCTCAACGGTTCGAAGAACGTGTACACGGAACTCGCGGAGACGTTCGCGTGGGCGAATTCGTCGACCCTGTGGGCACCGGACGTGCGCCAGCTCGCCGATGGCAAGTACTACATGTACTACGACGCCTGCGAAGGCGACGCGCCCCGGTCCGCGCTGGGTGTCGCGGTCGCGAACAACGTCGAGGGCCCGTACGTGAACAAGGGCGTCATCCTGAAGTCCGGCATGTGGGGCCAGACCAGTTACGACGGCACCGTGTACGACGCGCAGAAGCATCCGAACACCGTCGACCCGAACGTCTTCTTCGACAATGCGGGCAAGCTGTGGATGATCTACGGCTCGTACTCGGGCGGCATCTTCATCATGCAGATGAACCCCGCCACGGGCTTGCCGTACCCGAACCAGGGCTACGGCAAGCGCCTCATGGGCGGCAACCACGCGCGCATCGAAGGCGCGTACGTGATGTACAGCCCGGCCACCGCGTACTACTACCTCTTCACGTCGTTCGGGGGGCTCGATGCCAACGGCGGCTACAACATGCGCGTGGCGCGTTCGACGAATCCGGACGGCCCATACTACGACGCGCAAGGCAACGCGATGGCGAACGTGAAGGCCGATCCGAGCAAGCCGCTGTTCGACGACGCGTCGATCACGCCGTACGGCGTCAAGCTGATGGGGAACTTCCTGTTCGAGCGCAAGCTGGGCGAGGCAGGCACCGGCATCGGCACCGGGTATGTGTCGCCGGGCCACAACTCCGCGTGGTACGACCCGGCGACGGGCAAGCATTTCCTCATTTTCCACACGCGCTTCCCGGAACGGGGCGAGCAGCACGAAGTACGCGTGCACCAGATGTTCATGAATGCGGACGGCTGGCCCGTCGTCGCGCCGTACCGCTACGCCAACGAGACGCAGCCGGCGTTCCTGCGGCCCGAGTTCGTGTTCGGCGACTACCTGTACGTCAACCACGGCAAGGACATCACGGCGACCATCAAGAAGTCGCAGCTGATCACGCTGAACGCCAACGGCAGCATCACGGGCGCGGTGACGGGCACGTGGCGCCGGCCGGGCGGCAACCAGGTCGAGATCAACCTCACCGGCGGCGCCACGTACAAGGGCGTGCTGCTGACGGAGTGGGACGAGACGTCGAAGTCGTACGTGACGACGTTCACCGCGTCGTCGCGCGACGGCGTTGCGATCTTCGGCAGCCGCCTGATCCCGCGCAGCGACATGCAGGTTGCAACCGCCATCTACAATGAGCTGAGCCTGGGCCCCACGACGGCCGTGACGGGCAACCTCACGTTGCCGACGACGGCCGCGCGCAATGCCCTCATCAGCTGGACGTCGTCGAACCCCGCGGTCGTCAGCAACACCGGTGTCGTGACGACGCCAGCGAGCGGTGCCATCAACGTCACCTTGACGGCACGGATCGCGAAGGGCGCGATCGCGTTGACGAAGACGTTCACCGTCACCGTGCGCAAGCTCGGTGGCCTCGTCGCCTACTATGCGTTCGACGGCAACCTGGCCGACTCGAACGGCGCATTCGCGCCCGGCTCTGTCATCGGCAACAAGATCGACGTGGCCGGCGGCAGCCTGACGTACGGCGCCGGCGTGCGCGGCAACGCGGCCGTGTTCGACGGCGCGACCGGTGTGCGCCTGCCGAACGGCCTGATCTCGTCGAACACGTACACCGTGTCGATGTGGCTGAAGCCCGCGCAGCTCACGGCGTTCACGCCCACGTTCTTCGGCGCGCGCACGACGGATTCCTGGATCAGCTTCCTGCCGATGGGCCATGGGTTCGTCAACGGCGCGACGATGCTGTGGTCGGGCACCGCCTGGTATGACGCGGGACTCGGCATGAACATCCCCGTCAACCAGTGGTCGCACGTGGCGTTTTCCGTCAACAACGGCGCCGTCAACGTGTACGTCAATGGCATCAAGCGCTTCTCCGGTACGAACTTCCCGAACGTGTTCACGACGACGACCGGCACCTTCGCGCTGGGCGTCAACTACTGGGACACGCCGTACAAGGGCGCGATCGACGAGCTGCGCATCTATAACGCCGCGCTGAGCGACGCCGAAGTCGCCGGCCTCGCACATTGAAAGGGACCACCATGAAAAAGACCATCAGCGGCCTCGCGCTGCTGTCCGCCTGCGCGTTCGCCAACGCGGCCGTCATCCACTTCGACGACCTGTCCGGCGACGAGACGCAGCCGATTGCCGCCGGCTACGCGGGCTTCATTTGGGACAATATGGGGACCGTGCGCGCCGACGCGTATCCGGGCAGCGGCTTCGACACGGGCGCCGTCTCCCCGATGAACACGGCGTTCAACGCGTACGGCGCGCCGGCGGCGGTTTCGTCGGCGGACGGCAACGCGTGGCAGTTCACGGGTGCTTACTTCACGTCGGCGTGGGTCGACCAGGAGATCTCGTTCGAGGGCTGGCGCAGCGGTACGCAGCTGTTCGCGTCCGGTGCGTACACGATCGATACGCTGGGGCCGCGCTGGATCGAGCTCGATTGGGCCGGCATCGACACGCTCGTCGTCTACAACAGCAGCCCGACGCAGTGGGCGATGGACGAGTTCACGGTGCCGGAGCCGGGGTCGCTGGCGCTGATGGGGACGTCGCTGGCCGGGCTGATGTTCGCGCGGCGCCGCAAGCGGTAGGGGGGACCGGGGCGCGTAGCCGGCTGCGCCGTCCACGCGTTCAACCTCCGCATGCAATCGCGCATCGATTATTCTTGCGCTGGTTGAACGCGTGGGCTCGCATTTCCAGCCCCCAGCTGGAAATGCGAGCCCACCAAACGTTTGATTGACCGGTCATTCGAGATGTTCGTGGTGCTCCGCCACACCGCGTTTCCAGTACGCCGACACGCGTGTCGCCTCGCGCGGCACGCCCTTGTCGTTCAACACCGCGCGCACCTGCGCCATCAACGCGGCTTCGCCGCCGCCCCATGTGAACCCGCGGCCGTCCGGCAGGGTGAGCGCGCCTAAATCCGTCACCAGGTCCTCGCCCGTGTCGAACCAGCGCAGGTCGACGTCGGCCGCGCCCGCGAACGCGCGCCGGTCCGCGCGCGCCGCGTGCACGCGCACGAGCACGCGGCTACCGCGCGGCAGCTCTTCCAGGCGGCGCGCGATCGCGGGCAGGGCGGTGGCGTCGCCGACCAACAGCTGCCAGTCGAGGCCAGGGGGCAGGATCATCGACCCGCGCGGCCCGCCCACGACGACGTTCTGGCCGGGCGTCGCCTCGCGCGCCCAAGTGGACGCCCTGCCGTCGCCGTGCAGCGCGAACTCGACGACGAGCGCGCGGGCTTCGCGGTCGAAGCGGCGTGGGGTATAGTCGCGCCTCACCTGCGTGCCGTCCGCATCGGTGAACATGAATTTGACGTGGTCGTCGAACGACAGCGACACGAAGTCGGCCAGTTCGTCGCCCGTGAACGTGATGGCGGCGAAGCCGTCACCCAGCTTCTCGACGCGCGCGACGGTGAGTTCGCGCAGCTTGAGTTCATGGCGCACGCGGCGTACAAACGTGTCTTGTTGATCTGCTTGCGGCATGGCAGCTCCGAACTAGTTGATAATGTCCTCCATTATGCGAAAGATAGTTGATAAGGTCAATCAAAATCCTCCATCGCCGGCGCTGGAGGTGCTTGAGCGCGTGCACGCGATCATGCACCTGTACCGTTCCGCGCAGCAGCGCAGCCTGCGCGCGGGCCCGCACGACCTGGCGCACATGGAGATCAAGGTGCTGGGGTTCTTCGCGCGCCGGCCGGGTGCGACGCAGAGCGACCTGGCCGCGCATTCCGGACGCGACAAGGCCCAGCTGGCGCGGCTCGTGCGCGGACTGCGCGACCGGGGCCTGCTGGACGCCGTGGCCGACGAGGCGGACAAGCGCAGCACGCGCTTGTCGTTGTCGGAAGAGGGCAAGGCGATGTTCGCGGCGCTGCACGTCCACGACGGCGCATTGGCCGAGGCGGCGCTGGCCGGCCTCACGGAGGCGGAACGCTCGACCTTGCTGGACCTGCTCGCGCGCGTGCACGCGAACCTGGAAGCGGGCCAGGACTGACCCGCGCGTGCGTCAGGCGGGGAGGTCGCGCAGCAGCACTTCGCGCCGTTCGGCCGCGCTGATGCGACCGGCGTCCAGCAGGCGCATCACGGTGAGCGCCTGACGCGCCGGCACGGGGTTCGGTCCCGTGCCGAGCAGGGCGTCGCGGATGCCCGCGTAATAGGCCGGGTAGGCGCCTTTCTCCGTCGGCAGGCTGCTCGTGGCGACGGTCCCGTCGCGCAGCACGGCCAGGGTGCCTGCTTCCGCGTCGACGCCCCATGCGGACGGCGCCCCAGTGGGACGGTGGCCCGCGATCAGCGCGGCCTCCTGCGGGTCGAGGCTCTGCTTGACCCAGCTGCCCTGCAAGCCGTGCAGCGCGATGCGCGGGCGCGCGACGGCGGCGACCATGCTGGCGCCGAGGTCCACGCGCAGGCCGTCCGCGTAGCGCAGGCGCGCCTGGAACTGGTCTTCGCAGCGGCTGCCGGGGCGCAGCAGCGGCAGGTCGGCCTCGATGGCTAGCGGTTCGCCGAAATACAGCAGCGCTTCGTCCAGCAGGTGCGGGCCCAGGTCCATCCAGATGCCGCCGCCGGCTTCCGCGTCTTCCTTCCAGCGCGCTTGCGGCTGCGGGCGGAAGCGGTCGAAATGCATGGCCGCGTGGCGCACCTGGCCCAGCGTGCCGGCGGCCAGCAGGCGCAGCGCGGTGCGCGTCGTGCTGTCCCAGCGGCGGTTGTGGTAGACGCTCAGCAGCAGGCCCTTGTCTTCGGCGAGGCGCACGAGCGTGGCGGCCTGCGCGACGGTGTCGGTGAACGGCTTGTCGACGACGACGTGCTTGCCCGCTTCCAGCGCGGCTTGCGCGAGGGGGAAGTGCGTCGCGTTCGGGCTCGCGAGCACGACGAGCCGCACGGCCGGGTCGGCGAGGAGGGCGGCCGGATCGGCGTGGACGGTCACGGGGCCGAGATCGGCACGCACCTTGTCGCCGTTGCGGCTCGCGACGGCGCCGATGGCCAGGCCCGGTGTCGTGCGCAGCAGCGGCGCGTGGAAGACCTGGCCGGCGAAGCCGTAGCCGATGAGTCCAACGTTGATCGTGTCAGCGGTCATTGTGTTCCTTTTGGTGGTGCGGAGTCAGTGCGGCAGTGCGAGCCCGGCCGGCCGGGGGCTCGATCCGCGTGCGGCGCTGCGGGCGATGCTCTGCACGTCCAGGGGACGCGTGACGCGGTAGCGCGCCAGCGCGGCGGCGCCCACGGCCACGGCCTGCGCGCCGAAGTGCGACGTGCGGATGGCGGGCGGCTGCAGCATCGCCGCGTGCGCGTACGCGGCCAGCACGTGGCGCGCGGGCGCGATGAACGCGTCGCCCAGCTGCAGCGCGGGACCGCCGATGACGATCGCCATCGGATCGAAGCCGGCCCACAGATTGTTCAGCAGGATGCCGAGCTGGCGCCCGGCCGCATCGACGGCGGCGCACGTGGCCGCATCGCCCTCGGCCACGCGCTGGAACAGGTGCTCCAGCGCGGGGTGGCTGGGACGCTCGCGGCCCAGCAGCGAATCGAGACCGATCAGTGCATCGGCGCAGCCGCGCCGCCCGCACGAGCACAACGGGCCGCCGGCCTGCAGAATCGTGTGGCCCACTTCGCCGGCAAAGCCCGACAGGCCCGTCAGCAGGCCGTCATGGACGATCACGCCCGCGCCCACGCCATAGCCGATCGACAGGTAGATCAGCGGGTCGGTGCCCGACTGGTCTGCAAATTCGAACTCGCCCAGCGCCGCCACGTTCGCCTCGTTCTGCATGTACAGCGGCAGCCCGTCCAGCGGCGAACCCGCGACGTGGGCTTGCACGATGCCGGCCACGTCCACGTCGCGCCAGCCGAGGTGCGGCGCGTGGTGCAGTATGCCGCGCGCTTCGTCGACGGCGCCGTGCAGGCCGAAGCCCACGCCGAGCACGCGCCGCCCCGGCGCGTTGCCGCCCGGGCGTGCCACCCGCTTGGCGAGCTTCACGAGGGCGACCGTCGCCTGGCGGATGCAGGATTCGGGGTCGCCGGCGTCCTCGTACGTGAGGATCCGGGTATCGAGCACTTCGCCCAGCAGGTTCGTGGCGACGACGCGGGCCTCGTCCACGCCAAGGTCGGCGCCGAGCAGGGCCAGGTGCGACGGGTCGAGGTGCAGCGGCGTGGCGCGCCGGCCCACTTCGCCCGTCACGAGCAATTCGCTTTCCGTCAGCCAGCCTTCGTCGACGAGTTCGCGCACGAGCAGGCTGATGGTGGACTTGGTCAGGCCCAGCACGTCGGCGAGCGCGGCGCGCGACAGTCCGGGCTGGAGGCTGACCTGGCGTACCAGTGCCATGCGATTCAGTTGCTTGAGGAGTTGCTGGTCACCGGTTACGGGCATGGGCGGAGAAAATCAAGTGGATTGTGATGATTATGCAACAGATTGGAAAATTTTGTACATCATGCATTAAGCATAAATATGACGGCGCCGGGGTTGGCTGGTGAAAAGTATAACGGCCCCGCCTGCGCAGCGGGTTGGAACGAAGTGATTGATTTATTTATGAAATCGATTTCTTGAGTTGTTCCGGGTCGCCCAGGTACGTACGTTACGTAATGTGAAATCAGGCAAGAAAGTCAGCATTATTTCAGTGCATACATACCTTTTTTAGTGCAAAAATTTCGTTCGACCGATTGACCAATGTCTGGATTCTTCTTAATCTTGAGCAAATGATGTCCGCTATCAATGACCGTAGAGTCAACATTGTGACGGCCGGAAAGGTCGCCGCGACACGGACATGCGCCAGGAGTAGTACCACCACTACGGACGCCGCCGCCGTCCGGCGCGGCGTTTTTTTTCGAGAGACGAGAGGAGACACAGTGCTGCACACCAAGAAGGTTTTTTCCCATCACCTGAACACCAGGCATCGCCTGATCAGCCTCGCCGTTGCGAGTGCCTGCGCCGGCCTGGTTGCGCCGGCCTATGCGCAGGATACGGGCGCCGCCAACGGCATCGCCGGGCCGACCGACCAGGCGGGGGCCACGCCCGTGCAGGGCGTCGAGACGAATACCGTCGTGGTGACCGGTATCCGAGCCAGTATGCAGTCCACGCTGAACCTGAAGAAGAACTCCGATGGTATCGTCGACGGTATCGTCGCTGAAGACATCGGTAAATTCCCGGACACGAACCTGGCCGAGTCGCTGCAGCGCATCACCGGCGTGTCGATCGACCGTCAAAATGGCGAAGGCCAGAAGATCACGGTGCGCGGCATGGGCCCCGACTTCAACCTGGTCCTGTTGAACGGCCGTCAAATGCCGACGGCTGACCTGAACGACGCGAACGGCCGCTCGTTCTCCTTCGACAACCTGGCGTCGGATGCCATTTCGCAGCTGCAGGTCTACAAGACCAGCCGCGCCCAGGATCCGTCCGGCGGCATCGGCGCCACGGTCAACATCATGACCGCGCGTCCTTTCGACCAAAAGGGCACCGTGGCGAGCGTCGGCGTCAAGGGCGTGGTGGACCAGTCGAGCCAGAACCTGCCCGACTTGCTGAAGGGGAAGCGCGTTACGCCTGAAGTGTCCGGCATCTTCAGCACCGTCACCAAAGATGGCATGTGGGGCTTTGGCGGCAACGCCAGCTACTCGAAGCGCGACTCGGGCTTGAATCGTGCCCAGATCGCCAATGGCTGGATCGGCCCCTACAAAGGTTCGGATGTTATTCCCGGCTCGACCTTGCCGCAGCCCGGTGCGCCCGTCGGCAGCGTAACGAATCGTCCAGGTCCGAACGATCTGTATGAGCGCCCACAGAACTTTGGTTACCAGGTCAACGGTCTCGAGCGCGAGCGTGTCAATGGCCAGGCCGTGCTGCAATTCCGTCCGGTCAAAGAACTGACCTCGACCCTCGACTACACCTTCGCGCAGAACAAGCTGCACACCCGCCGCGCCGAGATGAGCGTCTGGTTTGCCCAAACCCCGACCTCGACCAGCACCTGGCCGGGCGGCAGTAACCAGGCACCGTTGACTTACTCCGAGGTGTACAACACGCCGCAGGATATGTCGGTCATCGCCGCCGACTTTGCCACCAAGAACACGCTGAATTCGGTCGGCTTCAACACTGTCTGGAAACCGAAATCCGGCCTGCGGTTCACGCTCGACGCCCACTCGTCGAGCGCCGAATCGAAAGCCGACAGCCCATGGGGTAGCAGCAATCAGCTGAGCAACGCCAGCTTCAGCCGCGGCAGAACCTCGATTGACTTCACCCACGAGCTGCCGATCCTGGGCATCGACGGCACCAACGTGGCCGCCGAGCCGATCCAGGCAACCGGTTCGCAGTTCTCCAACACCTACGTCAAGTCGACCGTCAAGCAGTTGCAGTTGAGCGGGGAGTGGAGGGTGGCAGAAGCGTCGAACCTGAACTTCGGTGTGGGCGTGACCGACGTGAAAAACCGCTCGACCTCATCGCTCGTGCAGAACAACGGATGGTCGGGCTTGACCAGCAAGAACGACTATCCCGCCAGCCTGTTCTCGAAGAGTGACACCGCCAGATACTTCGACCAGTTCGGTGGCGACGGCGCGGCTGGCATGTTCCGGGACTTCTACACGGCCGATTTCGGCGCGCTGCGCGCGGCAACTGAAGCGGCCGCGACCAAGCCCGGCTATGTCAGTAACGACGGCCCGAAAACGGCGGCAAACTTCCTGCCGAATTTCGCCACGACCGACAGCGACCAGCGTCTGGAGGAAAAAACGACGACGGCCTACGTGGCCTTGAGCCAGGACTGGGACCTGGCCATTCCGGTCCACACCTCGGTCGGCCTGCACTTTGAAAAAACCAAGGTCACTTCGGTGGCCCAGGTGCTCCCAGCCACGGGCGTGACCTGGATTTCGCAGAATGAGCTGCCGCTGACCTTTGCCGGTACCGCCTACTCGACCACGCATGGCTCCTACAGCAACGTGTTGCCAAACGTGAATGCCGACTTCGACGTGACCCCGGACTTCAAGGTGCGCGTCGGCGCCGGCGAAACCATCAGCCGCGCCCGTTATAACGAGCTGCAGGGCGGTCTGAACATCGGCACCGGTTCCGACTACTATCTGGGTGGTACTGCTGCGACGGGTAATCCGAACCTGAAACCGGTGAAGTCGAAGAACCTGGACTTGTCCTTCGAGTGGTATTTCACCAAGCATAGCGTCGCCTCGCTGGGCCTGTTCAACAAGAAATTGACTGACTACACTGCCCAGAATCAGGTCCTGGAAAACCAATACGGCATCCATACCCCGATCGGCGGCGCGTACTATAACGCCGCCCTGTCGACGGGTGGTTGCACCGTTGCCGACACCAACTGCATCCGTAACTACATCCTCAACAACTTCAACGGCCAGCCTGGCGTCACGAAGACCGGGGTGAACTCCGTTGGCAATGCCACCGGTGTGATCACGGGCATCCCGAGCGACCCGCTGATGCAGTTCAGGACGTCCAGCTTCGTGAACTCGCAGCCGGCCAGCTTGCATGGCGCCGAATTGGCCGTTCAGCATATGTTCGGCGAGTCGGGCTTTGGCGTTCAGGCGAACTACACCTACGTGACCTCGCCGTTGAAATACAAGAACGACCAAACCACCGATCAGTTCGCAATCCTGGGTCTGAGCAATTCGGCCAACGTGGTGGGTATTTATGAAAACTACGGTTGGACGGTACGGCTTGCCTACAACTGGCGCGACGCGTTCCTGGCGTCGAAGCTCGACGGCGGCGGCCACCTGGATCCGGTCTACACCGCCGCGTATGGTCAGACCGACCTGAGCGTGGGCTATGCCGTGACCAAGAACCTGAACGTGCTGTTCGAAGGGATCAATCTGACCAATTCGACGCAGAAACAGTACGGCCGCACCAAGGGCCACTTCCTGAACGCAACCCAGACCGGCCCGCGTTACATGGTTGGCGCACGTTACACGTTCTGATTGCTGAAGTCAGCACGTGGTATGTGAGTAGGTCCTGAAGCAGGCCGTGGTGACGACCATGGCCTGCTTTTTTCTTGCTACACTGAATCGCTATAACTACTTACTACGATGGAAGATTCGCGTGCGCAGTCAACCCCTGGAACAAGTCGTGATTGTCGGTGGCGGCTCGGCCGGCTGGCTGACCGCCGCGCTGGTCGCGGCAGCGCATCAGACCAGTGCCGGCCCGGCCTTGAAGGTGACCCCGATCGAATCGCCCGACGTGGCCGGTGGGTGTCGGCGAGGGAACCTGGCCCAGCATGCGTGACACCTTGCACCGCATTGGCGTGTCCGAGAACGATTTCTTCCGCGCCTGCGACGCTTCGTTCGGCCGGTTCTTGCGGCGCCACTCACAATGACCCGCAAGATGCTAGCGGGGCGGCCCGGCAACCGCGAACTGATCGGGCATATCGTGAATCACGGCATGCCGACCAGGTAGTCAATGAAATTTGAACGAAAAGGCAAGCAATGACCCACCCTGTTTTGTTGAACAACGTCGAACACAAAGACCTGAAAATCATTCTTGGCCGCGGCACCCGGTTCGGTGACGGCGAGACGATCTGCCCGACCTTCCCGGCCGAGTTTCGCAATGTGCTGGCCCACTATCCGATTGTGTTCCGCGAGACCGGCAACGAACAGCGCTACGAGCCGGTGGCGCTGTTCGGCTTTGTCGAGGGCGAAAACCTGTTTGCCGGCGCCGATGCCTGGGATGCGCTGTACGTGCCGATGGCCGTGGCGCGCCAGCCCTTCTCGATGGGCCTGTCCGGCGACAGTCTGCTGGTGCATGTCGACCTCGATCATCCAAAAGTGAGCACGACCATCGGCTATCCGCTGTTTCTCGAATATGGCGGCCAGAGTGAGCTTCTGGAACAAGTCAACAGCCTGCTGCTGGCCTTGCACCAGGGGTTGCAGAGTAACGCCGGCTTTGTCGCTGCGCTGCTCGACTATGACCTGATCGAGCCGTTCACGCTCGACATCGAATTGAACAACGGCTCGCAAAACCAGCTGCTTGGTTTTTCGACGATCAACGAGGAAAAGCTGGCCGCGCTCGACGGTGCGGCGCTTGCGCACCTGCATCAGCACGGCTACCTGATGGCTGCCCATCAGATGGGTGCATCGCTCGTCCAGCTGCGCGAGCTCATCGAGCGCAAAAACCAGCGCGTTGCGGTCGATGGCTAAACCGATGCGCGAGATCAGCGGCGCGCTACCTTCCGCGCTGACTGACGCCATTCTCACTGCGACCGAGCCGCTGGTGCTGCGCGGCCTGGTCGCAAGCTGGCCGCTGGTCAAGGCCAGCCTGCGCTCGCAGCGCGAGGGCATCGCCTATCTGCGCCGCTTCTACCGGGGCGAGGTGGTCCGTGCACTGGTCGGTCCGCCCGAGATCGCGGGGCGCTATTTTTATAACGACGACATCAGCGGGTTTAACTTCGACGCCGTCAACGCCAGGCTCGACGCGATCCTCGATCAGGTGCTCGAACACCTCGATGACCCGTGTCCGCCGACGTTTTATGTCGGCTCGACGACAGTGGACACCTGTCTGCCAGGCTTCCGGGACGAAAACGATCTCGACCTGGGCGATCGCGATCCGCTCGTCAGCGTGTGGACGGGCAACCGTTCCCGCATTGCCGCGCACCAGGACTTGCCCGATAACGTGGCCTGCGTGGCCGCCGGGCGCCGCCGCTTCACCTTGTTCCCGCCCGAGCAGTTGAGCAACCTGTACATCGGTCCGCTCGAATTTGCGCCGGCCAATCAGCCCATCAGCCTGGTCGATTTCCATCAGCCGGACCTGGTGAAATTCCCCAGGTTTGCCGAGGCCATGGCGCATGCGCAGGTGGCCGAATTGCTGCCGGGCGACGCCATCTTCATGCCCAGCATGTGGTGGCACCATATCGAGGGGCTCGACAGTTTTAATGTCCTGATCAACTACTGGTGGCGTCAGTCGCCAGGCTATATGGATGCCCCGGTCAATACGCTGATGCACGCCATCCTGACGCTGCGCGAACTGCCGCCGCCCCAGCGCCTGGCATGGCAAGAGGTGTTCCGCCACTACATATTTGAAGCGGACGGCAGTGAAGCGGCGCATATCCCGGAACCGGCGCGCGGCGTCCTCGGCCCGCTCGATATCGACAAGGCGCGGTCCATGCGCGCCGCAATCACTCAGAAACTAAAACGGTAGCAGGAGACACCCCATGCAGCAGAACAATCCGGAAAAAAGCGGCAGGAAGCCAGTGCGGCGCGTCGTCATCGCCGGCGGCGGCACGGCCGGCTGGATGGCCGCCGCGGTCATCTCCAGGATATTGGGCAAGACACTGGACATCACGCTGGTCGAATCCGACGAGATCGGTACCGTCGGGGTGGGCGAAGCGACCATCCCCAGCTTGATCAGGTTTCACCAGCTGCTGGAACTGAACGAAGCCGACGTCATGCGGGCGACCCAGGCGACCTTCAAGCTGGGCATCAGCTTCGAGAACTGGCGCGCGCCCGGCGAGGACTATATCCACTCGTTCGGCTTGACCGGCATCGACCACTGGACTGCCGGCTTCCAGCATTTCTGGCTGAAGGGCCGCCAGCGCGGCCTGGCCAGCGACTTCGGCGACTATTGCCTGGAATTGAGGGCGGCCCAGCTTGGCCGCTTCGCGCATCTGCCGAACGACGCCATGAATTACGCTTACCATCTCGACGCGACCTTGTACGCCAGGTTCCTGCGCAAGTACAGCGAAGGTTTCGGCGCCAGGCGGGTGGAAGGCAAGATCGACCAGGTGATGCTTGACGCCGCCAGCGGCCACGTGACCGGGCTCAAGCTCGGTAACGGCGCCTTGATCGAAGGCGATTTGTTCATCGATTGCACCGGCTTTCGCTCGCTGTTGCTGGGCCAGACCATGGGTGTGGAATACGAGGACTGGTCGCAATGGCTGTTTAACGACACCGCCATTGCGGTGCAGACTGAATTGATGGGCGAACCGGTGCCAATGACGCGCGCGATTGCGCACGGCGCCGGCTGGCAGTGGCGGATCCCGCTGCAGCACCGGGTTGGCAATGGCCACGTATTCTCCAGCAAGTATATGGACGGCGAGGAAGCCATGCAGATCTTGCTCGACAATCTGCAAGGCGAGCCGCTGACGCAGCCGCGCATGATCAAGTTCAAGCCAGGCCAGCGCAAGCAATCGTGGAAAGGCAACGTCGTCGCCATTGGCCTGTCGAGCGGCTTTCTGGAGCCGATCGAGTCGACCAGCATCCACCTGATCCAGCGTAATCTGATCCGTTTGATGCAGATGTTCCCGGCCGACGGCATCTGCCGCTCCGACATCGACGAGTTCAACACCCAGGTGCAAAGGGAGATCGCCCACATCCGCGATTTCATCATCCTGCATTACAAGGTGACCAATCGCGCCGATACCCCGTACTGGGAAGCTGCCAGGAACATGGAAGTGCCGGCATCGCTGCAACACCGCATCGACCTGTTCCGCGAAACCGGACGGGTGTTCCGCACCGACGGTGAGTTGTTTACCGAGTCGTCGTGGCTGCAAGTCATGCTGGGCCAGGGATTGACGCCCGAGCAGCATCACCAGTCGGCCGACCTGATGGGCGACGCCGAGTTGTCGCAGTTCCTGGGCTCGATTCGCCAGAAGATCGAAAGGACGGTCCAGCAGTTGCCGTCGCACCAGGCCTACGTCCAGCGATTCTGCCGCGCGCAGCGGCCGACTTAACCTTCTTGTTCAAAGCCGCCCATGTTCAACCCAAATCCCTCGATGAATCGAGTCGCGCTGAGCGATGGTCGTTCTTGTGTGGTCGTTGACAATATCCTGCGCGATCCCATGCAATTCGTCGCCCATGCCGTCGCGCGGCGTGCGGATTTTTCGCCGGAAGATTCTCACTACTATCCCGGGCCGGAACTGCGGCTGCCCCCAGCCGCGCACCAGGCATTCGAAGCGTTTTTTTCACAATATATACGGGGCCAGCTTGGCGCCCGGCGCACCCGCAGCGCCTTGTGCAGGATGTCGATGGTCACGCGCAAGCCGGAAGATCTGGAGCCATTTCAGAGAATCCCGCATGTCGATGGCGGCCCGTTCCAGCCGGGCGAAGGCAATTTCGCCATGGTCCTGTATTTGTTCAAGGATGAACGGCTGGGTGGCACGAGCTTTTTTCGACCGCGGGTCGACGCCGCGACATTGTCGGCCATGATGGCGCGCGGGCAGCACATGGATCGCGACGCGTTTTCGGCCCTGATCGACAGCGCTCCCGCGTATCCGACCAGGACCAACGCGTATTTTGAAAAGATGGCGTCCGTCCCGGCGGCGTTCAACCGCGCGGTGTTTTACGATGGTACGATCTACCACAGCGGCGACATCCGCCACCCGGAGCTGCTCAGCGCCGATCCGGAACAAGGGCGGCTGACCGTCAACGCGTTTTTTGGGGTGCGCCTGAACGCCTGCTGAAGCGCGGCTTCGAAAAGCTAGCGCGCTTTCGCGTGGTCGATGTTAAACGCGATGGCGATGCGATCCTCATCGGTCAGGTTGGGGCCGACGTGGTGTTCGACCCAGCTTGGGAACATGATCAGCTTGCCCACTTCGGGCACCACGGATGCCGCCTCGGCCTGCACATTGCGGTAGAAGCTGCGGGTAAAGGTGCGCGCCAGGATCGGATCACGGAAGCAGAGCGAACCGGCGCGTTCTTTCGCGGCCGGCACCTGCGGGTAATACACGCCGCTGATCCAGCTGCCCGGGTGATTGTGGGGGCTGTTGGCGTGCCCTTTGCCATTGATAACAGCCCACATCGCGCCGAATTGCGCTTCCGTGACCTCCGGTTCCGCAAACCATGCGCCTTTGACCATGCGTTCGTTGAGCACTCCAAGCACGAGTTGCTTGAGCTGTGCAAACACTGGGCGCGCCAACAGATCATAGCTGCGGAAGCCGCCGTAGTTCGACAGGCCAGTCTTGCCGGCGATGCCGGCCGCGACTTCCTCGTCGCGAATGGCATAGATCTGGCGCGCCAGTTCCTTGTTGTCTACCCCTTGGGTCTGCACAACGAAAACCGGCGTCGGAAATAACTCCAACACCTGCATGGACGCTTTCATATTACTCATGGACTTGTCCAGGTTACGCCCTCGCTAGCGAATCCGAGGACTGGAATTGTCGAGCTCCAAATTATGGCATAAGTGTCGAGCACCTGTGTTCTCGGATGCGGGTGAAACACACCCATTTCACGCGGCGTGCGCCGCTCGTCCTCGGACAGTTCCATGCGTTTCATCGCCCACCCTCTGCTGTAGGGGCAATTTACCTTCGACAGCAAATTTTGGACGACTACTTAGCTCGTAGTTGAGTAACGCGGAGGATTTTCACCTCCACGTCCTCCCAGAACCGGACGTGAGCCTCTCGACTCATCCGGCTCCTATTGCCCACCGTCTAGGGAAGGTTCCAGTGCAAGGCCTCGCTGAAGGGCGCGGAAGTCAACTGGCAGCACATGTTCAGCAACGGCCCCGGCTTCCAGGCCAACTACACGTACGTGAAGTCGAGCCTCAAGTACGACAACATGGGGATGGGTAACCAGTTCGCGCTCGTCGGCCTGTCGAACTCCGCCAACCTGGTCGGTATCTACGAAGACCAGAAGTGGTCGATCCGCCTGGCGTACAACTGGCGCGGCGAATTCCTCGCGAGCGTGGCCGACAACGGCAAGCCGAACCCGCGCTACGTCGTATGGCCAGACCGACCTGTCGATCGGCTACAACGTGAACAAGAACCTGTCCGTGTCGCTGGAGGCGATCAACCTGACCGACTCCACGCAGCGCACGCATGGCCGCACCGACATACAGGTGCTGACCGTCACGACGGGCGGCCCGCGCTACATGCTGGGCGCACGCTACAAGTTCTGACCGGGTGATGGGGCGGCGCTCGCGCGCCGTCGTATTGACGGGCCGTCCTGCGAGGGGCGGCCTTTTTTATGTCCCTGTCCGCCGCCCCGCGGCGACGCATGGTAGCGCATCGCAACGCATAATTTTTCCCCCGTCGGCGTTTTTAACGATTGCGCATGTGATCGCTAACAGCGACAATACCGCTTCAACAATAATGCGCACGCCGCCGCCATCGGCCGGTACCGTGCCGCGGAGACGATCCCATTTGTTCGCCACGCGCTGCCGCGGGCGACAAAGCCCGTCATGACAGTCTCTCCGGCTTGGCGCCGGCGCGCGGTGTGCGTCGCCCGATTCACCCCCTGCGATAGAGGACTGGATGAGACTTACCCCGCACCGCATGCTGATTGCGCTAACATCGGCGCTCGCTTTCGTACCCGCGGCCTTCGCCGCCCCACTGACCACGCTGGACCGTAACGGTGCCTGGGTGTCGGTGGAAGCGTACGGCCCGAACGTCGTCCACGTGACGATCGCCGTCGACAAGGACGAAGTCCTGAAGGGGCCGGGCTACGGCATCCTGGCCAAGCACGCCGACAACGGCGCGTTCCGCCACGCGGCCGGCAAGGATGGCGACACGTTCACGTCGAACGGGATGACCGTGCACGTGAACGCGGCCCCGCCCGCGCGCACGCCGAGCCAGCCGGAAAAATACTTCGCGCCGTCGCTGGCCCCGGTCGGCCTGCAGGTGACGAATGCGAAGGGCGAGAAGGTCCTCGAGATGCAGGGCTGGGAGATGTCGCCGCAGACCGTCTCCGGCGAGAAGACGTACCAGGTCGGCGCGTCGTTCGCCGCCGCCCCCGACGAGCACTACTACGGCATGGGCCAGAACCAGGAGTCGACGGGCCCGCTGGACCTGCGCGGCCGCACGCTCGACTGCAAGCACTGGTACGACGCGCCGACGGGCGAGACCGTGTGCGTGCCGTTCATGGTGTCGTCGAAGGGCTACGGCATCGTGTGGGACAACCCGTCGGCCACGCGCTTCAACGCCGGCATCCACGGCCGCACGAGCTTCCAGTCGCAAGTGGGCGAGCGCGTGTCGTTCTTCATCATCACGGGCAACACGGCGGACGAGATCTACTCGGGCTATGCGCGCGTGACGGGCAAGACGCCGATCCCGCCGAAGGCCGCGTTCGGCCTGATCCAGTCGAAGGCGCGCTACTCGAGCCAGGAAGAAGTGCTGCGCGTCGCGGACACCTATCGCCAGAAAAAATACCCGCTCGACGTGATGGTCGTCGACTGGTTCTACTGGACCCGCATGGGCCAGATGGACATCAACCCGGCCGAGTTCCCGGACCCGGACGGCATGAACAAGAAGCTGCACGACATGGGGATGCAGTCGATCGTCTCGATCTGGCCGCGCTTCGAGACGGCCGGCCGCTACTTCAGTGAGCTCGATGCGAAGGGCTATCTGCTGAAGGACAAGGACGGCAAGACGGTCGACGGCCTGCCGTTCCGTTCCGACCGCACCGGTGGCCTGATCGACGCGACGAATCCGAAAGCACGGCAGTGGTTCTGGGAGAAGTCGCGCGACAACATCCTGTCGCACGGCTTCGACTACCCGTGGCTGGACGAGACGGAACCCGACCTCGTGCCGGATGGCTTCTTCTACTCGATCGGGTCGGGCGACCGCTACCACAACCTGTTCCCGCTGCTGCACGTGGAAGGCGTGGCGGACAACATGCGTGCGTGGAAGCCGAACAAGCGCGTGCTGATCCTGTCGCGCGCCGCCTACCTCGGCTCGCAGCGCACGGGTGCGCTGTTCTGGTCGTCGGACGTCAACCCGACGTGGGAAGCGCTGCAGCGCCAGATCCCGACGGGCCTGAACATGACGGCATCCGGCATCGCGCTGTGGGGCAACGACATCGGCGGCTGGCAAGGCCTGCCGGGTTCGACGACGGCCACCAAGCCGCCGCTGCTCGATCCGTCCGATGCGCGTGACGTCGTCGGCCAGTACAACGACTATCCGGAACTGCTGACCCGCTGGTTCGAGTACGGCACCTTCCTGCCCACGTTGCGCCTGCACGGCGACCGCAAACGCACCGAGATCTGGGCGTTCGGCAAGGAGGCGGAAGCCGTCATGGCCCGCTACGACACGCTGCGTTACCAGCTGATCCCGTACATCTACAGCCAGGCCAAGTTCACGCACGACACGGGCGCCCCGTTCATGCGCGCCCTGTGGATGGACTTCCCGCACGATCCGAACGTCGCGAACATCGGCACCGAATACATGTTCGGCCCCGCGTTCCTCGTGGCGCCGGTGACGGAGCAGGGCCAGACGGAGAAGAGCGTCTACCTGCCGGCCGGCACCGACTGGTACAACTTCTGGACCGATGAAAAAGTCGCGGGCGGCCAGTGGGTCAAGGTCGCATCGCCGATCGACCAGATCCCCGTGTTCGT
This sequence comes from Massilia pinisoli, assembly GCF_024753285.1. Taxonomy (GTDB): domain Bacteria; phylum Pseudomonadota; class Gammaproteobacteria; order Burkholderiales; family Burkholderiaceae_D; genus Telluria; species Telluria pinisoli. The sequence continues at coordinate 7,499 of NZ_JANUGW010000031.1, read as the reverse complement.
GAAGGCCGGCTCGATCGTCCCGTTCGGCACCGACATCCAGTCGACGGCGACGAAGCAGGGCATCGCCCACATCAAGGTCTACCCGGGCCGCGACGGCACGTTCGACCTGTACGACGACGACGGTGTCTCGTACGACTACGAGAAGGGCAAGGGCACGACGACGCGCCTGCACTGGAACGACGGTGCGGGCAAGCTCGAGGCCAGCGGTGGCGATGCCAACGTGGCCAAGAACGTCTCCAGCCTCGTGAAAGTCGTCGGCAAGTAAGCACGGCGCTTCACGTAAAACGCCGTCCCGGGGATGCCGGGACGGCGTTTTTTTTCATGCCTCGGGGGCATCGGCCGAGGCATGCTGCGCGAATAAGGCGGCCCGGCACTCACGGAGCGGCTGTCCCGCGGCCGCTTCTTTTTTATCGACGGTGTTCGGGGATCGGTCGGGTGATGGTCACATTGGCTTCGAGCCACACGGTCGGCCTCGCGTTCAACAAGGACACGGGGTTCGGCGCCAGTCCGAACGTCAGCGACCGGGGCGTGCCGCTCACTTTGACCTTGCCGCTCGAATCGGCCAGCGGTTGCAGCCCGCACATGCCGGGACAAAGAGGAGCGGCATCCGGCGGCACGACGCTGACGCTCGCCGTCGCGAAGGTCACAGAACCGCGCCCGACTGCCGCCGCGCCTTGCACCGATACCTGCAGGCGCTGTCCTTTCCACCGCATCGTGCAACCCCAGATCTCCCGGGTATGAAACTGCGCGGGGTAGCCGTCGCCAGCGAAGATGGGGATGGTGCCGCTGACCTCGCAGAGCGGCGTCATCTTGCTCACGCGTCCATGACTTGCCTGGACGAGACGGACGGTCACGGTCATCTGCGCTTCCCCCAGTTGCGGCGGCGGCGGTGGCGGCGGGGGAATGGCCTGCGCCGCCAACGCGCACGACAACAGCGGCATCGTCAGCCACCGGGTCAGGTTCGATGTGCGCATCGTCGCCCCCGGTCCGTCAGCGACCAGCGGTGGTCCACGTGAACCTCACGCCATCGCTCCCATCCGGCAGCGGCCCCGGACTGTCCGCGCGCAGCGCGTGCGTGGCCGGATCGACGCGCAGGAAGCGGTTCGTGACGAGCGACATCAGCACGAGTTCCCCCGTCGGCGTCTCGATCCACTGGAAGCTCTCCGCGTTGCCGGGCTGCCCCTTGCGCGCGGCCACGCGCCTGCTCGCGTCGACGCTGGCCCAGGCCGCGCCCGATTGCAGTGCCACGCGGCCCTGGCCCATATCCTTCACGCGATACGACGCCACCTGGCGGCCGGACTTGAATTCCGCGAGCCGGATACGCTGGCCCACCGGGATCGCGCGCATCAGCCCGTGCGGATTCGGCTGGTAGACGTCGATGCTGTCGAAGTCCGCGTAGCCGCCGGCCTTGCCCGCCTGGTTGTAATTGAAGAGGGCATAGCGCACGCCCTGGAACGTCTTCAGCTGGAACACCATCGTGAACGGTTCGCCGATCGGCGTGAACGTCTTCCCGTCCACGGACCACGAGAAGTGGGCCTGCTCCGTGAGGAAATCGCAGTCGGCGCGCAGCATCACGCGCGTGGCGCCCGCGGGCAGCGGCACGCGCACGGTGCGGTCGCGCGCCTGGTCGTACAGCGCCAGCTGCAGGCCGGTGGCCGTCTTTTCCACGCCCAGCGTCGCATACGGCAGGTTCAGGAGGGCGAGGCCGGCGACGTCGCCATCGGCGAGGCCGGATGCGTCCAACGTGACCGTCGGCGACGAGCGCGGGCCGATGGCGCGTTGCGTCAGGCTGTCGCGGGCCTGCCAGAACGACGTCGCGGGCAGCGCGTGCAGCCGCAGGAAGCCGGGCCGCTCCGTCAGCGACCATTGGCCGTCGACGGGTACGTGGTTCCACTGCCAGACCGGTTGCAGCGCAGGCGCGGAAAAATCGTCGCTGCGCGCATACGGCACCGTGACGGGGGAGGTCGCAGCCGTCTTCGGCTTGACCCACGTGCGCGGGTTGCGTCCCAGGTTGCCGGGCAGGCCGAAGTACGGCCAGCCGTCCTTCCACGTGATCGGTGCGAGGCTGAGCAGGCGGCCGACGGAATTAAAATCCTGCATCGAGAAGCCCCACCATTCGCCGGCCGGCGTCAGCACGATCCCGCCCTGGTGCAGCGAGTTGGCGTTGCGCGCGGACGGATCGGGCGGCACGATGGCCGTCGGCGTCTTGTTGTCCGCGAGGCGGTACCCCTTGGCCATGCCGAAGTCCTCGTCGCGGCTGATGGCCTGGTTCACTTCGTACGGCCCGTCGACCTTGTCCGCGCGCGCGGCCGGCATGCGGAAGCCTCCCGCGTAGTTGGCGGACAGGATGTAGTACTTGCCCTGGATTTTGTAGAAGTGCGCGCCTTCGCCCATCCCGGCGTCCTGCGCGAACACCACCTTTTCCGTGCCGGGCACGATGTCCGTGAGGTCGTCCGTCAGTTGGGCGATGTGCATGCGCTGGTGGTCCCACACGACCCAGGCCTTGCCGTCGTCGTCGAACAGCACGGACAGGTCGTGCAGGCTGCGCGTCATCTCGCGCCGCGTCCACGGCCCGCGCGGATCGGTGGCCGAGAAGACTTGCGTGGCGCGGCCGTTCACGTTGCTGAAGATGTAGAACGTGCCGTTCCGGTAGCGCAGGCTCGGCGCCCAGATGCCCTGGCCGTAGATGCTCTTGCCGTCCTCGAGCCGGTAGGCGGGGCCGAAGTCGAGCTTGTCGACGGCATAGCTCAGGAATTCCCAGTTCACGAGGTCGCGCGAACGCAGCACGGGGAGGCCCGGCATCGCGTGCATCGTGGTGCCGGTCAGGTAGAACCAGTCGCCCACGCGGATCAGGTCCGGGTCGGAGAATTCGTCGTAGAACAGCGGGTTCGTGAAGGTGCCGTTGCCGTTGTCGGCCGTCCACGTTGCCGTCGACAGGCCGGTGGCGGGGCGGGCTTCCTCCTGCGCGCGGGCGGGCGCGCTCATGCAGGCGATGGCCGCGAACACGGCAAGGGCCGCTGCGGCAAGATAGGGGCGAGGTGGGGTCATGTGGGTCCGGTGGCAATCAGGTCAACCGGCAATGTAGGCGATCCGTGGTAGCGCTGTCAAAACGGCCGGGTGCCGCTGCGTGGCGCACGGCATGCTGAAGGGATTGGAGCGCAAGTGCTTGTTATTCCAAGGATTTTTCGCACCACAAGGCGACGTTGGCCGGCTCGCACACGGCCGCGCCGGTCTATTTGCAACTAACCGACGTGAGGCGATGCCGAACCGGATATCGGTCGCGATGAAAAATTCATCGCTCCCGGGCGATCAGGCGGGCGCCGGGAGGCGGATCACCGCTGCACGGGCGGGACGGGCTGCTCGGCGAGCGACTGCAGCGGCGCCGCCGTCCCGGCCGCGGCCACGCCGGGGGGCGGCGCCACGCGCACGGGCCGGCTGTGCAGGTTGGCGGACGAGGGCGCGTCGCTCTCCGGTCCGGGCACCGCGTCCCAGACGGGTGGCGCGATGCCCTCGAACACCGACTTCAACTGCTGGCCCCAGGTGTTGCGCAGCAGCTGGAAGTACTGGTTGTTCTCGTCGATGGTGACGAAGCGCGTGACGGCCAGGCTGCCGTCTTCGTACACGAGCAGGTCGAGCGGCAGCCCGACGGAGACGTTCGAACGCAAGGTCGAATCCATCGAGATCAGCGCGCATTTTGCCGCGTCGTCGAGCGACGTGCGCGGGGTGATCACGCGGTCGATGATCGGCTTGCCGTACTTCGCCTCGCCGATCTGGAAATAGGGGTTTTCGTCGTGCGACTCGATGAAGTTCCCCGCCGAATACACGTAGAACATGCGGCACCGTTCGCCCCGGACCTGGCCCCCGAACACGATGCTGATGTTGAAGTCGACGCCGTGTTCCGCCAGCTTGCCCGCTTCCTGCCGGTGCACCGTGCGCACGGCCTCGCCGACGATGCGCGCGGCTTCGAACATGTCCGGCGCGTTCCAGATCGTCATGCCGTCGGCGCCGACGTGGCTCGACACGATCTGGCGCACGGCCTGCGAGATCGACAGGTTCCCGGCGGTCATCATGACCATCAGCCGGTCGCCCGGATTCTCGAAGACGCTCAGCTTGCGGAACATACCCACCTGGTCGACACCGGCGTTGGTGCGTGTATCGGCCAGGAACACGAGGCCGGCGTTGAGGCGCATGCCCACACAATAAGTCATCGACGATATCCGTTGCGGTTCGGGAAAGGCGCCATTCTACCTGCTCGCGGCGCGCTCACTGGACGGGGACGATCTGCGCCTCGACGCGCATGATCTCGTCGCCGCCGCCGCGCCGCATGCCGCGCACGGGCGCCGCCGATTCGTAGTCGCGTCCGATCGCGAGGCGGCAATACCCGTCCGTCATCAGGTGCGCATGGGTGACGTCGATGCTGACCCAGCCCGTGAAGTCGGGATCCTCGACCCACGCGTCGACCCAGGCGTGGCTGGCCGCATGGCCCGTCGAGCCGGGGTCGATGTAGCCGGACACGTAGCGCGCGGGTATCCCGTGCGCATGGCAGCAGGCGAGGAAGATGTGGGCATGGTCCTGGCAGACGCCGGCGCCGAGCTGCATCGCCTCGGCTGCCGTGCTGGCCACGTGGGTGGCACCCGTTTGGTACGCGACCGCACCGCGGATGTGCGCGGCCAGCCGCAGCAGGTCGTCCGTGCCGACCTTGTTGCCCAGGGCGGGCAGCGATGCCGACGCGACGTCGGCGAGCAGCGCCGTCGGCCGGGTCAGGCTCGTGGGCACCGTGAAGATCAGCGGCGGCAGGCTGTCGTGCGCGCGCAGGCGGCCACCGGGCAGCGGCACCGTCGCGACGATGCCCTCGACGACGATGCGCACGGCGTCGTGCGGCGCGTTCAACGTGAGCATGTGCGACGCGTTGCCGAAGGCGTCCACATACGCGGCGCAATGGCCCGGCGTCGCGATGTGCCAGGACAGCACCTGCTGCTGCGGTTCGGCGCGCGGCGTCAGGTGCAGCTGCTCGATGCTGTAGGCCTGCGGCTCGGTGTAGCGGTACAGGGTCTCGTGGCGGATGGACAGGTGCATGTCATGCTCCCAGTGGGACGAGGAAATCGCGGCTGATGCCATTGCCCAGCGCGTAGATGTTTTCCATGAACTTGCCGAGCGTCTCGTCGATGCCGGCGGCCAGCACGTCCTCGATGCGCGCGAACTGCAGCTCGGCGTGCATGCGGCCCGCCAGCCGTTCCGTGCCGGCGGAGACATCGTTGCGCACGGCCTTCAGGTTCGCGACGACCTGCTCCATGCAGGCGAGCAGGGAGCGCGGCATGTCGGCGCGCAGCATCAAGAGTTCGGCCACGCGCGCCGGCGTGATGGAGTCGCGGTACACCTTGCGGTAGATTTCGAAGCCGGCCACGGAGCGCAGCAGCGCCGCCCAGTAGTAGAACTCGCGCTGCGTGAGGATGTCGTGCGTGGCGCCGTCGCCGGCGCCGTGATACTTCACGTCCAGCAGCCGCGCCGTGTTGTCCGCGCGTTCCAGGAAGGCGCCGAGGCGGATGAACACGAGGGCCTCGTCGTCCAGCATGGTGCCGAGCGTGACGCCGCGCGCCAGGTGGCAGCGGTGCTTGACCCAGTCGAAGAATTCGCCCGGGTCGACGTCGAGACCGCCGCGCACGCGGTCGCGCAATTCGATCCACGTGGCGTTCTGCGTTTCCCACACCTCCGTGGTGAGGACGCCGCGCACCGCCCGGGCGTTCTCGCGCGCGGCCGTGAGGCACGACACGATCGACGACGGATTCGCCGCGTCGGTCGCCATGAACGCGATGACGTTCTTCGCGTCGAGCGTGCCGTAGGCGGCGTCGAACGCGTCCTGCAGCTCGGAGATGCCGAGCATGGCGCGCCAGGCCTGCTCCATGTCGCCGGCGGACTGCGGCAGCATAGCCGTCTGCACGGCCACGTCGAGCATGCGGGCCGTGTTCTCGGCGCGCTCGGTGTAGCGCGCCATCCAGTACAAGTGGTCTGCGGTGCGGCTCAGCATCATTCCTCCAGTATCCAGGTGTCCTTGGTGCCGCCACCCTGCGACGAATTCACCACCAGCGATCCCTCGCGCAGCGCGACGCGGGTCAGGCCTCCCGGCACCATCGCGATGGTCTTGCCCGACAGGACGAACGGGCGCAGGTCGATGTGACGGGGCGCGATGCCGCTCTCGACATAGGTCGGGCAGGCCGACAGGGCCAAGGTCGGCTGTGCGATATAGCCGTCCGGCCGCGCGACGAGGCGGCGCCGGAAGTCCTCGATCTCCTGTTTGGTCGCCGCGGGCCCGATCAGCATGCCGTAGCCGCCGGCGCCGTGCACTTCCTTCACGACGAGCTGGTCGAGGTGCGCGAGCGTGTACGACAGGTCTTCCGGCCGCCGGCACTGCCAGGTCGGGACGTTGTTCAGGCGCGGTTCCTCCGCCAGGTAGAAGCGGATCATGTCCGGCACGTACGGGTAGATGGACTTGTCGTCCGCAACGCCCGTACCGATCGCGTTCGCCAGCGTGACGCGGCCCGCGCGGTACACGGACAGCAGGCCGGGCACGCCCAGCGTCGAATCGGCGCGGAAGGCGAGCGGGTCGAGGTAGTCGTCGTCCAGCCGGCGGTAGATGACGTCCACCCGGCGCGGCCCGCGGATCGTGCGCATGTACACCGCGTTCGCGTCGACGAACAGGTCCTTCCCCTCGACCAGTTCCACGCCCATCTGCTGGGCGAGGAAGGCGTGCTCGAAGTAGGCGGAGTTGTGCATCCCCGGCGTCATGACGACGATGGTCGGATCGAGCACGCCGGCCGGCGCGACGGAGCGCAGGTTCTCCAGCAGCATGTCGGGATAGTGCTCGACCGGCGCGATGCGGTGGCGTGCGAACAGCTCGGGGAATAGCCGCATCATCATCTTGCGGTCCTCGAGCATGTACGACACGCCCGACGGCACGCGCAGATTGTCCTCGAGGACGTAGAACTCGCCCGCGCCGGCGCGCACGATGTCCACGCCCGCGATGTGGGCGTAGATGTCGGAGGCGACGCTGATGCCCTGCATCTCTGGGCGGTACTGGGCGTTCTGGTAGATCTGCTGCGCGGGGATGATGCCCGCGCGGACGATGTTCTGCTCGTGGTAGATGTCGTGCACGAACATGTTCAGCGCCTGCACGCGCTGCGCCAGCCCGGCCTGCAGCGCGGCCCACTCGCGTGCGGGAATGATGCGCGGGATCGTGTCGAACGGGATCAGCCGCTCCGTGCCGGCGCCGTCCCCGTACACGGCGAACGTGATGCCGACGCGGCGGAACGTGAGGTCGGCCTCCGCGCGCTTGCGGGCGATCCGGTCCGCCGGCTGGTGCTGCAACCACGCCTCGAATGCGCGGTAGTGCTCGCGCACGGCGCCGGAGTCGCCGGCCGTCATCTCATTGAAATAGTTTTCCATGGCCACCTTCCGTGAGTGTCGACACGGTAGACGTATCAAGAAACGTGCCAGAAAAATAA
>NZ_JANUGW010000030.1 GCF_024753285.1 Massilia pinisoli | reverse complement strand
TTTTTTTCTGCGACAGGCCGCACAAATGGCCGAGTCTCGCGCATAATCGGTAACGCTAACGGAACGCCGAAAATGGTCGAGTTCGCGTTCCTGGCTGGCGCCCGCCAGCGGGTACCTTCGAAAACCGTGGGTTTTCAACGTACCCGAGTGTTATCGGTCAATAAGGATGCAGTCGCCTCATGATTAATAACTACAGCAACACCGCGCAGTTGAAGGATCTCATGACCACACCGCCGATGACGGCGGCCCAGCACGCAGAAATCATGCGCAAGCGTAACGAGCAGCGCAGAAAAATCGAAGACGCAAGAGAACAGAGACAGGCCGAGAAAGACCTGTTCGGCGAACGCAGCTAGACGCTGCCGTCGTCTTTCGGCACATCGTTCCTCATGCCGCTCCAGCGCGGCGCGAGGTCGTTCGCCACGCCCAGCAAGTCCATGACGCGCGCGACCGTGTGGTCGACCATCTCGGCGATCGTGGCGGGGCGATTGTAGAAGCTCGGCAGCGGCGGGAACACGATGCCGCCCATTTCCGTCACCGCGGTCATATTGCGCAGGTGCGCCAGGTTGAACGGCGTCTCGCGCACCATCAGCACCAGGCGGCGGCGTTCCTTCAACACGACGTCGGCGGCGCGCGCTATCAGGTTGTCCGACAAGCCATGCGCGACGGCGGCCAGGGTCTTCATCGAACAGGGGGCAATCACCATGCCGTCCGTCGGGAACGAGCCGCTGGCGATCGAGGCGCCGATCTCGCGGTTGCGGTGCACGACATGGGCGAGCGCTTCCACGTCGCGCCGTTGCAGGCCGACTTCCTGGTGCAGGGTGAGGGTTGCGGCGTCGGAAATGACGAGGTGCGTCTCGACGCCCGGGGTGGCGGACAGCCGTTTCAGCAGCTGCACGCCATAGATCGCGCCGGTCGCGCCCGTGATGGCGACGACGATCCGGCGCGGGCCGGCATCAGCCATTCTTCTTGAGCAGGGCTTGCAGTTCGCCGGACTCGTACATTTCCGTCATGATGTCGGAACCGCCGACGAATTCGCCGTTCACGTACAGCTGCGGAATGGTCGGCCAGTTCGAGTATTCCTTGATGCCCTGGCGGACGTCCGCATCTTCCAGCACGTTCACGGTGGCGATGTTATCGACGCCGCAAGCCTTCAGGATTTGGATCGCGCGGCCGGAAAAACCGCATTGCGGGAACTGGGCCGTGCCCTTCATGAACAGCACGACGGGCGTGTTGGTCACGGTCTCTTTGATCCAGGTTTGTACGTCGCTCATTTGGTTCTGCCTTTGGTGAGAATGGGATAGATAACGGCATTTTATAAGAAAACCGGGACGCCGGCATAAGGCGCTCCGGGCCCGTAGGGTGGGGCATTTCAAGCCGGGGGCTTGAAATGCGTGCCCACGCGGACGGTTGCGTCACGTCGGCGTCCGCGCGGGCGGAGGGGCCGCCCACCCACGAATTAACGCTTGAGCTTGGCGAACGCCGCCGCCATCGCACCGCCACTCGGCGCCGCCGCACGTTCCTGCTTCTGATGCTTATTTTGGTGATCCGCCATGCGCTTGCGGTCATCGCGATCCGCGCGCTGGTTCGGCTGCGACCCCGGCTGCGGCGCGCTGTCCGACAAGCGCATCGTGAGCGCGATGCGCTTGCGCTTGACGTCCACCTCGAGCACTTTGACCTTCACGACCTGGCCCGCCTTGACCACGCTGTGCGGGTCTTTGACGAACGTGTTCGACAGCGCCGAGATGTGCACGAGGCCATCCTGGTGCACGCCGATGTCGACGAACGCGCCGAACGCAGCGACGTTTGTGACGACGCCTTCCAGGATCATGTCCGGGCGCAGGTCCGCAATCTCCTCGACGCCTTCCTTGAACGTGGCCGTCGTGAATTCCGGACGCGGGTCGCGGCCCGGCTTTTCCAGTTCTTTTAAAATGTCGGTCACGGTCGGCACGCCGAATTTATCGTCCGCATACTTCGCCGGATTCAGGCGTTTTACCAGCGCGCTGTCGCCGATGACGGCCTTGATATCCTTCTGGATGTCGGCCAGGATTTTCTCGACGACCGGGTACGATTCCGGGTGCACGGCCGACGCGTCGAGCGGATTGTCGCCGTTCACGATGCGCAAGAAGCCCGCCGCCAGTTCGAACGTCTTATCTCCCAGGCGCGGCACCTTCTTCAACGCGGCGCGCGAGGCAAACGCACCCTGCTGGTCGCGGTAGTTGACGATGCTTTGCGCGACACTCGACGACAGCCCCGACACGCGCGCGAGCAGCGGCGCCGACGCCGTGTTGACGTCCACGCCGACCGCGTTCACGCAATCCTCGACGACGGCGTCGAGCTGGCGCGCGAGCTGCGTCTGCGACACGTCGTGCTGGTACTGGCCCACGCCGATCGACTTCGGATCGATTTTCACCAGCTCCGCCAGCGGGTCCTGCAGGCGGCGTGCGATGGAGACGGCGCCGCGCAGCGACACGTCCAGCTCCGGCAATTCGCGCGACGCAAATTCCGACGCCGAGTACACCGACGCGCCGGCTTCCGACACGACGATCTTCGTCAGCTTCAATTCCGGATGCTGCTTGATCAGGTCTTGCGCGAGTTTATCCGTCTCGCGCGACGCCGTGCCGTTGCCGATCGAGATCAGGGAGACGTTGTGCTTCGCGGCGAGCTTGGCCAAGGTGTGCAGCGAACCGTCCCAGTCGTTGCGGGGCGCGTGCGGGTAGATGGCGGTCGTGTCCACGACCTTGCCCGTCGCGTCGACGACGGCGACCTTGACGCCCGTGCGCAGGCCCGGGTCGAGACCCATCGTCGCGCGCGGGCCCGCGGGCGCGGCGAGCAGCAGGTCTTTCAGGTTGCGTGCGAACACGTGGATCGCATCGCTCTCCGCCTTTTCACGGAGAAGCCCCATCAGCTCCGTCTCGATGTACATGAAGCTCTTCACGCGCCACGTCCAGCGCGCCGTGTCGAGCAGCCATTTGTCGGCGGGACGGCCGGCGCCCTTGATGCCGAAGCGCGCGGCGATGCGGCTTTCGCACGGGTTGTGCGGCGCGTCCCACTTCGGCTTTTCCGGCTCGGAGTCGAGGCGCAACGTGACGTCCAGGATACCCTCGCGGCGGCCGCGCATCAGCGCCAGCGCGCGGTGCGACGGGATGGTGCCGAGCGTCTCCGAGTAATCGAAGTAGTCGGCGAATTTCTCGCCTTCCTCCTGCTTGCCGTCGACGACCTTCGATTCGACGACGCCATGCTCCTGCACGTATTCGCGCAGCGATTGCAGCAGTTCCGCGTCTTCCGCGAAGCGCTCCATCAGGATCTGGCGCGCGCCGTCCAGCGCGGCCTTCGTGTCGGCCACGCCGGGGTTCGCGACGCCGTCCGCGTTCGTGAATGCGTCGCGCAGATACTTCGCGGCCTCGGCTTCCGGATCGCGCGAAGGGTCGTCGAGCAGGTCGTCGGCCAGCGGTTTCAGGCCGGCCTCGATCGCGATCTGGGCCTTCGTGCGGCGCTTCTGCTTGTACGGCAGGTACAGGTCTTCCAGCCGGGTCTTGTCTTCAGCGAGCGAGATCGCCTGCAGCAGTTCCGGGGTCATCTTGTTCTGCTCCGTGATGGAGGCGATGACGGCGGCGCGGCGGTCTTCCAGTTCGCGCAGGTAGCGCAGGCGCTCTTCCAGCAGGCGCAGCTGGATGTCGTCGAGGCCGCCCGTCGCTTCCTTGCGGTAGCGGGCAATGAAGGGGACGGTCGCGCCTTCGTCGAGCAGGGCGATGGCGGCGGCCACCTGTGCCGGTTTGGCGGACAGTTCTTGAGCGAGGCGTTGTTCGATCGAAGGCAGCATGGGTGATTACGGTGGTCGGTGAATCGAACGGGCAATGATACGCAATCGCGGGCGATGCGCCAGTCTTGACACGGCGCGCCATCTCGTGCGCGCCCGCCGCGACCCAATCCGAAACGCCCTGGCAGCGCTACCTGTGCCGATGTGGAGTAGGCGCGGCTCGCCGGATGCCGTAACATGTCGGGTTGGGCGGCGCATTCGCGCGTTCGCACGACGGTCAGCGACATGTGGCGCGTGACCAACGCAGATGCGGTCGCACCGCCCGGCAGGCTTTGCGTCTTGACGCTGGATACCGAATAAACGCAAAAATGCTTGATGGGGGGCTGGCAAAGCAGCCCGGCAAAGTGTAACTTCTACACCTTTCGGCTCGTAAAGTTTTAGCTGCAACGTGCGACTCCTAACAAAACAGAACAGGACGCATGGCGGATAATGGATATTGTTGTTTTTTCAAATACAGACTCGTGAGACCCATGCACACAGTTGATTTCCCACGCGACGACACCAGCGACGCACCGCCCACTCGAGCGCCCGCGCGCTCTCCGGCCTTGCCCGCACCGGTGTTGAGCTGGCTGCAAAGGGTCGAGGCGGCAGCGCATCCGCAACCGAAGCTGACCGCGGAAGTCGCTGATCCCAAGGCAGTCCAGTACAAATTCGTTTATGTCATGGCCCCGACGAGCGGCGGACGCCACGTCGCGGTCTGCCTGTGCAAGGCGCGTCTGCGCCCGAACGGCGACGTGGCCGCAGCCAGCCCGGTGAGCGAGGTGTTCTCGCTGCTGTCGGCGCCGCCCGCCTACCTCGAAGGCGACGACGAAGACCTCGTGCGCTTCTTCATCGCCATGCGCAGCGGCTCCAACCAGAGCACGAGCGCGACGGAGCCGAAGGGCAAGGTCGGCGCCATCCTGCTGCAGCAATTGCTCGATCAGGGAAAACTGCTGTGGGCGAACTCGTGGTCCGACATGACCAACGGCTTGCTGTATCCGCTGCAGGCCGGCCCCGTGCGCAAGGCCACGCTCACGTGGCGCGACGAAGGCCGCGCGGCCAAGCTCGGGTGGTCGGTGGAGCCCGCGAAAGGTGTGACGCATCCCGGCGCCGACCTCGTCGACTACATGCTGCCGACCGATCCCCCGTGGTATATCGACAACCTGTCGTGCGGCCCGCTGGACTTGAACCGCGGCGGCATCGACATCTCGCTGGCCGACTTGCAGGCGCTCGTGTCGCAGGCGCCGCCGCTCGCGGGCAACGACAAGAAACGCGTGTCGCAACTGCTGCTGGCGCACGGCCTGCAACAACTGATGCCGCTGCCGCAGCCCCTGACGCAGCGCCTGCGCACCGACGTGAAACCGCAACCGCACCTGCTGCTCGACGCGATCCCGCAAGCCGAAGGTAATGGCCAGCGCTGGCAGGACTTCGCCGTGCTGTCGTTCGACTACGACGGCCAGCGCATCTCGTTCGACCCCGCGCAGCGCGTTGTGCGTCAGATCGGCGACGTCACCGAGATCATCCAGCGCGACGAAGCGCAGGAAGCCGCCGCGCTGGACACGCTGCAGAAGCTGGGCTTCCGCAAGCCCGCGACGGCGCCGCTGTCCGCGCTGTCCGGCGCGCAGCTGCTCGATGGCCAGGCGCACTGGCTGCGCTTCGCCGAGAACGACCTCGACGCGCTGTCCGACCTCGGCTGGCACGTGCAGAAGTCGCCGAAATACCGCTACGACGTCGTGCCGGTCGAAGACTGGTACGCCGACATCGACGAGCCGCCCGAAGCCGGCAACGCCTGGTTCGAGCTGGAGCTCGGTATCGTCGTCAACCGCAAGCGCGTGCCGCTGCTGCCCGTGCTCGTGCAATTGATCCGCACGGCGCCGCTGGACTTCAACCCGGACGTGCTGGCCGCGCACGCGGAGGCCGACCAGATGCTCGCGACGTTGCCCGACGGCGTGCGCGTGGCGCTGCCGTGGGGCCGCGTCAAGCCGATCCTGTCCACGTTGGGCGAGCTGTATTTCAACGACAAGATCAAGAACAAGGTTCGCCTGTCCACGTTGGACGCCGCGCGCCTGGAAGAACTCGCGAAAGGCACCGAGCTCAATTGGACGGGCGGCGAGCGCCTGCGCGAAACGGGCCGCAAGCTGTCGCAGTTCGGCAAGGTCAAGAAGGTCGATCCGCCGAAGGGCCTGCAAGCCACCTTGCGAGACTACCAGCTCGACGGTCTCGCGTGGATGCAGTTCCTGCGCGAATACGACTTCGGCGGCATCCTCGCCGACGACATGGGTCTCGGCAAGACGGTGCAGACGATCGCGCACATCCTGACGGAAAAGGAAGCGGGCCGCCTCACGAATCCGGCGCTCGTCATCGCGCCGACGAGCCTCATGACGAACTGGATGGAAGAAGCCGCGCGCTTCGCGCCGGACCTGAAGGTCCTGCTGTTGCAGGGCAAGGAGCGCATGGACCTGTTCGACCAGATCGATGGCGCCGACATCGTGCTGACGACGTATGCACTGCTGCCGCGCGACGAGGAAAAGCTGCGCGAGCACCAGTACCATCTCGTGATCCTGGACGAATCGCATTACATCAAGAACACGCGCTCGAAGGCGGCGCAGACGGCCGGCTCGCTGAACGCGCGCCATCGCCTGTGCCTGTCCGGCACGCCGCTGGAAAACCACCTGGGCGAGCTGTGGTCGCAATTCCACTTCCTGCTGCCGGGCCTGCTCGGTGACGAGAAGACGTTCAACACGCAGTTCCGCCACCCGATCGAGCGCCAGGACGACCCCGTGCGCCGGATGCTGCTGAACCGCCGCATCAAGCCGTTCCTGCTGCGCCGGACGAAGGACAACGTGGCGAAGGAGCTGCCGGAAAAGACGGAGATGATCCGCCGCATCGAGATCAGCGGGCCGCAGCGCGACCTGTACGAGACGGTGCGCCTGGCGATGGACAGGAAGGTGCGCGAGGAGATCGACCGCAAGGGCGTCGCGCGCAGCCAGATCGTCATCCTGGAAGCCCTGTTGAAGCTGCGCCAGGTCTGCTGCGACCCGCGCCTCGTGAAGGCGATGCCGGGCAAGAAGAACACGGCGGCCGTGTCCGCGAAGCTCGTCGACCTGATGCAGATGGTCGACGACCTGCTGGGCGAGGGCCGCAAGATTCTCGTGTTCTCGCAGTTCACGAGCATGCTGGCCCTCATCGAAGAAGAACTCGACGCGCGCAACATCCCGTACGCGCTCCTGACGGGCGAGACGCGCGACCGCTCCGCGCAGGTCGCCGCGTTCCAGCAGGGCGCCGTGCCGATCTTCCTGATCAGCCTGAAGGCCGGAGGCGTGGGCCTGAACCTGACGGCGGCCGACACCGTGATCCACTACGACCCGTGGTGGAACCCGGCGGCCGAGAACCAGGCGACGGACCGCGCCTGGCGTATCGGGCAGGACAAACCCGTGTTCGTGTACAAGCTCATCGCGAAAGGCACGCTGGAAGAAAAGATCCAGCTGCTGCAGCAAAAGAAATCGGAGCTGGCGCAATCGATCCTTGCCGAAGGCGAATCGCAGAAGATGGCCCTCACGCAGGAAGACCTGCAGGCGATCTTCGCGCCGCTGGATGACTGACCGCACGGTCACGGTGCACACACGAGGGGCAAGCCGCGCGGCTTGCCCTTTTTATATGCATATACATATATGCCTTATGCGTGTTCGGCGCAACGGCGGCCTTTATCGTCTAGGCAAACCGTTGGTTCGGACACTATACTTATCTGCTGCATAACTTCCGGAAAGTTTCATGACCACCGTTCCCGCGCCCCGAGTGGACCAGGCGAACCTTGCCACGACCGAAGCGTTCCGTACGATCGCCGAACTCGGCGGCGACCTGGCCTTCGTGTTCGATTGCGCCACCGGCTTGCCGGTCTATGTCAGCCCCGGCATCGACGACATGCTCGGCTATTCGCTGGACGACGTCCGCGCGCAGATGGAACAGGGCGGCGACGGTCCGCTCGCGGCGCTGGTCGCCGGTCTGCCGGAGCGCTTGCGCCGTTTCGCCGCCGGCGACGGTTCGCGCCTGCGCGTGATGCGCGAGTTCGACCTGCTGCGGCCGGACGGCAGCGAGGTCGCCGTCGAAGTGATCTCGGCGCTGTCGCTGGACGATGGCGGGCAGCCGCGCGCGCTGCTGGGCCTCGTGCGCGACGTGTCCGCGCGGCGCGAACGCGAGCGCGAGCGCAAGCGTTTCGCCAGCATGCTGAACCACGAATTCCGCACGCCGCTATCGACGATCGACGGCGCGATCCAGCGGTTGGAAGCGCTGGGCACGAAGGCCGACGAGGCGACCCGCCAGCGCTACCGCAACATCGCCACGGCAACGGACCGCCTGATCGCGATGCTGGACGACTACTTGTCGCCCGAACGCATGGCGTCGCTGGGCAGCCGGCGCCGCGAGAATGCCGTCGGGCCGCGCCTGCTGCTGGAAGAACTGGTGGCGCAGACGCGCGTGGCCGGGCGTCCCGTGACCATGACGGCGGGCGAGCTGCCGGCCGCGCTGCGCGGGGAACCGTCCGGCCTGCGCCTCGCACTGAAGGTTTTGCTGGACAATGCCTTGCGCTACACGCCGGCCGGGACGGCGCTGCACGTGACGGGACGGCGGGTCGACGGCGGCGTCGAAATGGCGCTGCGTGACGAAGGACCGGGGGTGTCGCTGGACGACGTCGCACGCATCTTCGACAAGGGTTATCGCGGCGCGAACGCGACCGGCGTGGCGGGCAGCGGACTCGGGTTGTACATGGCACGCTCCGTCGTCGAAGTGCATGGCGGCAGCCTGACCTACGCACCTCCAGCCGAGGGCGGCGCCGAATTCCGGCTCTGGTTGCCGGTGCCGGCGAGCTCGGCAAAAGGCCTTGCTTCCGGAATGAGCAACAGTGATAATCGGAATGGCAACCGGGGTTAGCCGCCCGACAACGGAAGGCAAGAAGATCTGCCCGAGGCCGGGAAATACGAAACAAGGAATTGGCAAAACCCATGACGCAAATACTGATTGTTGAAGACAATGGCGAATACGCAGGCGACATGGCCGATTTCCTCAAGGAACTCGGCCACGAGGTCACGATCGCGACCACCGCCAGCGACATGTGGGCCGCACTGACACGCACGCCTGCGGCCGTGGTCGTCCTCGACCTGGGCCTGCCCGACGAGGATGGCTTCAACGTCATCCCGCGGATGCGCCAGCTGTACCCCGAGATCGGCCTGCTGGTGCTGACGGGCCGGGTGGCTTTCGACAACCGCATCCTCGGCCTGCGCCTGGGCGCCGACCACTATCTCACGAAGCCGATCAAGTTCCCGGAACTGGCCGCCCACATCGAGGCGCTGGATCGCCGCGTGCGTCCCGCCGAGCCGGCGCCCATGCCGAGCAAGTGGACCTTGCGCGTGTCCGCCCGCCAGCTCGAACTGATGGGCAAGGTGATCGACCTGACGGAAAAAGAGTGCAATTTCCTGCACCTGTTGACCATCAACACCCGCCCGGTGCCGCGCCAGGTGATCGTGGCCGGCATGGGCGGCGACGATCCGGATGCGAGCCGCCGCGTCGACATGCTCGTCTACCGCCTGCGTAAAAAGGCCCGCACGGGCCTCGGCCAGGATCTGCCGCTGCGCAGCGCCTACGGCGAAGGCTACAGCCTGTCGGCCGGTTTCAACTTGGCGTAGTAATCGGGGACAGGGTCCCGTCGAAAAACGGGCCCTCGAAAATTAATCGGGGACAGGTTGCTTGGGCTGCGCTAGAATGCGGCCTGTCCGCCACCGATTTCCTCGTTTTTCATTCACCATGGCCCGCCAGCCCCGCCTCGTCCTGCCCGACCAGCCGCACCTCGTTCTTCAGCGCGGCAACGACAACCAGCCCATCTTCCGCGACGACGACGACTACCGCCGCTTCCTGGAATTCCTGCGCGAGAGCGCGAAGTTCTACCGCGTCGCGATCCACGCCTACGTCCTGATGCCGAACCACGTGCACCTGCTGGCGACGCCGGCCGACGAGGACGGGCTGGCCGCGATGATGCAGAAGGTGGGGCGGCTGTACGTCCCGTGGTTCAACAACAAGTACGGCCGCTCGGGCACCTTGTTCCAGGGCCGTTTTCGCACGTCCGTGATCGATGCGAACGCCTACTTCCTCGCCTGCGTCCGCTACATCGAGCTGAACCCGCAGCGCAACCAGCTCGCGTTCGACCCGCTGGAGTATCCGTGGTCGAGCTACGCGCATCATGCCGGCGTGCGTCCCGACCCATTGATCACCGACCACGCCAAGTACTGGGAACTCGGCAACACGCCGTTCCAGCGCGAGGCGGCGTACATCGAACTGGCGCAGCAGGGCATGTCCGGGCAGGAGCTGGAGGCGATCAACGCCGCTGTGCTGAAAGGCGCGCCGCTCGGGTCGCACGCGTTCATGCTGGAGCTGGAGCGCAAGACCAAGCGGTCCATCCTACCGGCCAAGCGGGGCAGGCCGTTCAAGGTCAAGCCTGCCGAGTAGTCGGGGCGGCCGACGTCGATGAAGTATGTCGAGCCAAAAGTTCTTGCGACATTTCGATATTTAGCTAATAATCAATCATGACTTCGATATTCAAAGCGCTCGCCGATCCCACGCGCCGCCAGGTGCTGCAGATGCTGCGGGCCGGGCCGATGAGCGCCGGCGATCTGGCCGATGCCTTCGACGTGTCGAAGCCGACGATGTCGGCGCACTTCGCCGTGCTGGTGGCGGCGGACCTGATCGAGGCTGAGAAGAGTGGGCGCACGATCATGTACCGGCTGAAGATGTCGGTGCTCGAGGAGGCGCTGATGGGTTTCGCGCAGGCATTCGGCTTGCAGGTTACGCCCGAGTCGCCATCCACAACCGCCTCCGGGCAGACAAAGGAAAAATCATGATCCTGCAGCACCAGCTTCGCCGCCTGTTGTCGATCGTTGCGACTTATCTAGTGGCATCCGTGGTGCTCAATGCCTTGCGGCAGCATCATGTTGTCAGCGCCGAGACGGTCGTGCGACTGATGGGCATGCTGGTGGGCCTGGTGGTGCTCGTTTGCGCGAACGCGATCCCCAAACAGTTGGTGCCGCTGGCGCGTCTGTCCTGCCCGCCGGCACGCGAGCAAACCCTCCGTCGCGTCTGCGGCTGGGCGGGGGCGCTCGGCGGCCTGGGCTATACGCTTGCGTACGCGCTGGCGCCGTTCGCCAGCGCCGGCAAACTGGCCAATTCCTTGCTGGCGCCGGCCGTCGCCGTCGTGGCAGCCATTGCGGTGCGCTGCGCCTGGGTGCGCTTGAGCGCAAGACGACGCATGACGTAGCCGCCGCGCTCGTCTCCCATGCTGCCGCAAGGCAGCTCCCTGAAAAATAGAACGCGTGTCTCTCGCCGTCGCGGCGAGCGATTCTGACCGCGCTCGTCCACGTTTGTCCAAAACAACGCCACTGCGGCGTTTCCTGAAAGGAGAGGTACGCGATATGTTTGCACGACTGTTGGGGCTCGGCACTATTTCCCCTTCTGCGCTTCACGAATTGATTCGCGCAAAAAGAGTGGCCGTCGTCGACGTCAATTCGCCCCAAAGCTGGCTGAAGGCCCGGGTTCCAGGCGCGATCAACCTCGACCCGACGTCCTACGATGCCAACGACCTGCCGGCCGACAAGGCATCCAGGATCGTCTTTTACTGTTCCAACCCGCTGTGTCGCAAAGCCCCGAAGGCTGCGCGCCGGGCAAAAACACTGGGTTACTCCAATGCGGTCGTCATGTCTGCGGGTATCAGCGGTTGGGTCGGTGCCAATATGCCCACGGAAAGCGGTTAGCGCGAACTTGCGGCAGTGCGACAAAACAAACGTGGAGGCGGCTGCCTCCATTTTTTTTGCCTCAACGATGCCCGTGGTCGTGGGAACCACGCTATGCACACCGGGTCGGTGCGCTCCGACACTCGCACTCCGAGGCGAATAGGGAAGAAGTAACGCTTTGATTTCATGGGAAATTGGCACGGCGAGCAGCTCAACCATCACTATGTCCCCATTTAATTTGTGTCGCAAAAAGGTGCAATTTAATGCGACTCCGACCCTAATTATTGTTGTTGATGTTTACTGAAGTCTGCACTATTCTCAGCCTTCAATATCTTCAAAATGCTGCGGAGCCCCCATGATTGCCCAAGGTTTGTACGATCCCGCCAATGAACACGACGCCTGCGGCGTCGGTTTCGTCGCCCACATCAAGGGCAACAAGAGCCACTCCATCATCGAACAGGGTCTTCTGATCCTGAAGAACCTGGACCACCGGGGCGCCGTCGGTGCCGATGCCCTGATGGGCGACGGCGCGGGCATCCTGCTCCAGATCCCCGACCAGTTCTACCGCGACGAGATGGCCAAGCAGGGCATCGAACTGCCGCCGCCGGGTGAATATGGCGTCGGCATGATCTTCCTGCCGAAGGAACACGCGTCGCGCATCGCCTGCGAACAGGAAATCGAGCGCGCCGTGCGCGCCGAAGGCCAGGTCGTGCTGGGCTGGCGCAACGTGCCGGTGGACGAATCGATGCCGATGTCGCCAACCGTCCGCGCCAAAGAGCCGGTCATCCGCCAGATCTTCATCGGCCGCGGCCCGGACGTCATGGTGACCGACGCGCTCGAGCGCAAGCTGTACGTGATCCGCAAATCGTCGGGCCACGCGATCCAGGCGCTGAAACTCATCCACGGCAAGGAATTCTTCGTGCCGTCGATGTCGGCCCGTACCGTTGTCTATAAAGGCCTGCTGCTGGCGGACCAGGTCGGCGTGTACTACAAGGACCTGCAGGACCCGCGTTGCGTGTCGGCCCTGGCCATGGTGCACCAGCGCTTCTCGACGAACACGTTCCCGGAATGGCCGCTGGCCCACCCGTACCGCCTGCTGGCGCACAACGGCGAGATCAACACCGTCAAGGGCAACTTCAACTGGACCCGCGCCCGCGAAGGCGTCATGAAGTCGGCCGTGCTGGGCGACGACCTGCAGAAGCTGTTCCCGCTGATCTATGAAGGCCAGTCGGACACCGCCTGCTTCGACAACGCGCTGGAACTGCTGGTCATGGCCGGCTACCCGATCGCCCAGGCGATGATGATGATGATCCCGGAAGCCTGGGAAAACCACGCGACGATGGACGAGAACCGCCGCGCGTTCTACGAATACCACGCCGCGATGATGGAACCGTGGGACGGCCCCGCCGCCATGGCCTTCACGGACGGCCGTCACATCGGCGGTACGCTGGACCGCAACGGCCTGCGTCCGGCCCGCTACATCGTCACGGACGACGACCTGGTCGTCATGGCCTCGGAATCGGGCACGTTGCCGATCCCGGAATCGCGCATCGTCAAGAAATGGCGCCTGCAGCCGGGCAAGATGTTCCTCATCGACCTGGAAGCCGGCCGCATCATCGACGACAAGGAACTCAAAGATACGTACTCGAACGCCAAGCCCTACAAGGCATGGATCAAGTCGGTGCGCATCAAGCTGAACGAAATCAAGCTGTCGGAAAGCCAGCTGTCGCAGAACCGCGCAAAGGATGCGCAGGGCGAGAAGGCGGCCATTTCTCTGCTGGACCGCCAGCAGGCATTCGGCTACACCCAGGAAGACCTGAAGTTCCTGATGGCGCCGATGGCCGTGCTGGGCGAAGAAGCCACCGGCTCGATGGGTAACGACTCCCCGCTGGCCGTGATGTCGAACAAGCTGAAGCCGCTGTACTCGTACTTCAAGCAGCTGTTCGCCCAGGTCACGAACCCGCCGATCGACCCGATCCGCGAAGCGATGGTGATGTCGCTCGTGTCGTTCATCGGTCCGAAGCCGAACCTGCTGGACACGAACAACGTCAACCCGCCGATGCGCCTCGAAGTGTCGCAGCCCGTGATCGGCTTCGACGACATGGCCCGCCTGCGCAACATCAGCCTGCACACGGGCGGCAAGTTCAAGTCGTATGAGCTGAACATCTGCTATCCGGTCTCGTGGGGCAAGGAAGGCATCGAAGCGTCGCTGGCCTCGCTGTGCGCGGAAGCCGTCGATGCGGTCAAGTCGGGCCACAACATCCTGATCGTCTCGGACCGCAACGTGAACGTCGACCAGGTCGCGATCCCCGCGCTGCTGGCGACGTCCGCGATCCACCAGCACCTCGTCCAGCGCGGCCTGCGCGCATCGACGGGTCTCGTCGTGGAAACGGGTTCGTGCCGCGAGACACACCACTTCGCGCTGCTGGCCGGCTACGGCGCGGAAGCCGTGCACCCGTACCTGGCGCTGGAAACGCTGGTCGACCTGGCGCACACGCTGCCGCACGAGATGGCCGCAGATAAAGCCATCTACAACTACACGAAGGCAGTGGGCAAGGGCCTCATGAAGGTGATGTCGAAGATGGGCATCTCCACGTACATGTCGTACTGCGGCGCCCAGATCTTCGAAGCCATCGGCTTGAACAAGTCGCTGGTCGACAAGTACTTCCGCGGCACGTCGTCGACGGTGGAAGGCATCGGCCTGTTCGAAGTGGCCGAGGAAGCGCTGCGTCTGCATTCGCTGGCCTTCGGCAAGGATCCGATCCTCGC
This sequence comes from Massilia pinisoli, assembly GCF_024753285.1. Lineage (GTDB taxonomy): Bacteria > Pseudomonadota > Gammaproteobacteria > Burkholderiales > Burkholderiaceae_D > Telluria > Telluria pinisoli. The sequence continues at coordinate 67,051 of NZ_JANUGW010000030.1, read as the reverse complement.
GAACTCGCTGGACGTCGGCGGCGAATACGCGTACCGCGTGCGCGGCGAAGACCACCTGTGGACGCCGGACGCCATCGCCAAGCTGCAGCACTCGACCCGTGCCAACAACTTCAGCACCTATAAAGAGTACGCGCAGATCATCAACGACCAAAGCCGCCGTCACCTCACGCTGCGCGGCCTGTTCGAATTCAAGATCGATCCGACCAAGGCGATCCCGCTGGACGAAGTGGAACCGGCCAAAGAGATCGTCAAGCGTTTCGCCACCGGCGCGATGTCGCTGGGCTCGATCTCGACCGAAGCCCACGCCACCCTGGCCATCGCCATGAACCGCATCGGCGGCAAGTCGAACACGGGTGAAGGCGGTGAAGATCCGGCGCGCTACATGGGCGAATTCAAGGGCATCAAGATCGCGAAGGGCGAGACCCTCGCATCGATCCTCGGCAAGGACCGCGTCGTCGCCGACATCCCGCTGGTCGAAGGCGATTCGCTGCGCTCGAAGATCAAGCAGGTGGCATCGGGCCGCTTCGGTGTGACCGCCGAATACCTGGCCTCGGCCGACCAGATCCAGATCAAGATGGCGCAAGGCGCGAAGCCGGGCGAAGGCGGCCAGCTGCCGGGCCATAAAGTGTCCGAGTACATCGCGTCGCTGCGCTTCTCGGTGCCGGGCGTGGGCCTGATCTCGCCGCCGCCGCACCACGACATCTACTCGATCGAAGACCTGGCGCAGCTGATCCACGACCTGAAGAACGCGAACCCGCGTGCGTCGATCTCCGTGAAGCTCGTGTCGGAAGTCGGTATCGGTACGGTGGCTGCCGGTGTGTCGAAGGCGAAGGCCGACCACGTCGTCGTCGCCGGCCATGACGGCGGCACGGGTGCATCGCCGCTGTCGTCGGTGAAGCATGCCGGCACGCCGTGGGAACTGGGCCTGGCCGAGACGCAGCAGACCCTCGTGCTGAACGGCCTGCGCAGCCGCATCCGCGTCCAGGCCGACGGCCAGATGCGTACCGGCCGCGACGTCGTCATCGCCGCCCTGCTGGGCGCGGACGAAGTCGGCTTCGCGACGGCACCGCTCGTCGTCGAAGGCTGCATCATGATGCGCAAGTGCCACCTGAACACGTGCCCGGTGGGCGTCGCCACGCAGGATCCGGAACTGCGCGCCAAGTTCTCGGGCAAGCCGGAACACGTCGTGAACTACTTCTTCTTCGTCGCCGAAGAAGCGCGCCAGATCATGGCCCAGCTGGGCATCCGCTCGTTCGACGAACTGATCGGCCGTGCCGACCTGCTGGACAAGTCGAAGGCCGTCGGCCACTGGAAGGCGCAAGGCCTGGACTTCTCGAACATCTTCTATCAGCCGAAGGTCGACGACAAGCGCCAGCTGCTGCACTCGGACGAACAGGACCACGGCCTGGACAAGGCCCTGGACCACAAGCTGATCGCGCAGGCCAAGGCCGCGCTGGAGAAGGGCGAGCGCGTCTCGTTCATCTCGCCGGTGAAGAACGTCAACCGCACCGTGGGCACGATGCTGTCGGGCGAAGTCGCCAAGCGCTACGGCCATGCCGGCCTGCCGGACGACACGATCCACATCCAGCTGCAGGGCACGGCAGGCCAGTCGGCCGGCGCGTTCCTGGCGGCCGGTATCACGCTGGACCTGGTGGGCGAAGGTAACGACTACGTCGGTAAAGGCCTGTCGGGCGGCCGCATCATCGTGCGTCCGAACACGGAGTTCCGCGGCTGGGCCGTCGACAACATCATCGTCGGCAACACGGTGCTGTACGGCGCGATCGCCGGTGAAGCGTTCCTGAACGGCGTGGCCGGCGAGCGTTTCGCCGTGCGTAACTCGGGTGCGACCGCCATCGTCGAAGGCGTGGGCGACCACGGCTGCGAATACATGACGGGCGGTACGGTCGTCGTGCTGGGCGACACCGGTCGCAACTTCGCGGCGGGCATGTCGGGCGGCGTGGCTTACGTCTACGATCCGAAGGGTGACTTCGAGCAGAAGTGCAACACCGCGATGGTGGCACTGGAGCGCGTGCTGTCGACCAAGGAACAGAGCGACAAGTCGAGCTGGCACGCACAGACCCGCAACGGCGAGCGCGAGTCGGACGAAGCGATCCTGAAGCGCCTGATCGAGCGTCACTTCAAGCACACCGGTTCGACCCGCGCCCGCAACCTGCTGGACGACTGGGCCAACAGCCGCGGCAAGTTCGTCAAGGTCTTCCCGACCGAGTACAAGCGCGCACTGGAAGAGATGCACAACAGCAGCATGGAAGAAGCCAACGACAAGATCGAACTGGCTGCCTGATTGCATCTCTCTAGACCGAACCGAATACGATAGGAATACAAATGGGTAAGATCACCGGCTTCATGGAATTTCAGCGCCAGGAAGAAGACCACCTGGAACCCGCTGCCCGTCTCAAGAACTACAAGGAATTCTCGATCACCCTGACCGACGCGCAAGCGAAGGTCCAAGGTGCGCGCTGCATGGATTGCGGCATCCCGTTCTGCAACACGGGCTGCCCCGTCAACAACCAGATCCCCGACTGGAACGACCTGGTCTACCACGGCAACTACCGCTACGCCGTCGACAACCTGCACTCGACGAACAACTTCCCGGAATTCACGGGCCGCATCTGCCCGGCTCCGTGCGAAGCCGCCTGCACGCTGGGCATCAACAATGACCCGGTCGGCATCAAGTCGATCGAGCGCAAGATCGCCGACGCGGGCTGGGAACACGGCTGGATCGTGCCGCAACCGGCCGCCGTCAAGACCGGCAAGAAGGTCGCGATCATCGGCTCGGGCCCCGCAGGCCTGTCCGCCGCCCAGCAGCTGGCACGCGCCGGCCACGACGTGACGGTGTTCGAGAAGAACGACCGCGTGGGCGGCCTGCTGCGCTACGGCATCCCCGACTTCAAGATGGAGAAGGACCTGATCGACCGCCGCGTCGAGCAGATGAAGGCGGAAGGCGTGACCTTCCGTACGTCGACCCTGATCGGCAAGGACTTCCCGACGACCGTCAGCAACATGGCGCGCGACACCATCTTCCCGGAAGACCTCGTTAAGGACTACGACGCCGTCGTCATGGCCGGCGGCGCCGAAGCACCGCGCGACCTGCCGGTGCCGGGCCGCGACCTGAAGGGCGTGCACTTCGCGATGGACTTCCTGCCGCAGCAGAACCGCGTCAACGCGGGCGACAAAGTGAAAGACCAGATCAAGGCGACCGGCAAGCACGTGATCGTGATCGGCGGCGGCGACACGGGTTCCGACTGCGTGGGCACGTCGAACCGCCACGGCGCCGCCTCGGTGACGCAGTTCGAACTGATGCCGATGCCGCCGGAGCAGGAAAACAAGCCGCTCGTGTGGCCGTACTGGCCGACCAAGCTGCGCACGTCGTCGTCGCATGAAGAAGGCTGCGAGCGCGACTTCGCCGTCGCCACCAAGCGCTTCGAAGGCAAGGGTGGCAAGGTCGAAAAAATCATCGCCTGCCGCGTCGAGTGGAAAGACGGCAAGATGACGGAAGTGGCCGGCTCGGAATTCGAACTGAAGGCCGACCTCGTGCTGCTGGCGATGGGCTTCGTCTCGCCGGTGCAGCAGGTGCTGGATGCGTTCGGCGTGCAGAAGGATGCCCGCGGCAACGCGCGCGCCACGACGGACGGCGACGTGTGCTACCAGACGTCGGTGCCGAAAGTCTTCACGGCCGGCGACATGCGCCGCGGCCAGTCCCTGGTCGTGTGGGCGATCCGCGAAGGCCGCCAGTGCGCGCGCGCCGTCGATGAATTCCTGATGGGGGCGTCGGTGCTGCCGCGCTGATCGACGACCGTCCCGCCTGACCTCGACACCCTGCACCGCTTCGGCGTGCAGGGTGTTTTTATTTGCATGCACTCTTGATACTATTGTTCGGATAGCGAACGAATTCCCTGCGCAGAGGCCGGAGCGAGGCGTATGCATACCATGCAGCAGACCACCCGTCCTACCGAATCGCTGGATGAGCCGCCGCCGGGATGGTGGCGCCGGATCCGCCGCCGCGCATTGGCGCTTGCGCTCGTGATCCACTTGCTGCTGCTGTTCGCTTTCCTGCGGTCCGGCGCCGCGCCGCCCGCACCCACGCTGCCGGAGCGCAGCAGCACGGTCGTCATGATTCGGCTGCCGAAGCCGCCCGTGAAAAAAATCCCCGAGCCGGTGGCATCCGGCATCAAGCTCGCGGCCCGCCCCAGCGTGGGACTGCCGACAGCGAAGACGATCGAGCGCCGCTTGACGACGGTGCCGAAGGTCGACGTCGAGCCCCAGCTGACCCGCGCCGCCGTCGTCGATCCGCTGCCGAACCTGGCGGCGATCGATGCGGTGGCGAGCACGGTCGCCACCGGTGGCACAGGCAGCGCGGGGTCGGGAGCCGGTTCCACCGGCAGCGGCACCGGCAGCGGCGCGGTCGGCAAGTTGTTCGAGGAATGCGCGGACGCGCCTGACCGGCCGCTGGCGGCCGACGTGTACCGCCTGCCGCAAAATACGAACTCGGTGGATGCGATGCGCCAGCGCACACCGATCAAGCGCGTCTGCCTGTCCCAGCTCGACATCACGCCGCGCCCGTTCCGCCAAGGGTTTCCGGGCCTGGACGGATTGATCGAATGGTTCGGCCTGGACATCCGCTTCACCGTCGACATCGCCAGCGCGGGAAGATGGGAGCTGGGACTCGTCTCCGACGACGGCGCGATCCTGAGCATCGACGGCAAGGACGTCATCAACAACGACGGCGTGCATCGGGCGACGGCGCGCTGGACGCAGGTGAGACTGGCCAGCGGCGTGCGGAATTTCCGGGTGCGCTACTTCCAGGGGCCGCGCGAACACATCGCGCTCATGCTCGTGTGGCGGAAAGAGGGCGACAAGGAATTCGACTACATTCCTGTCAGTTTGCTGGGAAGGGTTGCCGTGCCGTCAGCGCGCTGACTCCCGGACTTCGCGCGTGGCTTGTAAGATAGAAGCTTCGTTCAAAGCAAGCACATTGGAGCGCTGATATGTCGAGGTGGTTGGTGTGGATCGGATGCATCGCGATCGTCATCGGGCTCGTCCCGACGTTGGCCGACTATCTTCCCGTGGACCTTTGGGGCTTGGTGACGGATCCGGTGGGCCGGATACATGGCGGTCATATGCGGGTCGTCCCTACCTACGGCGGCAGGGGATATTCATGCGATCCATTTGTCGTGGGCGGATTCGTCGTGCTGATTGCAGCGATGATTCTCAAGCGCTCCGGCCGGTAGCGCTTCGACGGCTGATCACTCGTGCGGCGTGGCCGCGGCCCGCTCGACGACGAGCATGTCATCTTCCATCCGCGCCGTTGTCGCGAGATCGCGGCACAGCGCCTGCATACGCGCATAGATCCACGCGCGCTGCGTATGGTCCGCCGGCACCGCGCGGCCACGCCGGATGAAGACGGGGTGCAGCACGATGCGCCGCAAGACGTCGTTGTCCAGCTGCACCTCGAACAGCAGCTGGTGATCGTTGCGCAGGTCGGGGTCGATCGCGTAGTCATCGACGAGGTCGCCGCACGCGTAGAGGATCGGGCAGTCGCGGTACAGCTCGACGCCGTGGAAGATGTGCGCGCTGTGGCCATAGACGATCTTCCAGCCCATGTCGATGGCGGCATACGCGAGGCGGCGCAGGTGCGGGCCCGGTGCCGTCACCATATTCGGTCCCCAGTGCAGCGACAGGATCGTCCAGCGCACGCCCGCCGCGCGCAGGGGCGCGAGCGCGCGTGCGAAGGCGTCGATGGCGGCCGTCTCGTCGTGCAGGTCGAGCCAGGCGATGCCGGGCTTATCGTCCGCCGCGGCGAAATCGTCCTGGTGGTCGCAGAACGCCGCCATGCCGACCAATATCGCACCGCAGGGCACGATGGCCGGCGCCAGCGCTTGCCCGAGGTCCGCGCCCGCGCCCGCGTGGGCGATGACGTGCGCGTCCAGGACGCGCACCGTGTCGGCCAGGCCTTGCATGTCGTAGTCGAGGCTGTGGTTGTTCGCCACACTGACGAGGCGGATGCCGGCATCGGACAGCGCCTGTCCCCCTTCGGGCGGTCCGGCAAAATAATAAGCTTTCGGTGCGCCATGCCAGCGGGTCGTGCCGTCAGTGAGCGCGCACTCCAGGTTGACGATGACGAGGTCGGCGGACCGCAGCAGCGGCGCCAGCGCGCCGAGGGGCGCATGGATGCCGTCGCGCCGCATGACGTCGCGGACGTGCCGGCCCAGCATGACGTCGCCGCCGAACATGAGGCGGAGCGGCGCCGCCACGTCAGCCGCCCGCGAAATAGCCGGCGAACCAGTCGGCCGCGAGGCGCGCCACCTCGTCCAGCGTGCCCGGCTCTTCGAACAGGTGCGTGGCGCCGGGGACGATCATCAGCCGCTTCACGCAGCCCAGTTCCGCGTACGCCTGCTCGTTCAGCGCGATGACGGGCTCGTCGGCGCCGCCCACGATGAGGAGTGTCGGCGCCTCGACGGCGCGCAAGGCGTCAAGGCCGGCCAGGTCAGGCCGCCCGCCGCGCGACACGACTGCCGCGACGGGCACGGCCGGATCGGCCGCCAGTTGCAGTGCGGCGGCGGCGCCCGTGCTGGCGCCGAACAGGCCGAGGGGCAGAGCAGTCGTCGCTTCCTGTGCGCCGAGCCAGGCTGCGGCCGCGCGCAGGCGGCCTACCAGTAGGGCGATGTCGAAACGGTTGTAGGTCTGCCGGTCTTCGCCCGGCGTCAACAGGTCCAGCAACAGGGTGCCGATGCCGGCGTCGCGCAGCACGCGCGCCACGTGGTTGTTGCGCGGACTGAGCCGGCTGCTGCCGCTGCCGTGCGCGAACAGTACGACGCCGGCCGCGGAGCGGGGCAGTTCCAGCATGCCTTCCATCGTGGTCGTGCCGCTGTCGATGTGGATAAGTGCTGTCGTCATCGTTTCTGCTCCCCAATACGTCGATACCACTGAACACTTTAATTCCGCAGCTTGAAGATTATTCCGCGACCGTTTTATGAGAAGGATATTCGGTTTGAATAAGACTTGCTGTCGTCCTGTGCGTTCCAACTATTCGAAATAACTTTGAGGAAAATCTATATGACGTCGAAGAATCTTACATTAATAGTTATGCAAAATAGTTGACTTTTTGCAAATAGTTGATTTCGTGAAGATTTTCAAATTGGCATGATCCTTGCAATTAAGTTATTACAACCAACCTGAAAGGATTTCCATATGAAATATCCGTTTTCGTATGCTGCCGCCGCGGTTCTCTTGGTGCTGTCGTGCAGCGCCCAAGCCTCCCCGATCACTTCACCCGGTGATCCGGCGCTGACGGGCGCGACCGTCCAGAACTTCGACTCCGTTGCTGCCGGGGATTATTTGTCCCTGTCGCTTCCTGGTGTCACCATTAACGGTAACGGCAGTCCCGTAACTATCTGCAACGGCTGTGGAGGTGGCAGTGGCGCGTTTGGTGACGTCGGCAATAGCCTGCAGAATACGTTCGGTTCGCCGGCGAGTTTCGACCTGGTTTTCACGGCGCCAGTGTCCGCATTCGGCATCCAAGGCGGCGCGTTCAATGGCGTATGGACCTATACCGCGTACGATTCCCTTGACAACGTGATCGAGACGCTCAACGTGAACCACCCATGCTGCGGCCCGTTCTTCGATGGCATCGCGCATGACGGCATCGCGCGCGTCAACCTGAACGGCAGCGGCGATTGGGTTGTTTTCGAGAACCTGCAATTTGTCGCAGGTTCCATTACTGACGTCCCCGAACCGGCGACTCTTGCCCTGTTCGGTCTCGGTTTTGCCGGTCTCGTCCGTTCGGCCAGGCGCAAGCAAACGTCGTAATACCGACGAAGCCCGGTCCCGCGCCGGGCGTTCGCGGACGCTGTCGTCCTGAGACCAACTTCATCCTGCTAGCCGATAACTGAAGGTTTTGTTACGCGCGCTAATCCGCCCGCAAGTGCGATAAGCGACATCGTCGCGTCGACGATCTGCGTTTTGGCCGGTCACGATCGCATCCGGCCAGCCCCGCCAATCACGTGCACGAACCGCATTCTTGCTCGATCGGCCCAAGTTTTGCGGCATTCGCTCCGAACCGATATAGAACCTCCCGACGCAACCGCACCGATGTTGCTTGATCCTGGGCGAGAAATACTGATATCGCGTTGGCTGTCTCTTGCTCCCGCCAGCCTCCGGAAGCTTGTTCGCTTCATCAGCACGACTGGTGCTAACCACCCGCTGAGCAGTATTTCCGCATGGAATTTGTTACAATATTTTAATGTCGTGCAACACTCCTTGTATGCATAAGTTAGTAAAAACAAGCACTTATCTTCAAAAATATCTGACTCAAGATTTAGTAATGTTGTAATATCACGTCGATAACATGCCCGGAACTTGGCCGCGTTCTGCAGGCATTGGCCTTTCTGCACTACAATACGGGATTCTCAAAATACCAATACTCACTGTGTCCAACCTCGTCGAAATCCGCGACCTGCATTTTTCGTATGGCGATCGCCCGATCCTGCAGAACCTGAGCATGGACTTCCCGCGCGGTAAACTGGTTGCCGTGATGGGCGGCTCGGGTTCCGGCAAGACGACGGTGCTGCGCCTGATCGGCGGACAGATCAAGGCACAACGCGGCACCGTCGCGGTGAACGGCGAGATCGTGAACCAGCTCGATACGGACGGCTTGTACCGCATGCGCCGCAAGATGGGCATGCTGTTCCAGTTCGGCGCCCTCTTCACCGACCTCACCGTGTTCGAGAACGTGGCGTTCCCGCTGCGCGAGCACACGTCGCTGCCGGACGAACTGATCCGCGACCTCGTGCTGATGCGCCTCAATGCCGTCGGCCTGCGCAACGCGGCGGGGCTGAAGCCGAACGAGATCTCGGGCGGCATGGCGCGCCGCGTGGCGCTCGCGCGCGCCGTCGCGCTCGACCCCGCGCTGATCATGTACGACGAGCCGTTCGCCGGCCTCGATCCGATCTCGATGGGCGTCACGGCCAACCTGATCCGCAACCTGAACGACGCGCTCGGCTCGACGTCGATCGTGGTGTCCCACGACGTGAACGAAACCTTCATGATTGCCGACTATGTGTACTTCCTGTCCGCCGGCAAGATCGTCGCCGCGGGCACGCCGGACGAGATGCGCCGCTCGAGCGATCCGTACGTCAAGCAGTTCGTGAACGCGGAGCCGGACGGGCCCGTGCCGTTCCACTATCCCGGTAAATCGCTCGCCGAAGACCTGGGCCTGGAGGTCCAGCGATGACCAATGTCCTCGGCTTCATCGGCGGCTTCGTGCTCGACACCGTCGCGCGTGTGGGCGTCGTCACGCGCTCGTTCTTCGGCCTCGCGGCCAAGTCGCCCGGCGCGCTGCGCCGGCCCACCTTGATCTCGGAACAAATCCATTTCATCGGCAATTATTCGCTGCTGATCATCACCGTGTCGGGTCTGTTCGTCGGCATGGTGCTGGGCCTGCAGGGCTATTACACGCTGAGCCAGTTCGGCGCCGAGGAAAAGCTCGGCCAGCTGGTGGCGCTGTCGCTGCTGCGCGAGCTGGGGCCCGTCGTGACGGCGCTGCTGTTCGCGGGCCGCGCGGGCACGTCGCTGACGGCCGAAATCGGCCTCATGAAGGCGGGCGAGCAATTGACCGCGATGGAAATGATGGCCGTCAATCCGATCCAGCGCGTGCTGGCGCCCCGTTTCTGGGCCGGTCTGATCGCCATGCCCGTGCTGGCCGCCGTGTTTTCCGCGATCGGCGTGATCGGCGGTTACCTCGTCGGCGTGCAGCTGATCGGCGTGGACGAAGGCGCGTTCTGGTCGCAGATGCAGGCGAACATCGACGTGCGCCGCGATATTTTGAATGGGGTGATCAAGAGCTTCGTGTTCGGCATCGCCGTGACGTTCACGGCGCTGTTCCAGGGCTATGAAGCGCAGCCGACGCCGGAAGGCGTGTCGCGCGCCACGACGCGGACTGTCGTCATCGCGTCGCTGATGGTGCTCGGGCTGGACTTCATCATGACCGCCTTGATGTTCAACAAGTAATCTGAAATTTGGGAAAAAGTTATGCATCGTAAATCCATTGACGTCTGGGTCGGCCTTTTTGTCTTGTTGGGTGCGTTATCGCTCCTTTTCCTGGCGCTCAAAGCCGGTAACATGAGCTCGATCTCGTTCAGCAAGACGTATTCGATCACGGGTCGTTTCGACAACATCGGCGGCCTGAAGCCCCAGTCCCCCGTCAAGAGCGCGGGCGTGGTCGTGGGCCGCGTGGGCGAGATCTCGTTCGACGACAAGACCTTCCAGGCGCTCGTCCGTCTCGATCTGAATCCTGCTTACAAGTTCCCGAAGGACAGCTCCTTGAAGATCCTGACCTCGGGCCTGCTGGGCGAGCAATACATCGGCCTCGAAGCCGGTGGCGATACGAACAACCTCGTCGAAGGCGACCGCATCACGCGGACGCAATCGGCAGCAGTGCTCGAAGACTTGATCAATCAATTTATTTACAGCAAAGCAGCCGACGGAAAGGACAGTAGCAAATGACGAACCGCAATGACACCGCCTCGCCGCGCACCCGCACTGGCCTGGCGCTGGCACTCGGTGCAGCCGTATTGCTGAGCGGCTGCGCGACGACCGCCAATCCGAAGGACCCGTTCGAGAAGTTCAACCGTGCCATGTTCAGCTTTAACGACACGGTCGACCGCGTCGCGCTGAAGCCGGCCGCCACCGCCTACAAGAACGTCACGCCCGGCTTCGTGCAAACCGGTGTGAACAATTTCTTCGGTAACTTGACGGACCTGTGGAGCTCGCTGAACAATTTCGCCCAGCTGAAGGCGGAAGACGGCTTCAACGATTTCATGCGTTTTGCCGTGAACTCGACGCTGGGCATCGTCGGCGTGCTGGACATCGCCACCCCGGCCGGCCTGCGCAAGCATAACGAAGACCTCGGCCAGACCCTCGGTTATTGGGGCGTGCCGAGCGGTCCGTACTTGATGTTGCCGCTGCTGGGCCCATCTACGGTGCGCGACACCATGGCCTTGCCCGGTGACTGGTGGGGCGATTCGTGGACCCACGTGAACGACATTCCGTGGCGCAATGGTGGCGTCGCCCTGCGCGCGGTCGACCAGCGCGCCAGCGTGCTGGATGCATCGAATCTGCTCGAAGACGCCGCCCTCGACCGTTACGAATTCATCCGTGACGGCTATATGCAGCGCCGCAGCAGCAAGGTGCTCGATACCGACAAGGCACAGGAACGTGCCGACAAAGTCCATGAAAAGCTGGAGAAGGTCCAGGAGAAAGTCGAAGCCAAGCTGGGCGTGAAGCTGGGACCGAAGGAAGTTCCGGAAGACAACGGCGACACGGCCGCACCGGCACCCGCCGAAGGTTCGGCACCGAATAATCCGCCGACGCCGGCACCCGTGTCATCCGAACCGGCCCGGAAATAGTTAACACCGGTACAGCCAGGCTGTCCGCGCACCCCGCGGGACCGCTTGGTCAGCCCAATCAGATAAAGGAAGCGTATGAAGCCCATCGCACAATTGATCGTGACCGCCGCCGCCGTGGCCTTTTCCACGAGCGTGATCGCTGCCCCGGCCGCAGCAACCAATGAAGCACCGGACGTCCTCGTCAAGCGCGTCAGCACCGACGTCATCGACAGCGTCAAGGCCGACAAGGACATCCAGGCCGGCAATACCAAAAAGATCATGGATCTGGTCAACACCAAGATCCTGCCGTACGTCGATTCGGAAAAGATGACGGCCCAGGCCGCCGGCCGCTTCTGGCGCCAGGCGACGCCGGACCAGCAGAAGCAGCTGGCGGAAGAATTCCGCACGCTGCTCGTGTATACGTACGCCGGTGCGCTGTCGCAGATCAAGAACGAAACGGTCGAGTTCAAGCCGTTCCGCGGCCAGCCGGGCGATTCGGAAGTGGAAGTGAAATCGCAGGTCAACCTGACCCGCGGCGAGCCGATCACTCTGAACTACCGCCTGTCCAAGGGCGCGCAGGGCTGGAAGATCTTCGACCTGAACGTCATGGGCGCCTGGCTGGTCGAAACCTACAAGAGCACTTTTGCCTCGGAAATCGGCAAGGGCGGCATCGACGGCCTGATCAAGAAGCTGCACGACCGCAACGAGCAGCTGGCCAACAAGCCGCTCAACAAGGCCCCGCAGAAGTAAGCATGGCGGAAGCGAACCCCATGCTCTCGCTCGAAGCCCTGACGTTCGACAACGCGCAAGCGGCGTTGGCGCAGGGCTGCGCGGCCGTGACGGCCGGCGAAACCGTGTTCGACCTCGGCGGCGTCAAGGCCGCCGATTCCTCGGCCCTGGCTCTGATGCTGGCCTGGCAGCGCCGCGCGCAGGGGCAGGGGCGCAGCGTCAAGTTCATCAATGTGCCGGCCAACGTCGATGCGCTGGCGAAGCTGTACGGCGTCGACGGTCTCCTCGGCCGCGCGTAACGACCCGCGCGACCCAATCCTTGAAAACGCCACGGCCCGGAACGCCGTGGCGTTTTCTTCTATAATGGTCCGTTTCCCCCGCATGGTCCCGGCCCGCCGGCTCCCCAACGCATGACAGCAGCCATCCAGATCGACAGCGTCGAGAAAAGCTATAAGGGTTTCAAAGCCCTGAAGGGCGTTTCACTGAATATCGAGCAAGGCGAATTCTTTGGCCTGCTCGGCCCGAACGGCGCCGGCAAGACCACCCTGATTTCGACGATCGCCGGCCTCATTCGCCCGGACGTCGGCAGCGTGCGCATCCACGGCCACGACGTCGTCAAGGATTTCCGCGACGCCCGGATGAAGCTGGGCGTCGTGCCGCAGGAACTCGTGTTCGACCCGTTCTTCACCGTGCGCGAAACCTTGCGCCTGCAATCGGGCTACTTCGGCCTGAAGAACAACGACAAGTGGATCGACGAGGTCATGGAAAACCTCGACCTCACCCCGAAGGCCGACGTCAACATGCGTGCGCTGTCCGGCGGGATGAAGCGCCGCGTGCTCGTCGCACAGGCCCTCGTGCACAAGCCGCCCGTGATCGTGCTGGACGAACCGACGGCCGGCGTCGACGTCGAACTGCGCCAGACGTTATGGAAATTCATTTCGCGCCTGAACCGCGAAGGCCACACGGTCGTCCTGACGACGCACTACCTCGAAGAAGCGCAGGCCATGTGCCAGCGCGTCGCCATGCTCAAGACGGGCAACGTCGTCGCGCTGGACACCATGTCGCAGCTGCTGCGCCGCGTGTCCGGGTCGTCGCTCGTCGTGCACCTGAAGCATGGCGGCTTGCCGGAAGGCCTGCGTCACCTCGTCGCACACGATGAGCACAACGACGGCAACAAATACACGTTGCGCGTGAACGAATACAGCGAAGTGGAAGGCATCCTCGCGCGCCTGCGCGAATCGGGCGCGGAGATCGACGAGATGCAGCTGCAGCAGGCCGACCTGGAAGACATTTTTATCCAGATCATGGAAGGCGCATCTCAAGCTGGAGTATCGATCCGATGAACACGTTTTCCGTAGGCTTCCGCACGCTGTTCTTCAAAGAGATCCTGCGCTTCTGGAAGGTCGCCACGCAAACCATCGCGGCGCCCGTCGTCAGCGCGATGCTGTACCTGCTGATTTTCGGCCACGTGCTCGATGGCCGCGTCGAGATGCTGGATGGCGTCAGCTACACGTCGTTCCTCGTCCCCGGCCTCGTGATGATGAGCGTGCTGCAGAACGCGTTCGCCAACTCGTCGTCGTCACTGATCCAGTCCAAGATCACGGGCAACCTCGTGTTCATCCTGCTGCCGCCGCTGTCGCACGTGGAGATTTTGTCCGCGTACGTGGTGGCGTCCGTCGTGCGCGGCCTCGCGGTCGGCTTCGGCGTGTTCGTCATCACGGCGTGGTTCGCGCACCTGTCGTTCGTGGCGCCGCTGTGGATTATCGTGTTCGCGCTGCTGGGCGCCGGCATCCTGGGCACGCTGGGCGTCATCGCCGGCATCTGGGCGGAAAAGTTCGACCAGCTCGCGGCGTTCCAGAACTTTTTGATCACGCCAGCAACATTTTTGGCCGGTGTGTTCTATTCCATTAAGAAACTTCCGCCATTCTGGTTGGCAGTCTCGCATTTCAACCCGTTCTTTTATATGATTGACGGGTTCCGCTATGGTTTCTTTGGCCAGTCCGACGTGTCGCCCTGGACCAGCCTGGGCATCGTCGCCGTCTTCTTCGTGGCCTTGGCCGCTATCGCAATCAATCTGCTTCGCCGCGGCTACAAGCTGCGTCACTGACAAAACATGGTTACTACACCCGAACTGATCCACGGCTACATCCAGAAAGGCCTGGCGTGCACCCACCTCGAAGTGGAGGGCGACGGCCAGCATTTCAGCGCCGTCATCGTCTCGCCCGCGTTTGCCGGCAAGAGCCGCATCCAGCGCCACCAGATCGTCTATGCCGCCCTGGGCGACCGCATGCGCGAGGAAATCCACGCGCTGTCGATGAAGACGCTGACCCCGGACGAGTACCAAGGATAACAACGCATGGACAAGCTCCAGATCGTCGGCGGCAATCGCCTGAACGGTGACATCCCCATCTCGGGCGCGAAGAACGCGGCCCTCCCGATCCTGTGCGCGGGCCTGCTGACGGGCGGCGACCTCGCCCTGTCGAACGTGCCGCGCCTGCACGACGTGCGCACGATGCTGCGCCTGCTCGAGCAGACCGGTCTGAAAGTCACGCAGGACGACGAGAACGTCGTGCTGAACGGCTCCGCCATCAACACCCTCGTCGCACCTTATGAACTGGTGAAGACGATGCGCGCGTCGATCCTCGTGCTGGGCCCGATGCTGGCGCGCTTCGGCGAAGCCAAGGTGTCGCTGCCGGGCGGCTGCGCGATCGGTTCGCGTCCCGTCGACCAGCACATCAAGGGCCTGCGCCAGATGGGCGCCGACATCACGATCGAAGGCGGCTACATCCACGCGAAGGCATCCCGCCTGAAGGGCGCCCGCATCCACACGGACATGATCACCGTGACCGGCACCGAGAACCTCTTGATGGCCGCCACCCTGGCCGACGGTGAGACCGTGCTGGAAAACGCCGCGCGCGAGCCGGAAGTGACGGACCTCGCGAACATGCTCGTCGCGATGGGCGCAAAGATCGACGGCATCGGCACCGACCGCCTCGTCGTGCAGGGCGTCGACAGCCTGCACGGCACCGAGCACTCGGTGATCTCCGATCGCATCGAAGCGGCCACGTTCCTGTGCGCCGTCGCGGCGACGGGCGGCGACATCCGCATCACGCGCACCCGCACCGACATCTTCGACGTCGCCATCGACAAGCTGCGCGAGATGGGCGTCCAGCTGACCGTGGAAGGCGACAGCATCCGCGCGCGCATGGACGGCCGCCCGCAGCCCGTGTCGTTCCGCACGACGGAATACCCCGGCTTCCCGACCGACATGCAAGCCCAGTTCATGGCCGTGAACACGATCGCGAACGGGTCGAGCATGGTCACCGAAACGATCTTCGAGAACCGCTTCATGCACGTGCAGGAAATGAACCGCCTGGGCGCGCAGATCTCCACCGAGGGCAACACCGCATTCATCAAGGGCGTCGACCGCCTCGTCGGCGCGCCCGTGATGGCGACCGACCTGCGCGCATCCGCCTCGCTCGTGATCGCCGGCCTGGCCGCCGAGGGCACGACCCTCGTCGACCGCATCTATCACCTCGATCGCGGCTACGACCGGATGGAGGCGAAGTTGTCGGCGGTGGGCGCGGACATCGTACGCATCAAATAAAAGCAGGCGGGCCGGCCCTCGAACAGGGCACGGCCTGCCGGAACGACATTCTCATGAACGACACTACTCGGGACAGCTCGCAGCTGATCCTCGCCCTCTCGAAGGGCCGCATCTTCGAAGACACGCTGCCGCTGCTGGCTGCGGCCGGCATCGAGGTCCTGGAAAATCCGGAAACCTCGCGCAAGCTGATCCTCGCCACCAACGATCCCGGCATCCGCGTGCTGATCGTGCGTGCCACCGACGTGCCGACGTACGTCCAGCATGGCGCCGCCGACTTCGGCGTCGCCGGCAAGGACGTGCTGCTGGAGCACGGCGGCGAAGGCCTGTACCAGCCGATCGATTTGCAGATCGCCTGCTGCCGCATGTCCGTGGCCGTCAACGCCGGCTTCGACTACGACAACGCCGTGCGCCAGGGCGCGCGCCTGCGCGTCGCGACGAAGTTCGTGCACACGGCACGCGAGCACTTCGCGAAGAAGGGCGTGCACGTCGACCTGATCAAGCTGTATGGCTCGATGGAGCTGGCGCCGCTGGTCGGCCTGTCGGATGCCATCGTCGACGTCGTGTCGACGGGCGGTACCCTACGGGCCAACAACCTGGTCGAAGTGGAAAAGATCATGGAGATTTCGTCGCGCCTCGTCGTCAACCAGGCCGCCTTGAAACTCAAGCGCGCGCGCCTGCAACCGATCCTCGACGCGTTCGAACGCGCGTCCAAGCAGCAGCAATGCTAACGACCATGTCCATCACGATCCGCAAACTCGATTCCACCGCTGCCGACTTCCAGCAGACGCTGTCCACGCTGCTCGCGTTCGAAGCCGAGACCGACGACGCCATCGAATCGGCCGTCGCGAAGATCCTCGCCGACGTGAAGGCCCGCGGCGACGCTGCCGTGCTGGAATACACGAACAAGTTCGATCGCCTGCCGAACGGCGGCGCCACGAGCATGGCCGCCCTCGACGTCGGCCAGGAAGAATTGCAGACGGCCCTGGATTCGCTGCCGGAAGCGCAACGCGCTGCGTTAAAAACGGCCGCAGAACGCATCAGCGTCTTCCACGAACGCCAGAAGCAGGAACTGAACGGCTTCACGTATACGGAGCCGGACGGCACCGTGCTGGGCCAGCGCGTGACGCCGCTGGACCGCGTCGGCATCTACGTCCCGGGCGGCAAGGCCGCGTATCCGTCGTCCGTGCTGATGAACGCGATCCCCGCGCAAGTGGCCGGTGTGAAGGAAATCGTGATGGTCGTGCCGACGCCGGATGGCGTCAAGAACCGCATGGTGCTGGCGGCCGCCGCGATCGCGGGCGTCACGCGCGTGATCACGATCGGCGGCGCGCAAGCCGTCGGCGCGCTCGCCTACGGCACGGCGACGATTCCTCCGGTGGATAAAATCGTCGGCCCGGGCAATGCGTACGTCGCCGCCGCCAAGCGCCGCGTGTTCGGCGTCGTCGGCATCGACATGATCGCGGGCCCGTCGGAAATCCTCGTGCTGTGCGACGGCACGACGGACCCGGACTGGGTCGCGATGGACCTGTTCTCGCAGGCCGAGCACGACGAACTGGCGCAGGCGATCCTGCTGTGCCCCGATGCGGACTACATCGCGCAAGTCGAGGCGAGCATCCACAAGCTGCTGCCGACGATGCCGCGAAAGGACACGATCGCCACGTCGATGACGGACCGCGGCGCCCTCATTAAAGTGCGCGACATGGATGAAGCGTGCGCCATCGCGAATGCCATCGCGGCGGAACACCTGGAAATCTCGGCCGAAGAGCCGCTCAAGTGGGCGGACAAGATCCGTCACGCGGGCGCGATGTTCCTGGGCCGCTTCTCGTCCGAATCGCTGGGCGACTACTGCTGCGGCCCGAACCACGTGCTGCCGACGTCGCGCACGGCGCGCTTCTCGTCGCCGCTGGGCGTGTACGATTTCCAGAAGCGTTCGTCGATCCTGTTCGTCTCGCAGGCCGGCGCGCAAACGCTCGGCAAGGTCGCGGCCGAACTCGCGTACGGCGAAGGCCTGCAGGCCCACGCGCGCAGCGCAGAACTCAGGATCGAATCGGGATCATGACGGCCTGGCTCGATCAGGTCTTCTGCGAAGATGCGCTGGCCGGCATGGCACGCATCCCCGACGGCAGTATCGACCTGATCCTGACGGACCCGCCGTATAATCTCGGCAAGGATTACGGCAACGGCTCGGACCAGCAGAGCAGCGAGGATTACCTCGCGTGGACCGAGCGCTGGATCGATGTCGCGCTGCCGAAGCTGAAAGACAACGGCAGCCTGTACATCTTTCTCACCTGGCGCTTCGCGCCGGAGATCTTCGTCATGCTCAAGCGGCGCATGACGATGATGAACGAGATCATCTGGGACCGCCGCGTCCCCTCGATGGGGGGCAGCACTCGAAGCTTTACCTCGGTGCACGACACCATCGGCTTCTTCGTGAAGCGCAAGGATTATTATTTCGACTTGGACTCCGTGCGTATCCCGTACGACGCCGAGACGAAGAAGGCGCGATCCCGCTCGATCTTCGTTGGCGCCAAGTGGCTGGAAGTGGGTTACAACCCGAAGGACCTGTGGAGCGTGTCGCGGCTGCATCGCGAACATGCGGAACGGGTCGACCATCCGACCCAGAAGCCGCTCGAGATCATCGAGCGCATGGTCAAGGCGTCATGCCCGCCGGGCGGCGTCGTGCTCGACCCGTTCATGGGCAGCGGCACGACGGCACTGGCCGCGCAACGCCTCGGCCGGCGTTTCACCGGCTTCGAACTGAACCCCGCCTACTGCGCGATCATCGCGGAACGCTTGTCCGCCCCCGCGCAGCCGGCCACCAAGAAACAACGCAAGAGCGTCCGCATCGACGCCGCCACCGAAGGAGTGAATCAGGAATGAGCAGGACCAACATCGACAATCTCATCGCCAACACGATCCGCGAAGACGTCCGGTCCGGCCATGGCTACACCGTCCCCGATTCGAGCGGCTACATCAAGCTGGACGCGATGGAAAATCCGTACCAGCTGCCCGAGCCGCTGCGCGTGGAACTGGCCCAGCGCCTGGCGGACGCCGTCCTGAACCGCTATCCGCTCGCGTCGTATGCCACGCTGAAGGAAAAGATCCGCACCAAGCTCGGCGTGCCGGCCGGCTACGACGTCATCCTCGGCAACGGCTCCGACGAGATCATCTCGATTTTGTGCATGGCTTGCTCGCGGCAAGACAAGCGTGCGGTCGTGATGGCGCCCACGCCCGCGTTCGTGATGTTCCAGCGTTCCGCCCAGTTCGCCGGCATGGATTACGTCGGGGTGCCGCTGAAGAGCGACTTCTCGCTCGACCTGCCCGCCATGCTGGCCGCGATCGAGAAGCACAAGCCGTCGCTCGTGTTCCTCGCGTACCCGAACAACCCGACGGGCAACCTGTACGCCGAAGCCGACATGGTCGCCATCATCGAGGCGCTGGGCGAGGACGGCATCGTCGTCTCGGACGAGGCCTACCAGCCGTTCGCCCGCACGACTTTCATGGACAAGCTGCCGCGGTACCCGAACCTCGTCGTGATGCGCACGCTGTCGAAGCTGGGCCTGGCCGGCATCCGCCTGGGCTACCTGGCCGCGGCGCCCGCCCTGCTGGACCAGTTCGACAAGGTGCGCCCGCCGTACAACGTCAACGTGCTGACCCAGGTGGCGGCGGAATTCGCGCTCGACCACGTGGACGTTCTGGATGAGCAGGCCGCGCGCCTGAACGAAGCCCGTACCGAGCTGTCCGCCGCGCTGGCCGCGCTGCCGGGCGTGACGGTGTTTCCGTCCAGCGCCAATTTCATCACGTTGCGCGTGCCGGATGCCGACAAGTCGTGCGCTAAACTGTTCGCAGAACGGGTACTGATTAAAAATTTGAGTAGAATGCATGAATTGCTGGCCAATTGCATCCGTGTGACGGTCAGCACCCCGGAAGAAAACTCCGTATTCCTGAATGCCCTGAAGGCTTCCCTGCAAGCCTGATACCGCCGAGCACCTAGCAATGACCCGCACCGCAGAAATCACGCGCAACACGAGCGAGACGCAGATTCGCGTCGCGATCAACCTGGACGGCACCGGCCGCCAGAAACTCAATACCGGGGTGCCGTTCCTCGACCACATGCTGGACCAGATCGCCCGCCACGGCCTGATCGACCTGGAAGTCGAGGCCGTCGGTGACCTGCACATCGACGACCACCACACCGTCGAGGACACCGGCATCACGCTGGGCATGGCGGTGGCCAAGGCCATCGGCGACAAGAAGGGCATCCGCCGCTACGGCCATGCCTACGTCCCGCTGGACGAGGCGCTGTCGCGCGTCGTCATCGATTTTTCCGGCCGTCCTGGCCTGGAATGGCATGTGCCGTTCACGCGCGCGACGATCGGCCGCTTCGACGTCGACCTGACCATCGAGTTCTTCCGCGGCTTCGTCAACCACGCCGGCGTGACGCTGCACGTGGATAACCTGCGCGGTGTGAACGCCCACCACCAGTGCGAGACCGTGTTCAAGGCATTCGGCCGCGCGCTGCGCATGGCGTCCGAGCTGGATGCGCGCGCCGCGGGTACGATCCCGTCGACCAAGGGCAGCCTGTAACGCGACGGAAGAAAGAATGACGAACAAGATTGTTGTGATCGATGGCGTGGGCAACCTGCGCTCGGTGGCGCAGGCACTGCGCGCCGTGGCGCCGGAGGCCGACGTGCGAATTTCGAACGACCCGGCCGTGATCGACGCGGCCCACCGCGTCGTGCTGCCGGGCCAGGGCGCGATGCGCGACTGCATGCAGAGCCTGCGCGAGTCCGGCGCCGAGGAAGCGCTGCTGCGCGCGACCAGGACGCGTCCCGTGATGGGCGTGTGCGTGGGCGAGCAGATGCTGTTCGAGATGAGCGAAGAGGGCAATGCGCCTGGCCTGGGCCTGTTGCCCGGCAAGGTGGTGCGCTTCCAGCTCGACGGCAAGCTGCAGGCCGACGGCTCGCGCTTCAAGGTGCCGCAGATGGGCTGGAACCGCGTGCGCCAGTCGCGCGCGCACCCGCTGTGGAACGGCGTGGCCGACAACAGCTATTTCTATTTCGTGCACAGCTATTTCGCGGTGCCCGAGAATGCCGAGCACACGATCGGGGAAACCGACTACGGCGCGCCGTACTGCTGTGCCGTCGCGAAGGACAACATCGTCGCGACCCAGTTCCACCCCGAGAAGAGCGCGACCGCTGGCTTGCAACTGTACAAGAACTTCGTTCACTGGAACCCGTAATTTCCGCCGTCAATCCGGCCATTAACCTAATCGATACCGACCATGCTGCTGATCCCCGCCATCGACCTGAAAGACGGTCACTGCGTTCGCCTGAAACAAGGCGATATGGACCTCGCCACCGTGTTTTCCGAAGATCCCGCCGAGATGGCGCTGCACTGGCTGAAGAAGGGTGCGCGTCGCCTGCACCTGGTCGATCTGAACGGCGCGTTCGCGGGCAAACCGAAGAACGAAGAGGCGATTAAGTCGATCCTGCGCGTCGTGCAGGACTACGCCACCGAGAATGAGCTGGACGAGATCCCCGTCCAGCTGGGCGGTGGCATCCGCGACCTCGACACCATCGAGCGCTACCTGGACGACGGCATCACCTACATCATCGTCGGCACCGCGGCCGTGAAGAACCCTGGGTTCCTGCACGACGCCTGCGGCGCCTTCCCGGGTTCAATCATCGTCGGCCTGGACGCCAAGGACGGCAAGGTCGCGACGGACGGCTGGAGCAAGATGTCCGGCCACGAAGTCATCGACCTCGCGCAGAAATTCGAAGGCTACGGCGTCGAATCGATCGTCTACACCGACATCGGCCGCGACGGCATGATGGGCGGCGTGAACATCGAAGCGACCGTGCGCCTCGCGCAGGCCGTGCGCATCCCGATCATCGCCTCCGGCGGCCTGCACAACCTGGCCGACGTGGAAGCGCTGTGCGCCGTGCAGGACGAGGGCATCGAAGGCGTGATCTGCGGCCGCTCGATCTACGAAGGCACGCTCGACCTGGCCAGCGCGCAGGAACGCGCGGACGAACTGACCGAGGGCGCGCAGGCCTAATCCTTCGCCCGCGCCCACGCCGCCGTCACCGCTCGCGCCGTGGCGGCGGCCGAATATCGCAAAGACTCATATGCTCACAAAACGCATCATCCCCTGCCTGGACGTCACCGGCGGCCGCGTCGTCAAGGGCGTCAACTTCACCGAGCTGCGCGACGCCGGCGACCCGGTCGAGATCGCACGCCGCTACAACGAGCAGGGTGCCGACGAAATCACCTTCCTCGACATCACCGCGTCTTCCGACGGGCGCGACCTGATCCTGCCGATCATCGAAGCGGTGGCATCGACCGTGTTCATCCCGCTGACCGTGGGTGGCGGCGTGCGCAAGGTCGAGGACGTGCGCCGTCTGCTGAACGCCGGCGCCGACAAGGTGTCGATGAACACGTCGGCCGTGACCAACCCGCAGCTCGTGTACGACGCCTCGCAGAAGCACGGCTCGCAATGCATCGTCGTCGCCATCGACGCGAAGCAGGTCGCACCCGGCAAATGGGAAGTCTTCACCCACGGCGGCCGCAACGCGACGGGCATCGATGCCGTCGAATGGGCGCGCAAGATGGAAAGCCTGGGCGCCGGCGAACTGCTCTTGACCAGCATGGACCGCGACGGCACCAAGTCCGGCTTCGACCTGGGCCTCACGCGTGCCGTGTCGGACGCCGTCGGCATCTCCGTGATCGCCTCCGGCGGCGTGGGCGGCCTGCAGGACCTGGCCGACGGCGTGCTGGAAGGCCATGCCGACGCCGTGCTGGCCGCGAGCATCTTCCACTACGGGCAGCACACGGTCGGCGAGGCGAAGCGCTTCATGGCCGAACGCGGCATCCCGATGCGCCTCGACTGATTGATGGAACCGACGACCATGGTGACCCCGACCACCCCTCCGATGATCCCTGCCCAGCCCTGGCTCAAGAAAATCCAGTGGGACGAGCACGGCCTCGTGCCGGTGATCGCCCAGGAAGCCGGTTCCGGCGACATCCTGATGTTCGCGTGGATGAACCGCGAAGCCCTGGCGAAAACCGTGGAACTGGGCGAGGCCGTGTACTGGAGCCGCTCGCGCAAGAAGCTGTGGCACAAGGGCGAAGAGTCCGGCCACGTGCAGAAAGTGCTGGAAATCCGCCTCGACTGCGATGAAGACGTCGTTCTGCTGAAGGTCGAGCAGGCCGGCGGCATCGCCTGTCACACGGGCCGCCATTCCTGCTTCTTCCAGAAGTTCGGCGACGGCGACTGGCACAGCGTCGAACCCGTCCTGCAGGACCCGGACACGATTTATACCAACCCGAAGAAGAAATAATGAGCACGCAACTGGAACGCCTCGCGGCGGTGATCGAATCGCGCAAGCCGGCCAACGGTGGCGACCCCGCCGCGTCGTACGTGGCCAAGCTGTTCGCCAAGGGCGACGACGCCATCCTGAAAAAGATCGGCGAGGAAGCCGTCGAGACGGTGATGGCCGCCAAGGACGTGCGCGCCGGCGCGGATGCCTCGAAGCTGCTGTACGAAACGGCCGACCTGTGGTTCCATTCGATCGTCCTGCTGGCGCAGTTCGGCCTCACGCCGCAGCAGGTGCTGGACGAACTGGCACGGCGCGAAGGCATTTCCGGCATCGAAGAAAAAGCGTCGCGCCCCAAAGACTGAGACCTGGAGAGTCGACATGGATAACTGCATCTTCTGCAAGATCGCCGCCAAGCAGATCCCGGCCAGCGTGGTCTACGAGGACGACGAGCTGCTCGCGTTCAAGGACATCAACCCGGCCGCGCCCGTCCACCTGCTCGTGATTCCGAAGCAGCACGTGGACACGCTGTCCGATTGCACGGACGACCACGCGGATATCCTCGGCAAGATGCTGGCGCTTGCGCCGAAGCTGGCGGCCGAACACGGCATCGCCGTGAAGACCGGCCCGGACGGCAAGCGCAGCGGCGGTTACAAGACGCTGTTCAATGTCGGGCCGGACGGCGGGCAGGAGGTGTATCACCTGCACCTGCACGTGTATGGCGGGCCGCGTCCGTGGCGTGGTCTAGGCACGTAACCCTGCAGGGTGGACGGCTCTGCCGTCCACGCGTTCAACTAGAGCTTGCGTTGCTACGGCCGGGTGATTTGAACGCGTGGACGGGGAACCCGTCCACCCTACCGCAGAATAGACAGGCTTTTTGCCCAAAGGAAAAAGGGCGTTCTCGTCCTGCATGGCTTATACTGGCGTAGCTTTAGCTTACGCTGATCGGGTTAGCGCCCGGCAAGGAGAATACAATGGGTTCGATGAGTATCTGGCACTGGCTGATCGTGCTGGTCGTGGTGGTGGTCGTGTTCGGTACGGGCAAGCTGCGCAATGCCGGCTCGGACCTGGGCAAGGCCGTCAAGGGTTTCAAGGATGGCATGAAGGGCGAGGAAGACAAGGTCCCGGGCAGCCAGTCCACCGTGCAGCCGCCGCAGCAGGTGGCCGACAAGTCGACCATCGACGTCGACGCGCGCGAAAAGACCCGTCACTAAGCCCCGCCGCTGACCCCGCATGATCGACCTCGGTCTTACCAAACTCGCCATCATCGGCGCGGTGGCGCTGGTCGTGATTGGCCCCGAGAAATTGCCTAAGGTGGCGCGCATGGCCGGTACGCTATACGGCCGCGCCCAGCGCTACCTGCACGAGGTGAAATCCGAGGTCTCGCGCGAGATCGAGATGGAAGAATTGCGCAATCTGCACAAGGACATCCAGGACAGCGCGCAAAGCTTCAAGTCGGAAGTCGAGACGTTCAAGTCCGAGGTCGAGAACACGGTGTCGGCGCACATGAACGAGGTCGAGTCCGCATGGCGCGGCGACACGGCCGTGATGCCCTCGACGGCCTCCACGGACGACATCGAGCGCAAGGCGCGCGACTTCCGCCGCAAGAAACTGGCGAAGACGTCGAGCATGCCGGCGTGGTACAAGAACCGCCAGGGCACGCGCCAGCACGTACTGTCCGGCGCCGCGCGCGTGCGCAAGTTCCGTCCCGGCGCCACTTCCAACACCAAATTTTTCTGATGATGGTCGCCCCCGGGCGCCACACCCTTGCGCCACATGACTGAAGAAACCGCGGGCGAAGAAACCTTCATCTCCCACCTGGTCGAGCTGCGCGACCGCCTGATCAAGGCGACGTACGGCATCGCCCTCGCGTGCATCGTGCTGCTTCTGTGGCCGGGCCCGGCGCGCATCTACGATTTCCTCGCCGCCCCGATGCTGGCCGCGCTGCCGGCCGGCTCCAAGATGATCGCCACGGGCGTCGTCTCGCCTTTCCTCGTGCCGATGAAGATCACCCTGCTGATCGCCTTCATCGTCGCGCTGCCGTGGGTGTTCTACCAGGTCTGGGCGTTCGTCGCGCCCGGGCTGTACGCGCACGAAAAACGGCTCGTGCTGCCGCTCGTGATCTCGTCGTCGGTCCTGTTCATCGCGGGTGTGGCGTTCTGCTATTTCTTCGTGTTCGGCCGCGTGTTCCACTTCATCGGCAACTTCTCGCCGAACTCCATCGCCGTGATGCCGGACATCGAGAACTACCTCGATTTCGTGATGTCGATGTGTCTCGCATTCGGCGCCACGTTCGAGGTGCCGGTGGTCGTCGTGATCCTCGTGCGGATGGGCATCGTCAGCGTCGAGAAGCTGCGCTCGATCCGCCCGTACGCCATCGTCGGCGCGTTCGTGATCGCCGCCGTCGTCACGCCGCCGGACGCCGTCAGCCAGCTGGCGCTGGCCATTCCGATGTGCCTGCTGTTCGAGCTGGGCCTCATCATGGCGCCGATCTTCGTGCGCGTGTCGCAGGCGCCGGAAGAGCACGCTTGATTTGTGCGGCGGTCCGGCTGGGCTGCCTGTTCCCGATACGGCCTGCCGGCTTTTCGCCGCGCTGCCGTTTTTCAGTAAGACATTCATAGCTTCCGGACCGGAGTGCAACCGGCAGGGCTGATTTCTTTTGTCGAAAATTGTTGCGTTTCATTGTTTTCGCGACTATAGTTAGCCACATGGATAACTATCGAGTTGCGCTGGACGCGATCTTCCACGCTTTGTCGGACCCGACGCGCAGGGCTGTCGTGCGTCGGCTTGGCGCCGGCCCGGCGACCGTCAGTGATTTGTCTGCACCTTTCGACATGGCACTGCCGTCGTTCATGAAGCACCTGCGGGTCCTGGAAGAGACCGGCCTGGTCACCAGCAGCAAGAGCGGTCGGGTGCGGACTTGCACGCTCGAGCGCGACAAGCTCGCGGCGGCCGAGCGCTGGTTCGAGGAGCAGCGCGCGCTCTGGAGCAGCCGATACGAAAACCTGGACAAACTTTTGGATCAACTGCAAGGAGATGAGAATGGCAGCTAAGCTTCAGTTCGATTTTGTGGCCGACAAGGAAAACAGTACGCTCACGGTCAAGCGGGAATTTGCTGGACCGCGCCAGCTGGTATGGGATTGCCATACGCAAAGCGCTTTGCTCGACCGCTGGTTCGCCCCCAAACCGCTGACCACCAAGACCAAGCATATGGAATTCAAGGAAGGCGGCTACTGGCACTACGCCATGGTCACGCCCGATGGCCAGGCCTACTGGAGCCGCGTCGATTACCAGGCCATCCATCCGATCGATGGTTATGTGACGCTGGATGGTTTCACCGATGAAACCGGCGTCGTCAATCCCGACATGCCGCGTTCACGCTGGGACGTGACCTTTACAGACCTGAATGATCACACACTGGTCACCACAGTCGTGCACTACAACTCGCCGGAAGACGTGCAAAAGGTCATCGACATGGGCATGAAAGAGGGCATGGCCTCCACCCTCGAGCGCCTGGATGAGTTGTTGTTGAAGTTGAGCATGTAAAACAGACGGGCCGACGGGCGGGCCTGAGCAACTCGCATGTACTGCAAGTTACCTTGCGCGCTTATCGCTCGGCCACCAGAAGGTGCGAAACGCTGTCGGAAAACTTTACAGGCAACAGGATGCTCGCCAGCGCATCGTCTCTAACTTGTTGATCGGAAGCAGAAGTTGTTTCTAGGCATGAAACATGCTTATAGGAAATAACAATTTCCTAAAAGGGCTATCATGTCGAAACTGAACAAAGTTATCTGCGCGTTTGCAATCTTCGCCGGCCTGAGTGGCACCGCCATGGCAGCGGTGATCACCCAGTCCGCTGGCCCGGTCAATTACGATTCGTGGAGCGGTTGGCACAACGATAAACTCATGGGTCTGTTGCTCACGCCGAATACCACCCACATCGATTCCCTGTCCGGTTCGTCGACGACCTATGATCAAGGCTGGGGCGGTAACGATTTCTACGGCAATCGCCTGTACGTCACACTCATGGATAACGGTCAGAGCCTGTGGAGCGACTTCTTCGCCGGCGGCGCCCGCGGTGCAACGTTCCAGAATTATTCGGTCTCGAACGTCAAGCTCGCTTCCCTGAATGATGTGTTGGCGAGTATCAACTGGTCGTCGGCCCCGGCCGTGGAAATGGAAGTGCGCTCGTCCACGATCGGCTATCCGGGCTGGGCACTGCACTCGCGAGGCGCAACGTTGAAGATGACGTCGGAAGTGCCGGAGCCGGCATCGCTTGCGATCATCGGCATGGGCCTCCTGGGCCTGACGGCAGCGCGCCGTAAGACGGCGACGAAGTAACGCGGCTGCCGTCGTCAAAAGGCCGCGGATTCGCGGCCTTTTAACAGCGGGGCGCCCGGGATTCAGTGCGCGTGTCCGAACACGTCGCCGAAATGCGCACCCTCGGTCAGTCTGGTCATAGTATTCGAGTCCATGCACGACAATCGGACTCGAGCGGGAAAAATGCTGCTCGATGACGCCGTTTTCATGCAGTGTCCGAGCGATCCGAATACATGCGTCGACAAAGTAAGCGGCAATGTCGCTTCCAACGCGCATGCACCGATCGAAGTCGGCGTCCTCATCTTCATCCGAGTACCAAAGCCCTCGTGCCTTCAAAAGCTCTTCCAGCATTTCACAGCACCCCGTCTCGGCCGCTGCTTTCAGCATAGCACCGCGCTCGGCTGGAAAAGTCATGCATTGTCACAACCTGCAGGACGCGGACGGATTTGAGGCGGTAACGGGGCGCCACGCGCCACATCCGCCATCGACAGGCATCCTCGTGGTTGAGCCAGGTCTTAGTCGACCGTAATGGCCAGGTCCCGGCCCTCGAGCGCCACCTGCCCCGCAAAGTCGGCGGCGTAGATACGCAGCAGATAATCTCCAGGCGCCAGCCCATCCACGCGCCACGTCCCCGGCAGCGCCACGCCATCCTTCAGCGTGTTGTTGACGGCATAGGCAAACACCGTGGACTTGCTGCCGTAGACCGTGATGCCGCTGCGCTCCGCGTACAGCAGCTTCGCCGCCTCGCGCTCGCGCGGCAGGCGGTCGTAGACCTGCGTGACGCGCGGCGCCTCGAATCCCGCGACCGGGCTGCCGTCCGCATGCAGCAGCTGGTAGCCCACCTTGTACAGGCCGAGGCGCCGCCGCGCCAGGTTGCCGTCGATCTGGTCGTAGCCGGCGGCGACGATGGTGACGCCGCCCAGCGTGCGCGCCACGTGCACGCGCCGGCCCTTCTTGCCCGGCAGGCGATTGCCGTCCGCGTCGTACAGGGCGATGCTCTCGATACGTGGCGGCACCGTGTCGCGCAGTCCGACGAGCGGCAGCGTCAACGGATTGACGGCCGCGCCGCCGGGGTAGTACTCCATGTGCACGTGCGCCATCGGATTGATCGTGCCCAGCGCGTCGCCGACGTCGAAACGGGTGCCGCGCCGCACGCGCACGCGTTCCGGCTTGCCGTTCGCGCCGCGCAGCAGCTGGAAGCGCGGGTCGAGTGCCTTGCCGGCTGCGTCGCGGCCCACGCGCACGTGGATGTACGCGAGCGGGCCGATGCTCATGCCTTCGCCCAACTCGCCGAACGCCCAGTTCGGATACGGGTCGCTGACGGTCGCGGGCAGGATCGCGAGCACGCGCGCGCCCACGTCGGCGCGGATGTCCAGGCCCGCGTGGAAGTGGTCGCGGTTCTCGCCGTCGTAGCTGCCGCGCACCTCGCCCATCACGCCGACCACTTCGTGCGGCTCCTGCTGCGGGGCCACGGGCCACGGCAGGGATGTCATCGTCGGCAACGCCGGTGGCATGTCGGGCAGGGCCGGCGTACCGGGGCGGGACGGCGCCAGTGCGAACAGCCGCAGCGCGCGGCCATCCGTCGCCACGAGCGTGCCGTCGCGCCGCACCGCGATGCCGCGCGGCGCGTACAGTTGCACGCTGCCGTCGCTCGCAAAGCTCGCGCCCGCGGGACGGTCGGCGTCCGGCAGCGCGTGATACTGCCCGCCTGGGTCGAACTGGAGGATGCGTCCACCCGCGCCGCTCGCATACACATAGCCGTCGTGCGTCAGCGCCAGCGCGACGGGGCGGTGCAGCAGCGGACGCCGTTCGTACTCGGGCGGGCGCGCGAACGTCGTCACGGCACCGGTCTTGTCGATGCGCCGGATCGCGTCGTTGCCGGTGTCGGCGACGAACAGCACGCCGTGCTTGTCGACGGCGATGCCGCTCGGCGTGTCGAATGCGGCCGCGCTGCCCGTGCCGTCGATGAGCTGAAGCGTGCCGCTGCCGGCCACCGTCGTCACTGCACCGTCCTTGCCGATGCGGCGGATGCGGTCGTTGTACGTGTCGGCGACGTAGACGATGCCCGCATGGTCGACGGCCACGCCGACCGGCCCGTCGAAGCGCGCAGTGCGGCCGATGGCATCGACGTAGCCGGCATCGCCGCCGCCCGCCAGCGTGGACACGGCGCCGTCAGGGGCCACTTTGCGGATCGCGTTGTTGCGGGTGTCGGCGACGTAGAGATTGCCGAGGCGGTCGATGGCCAGCGCCGATGGTGTGTCGAATGCCGCCGTGGCACCGAGGCCGTCCGCGAATCCCGCATGGCCGCCGGCGAAGGTCGTCATGCCGCCGTCAAGCCCGATGCGGCGAATGCAGCTGCAATCGCCGCCGTCCGCCACGAACACGTTGCCGTGCGCATCGACGACGGTCCCGAACGGATCGCCGAAGCGGCCCGCGAGCGGCGTTACGCGCGCGCGCCACGCGGCCTGCGTCGGCGCCTCGGCTGGCAGCCAGAAGGCGCGGCCCGGCGTCGCGTTCTGGCGCGCGTTGAAGACATACAGCGCGGCGCCGCCGGCCAATACGGCGATGCCCGCGAACGCCGCGACGATCGTCGTGCGTTTCACGTGTTACTGCATCAGCTGGCCGATGATCTTCACCGGCGCGTTCCCGTAGCTCAGGAACTGGTCGTGGAACTGCTTCAGGTCGAAGCGGTCGCCCAGCTGCTGCTTGCGGCGTTCGCGCAATTCCATGATGTCGCTGTAGCCGCTGAAATAGCTGGAGAGCTGCACGGACGACAGCTGCGCGCGCCGCCACTTGTCGGCCGCTTCCTGCGGGGTCTGGAACGCCTGGCGCACGAGGAGGTCCAGCGCCTGCTCGCGCGTCATGCCCAGCACGTGCACGCTGTAGTCGAGGATCGTGTTGGAGACGCTGCGCAGGTTCCACTTGCACCACATGAGCCACAGCTCCGGCGCGTTGTCGCCGTAGCCCGAGTCCAGCATCATGCGCTCGCCGTACACGGCCCAACCCTCGACCATCGCGCCGTTGCCGAACAACGCTTTCACCAGCGACGGCGAGCGGTTCGCGTTCATCAGCTGCGTGTAGTGGCCGGGGATCGCCTCGTGGATGTTCAGGATTTGCAGCATCCAGTTGTTGTACTCGCGCAGGCTGCTTTCGGCCTGTTCGGGCGTGAGGCCGTCCAGCGGCGTCACGTTGTAATAGGTTTTATCCTTCGGCCGGTACGGCCCCGGCGCGTCGATGCTGGCACCCGCCACGCCGCGCTGGTACAACGGCGTCTCGCGCACGACGAGCGGCTTGCTCGGGTCGATCGTCACGAGGTTGTGCGACACGACCCAGTCCTGCAGTTGCGGAATCTGGCGGCGGATCTCGGGCAGGAAGTTCGCGGGCGTCGTGTGCTGCAGCGAGAGCTTGTCGATCACCATGCCGATCTTTTTATACCGGTCGGCCGGCTTCGCGGTGCCGGCGCCCATCGTCTTGTCCCACAGCTGGTCGGCGAGGCCGTCCATGCGGGTCAAGAGTTCGTCGCGCGCGGCCAGGGCCTTCCGGTACGTTTGCTCGCCCGTGCTGGACGACTGGATATCGAAGCCGAATTTTTGTTCGTACAAGTCCTTCCCGATGCGGAACGAGCGGGCGCGCTGCATCTGCGTTTGCGACTTGTCGAGGTCCGTCAGGAAGTCGACCCAGCCCAGCACCGCGGTGCCGGCGTTCGCGATGCGCACCGCGAAGATCGCCTTTTCCTGCGTCGACAGGATCGATTCCTGCGCTGCCTTGCCGAGGTCCGCCAGCACGACGAGCGTACCCGGTGCCTGCTGGATCGCGAGCTGCGTGTGTTCGTGCGTCGGGTTGACGAGGGACGCTTGCGCGGCCTGGTAGTAGGCCGGCACGTCGGCCAGGCGCTTCAGGATCGTGCGCAGGCGCTGCGCCTTCGCGGCGTATTCCGTATTCAGGATCAGGTCGAGCGGCTGCGCCACGTTGTACTCGGCGGGGTTCCACTCGAACTCGCGGAACGTCGTCAACTGCCACCGTTCGTATTTCAGCTTGTTCAGCAGGACGGCGAGGTCGGTGCGCTGGTTCGGCGACAGCTTGTCGGCGTTCAGCTTGCCGAATTTGTCGAGCCATTCGTCGATGAAGGCGAGCTTCTTCGCGCGCGAGGCGGCGTCGGGGATCGTCAGCTTGGCGGCCGCGTCGAACTTGCCGACGCTGATGCCGTCTTCCGGATCGATGCGCCACAGCGCGGTGAGGAATTGCATGGACAGCGAGTCCATGAAGCGGTCGTTGCGGTTCTGCGGCGTGCTCGAGGCGACGGGCGCGGCGGCTTTTTGCACCGGCTTCTCGGTGGCCTTGTCCGCGGTCTTGGTCTTGCCTTTGCTTTTCGACGCAGACGTGTGTGCCTTGGTGCTGGCGGCGGCCTTGTGGTGCGGCCTGGGTCGCGCACTCGCCGGCGCCAGCGCGACGCTGGTCAGCAGGACGGCCAGCGCGATTTTCGATTTCATCATGTTCTATCTGCCTGGGTGAATGAAGGGCCAGATGGGGGGCGCCAGATTAGCATCATTCGGGCTGCTTGCGGGCTTTTGAAACAATACGTCACGAACGTTCCGGCGACGCGAACCGCCGTCAACGTACCCGCAACGGCGGTCATCGTCAGTCGGATCGCCACTCGGCGACCGACGGCGTGCGCGGTTCCGCGCCGCCGGACAGGCCGGCCTGCAGCATGGCCAGCATGTCCGCCGGCGACAGGCGCGCGGCGACGTCCGTCCCTTCCAGCAGGCTGTCCGCCAGGTCGCGCTTGTGGCGGTGCAGGTCGACGATGCCTTCCTCGATCGTGTGGCGCGCGACTAACCGGTAGATCGTGACGGGCCGCTGCTGCCCCATGCGGTGCGCGCGGTCGCTGGCCTGGTCTTCCACCGCGGGGTTCCACCACGGGTCCATGTGGATCACGTAGTCGGCCGCCGTCAGGTTGATGCCGACGCCGCCCGCCTTCAGCGAAATGAGGAACAGGTCGCCGTCGCCGGCCTGGAACGCGTCCACGCGGCGCTTCCGTTCCTGCATCGGAGTGCTCCCGTCGAGGTATTGGTAGCGGATGCCGCGTTCATCGAGATGCTTGCGGATCAGGGTGAGGTGGTCGACGAACTGGCTGAACACGAGCGCCTTGTGGCGGTTCTCCAGCAGCTCGTCGGCGAGGCGCGCGAACGTCTCCAGCTTGCTGCTGCGGATGCCGCTGTCGGGCGCCACGAGCACCGGATTGCAGCACGCGCGGCGCAGCTTCATCATCTCCGCGAGGATCTGGATCTGCTTCTGCGATTGCGGTGCCTCGAGGGACGCGATGCGTTCCAGGGCTTCTCTCCGCAGCGATTCGTACAGCGCCGTCTCTTCTTCCGACAACTGCACGGGCAGCACGATCTCCGTGCGCGGCGGCAGCTCGGACAGCACTTGCGCCTTCGTCCTGCGCAGGATGAACGGCTGCGTGAGCCGGCGCAGCCGCGCGCGTGCCGCCAGCTCCGCGCGCTTGTCGGACGCTTTTTCGATCGGGCCGGCGAAGCGCAATTGAAACTGGTCGCTCGTACCGAGCAGGCCCGGATTGATGAAGCGGAACAGGTTCCACAACTCGCCCAGGTGGTTCTCCAGCGGCGTGCCCGTGGCGACCATCTTGAAGTCGCCCTGCAGCGCCATCACGGCCGCCGAGCGGCGCGTGTACGCATTCTTGATGGCCTGCGCTTCATCGAGCACGATCGTGTGCCAGCGGATGCCCTCGAACAGCGCGGATTCCAGCTGCAGCAGGCCGTAGCTCGCGACGATCACGTCGAACGGCCCCGCTTCCTTCAGCATCGCGGCGCGGTCGCCGGGGCCGAACAATCGCACGTTCAAGGTCGGTGCGAAGCGCTCCGCTTCCGCCAGCCAGTTCGTCGCGACGGACGTCGGCGCGACAACCAGCGTGGGCCCGCCGGGCGCGCGCGACAGGATCAGCGCGAGCGCCTGCAAGGTCTTGCCGAGCCCCATATCGTCGGCGAGACAGGCGCCGACGCCCCAGTGCGCAAGGCGGGACAGCCATTCGAAGCCTTCGACCTGGTAGTCGCGCAGCTCTGCCTGCAAGGTGCCCGGCAGTTGCGGCCGGAATTCCGCGTTCTCCTGCATGTGTTTCAAATGCGCGCGCCACGCTTTATCGGCATCGACGCCGCCCGCTTCCAGCGCCATCTCTTCCAGCGCGAAGCTGGCGAGCGGGTGGAAGCGCAGCGCCTCCTTGTCGGCGTCGCTGTACGCGGACAAATCCGTCAGGCGCCGATGCAGCTCGTGCGTGAGCGCGAGGAACTGGTTGTCGCCGAGCGCGATGAAACGGTCCTCGCGCACGCGCGCGAGCAGCTCGCGCAAGTCCATCACCTTGTTCTCGTCGACCTGGACTTCACCGTTCGCGGCGAACCAGTCCTTGTCGCGCCGGATCTGCAGGCGCACGGATTTCGACGTGATCTTCTTCGTCACGCGGAACGATTCGCCCTCGGGCCACGCGACGACAACCTTGGCTGCATCCAGGTCCTGCAGCTGGACGACGAGCTCCAGGCAGTGGATAGGCGCCGCCAGCAGCCACTCGCCATGTTCGTCTTCCGCATGCTCCAGCGCGGGCAGGTCGGCCAGCAACTGGCGCTCGGCTTCGCGTTCGCCGTTCAGGCTGCGGCGCGCTTCCGTGCGCACGCCGGCCACGTCGGCGATGACGCTTTCCGCGCCGTCGCCCGGGCGGAAGTACGGGCCCGTATCCGGCAGCGGCCGCACCATCACCTGGATGCGCAAGCCCTGCTGGTACGGCAGCAGGTTGACGTGCAGGCGCATGTCGGCCGTCACCTGTTCGATGTCGGCCGCGCTGCCGCCGATGTCGGACTGCACGGTGACGATCGACGAGATGGCGCTGATCGCCTGCAACACGCGCTTCTCCGCTTCGAGCGGCACCTCGAGCCCATCGCCGACGATGGCGCCGATGCGCCGATGCTCGTCTTTTACGCGCACGATGCGCAATCGCGTCGGCGTTTCCTTCGTGACGACGACGTCGCCCTGCGGCTCCGCTAGCTTCGGCACGAGCGTGATCATGACCTTGCCGCCGCCCGCGCGCACGACGAGCTGCGGCTCGCCCGGCAGCAGTTCGATGCGCGTGCCGGGCGAATCCATCCAGAACAGCAGCGGATGGCCGGCCAGCGCGGCCACGGCCTTGTCCAGGTCGAATTCGTAGCGCGTCCCCGTGCCGCTGTAGTAGCGGAAGGCGCC
Organism: Massilia pinisoli; assembly: GCF_024753285.1. Lineage (GTDB taxonomy): Bacteria > Pseudomonadota > Gammaproteobacteria > Burkholderiales > Burkholderiaceae_D > Telluria > Telluria pinisoli. Next base: position 32,429 of record NZ_JANUGW010000030.1, on the reverse strand, counting down.
GATGCTGCCGGCGACCTGCACGTCCTGCGCGGTGAGGAAGTCCAGCTCCGTTGCCTCTTCCGCGAGCCGCTTCAGGCCGAGGGGCCGGCCGCGCGTCCAGCCGCCCTGCACGTCGCGCTTCTGCTCGCGCGGTTCGAGCGCGCGGATGCCCAGGTGCGCGTCCCACGCGACGAGCCACGCGAGACGCGATTCCTTCACGACTTCCACGTTGACGGCCGGCTGCAGGTTGATGAGGGCGTTCAGCTGGCGCTCCCACGGCTGCTCGCGTTCGAACCACAGCGCGAGGTCGACGAAGCGGTGCTGCTGGCGCAGCGCGATCGCCTGCTTGTCGAGGCCCACCATCCCCAGCTGGCCCAGCACGGACGCGATCTGGGCCGCGACGAAGTCGAAGCCGGCACTCCTCGCCACGTCGAACTGCTGCTCCAGCATGGTGGTCTTGTCCATCAACTGCGGCATGCCGAGCCACCAGTGCAGCAGCGCGCGGAACATCACGGGCTGCAGCGACGTCTCCCAGTTGCGCGACGGGAGCACCTCGGCGTCGACGGTGCCGCCGCGGATCTGGCGCAGCATCGACAACTGCTGGTACACGGCCGTGTCGTGGCTTTGCACGGCGCGCGTGGCGCTGTCCAGGTAGGCCTCCGCCGCTTTCGCGTGCTTGGCATCGTCGCTCCTGAGCAGCGCCGTCACGTACAGATGGCCGCCGATGCCTTCGAAGACGGCCTTGCGCTTGCCCGTCTCGCGCCGCAGCGTTTTCAAGGCCTTGTCGAAGCCTGCAAGCGCGGGCGCCGTGTCGCCGCGCAGCAGTTGCAGCACGCTGCGGTAATACAGCGTCGCCGATTCGTCGAGGTCCACGAGCAGGTCGGCCGCCGCGTCGAGTCGCCCGCACAGGATCATATGTTCGGCCAGTGCCGTGCGCAGCGCCATCGATGCGCCGCCCTGTGCGGCATGTTCCTCGGCATAGGCGCGGATCGCCGGCGCGCTGGCCGGTTCGCGCTGCACGTGGTTGACGAGCACCGCGAGCACGTCGTCGCGTACGAGGCCGTTGATGCGTTCCATCAGGTCCGGCTCGAACGGCCGCGCGCAGATGTCGACGAGCGGATGCAGGTACGCGGCTTCGTGGCAGCGCAGGCAGGCGGCGAGCAGCGGGGCGATCGTCTTCGGGCCCTCGCCGGCCAGCAGAGCGAAGCGCAGCAGCGCGACGCCCTGGCGGTAGCTGCGCAGCATGGGCGTGCCCTGCCAGTCGACGCGCAGCGGCGTCACTTGCTGATACACGTCGCGCAATTCGTTGAATCGGCGCGCGCGCAGCGCCCACTGGATCGCCGGCCAGGTCACGTCCGCCGCGATCGTGTAGCCGCGCGACGGCAGTTCGCCGATCAGGCCGTCGGCATGCAGGCCCGCCAGCGGCTCGGCCAGGTCTTCCTCCTTGCTGCTTGCTTCCAGCGGCGCCAGGTGGTCGTGGATGCGGCGCCGGCCCATCGGCTCGCCGGCGAGTGCCAGAAGCGCGAGGATCAGCTTGCGGCGCTCGTCGCATGCATCGACGAGGGCGTGCAACACCTCATCGCTCATGCCGGGAGGTTCTCGATCTCGATGGCCGGCAGGCTGGTCGGAACGGGAATGCCGAACACGCGCAGGTAGAAGTACAGCTCCGCTTCCAAGGTGCGCACGATGCTGTCGGCCTTGCGGAAGCCGTGGCCTTCGCCGTCCAGCGTGACGTAGGCGACGGGCACGCCGCGCGCGCGCAGGGCGCACACCATCACTTCCGATTGCGGCGGCGGCACGACCTTGTCGTCCAGGCCCTGGAAGAAGATCATCGGCCGGTGCAGCTTATCCGTGTGGTTGATGGGCGAGCGCTCGGCGTAGACGCGGTCGGCGCTGGCCTTCGGCGCGATCAGGTATTCGTTGTAGTGCGATTCGAACTTGTGCGAGTCCGCGTCCAGGCCCTTCAGGTCGGACACGCCGTAATAGCTGGCGCCGGCCTTGAACACGTCGTGGAAGGCGAGGGCGCACAACGTCGTCAGGCCGCCCGCGCTGCCGCCGCGGATCACGAGGCGCTCGCGGTCGACGAGATCCCGGTCGACGAGGTGCTGCGCGCCGGCGACGCAATCCTCGACGTCGATCACGCCCCATTGTCCCTTCAGCAGGTCGCGGTAGGCGCGGCCGAAGCCCGTGCTGCCGCCGTAGTTCACGTCCAGCACGGCGATGCCGCGGCTCGTCCAGAACTGCGTCGCCAGTTTCAAGGTGCTGGCCGCCATGCCGGTCGGGCCGCCGTGGCCGATCACCATCAGCGGCGGCAGCTCGCCCGGCTGCGGCGCGTGGTCCTTGTTCGTGGGCGGGTAGTAGAACGCGTACGACGTCCGTCCGTTCTCGCTCGGATAGTGGATGCTCTCCGGGACGGACAGGTAGCCTACGTCCGGCAACTGCTCGATCGAGCGCGCCAGCACGTCGCGCCGGCCCGTGTTCAGGTCGAATTGCGCGACTTCGGCCGCCAGCGTGGGCGCGCCGCCCAGCAGTGCGACGGTGTCGCCGGCCACGCGCAGCTCGCGGATTTCCTGGTACGGCGTCTCGATCTCGGCCAGCTTGCCGCAGCCCGTGTCGATGCGCGCGAGGCGGCTGACGCCATCCTCGATATACGCGCAGACGATTTCCGTGGCCGAGCGGAAGCCGTACATGCTGTTCCCGAACGTCCAGTGCGGGCCGCCGAATTCGGCCGCGCGCGGGCACACGGGGTGCACGACGCCATGCTCGTAGCGGTACAGGTTCCACCAGCCGCTGCGGTCGGAGACGAAGTACAAGGTGCCGTCCGGCGACCATTCCGGCTGGACGATGGCTTCTTCTTCGCCGCCCGCGACGAGGCGCCCGTCAAGCAGTGTGCCGTCCCCGCCGATTTCGGCCAGCCACAACTCGGTGCCCTGCCACGGCATGCGCGGGTTGTCCCAGCAGAGCCAGGCGACGTGCCTGCCGTCCGGCGAGATGCGCGGCGACGAATAGAAGTCGTTGCCGTCGACGAGTACCGTTTCCGTGCCGTCGGCGCCCAGCGCGCACAGCGTGTTGACGGGGTACGTGCCGCCCGCCGAATGGTCTTCGCGGACGCCGACGAGGCGACGATGCGTGCGGTCCAGCACGAAGTCGGCCCAGCGCTTGGCGCCGCCGGCGCTGACGGGGACCGGCACGCTGTCGCCGTGGCGGTCGATGCGGTACACCGTGTTGTCGGAGAAGTTCGAGAACCAGATGTGGCTGTCCGCGACGAGGGTGGCGCCGCCGCCATACTCGTGCACGCGGGTGCGCACGTTGAACGGCGCCGGCGTCAACTCCTCGGCCCGGCCGTCGCGCAGGCGCATCAGCGTGTTGCGGCCGCCCTCGCTGGCGCGGCCCGCCAGCCAGTAGACTTCGCCGCCATCCGAGAGCACTTGCGACAGCGGCGTGGCGCCGGCCGCGACGATGGCGGCGGTGATCGGGGAAGTCCAGGCGCCGCAGGGCGCGGCCTGTTTGCGGATGGTGTCGGTCATGGTCGGTCCTGAAGATGGCGTACGGCTGGGAGAAGACAAGCATTATAAGTGGCTGCCGCCGGGTCGTATGTCCGCGTCGATGGGTGTGCGGGTGCCGGGAATGCGATAATAGAAGTTTGCCCTCCAATTCTCGAACGGATTGTCAGCCATGCCACAATTTGCCCCGCTGCAGAACGATACCTTCTTGCGTGCGCTGCTGCGCCAGCCGACGGACTACACGCCGGTGTGGCTGATGCGCCAGGCGGGCCGCTACCTGCCGGAGTACCGCGCCACGCGCGCGAAGGCCGGTTCGTTCATGGGGCTGGCCAAGAATCCGGACTTCGCCACCGAAGTCACCTTGCAGCCGATCGACCGCTACCCGCTGGATGCATCGATCCTGTTCTCGGACATCCTGACCGTGCCGGACGCGATGGGCCTCGGCCTGTACTTCGAGGATGGCGAGGGCCCGAAATTCGAACGTACCGTGCGCACGGAGGCCGAGGTGGCCGCGCTGCGCGTGCCCGACATGGCGTCGTTGCAGTACGTGTTCGATGCCGTGACGTCGATCCGCACGGCGCTGAACGGCCGCGTGCCGCTGATCGGCTTTTCCGGCAGCCCCTGGACCCTGGCCTGCTATATGGTCGAAGGCGGCGGCTCGCGCGAATTCCACACGATCAAGAAGATGCTGTATTCGCGCCCGGACCTGATGCACCGGATCCTGGACGTCAACGCGGAAGCCGTCGCGCAATACCTGAACGCCCAGATCGACGCGGGCGCCCAGGCCGTCATGATCTTCGACTCCTGGGGCGGCGCGCTGGCGGACGGCGCCTACCAGTCGTTCTCGCTGGACTATATGCGCAAGGTCGTGGCGAAGCTGCAGCGCGAAAAGGACGGCGTGCGCATCCCGTCCATCATGTTCACGAAGGGCGGCGGGCTGTGGCTGGACGAGATGGCGGACGGGGGCGCCGACGCGCTGGGCCTCGACTGGACCGTCAACCTGGGCCGCGCGCGCGCACAGGTGGGCGACCGCGTCGCCCTGCAGGGCAACCTCGACCCCGCGATCCTGTTCGCCGGCCCGGACCAGATCCGCGCCGAGGTGGAAAAGGCGCTCGCCAGCTACGGCACCCCGTCGGCCGGCCATGGCCACGTGTTCAACCTGGGGCACGGCATCTCGCAATTCACGCCGCCGGAGTCGGTGACGGCGATGGTCGAGGCGGTGCACGACTTCAGCCGTCGCCAGCGCGGCGCCTGACGCATTCCCGAGCGGTGCCTTTTTTGCAGCGCATCGCGCGGGCAATCACACTTATTCACAAAAAATCGCGCGCGGGCTGCGTGGACTGTAGAAATGTACAGTATCTGCCCGCATATGCTAAGTGGTTGATTTGATGAGGTTTATTGTCGGGTTCGCTGGGGGGCGCAGAGGGGCGTCGAGGGGAGTGACCACTTATCCACCGAGGCTTTCAGCCCATTGTTCACAAAGTTATGCACAGATTCTGTGAATAATCCGGAAAAGTGCTTGGTTTACCGGGGTTTACGTATTTTCTTCAAGTGTTGTATCAAGATTATGCTGCACTGCGCACAAGTTTTGCACTGGAACGGCGCAGTTATGCACAGAAGTGAGCGAGCGATGGGATATTTCGTGGCTTTAAGGCTGAAAATCGTAAGTCATTGAATTCATAAGGTTATTTTCTTGATGAGCATAGAGAATTCCCGAGCGTTTTGATCTAGCGTAAACCTTCTTCACGGTCAACTTTTCCATTTTCCACAAAGTTTTCCACAGTTCCCCACAGTTTCTCGACAAGGTCACCGATTGTCCCACTGCATCCTGCAAATCGCGCTCGACACGCCACTCGACAGCCTGTTCGATTACCGCTGGGTATGCGAGCCCGGCAGTGAGCCGCAGGTCGGGCAGTTGGCGCTCGTCAACTTCGGGCGGCGCGAGGCGGTCGGGCTGATCGTCGCCGTCAAACACGAGACGGATGTCCCGGCCGACAAGCTGAAGGATGCGCTCGCCGTGCGCACGCAGCTGACGCCGCTGCCGGAGCGCTGGATCGCGCTGGCGCGCTTCGCCGGCGCCTACTATCACCGCCCGCTGGGCGAGGTGGCGCTGCCGGGCCTGCCGAAAAACCTGCGGCTGTCGACGACCGTCGCGCTGGACCGCGCGCTGAAGAAACTGGGCAAGCTGGACGACGTGCACGACGCGACCCCGGCCGACATGCCCGTACTGAACGCAGCCCAGCAGCAGGCCGCGGACGCCATCGGCGGCGCGACGGGGTTCACCCCGCTGCTGCTGTACGGCGTGACGGGCAGCGGCAAGACCGAGGTGTATCTGCAAGCCTGCGCCCAGGTCTTGCAACGCGACGCCGATGCCCAGATCCTGATCCTCGTCCCGGAGATCAACCTGACGCCGCAGCTGGAGGCGAACATCCGCGCGCGCTTCCCCGGCGTCATGTTGGCCACTTTGCACAGCAGCCTGTCGGAAGGCGAGCGCATGCTGCACTGGCTGGCCGCGCACACGGGCCGCGCGCGCATCGTGTTGGGCACGCGGCTGGCGATCCTGTCGTCGCTGCCGAACTTGAAAATGATCGTCATCGACGAGGAACACGACCCGTCGTACAAGCAGCAGGAAGGCCTGCGCTATTCGGCGCGCGACCTCGCGGTGTGGCGCGCGCGCCAGCTCGGCATTCCCATCGTGCTCGGCTCCGCGACGCCATCGCTGGAAAGCTGGCACCACGCGCAGACGGGCCGCTACCGCAGGCTGGAACTGCGCGAGCGTGCCGTGCGCGACGCCGTGCTGCCGCGCGTAAAACTCATCGACATGGAGCGCGACAAGCCGAAGGAAGGCCTCACGTCCACGTTGATGCAGGCGCTGCGGCAGCGCATGGAGCGGGGCGAGCAATCGTTGCTGTTCCTGAACCGGCGCGGCTATGCGCCGGTGCTGTGCTGCGAGGCGTGCGGCTGGATCAGCAACTGCACGCGCTGCACGGCGTTCATGGTGCTGCACCGGCCGGAGCGCCGGCTGCGCTGCCATCACTGCTCGCTCGAGCTGCGCATACCGCACGCGTGCCCGACCTGCGGCAACATCGATTTGCAGCCGCTGGGCCGCGGCACGCAGCGCGTCGAGGAAGGCCTGCAGGTGCTGTTCCCGGACGCGCGCATCCTGCGCATCGACGCCGATTCCACGCGCAGGAAGGGCAGCGCGCAGGAAGCGTTCGATACCGTTCATCGGGGCGACGTCGACATCCTGATCGGCACGCAGATGGTCGCGAAGGGCCACGACTTCAAAAAGCTGACGCTCGTCGGCGTGCTGAATCCGGACACGGCACTGTTCTCGCAAGACTACCGCGCCAGCGAGCGCCTGTTCGCGCAGCTGATGCAGGTGGCGGGGCGTGCCGGCCGCGCGGGCCTGGAATCGGAGGTGCTGATCCAGTCGCGCTATTGCCAGCATCCGCTGTACGGCGCCGTGATGCGGCACGACTATGACCGCTTCGCGGGTAGCCTGCTGGAAGAGCGCCACCAGGCCGCGCTGCCCCCGTACATGTACCAGGCGCTGCTGCGCGCCGAGGCGCCCGAGCTGGCGACGGCGATCGAATTCCTCGAGGCCGCGCGCGATGCGGTGCCGTCGGACACGGTCGTCATCAACGACCCGATCCCGATGACGATGACCCGCGTGCACAACGTCGACCGCGCGCAGCTGCTCGTCGAATCGAATTCGCGGCCGGCGCTGCAGGCGTTCCTCAACGAGTGGGTGGATGCGCTGCGTGCCATGAAGTCGCGGGTGCGGTGGTCGCTCGAGGTGGATCCGCTCGACATCTGATCGGGGACGCACGGTCGCGTCGTAGGGTGGACGGGTTTCCCGTCCACGCGTTCAAGCATCGTCGAACGGCCGCGCCAATGCTGGTTGAACGCGTGGACGGCCGAGCCGTCCACCCTACCGGAAATCGTCCCTTCCATGCCGAGTTCTTGAAAAAAGCGTATCGTCACGCTCGTGAACATCGCGGAGGTGAGGATGAAGAAACTGAAGGTCGATGTCGCCGTGATCGGCGCCGGTACGGCCGGGCTGGTCGCCTACCGCGCGGCCAGGGCGCAGGGTGCGCGTACGGTGCTGATCGAGAGTGGCGTCTACGGCACCACGTGCGCGCGCGTGGGCTGCATGCCCAGCAAGCTCCTGATCGCCGCCGCCGAGGCCGCCCACATGATGCACGTCGCGCCCGAATTCGGCGTCCATCCGGGCACCGTCCGCATCGACGGCGCGGCCGTCATGGAGCGCGTGCGGCGCGAGCGCGACCGCTTCGTCGGCTTCGTCGTCGACGGCGTCGATGCGATGCCGGCCGACGACAAGGTGCGCGGCCACGCCCGCTTCCTCGATCCGCACACGCTGCTGGTGGACGACCACACGGAAATCGATGCGCGTCGCATCGTCATCGCGACGGGCTCCAGCCCGACCTTGCTGCCCACCTTGGCGAACGTCGGCCCCGGCGTGATCACGAGCGACGACGTGTTTTACTGGGACGACCTGCCGCGGTCCGTGGCCGTGATCGGCACGGGCGTCATCGGCCTGGAGATCGGCCAGGCGCTCGCCCGCCTAGGGGTGCGCACGCGCCTGTACGCGCGCGGGGGCAGCGTGGCCCAGCTGACGGACCCCGTCGTGCTGAAGACGGCGTCGCGCGTGCTGTGCGAGGAACTCGACATCCACTTCCAGTCGCGCATCCTGCGCGCCGAGCAGGACGGTGACGACGTCGTGCTGACGACGGGCCGCCACGACGAAGCGATCACGGAACGTTTTCAATACGTGCTGCAGGCCGCCGGCCGCACGCCGAACGTGCACGATCTCGGCCTCGAGAACGCGGGCATCGCGCTGGACGGCAACGGCGTCCCGCTGTTCGATCCGCGCACCATGCAGTGCGGGAACAGCCACATCTTCATTGCCGGCGACGCCAACCACGAGCGCCCCGTGCTGCCGGAAGCGGCCGACCACGGCAAGATCGCGGGCGACAACGCCGGCCGCTTTCCCGACGTCCGCCCCGGCCTGCGCCGCGCGCCGCTGACGGCCGCGTTCACGGAGCCGAACGTCGTCACGCTGGGCGCCAGCTACAAGGCGCTGTGCGCGCCGGGCAAGTCGAAGTTCGCGGTGGGGCAGGTGTCGTTCGAGAACCAGGGCCGCAGCCGCGTGATGTTGCAGAACAAGGGCCTGCTGCGCGTCTACGGCGAATACCGCACGGGACGCTTCCTGGGCGCCGAGATGATCGCCCCGCGCGGCGAGCACATCGGTCATCTGCTGAGCTGGGCCGTGCAGTCGCGGCTGACGGTCGACCAGATGCTGGAGATGCCGTTCTATCACCCCGTGGTCGAGGAGGGCGTGCGGACCGCGTTGCGCGACCTGGCGGCCAATCTCGCGAAGGGCGAAAGCGATATCGATCCGGATGAGGTGGAGCCGGGGACGTGACCCTCAATTCAGCCGCGACGCGTCCAGCTTCCCTTCCGCCGCCAGCTGCCGCACGACCTTGACCGTGTCGATGTCGGACTCCTGGTACGCAGACTTCTTGAAATCCTCGTACATCTTGCCGATGTCGTCGGAGGCCGACGCATTGCCGTCGTCGTAGCAGAAACGGACGACGAGCGCGTTTTCCGTCGGCGTCTCGATGGTCATGGTCAGCAGCGACTGGGCGATGTCGCCCTGGGCCGGCACTTCGAAGCGCACTTCGTGCAGCGGGCGCAGGAAGACCTTGTCGTCGATGACGAGATCGCCATAACGCAGGCGGCGCGAGAAGCTGCCGCTCTCGCGCTCGCTGATCGTGCATTCGTCCAGGTGCGGCACGAACAGCTTCGGATCCTCGGCGCGCAGTACGAGCCCGCGCCACAACTGGTCGCGGGTGATGGTGTCCATCAGCGGGTTCAGCGGATCGTTAATCTCAATCAGGTGTTCAAATTTCATGTGGTATCCCTCGTTGGCGTCGTCGCCGTGCCGACCATGTTAGCGCATGCGGACGGGGACTGATGTAAAAGCCACATGTGGTGACGATATGCGTCTTACGCAAGCGCGCCGGTACGCATGCGCTGCCAGCTTCGTTACAATGCTGGGCTGTCCTCTCCAATATTTCCCATGTCCAACGCCCCGAACTTCGGCCTGAACGGTCCGCAAAGCGAAGCCGTGCTCTATCTCGACGGTCCCTGCCTGGTACTGGCCGGCGCCGGCTCGGGCAAGACGCGCGTCATCACGCAGAAGATCGCCTACATGATCGAGCACCGCGGCTACGATCCGCGCACGATCGCCGCGCTCACGTTCACGAACAAGGCCGCGCTCGAGATGCAGGAACGCATCGGCAAGCTGCTGAAACAGCCCAAGCAGGCCAAGCAGCTGACCGTGTCGACGTTCCACTCGCTGGGCGTCAAGATCCTGCGCCAGGAAGCGGCCGGTGTCGGCCTGAAGGACCGCTTTTCCATCATGGACAGCGACGATTGCTACACGGTCGTCTCCGACCTGGCCGTGACCACGGACAAGCAGGAAATCCGCCGCATCCAGAACGCGATCTCGCTGTGGAAGAACGGCCTCGTCGACCCCGAAGATGCCATCCGCGACGCGCGCGACGAGGACGAGGCCCAGGCCGGCCGCATCTACCGCAGCTATGTCGCCACGTTGCAGGCCTACCAGGCCGTCGACTTCGACGACTTGATCCGCCTGCCAGTGGAACTGTTCCGCAACAACGAGCCGATCCGCGACCGCTGGCAGCGCCGCCTGCGCTACCTGTTGATGGACGAGTACCAGGACACGAACACGTGCCAGTACGAACTCGTGAAACTGCTGGTGACGGGCCTCGGGAAGAAGCCGATGTTCACGGCCGTGGGCGACGACGACCAGGCGATCTACGCGTGGCGCGGTGCGTCGGTGGAAAACCTGCGCACCCTGCAGACGGATTTCCCGGACCTGAAAGTGATCAAGCTGGAGCAGAACTACCGCTCCACGACGCGCATCCTGCAGGCGGCCAACGCCGTCATCGGCAACAACCCGAAATTGTTCGAGAAATCGCTGTGGTCCGAGCACGGCCTGGGCGAGCCCATCAAGGTGCTGGGCATGCCGAACGACGAGACGGAGGCCGACCAGATCGCGATCATGATTTCGGCCGACCATTTCCAGCGCAAGAATAAATGGTCGGACTTCGCGATCCTGTACCGCGGCAACCACCAGGCCCGCGTGATCGAGCAGGCGCTGCGCAAGGAGCGCATCCCGTACACGATCTCGGGCGGCCAGAGCTTTTTCGACAAGGCCGAGATCAAGGACGTCATCGCCTACCTGCGCCTGATCGCGAACGAGGGCGACGACCCCGCGTTCATCCGCGCGATCACGACACCCAAGCGCGGCGTCGGCATGGCGACGCTCGAGGTGCTGGGCGAATTCTCGAAGCAGTGGAACTGTTCGCTGTTCGAGGCGGCGCTGAAGGGCGGCATCGAGGCCAAGCTGCAGGACCGCCAACTGATTCCGCTGCGCGAATTCTGCCATTTCATCAACGCCATGGAAGCGCGCGCCACGCGTCCGGGGCCGTCCGGCAGCGGCGACAATGCCGCCGAGCTGCTCGACGACATGATGAAAGAGATTAATTACGAGCACTACCTGTACGAAAACTTCGACGACAGGGCCGCGCAAGGCAAGTGGCAGAACGTGCTCGAGTTCACCAACTGGCTGAAGGAGCGGGGCCGCGGCGGACGCGACCGCGACGGCGAGGAAAAGAACCTGCTCGAACTGACGCAAATGGTGGCGCTGATGTCCATGCTCGAAGGGCAGGACGAGGAGCCGGACGCCGTGCGCATGTCGACCTTGCACGCGTCGAAGGGCCTGGAATATCCGCACGTGTACCTCGTCGGCTGCGAGGAAGGCATTCTGCCGCACAAGGGCGACCCTGACGACCCCGTGGAAAAGATCGCCGCCCGCATCCAGGAAGAGCGCCGCCTCATGTATGTAGGCATCACGCGCGCCCAGCGCAGCCTGCACGTCACGTGGTGCAAGAAGCGCAAGCGGGCGGGGGAGCTCGTCCATTGCGACCCGTCGCGCTTCATCAAGGAAATGGCACTCGACGTCGGCGATGCGCCGCCGAAAGAAAACGAAGTGCTCACGCCCAAGGAGCGCCTCGCCAGCCTGAAAGCGTTGCTTGCGACGCCGAAGGCCTGACGTCATCTTTACTTTAACGAAAGCCCCTATGAGCGACGACAAGCGTCTTATCGACATCGAAATCAAGCTGGCCGACCAGGAAAACATCGTCGACGGCCTCAACCGCACGATCTACGAGCAGGGCCGCCGCATCGACCATCTCGAAGCCATGGTGGCCAAACTGGCCGAACACATACGCACCTTGCGTGATGCCGGACAAGGTCCGATCAACGAGCGGCCGCCCCATTATTGATCCTGACTTTATGCGCCGTCGATTTCACAATTTAAGAAACATTTGGTTTCTCTGAGAAATTTTTTGGCGCCAATAACCACCTTGGTTATGCCGGGCGCAAGAAACAATATTGCACAAATACATTTGTTGTTTGATTTGTGCAACGTATACATTTGAGTAAATTGATTATTTGAACGGCTTCCAAGGGCGCTTGTCGAGGGACTTTGTGCGCCCGGATTTGTTTGTTCATTCTGCGTTTCAATTGATTTAAGGAAAAAATTCACTGTTTTTGATGAAGCGCAGAACAATTGGCCTGCCCACGCTCCCCACCTCGATTTTCACAAAAAGTCACGTCCTTTTTCCCTATCTAATCTGTAATCAAATTTAACTGTACGTTACGGCTGAGCTTTAGTTAGTATCGCGTAAATACATGCTGCTCAGCAGTGTGTCTTTGGCCCGCGTAACGTTTTGTCGCGGGCATTTCCTTCTCCACCCGAGGGCCGACACAATGTTCACGCGTAATCTTGAGATCAGCGAATTCGCACCGTCGGCCCCGGCGTCCCCGGTGGCGCGCGCACGGACGAGGCGTTACCCGGACAGATTCGAAATGAACGTGGCGACGGCCTATCACGACCGTCCGGACATCCTCGATGCGTGGAACCGCATGCTGGCCACGGCGACGGGACCGGAGACGCTGTACCAATCCCCGCAATTTTTTAATTACCTGACCGGCATGGATCAGGAACAAAACGCGGCTCACGAACTCTTCATTGTGCGTCGCCGCGTCGATTACGAGATCGTCGGATTTGTCCCGGTTCGCACCATCACATGCGATCTCGACTTCCGCGTGGGGCCGGTGTCCCTGTTCAAGCGAAAAGTCCGCGCCTGCCAGATCCTCGGCAGCGTGCCGCTGCTGGACGAGACGCAAGACGGCCTCGCCGATTTCGTCATCCAGCAGTTGCTGGAACGTTATGCGGAGTGCCAGGTGCTGTACATGCAGGCGTATCCCGAAGACGCGGGCGCCAAGCTGCAGGATATCGCGGGTGTATCGGCCTATGTGCGGTATGGCTGGCGTCCGTGCCACACGCAGCCGCTGCCGAAGGGCGTCGACGCCTATCTGCAAAAATTCAGTTCCAAGAAGCGCTACAACCTGTCGCGCCAGGTCCGCCTGCTGACGGAAGCCGCCGGTGCGTTGCAGGTGCTGCGCATCGAACAGCCGGAACAGGTCGCGGCGATGCTCGACGCAACGGTCGCCATTGACCCGTCCGAGCTCGCGGACCGCCACACCGAGCAGCGCCGCCTGGAGGGTTTGGCGCGCAACGGCCTGCTGCTGTCGTACGTGATCCGCTGCGGCGAGGAGGACGTCGCCGTCGTGTTCGGCTCGCGTTCGGCATCCGTCTGGCACGTGCACAGAATCTCATGCCAGCAGAAATATCTAAACCTGTCGGTCGGCACCAGCGCGATTCACTTGGCCGTCCAGGACGTGCTGGCCAATTTCGCGTTCAACGACATCGACTACGGCTACGGCACGCCGAACGCGGAATTCCGTTCGACCCATGTACTGAAGGCGCGCGGCCACGTCCTGCTGCACCGTGCGCACAGCCTGACGGCCCTGCTGCTGAAGATCCACGGCACGTACGACCGCCTGAACGATGGCATGATCCGCCAGGTCAAACGGCTGCAGAAATGGCAGGCGCAGCGCAAGCAGGCTGCCAGGAAGGCGCAGCCCAAGGCCGACCAGGCGCCGGCTGCGTCCTGAGCGCGTTCGTTGGGCATATTGTCGTGGCCGCCGCGTGCGGCCATTTTTTTGGGCGCAGGCAGAAGCCCGTTGTTATTGTGAGTCTGTTATGGGACTATTTTCCGTCGTATTGGAGAATCCCATGAGCGGCGTACCGAGTTCAGTCGTCGAGGCAGGACGCATCATCAAGGTCAATCACGCGGGCGAGCACGGCGCAGTGAAGATCTACGCCGGGCAGATCGCGACCGCACGATTGCGCGCGCGTGGATTGCTGCCCCAATTGGCAGAATTCAAAGCCCATGAAGAACGTCACAGATCCATCTTTGACAAAGAATTGACGCGACGCGGACTGCCGCGCTGCCGCAGTTACTGGCTGTGCGGTGCCGGAGGTTATGTGCTGGGGTTCGTCACCGGTTTGATGGGTGCTCGATCCATCGCGGCTGCAACCGTGGCCGTGGAGCGAGTGGTGCTTCGGCATTTGCGCCAGCAGCTTCTGCAGATCGGTTTTGCCGATCCCGAGGCCACTGCCGCCATTTCGTCGATTGTCGGCGAAGAGCAGCTGCATCACGATCAGTCAGCGAACGATCTCCGTCATGCCGGCATGATCGACCGCGTGATCGGCTCGGTGATCTCTGCCGCGACGGAAAGCGTGATCTGGATCGGCACGCGCGCGTAACGACGTTTTGACGGCGTCACGTTCGACGTTCCGCCGCCGCCATCGCTTTCAGATCGTTGGCACGTGCAGCCGGTTGTCATCTTCCAGGACGAGGCCCTGCCACGTTGCAGGCTTGCCCGTCATTTCCCATGCCAGGATTTGCTGGGGCGTACGTCCCATGCCGCCCACACATTCGGCCATCTTGGTTTTATCGAGTTCCTTGGCGAGTGCCAGATCCTTGATCATCAGCTTGTTCATGTCAATCTCCTCAATCGTTATCGAGCCGAGCGGGTGCCGGCCACGATACGAAGCGATTGCATGAAGCGTGCCAAACGAGGGAAGCGCGTGTGCCGGCGAAATCACGTACCGGGCGACGCCATTTGTTGGTTTATTCGCCGCACATGCATTCAGTGTGTTGGGTGCAGTCCAACATACTGACCGACGGAATACTTATGCTAGAGTGACATCTTGCCATTGAGCACTTCGCGTCTATGTGGCCTGGCCGCAAGCTCAAGCATGCCGCCAGCCTATCCTCATTCAGCGTAAGCCAACTACCATATCAATCATCGTTACTGCCGAGAACGGCTATTTTGAAGCCAACAGATATAAAGTTGCTATTGTCGTGGATGCAGCAGGAAGAGTATCAGTACGCGCTGAGCTGGCAAACTACTAGAACGGTGTGAAGAGTAGATGGGAAAAAACGGCTAGAGGCCTTCGGCGACGGCGTCATCACCATCATGGTGCTGGAACTCAAAGTCCCGCACGACCCTGATTTCCGCGTGCTGATCCCGCTGTGGCCCGTGTTCATGAGCTACGTGCTCGGTTTCATTTATGTAGGCATCTACTGGAACAAGCTCCAGTACGGAAGTTACCGACCAAGAGCTTGATCGGCAGTTGTCACTTGCTGAACGAATCACGTCGGATGCGCAAGTAACGATCGAACTGATTTCCGCACGTGCAAACCAATATGAAATGTCGCTCAACGGAGAATGATGTGAAAAGGCTCTCGTATCTGTTTGTTGCCGTAATGCTGTTCGGTTGTGCGGGGGGATGGTATGAAAGATGGATGGCAGTGCCATCGGCAATGCCCAACGCATCGTTCGCTGTCGATGGATTGCCAGAGTATGGCCAACTCTCTTTCGAGAATAAACTCGTCCACTTATTCTTTACTCAGTGCCATTTGACTAAGGACGGCTCAGTTCCCGGCCAACTGTGTGGCACCCTGATTTTGACTCCGGGAGCAACGGTGGAGTTCGTGAGTGACGAGTTCACGATAACTGATCTCAAACAGCATACCGTGCGTACCATGAAAATCCAGGACCGCAACTTCGAAATTGGCGTGCCATACGTCGGGCCGGATGTGTCGGGAGCACCCAGCCGATGGCCGTTCAAGGTTCAAAAATTCTACTCCCTCCCCGGCAAGCGGTTTACATTTACGATCCTTCCAGAACCAATGCAAGGAGACTTCGAGATACGCTTCGCCAGTATCAAGGTGAACGGAGACGCTCTTCAATTTCCAGCCCTGCATGTTATCGATGGTCCTGGTCGTGTCTGGATGCATTACCCTGTGTGACACGAGCGGTCATGTAACGATTAAGAAGGGCGAGCGTCAATGAAAATACGGAAAACCAATGGGTAAGAATCGATTAGAAGCCTTCAGCGACGGCGTCATCGCCATCATCATCACCATCATGGTGCTGGAGCTCAAAGTCCCGCATAGCCCGGATTTCCAGGCATTGCTGCCGCTCTGGCCCGTGTTCATGAGCTACGTGCTCAGTTTCATTTATGTAGGCATCTACTGGAACAAGCTCCAGTATGGGAGTTACCCCACCAGCACGACGTTGGCTTACCTGTGCTATGCCTAAGTTGAAAACAGTCAAATTTCTATGATGAATAACGAGAAAATCACAGAAAGCGAGAAGCCGATCTCGCCAACAGCTATTTTGATAGCGGTGAATTTTTTTGCCGTTGTACTCTATTTGGCCGCTGCATCATCCGGTTGGGTCGAACCCGAACTCGAAAGTATCCCCGGCGCATCAGGTGGGGGTGCTATGGTGTGGTTTTTATTAGCGGTGCCAATCTTTTTATTATCATTTCTTGGCAACGTCGTTTCCCTTGTTTTCGCAGTCATCCGGCGGTTTCGAACAGGTTGTTGGAACATCGCATGGTGGGCTTGGCCCGCTGTCCTTGGTCTCTGGGTGCTGGCTGTCGCGTTTGATTTTTCGCGGCATGGCACATAACCGAAGTAACAGCGAGCACCATATCAAAGTAGCTACGGAGAAACGATGGGCAAAAACCGGCTAGAAGCTTTCAGCGATGGCGTCATCGCCATCATCATCACCATCATGGTGCTGGAACTCAAAGCCCCGCACGGCTCCACGTTCGACGTACTGCTGCCGTTATGGCCCGTCTTCATGAGCTACGTGCTCAGTTTCATCTACGTAGGAATCTACTGGAACAAGCTCCAGTAAACGAATAACCCATACAGATGCTTGAATGAGTTGCGCAGTATGCAATTTTTCGTTAAATTCTTGCTTTTACGCAATATCATCTTTTGAAGAGAGAATAATGGCAATATGGCAATATGACTTTTTGGTGGCGCCACGTGATGACATTGCTGCGATCGGAATGGCAACTCCTAGCGTTTTCACGTCTGATCAGTTGAATATTATTAAGTGTTGGAAAACTAGCCAACCTCATCCTGACTTTGACGTAGAATTTGGTAAATGGCGTCCAGAATTAGAACCGTGGTCGCCTGACTTTCGTAGTTGGGGCGAAGAAGAATCAAACCGAATTGATGTTACTGTCAAAAATGGTCAGGTTAGCTACATTGTGTTTAGAGTAGAGCTACGCTCACTCAACGCTCGTTTCATCGAATTGCTCGCTAGCTTCGCCCGAAAAAATAACTGCCTGCTTATTTCTTTGCACTCTTTGGTTGCTGTTGAGCCATTTCGGCAGAGCATCATTACGTACCTTTGCCGATCGCCTGGAGCTAATAAAGTGCTCGATTGGCTTCTTAATCCGACTTTAGGAATAAATATGCCTAGTTATCCACAAGTCTTCCTTAGTCACTCTTCGGCTGACAAGCCTTTTGTCAGTAAGTTGGCTATAGATTTAAAAAGTCGGGGAATTCCAGTATGGTTTGATCAGTGGGAGCTTAAGGTCGGCGACTCGCTTACACAAAAAATTGAAGACGGTATAGATAAAAGCGGATGGCTTATCGTCGTATTGTCAGAAAATTCAATTGCTTCTAACTGGGTGCAAAAGGAATTGAGAGCTGCACAAGCGCGTGAATTGCAAGATAAGCATGTTTTTGTATTGCCTGTCGTAATCGATAAGTGCAGAATTCCGACCTTTTTGCTAGATAAGCTCTACGCGGACTTTACATTGTCTTACGAAAGAGGGCTTAATCATCTATTGGGACGATTAATGGACGGTGAGTACATCCGTTGATGGTACTGATGACTAATCAAAAGTAGCCAATTTAACCGTGGGTAAAACGAGATTAGAAGCCTTCAGCGACGGCGTCATCGCTATCATGGTGCTGGAACTCAAAGTCCCGCACAGCCCGGATTTCCAAGCATTGCTGCCGTTGTGGCCGGTGCTCATGAGCTACGTACTGAGCTTCATCTACGTGGGAATTTATTGGAACAAGCTTCAATATGGAAGTTACCCACACTTTAGGGCAAGCTTATGAAGAGATGGTTGCACATCGTATGGATTTTCTTGGCATTTTCCAGCGTCGTTCGAGCGAGTGGCGCTGCCGAGAACTGTTTGATAGAAGGCAAGAATGCTGACGGAAAACCTTACTATGTCGCTCTATCTCCAGGGTGGACAGACGAAGCCATTCTCAATGCGCTTGGGCTGGACATTCGTAAGTCAAAAATGAGTAGATCGTTAGGTCCGGATGGCGAATCGCGCACTTATTTATTGGGAAGGAAGGAAATACATATTACGAGATCTGCCTCGACAGGCATTTATGTCATGCTGTACGTAAAAGATGATGGCACGTATGCCGAATGGTACTTGCAGTCCTGCCAACATAACAATTCTGCACACAAGAGCGCCCATGGGTAAGAACCGACTAGAAGCCTTCAGCGACGGCGTCATCGCCATCATTTCACCATCATGGTGCTGGAACTCAAAGTCCCGCACGACCCCGATTTCCGCGCGCTGATACCGCTGTGGCCGGTGTTCATGAGCTACGTGCCAGTTTCATCTACATGGGCGGCTAATGAGCAAGCTCCAGTATTGCGATTTACCCATTCACATTTTCGATTAAAAGGATCAACGCGTGAAAAAGCTGATTTTTTTTCTGCTGGCGATGGCATCGGCTCAGGTTCCTGCTTGTAGCAGACTTGGGAAGGAGCCCTCTCTCGCTGAAAAATTTGTCGAGGCCGATAGTGTTGCGCTCGTCAAAATTATATCGACACGACTGGTTGTGGATGACACCAAGAAAGAAGTGTGGGACCGTGAGACGGTGGAGGCGACATACGATGTTCTGGAGACCTTCAAAGGCGACCACAGCCGTCCCGTTGTAAGGGAAATGGTGTTCGGTCCTGGTAACTGCACACTACCTCTTCTCACGGGAAATATTTATGTCCTGTTTATTGAGAACGGTACCCGATCGATATCGTCGATGAACGGTACCGAAATGCTGTTGAATGTTGACGGAACTGAGGTAAAGCCGATGCTCGCCCAACTAAGGGCGCTTAAAGGCCATTGATGACTTGAAGCGATGTACGCGTACCCTGCCGAAAGCGGTTGTAAATCTGGTTATGCGTTTATCTGGCAATGATTGAGCAGGAAACATGGGAAAAAATCGCCTAGAAGCCTTCAGCGACGGCGTCATCGCCATCATCATCACCATCATGGTGCTGGAACTCAAAGTCCCGCACGGCGCCGATTTCCGCGTGCTGCTGCCGCTATGGCCCGTCTTCATGAGCTACGTGCTCAGTTTCATCTACGTAGGAATTTATTGGAACAACCACCACCACATGCTGCACGCCGTGAAGGAAGTCAGCGGCGGCGTGTTGTGGGCGAACCTGCACCTGCTGTTCTGGCTGTCGCTGATCCCGTTCGTGACCGCGTGGATGGGCGAGAACCATTTCGAGACGGGGCCGACCGCGGCATATGGCTTCGTCCTGTTCATGTGCTCGATCGCCTACCTGCTGCTGGCGCGGGCGCTGGTCGCGAAGCATCCGAAGAACGCCACCTTGGCCGAAGCGCTCGGTGACGATCGCAAGGGCAAATTGTCGTGCGTGCTATACCTCGTCGGCGTCGCGCTGTCGTGGTTTGCCGCATGGCTCGGGTTCATCGTCTACGCGGCCGTGGCCGTCGTGTGGCTGATCCCGGATAGGCGCATCGAGGACAAGGTCGCCGAGGAAACGGCACAGCAATCCGAACAGGGCTGAGCATCCCCGAAGCCCTTTTTTCGGCCGTAAATATGTAACATGCGGCAATATCCCTGCTATTCTTCATGGGCACTCGCCGCCGGGTACGTCCCGGCGGTTTCCATTCCGGTGTCCGGATGCGATCGGTGAGCAGTCCAGCGGCATCCCAGGGCGGGGATGGGTGGTGCGTACCAAAAAAGATCCCTCGTGGCACAAGCATGGGCGGATCGATAACCCTCGGAGAGCTCAAAGAATGAACCGTTCGCACTTCCTGGCCGTCGCTGTTACCGCAGCCGTCGCCAACCTGGCCCATGCCGCCCCCGCGTCGCTGCTGTCGGCGTCCAACCCGTTCGCCAAGCCGAGCACCCTGCCGTTCCAGTACCCCGCCTTCGACAAGATCAAGAACGACGACTTCGCGCCGGCGTTCGAGGAAGGCATGCGTCTGCAGTCGTTGGAAATCGATGCGATTGCCAATAACAAGGCGGCGCCCACCTTCGACAACACGATCGTCGCGATGGAGCGCTCGGGGCAGCTGCTGAACCGCGTCTCGACCGCGTTCTTCAACCTCGTCGGCTGCAATACCAATCCGACGCTCGACGCGCTCGACAAGGACCTCGCGCCGAAGCTCGCCGCCCACAGCGACAAGATCCGCCTGAACGACAAGCTCTACAAGCGCATCCAGACGCTGTACGACAAGCGCGCCAAGCTGCACCTCGATGCGGAATCGGCTTATCTGCTCGAGCGTTATCACAAGGACTTCGTGCGCGCCGGCGCGCAATTGTCCGCCGCCGACAAGGAGACGCTGAAGGCGTATAACGGCAAGATCGCCGCGCTGCAGACGGAGTTCAGCCAGAACGTGCTGAAGGAAGCGAACGCGTCGGCGCTCGTCGTCGATACCCGCGCGGAACTGGCCGGCATGTCGGACAAGGCGATCGACGCCGCCGCCGCGCTGGCAAAGAAAGACGGCCTCGACGGCAAGTTCAAGGTGCCGGTCGTGAACACGACGCAGCAGGCGCCGCTGTCCGAGCTGACCAACCGCGCCACGCGCCAGAAGCTCCTCGATCTGTCGCTCGCGCGCGGCAGCCACGGCGGCGACTACGACAATCGCCAGGTCGTGCTGGACCTCGTCAAGGCCAGGGCCGAGCGCGCGAAGCTGCTGGGCTATCCGAGCCACGCCGCCTACATGCTGGAAGACCAGACGGCGAAGACGACGGATGCCGTCAACAATCTTCTTTCCGAGTTCGCCAGGCCGGCCGTGCGCAACGCGCACAAGGAGGCGGCCGAGATCCAGAAGGTCATCGATGCCGACGGCGGCAAGTTCCAGGCGACGGCGTATGACTGGAACTATTACACCGACAAGGTGCGCCAGGCCCGTTACGCGTTCGACGAAAACCAGTTGCGTCCGTACTTCGAATACAACAACGTGCTGCTGAACGGCGTGTTTTTCGCCGCGAACAAGGAATACGGCATCACGTTCAAGGAGCGCCACGACCTGCCCGTGTACAACCCGGACGTGCGCGTGTTCGACGTGTTCGACGCCGACGGCAAGCAGCTCGCGATCTTCCTGCACGATCCGTACGCGCGCTCGAACAAGCGGGGCGGCGCGTGGATGAATGCGTACGTCGCGCAGAACAAGCTGATGGGCACGCATCCCGTCATCGCGAACCACCTGAATATCCCGAAGCCGGCCGCGGGCGAGCCAACCTTGCTCACGTACGACGAAGTGCGCACGATGTTCCACGAGTTCGGCCATGCGCTGCACGGCATGTTCTCGAACGTGAAGTACCCGCGCTTCTCGGGCACGCGCGTGCCGCGCGACTACGTCGAGTTCCCGTCGCAGGTCAACGAGATGTGGGTGGCTTGGCCGGAGGTGCTGTCGAATTACGCCAAGCACTACCAGACGGGCGCGCCGATGCCGAAGGAATTGCTGGACAAGGTGCAGGCATCGTCCAAGTTCAACGAGGGCTATCGCACGACCGAGTACCTGGCCGCGGCTATCCTCGACCAGAAATGGCACCAGCTGGGCACGGACCAGATCCCGACCGACGTGCCGGGCTTCGAGGCGACGGCGCTGCACGATGCCGGCGTCGACTTCCCGCTCGTCCCGCCGCGCTACCGCACGACGTATTTCTCGCACGTGTTCTCGGGCGGCTATTCGGCCGGCTACTACGGCTATCTGTGGGCCGAGAAGCTGGATGCCGACACGGTCGAGTGGTTCAAGGAGAACGGCGGCCTGCTGCGCAAGAACGGCGACCGCTTCCGCCAGATGCTGTTGTCGCGCGGCGGCACGATGGATGCGATGGACATGTACCGCAACTTCCGCGGCCGCGACGCGAAGATCGAGCCGCTGCTCGAGCGCCGCGGGCTGACGGGCGAGTAATCCGAACGCGCGCCACCCCGCCGCGGCGGGCGTGGCGCGCCGATGCGCCCCATCGCGCCCATCGGGTGTAGACTTCTCACAACATCATGACGTGAGAAAGCCATGCTGCCCGAAAACGAAAATACCCTGAAAGCGCACCTCAAGACGCTGCACCGCAGCCTCGAAGACGCCGGCGAAGTCGACGACGAACTGGAAATGCTGCTGCGCCAACTCGACGGCGACATCAAGCACGTACTCAACAAGCGCGCCCAGGATCCCGACGCGAACACGTACGGCCTCGCATCGCGCGCGCAGGAGCTGACGGCCCGCTTCGCACTGCGTCATCCGACCCTGGAACCGGCATTGCGCGAGCTCGGCAACATCCTCGCGAGCATGGGGATTTAACGACAAGCCATTGAAAATTAAGCCATTTTTGGAGGCGGCAGCAGCTTAAAAAGGCGTTTTCCGGTAAAATGCCGGCCAATGAACTCCCCTGCCAATCTTTTCGCGAACGTCGCCAAGCGTTCCAGCCGCGCCCCGGCCGCCCCGTTCCTGCCCATGTCCCGCGCGGAGATGGACAAGCTCGGGTGGGACTCGTGCGACATCATCCTGATCACGGGCGACGCCTACATCGACCATCCGAGTTTCGGCATGGCCCTCGTCGGCCGCCTGTTGGAGGCGCAGGGGTATCGCGTCGGCATCATCAGCCAGCCGGACTGGACCTCCGTCGAACCGTTCCGCGCGCTGGGCAAGCCGAATCTGTACTGGGGCATCACGGCCGGCAATATGGATTCGATGGTCAACCGCTACACGGCCGACCGCAAGATCCGCTCCGACGACGCCTACACGCCGAACGCCGAGCCGAACAAACGGCCGGACCGCGCCGTGACCGTGTACTGCCAGCGCGCGCGCGAAGCGTTCCCGGGCGTGCCCGTCATCGCCGGGTCGATCGAGGCGTCGCTGCGCCGCATCGCGCACTACGATTACTGGTCGGACAAGGTGCGCCGCTCCGTGCTGTTCGAATCGAAGGCCGACCTCGTCATCTTCGGCAACGCCGAGCGCGCACTCGTCGACGTCACGCGGCGCATCGCGGCGGGCGAGAACATCAAGTCGATCCGCGACCTGCGCGGCACCGCATTCCTCGTGCCGCACGGCTGGCTGCCGGATGAAGAGTGGACCGTGCACAATTCCACGCGCGTCGACGTGCCGGGCCGCATCGACCAGCAGCCGAATCCGTACGCGATGGCGCTGGAAGACCCGAAGCAGTGCGCGCTCGACAACGCGGCGCCGGAGCCGGAAGTCAAACCCATCGTCATCATGACGCGCGAGCAGCGCCAAGCCGCGGCGCGCGAGAAGGCGCAGAAGACCGTCGTGCGGCTGCCGTCGTTCGAGACGGTGAGCGAAGACCCGGTGATGTATGCGCACGCGTCGCGCGTGTTCCACCTGGAGTCGAATCCGGGCAATGCGCGCGCGCTCGTGCAGCAGCACGGCGACCGCGACGTCTGGCTGAATCCGCCGCCGCTGCCGCTCGCGATGGACGAGATGGACGGCGTCTACGACCTCTCGTACGCGCGCGCGCCGCACCCGAGCTACGGCAAGGCGCACATCCCCGCCTGGGAAATGATCCGCTACTCCGTGAACATCATGCGTGGCTGCTTCGGCGGCTGCACCTTCTGCTCGATCACGGAGCACGAGGGCCGCATCATCCAGAGCCGGTCGGAGCCGTCGATCCTGCGCGAGATCGAGCTGATCCGCGACACGACGAAGAATTTCGCGGGCACCATCACGGACCTGGGCGGCCCGACCGCGAACATGTACCGCCTCGCGTGCAAGGACAAGAAGATCGAGGAGACGTGCCGCCGCTTGTCGTGCGTGTATCCGACCATCTGCAGCAACCTGGGCACGGACCACAGCAAGCTGATCTCGCTGTACCGCAAGGCGCGCGCGATCCCCGGCATCAAGAAGATCCTGATCGGCTCGGGCCTGCGCTACGACCTCGCCGTGCGTTCGCCGGAATACGTGAAGGAACTCGTCACGCACCACGTGGGCGGCCTGCTGAAGATTGCACCGGAGCACACGGAAGAGGGCACGCTCTCCAAGATGATGAAGCCGGGTATCGGCGCCTATGACGAGTTCAAGGCGTTGTTCGACAAGTACTCGAAGGAAGCGGGCAAGAAGCAATACCTGATCCCGTACTTCATCGCGGCACACCCGGGCTCGACGGACGAGGACATGCTGAACCTCGCGCTCTGGCTGAAGAAAAACAATTTCCACCTCGACCAGGTGCAGACGTTCACGCCAACGCCGATGGCGATGGCGACGACGATGTACCACTCGGGCAAGAATCCGCTGCACAAGGTCACGGAGGATTCGGAAGAAGTTCTCACCGCGAAGAGCGGCAAGACGCGCAAGTTCCACAAGGCCCTGCTGCGCTACTACGATCCGGAAAATTGGCCGACCCTGCGCGAAGGTTTGAAGCGCATGGGCCGCGGCGACTTGATCGGCAATGGCGAGCGCCACCTGGTGCCGCCGGCCGGCGCCGAGCAGGAAGTCGCACCGCAGCGCGGCGGCGAGCGCCGTCCGCCCGTCGCACCGCGCGGCGACGCGCCGAAGGGCCGCGTGATCGAGGTGGCGCCGCGGCGCAATGGCCGCGGTGGCGAACGCCGGGGCGAGCCGGCACCGTTCACCGCACCGCCGACCAAGGCGAAGGCGGGCATCCTGTCGACCATCAAGGCCAAGCCCAGGGCGGGGCGCAAGTAACGACAACCGGGGCATGCCCCGGTTTTTTATTGCCGCTAAATTTTCAGACGCTCAGGTCGGCACTCGCCTGCTTCTCCCGCAAACGGCGTGCATAGCGGTGTCTCGCGCGCAGGCGCGGATGGGTCATCAGCCGTCCCATCGTCTCGCCGATCACCATCACGACGCCCAGCAGCGGCAGCACGAGCATCAGCCCCGCCACGCCGGACAGGGCGCCGCCGATGAAGATCATCAGCACCGTCACCAGCGGATGGATGTGCAGGCTGCGGCCCAGCGTCAGCGGCATGAAGACGAAGTCGTCCAGCAGGCGCGCAAGGATGAAGACGACGATGGCGCCGTACGCGATCAGCGGATTGGCCGGCGCATCCGTGGCCGCGACGACCACCACCATCATGCAACCCACGACGGAGCCGACGAACGGCACCCACGCGAGCAGAGCGGAAATAAAACCGAGCAGCAGCGGCGACGAGACGCCGATCACCCACAGGCCGAAGCCGAGGACGATGGTGTCCAGCACGGTCAGTTTCAGCAAGCCCTCGAAGTAGCGGCGTGCCGTCTGGTCGACCTGGTGCAGCAGGAACAAGGTGCGTTCGAAATAGGCGTTGGGCACGGCGCGCGCGAGGAATTTCTTGAAGCGCAGGCCGTCGCGCAGGAAGAAGAACGCGAGGAACGGCGCCAGCAGCAGCGACGGCAGCCAGCCGGCCGCGCCCAGCAGGATGCCGGTCAGGTGGCGCTGGGCGAAGTTGTCCGTGTAGGCCTTGAAGCGCTTGTTGACGACCGAGGTCAGGTGCATCTCGGCCAGGATCGGGAATTTCGCTTCCAGCAAGGTCATCGTGTTGCGCACGAAGGCGACGCCGCCGTCCAGGTACAGCGCGCCCGTCTTGTGCCAGCTGTCGGCGTCGCCGGGGACCGCCGTCCACGTCATCGCGGCCATCAGCAGCAGGACGCTGGCGCCGAAGAACACGATGCACACGAGCGTGGCCGAGACGTTGCGCGTGAAGCCGGCGCGCAGCAGGCGCTGCATCGGCCCCAGCAGGATGTAGTACATGACGGTGCCGACGATGAACGGCAGCACGAGCCACAGCATGTGCTCGAGCAGCACCAGCAGCAGGCACGTGACGCCGATGATGCCGGTCCAGACGAACGGGCCGCTGCGCTCGTCGCGGAAGGCGTTATGGATCACAAGGCCTCCACCTGCGCGTGGCCGTCGAGCCAGCCGCGCAGGCGCTGGCCGATGTGCCGCGCCAGTGCGAGCGAGATCTTGTAGCCGATCACGGCATCCGTCTCCATCAGCGCGAGGAAGTCGTCGCGGAAGAACACGGCCAGTTCGCAGGCGTCCATCGCGCGGACCTGGGCGCTGCGCGGTGAATTGTCCAGAAGCGCCAGGTCGCCGAAGAAACTGCCCGGGCCCAGCTCGCCCACGATCTGGCGCCCCCGGCTATGGGAACGGCTGATCTGCACGCGGCCGCTCATCACGAGGTACAGCGCCTGGCCTTCCTCGCCCTCGTCGAACACGATTTCGTCCGGCAGGTAGCGCCGTTCGTGCATGAGGCCGTCGACGAACTTGATTTCCAAGGGCTTGAGGGAACGGAACAACGGCGTGTTCTGCAGCCGGAGCTGGCGGGGCGACAACGTGGGCGATTTCAGGAAACCAAAGATCACGACAGCTCCAGGACGATGCAGCCGGCGGCCGCATGGTCATTATGAACGATTCAATTGTGTTTGCGCAGCAACGATCCGTGAAGACTTTGCATGGCAAACAACGGCCGTCAGCCAACGTGCATAGCCGGTGAGAAGCCGCACAAATGGTACGTGCATCGCCTTGAAAAACGTGTAATATAGTTCCTTTGAGAAATATTAGTTACCTACATGGCATCATTTCACCACTTCCGATCGGGAGGATACGTGTGATCGATCTGCAGACCTTCATGCTGGCGCTCGGTGTCGGCAACACGGCGTTTGCCTTGCTGATGGCGGGTTATATGCGGGGCGCGGCTGGGAATCCGGCCCTGCGCACGTGGATGTGGGCGCGGCTGTCGTCGGGCCTGGCGCAGATCTGCTGCTGGGCGGCGCCGCACCTTGGCCTGCCCCTCGCGGAAGAGTTCGCGGCGTTCGGCTGGGTGGGCGGCGTCGCGCTGGAGCTGGCGTCGTACTGCGTCTTCTTCGGATTCGGCAACTGGCGCCGCATCCTCGCGCCGGCGACGGTCGCCGCGCTGCTCATCGTCGCGGCGGCCATCGTGGCGCGGGCGTCGCGCGCGCAGATGACGCAGGTGGTGGCCGTGATCGTCGCCCTGTTCGCGACCGGCGCCGCCACCATCCTGCTGCGGCCCCAGCCCGGCGCACCGCTGCTGCAGCGTATCATCGGCGTCAACGACGCCCTGTTCGCCATCGCGATCTGGACCTGGATGGGCGTCGCCAACGGCGGACTCGGCACGTTCGATGCGAACCCCGTGTACGGCTTCGCCTACCTGGCCAGCTATCTGCTCATGATCGTCAACGGCTTCGGCTTCCTGTTGCTGTGCAAGCTGAAGGACGACCAGCGCATGCAGCGCCTCGCCACGATCGACGGCCTGACGGACATGCTGAACCGACGCGCCTTCTTCGAACGGGCCGAGCGCGCGCGCCAGGCCGCGCTGCGCATGCGCAAGCCGATCGCGTTGATGATGCTCGACCTCGACCACTTCAAGCAGCTCAACGACAGCTTCGGCCATGCCTGCGGCGACGACGCGCTGCGCCTGTTCGCAGACACCGCGCGCGCCACCCTGCGCGGGAACGACGTGATGGGCCGGCTCGGCGGCGAGGAATTCGCGCTGGCGATGCCGGGCACGTCGCTGGCGGGCGCGCAGTTCGCGGCCGAACGCCTGCGCAACGCCGTCGCCGAGGCACCGCCACCGGCCTGCGCCGCGACTTGCCGCATGACGGTCAGCATCGGCCTCGTCATGATCGATCCGCACGAAGAATTGACGGCCGCCCTCGCGCGTGCCGACCACGCCCTGTACGCGGCCAAGACGGGTGGCCGCAACCGCGTCGAGATCGGCGCGCCACTGCTGCGGCGGGCCTGACACCGTCATAGAACGCCCGGCTGCGCGTCCAGGTCGAGGATGGTGGTCGGGGCGAGCTGCAGGTCCAGGTGGCTCGTCAGCACGATGCAGCTCGTGCCCGCGTGCGTGCGGCGCGCGAGTTCGTCTTCCAGCACGCCGACCGCCTGCGTGTCGAGGCCGTTGAACGGTTCGTCGACGAGCAGCAGGCGCGTCGGCAGCGCGAGCGCGAGCGCCAGTTGCAGCTTCTTGTACTGGCCCAGCGACAGGCCCGTGACGGGCTGGCCGCCGACGTCCGCGATGCGGAATGCGTCCAGGTGCCGGCCCAGCGCGTCGCGGTCGGCGTCGGGGTAAAGCGCGAGGTGCAGTTCGAGCCATTCGCGCGCCGTCAGCCAATCCAGGGCCGGCGCTTCGCCGCCACAATAAAAGCTCAGGCGCCGGTAGGCGAGGGCGTCCTTATCGCTGTCGAGGCCGTCCAGGCGGATGTGGCCGCGGCTCGGCGCCAGTGCGCCGCCCAGCAGCTTCAGCAACGTCGTCTTGCCGCGCCCGTTGCGGCCGCGCAGCCACGTGAGGCCGGGGCCGATCCGCAGGTTCAGGCCGAGGAAGACGCTGCGCGTCGCGAAGTGAAAGCCGACGTTGTCGACGTCGACGGATGGAGTCAATCCCATAGTTTGCTTCCGAAGGCGCACAGCAGCACGATGGCGAACGCGACGAGCGCCATGCGGCCGCGTGCCGTGAAAGGTGGCGTCAGCGTCAGCACGGGCGGCACGCCCCATGCCAGCGCGAGATACAGGTGGCCCGCCGTGCCATGCCAGGCGCCGGCCGCAGCGCCGATGGCCGTGAGCGCTGCAGGCGCAGGCGCCATGGTCAGCAACGTCATGGCGCGGGCACGCCGGGCCAGCGCGGCGTCGTCGATGGGCCAGGCCGCCGCCGGCAAGCGCACGCGCGCGAGCTGGGTGCGCAATGCCTGGTCCGCCTCATACGCGAGCACTACCAGCACGATGCTCGTGACGATGGCGCCGGCCACGCGCGGCAGCGATTGCGGGCCCATCATCCACAGCGCGGCGGCGCCGACGGTTGCGGCCAGCAGCGCACACTGGCGCAGGCCGGCGGACGAGCTGCGCCACAGCGGCAGCCAGAACAGCCGATGCCAGAAATAGAACCCGCCAGCGCGGGGCGTGGCTGGATGCGTGTCGGCGGCGGCTTCCTGCGGCGTCGAGCGCGCCCGTGCGGGCAGGCCGGCGCCCTGCACGAGCAGCGCGGTGGCGCAGGCCCAGGTCAGCAGGAACGACAGCACGGTCCCGGCGGCGGCGCGCGCGGGCAGCAGCCAGTCGGGACGTTGATACAGCCAGATGGCCAGCGACGCCGCATACGCCAAGGCCAGCGGGGCGGCCAGCAACGCGGCCACGGCGGACGATGCGCGCACCAGCAGCCCTTGCGGCACGGGCAGCGGATGCAGCCACGCGCGCACGTGCGCGGGCACGACGCGGGACCGCAGCAGCACGACGGGCAGGCTCATCGCGACGCCGTGCAGGCACAGCAGGGGCAGGGCGAGCGGCAACGGTTCGGCGGCCGCGAGCATCGCGGGCAGGGCGGCGAAAGAGATCAGGCCGACGATGAGCGGGCCCAGCACGAACATGGCGATCTCGGCGGTGCCACGCAGGCGCGCGGCGAGTTCGGCCACGGCGTGGCGGGCGAGGAGGAGACGGAACCTGACGTACGGATGAACCAAGATCGTCGATCGAGTTTAAGTAGAAACGAAAAAGGGTCCGACGAATCGGACCCTTCTTCTTGATACTGGCGGAGCGGACGGGGCTCGAACCCGCGACCCCCGGCGTGACAGGCCGGTATTCTAACCAACTGAACTACCGCTCCGTTTACTCTGATCGGTGCTTCACCTGCAAGAACCTGGAACTTGGTGGGCGCTGAGAGGCTCGAACTCCCGACCTAATCCTTGTAAGGGATCCGCTCTACCAACTGAGCTAAGCGCCCGTCACTCTGTTTCAGAGGTTTCTTGCCTGACGTTTGTCATCACGTCCGAAGAGGCCCGAATCATAGCGTATCCCTTCAAACGCGCGCAAGGGTTTTTCAAAAAAAGTGAACAGCGAATGCAAAGTCCCACTTTCTCATATACAACAAACTGTTGTAAGGATGTGTAGGCCGGAGCGTATTCCTTGCATAAGGATATACACATAATCGACAATTGCCGTTTTACAAGCCGGCAAGATTCAGACATCCACAATCAGATGCGACTTGCCGAGGCCGACAGCCTGCCTCGCACGAGGTGCCTCGGGAGAGACGGCGGAGACAACGCGGCAGTTTTTTTACTCTTCTCTAGGAAAACTCAATGATCAAGATGTCCAAGATGCACAAGCGCGTCATCGCCGCGCATGGCGCAGTGCTGGCGCTCGCAGCCGTACCCGGCGGCGTGGCCCTGGCCCAGACTGCGCAGGCGACCGAACTGCAGACGGTGACCGTGACGGCACAGCGCCGTACCGAGAACATCAAGGAAGTGCCGGTGTCCGTCACCGCCATCAAGGGCGAAAAGCTGGACGTGCTCGTGTCCGGCGGCCAGGACATCCGCGTGCTGGCCGGCAAGACCCCCAGCCTGAACGTTGAGTCCTCGAACGGCCGCACGTTCCCCCGTTTCTACATCCGTGGCTATGGCAACACGGACTTTTCCGAGTTCGCATCGCAACCCGTGTCGCTGATCTATGACGACATCGTCCAGGAAAACCCGATCCTGAAGGGCTTCCCGATGTTTGACCTGGCCGGCGTGGAAGTGCTGCGCGGCCCGCAGGGCACGCTGTTCGGCCGCAACACGCCGGCCGGTGTCGTGAAGTTCGAATCCGAAAAGCCGAACTTCAAGAAAGTCGAGGGTTACTACAACCTGTCGTACGGCACCCATGCCACCGCCAACGTCGAAGCCGCGGCCAACGTGCCGCTGTCGGACAAGTGGGCGATGCGCGTGTCGACGCTGCGCCAGCACCGCGACAACTACATCGACAATTACTCCGACGTCGCCAGGACGAACAAGACCGCCGAACTGGACGGCTACAACGAACACGCCGAGCGCGTGCAATTCCTGTACAAGCCGGACACCACGTTCAGCGCGCTGTTCAACGTGCACCAGCGCATGACGACCGGCAGCGCCCGCCTGTTCCGCGCCAACCTGATCAAGAAGGGCACGAACGACTTCGCCGACGGTACCGACCTCGACAGCATCGTCACCAACGCGCAGAACTACCAGCACCTGAAGACCAACGGCGCCAACGCCCGCGTGACGTGGGATCTGGGTCCCGTCATCTTCCACTCGATCACCGGCTACGAGTCGGTCGGCAATTACTACAGCCGCGGCGACATCGACGGCGGCACGCCGCAAGGTCCGGGCTTCATCCCGTTCCAGTCGGAGACGGGCGGCTTCATCGACAAGCTGAAGCAGTACTCGCAGGAATTCCGCGTCGAGTCGAAGGATGCCGGCCCGCTGCACTGGCAGGCCGGCGTGTACTACTTCAAGGAAGACGTGGCCGGCGGCAGCGACGGCTACAACAGCGCCACCGGTGCCCAGACGTCGCGCCAGTCCAGCGAGCAGAACAACAAGGCGTGGGCCGCGTTCGGTTCCGTGGCTTACAACATCAACGACGCCCTGTCGGTGCGCGGCGGTATCCGCTACACGGACGACAAGAAGGACTTCGCCACCGTCACCGCGATCGGCTTCACCCCGGTGGGCCCGAACAGCGTCAGCGAAAGCAAGGACAAGGTCAACTGGGATCTGTCGACCACGTACAAGCTGAATCGTGACGTGAACCTGTACGCGCGCATCGCGACCGGCTTCCGCGCCCCGAGCATCGCGCCGGCCTCGACGTTCGCACCGGTGGGCATCACCGTCGCCGACGCCGAGACGATCACGTCGTACGAAGGCGGCATCAAGGCCGACCTGTTCGAGCGCCGCGCCCGCGCCGCGTTCTCGGTGTACGACTACACGGTCAAGAACCAGCAGCTGACCGTCGTCGGCGGCAACACGAACGTCACCAAGCTGATCAACGCGAACAAGACCGACGGCCGCGGCGCCGAGTTCGACTTCGAAGGCCTCGTGACGCCGGACCTGCGCGTCGGCGCCAGCGCGTCGTACAACTTCACGGAAATCCGCGACCCGAGCCTGTCGCTGGCGAAGTGCGCCGCCTGCACGGTCACCGACCCGCTGAACGGCGCGGGCCGCGTCGTCATCGATGGCAACCCGCTGCCGCAGGCACCGAAGTGGATCGTCAACCTGAACGCCCGCTACAGCATGCCGGTCGCCGATGGCGAGATGTATGTGTACACGGACTGGTCGTACCGCTCGCAGATCAACTTCTTCCTGTACGAAGCGACCGAGTTCACCGGCAAGGCGCTGACGGAAGGCGGCCTGCGCGTGGGTTACATCTGGGGCGATGGCAAGTATGAAGTGGCTGCCTTCGGCCGCAACATCCTCGACCAGCGCCGCATCACGGGCGCGATCGACTTCAACAACCTGACGGGCTTTACCAACGAACCGCGCACTTACGGCGTTCAGTTCAAGGGCAATTTCTAAGTTTTAGGTAAGTCTCCAGACGAAAAGCCGCGAGCGATCGCGGCTTTTTTTTCGCCAAA